>NZ_CP166185.1:142500-1722552 GCF_041228365.1 Methanothermobacter sp. KEPCO 2 | reverse complement strand
AATGGGTTCAGATAGCAGGAATTCGGGGGTCAGTGCTGGAAGGCCCTTGAGCATTATGTAGCCTATTATAACAATCAGGATGAGTATTGTTACGAGGCCTGATGCCCACAGCACTCCTGTCATTATCTTCTGACTGGTTTTTGGTGAGATTATCCTGAAAGACATTCTGAGCCTCCTAGAGGTATCCTCCACCTATCACGATCTTTTTCTTGTAGTGGAAGTAGTTTGCAATAACCAGCAGGACCATTATCAGCGCAAAGAGTATGATGGCTGTTCCAAATAGGGCGCTGTAGTGGAGTCCCGTTGCATATCCCATTTCCAGTGCTATGTTGGATGTGAGGGCCCTTACAGGGTCCAGGATGGATGATGGTATCTGTGTAACGTTTCCTGCAACCATTATAACGGCCAGGGTCTCACCAATGGCGCGGCCCATACCCAGTATGATGGATGTTATTACACCTGGAATCGCTGCAGGAAAAATGACCTTGCGTATGGTCTGCCAGTGGGTTGCTCCCAGTGCAAGGGATGCCTCCTTGTACTCTAGGGGCACCGACCTTATGGCGTCCTCTGATACACTTATGATTGTGGGCATGATCATGACCGTGAGTATGAGTGCTGCTGTGAGCATTCCAAAACCTGTGCCCCCTATGTTGGCCCTCACGTAGGGTACCAGAACTATGAGACCAAAGAATCCGTATACCACGGAGGGTATTGCTGCAAGGGTCTCTATCACAGGTTTAAGGATTTTGCGCATGATCTCCGGAGCAACCTCTGCCATGAATATGGCGCATAGGATTGATAGGGGAACCGCTATTGCAAGTGAGAGGAGAGTGATGCAAAGGGATCCAACTATCATCGTGAAGACGCCGTACTTACCATCTGAGGGCGCCCAGTCCATTCCAAATATGAAATTTATCACACCATAGTCCTGGAGTATCGGGATTCCCTCACGGAATATGAAGGTTATTATGAGCAGTATCGCGATTATTGAGAAGATCGCAGTTATAAAAAGACCCTTCTCAATGAGATTTTCCCTTGTCTTGCTGATCATGTTTTACCTCCTAGGTATCATCTGAGACATTTGCTATTGCAGGGACAACCTTCTGGCTCCTGACAATCGCCTGTCCCTCCGGTGAAAAGACCCAGTCAATGAAGTCCTTCACAACCCCCACAGGTTCCCCCCTGGTTATGAATTCAAATGGAACAACAAGGGGATAGGAACCATCGGCCACTGTGGTCTCAGAGGGGGTTATTCCGTTCACCTCAAGTGCCTTTACATCTGAACTCATATGGGCCATTGAAACAAAGCCAATCGCATAGGGGTCATTCTTTATCGCCTGTTTCACAGATTCTGTGGACCCCTGGACAATTGCATCTGATCTTATCTTTTCATCCTTCATTACAAGTGATTTGAATGAGCTTCTGGTTCCTGAACCCTCCTCACGCACTATAACATGTATCTCGGCATCTGGGCCTCCAACCTCTTTCCAGTTACGGATCTTTCCGCTGAAGATATCCCTCAGCTGTTCCGTTGTGAGGTCATCGACAGGGTTCTGGTGATTGACAGCTATAACTATGCCATCCTTCCCTATAACATATTCCTTAAGCCCATCCTTCTCATCGGGTTTGAGGGCCTTTGAACTTGTTCCTATATCAACAACACCCTGCTGTACTGTCCTTATACCCATTCCAGAACCCCCACCCTGGACGTTTATCCTGACATCTGGGTGGTCCTTCATGTATTCCTCGGCCAGTTTCTCGGCAACTGGCTGAACAGAGGTTGAGCCTGCAATTTCAATTCTCTCATAATCTGAACCCGGTTTGATCATGAAGTATGCAAGTGCGATGATAATGATTAGTATGAGAATGTTTCGTGGTTTTACATCCATCTCCATCACCTTCAGTTATCGATTTCACCTATTGATTAATAAAGTTCACTGAAGGTGACGGAAAGAAAAAATTGTGGTTTTAATTAAAAACCACTAGGCCTTTGCTGGGACCACCTTTTCTGATTTAACTATTGCCTGTCCTTCTGGGCTGAGGACCCAGTCAATGAAGTCCTTGACTGCTCCCTGTGCGCTGCCCTTGACAAGGAAAAGGAATGGCCTCTGTATCTTGTATGATCCATCTGCAACTGTCTGTTCAGATGGGGCCACACCATCGATCTTAAGGGCCTTCACTGTTTCGTCGAGGTTTGCAAGTGATATGAAACCTATGGCGTTTGCATCCTGCTTAACAGCCTGCTTAACAGCCTCGGTTGAACTTTCAACTATGGCGTCCTTCTTTATCTTGGTTTCCTTACCCATCACAATTTCTTCGAAGGCCTTTCGGGTTCCAGAACCGTCTTCACGTGTTATCACTGTTATCTTTGCATCTGGTCCTCCGACCTCTTTCCAGTTGGTTATCTTTCCACTGAAGATGTCCTTAACCTGGTCCTTTGAGAGGTCTGAGACCGGGTTCTTGCTGTTTACAATTATTGCAATACCATCCTTACCTATCATGTACTCTGTCAGACCTTTCTTCTCATCGGGTTTAAGTTCCTTTGAACTTGTTCCGATGTCTGCGGTACCATCCTGGGCGCTCTTGATTCCCACACTGGATCCTCCGCCCTGGACGTTTATCTTAACGTTTGGGTGCTTTTTCATGTATTCAGCTGCAAGTTTTTCGGCAACTGGCTGAACAGAAGTTGAACCAACAATGTCGATCTTTTCCTGCTGTCCGCCTCCTCCAAGTGCCAGGACTGCGCCAGCAATAATTACGATTGCTACGACTATTCCTATGATCAGTTTGGTGTCCATTTTATCACCTCAAACTTTACCTTGTTGCGGGAGTATTTAAAATTTACTATTTTAGTGTACTTTATTACCTATTTAGTGAACTTAATTTCAGCGGGAAAGAAAATTAATTCACATAAAGTGAATATGGGTGCACCAAATGCATTAAAATTTAAATACTGAAAGTCAGATAGGGAAAGACATGATATCTGAAGGAATAATTAATGACATACTGAAGGTAAAAAATCCAAAGTGGAGGACTTCCATTACGAGGGTTGAGCCTAATCGGATTGTTACCAGGGGTTATTCTCAGGAGGATTTGATTGGTGGTGTTTCTTTTTCTGAGATGGTTTACCTGTTGATTCGGGGTGAGCTTCCTCCTGGTAATGTTGCGAGGATGCTGGAGGCTGTTCTGGTGTCTTTCTGTGATCATGGTGTGACTCCGCCCAGTACGCAGGCTGCCCGTATGATTGCCTCTGCTGGTTCTCCGGTGCATGCCTGTATTGCTGGTGGTCTTCTGGCCTTTGGTAAGAATCATGCCGGGGCCATTGAGAGGTCCATGAAGCTTTTTCAGGAGACTGTTTCAGGGTGTGAGTCTGAGGATGAGATTCCTGAGGCTGCTGTGAGGCTGGTGGATGATCATCTGCGGAGGAACAGGAAGGTGCCTGGTTTCGGGCACAGGTATCATAATGCGGATCCCCGGGCTGTGCGGCTCCTGGACCTTGCAGAGGAGTATGACTGTGTCGGTCCCCATACAAGGCTTGCGGTTGAGGTTCAGAACATACTCCTTGAGCGTAAGGGTGTCAGGATGAACGTTGACGGTGCCAACGCCGGGATACTATCAGATATGGGTTTTGACTGGCGCACAGGTGCCGGGGTGTTCATGATAGGACGGCTCCCCGGACTCATATCCCACGTATACGAGGAAAAGGTGCGTGAACCGGCCTTCAGAAAATTCTTCGACATCGAAGAAATACACTACGACGGCGAGGAGAAAAGAATATTGGAGACAGATTACAGATCCCTTGAAGAGGCAGAACTATGCAGGACGATGAACACGAAAGAGCCCGGAAGAGAGTAGAGGAACTTAAGGGATTTTACATACACCTATCTGTTTTTGTAATAGTCAACTTCACCCTTTTCCTCATAAACCTTCTTTCAAGCCCGGGCATATGGTGGTTCTACTGGATAACAGCCTTCTGGGGAATAGGAGTCATATGGCACGCATTCGGTGTCTTTATTGGCGACAGGCTTCTTGGTAAGGAATGGAAAGAGAAAAATAAAGGAATACATGGAGAAGAAAAAGAAATAAATTACATGCCCTCCCTCTCACGCCTCCTGAAACGCTCAGGTGTTGTTGTTCTCGGTATATTCCTGTAATATTCCCCTGCAGTATCGAATATCTCAATTGAAATATCTGCTATTCTCTCAAAGGTCTTCACAACCCTTGAAAGGGATATGTAATAGGTTGAGCGCTCCTTATCCTCAAATGGTGTTTCAGCCATCTGTGTGGCCACACAGTTAAGGGCGTTCTTCTGGACCCTGTGAATATCGTCCTCAAGGGACATGAGCTTTGCCTTGAGTTCAAGTTTCTCGTTGAGGAATGCATCCATTGCTGTATTCACCATCTCAACGGCAATTGAGAACATCTCCTGGAGGTACTCCATCATGGCGGGGTCAACCTCATAGGACTCCTTAACTGCGAAGTTGGCTATTATTGCAGAGTGATCACCTATCCTTTCAAGGTCATAGGCAATCTCTGTGAATGCCATTGTCTTGCTGAACTCTGAGTAGGGATTCATTGCTATGGCTGTATCAACAGAGGACCTCACCTTCTCGTGCATGGTGTTTGTTATGTAGTCCATCTTCAGGGCCTCATTTGCAAGGTCCTCATCGTATTCCTCAAGGGACCTGAATGACTTCCTGAGCTGCTTGCAGACATGCTGTGCCATGTCCCTGAGTATCTCCTTGATAAAAAAGCTTCCTGCGTATTCCCTGGAGGTAACCTCCTCCCCAAAAAGCTCCGGGAATTCCTCAAATTTCTTTATATCCACAATGTAGGCCCTTCTAACAACACCCTCCTTTATTAAGGGCTGGAGGAGTTTGGTGACATACCTTCTTGTTATTCCAAGCCTTTCTGCAATCTCATCCTGTGTGGATGGGTTCTCATAGAGTATAACATCTATGATTGACTTGAGTGTTGCATTTTTTGTTTTATTTTTCATTCTCCAAAGACACCTCATCTTCCATTACAATGACAACAGATTCCCTGAGTATGGATACGATCATGTAGAGGAGTGTAACTATGACCAGCACGGTTATCAGGGTGTCGAACTCATAAAAAATCGACCTGTAAACCATTACCACCGGTGACTGAACATCCACAAGCCCCCTCAGGAGGACAATGAATCCCATGAGTAATAGGACATGTCCATATGATTTCTTTATGGTCTCAGGTTGCAGGAGGGGGTAGATCCCCATCACCATGAGCCCCACCCCTATTGACCTGAAGAGGTTCCAGTCAGTTGCCTCCTCAAGTAGGTAAAATATATACTGGGGTTTCCACTGGAAATTTCCAAGGAGATATATTGCCTCGATTACAACTATTATAATGAGAGGTATTGCAAATACCACCCTGCTCTCAACCCTCTCTGTCTTAACATTCTTGAGGGGCTCCCTGAGGTAGTGGGAGAGAAGCTGATACAGCATTGAACCAAGAACAGCGCCCATGACAGTTCCGCCTACTCCCAGCTTCGAGGTTGTGAATGCCACTATTCCTGAGATTATCCCTGCCATAATTATATCAAATGCCTTGGTCAACGCTGCCACCTGCAGATTCTTAATGATGAAATTAAGATCATATTATGCATATTTATTTTCCCTATTAGAGAACATTATGTGTGATGGTATATTAATCTTTTTATGAAAAAATGAAACTAGGGGTTAAAGGGGGACTTCTGGATGTACATATGAACATATCATGTATTCTTCATCCTCAACCTTAACAGAATAACTGACCATTTCCCTTTTAGAACCATTCTCGGTGTTTATAAGGTCAACAGAGATCCTATCCTCATCAATCCTCAGCTGGTTATGGGAGGGGAAAGTCTCACCCCTAAGCTTCCTTGTTGTGGCTGTACCTGAATTCAGTGTAACCATCCTTTCAATCATCCAGACATTGGGCACATGCTTGTGTCCATTGAGCACAAAGTCAACACCATACGAATTGAGGAGTCTGAGAAGATCACCTGAATCCAGCAGTATGTTCCTCTCACGTCCTGTGTTTGGTATGGGTAGCAGATGGTGGTGGAACGTAACTATCTTGCATAGGTGATCAGGAACCCTCTCAAGTTCCCTTGCAAGCCATTCCAGCTGATCCATCCCTATCTGACCGTCATTTATGTCAGGTTCAGATGAATCAAGACCTATAACAGCAAATTCTGAGTCATGATGGACAAACTTCCTCTTACCTATCATCTTCTCAAAGTGTACCAGACCAACGTTCCTTGCATCATGGTTACCTGGAATTATATATGTCGATGTGATTGACCGGAGCTCATCTGCAAATTCAGCCGCAAGTTCATACTCATGAGCATAGCCCTCTGTGGTGAGGTCACCTGAAACAATTATTATGTCAGGATTCTCATCCTGAAGCTGTTCCAGAAGATTCTCCCTGAGCTTGCTGGAGAAATTCTTTTCACCGAAATGTATGTCCGAAATCTGAGCAATTTTCTTCTCCATTAAAACACCTTAAAATCAATGAAAAAGCCTTAGGGGGGATTCGAACCCCCGACCTATGCCTTACCAAGGCATCGCTCTACCACCTGAGCCACTAAGGCAAACAATTTTAATTTCAGAACAGCTAAAACTCTAGTGCAGGGGAAGGGATTCGAACCCTCGAAGGCCTGCGCCAGAGGATCTTAAGTCCTCCCCCTTTGGCCGCTCGGGCACCCCTGCATGGTAATTGATAGTAGTAAAAAGTCATATATTAATTTAACGGTGGTCATTATCATATCACTAATATTATTAAACCGGGTGTCCATAAATCTAGTGGGTGATTCATTGAAACACGATCCATCAAGGTGTATGCGCTGCGGTGCCTGTGTGAATGTCTGTCCATCAGGTGCCCTGGAACTGGAGGACATCCTCCTCATGGGGGATGGGTGCCTGGAGTGTCTTGCCTGTGCTGCAGTCTGCCCTGTGGACGCAATGGGGTGTAAGGATGAAGTATGATCTTGTTGTTGTCGGGGGTCGTGTGGCAGGCTCCATAGCCGCATACCACGCAGCAAAAAATGGTCTGCGTGTCCTCATGCTCGAAGGAAACCCTGAGATAGGAACCCCTGTACAGTGCGCGGGGGGAGTGAGCGACAGCTTCTTCAGATCAACAGGTATAAAGCCCCTTCCCGAGTTCACATGTACAAGGATAAATGCGGCCGCAATCAACGGGCCATACGGTGCAAGCGTAACAACCAGAAACCCAATTATAAAGGGTTACATCATTGAAAGAAAGATTTTTGATAAATACCTCGCTTTGCGCGCCGCTGATTCTGGGGCGGATGTGCTTGCAGGTTCCCGGGTGAAAGATCTGATGTTCCATGAGGGATCAGTCTCCGGTGTTAAATTCAGGGGTCCCGATGGAACCCATGAGGTTGAATCAAGTATTGTAATTGCAGCGGACGGCATTCAGTCAGGTGTCGGCCGTATGGCAGGGCTCGATACACGTTTCAGACCGGGAGAACTGTGCTCCTGTGCCCAGTATGAAGTCGCAGGTTTCGATGTGGACGATGAGACCATGGAATTCTACTTCGGGAGTACCTTTGCTCCATCAGGTTACCTCTGGGTCTTCCCAAAGGGTGATGGGCGGGCAAATGTTGGTGTGGGCATAAGGAGAACAAGATGCTCTGATAATAGTCCGCTACATTATCTTAACCAGTTCATCTCCAGGGCAGGCTGCAGCAAACTGGAGTTCAACGCAGGTGCTGTGCCCGTTGCAGGCCCCATCAGGAAGACATACACAGACGGCCTGCTTGTCGTTGGTGACGCGGCCGGTCAGGTTGATCCCCTCACAGGTGGTGGTATACACGTTGCAGCGGAGTGTGCGATGATAGCCGCAGATGTGGCTACTGAAGCGGTTGAATCACAGAGAACCGATTCAGGCTTCCTCTCAAAGTATGAGAGCACATGGCATGAGCGGATAGGTAAAAATCTTGAGAGATCACTTAAATTTAGGAAGGTACTTGATGGTTTAAGTGATGATGAACTCGATTCACTCATAAGATCCTTTGAGGGAAAAGATTTAAATTCCATCTCAAAAATATCACTCCTTAAGATTCTGAGGGATTATCCCGGGATCTTAAAGATGCTCAAATGTATGCTTTAATCAGGGATAGCATACATTATGGGGGGGTTTTTATATTCCTAGACATCGAGAAGCTTCTGAAAGAGGGGGATGTTCAAAGTCTCATGGAGGCTCTTGAAAGTGATGATTACACCGTAAGACTGGACGCTGCCCTTGCCCTTGAAAAACTGGCAGATAAGAGATCAGTGCCCGCGCTGATTGATACCCTCAGATATGAGGAATGGCAGAGGGACTACCCTATACTTGGGGGTGTTAGGGCCGCGGCAGCCAGGGCACTGGGAAATATAGGTGATCCAAGCGCGATTGAACCGCTTATAAGTTCCCTTGAGGACCCCGATATTGATGTCAGAATCAGTGCACTGAAATCTCTTTCTAGGTTCCGGGATAAAAGGGCAGTTGATGCTGTTGAACGATATTTAAATGATCCCATTGAAGATATAAGAAAAAATGCACTCATCACCCTTGCAGAACTGGACCCTGAGAAGGGGCTCAGGCAGGCACTGGCTGCGCTTAACGACAGGTCATGGGTTGTGAGAAAGGCCGCTGCACGGGTCATCAGAAATCTGGGTGATGAAAGGTGTCTTGAGGTTCTTATTGATAAACTCAACGACCCTGACATGGAGGTCCGGCGCCAGATTGTCCTTGCAGTTGTGAATCTTGGTGAAACAGCAGTTGAACCCCTTCTTGAAAAACTTTCTGATCCCTCATGGCAGACAAGAGCCGTCATTGTTGAAGCTCTTGGGGAGATAGGGTCAAAAAGGGCTGTTCCCTACCTCAAAAGGATGGTCTCAGGCAGAAAAAGGGACGAAAACCGCTATGTTCGCGGAAAGGTGGCAGAGGCCCTGGGGCTTATAGGGGACCCCGATGCCCTTGAATCACTCATAGAGGCCCTCAATGATCCGTACCTTTTTGTTAGAAGAAAGGCCCGCGCAGCGATAGACCTCATCGATGTGGAACCATACCTTGAGAGATTCGATAATGGGGAGATAAACTTCAAGTACCCCATTTTCTGGGACCTCCTAGAGGTTAAGGATGGTGAAAAACTCATTACAGGTTCATGTAAGGAACATGGGCTTAAAATATCCGTTAAGAGAAAGGAAGCCGTCGGAGTGACTGCTGAAGAATTTTCAGATATCCTAATTGACGTTCTGAACATGAGGGGTCTTTTTAACATCACGAGGGGATCCGTTACCGTGGACAGCGAACATGGATACATGGTAACCGGTGAAACAAAGAAATACAGGATAGTGGCATTCATCTTCAAAAAGAAGGGTTACATATATTACATATACTTCAAAGGGCCAGTTGAAAACATTACTGAGTCCTACAAATATATTAGGGTGTTGATAAACACCCTTCACGTGGAAATCTAGTTAACCTTGCCCCTGTAGATCTTCATTGCCTCCTCAAGGACCTCACTGAACTCCATGCGATCCCTGAGATCAGCAAGGTCATCCACAGATACCAGTTTAAGGACATTCTCCTTACATGCATCCACACATGCAGGCAGCAGACAGTCGGCATCCATACAGAGCGTACACTTTTCTGCTGATTTCTTTTCAGAATCAAGAACTATCATTCCTGCAGGGCAGGCAACCATACACAGCTTGCAGAGTATGCATGCGTCCTCATCAATCACAAGCGCCCCATCAACCTCCCTTATGGCGCCAACAGGACATATCCTTGCACATGGGGCCTTCTCAGGGTGGCACTGAAGACAGAATACCGGCATCCTGTCGTCCTTCCTGACCCTTGCAACTCCATGGGTCTTTTTGCATGCATTTATGCAGTCATCGCAGCCACTGCACCTTGCAGGGTCAATTACCATCAGCATCTTCACTGGACCACCCCTCTACTCCGATGCCAGTTTTTCAAGGTAGTCAGGTATCCCTGAGGAATCCCTTGGCCCCACAAGCACCTTCCATCCGGTATCGTCTTCTATTTCACCACTTGCAGGTGCCGCAAGTCCAGGAATGATGAGAACCTTATCCTTCACCCTATCCTCTATACCAGTATCCTTTATAAGGTCAGCCACCGCGGTTCCTGTGAGCTGTCCTCCGGCCAGTGAGACATCCACAGCCCTTCCCTCTGTGTCAAGCACAAGGAGATATGCCGTGACATCACCTGCCTTGAGGTCACCCTCCACTGTGTAGTAGGTAAGTGAGAAGTTGGTTGTGAGTATCACAGGGGAGTTCTCATCAACGTCTCCAAACTCATATATTCCTGGATCAACAGTCTGTGGCTTCCTTGGATCAGTGTAGAGGCCCTGCCTGAGGGTGAGTATGGGCATAAGCTCCCAGATATCTGTTCCGCCGAGTATAAGAATGTCGGCGTAACGGTTCATGAGTGTGGCTGCAACAGTGGCCTCCTTTATGTTATCCTCAACCGGATCCACTCCTGAAAGCCTTGAGAGTGCTGGTATGCCCATGATGGGGAAGCGGAAGTCCTCATCCCTTTCCTCAACTGCAAGGCGCCTTATCATGACAAAGTTGTCTATGGTGTCACCTATCCCCTCACCTGTGAATGTTCCGGGGTCCAGGATAATTTCAGTAAGGCCCATTGCCCGCAGTCTTCTTGTGAGGTTCTTCATCTCCTCAAGGTCCCCCGGTGAGAAGAGCACCAGGGGGCAGCCGTATGAAATGGAAAGATCAGCCATCTCCTGGAGGTTGTCCTTTGTAGCCGCATACATGAGGGGCCTCTGATCCCCCAGGACCTCGAGGGCAGCCCTCATTGCCTCTGGATCGAATGTGCATAGAACAACAGGGAAGTTGAGTTCAGCCAGGGCCCCTGCTGCCTCTGCAAATTTTTCAGGGCTTCCTGATTTGTTCCTGAGCGCTATGGCATCCAGGGTCAGTTCCTCACCGGTACGCTCGAATTTCAGATTCATGATATCACTGGCCCTCTTCATGATCTCCTCTGATGGCAGGTCATCTGGAAGATCAACCACGAGGGCTGTGGGGTTGTAGTATGTGAGTTCAAACCTGTAGAGGACCTCATCACCCCCAACCACCACAGGGTTTTTTTCTGGGCCGAAGGTGATTTCCCTCACAGCCGGCGCAAGGAGGTCCTCGAGCTTCTGTCTTTCATCCCCACTGAGCTGCGGGCAGTCATCCAGTGTGAGTTCCTTTTCTATGAGTTTTGTGGCGAAGGCCATGCATGATGACTCGTCACATTTACCACAGTTTGTTTTTGGAAGTAATCGGTATACATCCATGGCAGTTACCTGCAATTTAAACCCCTCCTCAATATTCAAGTTCAGTTATCCATTCCCGGAGATCAGGTGTTTCGGTCGTCATGTATTCCCTTGTGAAGGTTTCCCCTATCTCCCGCAGAAGCCTCACAGATGTTGGGTGGAGCATCATGAATATATCCACACCTGAGAGCATCATTGTAAGTCCGGTTACTATCTCCCATAGAGGGCCCCTGTAGTCTGTGGGTCCCCATTCATCCTTCTTCATCCAGGCCTCCCTTGAACCCCACGCGTTGGTTGTTCCAGAGGACATTGGCATCTGAAGGTCTGCATCACCCTTGAGGGCCGCGAGCCTTGTCCTTGTGATGACATCTATTGAAAATTCTATACCGTAACCCAGTGCACAGGTTGTTGGGTCCATCACTATGTCCTCTCTACTAAGGCCCTCCTTCATGAGGTAACGGTTGAGGGTTTTCTGCATGTTGACGTCTGTTATTGCCCATGATAGGACCGCATGGTTGTGGTCAAGGGCTGCCCTTGCAACCTTTCTGTAGTCAAGGTCCAGGTTTGCTGATGCCAGGAGACACCTTTCGCCCTCGGCGGCCTCGGCAGCCTTTTCAAGAACCAGCGGATCCTTTTCCGGGTCCCCTGATCCCCCGATTACCAGGGGGACATCAACGGCCTGGAGGACCTCCTCAATGTCATTTGCAGCCTCCCTTGGTGACTTGTCCATTACCTTGGGTCCTGTTCCGATGAGGTGTATTGTGACCATGTTGGCACCATACTCCTTTACCGCCTTCCTGGCCCAGTCACCAGGGTCCTCCATGACGTCGCTGAAGTGCTCCCTTATCGGCCTTGGGAGACCCGGCATGGGTATGTCAAAGACATCGAATGTAACCACCGGTGGGTTTGGCTGGGGTTCCTCAAATCTGTAGAGGGCCTTCTGACCGCCAAGGTAAACAGGTTTCCTTGTACCCTCGCCCAGTTTCACCTGGGCAACCTCACCGGGGTATGTCCTTACCGGTGGTTCAAATTCCTCCTCAGGGAGTGCCTCAACTGCCTCCCTAACCTCAACTGTTTTCTGGATGGCCTGCTGAACCACAGGCATCAGGTAGAGTTCAAGTTCGTCAACATCCATCCTGAACTCATTTATTTCGATGGATTCCGTGTTCTGAAGTAATTTCAGAAGTTCCGTTAATTTATCCATAAGCACACCTCTATAGACTTAAAATTTTCCCGGCAACCTTTTTTATGGCCCTGAATGCTGCTGAGTCTTCAGGCAGCTCATATAGCGACCTGCCCTCCATGTCATACCTGGAAACAAGGGGATCCTCGGGTATAACGCCTATGACCTCAAGGTCCTCGTCTATTTCAAGTTTCTCAAGGTCACCCTCACGGACCCTGTTAAGAACCAGGAATACCTTCCTGAATTTTATCTCAAGTTCCCTTGATAGTTCAAGTATCCTTCTTGCTGTTAGAATCCCCCTCTTTGAGGGGTCGGTTACAACCATCATAACGTCAACGTTCTGGGTTGTCCTCCTGCTGAGGTGCTCAAGGCCCGCCTCGGTATCTATCACTATGTAGTCGTAGTTCTCTGCTATATTCTCGATTATCCGCCTCAACATGGTGTTAACTGCACAGTAGCATCCGCTCCCCTCCGGGCGACCCATGACGAGCAGATCGAAGTCATCTGTCTCGGTTATCGACTCCATTATCCTGTAGTCAAGTATATCCCACTTGTTGGCTGATGGGGGGATTCTGCCCGCTGCTGTGTCCCTCTTAAGCTGTTCCCTCACCTCACCAACCGTCCCGCTTACGGAAACCCCGAGGGCCTCTGGAAGGTTTGAATCAGGGTCAGCGTCTATTGCGAGGACATCCGCACCGGTAGCTGCGAGTATCCTCACAAGTGACGCTGAAACCATGGTCTTTCCTGTTCCGCCCTTGCCGCTTACTGCTATTATCACATGACCACTCAGTTGATTATTTACGCTTTATTATTACCTTCTCAGCGTAGATCTTTGCATTCTTGAGGATTATCCTGAATCCACCCGCTGCTGGAAGGCTGATCTCTGGGGACGCCATTACAGGTATTCCCTCAGTGATGGGGGCCCCCTCAGCGTGGGTTTCCTCTTCCTCAACGACTTCAGCTTCCTCAACTTCTGTGGGTGCCCTTTCAAGGACGGGGTGCCCCTTCTCCTTAAGGAACTTTCTGAGTTCCTTTATTGATGTTGCATCCTCCTCTGTGGCTATCTTATCCCTCAGGTCTTCAGGGATGAAGTCAATGACAGATTCCTTGAGTTCCTTTGGCATCCAGATTATCCTTGAGTATCCCCCATCTGCCTGCAGGAATTTGGGTGAGCGCATGTACTCAAGGCTGAGACCTGAGAAACCTTCAACCTGTTTTCCGCCTGAGCACTGCCCTGCCATTGCAGAGAATGGTATTCCAAGGGGTGTTTCGCCCCTGAAGTCCCTGTTCACGATGCCTATGCCGTCCAGTTCTGGTATGTAGAATGCAACTGCCTCGAAGCAGCCACATGATGTGTGTGGATACCCGAACACACTGTGGAGGTAAACCCTCTCTGTTGTACCCTGTGAGTTCTCTGCCACCGCAGCGTTAACATTCTCATATTCTCCCCTCTCCGGATCAAGGACATCCCCCTTTTGAATTTCAAATATTGGGCCGTCGGGGTCCATCTTGTAGGCTGCGCGGCAGTCGAACCAGTTAATGGCACCACATAGGGCTGTCCGGTCTGGTGTGACCACACATACATGTGTTGGGGCGAAGGACTGGCACATGAGGCATCCGTAGAATACGTCAACGTCCTCGTCTGAGAGTTCCCTTGCCCTTGAATCCCTTATCTCATACTTTTCCCTGGCTGTTTCAAGGAATTCTTTAACAGCGCCCTCATCGGTCATGATTGTCACTGATATGGATTCGATTATGGGGAACTCCTCCCTGAAGAGGACCGATAGTGCCTTTCCAAGGTGTTCCAGCATGAATCCTGCGTCCCTTGCCTCTGTGCTTACACGGCACCAGATCTGGTCCCTCTGGTTGAGGTGCATGAAACCCTGGACGTAGTTGCAGAGCTCATGGAGCCTCCGCTCTATAACGCTTTCAAGTTCCTCCTCGAGTTCGCTTCCTGCTATCTCCACGTTTATGGCGAATGGATAGATCTGGCCCTGTTCCATCTCACTTATCTCGGGCCCTATGACCTCCACCTTTCCATCCTCAACGCTATCCTTAACCTGGACCAGTTCGGCTCCGATGGATTTGGGCCCGGCAAGTTCAACGAACATGTTTGCTGATCTTATCCGCTCCCCCTCGTGCATGGGACTTACATCAACGGGTATGTCTTCAAACATTGAATTCCTCCATTATCATCAGTCAGTATACATCTTCTCAAGGTACCTGAACCATTCATCATCATCCATGTTGGGGAATGATGCATCTGCATTTGAGTGGAATGTCTTGCATATTGTGAGTGTCCTTATATGTGGTGCGAAGTGCTTGAGTGTTGATAGGCCCTGGGATGCTATGTAATAGATGCACCCTATGAATATGACGAGGTCGTGCTGGCCCTCACCCCTGAGACCCTCCCAGTCTGGGTCCTTCAGAAGGTTGGTTATCTCCACTATCCCGTGGGGTTCTGATTCCACACCCGCATCCTTCAGCACCCTGTAGGTATCGGCAGTGGAGACCACAGGCAGGTCCCAGTGCCTGATGATTTTAACTGTGTGTTCAAGTACTGGCTGGCGCTTTGCAAGGGGCCCCACAACCATAAGTGGCCTCTTGGCCTTTTTTATCATCATAACTGCGGTTTCTGGTGTTACGAGCATTGCCTGTTTAGGCCCTGCTATAACAGTTGGCTGCCATGGTATTATACGGTCATTCACACCGATCACCTCTCAAGAAGTGAGGGTTCCTTTGGAAGCTTCCTTGGCTTCCAGTTCTTCTCCTCCAGTATCTTCATGATATCCCTCTTGTAGACTATGGGGATGTCCTTCTCTGTCCTTATGAACCTGTCGATGTCATCTGGAATTGTGCCGAAGTATTTCTTGTGGAGGTCTATGTAGTTGCTGAGTTTCATCTGACGACCCTTGGGTGTATCTGTTGGCCTTATGCAGAGTTTGGCCACCATCACCGTTGCCTCCTCCCGGTTCTCTGCTGCGTAGAGAAGGTGTTCTGGAGCTGGCTCCCCATCAATGACCTCACCTGTTCTGAGGTCGTTCAGTTTCCACTTCTCCTGGTCATCTGCCCTTCCAAGGAACAGTCTGCGGTACTTAGATCCGTGGGGTCCCAGGACGACGGGTATTCCCCACCTGTTCACACCGGTTGCTATGGCCGCCGCCTTCTGGGAGTAGGCACCCCATGCGACACCACATGCACCTACACGGTTAAGTATGTAATCCGCTATCTCCTCAAAGTTCCCCTCAAGTGGTTTCTGTGCGAATATGTTGGCTATCTTTATGGCAGCACCTGATATATGGGCGTTTGATACGCAGGAGCCCATGTTAACAAGTCCCTTTGCATCGAACTGCCCGCCGTATTTTTCATAGAGTGTCTTTCCATCCTCGTCCCTGTATTCCCCTATGGACATTGCACCGCATCCCGTTGTGACCACGATGTAGTTCCTCTCAAGGAACTCCTTTGCCATGAGGGCAACATCCTTTCCACCCTCAGGGTAGTTTGAGCATCCCACAAAGGCTATGACACCGGGTATGTCCCCGAGGACTATGGGTGCGCCGACCCTCCTTATCTCCACATCCTGGGCAGGGCCACGGCCAGCCCTTATCTTGTATTTTTCGTCCTTTACGCGCCTTTCACCGGCCTTTGTCACCATGGATACTATGGGTATGTCCCTTTCACACTCCTGTTCGCAGCGTCCACATGTGTAGCAGAGCTCCTCAAGTGCCATCTCCTCAAGTTTGCTCAGATCACCCTCAGCTGCGCTCTTAACTGCATCCATGACAGGGAGGCCGTTGGGGCAGACCCTCTGGCACCAGCCGCAATCTGTGCACTCTGATGCCATCTTAATTATCTCATCAACCTCTGGCAATTTTTTGAGGGATTTCCTGAGTGGTGCCAGTTTCATTGCAGTTTTAACTGCCACCTCACCAACCTTATTGGGGTCGAGGATCAGTGCCCCCTCTATGTTACCGTTTATGAGGTCATTCACGATTTTATCGGGGTCCTCATCTGTCAGATCAGGAAGTCCCAGGCACATCTTATCTGTTGTTGCAATCACCGCTGACCTGTTTTTGAGGGCCTCCTCCAGCA
Source organism: Methanothermobacter sp. KEPCO 2 (assembly GCF_041228365.1). Lineage (NCBI taxonomy): Archaea > Methanobacteriati > Methanobacteriota > Methanobacteria > Methanobacteriales > Methanobacteriaceae > Methanothermobacter > Methanothermobacter sp. KEPCO 2. Next base: position 1,705,951 of record NZ_CP166185.1, on the reverse strand, counting down.
CGTCTGTCCTCACGCACTGCTCGTCCACCACTATCACATCGGCCACACCACTTCTTATGAATCTGAGCTGTTTTGAGAGGGGCCCGACGACCTTGGCAGCCTCACTGTACCTTGTAACATCTATTGCTGCGCAGCATATACCGCATACCTCAATTTCGTCTTCGAGTTCCCTTTCGGTGACGTAGTCCACTATATCTGCCCCAGGGAGAACGTTGTGGCCTATGCAGAGTATCACGGGTTTGGTGTTGTCTATCGTACCGAATCCCAGTTCAACGAGTGGCGCGTCCTCATCACCCTTCGGGAGGTCCAGGGCAACTATCTGGGCGATATCCGCAACCTCCCTCGTGAGGTCATCCATGAGTCCAGCGTGGAATGCCTTTGATTCAAAGTCCCTGCTGTCACCCTCCTGTCCCGTGTGGCAGGCTGAGAGGAGGTGTGACATCTGTTCCTCGGCGTAGTCCATAACCTCCCTGAGGTCGCCCAGGGTCCGCGGCCTCCTTCCCATAACGGTCCTTGTTATGGGTGCCTCTATATCCACATTCATGCCCAGGTCTATTTCATAGTCCTCTCCCAGTTTCTCTATGAGGTGGTCCACAAGGTGCCTTGCGTGTCCCGCGTGGGCGGCGGTCCCTATGAGACATGCGAGAAGTACTATGCGTGCCTGCTGGGTGGCTGCGTCTATACCACATGCGCCCTTCTTACCGAGGAGGTCGCATTTACCGTAGGTGCAGAGGCAGCACATGTCACAGAAAGGTGCATAGAATGGTTCGTATCTTTCAAGGAGCTTCATGTCCCATGACCTGAGGTCGGTAACATGGGGACGGGGTTTTGGACCCCTGGCCTCTTCCTCCTGAGGTTTTTCCTCAGTTATAATTTCTCCTATGGATATCTGGATATTTTTAAGGTCCCAGAAATCCCCTTTAAGGTTCTTGGCTTTTTTTGATTCGGGTGCCACATCCATCACCAGTATTACTAAATGTAGACTGACAATTATTAATGATTTATAATGATGGTTTTCATTTTATGAAATCAATATATAAATTTTGTGTATTTGGCCGTGGCACATAAAAACAGGGACATTTTTAATAAAGCTGATCTCGATGATTAAAGCTGCTATGAGCTCAGTTTCACGCCATACTCAAGAAAATGTCCTCTCAATTTAAAAGCCGTTTTATGAGACCAGAAAATCCAGGTGTGTTATTACCACAATATAAATTAAACAGAGAGATTGTAATACCCACACCAATCTTTATATTATATAAGGCCTTGATATAATGACGGAATTAATATAAATAATAAGGAGGCGAAGAATCTTGCATATTCCAGATGGTTTCATACCATTCCCACAGTACGTCGTGTACTGGGTCATAGCCCTTATAGCCCTCTACTTCAGCATGCAGTGGGCCAGAAGGGACCTTAAAGAAAGACAGATACCCCTGTTTGCAGTTCTTGCAGCTGGAATATTCGCAATACAGGCAATGAACATACCGATACCCTGGGGTACCAGTGGTCACATGGTTGGAGCGGCCCTCGTTGCAATAGTCTTTGCAAGTCCATGGGCAGCTGTCCTTTTACTCTCAATTGTACTGATACTTCAGGGACTCATATTCGGTGATGGTGGTCTAACTGCGCTTGGTGCGAATATCTTCAACATGGGTATAATTGGAGGATTCACAGGTTACTACCTGTTCAGGGCACTCAGATCAGCCGGTGAAATTCCTGCGGTCGCCGTGGCATCATGGGCCTCAATATTCCTTGCCGCCATTGCCTGCGCCATAGAGATGTGGATAGCGGGTACCTTCCCGCTTGTGGAGGGACTGTGGATGATGGGGCTCTACCACGCGGTCATAGGTCTCATCGAAGCTGCAATAACAGTGGTTGTTGTCCTTGCAATTGAAAACAGCCGCCCCGATCTCTTCAAGTTCAGTGAATGGGGTGAGAAGAAGGGGGTTGCATCAAAATGAATGCCCGGGATAAAAAATTCATGGCAGGGGGCATCCTGATTGCCCTCATAATAGCAATTCTGGCACCATTCCTTGCATCAGAAAACCCTGATGGACTTGAGAGCACAGCCGAGAAGGTGATGCCCAACCCTGAAACTGAACCTGTGGTTGAATCGCCGATGCCAGACTACACCCTCCCTATATTTGGTGAGAGCAAGGTTGGTGGTTCCATAGCAATGGTGCTGGGCACTGCCATTGTGCTGGGCCTCGCCTATGGCGTTGGAGTACTGCTCCGTAGAAGGGAAACAGAAGTTGATGAGGGGAAATAACCCCTCATTAAATTTGCGGGGAAGCTGAATGGAAGACCTCATAAACATAGAGAGGGAAAGCCTTAAGGAGAGTTCAATACACAGCCTTGATGGGCGTGTCAAGCTCATAATAACATTTATCATAATCGTCTTTGCGGTTGCCACGCAGAGTATTGCAACACTCATCCTCATGGAGATTTACCTTATCTTATTGATCTTCCTCTCAAATGTATCACCATCCTATGCCATTAAAAGGCTCATTCTCATACTCCCATTCGGTGGATTCATAGCACTCTTCCAGCCATTCATAAGGCCCGGGGACGTGATCTGGACAGGGCCGTTTGGATTTGACATAACCCTTCAGGGAATCATCTTCGGGGCACTGCTTCTCGGAAAGGTGACTGTGAGTGTGACCGCGGTGATACTTCTCTCCTCAACAACGTCAATGCAGGAACTTGTTGGCTCAGCAAGGAGAATCGGTGTCCCCTCCGACTTTGCGATGCTCTTAAACCTCACAGTCAGGTACCTCTTCTTCTTCTATGATGAACTTGAAAGAATAAGGAATGCCCAGAAAACCCGCTGCTTTGATATCTGGAACAAAAACGTGCCCTACCGGTGGAGGCTGAGGAAGGTGGGTGAAACCATTGCCATGATGTTCCTTCGGGCATATGAACAGGGGGAAAGGGTGTATCTCAGCATGCTTAGCCGCGGTTACACACCAGAAAGCAGGATGTACACAGCAGCCTCCAAGATAGGAAGAAGGGAAGTGCTGTTTGTGGCTGCGAATATCATGATACTTGCGGTTCTTCACGTCATCCAGACGTCGCTTCCGGTGATGAAATGATTCAGGTGAAGAACCTCAGCTACACCTACCCGGATGGCACCACAGCCCTTAGAAACATTAACATGGAAATAGGGAGGGGTGAACGGGTTGCCGTCATAGGTCCCAACGGGGCCGGTAAGTCAACACTCTTTCTGCACCTCAACGGAATACTCAGGCCATCAGCCGGAGAAATAATAATCGATGGAGAGAAAATCAATTACAGCAAATCTGAACTTATCAGGATAAGGCAGAAGGTGGGTATAGTTTTCCAGAACCCCGATGATCAGCTCTTCTCCCCAACTGTGAGGGATGATGTTGCCTTTGGCCCCATGAACCTTGGACTCAGTGAAGATGAGGTCGAGGAAAGGGTCAGGAAGTCACTTGAAAGGGTGGGTATGTCCGGCTACGAAGAAAGGGCGCCCCACCATCTGAGCGGCGGTGAGAAGAAGAGGGTGGCCATTGCAGGGATTCTTGCAATGAAACCTGAAATAATGGTCCTTGACGAGCCCACAACAGGTCTGGACCCTGAAACCGCCGATGGGATAATCGAGATACTCCTTGAACTGAGCAGTGAGGGCATAACAGTCATAATATCCTCCCACGACGTTGAAATCCTCAGCCAGTTTGCTGATAGAATATTTGTTTTAAACAGCGGCGAACTCATAGCCGAGGGAACACCGGGTGAAATCTTCGGAGAACCTGAAATAATAAGAAGAGCCAGTTTAAGGCTTCCCAGAACCGCTGACCTCATGAACCGCCTCAGAATGGCGGGCTTTGATGTTGATGTCAAGCTGACGGTGGATGAGGCATACCATGAACTTCTGCACCTCCTCGGGGCGGATGCATACCACAGGCTGCTTCACTTTCTGGGTGAAGAAAAACAGCATAAACTCATGCACCTCCTCGGGGATGAGAAGTACCACGAACTTCTACATGTGCTTCGGGAGCGATGAATGCCGTATCACAATATATCTAAAGTTTTGGCTCAAGCCTCTTGATCATGAAGGCCATGAACCCCACCAGCATTGGGAAGAGGAAGAGGTATATCAGTATAATGGCTATGGGTGGCAGGACGGACCCCATAACAGTGGACGCTGCCAGGAGCATTACAAGGAATATGACGGGTCCCAGAATCGCAAGGAACATGTAGATCATGGTGAAGGAGTTGAGCTTCTGGGAATAATCCTTGAGCTTCATCCTCATCTCATATGCAATATCATCTGCAATAACATTGAGTGTCTTGGAGAGATCTCCCCCACTGTTTAGGGTCCTTGTGATCTGGTATACGGCCCTCTTGAGGCCATCGGATTCTATGCGGTTACTCATCTCAATAAGGGCACTCTCAGTGGTCTCACCATACTTGATCTCCTCAAGTGTCCTTGCAAACTCCTCAGAAAGGGCCCCGTACCCGGACATTGCAACTGAACGCATACTATCATGGAGCCCAAGCCCTGATTTGAGTTCAGTGGCCATCTGACGGAGTGCAAAGGGCAGTTCCCTGGAAGCCTCACTTGAACGTTTGCCCTTCTGAAGGTTCGGGAGGAATATGATGATTATGGCCATGAAGAGAACAGCCAGCATCATTGCAAGGCCTATCTCGATCCCGAAGCCAAGGACGACCATCACAATCAGCAGCACCGCCCCTGAGCCCCCGCCAAGTATCATTATGAGCTTGGGGTCGAGCTGCTCCTTCTCCTCCTCCTTCAGTATCTCCTCAAGGGACGCCCTCTGAAAGCTTTCACGGGTTGCGCTATCCTCTCCCCTCTCTTCAAGTCTCTTATCTGCCTCTATAAGCCCCTTGAATACCTCTATCTCCTCAGGGGTCATCTTCATCCTGCTTATAACCCTCGCTGACCCCCTCCTTGAGAGAAACCCTGGCTTTGGTTTCTTAGATTCCCTCTTCAGGATTCCCCCTGGTTTTCCAATTGGGGGAGCCTTTGGCTTTATCTCACCTATCTTCTTAACGGGCTTCTGAACGCCCTCACCCACCTTCTTCGTGGATGTGAGGGTGAGTCCCCCGAGTTTATCGAATATATCCCTGATTGAGACCATTGTATCTGTCCTCAGAGTATGCTGTCAAGAACACCGTCCGGGTCCCTGTAGTACTCATTTATGTAGTGTCCAACCTCATCTATGGACCTTATGTTCTCATCGGCCAGGTATTCAAGGACGAGTCTTCTTCTTTCGATCTCCTCCTCTATCTCATTTATGCTTATGGCCCTGAGTTCAGCTATCTCCCTGAGGGTCTGACTGGCTATTCCAACGTATTCCACCTTATCTGTTACGCTGTTCCATTCAAAGACCCTGTTGAGCTGAACATTGCCCTCCTCCATACCCACAACCTCGGCAACCTCTGTTATCCTCCTTATGGAACCCCCTTCGGGGCGGTACATCCTGTTCTGCATTATTATAAAGTCAAGGGCGGGTATCATTATCCTTGGCACGTTCATGGGAGGGTTTATGAGACGGGTTATTGTTTCCCTGGCGGTGTTTGCGTGAAGCGTTCCAAAACCGCTGTGCCCTGTGTTGAGGGCTGTGAAGAGTGTTATTGCCTCTCCACCCCTGACCTCCCCGACGATCACCCTGTCGGGTCTCTGACGGAGGGAGTTCTTAACCAGGGTGTCCATGTCCAGTTCCCCCTTACCCTCTATGTTTGGTGGCCTTGTCTCCATCCTCAGGACGTGGGTGTGGGGCAGCTGAAGTTCCAGTGTATCCTCAATTGTTATGATACGCTCGGTTGGGGGTACAAAGGCCGATATTGTGTTGAGGGTTGTTGTTTTACCTGAACCAGTACCCCCTGCAACTATGGCGTTGCATGGTTTCACCCCGAGCCCATCAGTGCAGACCCAGAGGAAGGCCGCAAGATGGGAGGACATGGTCTTGAAGTTGATGAGATCGACTACAGTGAAGGGATCCTTCCTGAATTTTCGTATGGTGAGTGTTGATCCATCCGGAGATACAGGTGGTATTGTCGCATTGATCCTTGAGCCGTCAGGCAGCCTTGCATCCAGTATGGGTGTCTGCTGGTCTATACGCCTGTTCACCTGCCTTGCAATGAGGTCAATGATGGCCTTTATATCGTCATCGTCCTTGAAGACCACGTTGGTTATCATCATACCCATCTTCCTGTGGTAGACAAAGACGGGTTTGTTGACACCGATTACCATTATCTCCTCGAGATCATCATCCTTGATGAGTGGGTCAAGTTCGCCGTAACCCAGCATCTCCTGGGAGATCTGCTTGGCGAGCTTATCGACATTGCGAACCCCCTTCATCTTGAGAAATTCCTTAACCTCCGACATGAAGGTGGATTCGTCTATCCTGAAATCCTCACCCTTGGATACCGCAACCTCAACAAGTTTTTCACGGATCTCGTTGAGGAGTTCCCTTTCCTTCTCAGAGAACTTTGGAAGGGACACCTTGTATTTGGGTATGAGGTCGCCCTCAATGATTTCAACATCCTTTATATCGGGACCACGGGGGGCGGGCTTCGGTGATGGCTTTTCAAGCACCTTTTCAACCTTGAATTCCGATTCCGCAGGCCTTTCCCTTTTTTCTTCCCTTGGAGTCGCTTCCTCATCCGCTGCGAATTCTCCGAGAATTTCCCTCAGAATCTCCTTCCTCTTGTCCCTCATGTTACTCATCTTTTAATATGTGGAGGATAATATTTAAGTGTATGTCAGCAAGGTGTCCCGTCTGTGGGGAGGTTCTTCGTGCACATAACAAGCATGAACTGTGGGGTTATTACGACCCCTGTGAGGGCTGTGTAAACCCTGGTTTCAGGAAGTTCAGACCCATAATGGAACAGGTGACTGAATCGGCACTGGAAGAATGTGAATGTGGCAGGAGGCACCTTGATTCTGTAATGGCACAGGTATCCATGATCCTTATAGAGAATGGGGTCATCCCAAAAAATGCCAGGTTGAGGGACGCCGGTGTTCCGCTCATAACTCCTGCATTTCCCCTCAAATCGGCCCCCTTCCTGCCAGAGGATTCGCTTGTTCTTCTAACACCTGCCATCACTGGGAAAACTGCGGAGATGATAATAACTGATGTGCCTGAGGTTAAGGGTGTCATAAGGGGCGATCCCTCAGTGACACCAGGGGTTATGGATTCATCAATGACCCCCCATGTTTATGATCTTCTTGCAGGCTGTGATATGAGGTGTGACATCATAGAGACTCCTGCAGGTTCAATGTCCATATACCGGAGGCAGAGCAGGCTTCACATAGAATTTGCAGGTGCAAAAAACCAGAAAATAGAAGCAGCTGCCAGGGAAATCCTATCAATTCGTCCAGAGACTGTTCTGGACGCCACCTGCGGCCCGGGCACCCTTGGAATATTTGCACTGATGGCAGGTGCAGATAGGGTTGTCTTCAATGACATCTGGAGGGATGCGTGTGAGATGACGCGCCTTAACCTTCAGATCAATGGCTTCAGGAAGGAAAGGTTCAAAATATGCTCTGAGGACATCAGAGAACTGCCTGAAATCCTGAATGAAAAATTTGAGCTATGTATTGTGGATCCATTCCCAGGTGTGGAAGTAAAGGAGTTCATTGAGGCTGCAGGAAAACTGGCAGAGAGGATCCTGCTGATTCAGTGAACTGGATGCTGGACCTTCAGAATTAACTGATCCCTGTGTTGAAGACTCATTTTAACTGATATTCTTAGATAATTGAAACTTAAATTCCCATGTAAATAACCACCGCAGGAAGCACAAGGACCCCCATGAGATGGGACTTGCTTATACCTGCACAGTGGGGGATTACCCCAAAGGCAGTGGATGTCAGGAGCGCCACTGCAATGAACGGGAGGCTTGCGCCCTCCATGATGGCAAAAAAGAAGATGGATGCCACCATAAAGAGCATTACACAGGCCGATACCCTTCTATAGTTGATACCTGAGAGGCCGCATGCAAGATGATCGCCCAGTTTTATGGAGGCTACTGCAGCGGCAGAGACCGCGAGGAGAGACGCTGATATGAAGAGCATGAGATGGGCCATGCTGACATCCTGAACAATTTCTGAAATGTAGACCGCAATGCCGCTTCTGGGGTTCCCTATGAGGTATAGTGTGAGGAGCGAGAAGAGTGCGTCTGATGTGTTCAGACCTGAAATTGCCATGATGAAATCCTCAGGTGCATCCTCACCACCTGAACCTGTGAGGGAGGCTGCTATCATCCCGCCCTGGGCCGGTCCAAATCCCGGGAGAAACCCCAGTAAAACAGATGCCAGACCACCTGCAGATACCGACCTCAGGGTGTTCATGTTGAACTCTGTGAACTGAACCCTGCTCTGTTCAGGAATATCTGATTCTGAATTTAAACTGTAAAAGAGGGTGCTGAGTCCAAAAAAACCTGTAAAAAGTGTCATGAGCCCAAGACCCGGTGATATGGGCGTCTGAAACATGAGCCACCCCATCGCACCTGAGAAGAGAAAAAGCGCCGAAGCCCAGATAACGGCCTCGAAATTTCTGCTGAGTTTTATTATCATGTAAACAGATACCAGAATCAGAATCAACCATATATGGGGTCTGAGAAAATTGTACAGTGGTGGTAAAATCAGGAAGAGCGATGGTAGGAGGATTATTGTGATGAGAATCCCTCCAACACCACCAACCGTGGCCGCCCTTATGGCCTCCCCGGCCTTACCTTCAAGCACCATCCGGTGAGAGGGGAGGACAGAGATGGCTGTTCCTTCATCGGGCACCCCAAGAAGCGCTGATGGTATGAACTCAAGAAGGGCGTGTGCCACTGAAAGTGATAATAAAAAAACAGCGAGGAATTCCTCAGATACATGAAGGTGGGTTGATGATGCGAAAATGAATGCTCCCACAGTATTAACATGGATGCCTGGAATCAGACCCGTTAATATGCCAGTGATGATCCCAAGAAAGCAGGCAAAAAGGATATCTGTTATCCCAATCACCCTGAAAGGGGAGCTACATTAACCTTCTCACATCGGTTACCTCTATATTGCTGACACCATCAATACCCGCGAGGCTCTCCTCAGCGGCTTCGGTTCCACCCTCGGCATCGCCCACAACAACCATCACATTTAGTGCAACGAGGCCAAATGCTATGGGCTCCTCATCTATTTTGTGAAGCTCAGTACCCTCGGGTATCCTTGATTCAATTTCCTTCTTGAGTGCCTCAAGGTCAACCTCTGGACTTTCAGGCATAACCTTTATGGTAGCTACTACATCTCCCATGAAATACCTCCACACAGAATCTTGAGTAATACTAATTTATATATTTTTCCTATGGTCCCTCGAATCCACAGCTGCACCTGTAGGTGTGTCCGAAGGTCCTGCACTTCTGGCACCTGTAGATCATCTCGCCACACATGGGGCATTCAAATTTCACATAGGTTTCAACCAGAGGTATCTCCTGCTTACAGGATGTGCATTCCATCTTTGTCATCTAATCACCTCTTATAACTGTACATATAACTTCTGAAGCACCTGCCCTTAAAATGGACAGCACCCTCTCGGGAAACTTCCCGTTTGCAACATAACAATCAGTTTTCATTTTAATGAGAAGTTCAGGTAGTGCTTCGTCCACTGATGTCTCACCAAAAGATAGTAAGTTTTTAGCACTTATCTCATTTATAAGTTTAGCATCTCTGGCAGGTGGCCTCTCAGTATATATACCATCTACATCTGTTGCTATTAAAAGTTTCGCCCCAAGCATGTGTGCTATTATGAGTGAGAGGGAATCCGAGGTCACCCTCCATGAGTGTTCCACAGGATCAGAAAAACGCAGGAGTTCAGATGGCAGGATCACAGGTGTCAGACCACTCCCGGCTACCTCCCTGCACTCCCCAAGTGTCCTCACCGGAACAGCAGATTCACATAGGTCAGAAAGCAGCCTTCCAGTAATATCCATGCATAGTATGGCCGAATCATGGGTCGCGCTTTCAGAAAATCCCGAAACCCTGTCATAGTACCTCACTCTATCTGCAAAATCCCCACCACCACACACAACAGCAACCCCTGTTCCTTCAAGGCTTTTAAGGAGTTCTGCAGCATGTTCAGGAAATAGACTACCCCCTATCTTAACAACCCAGTCCATAATATCACCATATTTCAGCCTCAGAGAAGTTTGAGGTCACCTGTTATTTTATCTATCTTCTCATCGTCGTCCGGGCCTATGCCCAGACATGTGATGGTGCCTGCAGGTATCTGGGTATGACCGGCGTCCCTCACCAGATAGTATGAGATCCCCGAATCCTTCACAGATTCATATATCTCCAGAAGCTCATCAAGGCTCTTAACTGAAACTATAACCTTCTTTGAACCATCAATTTCCCATCTTCTGATTTTATCAGGATCTGTTTTTTTGAATGAACCAATAGAAGCATGACAGGCCTGGGCTGCTATTTTACCTTTTCCCATCTTCAGATCAGACCTCACTATTATGACCTGTTTCATTTTCCCACCATCCGGGTCTATATTGGTTGATACTAATAACTGTTTCCAGCGCAAAAAAAATGAAAAGTCATCAGTGCCCATCTCATGCACACCTCAACTGGAGGTGCCCCTCCCAACCAGAAGGTTGGTGCCAGTGTTACAGTGACAATCTGCAAGGCTGGGAAGTATAGAATCATGATATGGATGGAAAATAGTGCCGAAAAATCGATAAATTTAAATAGTATTTGGTTAAATATAGAATTGAGGTGATATTATGGCCGAATTACCCATAGCACCAGTTGGGAGAATAATAAAAAATGCCGGTGCCCAGAGAATAAGCGACGACGCAAGGGAAACACTTGCAAAAATTCTGGAAGACAAAGGCGAAGAAATAGCAGCAGAAGCTGTTAAACTAGCAAAACACGCCGGCAGAAAAACTGTTAAAGCATCAGACATAGAACTGGCCGTTAAAAAACTATAAATGGCCATTTCTATTTTTATTTTAAACATCATACTTCAGTATCCCCGTCAGCTCTATGGCCGGTGGGTTTGGAGATGACTGAATTTTAAGTGTCAACTTCAGTATCCTCTGGACTGTTGACTATTTATTCCCCCAGCAACAATAATTCAAAGGGGCCTGAATTTCTGAGAATGAATTTATTTACCACCCCACACCATAATCAACCGAAACTGAATTTTCATCCTCATACCAATGGTGATAGAATTGACCAGAATCTCAATACTCGATCATGATAGATGCCAGCCAAAGAAATGCAACTATGTCTGCATAGAGTACTGTCCTGGAGTTAGAATGGATGAGGACACCATAACAATTGATGAGAAAACAAAGAAACCCCTCATATCTGAGGAACTGTGTTCCGGTTGTGGTATATGTACAAAAAGGTGTCCATTCAAGGCCATAAGTGTTATAAATCTTCCCGAGGCCCTTGAAGACCCGGTTCACAGGTACGGTCAGAACATGTTTGAACTCTTCGGTCTCCCCATCGTGACAGAGGGGGATGTGATTGGGCTGATAGGTCCAAACGGTATCGGGAAGTCAACAATCATAAGGATACTGTCGGGGGAACTCAGGCCAAACCTTGGCAACTTCCAGGACCCACCAGGGTGGGATGAAATTATAAACCACTTCAGGGGATCCCAGCTGCAGAATTACTTCCAGAACCTCAGTGAAGGAAAGGTAACCGTTGTGCACAAACCCCAGATGGTGGATAAGATCCCGAAGTACGTTAAGGGAAAGGTTGAGGATCTGCTTCTGAGTATAGATTCAAAGAGAACAGATGAAGTGGTTGAAACCCTCGAGATTGGGGAGATAATGGGTCGTGAGATATCAAACCTCAGCGGGGGTGAACTCCAGAGCGTGGCAATCGCAGCTGCAGCTCTACGTGAAGCAGATTTCTATTACTTTGATGAGCCAACCTCATGGCTGGATGTGAGGCAGAGGCTCAATGCAATAAGGGTCATAAGGTCCCTTGCAGAGGCAGGGAAATCCGTTATGGTGATAGAGCACGACATGGCCGCCCTTGATGCGATGTCAGACTACGTCCATATACTCTACGGTAAGCCAGGTGGATACGGGGTTGTATCCAACCGCCGTGGTGTCCGGGTGGGGATCAACACCTACATCAGGGGTTTCCTCAGGGAGGAGAACGTGAGATTCCGCGATCATGAAATAGAATTCAAGGTGAAACCCCCAAGAGCCGAGGAGGAGGGTGAGCTCCTTGTGGAGTACTCAAAGATGATAAAGTCCCATGCAGCATTCAGCCTTAATGTTGAGGAGGGCGCAGTATACCTCAACGAGGTTATTACTGCCTTCGGGCCAAACGGTATAGGTAAAACAACCTTTGCAAGGATCCTTGCAGGTGTTGAAAAGCCCGATGAAGGGAAGGTCAAGAGGAAGATAAAGATATCCTACAAGCCCCAGTACCTTTCATCGGATTATACCGGTACCGTGGAGGAATTTCTGTATGCAAACGCCCCTTCATATGGATCAAACCTATTCAAAAGCGAGATAATGAGGCCATTCAATCTTGAGGAGATACTTGACAAGGCAGTTAATGAGCTGAGTGGCGGTGAGCTGCAGCGCCTTGCAGTCGCAGTTGCTCTCTCCAGGGATGCAGAACTTTATGTTCTGGACGAACCAACAGCATTCCTTGACGTTGAACAGCGTCTGCTTGCAGCCAAGGCCATAAGAAGGATAATTGAAAGCAGAAATGCGTCTGCCATGATAATTGACCATGACATAATCTTCATTGACTACATATCCGACAGGGCCATGGTCTTCAGTGGGAAACCTGGAGTTGAGGGACGCGCTGGAAGCCCCACCGAACTCAGGGAAGCTATGAACACATTCCTCAGTGAAACAGGGATAACCTTCAGGAGGGATAAGGAAACAAAAAGGCCGCGTGTCAACAAGCCTGGAAGTTTCCTTGACAGGCAGCAGAAGGAGATGGGGGAATACTATTACCTGAAAACAGAATAGTAGATGATTCACCCTTTTCATTCAACCTTCTTTTAAAACCTGCCATAATAGATGTCAACCAGTACCTTCCATTCTTTTATTTTCCAATGCAAAAAACCTCTTATATGCCCTACTCTGAGTTAATCTAAACTGAAAAGAGAAGAGCGAATTATTTGCCAAAATCAAAGCTCAAAAACCGATCCTAAAGGATAAAAATTACAGTTAGCAGATTATCTGCCAGATTAAATCAAAAAAGAATCGATAAAAAAACTGAAAATTGTGAAATTATGATGGCCTCAGGAACTCCATCACATCCACAAAGTTCTCAGCGAATATCTCGACCTGCTCAGTTGGTATGGAGAAGCTGAGACGTATGTACCTGTCCCCGAATATCTTGCTGGTGTATGCACCCTGCCTTACAAAGATCTTCCTCTTAAGAAGGTAGTCTGTAAGGTCAACTGGGTTCACACCGGTTTCATGTATATCTATGGCCATCATGTTTCCATTTGATGGGTAAACCGGGAGAAATGCCCCTTCAACCTCTTCAACAGCGTCCCTTATGATTTTCTGGTTCCTGAAGGTCACATCCCGTATCCTGTCAACCCACCTGTCCTTTGATTTGAGGGCTGCAATTGCACCTGCCTGGGATACAACATTTGTACCCAGGTCATTTATAACGATGCTCTTCACTGACTCAACAATATCCTCAGTTGCAACAATTGCACCTATCCTGAGACCTGCCATCCCGCATATCTTGGAAAAGCTGTACACCGTAAGTGTATGGTCAGGGGCGTAATCAGCTGCAAGGTGGTGTTCCTGTGCAAAGTCCCTGTAGGTTATATCGTGCAGAAGGTAAACATCATGATCCACTGCAATGTCTGCAAATGCCTTTATCTCATCCAGTGTATATGATGAGCCCAGTGGATTCAGGGGGTCAATGAGTGAAATCAGGCGGGTGTTGCTGTCCATATTCTCAAGCACAAGGTCGGGTGTCAGTTTATACCCACATTCACTGCTGTATATGGGGACCGATTTGACACTACATGCGAATCTGCTTGCAAAGTTGTCAATTATCAGGTACCCTGGATCACATGTTATGGCATTGTCCTCAGGGTTGAGAATATCATTCATACAGAGATACAGGGACTCTGTACCCCCGGCGGTTATGAGGGCCTCAAAGCCATCCCCCAGTCCCAGATCCTTCAGTACAAGTTCCTTGAGTTCAGGGAACCCCTCAGGAGGAGGATACTTACAGTAACTACCCTCATTTATGCAATCAATCATGGCTTCCGCTATTTCAGAGTGATCATGAAGATGGTTGGTGTTCTGACCCATCCATATCATTTCTTTGTCCTTGAAGACGTAGTTAAAAAACTCATTTGAAGTTTTAAAGCCGTTTGGCGGCACTTTTGCGGCTTTAGCATATTTTTTAGGAGAAATCATTTTATCACATCAGCACCAGAGTATCCTAATGAAAGAGAAGAAGGCTTCTCTTATCTACCCGAGGCTGAACCTCAACCATAGGCCACACTATTACCGTGTTCTATATCATATTAAACAAACCACTTAATAAACTTTGTTCAGCATCAGCGATTCTGTAATAAAATTCAGAACACCCATACTACTTCAAGGACGCAAACTAACCTGCGGCGCCCGGCCAGAATGAATAATAGAAGAGCCATCCTGAAAAAATTAAAATCCCTCAAGCTCAGACAATACCCTCAGGAACTATCCTGAAACTGGTCCTTAAACCTTCGGGCCTGTTTCTGTGCCTTCTGAGTATAGCAACCCTTTCACCTGGTCTATCACCCATTTCAAGTTCAACAATTGTTTTGGACCAGTACCTCAGGAGGGTCCCGCCAACGGGACTCACCCTCTCCACACCATCATCTCCCCTCAGGGAATATATCTGGTTGGTTATAACCACCGCAAGGTCAAATCTTCTGGCCATCTGCAGAAGAAGGAAAAGCTGTCTTCCAAGATCAACATTGAAATTAGATCCGTTACCCTCCTTTAGACGGTATAGGGCCACCGCGGAATCAAGTACAACGAGGTCAACTGAATCACCATGGTTTTTGAGGACATTCAGTGTTCTTTGAATGGCTTCACCCTGCTCTGTGAAGCTTGAGGGTTCAAAAACTATTATATTATCTGCAACCCTTTGGAATGAAGGTCCTGAAACCTGTCTGATTCTTTCAACAGAAATTCCACCCTCAGTATCTATAAAAACTGTCTTTCTATCTCTCTTTGAAGTTTCAACTGCAAGTTTAATTGCGATGTTGGTTTTGCCAGAAGCTGGGGGCCCATAGAACTGTGTGATGGTTCCCCTCTCAACACCTCCTCCCAGTATGGAGTCAATGGATGAACCAGTGGGGAGCCTCCCGTTTTCACCGAGCTCCATAAGGGTCCTCATCTTATACACCTGAAAATCCTGTGGATAACTTCAGGGTCCCCCCTACCTATCCTGAGAACAGCTGGTGGTTCAACTGTAAGATCAACAACCGTGGATGGTTCAGTGCTATCACATTCGCCTGCATCAAGCATGAGGTCAACCTCCAGATCCCCAATTATATCATGGGGGTTAGCTGATGGTTGCCTACCTGATATATTGGCGCTTGTGGCTGTCACCGGAAACTTTGCTGATATCCTTCTGCATACCTCATCATCAGGGACCCTTACACCCACCTTTGATGATCCCCCTGTGAGAATATCCGGCACCAGATCCTTCTTCTCAAGTAAAACCGTGTAGGGGCCCGGCAATATCCTCCTGATTATCTCCATGGCATGCTCTGATGGTTTTGAGAACCTCGGTATCTCAGACACCCCTGAGACACATATGGATACAGGTTTATCAGGGGTCCTTCCCTTTATCCTGAAGAGCTTCCTCACTGACTCCCTGTCAAGTGAATTGACACCGAGGCCATAGATGGTATCTGTGGGGTATATCACTGCCCCGCCCCTCTCCATAACAGATATAGCCTCATCAATCGCATTTTGTGATGGGTTTTCTCTTCTGATTTTCCGGATTATCATTGAACCACCAGATCCATGACCAATTTATATATCTGTAATCAATATAAATGAGTTCATGTTGAATCAGTTCAGACCGGCACTCAGAAGGTTCATAGACCCTATCGCAGAGAAGATCGCAATACCTGCAGATTATATAACATTCACTGGTTTCCTGGTTGCATGTGCCTCGGCCGCATCCTATGCCACCGGGAATATTATTAACGGCGCCCTGCTTCTTGCATTAAGCGGATTCATAGACGTCCTTGATGGGGCTGTTGCAAGGAGGAGGTTCAGCCCCACCAGATTTGGTGGTTTCCTGGATTCAACCCTTGACAGGCTCTCAGATGGCATAATCATCATTGGTATAACGGCAGGGGGGTTCACAGGGCTTCTCACAGGTATGCTGGCCCTCCACTCCAGCCTCATGGTCAGTTATGTGAGGGCAAGGGCCGAGTCCGAGGGCCTTGAATGCACTGTGGGTGTTGCTGAAAGGGCTGAGCGGCTCATAATACTCATTGGAGGATCCCTTGCCGGATACTTCCTTGGCTTATGGTATATGAACGCTGCCATGATAATTCTCGTAATTGCAGGTTACTTCACGGTGATTCAGAGGATGATGTACGTCCGGAGGCAGATGAAAACATAGGGTCTCGGGAATTCCCTGATTAGATATTTATGAGGTGTTTTAAATGGAATGCCGGGAGCGCATAGAAAAGGACCTTGATCTTCTTGAGAAAAATTTAATGGAAATGGAATCCATAGAATTCAAAGGGGAGGAGAGGGCCATCATTGAGAGGGCCCTGAACTACAGGGACGACTCCATCTACTACCTAAAGAAGGGGGATTACATCACATCCTTCGGGTGCATAACCTACGCCCACGGCCTTCTGGATGGCCTAAGAATGCTTCACGGAATTATATGATGGAGATAAAATGAAGTTTTTCATGAAAGAGGGTAAAGTTGAGAAGTATGGGCGCGGACACCTTGATAAGGTCATGGAATGCTACCTGAAGCTGGAGGAGCTGATGGAGGCATTTTACACCGGTGACTGCAGAGGTGTATCCAGACTCGCAAGGGAGATAGCGGTTAGTGAGCATGAGGCCGATGAGATAAGAAGGAAAATGGAGCTTGAATTCTATGAGGGTGCCTTCCTACCATTCGACAGGGAGGACCGTATAATGCTCGTTGAGAGCATAGACAAGGTTGCTGACGTTATTGAATCAACTGCATTCACCGTATCCCTTGGAAGGGTCTCCTTTCCCTCAGGGTTCAGGGAGGACTTCCAGAGGATGATGGATGTCACAGGAAAGACGGTTCACGCCCTTAAGGAGTGCGTGGAACTCCTTGAAAGGGACCTCGGGGAGGCCATGAGGAAGGTCCATGAAATTGAGGTCCTTGAGGATGAGGTTGATGCAATTGAGAGGAAGATCATAACTGACCTCTATTCCGCCTACCGGGAGAAGGAGATGGGTGTCATAAAATTCATGGACATGAAGGAAATCACCCGAAAGATCGGGAACATTTCCGATAGGGCCGAGGATGCTTCTGACCGTGCCCTCATAATAATAGCCAAGAGAAGAGGCTGATGACCCTTAAAATGGCCGTTGAGGACCTGAAGTACCTTCTCAACAGGGGCTACCGTAAGCGTGTTGCACTGAATTTTGTTTCAAACCACTATCTTCTCGGGAAGAGGGAGAGAAATTACCTTGCAAGGTACGTCTTCTCAGATGAAACCAGAAAGAGGAGACTCTCCCGGCTGGTAAGTCCAGATTCCCTCAGGGGTTCCACTGTCCACATTGATGGCTACAATGTACTCATAGGTACAGAAAGCGTTCTTGGGGGTGAAGGGTTCTTCATTGCCCAGGATGGGTTTCTGAGGGATGTGAGGGGTGTTTCAGGGAGTTACAGGATGGGTGAAGTAACCATGAGGGCCCTGAAGGCCATAATGGATTTCCTATCACATTCAGGTGTTAAAGAGGTGTTTTTCTACTTTGACAGGAACGTAAGCCACAGTGGCAGACTGAGGCAGATCGTTGAGGAACTCATGGATTCCCGGGAACTTGAGGGACGTGCTATTCTCTCATCATGCGTTGACAGAAGGCTTAAGGAAAGTGGGGGTGTGGTGGCGACAGCTGACGGTGCTGTGATCGACTCTGTGGAGATGGTGATTGACATTCCCCATGAGATACTCAGGAGAATCAGCAAGAAGAAACCGCAGAAGGGATAACTACAGAAATAGACCAATCATTTAGAAGTACAGGATCAACGCCTGGTAGAATCCAGTGTTCAGGAAAAAAATAAAACGTGGGAGGAAGCCCCATTAATCCATGTCCTCAAATCTGTCTCCGAGTTTTTCAAGTACGCCCGGCAGGGATGTGTACTCCATTTCATCTGATGGGAGTCTGTGGGGTTCGAATGGCCCGTGTCTTCTCATGTACTCTGCAATTTCAGATGCAAGCTGCCTTGAGCGGTCAAATGATGGGTCATCAAACATGTCAATTGGGCCCACGAGTTTGCAGTCTGCGATCTGGAATCCTAGCCCTATGACCCTTGGAGGTCCGTCGAACCTGACAGGTGTTGCATCCCTCTGGGCAACAGGCATCAGTGGCCCGTTGTGTGATCCCCTCATCCAGCCACCCACAAGGTGCGGGAATGCGAAGGGCTCAACGACTTCCCCTGCTGCAGGGAATCCTGACTGTGCCCTGACAATTGCAACAGGGTCATCCTTTCCTATGTACTTACCTGCCATGAGGTTAAGTCGTTCTGTGCTAACAGAGGCTGCTATTTCACCGTCGTCCCTTCTGTGTATCTTCTTTATCACGTAGCGGCTGATTGAACCGAGAAGTGCAAGGAGGTCGTACATCTCATCAGGGCATGCCATTGTAACCTTCTTGTGTTCAACAACATCAAAGACCTCGAATTCGTATCCGTTATGAAGTGTTGGATCGATAACAAGGCCCGCGGTGTTAAATGGGTCTGCAAACATTCTGAAGAGGGGCAGGTTAAAGGCTCCAGGTTCTGTCTTGTCGCAGCAGAAAATTATAACAGGATCGCTTGGCCTCTCCTTAAATTCCATTTCAGCGCACCCAGGGCCCATACCCTTGATGTTTCCTGAGAAGGTGTCTGAGAGGAGGTCCTGCCCTGCACCGTAAAGTTTTAAGCTTTTGGCCACCTCTGTGGCTTCCCTGAAGGCGTTCCATGCTGTCTGGTGAACCTCCTCATTTTCTTCACCGTTTCTGTGGGTCATTATGAGGTCAATATCATCTCCACAGTTGGTAATATAATAATCCTCAAGGATTCCTGTATCCCTGGCTTCTGCCAGTATCTCGTCGCACTTCTTCTTTAATGCCTCATGTGCGACTGCGTGACCTGCTACGCTTCCAACGTCTGCTTTAATTACACTAATGGTTGTTTTCATCATTACACCTCCAGAAGATAGTGAGTTAATTAACTGGATTCTTTATATAAAAGATGTGATCTGATTATTTAAAAAGTTATCCACAGAATCTGCAACGATCATTCAGGGCTTTCTGTTTCTGAAGCTGATCTG
The DNA here is from genome assembly GCF_041228365.1 of Methanothermobacter sp. KEPCO 2. Classification (NCBI taxonomy): domain Archaea; kingdom Methanobacteriati; phylum Methanobacteriota; class Methanobacteria; order Methanobacteriales; family Methanobacteriaceae; genus Methanothermobacter; species Methanothermobacter sp. KEPCO 2. Next base: position 1,686,425 of record NZ_CP166185.1, on the reverse strand, counting down.
AATATCCTCTCAATTTCATCTTCAACCTGGATTTTTTCTGAGAGTTCCCTGATGGAGGCTGTATCTGCTGCTGTTGAGGGGTGGCGGGGTACAGCACCGCATCCGCCATCGGGTATCACCGAGATGTCATAGGTGCCTATCCTCTTTGCCAGGGCCTCTATCTCCACCTTGTCCATGCCTATAAGGGGACTGAGGACAGGCATCCTCACTGCCATCCTTGTGGCGAGGATGTTTGGAAGGGTCTGGGATGCCACCTGTCCAAGGCTGCTCCCATCGACTATTGCAAGTGCCCCCTCCTCCTCTGCAACCATCTCGGCGAGGCGGTACATTCCAGCCTTACATAGGACGCAGGTCATATTCTCAGGGGCTTCTCTCCTGCATTTTTCAAGGTAACTTCCATACCTGAAAATTCTGAGTTTGAATTCAACTCCGGCAGAATACTCCGCAAGTTTTGAGGCGATTTTCTCAACCTTATCAAGGGACTCGGGAGCTGTGAATGGTGAGTTATCGGTGTGGACCGCCACGACCTGGCATCCCCTCTTCATGAGGAGGTATGTGGCAACAGGTGAGTCTATTCCCCCAGATAAAAGGGCAACAACCTTGCCCTGTGTGCCTGCAGGCAGGCCGCCAGGACCCTGGATGACCCTGTGGTAGATGTATGTCCTGTTCTCCCTTATTTCAAGGTGGATCTCAAGGTCAGGGTTTCCAAGGTCCACCGGGGCCCCGATCTCCCTGACCACCACTGAACCTGCAAAGGCTGCCATCTCCTGGCTTGTGAAGTCATGCTGCCCAACCCTTCTGCATCTTATGGCGAATGGTGTTCTCTCTGTTATGAGGCCCTCCAGTTTCAGTTCACCCACATATTCCCGGATCGCCCCCTCTATAACATCAAAATCGGTTTCCACCGTCACCGCGGGTGAAAAGGATACCACCCCAAAGATCCTTGAAAGTTTATCAAGGGCCTCCTCCATGTTATCAGGGAATACGAATATTCTTCCATGCCTGATTTCTGCTCTGCAGCTGAAAGCAGCCCTTATATTACTGAGGAGTTTTTTTTCAAATCTCCTTCTAACAGCCGGCCCCTTAATTGCAACCTCACCGTATCTCACAAGTATAACATCATATTCAAGAATACTAACACCCCCCTATGAGGAAATTACCCTTTTCTATGAGTTCTTTGAGTTCAAGGGCGAGTCTGGATGCCCTCACCCTGTCTGACTGTCTGCATACGATGGGTACCGCCCTATCACCAATCCTGACCTCACCTGTATCCATCTCATATGCTCCGTATGGACATGAGAAGGCGCATACACCGCATCCAAAGCACCTATCAGTGTCCAGTCCATCACCTATTGCATGGGTTGGGCACCTCTCTGCTGCCAGGCATGAGAGACAGTCAGCACACCTTTCAGGGTTATAGGTGGGTCTCTCGTCACCAGCCCATGTATCCGCATATGTCAGATCATGGATTATCCTTGATCGGTCCCTCACGTCTGCAACAGGTAACCCTATATCTGAATTAAGGACCAGAAGTCTCTCAAAGACCCTCTCAGATGTTACAGGCAGTGGGACTGCGATGGTGTTGAATATCTCGGGTCCTGCGGCTGTCCTGAATCCTCCAATGTAATCAGGTTTCATATCATGCAGGTCCCCGCTCAGCATGAGATTTGGTCTTTCAGGACTGCTCCTTGTACCCTCACCCAGCACGAGGCCCCTGGCACCATTTAAGAGTACACTGGTTCCCCTCCTGATGGCCTCCATGCCGGGATCATTTTCAAGGGGATTGATGTCACCGCAGCCTGAGAATGAGAGGCCTCCACAGTGGGGTGGCATTTCAAATGCATTGAATATGGATCTTACAGGTTTATCGGAGGGGTTGACAATGGCTGTGTAGTTTCTGAATGCCATCCTTGTCCCTATGACCCTCGCTGTTTCAATATCCTTCAGGGTAACTGTGGATTCAATGGAAGTTCCATCCTCTGACTTTACAGTCACGTCAACTTTGGATCCTGTGAGAAGGTCCCTGAGAAGAAATCCGCCGCCATATTCCGGGTCCCTGATGCTTCTGGCTGTCCCATAAATGAAGAGATCAACTGAACCCAGGTTTTCATTTGGACATGGGCCTGGATATGCGGGTATGCCATTCAGTTCAGCTGAAACCGCCTTCCTGAATGAACCCGGTTCAGATACCCTGAAATGCATGACCGCCGCTGTCCCTGACATTACCCCGCAGGTGGCCGCTGTTACCACGTCAACCTCATCTGCAGATGGGGCCTCATCGTTGAGGACCAGCTCCTTGAGTTCCCCGGCTGTTAAAACGGTTGCTTCACCATCCAGTATCCGCTCATTTATTTCTGAGATGGTCCTCCTCAAATTAATCACCAGAAAATGACATGAACAGTTATTTTACATTCCTCAAATTCATCCACCAAGGGCTTCAAGTGAGGATCTTGCCTCCTCAAGGGCCTCATGGATTTTATCCTTTCCTTTACCGGCTCCCTGTGCAAGGTGGGGTTTTCCGCCGCCTCCACCACCAAGGACCCCTGCGGCTGATGCTATAACCTCATTTATCCTTAAACCCTTCCTGACCGCGTCATCAGAGGCCGCCCCAACTATCTGGCCCTCTGAATTTGCAAGGATAACTGCATCAGCGGATTTTGTGAGTTCAAGGGCCATGTTCTTCATTTCATCCATGTCAGCCTCAACCGTGTCTATTATGACCCTCAGGCCGTTGAGGTCCTCCACCCTATCCCTTACCTCCAGGATTTTGAGTGAAGCCATTTCCTCCTTGAGGCGTGAAACCTCATTTCTGAGGGCCTTCCACTCTGTGAAGAATCTCTCAGAGGTGCGTGGAAGCTGTGATGGTGTTACCTTGAATACATCTGCACTTTCCCTCAGTATATCCCTGTTTTTCTGCATGAGTTCAATGGCCGATGCCCCTGCAGAGAATTCTATCCTCTCAACACCATCCTGTATGCGTTCGGTCCGGTTGATCATTATGAGGCCTATGTCCCCGGTTCTCTTAACATGGGTACCGGCACATGCCTGCACATCCACGTCTGGAATCTCAACGACCCTTATCATGGAGCCCGGAACAACGCCCCCCTGGTAGAGTATGAATCCGTACCTTTTCTCTGCAATGTCCCTGTCCATCCAAGTGACATCAAGGGGGATGTTTCTCATGACGTATTCATTGGCCAGCCTCTCTATCTCATCAAGTTCCTCCTGAGTTATCCTCCTGTAATGTGAGAGGTCTATCCTTGAACTCTTAACACCCTTCTGGGCCCCTGCCTGCCATATGTGGTCTCCAAGGACCCTCCTTGCAGCTGCAACTATCAGGTGGGTTGCTGTGTGGTTCCTTGTAAGCTGAAGTCTTCTATCTGAATCAATCCGACCCCTTACAGTTTCCCCTGGTTTCAGGCAGATTTCATCGTCTGTCCTGTGGAGTACTACATTACCTATCTTCTCTGCATGCTTTATCTGGATCCTGCAGCCTTCTGACTCAATGTATCCTGTGTCAGATGGCTGGCCTCCTCCCTCAGGGTAAAAGAGTGTTCTATCAAGTATGACTCCGTCCTCATATACCCCCAGCACACTGGCTTCGAATTCCAGGTCATCGGGTTGTTCATAGAAGAGGAGCTCTGTCTGAGGGTAATCAAGATGGATTTCCTCCTCTGGGGTTTCAGTTTCAGCCTCATTCATCTCCGCAACCAGGGTGTAGAAGTTGTCAGGGATTTTAACACTGAACTCCGATTCCTCTGCTATCTCCTTTATGGTTTCAGGGGGGATTCCATGGGAGTCATATAGTTTTATAAGGATTTCAAGGGGCATCTCGCTCTTGTTATCCTTCCTGAGGTATTTTATGGTCTTCTCCACAATCCTCCGGCCCCTTGTCACGGTCTTTGCATACCTGTGTTCCTCAAGGTCTATGATGCTGAGTATGTGTTCATGGTGCTCCCTTATCTCAGGGTAATGACCCTCAAGGAACTCCACCTGGATGTTCATTATATCCTTCAGGGACTCCCTCATGCCGAGTTCCTTCATGAGCCTAAGTGTCCTCCGGATTATGAGCCTCGCAAGGTAGCCCTCCTTTACATTTGAGGGTATGACACCATCTGCAAGCATGAAGGCAAGACAGCGCGTATGGTCTGCTATGGCATAAATGGACTCCATGGGGGCTGCTGCACGCTCGAGTTCAGTGGCTGAGATTCCAAGTTTATCAGCAACCCTTTTTCGAAGTTCCCTGAGATCAGCATAGGTTTCTATATCCATCATCCCGGCCACACGGGCGTTTTCTGCCAGTATCTCCTCGTTGACCTCCACGCCTGTCAGTTCAATCAGCTTCTCAATTACCGGGCCAAAGCATGCGTCGTAGGCTGTTGGTGTCCCCTGGGATATCCAGGCAAATCTCTCAAGCCCATATCCGGTGTCAACTATTTTGAGCGGGATCTCCTCCCTGCCACCATCCTGGAGGGTGCGGTACTGTATAAAAACGAGGGTCGCCAGTTCGACGCCACGGACACAGACCTCATAGCAGGGCCCCTCGTTTCCGCCGCCCTGCCACCAGGATTCTATGAAGGTTATCTCAGATGGATCAATGCCTATGTGAGTCAGGAATTCGTGGCAGTACTTTATTGTCTCTTCTTCCCAGTAAACTGTGTTATCTTCAGAGTTGAATGCGTGGTGTCCGCCCATGGTGAAGCATGTGAGGTGTCTCCCTGTTCTTCCAACGTTATCAACGTCGTTGAGTCTTATTGACGGCTGTGCAACAACAAGAGGGTTTGCAGGTGGCTTCACAAGGCCGGATGTCACCCATGGCTGAAAGTTGTATATGGATGCTCCAACAAGAAACACGTCGTCCCGCCAGCGCTTTGCAAGTACCGGATATCTTCTGATGGGCTCATGGCCCCTTTCAGCGAAAAATTCTATGAATTCATCCTGTATCTCATACAGGTCATAGCTCCTCGAGGTTGCGGGATTTCCTATAAAATCGTATTCATCACAGGGGGCATCTCCACATGTTCTGCGTTCTCTTATTGACCAGAAGGTATTCCCACAGGACTCGCATTCATATTTTCTGTAACCCAGTTCTTCAAGCTGACGAGACATGGTAATCATTGAAAACAGTTTTTTATAAATAGAATCAGAATCAGGAAAAATAAATTTTTTGCCATTTGTTATGGCAGGAAAAAATAGAAAAGAGTTTAACCGAAGAGTGCGCCAAGACCGGCTGCTGCTTCCTCTTCAGCTTCCTCTTCTTCCTCCTCTTCTTCCTCTTCTTCTTCAGCCTCTTCAGCTGCTGCTGCAGGTGCTGCGGCGGCTGCAGGTGCTGCTGCTACAGCTGTTGTTTCCATTGCCTCTTCAATGTCCACATCTTCAAGGGCTGCTATTAGAGCCTTGACCCTTGCATCATCCACTTCAGCGCCTGCTGCTTCAAGGACACTTTTAACGTTTTCTTCGTTGATCTCCTTACCGGTTGTGTGCAGTAACATTGCTGCGTATATGTATTCCATATGATCACCTCAAATTTTTATTTTTTTAGGTTAACTATGCCAGTAAAGCGTTTATCCGAAGAGTGCGCCGAGACCAGCGGCTGCATCCTCTTCTTCCTCTTCTTCTTCATCTTCAGCTTCTTCTTCAACCTCTTCCTCTTTCTCTTCAGGGGCGGGTGCTGCTGCCCTTGAAGACAATTTATCCCTCAGTTCATCATCAACTGCTTCAGCGTTAACCTCTGCAGCTGCAGCGGCCAGTGCAAGCATCTGGGCATAGGCCTTTGCAAGCAGCAGATCAGTTGTCTCTGAGGTGAGGATTGATGCATTGTATGCAAGGTTGAATGACTTCGAAGCAGCCTTCTGGATAATCGCAGGCATTGTTTCGCGTGTGTATATGACTGCGTTAACTGATAGGTTAAATGCCTGTGAAAATGCTTTCTGAATGTCAGATAAGGTTTTTTCCTCATCTATAGTCAGGATGTCTGCTGTGTAGACTGTCTGATTTTCATATGCTGCCCTGAGGTCTATTCCAACCTCAAGTGGCTGTATATCCAGCCTTGTTAATATCCCTGCCACCTTGGGGGGTATCTCCTCCCCGGCCTTCACCACAACGTGGTCATTTGAAACCACGATCTTTCCCTTCTCGATCTTGGCGGGGATGCCTATCTGCTGAAGTTCCCCCAGGATTGGGCCCGGGGCAAAGCCGGTATCCCCCTTGGGGACAACTATATCTGCCGGAGCTATGGCGCCTGGCTTGGCAGGGGCAGGGGTTTTGCTGTCCTCAAGAATCTTGAAGAGTTTGAATGGGTTCATATCAGTGAATATGAGTGCAGGCTGGCCCTCCATATAATCAGAGAGGGAATCAACGTTTTCAAGTTCTTTGCCAGCTTTTTCCAGGGCAAGGCTGATCAGTGTCTTCTTTGACATTCTGATGAGTGCACTGTCACGGAGTGTCTGGCGCATCTTCTGTAGCTGTCTTGCAGGTATATCTGCAAGGTTAGCTATACCAACCACTTCATGACTTTTGATGAGGTCCTGGAGCTCCTGAACCTCCTTCTTCTTCCATTCAGCCACGTGAGCCATTTAAATCACCCTCACTACCGGGCCCATGGTCGTTTTAACGTACATGGACTTAAGCTGGTTTCTGCCCTTCTCAAGTTTGCGGTCAATTGTCTGCAGAACCGCCTCTATGTTCTCGGCAAGTTTCTCATCATCCATATCCTCTGTGCCAACCACGGTGTGAACCACAGGCTGGTCCTTGATTCTCACCTTGACAGTGTCCCTGAGTTTCTTGAGTATGGGCTCCGGGTTTACTGTTGCTGGCACCGGTTTTGGCATCTTCTTTCTGGGTCCAAGAACCGGTCCAAGGAACCGCCCCACCAGGGGCATCATGTCTGCCTGGGCCACGAAGAATTCATAGCTGTTGGCAAGTTTCTTTGCTTCCTTTCGGTTCTTGCCAAGTTCTTCAAGTTCATCCTTGGTTATCACAAGGTCGGCTCCAGCGTTCTTAGCCTGGAGAGCCAGTTCCCCATCGGCTATCACGGCGATTTTCACATCCTTACCGCGGCCGTTGGGTAGAGAAACTTCCTCGTCAAACCTGTTCTCTGGTTTGTTGACGTCAAGGTCCTTGATGTTAAGAATAACATCCATGGACTGTGTGAAGTTTCTCGGCCTTGAAAGTTCCTTGGCCTTCTTCACCGCTTCCATAATCTCCTGTTGCATTTCTGAATCCTCCATGAACTTCAAAAAATAAGTTCATATGATGGGGTTAGTTATGTGATTCTCAAGATTTATAAATTTTTATGATGTGAGGAGGTCATCATAGACTCCCTGATCAACTTCCCTCTGAACCTCCCGGGGTCCTTGCCATTCACTGTTACACCCATGCTCACACAGGTGCCCATTATCTCCTTGACTGCACGTTTGTAGTCGTTTGAGAGGAGGGCATCGAACTTCATCCTTGCTATCTTCAGCACCTGCTCCATGGAGATGTCTGCTATCTTGTCCATGCCAGGGTCCTGTGAACCCTTCTCGATCTTCAGTTCATCCATGATCAGGGCGGTTGTTGGTGGCGTACCAACCTCAACCTCAAAGTCCCTTGTGTCGGTATCAACTATGATCTTAACCGGGACCTTCATTCCCTCGAAATCCGCGGTCTTGCGGTTTATCTCCTCAACAACCTGCATCATGTTAATTCCAAGCGGACCAATCGCAGGACCCAGTGGCGGTCCTGGAGTGGCTTTTCCACCATCAATAAGAATTTCAACGGTTTCTTTAGCCATTAATCAGCCTCCTTTTGTATTATTCTAATCTGATCACCTTTAACTGTTACAGGAATTGGCACTGCAGCCTCTATGAGTTCAAGTACAACTTCCTCTCTGGATTCATCTATACGGATAACCTTTGCCCTTTCACCCTTGAATGGCCCTGAGATCAGCTCAACGATGCTGCCCTTCTTAATGGATGATATTATGGGCTCAGGTTTGAGGAACCTCTTAACCTCCTCGAACTCTATCTTCGCTTCGCCCTCGGTTTTTCCCTCAACAACACCCCTGAGGTGGGGAACCCTTATGGCAGGGTTTCTCATGTCGATCTTTGACGAGGACTCAACAAGGATGTAGCCCCTGAGGGACTCCGGAACAAGAATCGCGTTTATCTCAATACCACTATCCCTTACCTTCCTGGCCAGCATCCTTGCCACATTCTTCTCCTGACCCACCGAGGTCTTAAGGGCATAGATGGAATTTTTACTATCTTCCATTAAGAACACAACCTCATATATATAATTCACTGTGACTTTTAAGTAAGAGTTAACCACCCAGTAACTGGGCAATTATACTTATTATAAACCCTATTACACCTATCAATATTATACCGATACCTGTCACCTTTGACACGTTGAGGTATTCTTCCCTTGTGGGTTTCTTTGATACCTTCAATACCCTCTTTGACTGCTTGATAAAATTCAGAACAGAATCCCTGTATTTCATGATTTATCCCCGCTAATTTATAGTGATTAAAAACAAGGATGATGATCGGGATGAGTGATGGAGTAATCTATCCTTCAAGATTTATAAATGTTTTCATTGATGTGGGGGTGTATAGAAGATAATATCAGAATACTCCATCTATAAATTCTTCCAGTACAGACTCATCCACAGAGTCCTTCTCCCGCTGTTTTTCCTCAAAGAACTCCTTTTCTGCAGAACCATGTGAGCCGTATATGTACGGTGACCTCACACCGGCAACAACAATCGTTGTTCTTATAACATTCTGCAGTTCATCCTGAATCTGTGCACCCCATATTATGTTTGCATCGGGATCCAGTTCCTCGGCAACAACCTCAACTATCCTCTCGGCCTCCTGAAGTGTCAGGTCGGAGCTTCCAGAGATGTTTATAAGTGCACCCTTTGCATTGGATATGTCCAGATCAAGTAGCGGGCTGTTAAGAGCCTCGTAAACTGATTCAAGGGCCCTGTCACCTGCTTCAGCTTCACCCATTCCAATCATCGCCATTCCTGAACCCTTCATTATGCTCCTCACATCAGCAAAGTCAAGGCTCACAAGGCCAGGTCTGGTTATGAGTTCCGTTATCCCCTTAACGGCCCTTCCAAGTATTTCATCAGCAACCATGAATGCCTTGTTGAGGGGAAGGTTGGGTGCAACCTCGAGAAGCTTGTCATTGGGGATCACTATCACGGTATCGGCAGCACTCTGAAGTTTCTCCAGACCCTTCTCAGCATTCTCCCTTCTTTTAAGGCCCTCTGCACTGAAGGGCATGGTTGCAACTGCTATTGTGAGCGCACCGGCCTTTTTGGCCAGCTTGGATATCACAGGTGCCGACCCGGTTCCTGTGCCTCCCCCAAGACCGCAGGTCACAAAGACCATGTCAGCCCCTTCAAGCTCCCTGCGGATATCATCCTCACTTTCCTCGGCACATTCCTCTCCAACTTCAGGGACTCCTCCCGCACCAAGACCTCCACATACATTCCTTCCTATGAGAAGTTTCCGGTTAGCAACCGTGTAGAAGAGGTCCTGGGCATCTGTGTTAATGGCTATTGTCTCAGCACCCTCAACTCCTATTTCACTGAGCCTTGTTACGGTGTTGTTACCCGCCCCGCCGGTCCCAACAACGTATATCTTTGCCCTGCTATTTTCGATTATTTCCCGAAGTTCCTGGTCGATTTCTGAGTTCATCGAGATGGAAGATGGCTTTTCCCTTTTCTCAGATTCCTTTATGGCATCGTTAATGAATTTCAATTACTACCCCCACATTTATCTATGAAATATGTTATTGTGATAAGACATATTTAAAAGCAACGGTTAAAGCGGCACCAATGACCCCATGGGTCCCGATCAAAATTAAAAATCAGTTTCTGTGACCTCTGAAAATACCGGTACAATGTTGGGGCAAAATGGAATTATGGTATGGCCACCGGGCCATGAAAATCATGAATTCCGGCAACCCACCCATACCATGCAGGTACCGGGCTATGGCCTTGGCACCGCAATGATCTCATGGATTCTCAGGTCAAATACGCTGTTCATATGCGCCGGTGTGAGAATTAGGGCCGTGTCAGCGCCCCATGCAGTGCCGCCTATGGCTATGACCTCCCTGTCAACAGGGATGAGACCGGCATCAGCTGCCATTATCGATATCTCAACACATACCTTGAAGCCCTGTGAAACCATCCTGAGGGTTTCGGCCATCACCTCAACAGGTGTGACTCCCCCGAACTTATTTGATATCCCCCTTCCAACACCGCTGAGGGCATGTGAACCTGCATATACACTGACACCCCTTTCAATCAGTTTCTCCCTCATGTCGGGTTCAAGTTCAAGTTTGCCCTTCTCCCTGAAACCTGCATGGTGTGTTACAGAAACAATGTTTCCCTCAACCATCTCAGATAACCTGAGTGCTGTTTCCCCGGATACCGAGGCTACCACAAAGTCCCTGATCCCCAGTTTATCTGCCCTTTCCTTAACAAGTTCAAGGACCCTTTCAGTGTTCTCCTTACCTGGTCTTTCAAAGTAGCATATACTTTCCATCACATGTACCACCACCTATTAATATATAATAAGATCCCAAAATAGTGATGGGATTCAACTTATAGAATCTCATGGTACCTAGGATGATTCAACTTATAGAATCTCATGGTACCTAGGATAAGATCCCAGACGGTGGATGGGAGATGGGACAGATTGATATCCCATGAAACCTGTTATATGTTATAAGAAAAATTATTTATAAAGGTAGTAAACATATGAATTTAAATTAATATGCCGTTGGTGTTTATTCTGACTCAATCCAGAAGGTGATAAAATGAACGCCTTTGACTTTCTCACACCTCCAAGGCGTGGGAAACCCAGAAAAAATGGAATAACCATGGTTCTCGATAAGGGAATGGGCATTAAAACAGCCCGTGACCTCATGGAGATTTCATCAGATTACGTTGATTTCATAAAGTTTGGATGGGGAACCCTCCCCCTCCACAGACGTGACGCTGTCATGGAAAAAATAGAGATGTACCGTTCATTCGATGTGGAGGCCTATCCCGGGGGCACCCTATTTGAGATCGCCTACCTCAACGATAAAATTCAGGAATACTTTGACGAGGCAAGAAGCCTCGGTTTTGAAACACTGGAAATATCAAATGGAACCGTTGAGATTGAAACCGATGAAAAATGTGAACTTATAGAGAAAGCTGTCGATGAGGGGTTCCAGATCATATCAGAGGTTGGTAAAAAGGACCCGGTAAGGGACAGACTCCTCAGCCCGGAGGATCGGGTTGAACTTGTCAGGGCCGACCTCAAAGCTGGAGCCTGCATGGTGCTCATGGAGGCCCGGGAGAGCGGCCATAATATAGGTATATACGATGAGAATGGAAACGTAAAGGAGGAGGAATTCAACCACCTACTCAATGAACTACCACAGGATAGGATAATATGGGAGGCCCCGCAGAAAAACCAGCAGGTGTACTTCATACTGAAAATAGGACCAGACGTTAACCTTGGAAACATACCCCCCGAAGAGATAACAGCCCTTGAAACAATAAGAAGAGGGTTGAGGGGAGATACTCTCGGAAAGGTGAATCTTTAATGATAGAGAAAATCACAGTAATTGGCGGTTATGACAAATACGGAGAGAAGGAACCGGTTGAGAAGGTTGAAATAAGAAAAGGTGAAATTTTTGGTGTTGTCGGCCCAACAGGAAGCGGTAAAAGCTCACTTATAGGTGACATTGAACAGCTGGCCCAGAAGGACACCTTCTCCAAGAGGAAAATCCTGGTGAACGACGAAGAGCCAAGTTACGAGGACCGGACAAACCCCCGAAAGAAGATGGTGGCACAGCTCTCCCAGAACATGAACTTCCTGGCGGACATGACAGTGGGAGAGTTTCTCAGCCTTCACGCCAAGTGCAGGGGTGCCAGTGAAAAGTGTGTGGATCGTGTGATCCAACTTGCAAACACCCTCACCGGTGAACCCATCAAAAAGGAGCACGACCTCACAATACTCAGCGGGGGGCAGTCAAGGGCCCTGATGGTTGCGGATGTGGCCATAATAAGTGATTCTCCCATAGTGCTCATAGATGAAATTGAAAACGCAGGCATAAGGAAACACGATGCCCTCAGGGTGCTGGCAGGACACGGTAAAATAGTTCTGGTTGTAACCCACGACCCTGTGCTTGCACTTATGACCGACAAGAGAATAGTGATGAAGCATGGTGGTATGCAGAAGATAGTTACAACAACACCCCAGGAGAAGAAGATATCCCTTGAACTCAACAAGATAGATGAACTCATGCTCAGCCTCCGTGAGAAGGTAAGGAGGGGAGAGCTGGTTGAGAGCATAGACCTCACAGAGATAATAAAAGGTTAAGCTGAAAGCTGCACCAGTTACAGAAGGGAAAGATATGAGAATGGTAATAGTTGCTGGAACACCAGGATCCGGAAAAACAGCAGTCCTCATGCACACGCTGAAAAGTCTCAAGGCAAGGGGATTCAATTCATCGGTGGTTAAAATAGACTGCCTGTACACCGATGACGACAAGAAGTTTGAGAAGATAGGTGCGCCCACCCTTGTGGGTCTCTCAATGGATATGTGCCCGGACCACTACGCCATCTACAACATAGATGATATGATAAAATGGGCCGAGAAGAATGAATCAGACTTCCTCATCATTGAGACAGCAGGATTGTGTCACAGGTGCGCGCCCTACACAAGGAACTGCCTGGGTGTTTGCGTCATAGACGCTACAAGCGGCCCCAACACCCCCCTAAAGGTTGGGCCCTTCCTTTCAACTGCAGACATTGCTGTTGTTACCAAAGGAGATATGATATCCCAGGCAGAGAGGGAAATATTCAGGGAGCGTATACTTGAGGTTAACCCATCGGCAAAGATAATAGAGGCAAATGGTCTCAGCGGACAGGGATGCATGGAACTTGCAGAGGAAATGATAGAGAGCAGAGAGGTTTCCCTTGAAAACGAGGAACTTCGTCACTCAGCACCCCTTGCAGTCTGCACCCTCTGTGTGGGTGAGACAAGGGTCAATAAGAAGCACCACAGGGGAATACTCAGAAGAATAGACGGCTTCCAGACCTATGAGGGAGAATGAAAAGAGGGTCTTTCAGATGCCAGGTGACAGATCACTCAGAGAAAGGGTTACAGAACTTCTTCCAGGATACAACTGCGGTATCTGTGGCTATGCAAGGTGCGATGAATATGCCTCCGCACTCCTTAAGGGGCGGACAGAGATCGACAGATGCCACTTCATGTACCAGGAGCTTTTTACAGACAACCTTCAGAAGCTCCAGGAGATCCTCAAGGAGGAGGACCTTCTGCCAGAGGAGAAGAAGGTTGTGGGTGTCCTTGACGGGTACGAGGCAGATTTCATACTGAAGCCCCTACCCGACGAGGGTTCATGCAGGGAGGTACTCTTTCCATTTTCAAGGGCTGAACTTAAAAAGGGGGATATAATCCGTTACAGACCCCTGGGGTGCCCCATAACCCACTTTGCAGAGATACTGGATGAAAACAACGGGCTCATAACTGTCCACATCGTTGGGCCATGTCACCGCCTTGGAAGCGAGGACTTTGAGTTCAGGGACATCGGGGTCTGCATGGTGGGGGGCTTCGAGGGCATGATCGATGGAGAACTCCCCAACATCGGCGACACAGTGAGATTCCTCCCAGCCCACTGCATGATGCAGAAGGTCCACTCAGGGGTTGTGGTGCAGCTTGAAGGCAGGAGGGCCATCATAGAGGGTATAGACCTCAAGGTCTGGGCCCCACCTGTGAGGGCCAGATGAACCTGCCCATCAATTTCTGAATGGTCAATTGATAGGAGCATGCCTTTGAGGACAGAACATGCCCAGAGATGGATACACCCCATTACCTGTGATGACAGACTACATAAAGCCTGGTGAGGGTTTATCGAAAATTGTGGAGATGGCGGGTGAACTGGTCATCGATGGGGACTTCCTTGTGGTTTCTGAAACCCCAATCTCGGTTGCCCAGGGAAACCTCGTTGATGAATCAGAATTTGAAGCCTCCAGGACCGCCATCATTCTTGCAGACCTCTGGTCAAAGTACATCTGGGGCCATATTCTCGGACCCATTTTTGGAATAAAGGAAAGAACCCTGAAAAACCTCAGAAACCTCCCCCCCGAGGCAAGAAACCATAAGGAGGTTGTGCTCCGGTATTATGGGCTGAAACATGCCCTCAAACCGGCCTCAGAGGCCGGAATTGATTTGAGCAATGTCCCCGGCACATATGTTTCACTTCTTCCTGAAAACCCTGTGGGTGCTGCAAAATCCATTGCAGAGGGGATTCTGAGTAAATTCGGTGTTGATGTCACCGTGGTTGTTATTGACACCGACGCAACCTACCGAATCCTTGGGAGGTATTTCACGTCACTTCCCACAGCTGCACCAGGCATAATCTCAGATACCGGGTTCCTGGGTTACATTGCAGGGAGATTTTCCAGGAAAAGATGGCCAACCCCCCTTGCATCATCAAGGCCCACTGCCACTGAGGTACTCCTTGAGGTGGCATCCGTGGCCGAAGATTACCATGAAAGGCACAGCAGCAGAAAAACCGTGTATGATATGGCCAGTGAACTTGAAAGTGAACCCGGAACAATTACAGTTGAAATGCTGTCCTCACTGGAACATGTACCGGCGGTTATTGTAAGACCCCCCTGCAGTTAGAGGCCCATGATTTTATAAAATTTTAAATAAGATTAGGCACATAAATTGAAGTGCACTCAAAAAATTTGATTGATTCAGCATACCCTGTATGCAGTTATTTCTCAAAGCTGGAGGATTTCAATTGATTGATGATCAGATGCTACAAGAGTTGATCCATGAGATTATCACTGAGGAGGAAGAGGATGAGGCAGTGCCAGTTCTGGAGTGCCTCATGAAGGGGAAGGTAACAGATGAGGAGATTTCAGAGAAAACCCAGCTTAAACTCAACATAGTCAGAAGAATACTCTACAAACTCTATGATGCAGGGGTGGCAAGCTACAAGAGAAGCAAGGACCCTGAAACGCAGTGGTACACCTACACATGGAAATTTGAACCTGAAAAGGTTACAGAGATGATAAAGAGGAAGCACGGAGAAATAGTTAAAAAGCTCAGGGAAGCCCTGGACTTTGAGGAGAACAACATGTTCTTTGTATGTGTAAATGGCCATTACCGATTCACCTTCGATGAGGCTGCTGAAGAGAACTTCACATGCCCTGAATGCGGCTCTGAAATGGAATTCATGGACAACTCTGAAATAATACAGCAGCTGAAGGATGAGCTGAGCCTGTACGAAAACAACGGCTTTGATACTGCCCACACCCATACTCTGAACTCCTAGAAATCACGAATTTTTGATTAAAAGGGTGTTTTCTTGAGCATCCATCTACTTCGAAGTGCTGGATGTCCCGAATGGGTGGTGGACCACTCACTGGCCGTCAGAAAAAAGGCCCTTGAACTGGCAGAAAACCTCCCTGTTAACAGAGAACTTGTTGAAGAGGGTGCCCTGCTTCATGATATAGGCCGCTGCAGGACCAGTGGAGTTGATCATGCAGTTGAGGGGGCCCGTATCCTCAGGAAACTCGGTTACCCTGTGGAGGTCATCAGGATAGTTGAGAGGCATGTGGGTGCGGGGATACCTGATGACGAGGCTGATGCCCTGGGACTTCCGCCTGGAAAATATATGCCAGAGACCCTTGAAGAGAAGATCGTTGCCCATGCAGATAATCTCATAAATGGTTCAGACGAGGTTGATATTGATTTTGTGATTAAAAAATGGTCTGATCGTCTTGGAAAGAATCATCCATCAATAGATCGCCTCAGGCAACTTCATGAAGAACTCATGGAGATGCCAAGATAGTGGGGGCGTAGAGCAGCGGGCCACACATCCCCATCCACACGGTTTACCAGACCATCACTATTAATTACATGAAGACGTTATAATTTATTAAGAGCCACCGCAGCAGGGGTTGTTATGAAGGAACAGGACAGGGAATGTTTATGCCCGGATTGCCCGAGTTATCCGGGGCACGGGGACGATGAGATGCTCTTCTGTGCCATCGGGAGCAGCAGATACGAGGTTAATGAAAGGGGATGTCTCTGCGCATCATGCCCTGTTTATCAGAAATATGACCTCAGGGAACTCTATTTCTGTAACACGGAATCACTGAGTGGCATCCGTATGAGGAGAGAAGGTCGCTCCGAAAGTCACAGGGACTACATGAACATAATCCATATAAAGGAGGCTGCAGGAACAGGTGAAGCGCCCCTTGAATCAATGGGATCTCAAAAGAGGCTGCCGCTTGGACTTGATGACATACACTTTGTACCGGCACAGGTGTCCTCCATACCCCTAAACGCAGAGGATCCTGTGAAAACAGGTGTTACCCTGGGGGAGATGGCGGATAAACCCCTCAAACTGAGCTCCCCCATACTGATAAGCGGTATGAGCTATGGTGCCGTCTCAAAGAATACGAGGATGGCCATTGCATCCGCTGCAGCCAAACTGGGGATAGGCTTCAATTCAGGTGAGGGGGGTGTACTTGAATATGAAATGGAGAAGGCTGGAGATTACCTCATAGTCCAGTATTCAACAGGGAGATTCGGAGTCACAGAGGATATACTTCAGAGGGCCGCCGCCATAGAGATAAGATTCGGTCAGGGGGCATACCCCGGTAAAGGGAGTTATCTGCCAGCTGACAAGATCACAAGTGATGTGGCAAGGGTTCGTGGGCTTAAAGAAGGGGAGGGCTCATATTCCCCTGCACATCACCCCGACATCAGAAACCCCGAGGAACTCAGAGAGAAGGTATCATACCTTCGGGAACTCTCTGGAGGTCCTCCCATTGGTGCCAAGATCGGATGTGGAAACGTTGAGGACGATGTAAAAGCCCTCCTTGATGCTGGTGTTGATTTCATATGTCTCGATGGATTTGGAGGGGGTACAGGTGCTGTTAACCCACATATAAGGGACAGCACAGGCA
Organism: Methanothermobacter sp. KEPCO 2; assembly: GCF_041228365.1. NCBI lineage: Archaea > Methanobacteriati > Methanobacteriota > Methanobacteria > Methanobacteriales > Methanobacteriaceae > Methanothermobacter > Methanothermobacter sp. KEPCO 2. The sequence goes on along the minus strand of NZ_CP166185.1, from coordinate 1,669,423 downwards.
TACCACTCATTGTGGCCATACCCCTGGCCGCCAAGGTTATTGTCAACGAGGGCCTTGAGGGCAGAGTATCCCTGATTGCAGGGGGAGGCCTCAGGACAGGGGCTGATATGGCCAAATGCCTTGCCCTGGGGGCAGATGCGGTTTACATAGGTACCGCGGCCCTTATTGCCATGAACTGCCAGCAGCACAGGCTATGCCACACAGGGATGTGTCCAACAGGTATAACCACCCATGACCCTGCCCTTATGAAGCACCTGGATACCAAGAAGGCTGCTGAACGGCTTGAAAACTATATAAGGGTTTCAACAGCCGAGATAGCTGATTTTGCAAGGATAACCGGGAAGGATGATATTAAAAAACTGAATCACGGGGACCTTGTAGCCCTTAAAAAGGATGTGGCAGAACTCACAGGTCTCAGATGGTTGAATGGTCTCTAACCCACAGTAAGGAGTCATGATAGAATCAGGACAGATAGGATGAAGGTCATATGTTCAATTGAAGAATCACTTCACCGCCCGGAGGCCGTGAGGTGGCGCGAGAGGATGAAACTGATGAAGCCCCTCGGGGAGGTTGTGGTGGTGCTCCCATGCAGCATGAAGAAGCCCTACTCGACCTCAAGGTCCCACAGAAAATTCATGAGGGTCACCAGGGGATTCCAGGAACTCATACTCACATCACCCTTCGGCATATGCCCCCGGGAGATGGAGAACACACACCCCATCTCATCATATGATGTTTCAACCACCGGGGAATGGTCCCATGAGGAGAAAAAACTTTCAGGAAAACTTCTAAGAGACTACGTGGGTGACCTTGACGTTATAGCCCATGTTGATGGGGGATACCTTGAGGTCTGCGAGGAGTACCTTGACTCCTTCACCCCCACAGCCACCACCTCAAGGCCTGCATCTCCAGAGGCCATTCATAGACTTGGAAGGGAACTTGAAGGCTATGAAAAGATAGGGGGACGGGAAAGGATGCTCCATATGCTGCGCTCGGTGGCGGTATACCAGTTCGGGGAGGGTGCAGACGTTATCATACCCGATGACTGCAGGGTGAGGGGGAGATACCACCGGAGGATCCTCACACAGGATGGTTCAGAGATAGGCACCCTGATGATGGACCGGGGGCTCATCTCACCGTCCCTTGAGGGCGCTGCATCCATCTACAGCCTCGGCGTGAAATGGGTTGAGATAGATTTCAGACTGGAGAGCAACACACTATTTGCACCCGGCGTAGTGGACGCCGACAGAGAAATAATACCCGGTGATGAGGCTGTAATAGTCCGCGAAGGAGATGTTGTGGGTGTTGGAAGGGCTGTTTTATGTGGCGAGGAGATGGTAAAGGCAGAGCGTGGTGTTGCTGTTAGGTTAAGACGCAGAAAAAGTTTAAAATAGCCCTTATTTTAGTATCTGATGGCTTAAAATTCTTTTTCAGGGCGGCTGATAATGGACATGTTTAAATAGGGTTAACTTAAAAATAGAGAATCACAACAGTGATTATCAAAATAACAGCTGAGGTAATAATAATGTCAGAAGAACTCTTGGAAAAGGTTAAGGAAGCTCTCAAAAAGGTTGCAGACCCACACATGGGTATAAGCATAGTGGAGATGGGTCTTGTTGAAAACATCGAAATCGAGGAGAAGGGTGAAACCATTGCAAAGATAACGATCCGGCCCACAAACCCAGGGTGTATGAGTGCCGCCAGGATGGCCATGGATGCAAGAACTGTTGCAGAGGAGGTTGAGGGCATCGACCGGGCCGAGATCACAGTGGAAGGCCATATGATGGCAGATGCCATAAGTGAAATGGTAAATAAATGATATCAGTCTCATGCCGGGTTTTCCTGAAACCATTGTCATTGTGGGCGTGCCAGGTGTAGGAAAAACCACCCTATGCAGGATTCTCTCTGAAAAACTGGACCATGTCTTCATCAATTATGGAGAACTGATGCTTGAAGTTGCAGGGGAGAGAGGCCTTGCAGGTACACTGGAGGAACTTTTCAGCCTCCCAATGGATCAGCAGCACAATATCTGGCGTGAAGCCGCCCACAGAGTATCTGAAATGAAGGGGGTGCTCGTGGATCTCCACGGACTTGACAGGTCACCCCTCGGTTACCTTATTTCACTTCCAGTGGAGTTCATAACCCCTGATCTCATCATAATCCTCGAAGCGGATCCCCAGGATATAATTAAAAGGAGGATTGCTGACTCCAAAAGGAGAATGCATGATAATCCCTCAACCCTGAGGGAGCACATGGAGTTACTACGAACAGCGATGTTCGTATGCGCAGCCCTCATGGGATCCATCGTCAGTGTGGTTGAAAACAGGACCCCTGAAAGGACCGCATCTGAAATCACTGAGATCATCAAAGCAGCAGAGGACCTCGGGATTTTACGGGGTTGATGATGAAAAAACTGCTGGATTCCCGGACAGAAAAGCATATATATGATGAATTCCAAAAGTTGGAATCACCCCACTGATTCTTAAATGCTTCATGGGCCCGTGGCTCAGGTGGTTAGAGCGCACGGCTGATAACCGTGAGGCCCTGGGTTCGAATCCCAGCGGGCCCATTCACTTTTACAGGTTCTGAGTGAAGGATGCGAAATCTTCCATTAAACGGAGTGCAGCTCCAGATTCAACTGTTTCTCTTGCAGCTTCTGTTCCACCTTCAAGTGTATCCTCCATTTCAGCAAGGTATATCAGTGCACCTGCATTTGCAAGGGCGATATCCAGGCGCGATTTCCTCCCAGGAGTATCATCAAGTCCAGCGAGGACATCCATGAACATTCTGAGGTTTCCATCAACAGTTGATGCCGCCTTCAGGTGCTGTAGCTGCCCAACATCAACACCGAAATCCGATGGCATGAGCCTCTCAATCCCTATCTCATCATCCTCAAGGAAACCCACAAGTGTTGGGCCCACCGTGGATATCTCATCCATCGCAGGGTTCATGTTACCATCAAAGCCATGGACAACCATAGCCCTTTTAACACCAAGGTTTCTGAGGACCTCTGCAACTGGACCAACAAGGTAGGGATCAAATACCCCCAGGAGCTGTACCTCTGCTGATGCAGGGGATGTTAGGGGCCCCAGTATGTTGAATACCGTCTTAAAGCCAAGTTCCCTCCTTACGGGTGCCACCCTAGCGGTTGCCCTGTGAAAGAGTGGTGCAAACATGAAGGCTATTCCCAGAGTTTCAAGAGACCTGCATGCAGCTTCAGGTCCCAGCTCTATGTTGACACCCGCGACCTCAAGTATATCTGCACCGCCGCATGAACCTGTAACCGCCCTGTTGCCATGTTTTGCAACCTTAACACCGGCTGCGGCGGCTATTATTGCTGCTGCGGTGCTCACATTGTAAGATTTGAACCTGTCACCCCCTGTTCCACATGCATCAACGACCCTCATGGATTCAGGGATTTTAACCTTCACTGCCCTCTCCCTCATTGCCCTTGCAAACCCTGTGATCTCATCCACGGTCTCCCCCTTCATTGCAAGGGCTGTGAGTAATGCGGCGATCTGCACATCCCCCATTTCACCATCCATTATCATCTCCATTAAATCGTGGGCCTCATCCTCACTGAGGTTCCTGAAGTCCATTATATCATTCATTATCCCCTCAAACCTCATCTGGACCCCCCTGCAGCGGTCTTCATTTTTCTGACCATTTCGTATATCTCCTGAAGCATCCTTTCCCTGTCATCAAGATTTTTGGATATCAGGTCTATGATTGCACTTCCAACTATAACACCATCGGCACCTGCGTCAGCAAGCATTCTCACATGTTCTGGCTGTGAAACACCAAAGCCGACCATCACAGGAAGGCTTCCTGTCCCCTTAACCCTCTCTATGAGTTCAAGTGTGCTCTCCTCAACCCTGGACCTTGCACCGGTGACACCCATAACCGATACAAGGTAGTGGAACCCTGATGAAACCTCTGAGATCATTTTGAGGCGCTGATTGTCTGTTGTGGGTGCAACTATGAATATCTGATCAATTCCATATCTTTCAGCCGCCCTGAGGGCATCGCCGGCCTCCTCCGGGGGAAGGTCCGCGGCAAGGATACCTGTAACACCAGCCTCGGCGGCCCTCCTGTAGAATTCATCAGCACCCATGCGGTATATCAGGTTGTAGTATACAAGAAGACCCACCGGTACTGAGGTGAATTCCCTTATCCTCTCTATCAGCCTGAAACAGTCATCGGTGGTCATCCCGGAATTTAAAGCCCTCAGATCAGCCTCCTGTACACTTGTGCCGTCTGCTATGGGGTCAGAGAATGGGAAACCTATTTCAAGGGCATCTGCACCGGCATCCACAAGTGTTCTTATGATTTCAACTGAGGTCTCCATGTCAGGATCCCCTGCAACCACAAATGGAACAAAGGCGCATCCCTCAACCCTACTGAACATTTCAGCGTAATTCATACATCCACCCCCCGAACAGCCCCAAACATATCGTTCTGAGTTACTCTAGCGTAATTCATACATCCACCCCCAGAAGGCCTGCTGCAAGGAACATGTCCTTGTCTCCCCTTCCTGAAAGGTTAACTATAACAGTCTTTCCCCTGTTTTCAGGTTTTGAGGCGTATTTTTCAAGGCATGCTATGGCATGGGCACTTTCAAGCGCCGGCATTATACCCTCACATCTTGATAGGAGTTTGAAGCCCCTGAGGGCCTCGGCGTCGGTTATGGGCTCATACATTGCCCTTCCGGTCTCCATGAGGTATGCGTGCTCCGGGCCAACCCCGGGATAGTCAAGGCCCGCCGAAACCGAATGGGCCTCATTTATCTGTCCATCGTCATCCTGGAGTACATATGAAAGTGAACCGTGCAGTACACCCTCTGAACCAGCCGATAGGGTTGCCCCATGGTTTCCTGACTCTATACCTTCACCCCCTCCCTCTGCACCTATCAGTTCAACATCGTCGTCCAGGAAGGCTGAGAATATACCTATGGCGTTGCTACCGCCACCAACACAGGCTATTATGGTGTCAGGAAGTTCACCCTCAATTTCAAGTATCTGTTCTCTGGCCTCCCTTCCTATGACGCTCTGGAAGTGCTTCACCATGGTGGGGTAGGGGTGGGGCCCCATGGTGGATCCTATCAGATAGTGGGTGTCCTCCACGCTGCTTATCCAGTCCCTCATGGCCTGGTTTATGGCGTCCTTAAGTGTCCTTGAACCTGAATCAACAGGTATGACCCTTGCACCTGAAATTTCCATCCTGAAGACGTTTAGTTTCTGTCTCTCAACATCCTCGGTTCCCATGTAGACATCAACATCCATCCCAAAGAGGGCGCCTGCTGCTGCAGTTGCTATTCCATGCTGCCCTGCCCCTGTCTCTGCTATCAGCCTCCTCTTACCCATATACCCTGCAAGGAGTGCCTGGCCTATTGTATTGTTTATTTTATGGGCCCCTGTATGCAGCATATCCTCCCTCTTGAGGTAGACCCTGCATCCAAGTTTCTCTGAGAGGTTCCTGGCGTGGTACAAACCTGTTGGTCTTCCTGCGTACTCCCTCAGGTAGTGTTCCAGGTCCTCATTGAACCTCCTATCCTTACTGTAGTGGAGGAATGCCGCCTCAAGCTCCTCAAGTGCAGGTATGAGGAGTTCTGGCACGAATATTCCCCCATATTTACCGAATTTACCATCCATTATCATGATAAACACCTATATTTCTTCAATTGCCCCTTTTCTGGTGGGGAGTCCCTCAATGTAATTCATGAGTTCAGCCATCATCTCATGGTCCTTTACACCCGGCTCAGTTTCAATCCCTGAGTTGAAGTCCAGGCAGTCGAATTTCGATACATATTCCCTGTTTTTCCTGACAAATTCCAGTGTAAGGCCCCCTGCAAGTGTAACCCTCAGGGAGGGATCCATTCCCCTTATAAGGGCCAGTAACTCAAGGGCATCTGAGGGGGGTATTATCTTCCCTGTGCCCCCTGTTCTTCCGCCTGAAACCGAGTCAAGGATCAGACCTGATATTCCCTGAAATTCATGCCCGCAGATGTGGGAAGAAAGAGGGGGGACGGCGAGGGTCAGCTCCAGACTGTATCCCTCCGCATGGAGGGACTCATGGATTTTTCCCGCTGTTTCAGGACTTACAGAGTGAAGCTGTATCCTTTCTATACCTGTTTTATCTATGGCCTCCATTATCCTACTGGTTTCTGATGTCTCAGTGACAAGAACCGCCTTTTCATCTGGTATGATGGAGGAGAGCTCCGCCACATCCCCCAGTTCGAGGTGCCTTGGTGACCTGCGTGCATGTATGAATCCCAGTAAATCTGCCCCAAGTGAATCTGCAAGGACCACATCCTCCTCCCTTGTGAGCCCACAGATCTTGATCTTCATCTGAATCATCCCTGTCCCCGAGATTGCTCATGCGAACTGTTCAAAGAATTCATCCCCTGAATACCTCTTTCTGCCAGGTTTGCATGATTTAACAGCTGCCATTATCTCATCAAGGAGTTCCCGTGGATCACTGGCCAGCATGAGGGAGGTTCCTATGAGTAGTGCGTCTGCCCCGCAGCCTGCAAGGATCTCAGCATCCTCAGGTCCCATGACCCCGCTTTCGGATACCAGAAGCAGCTCATCTGGTACCAGGGGGGCCAGTGCCCTTGTGCGCTCAAGGTCAACCTCAAGTGTTTCCAGGTTTCTGTTGTTAACTCCTATGAGCTCTGCCCCGGCCTCTATGGCCCTGTATATGTCGATTGCACTGTGACACTCCACCAGGGGCTCCATTGAGAGTTCCCTGCAGGTTTCAATTCCTGATTCAAGGTCAGGGAAAACCCCTGTTATGAGGAGAACCGATGATGCCCCTGATGCCCCTGCCTGGTATATCTGGTACTCGTCCACCACGAAGTCCTTCATGAGGAGGGGTATCCCATATTCTGAAGCCTCCCTGAGGAACTCGATGGAGCCATGGAAGTACCTGTTCTCTGTGATAACAGAAACAGCGTCTGCTCCATCCCTGTACACCTCCATCATCTCATGGAGGCCTCTCCCATAGGTTCTTCCTGATGAGGGGGATGCCCTTTTATATTCGCATATGAGTGATACCCTGTTTCCTGTGAGGGCATCAGTGAAACTCAATGGTTCGTCCAGGGATGTTAATTCATCCCTGAGCTCCTCAAGGGGCTTTTTTCTGGATAAATTTTTGATCTCAAGTTTTCTTGACCTTATTATCTCCTGGAGTATGGACATGTGATCACATCCTGAGGAAATTTTCAAGTATGTCCCTCCCATGGGGGGTTCCCGCTGACTCCGGGTGAAACTGTAACCCGTAGACTGGATACTTCCGGTGTCTTATGGCCATTATGGTGCCGTCAGGTGCAGATGCAGATACCAGGATGTCCTCAGGCACCCCACTGCATTCACATCTCAGTGAATGGTACCTTGTGGCCCTGAAGGGATTTGGAACTCCCCTGAAGAGTTCTGATCCGTCATGGAAGACCTCGCTGATCTTTCCATGAACAGGTTCACCGTAACCAACAACACCGCCAAAATAATGGAATATTCCCTGGTGCCCGAGGCAGACTCCCAGTATGGGCCTATCAGTGAATTCACCTATCACCTCACTGCATATGCCAAAATCTTCCCTCTTAATTGGGTTGCCTGGACCCGGGGAGATTATTATCCTTTCAGGATCAAGGCCCCTAACATAATCAATGTCCACCTCATCGTTTCTCACAACCATTATATCTGCAGAATCCATTTCCATCATGATCTCCCCTGCCATCTGGTAGAGGTTATGGGTGAATGAGTCATAGTTATCGATTATCAGGATCAACTTGTTCACCTGCCATCTCCATTGATTTTAGAAGGGCCCTCGCCTTATTCTGGCACTCCAGATATTCCATCTCAGGGATGGAGTCATGCACTATTCCTGCTCCCGCCTGGATTCTCCCTGTTTTCCCCTGGCATACCATTGACCTTATGGTTATTGCGAAGTCCGCGTTTCCATTGAGTGAGAGGTAGCCTAGTGCGCCTGCATAGGCATTTCTTGGAACACCCTCAAGGGACTCTATTATCTCCATTGCCCTTATCTTTGGTGCGCCGCTCACTGTGCCTGCAGGAAAAACAGCTCCCAGTGCATCAACTGCATCCATTCCATCCCTCAGTTTACCTGTTACATGGGAGAGTATGTGCTGCACATGGGAGAACCTCTTTATGGTCATGTATTCAGGTACCTCCACCGATCCGAACTCCGAGACCCGCCCTATATCGTTCCGGGCCAGGTCAACCAGCATGAGGTGCTCTGCAAGTTCCTTCTCATCAGATAAAAGATCAGATGCTATCACCCCGTCCTCCTCTTCTGTCCTTCCACGAGGGCGTGTTCCTGCAATGGGAAATGTTTCAATCCTTCTATCTTCAACCCTGACAAGCATCTCGGGGCTTGAGCCGGTTATCTCCCGTTCACCCAGTTTAAGGTGGTACATGTATGGTGAGGGGTTTATCCTCCTGAGGGATTCATAGAATGCGAGCCTGTCTCCCCTCAGCCTGTAATCTGTGGCACTGGAGAGCACTGCCTGAAATATTTCACCCTCCCTTATTCTCTCCTTGGCCTCAAGGACCATGTCCATGTACCTCCTCTTTGAGAGGAGTGTTCTTTCCCTCCTGTATCCCAGGGTCCCTGTGGGGACCTCATCCCCAAGGAGAGGGGATATATCAGGTAGTCTGTTGCCGTGGCGGCTGATGTAGCTGCATTCCCCTGTCAGGTGGTTGAACATGATACCATCAAGGAAGAGTCCAAATTCGAAGTCGGGGAAATCACCTTCACTGAGTCTGATTGTGTCAAAGAACCTTGCGGCCTGATAGGATATGTAACCCACGAGTCCCCCGCAGAATCCTCCGGAGTTTTTTTCCATCTTCAGGAATCCCCTGAGGTCCTCGAATGGGTTTTTTGAATCAAACTCCTCCCTGGAATCGCCATCATCAATCTCAATGACCCCTTCACGGGCCCTTATTATCATCTCAGGTTCAAATCCAATGAAGGAGTACCTTGCAAGTCCAGTGTCACTTTCCATGGACTCAAGAAGGAATGAAGACTCATATTCAGAATAGATACTTTTGAATACTTCAAAGGGTTCTCGGAATTCCAGTTTTTCTTTTCTGGGTTTTTCCAGGTTTATAATGCCAAAAACATTCACTCCCATGCATTCCCATCACCTTAATTAATCCACAAAGTACTTATACATGAAAGTACTATTTAAATCTTGCCTGTATAATAATGTACATTGATGTGGTGTGGTTATGTGGAATCAGATAAAGCACAGATTCGAAAGATACCCTTCGAGAATGGATGTTGCAAGGAAGATCATAGAGCTGGGACTCAGAATAGACCCTGATGGAAAGGTCTACTGTGATGACGTTGAAATAAATGACGTTGCCCTTGCAAGGGCCATAGGCGTTGACAGGAGAACAGTCAGGGCAACGGCAGAAACCATCCTGGAGGACGAAAAACTCAGGGGGATATTCCAGAACCTCAGACCAGCAGGGGCACTCCTGAGGGACGCTGCAGCCGAACTTGACTTTGGTGTTGTGGAGATAGAGGCGGAGGCCCGTAATCCCGGGATACTTGCTGCCGCTGCAGAGCTGATATCCGGTAGCGGTATAACCATAAGGCAGGCACACGCAGGGGACCCTGAACTCGATGAAACACCCAGGCTCACAATAATAACCGAAACCCCCATCCCGGGAGGCTTGCTCAAGGATTTCCTTAAAATAGATGGCGTCAAGAGGGTCTCAATATACTGAGATCATTGATTGTGGAGAAAAAACAGGGCCTAGCTTAAAATCCATGAGAAATCTGGTTAAATGGCGGAATATCATTATCTGAAGTATTTCATGGATTAACATTATCTGAAGTATTTCATGGATTAACATGATCCCCGATCAGCTCACTGCTTTGAAGCGTGACACTCTCAGACATTTTATCCATTTTTAAAGTATGCGTGATTTTTTAATCCCGGCACCCTACTGCCTTCAACCAACGTAATAACTCATTGCTGATCCGTAATATATATATGAGTTTTTTGTATAGAATTATTATCAGTTAATGGGGGTGTCCAAAGTGAGAGGTTTTTATGTCCTGTTGCTGGTCGTGCTCCTCCTCGCGGTGTCTGTTAACTCTTCAGCCGCTGCAGAAAACTCCACACTGGACGACACGGCCTGCGCAGACAACTGTACAGTCCTTGAAGCACAGGGGGATGATGTAACGGGTGCACTGACCCATAATGTTACAGTGGATTCTGAGGGTGTGGTCCTCCAAGCCAGGAACTACACCTGCGGACCCGCAGCACTCGCCACCGTCCTCCAGAGACTTGGAGTGAACACCACAGAGGATGAACTCGCAGACCTTGCCGGAACAACCGAAGAAGGGACCACCATGCAGGGCCTCCTGGAAGCCAGCATGGCCAAGGGAATGAACGCAACCGGCATGAAACTAAACATATCTGAACTCACAGAAAACATGATCGCCTATACCATCAATGACGGCACGGGACACTACACCGTAATAAACGAAATCACCAATGACACCATCAAACTCGCAGATCCAAGCCTCGGGAACATCGAAATGAATATAGAAGAGTTCGCTGAGATTTATAGCGGATATACACTGGTTATAAATGATCCCAATAATCCAACACAAGTTAACAAAACTACAGATCAAACAAATAATCAAACAGATCAAAGCAATGATGGTATAACCACAACAGCACCTGTAGGTAATGTTACAGAAGTAAATTCAACCAACGTACGATCAAAAAGTAAAACTTTGACCAACGAAGAGATGCAAAACATCAATGGTAAAGGTGTGCATAGAAAGAAACTCAGGTATCATGTGGACTGGCCACGCACTTGTGTGAGATTCTGTGGAGCCTGCCTGATAGGTATTGGTATTGCCACTGCGGATCCAATTGCTATTACAAGTGGTCTTGCACTTGTAGCTTCAGCATATGCGAGGTGATGTCCTATGTCTGTTAACATTCTGATGCTTATCATATCCTTGGCAGCCCTGTGCGTGATACTGGTTTACAGGTTGTGGTTTGACTGGAAAAAGGGGAGGCCATGGAATTCTTTTTCTAATGTCGGGGCAGCCACTATAATCTTTCTTGTGGCAGGTTATTCCTTCAAGATCGAAGTTTTTTCAACTCTGGGTCTTGGGTGTTTCCTTGGCCTTACATTCATCCTGATACGTGACATCAAGAAGAGAGTTCTTAAACCAGGAGACTTCGGCTTGTTCATAGCAAACATGCTCATGCTCCTTGTAAGTATTCCGCAGATACACCTAATTGTCTGCTCTGCATGCTAGATTGGATAAAAAACGCTAAAGTAAACCCTAAAGTACTACCATACCGCCAAGTCTCTTGGCTGAGATAACACTCTTTGCAATGACTGTGGTTGCAATAGCCCTTGGACTGCTTGTTGGAGCACTGCTCACGGAACCATTCAGTGATAAAATAAGAGCCCCGGGCGGGGATTGAACCCGCGACCTCGGGATTACGAATCCCACGCTCTCCCACCTAAGCTACCGAGGCCTGAAGTAATTTTTTATGACTTATTGAAACTGAAGCCTTAAATAATTAATGGTCCACATGTATGATCCTGAACCCTGCCTTGATGTTTGAAAACTCCCATCTGGTCCCTGTTCTAAGGTTTATATGTGTTATGAAACCCTATCATGATCGAACCCTATCCTAAATGGGAATTTCGGAGGATGTTCATCTCTGACCAGGTAATCATCATCGTTAACGTTTTCATGGCTTTTTTCTAATTTCGGGTCTGTTTTTGAGTAGTCCTTTTTACAATTTCTGTCCCTGGGTTTCCACTCTTCCCTCAGGTAATACTTTGCAGATCCGTAATATATATATATGAGTTTTTTGTATAGAATTATATCAGTTAATGGGGGTGTCCAAAGTGAGAGGTTTTTATGTCCTGTTGCTGGTCGTGCTCCTCCTCGCGGTGTCTGTTAACTCTTCAGCCGCTGCAGAAAACTCCACACTGGACGACACGGCCTGCGCAGACAACTGTACAGTCCTTGAAGCACAGGGGGATGATGTAACGGGTGCACTGACCCATAATGTTACAGTGGATTCTGAGGGTGTGGTCCTCCAAGCCAGGAACTACACCTGCGGACCCGCAGCACTCGCCACCGTCCTCCAGAGACTTGGAGTGAACACCACAGAGGATGAACTCGCAGACCTTGCCGGAACAACCGAAGAAGGGACCACCATGCAGGGCCTCCTGGAAGCCAGCATGGCCAAGGGAATGAACGCAACCGGCATGAAACTAAACATATCTGAACTCACAGAAAACATGATCGCCTATACCATCAATGACGGCACGGGACACTACACCGTAATAAACGAAATCACCAATGACACCATCAAACTCGCAGATCCAAGCCTCGGGAACATCGAAATGAATATAGAAGAGTTCGCTGAGATTTATAGCGGATATACACTGGTTATAAATGATCCCAATAATCCAACACAAGTTAACAAAACTACAGATCAAACAAATAATCAAACAGATCAAAGCAATGATGGTATAACCACAACAGCACCTGTAGGTAATGTTACAGAAGTAAATTCAACCAACGTACGATCAAAAAGTAAAACTTTGACCAACGAAGAGATGCAAAACATCAATGGTAAAGGTGTGCATAGAAAGAAACTCAGGTATCATGTGGACTGGCCACGCACTTGTGTGAGATTCTGTGGAGCCTGCCTGATAGGTATTGGTATTGCCACTGCGGATCCAATTGCTATTACAAGTGGTCTTGCACTTGTAGCTTCAGCATATGCGAGGTGATGTCCTATGTCTGTTAACATTCTGATGCTTATCATATCCTTGGCAGCCCTGTGCGTGATACTGGTTTACAGGTTGTGGTTTGACTGGAAAAAGGGGAGGCCATGGAATTCTTTTTCTAATGTCGGGGCAGCCACTATAATCTTTCTTGTGGCAGGTTATTCCTTCAAGATCGAAGTTTTTTCAACTCTGGGTCTTGGGTGTTTCCTTGGCCTTACATTCATCCTGATACGTGACATCAAGAAGAGAGTTCTTAAACCAGGAGACTTCGGCTTGTTCATAGCAAACATGCTCATGCTCCTTGTAAGTATTCCGCAGATACACCTAATTGTCTGCTCTGCATGCTAGATTGGATAAAAAACGCTAAAGTAAACCCTAAAGTACTACCATACCGCCAAGTCTCTTGGCTGAGATAACACTCTTTGCAATGACTGTGGTTGCAATAGCCCTTGGACTGCTTGTTGGAGCACTGCTCACGGAACCATTCAGTGATAAAATAAGAGCCCCGGGCGGGGATTGAACCCGCGACCTCGGGATTACGAATCCCACGCTCTCCCACCTAAGCTACCGAGGCCTGAAGTAATTTTTTATGACTTATTGAAACTGAAGCCTTAAATAATTAATGGTCCACATGTATGATCCTGAACCCTGCCTTGATGTTTGAAAACTCCCATCTGGTCCCTGTTCTAAGGTTTATATGTGTTATGAAACCCTATCATGATCGAACCCTATCCTAAATGGGAATTTCGGAGGATGTTCATCTCTGACCAGGTAATCATCATCGTTAACGTTTTCATGGCTTTTTTCTAATTTCGGGTCTGTTTTTGAGTAGTCCTTTTTACAATTTCTGTCCCTGGGTTTCCACTCTTCCCTCAGGTAATACTTTGCAGATCCGTAATATATATATATGAGTTTTTTGTATAGAATTATATCAGTTAATGGGGGTGTCCAAAGTGAGAGGTTTTTATGTCCTGTTGCTGGTCGTGCTCCTCCTCGCGGTGTCTGTTAACTCTTCAGCCGCTGCAGATAACTCCACACTGGATGAAACGGCCTGCGCAGACAACTGTACAGTCCTTGAAGCACAGGGGGATGATGTAACGGGTGCACTGACCCATAATGTTACAGTGGATTCTGAGGGTGTGGTCCTCCAAGCCAGGAACTACACCTGCGGACCCGCAGCACTCGCCACCGTCCTCCAGAGACTTGGAGTGAACACCACAGAGGATGAACTCGCAGGCCTTGCCGGAACAACCGAGGACGGTACCACCATGCAGGGCCTCCTGGAAGCCGCCAGGGCCAAGGGAATGAACGCAACCGGCATGAAACTAAACATATCTGAACTCACAGAAAACATGATCGCCTATACCATCAATGACGGCACGGGACACTACACCGTAATAAACGGAATCACCAATGACACCATCAAACTCGCAGATCCAAGCCTCGGGGACATCGAAATGAATATAGAAGAGTTCGCTGAGATTTATAGCGGATATACACTGGTTATAAATGATCATAATAATCCACAGGTCAACGAAACTACAGATCAAAGCAACAAGAATACAAACTCATCAGACTCCATAAATAACCTGACAGATACCGCCTCTGATGTGCAGGCAGACAACAGAACTCTGACTGATGAGGAAATGAAGAACATTAAAGGTAAGTGCTGGCAATTCCTAGCGCCTGTTACAATAGGTACAATAATCATTTCAGTTAGGAATAAATACGTGCCAAAAAAGTACTGGTGTTACATTGCTTATCATCCTCCGTTCAAAAAAGTGAGAGCTTATATCGGGAAAGACCACAGGATCCATTATATAGAATACGATGTCTAGACAAATACACATGTAAGACGTCTATACATTTTATTTTTTTAAAATTAAATAACGGGAGGATACTAAATGGAAAATAAGCCAATTATAATCAGCTTACTGGTAGCATTCATAATAACTACCATTATCTCTCTTACGGGGTATATGGAAGGTACTGGACTGATGCCGCCAAAAAGTGCCATAAGTTCGTGGATAATATTACTAGATATATTTGTTGTAGGTATGACACTAGGTTTAATAGAGGCTATTTTGGGTTGGATGAAAGGAAAAGGAACTTACGTTCATATTAATATTAGAAAATCGCCCGAAAAACTTTTGATTAGTGTTTTAGTTACAGTGGGGTTCAATTTTTTGGGTTTGTTAATTTCTTTAACCTCAAAGGTTCCTCTTGAAGAAAGTATATTTACAACTACAATGATTGGTTTCATGGTGGTTGCTCTAATGGGTCTTCTGTATAGCACTATGATAATAAGGCAAGCACCCGCGTGAAACATGAAAATCAAAGCTTAAAACCGTATAAATGATGAGAGGTGGACTATCCCAAACAACATAGTCTTCATAAGAGTGAATGGAACCAGTGGGATCCCAGGCCTTTAAGCTATAGAGGATAGCATCATGAGAACATACAATGGATACTGGGGATATTATCCCCCTATAATATTCATGATAGACATACCCACATCAGATCACAGATAGGAATCCGCAGAAATCATGGTATACCACGTGAAAAATGAAAAAACCCTATTTTTCTTAAATTCTTTATTTTCGGCTTTTCCGAAACCAATCAAAGAAAAATAAATGGAATGGCTCTGTTGATCACAGCTCCAGGTTGTCCTCCTCTTCGAGGGCCTTCAGAAGTTCATCCCAGGCTTCAAGGGACTCCCTTGCCGCCTCATCAGACATGACCTCAATGGCGTAGCCTGAGTGAACAAGCACATACTTGCCCTCCTCAACGTCATCCACAAGATCAAGTTTCACCTGTTGCCTCACACCACCAAAGTCGACGGTGGCAACGTTATCCTCACTGTCAATTTCAATAATCTGAGCAGGTGCTGCAATACACATTCAATAACCCTCTCCAAATTAATAGGATTAAAGTCAAAAAATTACACTGTCAGTAATTAGATAAAGATTTGTGACATATAAAGATTTGTGGGAAATAACCATTCAGAATTAATACAGGTGCGTCCTATGAAGTGTGTTGTGATAGGGGGAGGTCCCGCAGGAAGGGCCGCGGCCATGGAACTTGCAGCCCTTGAAAACGATGTTACAATCCTTGAAAGGAAATTCATCGGGGGAACATGCCTTAATGAGGGATGTATGGTTGTGTGTGGTCTGAACGACGTTGCGAGATTCCTGGATGAAGCCCGCAAGCTCAGGGATCTCGGTGTCGTTGACCTTGAATACTCTGCAGACTACAGAAGAATAGCGGCTGGTGTTAGGGAAACACTCAGCAGGATAAGGCATGTTACAGAAAGGGAGACACTTGATGCCGGTGTTGAGATAATATACGCCGACGCAGAGGTCTCAGATGGTAGAGTAACCGCAGGGGATGATGAACTCCCCTATGACAGGCTCATAATAGCAACAGGGGCAAGGCCCAGCATCCCCCCGATTGAGGGCGCTGAAAAAGCCATAACCTACAGGGACGTGCTGGATCTTGAGAGAATCCCTGAAAAACTGGTGATAATAGGCGGGGGTGTAATTGCAGCTGAATTTGCAGGCATATTCTCCTCCCTTGGATCAGATGTGACCGTGGTATCAAGAAGCGAGTTCCTTGGCAAACTTGACCCCCTCATCAGGGATTACGTTATGAGGAAACTTCTGAAAGACGTCAGAATCCTTGAAAATACATCCACCACCTCAATAGATGAGGATGGTGCCGAAACATCAGCCGAACGCATTGAAGGCCTCACCCTCCTTGCAACAGGTCAGAGGCCAAACTCAGAGTTCCTTGACGGATTCGTTGAGCTCAGAGAAAACGGTGCAGTTAAGGTTAATGAGCGTATGGAGACCTCAAGAAAACACGTCTACGCGGCAGGTGACGTTACAGGTGGTCAGGGAACAACGCCAGTTGCAAGGATGGAAGGTGTGGTGGCAGGGCTCAATGCAGCAGGTGTTGAGAGGCGAATTGACTATCGGTACCTTCCCTACGCAATATCACTGGGATACGATGTTGGCTTCATCGAAACCCGGGATCCTGAAGGCAGGGAGGCTGTTATACCAGGTCTTGCAGGTCCTGGTTCATTCTGGAGTGTTCCTGAGGGGAAAACAGGGTTAAATAAGGTTAGAATCCAGGATGATGGCACTGCAACTGCAGTATACTCTGTTGCACCGGGTGCCCGGTTGATAATGCCCTACCTTTCACTGCTCATGCGAATGGGTGTTTCAATGTATGAATTTGAGGACTTCGTGGAGACACATCCATCAACAGATGGTGTATACAAACTCATGAGGTTCCTCTCAAGGTACTGACTCACCCGCCTCCTCAGATAAGATCCCCGATGCAGGGGACACACCTCAAACTCAACGTACTCACCTAACTGCCTCTTCCTCTATAATTTCAGCTATCCTGTCTGCAGCCCCTATTACATCACCACTGTAGGCCTCCGCGGCCCTCCTCATATCATCTGAAGCCTCAAGTGCCCTTAAAATAGCCTCCCCAATACCATCAAGGTCGGTCTCCAGCACGGCACCCCTGAAGACAGCACCCATGTTATGGTACCTTCCGTACTTGACACCCCTGAGGGCCACCACCGGCACCCTCATTGCAATGGCCTCATGGACCATCACCCCATCATCAGAGAGCACCGCAAGGTCGGCGAGGCTGTAGAGGTCACTGACCCAGTCTATGTAGCCCAGGTTGATTATCCCCTCACGGTCCACCATCTGCCCGTATTCCTCCCTGAGGGGGTGCCCCACAACTGTGATGTTTGCACTGACATCTGATTCTGCCATTTTAACCGCGGCCTCAGCCATCATCCTGAAGAGGGATGAACCTGAGGAGAAAACAATGGTTGGTTTCTCAGGGTCAAATTCGGGGGGCATCCTTTGAATGGCCCTTTCAGGATCCCCCAGTGTTATATCAGGGCTGATTGGTGAGTATGCACTCTCAACTCCCTCAACGTCCTTTCCAAATAGGCTGGACTCTGGAAGTGCCACGTTCCTGTTGAGGCGGGTGCAGACCCGTGCATCGGTTGGGGTTATGAGAACACCCACAGCAGGCACTCCAGTAATTTTTGCGGCAAGGCAGCCCACCACCGCGCCCCCGCCTATCACACCAACAACCACGTCGGGTCTGATCTTCCTTATCAGCCTTCCTGTCTCGTAAACCGCCCTCAGAGTCCTGAAAGCAGCTTTCAGTAGTTTCAGTCTGCTTGCTGCGTGGCCCCCAGCCTGGGGTATCCTGACCCTGTGCCAGTCGATACCCCTCTTTTTGAGGAGTATCCCGGGGGCGCTGTGATCAAGTGCAAATTCGCATTCAAATCCTCTCTTCTCAAGTGCACTGGCTATGTTTAGTGCTGTTATTGCGTCTCCACCCATTCCCCGACCTGTTACAGTGAAAAGTGCCTTCATATGATCACCATGATTTCAGTGAAAAACCCATGAAATGTAACGGGAGATTCTATATCTGCAAAATAGGTTTAAATATTATACATTAAATAAGTGGTTAATATGAACATACCCCCCTATAATAAGAGGCCAGACATGGGGCGCCTCAGGGAGATAGTAAGGGTAATGGGCAAGTACCACTTCGGAAACATACTTGAGGCCATAGGCCTCAAAAACAGGTTATTTGAAAGCCTCAAACTCTACATAAGGAGCCCTGAGGAGATCCATGAACCGGCCCCTGTACGCCTCAGACTTGTCCTTGAAGAGCTGGGGACGACCTTCATCAAGCTGGGCCAGGTGCTGAGCACCAGGGCGGACCTTGTGGGCAGGGAAATAGCAGATGAACTGGCCAAACTTCAGGACGAGGCACCGCCCTTCCCCTTCAGGGACGTCAGGAGGGTTATCGAATCTGAACTTGGAATGCCACTGGAGGATATCTTTTCCGAATTCCAGGAGGAACCCGTTGCATCGGCATCCATAGGCCAGGTCCACAGGGCGCGTTTGAAAAGCGGGGAGGCTGTTGCCGTTAAGGTGCAGCGTCCGGGTATAGCCGCAACCGTAAAGAGTGATATTATACTAATGAAGTACCTTGCAAAGCTTGCAAATGACCGTATCCCGGGTCTCGAGTACTACAATCTCCCGGGAATAGTGGCGGAGTTTGAAAGGGCCATCAGGAAGGAACTGGACTACCATCAGGAGGCCAACAACGCTGAGAGATTCCGGGCCATGTTCCTTGATGACGAAACCGTTTACGCCCCCTACGTCTACAGAGAATACTCCACCAGCAGGGTGCTGACCATGGAGTACGTTGAAGGGGTTAAACTCACAGAAATCCTTGAATCCGACATAAAATTCAATGCAAGGACAATAGCAGAGCGGGGTGCCCGTTGCTACTTCAAGCAGATATTCATACACGGCTTCTTCCACGCCGACCCCCACCCGGGCAATATACTCGTCCAGAGGGGTAACGTGCTCTGCTTCCTTGACTTTGGGATGATGGGTCACCTTGACCGTTCATTCCGGGATAAACTGGCTGAACTCTTCATTCTACTCATGAACTATGATGTGAACGGTATAGTGAACCAGCTTAGGTACATGAATATCCTCACAGAGGATACAGACCTTGAAGAGGTCAAGTACGATATAATAGACCTCCTTGATCGCTACTATGGCGCAGACGTTAAGAAGGTTGGGGAGATCCTCACAGAATTCACAATGCCTGAGATGATAATGAAGCACAGGATAAGGATCCCCCGGGACTTCGTGCTCCTTGCAAGGGTCATGAGCATGGCAGAGGATCTTGGTGAGCGTCTGGATCCCAGATTCAATGGACTTGAAGTTGCATGGGAGATGACCTACAGTCTCATCAGAAAACGCCTGAACCCCCTGCGGAACCTGGACGAGGTCCCCTCAACGCTCATAGAAATTGAACACATAGTGAACGATCTCCCACGTGGCATGATAAGGGCGCTTCAGCGGCTGGAGGAGGGCAAACTCAAGATGGAACTTGAGCACAGAAACCTCGATGAGATATCAAAGAGAATCGAGAGATCAACCAACAGGATATCAGTGGCGATGCTGGTCTCGGCCCTTATAATCGGCTCATCACTGGTTGCAATCCCCAAGGAGGCCCTGATACTCCAGAAGTTCCCCTTCCTGGGGCTTTTCGGTTTTGCTGTGAGTTTCCTCATAGCCCTTGCACTCATAATTTCAATCATAAAATCAAGGAAGATGACCTGATGGAATCAGGACTCCTGGAGCCGGGACGCGTGGGGGTTGAAAAGTAGCCTCCTGAACCCAAGCGAAATCAGAACCGGGTTCCTGATTCTGAACACCCTTCCACCAAGTATGATCCTCCTTAAAAGATCCCCAAGACCTCCACCTGTCATGACATCCATATAAAGATCCCCGAGGGTGGGGTTCTCAATTTTAAGTCTCTTCTCAAGGAATTCTGAGAGATTACCCCTCCTTAAAATGGCCGTTACAAGGGGCGTCAGGAGAAAGAGCGCCAGGAGAAGCCACGGTCCCCCTGAAATGTAGAATAAGAGTCCGAGGGCAACTGCGAAGCTGTGGTTTCCAACCTCCCCCATCATTATCCTCCCCATGTAATCAAGTGGTGAGTACGCCAGTGCCACCACCATGATGAGAAGGGCAAGATGGATGCCTGAACCCGTCATGACTGCTGCAGGGAGTGCCAGGAGGGACATGATGACCGTCACGGTGCAGGCCACACCAGGCTGCATGTCGGCAATGTTCAGTGGCTGTACCATGAGTGCCACAAGGAGTCCCCAGGCCCCCATGAAAGGGTAGGTGATGAGGGTGACTGCCAGTATACCCAATCCCCTTGAAAGCTGCCCCCACTCAATGGGAAGGTTCATTATCCTTCTTCTTCCAGCAAGGTCATCAATAAAGGCCAGAGCCCCCATTACAGCAACTGGTGCGTTAAATGGTGGGGGTGTGAATATCGAGAGTGCTGCCCATGGCACAATACCGGCACCTCGGGGTGTGCCACCCCTCACATCAGTGTAGAGATTTGAATTTTTAAAGAGGGATATGATGGCCGCAGCAGCAGGTGTCAGTACGAGCACAGCGACAGCCGCTAAAGGCATGGTCCAGTCATAAATTAACATAACCATGTTCTCACACTCCCTCTGTGATCATCCTATGAACCCCTCAGATGTCTGAACAATTACCCTTCTGAGGCCCCCGTCAAGCATCAGGTCACGAACCCCAAGCATTTCAGAAACCGAGGGCCTCTTTATGTTTTTAAGCCTGAACTCGGGTCTGTAGTCAAGTAGGGTTACCTGGACGTCTGGACTGACAGAGGCTATCTCAGATGCCATTTCAGCAATCTCCCCGGTGGATATGAGTGCCCTGTTGTATGGGACTCCCAGGCCCATGAATATTCCATCATGCTCTTCAGATATGTACCTGAAGGCATTCCAGGAGTTTTCAAGGTATATCCTTGCTTTTTCAGGTTCACTGAGCCCTGCTATCCCCATGAAGGTCTCCAGCCTCCTCCCCTTGAGGTCGATTCCTATCCGGTTCATGCCGGACTCAACAAGCTCATCGATGTATCCCTGGGTGAGCACGGTGCCATTTGTGTCCACGTGAATGTTGATCCCCCCATCGAGTTCCCTTATCCTCCTGACTGAAGCAGAGAGCCATGACCTGTTAAGTGTGCATTCACCGCCAGAAAACGTCACGGTGCCTGTCCTGTAAATCGATTCAACACCAAGCAGTATCATTGCGGTTTCTTCAGGGTCAAGCAACGTGTCACCCCTGGTGAACGCCACCTGGCTGTTCTGGCACTGGGGACACCTCAGATTGCATCCATGGGCGAAGCATACCACCTCAACCGGGCCATCCCCCTTTTCACTGAAGGGTGTCCCCACTCCCCCCGCCGTGTGGGGGCCGAAATTGCTCACATACCTGAGCGGTGGTTCAGGTATGGTCTCTATGACCATCCCCTCCTCAAGGGGTGTTACACAGGACTGCACCGTCCTGCCATTTGCTGATACAGCGCAGGCCCAGCATCCGCCTGTACCGCATGGTGAGAATAATTCACCCTCACAGGGAATGTCACTTACCCTGATACCTGCGGCCTCAAGGGCATCCCCCACGGTGCCGGTGGCCCTGACATCTTCACTGTTTACTGTCACCCTGTACTCTGTATCATCCCTTCTCCCTGGAACAAGTGCTCCCTCAGGGCATACCAGCTGGCAGGCCCCACACCCTGAACACTTTTCGCTGCACTGGAGCATCCTGCATCTCCCGCAGCCGGTGCATTTATCCTGGAGAATCCTGAACACCTGATACCCCCATCATGAAATCCTGAACCTCAATATACCTGCAAGTCCACCGAGGGATTCCAGCTGTTTGCCGCCCTCGTGTTCACTGCTTATGAGAACCACGGAACCCCCCATGCTCTCAACGATATCAAGGTATCCCTCAATATCCTCCCTGCTTACAACCCTGTCAAGGACCAGCAGCCTCTCAACAGCCCCCATATTGATGGCATTCAGCACCTCCTCCCTGCCATAGACAACGGTTTCAGGGTCCTTCGCCAGCCTCTCAAGGACCTCATTCACATTCCTTACCTCTGCTGCCACCCTGTTCTCTGATGAAACCCTCTCCACGGTGCCCTTCTTAAGAACTTCATATATTCCTGACCTTCCACCGGTCCCTGTATTCTCAACCACGGCCTTTCTTCCGATCTCAGGGTGCTTCTCAAGCAGGTATTCATGGAAGTCCGACTTGTAGAAGCCAGGGCCCGCAATTATGATTGTCTCAAGTTCACCGTATTTTTTGAGGGCTTCCACTATACTCTCATAGAATTCAAGTCGCAGTTTACCCCGGTCCCTCTGCTGCATCCTCTTACCCGGGATGTGGCCTGTGATGGGGCCCTGGTATTCCACACCATACTGTCTTATGACCCCAATGTCTGCCACATCATCCTCAATCACAACTATCACTGCCCTGATATGCTTTGATGCCTCCACCGCCTCCTGAAGCCTCTTAAGTGTCCATCTGCTCCAGGAATCCTTTTTGATCCTGAGGGGGGTGTTGAGTTTAACCTCAAGGGTGTGGTGCGACCCTAGGGGAACCAGGTCCTCAGGGCCCCGCTCTATAACCCCTGTTGCTCTGAGTTTTCCTGTGTATATGTGGAAACTGACACCTTCGACCCTTATACCCAGATAGAAGGTTTTCTTAACTCCCCTGTCGCTTCTTATCTTCTCTCCGCTGGTATCCTGTATCCTCCTTGTTGTCCTTGCAGAAAGCAGGTCCCCCTCCTCAATTATATGGGAGAGGTGCCAGAGGTCGTCAAGGGTTTCTGGTACGACTTCTATGACGCCGTTTTTCTCATCCTCATGTACTATCCTCATCTCTTCACCCTGAAATCAATTGGAAGATGATTCTATATGCTGAATGATCAATGATAATATATATGAATGCTTTTATAAATTAAGACAGCTAAAGCGAGGAGTGGAATCTGATGGGTGACTATGATTCAGGCACTGCAATTTTTCTGAGCATCATCGTGGGCTTCATCATGCTATTCTTCATTGACGGCCTCTTTGTTTACACCTTCACAGGGTTCCTGGCAGCCTACCTCACAAGGGCTGAAAGGAGAAGTGCAGGTGGAGGGGCTGCCGCTTCACTCATCCTTGCGGTTATAAGTTTCTCATCAGGGATGATATTCGGTCCCCGAATGCCTGGTAGGATTGCAGGTCTTGCCGCACCTGATATTTTCAGTTTCAGCACGGGTCTTGTAATCATCGGGGGCCTGAGCCTCCTGCTGGGTGGTATAGGGGGCTACATTGCTGTTAAGGCCTTCAGGGAGTAGGCTGGTGGAAATGATTGTGAGCATCATAGGGGGTACGCGTGGGCTTGGATACTGGATAGCCAGGTTCCTGAAGAGGGAGGGCCTGAGGGTCATAATCACCGGAAGGGACCATGATGCTGGAATGGAAGCCGCATCAAGGATCGGCGTGGAGTACTGTGCTGACAACATCAAGGCAGCATCCCGGGCGGATGTCGTGGTTGTTTCTGTGCCCATAGATGTAACTGCAGATGTTATAAGGGAGGTCGCCCCCCACGTAAGGAAGGGGGGCCTCCTTATGGACGTCACATCTGTAAAGGAGGAGCCGGCCAGGGTCATGGAGGAGTCCATAGGGGATGGCGCCCACCACCTTCCAGCCCACCCCATGTTCGGGCCCAGGGTGTCCTCCCTTGAGGGACAGGTCGTTGTCCTGACACCCACACAGGAAAATCCGTGGGTTGATACCGTCATTGAGTTCCTTGAGAAACATAAGGCCCGTGTTATAGTAACTGACCCTGCGACCCATGACCGTATGATGAGTGTTGTTCAGGTGCTGACACACTTTGCATACATAAGCATAGCATCCACCCTCGAGGCAGAGGGCGTCGATATAAGGGAGTCAAGGAAATTTGCAAGCCCCATCTACAACCTCATGATAGACACCATTGCAAGGATAGTGGCCCAGAACCCATACCTGGCGTACTCCATCCAGACCCATAACCCCCATGGACAGGATATGCGTGACAGTTTCCTGAGGACTGCCTCTGAACTCAATGAGATGCTCAGTGCTGGTAGGATGGATGAATTCGTATCAAGGATGGGTCTTGCAGCCAAGAACATCGATGATGTTGAGGCGTCCCTGGGGAGGTCTGATAAGGCAATAGAGGCCCTCAATGAGGAACTTAAAATTCTGAAGGATTCTGTTGGAGGAGAAGTTGGTCTGAGGCACATCTATTCAGGTAAGGTGCATGTTGGAGTGCTTGAGTCAGTCACACCGGATTATGCGACCCTCAGGGAAGGTAAGAGGGTGCTCAGCTTCAAGATCTCCAACATAAGGGTTCTATCTGATGATGAACTCCAGAGGTGGAAGGCTGAAAACCTCCCCACACGTATGTATGATATATCGGCTGTTTTTCCAGATACAGTGGACCCCCAGGTTATTGAGTACCTTACAGGGCTTCTTGATGGTGTTGCTAACTCAGAGGTTGTTGATGTTTACACTGGGCCACAGATACCCGATGGTCATGTGAGTTTAACCCTCAGGATTCGTGTATTCCAGCGGGAGGACTACGGGAGGGTCAGGAAAATCCTTGAGGGTATGGGGGCCAGGATAAGGTAGCGGCCATCCCTCTTTTAGAGATTGTTTAAGTGTAGCTGCTGGTAAGTATTAATTGATTCTGTTATTACTATATAAATATACCGAAAACTTTATATATGATGACTTACTTCGATATTATAGTAACTTAAATTTACTAAAACATTCCGTTAAATTATAAATTTAACCGGAATCATAATAATCACATAAAAGAGGTGGGTTGTATGGCAGAAAAAGAAATAAAATTAAAGGTTGCAGAGGCCCTCGCCCAGCAGGACGTTGGCAGGGGAATAGCCCGTGTGGACCCCGCATGCATGGAAAAACTGGGTCTCTCCGATGGAGACATAATCGAAATAGAGGGTAAAAAACTGACCGCTGCAACCGTCATATCATCACAGTCCGACATAGGCCTCGGAATCATAAGGATAGATGGATACCTCCGTAAAAATGCAGGGGCATCCATCGGCGAAGAGGTGACAGTGAGAAGGGCGGAGGTAAAGGACGCCCAGAAGGTCGTACTGGCACCCGTTGACCAGGAAGTGATCATACGTGGAGACATAAGATCAGCATTCCTCAACAGAGTCCTCGTCAAGGGGGACATAATCGTATCAGGGATAAGGCAGCAGATATCCGGTGGAGGGCTCTTCGATGAGTTCTTCAGGGACTTCATGGACCTCTCACCCCTGGGGGAAATAAAACTCGCAGTAGTATCAACAAGCCCCGCAGGTGTAGTTAGGGTCACCCCCACAACCCAGGTGGAAATGCAGTCAAAACCCGTTGATGTCAGCAAACTGGAGGGCGTGAAGAACCTCGTGGACGTCACCTACGAGGACATCGGAGGTCTCAAGGAGGAGGTCAAAAAGGTCAGAGAAATGATAGAGATCCCCCTCAAGAGGCCCGAACTCTTCGAGAGGCTCGGCATAACACCACCAAAGGGTGTCCTCATGCACGGGCCACCAGGTACAGGTAAGACACTCCTCGCCAAGGCAGTCGCCAACGAAAGCGACGCCCACTTCATAGCCATAAACGGTCCCGAAATAATGAGCAAATACGTTGGAGGATCAGAGGAGAGGCTGAGGGAATTCTTCGAAGAAGCAGAGGAAAACGCGCCATCCATCATATTCATAGACGAAATAGATGCAATAGCACCCAAAAGGGAGGACGTAAGTGGCGAGGTTGAAAGGAGAATAGTTGCCCAGCTCCTCACCCTCATGGACGGCCTGAAAAGCAGGGGCCAGGTTGTGGTCATAGGTGCAACCAACAGGCCAGACGCCCTCGACCCTGCACTCAGAAGACCCGGAAGATTCGACCGTGAAATCGAAATAGGCGTCCCTGACAGGGAGGAGAGAAAGGAGATACTCCAGATACACACCAGGGGTATGCCGCTGGCAGAGGACGTTGACCTGGATGAACTTGCAGAGATAACCCACGGCTTTGTGGGTGCAGACCTGGAATCACTCTGTAAGGAATCCGCCATGAGAGTGCTGAGGAGGGTTCTCCCTGAGATAAAGGCCGATGAGGAGATACCCAAAGAGGTCCTCAAGAAGATGATAGTCACAAGGGCAGACTTCAAGGAAGCCCTGAAGGAGGTGCAGCCATCAGCACTCAGGGAGGTCCTTGTACAGGTACCCAACGTCTCATGGGAGGACATAGGTGGACTGGAGGACGCCAAACAGGAACTCAGGGAGGCTGTGGAGTGGCCCCTCAAGTATCCTGACAGGTTCAAGAAATTCGGCATAAAACCGCCAAAGGGTATCCTCCTGCATGGATCACCAGGTACAGGTAAGACTCTCCTCGCCAAGGCAGTCGCCAATGAGAGCCAGGCAAACTTCATAGCCGTGAAGGGCCCTGAACTCCTCTCAAAATGGGTTGGTGAATCTGAGAAGGGTGTCCGTGAAGTCTTCAGGAAGGCCCGCCAGACAGCGCCAACCGTGATCTTCTTTGATGAGATAGACTCAATAGCCTCAGTGAGAAGTGGAAGCACTGCAGACTCAGGTGTGACCCAGCGCGTTGTGAACCAGCTCCTCACAGAGATCGATGGACTTGAGGAGCTGCAGGACGTTGCTGTGATAGCCGCAACCAACAGGCCAGACATCCTGGACCCTGCGCTCCTTCGACCTGGAAGATTCGACAGACACGTAAAGGTCGATGATCCAGACAGGGAGGCAAGGCTCGCCATATTCAAGGTGCACACCAAGGATATGCCGCTTGCAGATGACGTGGACCTTGAAAAACTGGCGGACAGGACAGAAGGATACGTTGGTGCCGACATTGAAGCCGTCTGCAGGGAGGCCGCCATGCTGACACTCAGAGAGAACATGGACGCAGAGGAAGTCCCGATGAAACACTTCCTTGAGGCCATGGAGAAGATAAAACCAAAGGGTGGCGTTGAGGAACAGGTTCAGTACCATTAACCTCTAAAATTTTTTTAAATGAATTTATACACATTTTTAATTTAAAAGCATCTTTTTTTTGAAAATTCACAATGAATTCACAATAAAGCATTACAATCACTCCGACCTGATTTTAAATGAAACCTGGTTTCAAGACTAAGAGAATGGCCCAATTCAATCATAATCTATTTTAAAACTATCATGCTCCCAACGAAGAAAAGCAAAAACAAAAAGAATAGAATTAAAAATATGCATCCCTGTATTTCCTTAGTCTTATCACTCACCAATCTAACCACCTCTCATCCACTTTAATTTCAATCCCATTTTGGTCTGATTTTAACCTTCTGTGACGCGTATTTTTTTCTTGTTCCGTGTTCCGATTTCAATCCCATTTTGGTCTGATTTTAACACTAGTAAGGATTGTAACTCTGCAGGTACTCCTTTGATTTCAATCCCATTTTGGTCTGATTTTAACCGTTAACCGCAACCCACATTATGTATGTGATGCTTGATTTCAATCCCATTTTGGTCTGATTTTAACCTTGTGCGCTGTCGTATGTTGCTCTGAGGATAATGGATTTCAATCCCATTTTGGTCTGATTTTAACCTTGCTACCCAATACCTATATTATCGTCATACATATTTCAATCCCATTTTGGTCTGATTTTAACACTATATACAGTGTTATGCTTATGAGACACCGCATAGATTTCAATCCCATTTTGGTCTGATTTTAACTTTGTCCCTGGCACCCCTTACTAGGATGCCGATTAATTTCAATCCCATTTTGGTCTGATTTTAACCTAAACCCAGAGATAATTATCATGATGAATATATCAATTTCAATCCCATTTTGGTCTGATTTTAACTCAGAGCCCTCATGCCCTATGTCTTCCTAGATGATGATTTCAATCCCATTTTGGTCTGATTTTAACGAGGAAACGGGGGCACTATGTAACTCCTACTTCCTTCATTTCAATCCCATTTTGGTCTGATTTTAACCGCTGCTACTTCAAGAAGATAGACAGCTCCATCAAATTTCAATCCCATTTTGGTCTGATTTTAACACATCAAAGAGGGTAAAATGAGCGAAGCAGTTGAAGCATTTCAATCCCATTTTGGTCTGATTTTAACTGAAACATAGTCAGAGAGATCACCTGTCCTGTTAACAATTTCAATCCCATTTTGGTCTGATTTTAACCTTTTGGATCTCATGGAGGATGTCCAAGTTCTTTGTATTTCAATCCCATTTTGGTCTGATTTTAACGCAGAAGTGTTCCATTACGCATGCATTTTCCACCTCCATTTCAATCCCATTTTGGTCTGATTTTAACCTCCAGGAGATAAGAAGAGCGCGTGAAGAATTATCAGATTTCAATCCCATTTTGGTCTGATTTTAACATACGATATAGTCACTTATAAGTTATAAGTCGGATATTCTATTTCAATCCCATTTTGGTCTGATTTTAACGCCCTTGAGACCGCTATGCTCCTAGATCAGTACCCTATTTCAATCCCATTTTGGTCTGATTTTAACACACTAAAAAGGACAGTAGCCAAAAACGCCACAGACCAATTTCAATCCCATTTTGGTCTGATTTTAACCCCTTGAGACCGCTATGCTCCTAGATCAGTACCCTATTTCAATCCCATTTTGGTCTGATTTTAACAATTAGAACTAGAAACCCCTGAACCATATGATGTGGCATTTCAATCCCATTTTGGTCTGATTTTAACGAAACAGACACCAAACTACTCCGAACCTGCAAATACCATTTCAATCCCATTTTGGTCTGATTTTAACGCGTGGGAGACTCATAGACCCCCCTGTCTTCAAAGAAGAAGTTTATTTCAATCCCATTTTGGTCTGATTTTAACGGAGAGGGCAAAACCCTTTTCTGCTTATGTTGAGTCTGGATTTCAATCCCATTTTGGTCTGATTTTAACCCCTCGTCTGAGCCTGCGAAAGTCCTGCAGCATGTCCATTTCAATCCCATTTTGGTCTGATTTTAACGTACTCAGTGTAGCCGAGGCTGTTTAGGGCTTGTTGTAGATTTCAATCCCATTTTGGTCTGATTTTAACGCAGCCGTGGAGGTACTCTACCCTGAAGCCTGCGTAGCTGTATTTCAATCCCATTTTGGTCTGATTTTAACCTCCAGCGCCTGTAACTCGACTAATTCCCCACTTGTAATTTCAATCCCATTTTGGTCTGATTTTAACAGCCCCAGAAGGCCAATTACACCCTCGAGCACCTCCATTTCAATCCCATTTTGGTCTGATTTTAACTGTTTGAAGTACAAGGATATCATCCCCAATATGATAATTTCAATCCCATTTTGGTCTGATTTTAACATATGAGAAGGATATAAGCAGACTTTCACTTGTCCATTTCAATCCCATTTTGGTCTGATTTTAACCAGGGATATATGGGTTCAATATTATCGTCGAATAGAACATTTCAATCCCATTTTGGTCTGATTTTAACAGATCATCAACAAGGAATTCAGAGTCTCCAAGATTTCAATCCCATTTTGGTCTGATTTTAACTTAGGGTGTGGGAGACATAAATCCTACAAGAATAAGATTTCAATCCCATTTTGGTCTGATTTTAACGGGGCAAGGAACAGTGTTTACTGCCCCACATGTGCTAATTTCAATCCCATTTTGGTCTGATTTTAACAAAAGAAGAAGAAATCCTGCAGGATAAAAGAGGCGAATTTCAATCCCATTTTGGTCTGATTTTAACGCTTTGTGGAAATGTCCTATCATTTATTCCACCTCCTCATTTCAATCCCATTTTGGTCTGATTTTAACTAATCTTATCAGCAACCACGGGGAGGTCCTTATTTATATTTCAATCCCATTTTGGTCTGATTTTAACACGGGTACGATCCATCACCACAGACTCCTGCCTTGTGATCTCCGATTTCAATCCCATTTTGGTCTGATTTTAACAAGGATTAGAAGCCCCAATAACCCTAAGACCCTTAACCAGATTTCAATCCCATTTTGGTCTGATTTTAACAAGGATTTGAGGGGTATGTTGTCGATGAGGTATTCGATTTCAATCCCATTTTGGTCTGATTTTAACTGTCTGTATGTCGATGGGGTACTCTACTGATCCTTATTTCAATCCCATTTTGGTCTGATTTTAACGCCCTCTCCACTACTGAGGCCATTATAGCATCCGCAATTTCAATCCCATTTTGGTCTGATTTTAACCTAGAGGGCCCCAGAGCTCCCTCACAACTTTAATCAATTTCAATCCCATTTTGGTCTGATTTTAACAAGGATAGGGAAGGATAACTTCGAACACGTCTTCCTATTTCAATCCCATTTTGGTCTGATTTTAACCCATTTCCTCGTGGAATGATTTGAGCGCTGATCTTCATTTCAATCCCATTTTGGTCTGATTTTAACGATCCCCCTCACAGATCATCTTTAAGTGTTCATCTGATTTCAATCCCATTTTGGTCTGATTTTAACTCCTCCACGAGCTCATCAAAGTGACTGAAGAAATTCATTTCAATCCCATTTTGGTCTGATTTTAACGAAAAAGATTCGGTTGTATACATTTCAAGAATAAGGATTTCAATCCCATTTTGGTCTGATTTTAACTCAACAGTATCAGTCATTATGCGACCTCCTCGACTTTCATTTCAATCCCATTTTGGTCTGATTTTAACGAGTAGGTTATAGAGTGTGATGATGATTGCGATGATTATTTCAATCCCATTTTGGTCTGATTTTAACTTATGGATTCTCGGGACTTACTTCCGTCAGATCTTCATCATTTCAATCCCATTTTGGTCTGATTTTAACTGAAAGTCAGATTGAGAAGTTGAAGCGCGTGATCCGTGAAGTATTTCAATCCCATTTTGGTCTGATTTTAACTATGTCTCTTGATTTATTTTATGAAAAAGCTAAATATTTCAATCCCATTTTGGTCTGATTTTAACTAAAACGGTCTTAAAACGTTTATTTTCCCAAAAAGATTTCAATCCCATTTTGGTCTGATTTTAACGCGTTTTCCATATCCATATTTATTACCCGTTTTTTATTTCAATCCCATTTTGGTCTGATTTTAACGTTACAGTTACACTACAGGTTACTTTGATGATGTGGCGATTTCAATCCCATTTTGGTCTGATTTTAACGCAGCTACCTAGTAACCTGCAGGTCCAGAATGTGCATTTCAATCCCATTTTGGTCTGATTTTAACCTTAGCGGGGCGTTGAAGGCGGTGAATGTTGCGTATTTCAATCCCATTTTGGTCTGATTTTAACGGCCAGCTTCGCTGTGAAGATGAAGAATGCTGTCGCATTTCAATCCCATTTTGGTCTGATTTTAACATATGTGTCCACCTATCAAGATCATCCCGCAAATTTCAATCCCATTTTGGTCTGATTTTAACGGTAAACATGAATGAGATAAGAGAGGCGCTGAGTGAGAATTTCAATCCCATTTTGGTCTGATTTTAACAATTTTTATTATTAAAGTATTACTGAGGTCATTGGATTTCAATCCCATTTTGGTCTGATTTTAACTCAGGGTCTCTGAGGGCCGGTTAATCCATAAATGATTTCAATCCCATTTTGGTCTGATTTTAACTGAAACTAAGCATAGAGAGGCGCCTGGTTCAAGCTGATTTCAATCCCATTTTGGTCTGATTTTAACTCAGCATAGTATATATATTTTTTCGATTTTTTTTTCTGAATTTCAATCCCATTTTGGTCTGATTTTAACGACTGGAAGCACAGGTTTGGGGTATCTCTTCAGGAGGGGATTTCAATCCCATTTTGGTCTGATTTTAACAGGGCGGATTTTTTCTCTATTTGGCCTGTATCACCCTGAAATTTCTCCTCTCAGACTTATAAATTTGTCGATCCCCGATAATGCAGTTCATTTATATTGACAGACGACTTGCTGTAGGACTTTATAATTAAAAAATAAAGATCATAAATAACTTAAAAAATTAAATTCAGAATTTTAGCGAGATAAAAAGTTAAAAATGAATTATTAGACATTTTAATCATAAAATAAGCTTAAAATAACATGGGGTTATTATAAAAGGCTGGCTGAAAAATGGTCAAAAACTTCTGGAGGATATCACTTCAATGGCCCGAAAAAATAATTTTATTTGATTAAAATCTTTAAAAATAATTTTTAGTGTGATATACGACTATTGGAATCATTAAGACTGTTTTATGATTTCATAGAGTTTATTTGAATTTCCATGACTCAATCAAAATCTTTTAAATCATTATAATCTAAAAAAAACAAAATTTAAGAAATCATATGGATCATTAACATCCTTCTGTTGTGGATTGAGAAGGTGAAAAACCAATAATGAAAGTCACCAGAAAAGCCTCTTCATAACTATTTTTAAGTGGTCACTCCAACTATTTATCTAAAGTCAATGAATTAAGTTAACCTGGTGATACCATGCCATATAATGTTAAAGACATTTCACTTGCCCCTCAGGGCAAAAAGAAGATCCAGTGGGTTCAGGAACACATGCCTGTACTTGAAAGGATCAAGAGGGACTTCTCAGAGGAAAAACCATTCGAGGGGATCACAGTAGCCTCATGCCTACATATAGAACCAAAAACCATAAACCTGGGACTCACCCTCCTGGCGGGCGGTGCAGAGGTTGCCATGACAGGGTGCAACCCACTATCAACCCAGGATGATGCAGCCGCCGCTGGAGCAAAAATGGGCCTCAACATGTACGGCTGGCGCGGCGAAACCAATGAGGAGTACTATGAAAACATACACCGTGTCCTGGACCATGACCCTGACATCCTCATCGACGACGGGGCAGACATGATATTCCTCGTCCATAGGGAAAGGAGGGAACTCCTTGATGGAATAATAGGTGCTTGTGAAGAGACAACAACAGGTATACACCGACTAAAGGCCATGGCAGCCGATGGTGCCCTCGAATTTCCAGTCATGGCCGTGAACGACGCCTACACAAAGTACCTCTTCGACAACCGCTACGGGACCGGCCAGTCAACATTTGACTCCATAATGGGGACCACCAACATGCTCATAGCAGGCAAAACCGTTGTGGTGTGTGGCTATGGTTGGTGCGGGCGCGGAATAGCCCTGAGGGCCGAGGGTCTTGGCGCGAATGTCATAGTGACCGAAGTTAACCCCATAAGGGCACTCGAGGCCCGTATGGATGGATTCAGGGTTATGAGGGTCTCAGAGGCCGTTAAACATGCAGATATACTCGTAACTGCAACAGGAAACACTGATGTGGTTGCAGGTGATGACTTCATGAACATGAAGGACGGCTGTGTGATGGCAAATGCAGGCCACTTCAACGTTGAAATAAACAGGGAGGACCTTGAAAGGTTATCAGAGGAGAAAAGGCTGGTTAAGGAGGACATAGAGGTCTTCATCATGCCTGATGGGCGCAAATTATACCTCCTTGCCGAGGGAAGACTGGTGAACCTTGCCTCAGAGAGGGGTCAGGGACACCCCGCAGAGATAATGGACATGAGCTTTGCAATGCAGGCACTATCAGCGAGACACCTCCTCAGTGAAAAACCTGAGCCAGGGGTCTACAGGGCTCCTGATGAGATAGACATGAGGGTTGCGGAGATGAAACTGGAGGCCATGGGGATCCAGATCGATGAACTGACAGAGAAACAGATAAGGTACCTTGAAAACTGGGAAGAGGGGACATAGGAGGAAGAACTTGGGTTTCTTCAGGATGATAGATAAAGGCAGAGGTCCTGTAAGGCTCTTTGTTGGTGGTGTGCATGGAAAGGAGGGCCTCACAGCTATAAGGGCCCTTAAAAGGCTTGGTTTCAATGACATCAGGAGGGGAAAGCTGATAATATACAGCTGCAACCCCACAGAGTACCTGAGCACCCTTGACCCCAATTATTACAGGAGCCAACAGGGAATGGAAATAATAGGGCTCATAGAAAAGTACCGGCCATCAACATACCTGGAGGCCCACTGCTACAGGGAGGAAAGCTACAGCAGGTTAACGGATCCCTCAAGGAAAAACCGTGATGGTGTCCCTCCCCTCATAGAACTGGAGAATGGTGTTCTAATAGGGTCGGTATCACCTCACATACGCAAGAAACTCTTCAAACGCGAGGATATCTGCCTGACCATTGAGATGCCCTGTCTAAGGAGTCCCAGGGACGAAGCTGATGGTCTTGAGGTTTACGTGAATTTCCTGAAGACCGTTGCCTCATCAGAGACCCGTAAAGAACTGGAAGATCGCCTTGGAAGGAAATACCCTGAGCAGGTTGAAACAGCCAGGAGATACGCCAGGGAGTTCTTTGGGGAATACCCCCCATTCTAGATGAATGCTGGAAAATCATTTTAATGAAATAAACGAGGTACTGGATTACCTTAGGTGAAATCCGGGGTGGATACTATCAGTGTGAAATCATACATAAAGAGGCTTATTAAACTTGTTGAGATGGAGAGGGAGGCGGAAATAAACGCCATGATGAATGAGATAAGGAGGCTGTCCCCCCAGAAGCGTGAAAGGGTAGGGAGGGCCATAAATGGCCTTAACGGTAAGGTAACCGGACGTGAACTTGGATTCCATCTCGTGAAATACGGTAGGAGGGAACCCATAGATACCCAGATATCAGTGGGTGACCTTGTCCTGATAAGCCGTGGTAACCCCCTCAGAAGTGACCTCACAGGTACCGTGGCGGCGAAGGGTAAACGCTTCATTGTGGTGGCACTTGAAAATGTCCCCCGCTGGGCCCTGAAGAATGTCAGGGTGGACCTCTACGCCAATGACATAACATTCCAGAGGATGATAGATAACCTCAGGGGTGCGGGAAGGAATGTGTTCAGGGTTTTAAGGTTTCTGCTGGGCGATGAAAATCCATCTGGTCACCAGATTGTTGAATTTGAACCCGTGGACCCTGAACTCAACAGGTCCCAGAGGGAGGCCATAATGAGGGCTCTAGGGTCAGATGACTTCTTCCTTATACACGGACCCTTTGGTACAGGGAAGACCCGTACACTCCATGAACTCATAAGGCAGGAGGTCAGTAGGGGCAACCGTGTCCTTGTGACGGCTGAGAGCAACGCTGCAGTTGATAACCTCCTTGAGGGAATCGCGGGTCATCTGAGATGTGTCCGTCTAGGACACCCCCAGAGGGTCTCCAGGACAAACCTGCAGGAGACACTTGCATATAAACTTGAGAACCACCCCGAGTACAGGAGGGTCCTCGAATACCAGGAGAGGATTGACGGGCTCATTGAGGAACGTGAAAGGCACCATAAACCCACCCCCCAGCTGCGCAGGGGGCTCACAGACAGTCAGATAATGATCAACGCCACAAAGAGGAGGGGTGCCCGGGGCATATCCCCAAATGTGATGATATCCATGGCCCGCTGGATAGAGGTCAACCAGCAGATAGATGAACTCCACAGGAAGATGCAGGAGATTGAAGTTGAAATCGTTGACAGGATAATCCGTAACAGCCAGGTTGTCCTTGCAACCAATTCCTCCGCGGCCCTCGAGTACATAGATAATGTGAAGTTTGATGTTGCAATTGTCGACGAGGCATCCCAGGCCACAATACCCAGCATACTCATACCGCTCTCACGCGCACCAAGGTTCGTGCTGGCAGGGGACCACCGGCAGCTTCCACCTACCATACTGAACCCTGACGCATCTGAACTGGAGGTGACACTCTTTGAGGAACTCATAGGGTCATACCCTGAGAATTCATGGATGCTGAACTGCCAGTACCGTATGAACCCTGCCATAATGGAGTTCCCGAACAGGGAGTTCTATGGGGGAAGAATAAGGGCCCACCCCTCCCTCAAGGAAATCTCAATACTGGATGTTATATCCACTGAGATTCCTGACTCCATGCCACACAGAAAACTTGCAGAAAGGGACCCTGTCCTCTTTATTGATACCTCAAAGGTTGGGGTGGGTGAGAGGAGGCTGAAGGGATCAACATCAATCCAGAACCCCCTTGAGGCTGACCTTGCAGTTATAATCGCTGGTGCACTCATGGGGATGGGTGTGAAAGAAGAGGAGATCGGTATAATAACACCCTACGACGACCAGGTGGACCTGATATCCTCCATGACCCCTGTTGAGGTTAACAGTGTGGATGGTTTCCAGGGACGTGAGAGGGAGGTCATCATTATCTCAATGGTCAGAAGTAACAGTGAAGGTAACATAGGTTTCCTCAGGGACCTCAGGAGGCTCAATGTTTCACTTACACGGGCAAGGCGCAAGCTCATAATAATAGGTGATACCGGCACCCTCTCATCCCACCCCTCCTACCGGAGGCTCATTGAATACTGCAGGGAACGGGGATTCCTGTATGAACCATCAGCCGATGATCTGAGGGAGTGGAGTCCATGATCCTCAGAACCAGTCCTCAAGGCTTTTCTGTGTGAATGAAGCCCCTTCAATTTTTTTAAGAGCAGCCATCACCCTTTCCTCTGAGAATCCATGCTCACCGCATAGGAAGTCTATGACCCCATCCCTATCAGGTTTCCTCCATTTCAGTTCATAGTCCCCGGTCACGTCAGGTTCAAGGAATATCCCCCTGAGGACCTCAGGGTCGCCTCCGATGTCCCCATCCACCTCCTCAATTACACTGAATACGTCACCCTTTTCCTTTATGAGTTTGAGTCCCCTCCTGGCACCTATCCCCTTTATTCCATCATTGAAGTCTGTGCCAACGAGGAGTGCCAGGTCCACGAGCTGTTCATGGGTGATTGAAAGATTTCTGAGGGCAGATTCCAGTTCAATTATCTCTGGTTCCTCCAGTTTTCCGCTGAGTGTGAGGTTTCTCACGACTCTGGGGGCTCCGAAGAGGAGGCAGTCGTAGTCCTGGGATGCCACTGCCCATGCATCGCCCCTCCTAACAATGAATGATGCCTGTGCCTCACCTTCTCCCGGTGCCTGGACGTATGGGATCCCTAGGAGTTCAAGGAGCCTTTTGGAGCTTTCAACTATATCCTGTGACATCCTTGAGGACCTCACAGCATACTTCCTTGCCCTCTCAATGTCCCCCTCCTCAAGGGCCCTCCTCCATTCCACTTCAGACTTCTTCCGGGTTTCAATCCTCCTTATCACTGTTTCGCCCTTCAGGCGATGGGATTTCCCATCAAAAACGTAGGCCACCCTTATATCCCTCTCCATCACCGCCGCTGTCCTGTAGAGTATGCCGCTGAGATGTGAGGTAACACGTCCCTCTGAGTCCATGAGGGGTGTTCCATCCCTCTGTCTTATGCTTGAGAGGAACTGGTATATGCTGTTGGCTGCATCAACTGCAACTGTGCGCCCCCTGAGATCATCAAGCCTTATCTTCTCTGCCGATATTATATCCTTTAATTTAACTCCCATGAAAACACCGTTACCGGAATTCTTCCCTGAACCAGTCGAATGGGAAGGTCTCCTTTATCCTTATGAGCACCTCTTCCTGATGGATTATGTTGTAGGTCCTTGTGAGCATGGGGGAGTCTGTTCTGAATATTTCCCTGAGTTCTCTGCCGGGGCTTTCTATGTCAAGGATCTCTATCTCCCTGCGGGATTCTATACCGTGCTTCTTCAAGATCCTTCCTATGGGTATATCCGCCCTTATGAGGTCCTCTCTGAATCCATCATCAAGCCTTGATAGTGGTATGTATGATACTGCGTGTATTAGTGGTTCATTATTCCCTATTACAACCACCCGGTGATTGACCATTTCCCCGGGGGATATTCTGAGTTTATCTGCGATTTCTGGAGTTGATGGTATGAATTCCTGTTTCATGGTCCTTATGGTTACTGTTCCCCTCAGCACGTCAAGTATCCTTGTTACCGATCCATCCGTTGATAGCAGTATCTTCTGGGTGTTTGAGAGCCTCCCCATTATCCTCTCGATGCGTTCAATCTCCTCCAAGACATTGACATCCATTTCCTGCCTCCCCCATAATGCGGGTCTTCCCATTATTTTCCATTCCAGATGCGCTGATCACATGTGATGGAATCATATCCCTTTACGAATTCATCGTATTTTTTATTCGGGTGCACTGATCACCCCTTTAATTGCCGATTCAGCCACGACCGCAGGGTTGGCCAGGTAGACCTTTGATGATGGATCCCCCATCCTTCCCCTGAAGTTCCTGTTGGTTGTGGCTATGCTAACCTCTCCTGGAGCCAGGACACCCATGTGGGCCCCGAGACATGGCCCGCAACCTGGGTTGCAGACTATGGCCCCTGCCCTTAGGAAGGTCTCTATTATTCCATCCTCCAGTGCCCTGAGGTAGATCTCCCTTGAGGCGGGTGAAACTATGAACCTCACATCATCATGGACCCTTCTATCCCCAAGGACATCTGCTGCCATTTTAAGGTCCTCGTAGCGGCCGTTTGTGCATGAACCAAGGAATGCCTCGTCTATGTGGGTTCCCTCAACCCTGTAAACAGGTGCCACGTTATCCACGTCGTCCGGACAGGCAACCTGTGGTTCGAGGTCAGAGACATCGAAGTGGTGTTCCTCCACGTACTGGCTGTCCCTATCTGAACGGTAAACCCGGAAGTCTCTCCCCGTCCTGGACTTTACATACTGGATTATCTTCCTGCTGGGCTCCATTATACCGTTTTTGGCCCCCATTTCAACTGCCATGTTGCAGATGGTCATCCTTCCGGCAACATCCATTTCATCAACCGTGCTTCCAGTGAACTCCACAGCCCGGTATGTTGCACCATCAACGCCGATTTCCCCTATGATTTTCAGTATAACATCCTTTGCTGTGGTGAACCCCTGAAGTTTTCCTGTAACCTCGATGCGCATTGCCTCGGGTACCATGAACCAGGTTTTTCCTGTGGCAAATACCATTGCCATGTCTGTGGCGCCCATTCCAGTTGCGAATGCACCGAATGCCCCGTATGTGCAGGTGTGTGAGTCTGCACCCACTATAACCATTCCTGGGCGTACAAATCCCTTCTCAGGGAGGACCTGGTGGCATATTCCCTCAGCGTTTTTGAAGATATTGTTTATTCCCTGCTCAGATGCGAATTCAGATGTTACCCTCTGGAACTCTGCTGCCCCGATTGTGTTGGGTGGTACGTTGTGGTCGAATACCATGACTATTCTTTCAGGGTCCCACACCCTGTCGGGACCTCCCCTTGAGGCTATCTCCCTGAATGTGCGGATTGTTGGGGGTGATGTGCCGTCGTGGGTCATTGCAAGGTCAACCCTGGCCTCTACTATCTCGCCGGGTGTGACCTCAGCCACTCCGGCCGCATCTGCAAGGATCTTCTCTGTGATGTTCATTTTAACCACCTGAAAAACTATCCGAGAATACCTTCAATCCCTTCTCTTATGTTCATTCCAGC
The DNA here is from genome assembly GCF_041228365.1 of Methanothermobacter sp. KEPCO 2. Lineage (NCBI taxonomy): Archaea > Methanobacteriati > Methanobacteriota > Methanobacteria > Methanobacteriales > Methanobacteriaceae > Methanothermobacter > Methanothermobacter sp. KEPCO 2. Next base: position 1,629,795 of record NZ_CP166185.1, on the reverse strand, counting down.
CACCTAGAAGTCAACAGGTCCCCTCACAGACCTTACAATCCTGTAGAAGAGTTCATCATTAATGTATTTCCCCTTCTCCCTGTTTTTCTTTACCTCCTCAACTATCCGGCAGAGTTCCTCCCTTGTAACCTCTATACCGTACTCCTCAAGTTTTGCCTTGACTGCCCTGCAACCTGAGTGTTTGCCCAGGACTATCTTACGCTGGTGTCCTATCATCTCAGGTAGGAACGGCTCATATGTGAGGGGTTCCTCTATCACCGCGTCCACATGTATACCTGACTCGTGCCTGAAGACGTTCTTTCCAACAATGGGCTTGTTTTCAGGTACCTTCATGCGGGTGTGCTTCTCAACGAGCCTTGACAGCTCATAGAGGACGCTGATGTTGAATCCAAGGTCAATGTCATAGATTATCCTCAGGGCCATTATAAGCTCCTCAAGGGAGGTGTTCCCGGCCCTTTCACCTATACCGTTAACTGTGGTTGAAACGGCGGTTCCACCTGCCAGGAGCCCTGCTATTGAATTTGAGAGTGCCATGCCAAAGTCATTGTGGCAGTGCATCGCTATGTCAACATTTATATCCTTTCGAAGTTCCCTTACAAGGTAGTCCATTCCCTGGGGGCTTATGGCGCCCACCGTATCTGCTATATGGACCCTGTCTGCCCCGTAGCTCTCAGCCTTCCTGTATATCTGCTTGAGGAAGTCCAGGTCAGTCCTTGTGGCGTCCTCTGCTGAGAATGCCAGGAAGAGGCCGTGGTCCTTTGCATACTCTATGGAGTTAAGGCACACGTTGAGGGCCTCCTCCCTTGTGAGTTTGAGTTTGTGTTTGAGGTGGAGGTCGGATGTGGCCATGAAGGTTATGACGCCATCAACGTCACAGTCAATTGCAACGTCTATGTCCTCCTTCTTTGTCCTGCTCAGGGCCAGTATATCCGCGTTGAGGCCTTCATTGGCTATTGTCTTTACTGAAACCTTTTCCTGCTTTGATACGACTGGGAAACCACTTTCTATCTGGTGTATGCCAAGTTCATCCAGTTTTCTGGCTATTTCAAGTTTTTCCTCGGTTCCGAGGCATACTCCTGGGGTCTGTTCCCCGTCACGGAGTGTTGTATCGTAAATCGTGATCTTATCGGGAAATTCTAATTCAGCTTCCTTATTGAAGGGACTGACGAAGTATTTCAAGGGATTACCACCTTAACTGATTTATTAAAATGAAGACTCTAGCATTTATTTAAATTTGATATTTAAGTATAAAAGGTTTGAGAGTACAGCCGTCTTCCGGCCCTGCATCTTTTATCTGGTGATGGTTATTCTGTAGTTTTTCTGCTGAAGATGGTGGGTAGTTACGGCGGGTGCTGGTTTTTAATTGCCTGTGGTTGTCCAGCGCTTTTCAGCTTCCATGCTCAGGAAGTGTAACCATCTTCAGCTCAAGAAGCACAGATTACCCGGATTCTGCCTGACCCAAGCCTATTCACCTTTAGCCTCAAGAAGTTCAAGGTAGGATTTTCTCTCAAATCCCCCGCTTACCCCAAGTTTTCTGTAAAGATCAAATATCTCGCTGAGGGCATCCCCGTAGTCACTGCCATCAGGGAGGTCCCTCTCTATTTCAAGGTAGGTCCCGAGACCCCTTACGGTGTCAATGGATATGGTGAAATCATCAAGTGAGTAGGTCCTCCTCTCCTTGAAGACCTCCCTAACTCTTCGAAAGCCAAGGGCCTCCAGTATCCCTGCTGCTGTTTCAGCGTCTGCAACCTCAACCTCCAGTTCCTTCCGGGTCTTGCTCCTATCATCTATTTTGGGACCCTTGTAGGTTATGAATGTCCTTTCGCCTGTTTTTCTTATTCTCAGCGCTTCATCCGTCTCCGCAAAGTCCCTGTGGGGGGCATTGAAGTATATGTCAGTCTGTTCCTCATCTGAAATATGGCGCCCCCCAAGTGATATTATGCGCTCGCTTACCTCATCCCCGCTGGAAATTTTAGCCTTAACCTCAACCTCTATCAAACTCTACCACCCTTCAATATCACTGGCTACACCGGTATCCTCAAGGCCGGCATATTCCCTTAAAAACTGTGCCGATTCATCAAGTTCTTCAAGGAGGGCATCTATCATCCTGTCAACACCCTCATATGGACCGAGGATATCATCCCTTTCATCCAGGATGCTCTTTCTCTTCCGCAGGTCTCCCTTCACCTCAGGGTCCCTCATTCTCTCAAGGTACTGCCTTCTGATGATCCTCATGTCCATATGGAGATTGTACCTTATCCTCTTAAGGTTTTTTATGTATCCCTCAACCTCCTCCAGAAGCTCAAGGGCCTCCTCTCTGTTTGAGGGATTTATTTCAAGTCCCTCAACTCCAAGTTCCTCAACCTGTTCCTTGTAGATTCTCGGATCAATAACCACATCATCCCCCCAGCAAGGACCCAGGGCCCTAAAGGATCCTGTATATGCTATCACTATGAAAAACAAATTATTTAAATTGTGGTATAAAGGGACAAATAATTTTACAGAGAATAGCCGCAAGGGGATGAATGATTTCAATGCACCCTCTGAATTATTAAATATGTTATTATCTATAATAACTAGTTTTTTACGTCAATATTAATATAGGTGCATTTAAATTTATATGTAGGTTTAAACTTCACCGGGAGGTATCTAGTTGACAGATGTGGATATCAAGATAGAAAATATTGTTGCTTCTGCAACCCTTGGGAAATCCATTGATCTTCAGACAGTTGCTGAAGCCCTTGAAAATGTTGATTTTAACCGGGAACAGTTTCCTGGTCTTGTATACAAATTAAAGGAGCCTAAAACTGCTGCTCTGATCTTTGGATCAGGTAAACTGGTATGTACGGGTGCAAAATCCATTGAGGATTCCAAGAGGGCCATAAAACTCACAGTTGATATGATGAGGACCATGGACCCTGATATACCCGAGGAATTTGAGATAAAGATCCAGAACATTGTTGCCTCGGCAAACCTCGGGAAACCACTGAACCTTGAGGCCGTTGCCCTGGGACTTGAGAACACGGAATATGAACCTGAACAGTTCCCTGGCCTTGTTTACAGGCTGGATGAACCCAAGGTTGTCCTGCTGCTCTTCGGTTCAGGGAAGGTTGTGTGCACAGGTGCCAAGAGTGCTGAGGACGCTAAGCTTGGAGTTGAAAAGACCAAGGCAAGGCTTGCCGAGTTAGATCTGATTTAATGGTGATATTTTTGATTAAACTTGTAGTTTTCGATCTTGACAATGTCATTATTGATGGGGAAGCCATAGACGAGATAGGAAAGATTGCTGGAGTCGAGGAGGAGGTAATGGAGATCACCGAAAAGGCCATGCAGGGTGATGTTGACTTTGAATCCTCCATAAGGGAGAGGGTGAAACTCCTCAAGGGAACAGCGGTTGAGGATATAAAGGCAGTTGCAGAGGAATTACCCCTCATGGAGGGTGCCGAGGAGACCATCAGGGCCCTCAAGGAGAAGGGTTACCGTGTTGCGGTTATAAGTGGAAGCTTTGACCTGGTGGCCGAACCCATCAGAGATAAGCTTGGTATTGATTATCTGTTCTGCAACAGGCTCCATGAGGAGGACGGTGTGCTGACCGGTGAAGTGAGCGGCCCTCTTGTGGAAAACTCAAAGTATGATGTTCTCTGTAAAATCCTCGATAAGGAGGGTATAAGCACCAGCGAATGTGTTGCTGTTGGTGATGGCGCCAACGACATATCCATGATACAGGCGGCCAGGTTGGGGATAGCATTCAATGCAAAGCCTGCCCTCAGGAAGAAGGCTGACGCCGTGGTTGAGGAGAGGGATCTCAGGAAAATACTGCCCATCATCGAGGAAATAGCTGAGGTGGATGATAAGCTGGATAAACTCGGCTACGATGAGGTAATGGACCTTAAAAATGAATACGAGGAAAAGCTCTCAGGCCTGGCATCTGAAAGGGATGAACTGAATAAAAAGGCCCGTGAAATGAAGGAACTCAGGGATAAACTCAACACCGAACTTCGTGAAACACTCAACAGGGCTGTTGAACTCAGGGACAGGCGTAATGAGATAAATGCCAGGGTTGAAGAGAACAAGAAGCTCAGGGACGAGATAAACCAGGAGATAAAGAAGCTTGAGTGGTCATCCGGTGGGCGTGACAGGATAAAGATAGAGAACGAGATCCGGAGGATAGATAAGATCATAGAAACAAGGGTCCTTGACATTAACAAGGAGAATGAACTGGTCAAGACCGCCAATGAACTACGTAAGAAGCTCATGAAGATCCAGGAGGATGAGGAGACCAGACAGAAGGCCCTTGAACTCAGGAAGAAGTCAGAGGAATACCACGAGAAGGTGGTCTCACTTTCAGAGGAGGCCCAGAAGTATCATGAGGAGATGCTTGAGTACTTCAGAAAGACAGACGAGATACGTAAGAAGGCTGATGAAGCCCATGAGAAGTTTCTTGAATTCCGCAGGATGGCCTCAGAGAAACATGAGGAATTCAAGTCAACCCTTGGCAAAATTAAGAGGATAAATGAAAGGATCAACGCCCTCAGATCAGAAAATAGAAACGTTAAAAGAAGGGCCACCCGTGAAAGGGATCTTGAGGAGAAGGAGAGGGCCCGTGAAATATATGAGAAATTCAAAGAGGGTAAAAAGCTTACAAAGGATGAAATCCTTCTTCTTCAGAAGCACAGGATCGTTTAGGGGATCATATATGTGTGAAGGGAAGTCCTCAGACGAAGAGAAGATAGAAGTGTGCTTCATATGCCATAAGAAGTTCAACATAAACGCCGATGACTCAAGCCATTATCATTACGGTAAGTACCCGATGTGCAGTTACTGCAGTGACTTCTATGGATTCTACAGGTGACGGTTCTGAGTGGTAAGATGCACGAAGTTATAATATGTGAGAAGCCCAAGTCCTCAGAGAAGATCGCTGGAGCACTCTTTCCAGATGCAGAGAAAAAGAAGTACAGGAAGGTGTCCTACTGGGAATATTATGAAGGCAATAAAAGGGTGACCATCGTATCGGCGGTTGGTCACCTCTATTCACTTCGCCCCAGTAAACCCGGAGAAGAGCACTTCTTTGACCTTGAATGGGCGCCCCTTCATGAGATTGATAAGAAGAAGAACTACGTTAAGGATTACCTCAATGTAATAAAAAAGTTCGCTGCCGGCGCTGACCGCTACATACATGCCTGTGATTACGACATAGAGGGTACACTCATCGGTTTCAACGCCATCAGATACGGCTGCGGAGGGGATGCGCTCAATAAAACCGTCAGGATGAAGTTCTCAACCCTCACACGGGAGGAGATACGGAACGCCTATGAGAACCCCATAGAACTTGACTGCGGGCAGGTGGACAGTGGCGCTGCAAGGCACATCCTTGACTTCATATTCGGTGTCAACATCTCAAGGTCCCTCATGAAATCCGTGAAGGAGGCCACCAACCGCTTCATTAAATTATCTGCCGGGAGGGTTCAGACCCCCACCCTTGCCATACTCGTTGAAAGGGAGAAGGAGATACGGGAATTCGAACCGGTCCCCTACTGGATAATCCAGGCAGAACTGGAATCAGGGATCGTGGCAGAGAGCAGAAGGGGTAAGATATTCCAGCGCCCCCTAGTTGATGAGGTCCTTGAGAGGTGTGGTGGCAGCGATGCCTCGGTCAGAGGTGTGAAGGTAAGGGAAACCGTAAGGAAACCGCCTGTGCCCTTTGACCTGGGATCACTCCAGTCAGAGGCATACCGTGTATTTGGATTCAGCCCCAAGAAGACCCAGACCATCGCACAGAACCTCTACACCGAGGGTTACACCTCCTATCCCAGGACATCATCCCAGAAACTCCCTGAAAGCATAGGTTACCGTAAGATACTGGACAGGCTTTCAGAGGACCCCCGGTTCGGTGAGCACATTGAAGGGCTCAGTGAACCCCTCAAACCCCACGAGGGTAAAAAGGTTGATGATGCACACCCTGCAATACACCCGACAGGTCTTCTCCCATCAGATCTTTCCAGTGATGAAAGAAAGATCTATGAACTCATCGTCCACCGTTTCATAAGCGTATTCGGTGAGGATGCCGTTCTACAGACAATGAGGGTCGACCTTGAAATAGGAGGGGAGGAGTTCAGTTTCTCAAGAAAGAGGGTGAGCAAGAGGGGATGGATGGACAGCTACCCCTACACCCGAATTGAAGATGAGGTTTTCCCTGATATATCCGAGGGCGATGTTATGGGCGTTGTGGGGGTATCCGCCCTGGAGAAAGAGACAAAACCTCCAGCCAGATACAATGAAGCCTCACTCATAAGGGAACTGGAGAAGAGGGGCCTTGGAACCAAGTCAACCCGTGCCGATATAATAGCCAAACTCTATGACAGGAAGTACATTGAGGGTAAGAAGATACGTGTGAGCCCCCTGGGTGAGAACATAATTGACACCCTCACAAAGTACTGTGAGAAGATAACCAGTGAAGAACTCACAAGGCAGTTTGAGAGGGAGCTCGAGGAGATCATGGAGGGGAAGATAAGCCGCGACAGGGTGGTGGATGAGGCCATAGAGGAGGTTAAATCCATACTCAGTGATATTGAGAGGAACATGAAGGACATAGGCAGGGACCTCTATAAAGCATATCAGGACAGCAGGGTTGTGGGTGAATGCCCTGAATGTGGCAGGAATCTTGTCATAAAATATTCCCCCAGAAACAAAAGCACCTTTGTGGGGTGTTCAGGCTACCCTGATTGCAGAACCGTCTATTCACTTCCACGGGGGGCCAGTGTACTTAAAAGTCGCTGCGAAAAATGCGGCCTTCCAATGATATCCTATGGCAGGCCACGTCAGAGGGCCTGCCTTGACCCATCATGTGGGAAGAAGGAATCCAAAGGTGAAGAAATCGTTGGTAAGTGTCCTGAGTGTGGATCCGATCTTATAAAACGTTCAGGGCGTTACGGTGAGTTCGTGGGCTGCAAGGGATTCCCCAAGTGTCGATTCACCTGCTCGGTTGACGATGTTCCAGCTGCATGATGGGGGTACATTTTCACCAGGACACTGCCTCAGCCTGTAGACAGATCAAAGTTTATAAGTATTTACTGAACTAAAGAGTATACATCATCCATAAATTCCTGAATTTATTACCAAGTTAAGGTAAAGAGGCGGTTAAATGGATATCAGAAATTTGCTTGAAAAATTGAAGCCCTTCATAATAATTATACTGCTGTTCTCAGCCGTATTCTATATAAGGGCCGAGGCCAGTAACATTGGAGGGGTCCCTGCTGATGCAAAGGACTTCTATAAGGACTCAGATGGACTGCCATACTTCAGTGAGATGGACTCCTACTACAACTACAGGCTCACAATGAATTACCTCACCAGGGGTATAATGGGGGATACCCTTGTCGATGGCAAACCCTACGACCTCCACTCCTACTACCCACCAGGAAGACCCGTTGATTACCCTCCACTCATAGTTTACATAACCTCCGCTGCCTACAGGGTGGCCAACTTCTTTGGAGACTTCAGCCTCAAGGAGGTGGCTTTCTGGATGGGGGCCCTGATAGGTTCCCTCTGCGTCATCCCTGCCTACCTCTTCGTCAGGAGAATCACCAATGACTATGGGGGCATCGCAGCGGCCCTTGTGGTTGGACTGGTCCCCACCTACGTTGCCCACACCTACGCCGGTTTCTTTGACACAGACATGTTCAACTTCGTTCTTCCACTGCTGGTGTTCTGGTTCTTCACAGAGAGCATGCTTGCAGTGGACCTGAAAAGGAAAACAGCCTATGCGCTTGCAGCTGCAGTTTCAGTACTTGTATTCTCAGCTGCATGGGTCGGTTACATATTCTATCTGGCCGTTCTGGTGGCCTTCATCATAGTTTACTCCGTGATCTCAAGGTACGTTCTGGGTGAGAAACCAGATAGGGAGTTCACTGGTAAGGTTGACTGGCTGCTGCATCAGCGCGAGATATTCCCACTCCTGGTTCTTCTCATAGGTGGCGGGATTCTCATAGGCATATTCGGAGGATTTTCCAGCCTGACTGGTGCCGTAACGGGTCTTGTGAGCACCACCCAGATACAGGCAACGGCCCAGACAACAGCCTACCCCAATGTGTATGTGTCAGTTTCAGAGCTGCAGATCCCTGAATTCATAACCACAGGGGCCGGGGCAAAGAACCTGTTCATGCCAGGGCAGGGATCAGTTGTCGGTGGTGTTGGTGGCCTTCTGGTATTCCTTCTTGGCATACTCGGTGTCGCAGCCCTCCTGTGGAAGTACCGCCAGCCTGAGGTTCAGGTTAAGGAACCTGACAGAAAGATTAAGGCCGGCAAGAAGAGCAAATTCATTAAAAGGCAGAATAAGACCAGGGCCTCCAACAGTGAAATGAGGCACAGGTACCTCCTATACGCTGTCCTAATGGCCGTATGGCTGGTGATGAGTGGATACGCTGTCACGAAGGGTTCAAGGTTTATACCAACCTTTGCAATACCCCTGGGACTCTCAGCAGGGATATTCACTGGATTCCTGGTTGAATACCTCAGGGAAAATATTAAGACAACATCCTCCATTGCACTGGTTGCCTTTGTGGCCGCAATCGCCATTGCAATGCCCTTCGGTGTCTCAGTTGCTGTTAAACTCCTTGCAGGGGTGATTGCAGCTGGATTCATATACCTGGTCAGAAAGCCAGAGGTTAGGGCCCCTGTCATGATGGCCCTTGTTGTCCTGGCAGTGGTGGCCCCATCTGTAAGCGGAGCACATTCACTGACATCAGCTGTTGCCCCGGGCACAGATGATGGGATGTGGAAATCAATGGAGTGGATCAAGAAGAACACCAGCAAGGACACCGTGGTCATGTCCTGGTGGGACTTCGGCCACCTCTTTGCTGTTGCAGCCGACAGGCCCGTGACATTCGACGGTGGTTCACAGAACACCCCCAGGGCTTACTGGATCGGTAAGGCCCTGACAACCAGTAACGAGACACTCTCAAGGGGCATACTCACAATGCTATCATCCAGCGGGGACCTTGCCTATGAAACCCTCGACAACTACACAAACGACAGTGGTAAAACCGCCGAGATACTCACATCCACCCTGGGACTTTCAAGGGATGATGCCAGGGCAGTTATGACGGGACGCTACGGCCTCACAGAGAAGGAGGCTGACAGTGTACTCAGATACTCACACCCATCAAAACCAAAGCCCTTCGTGCTTGTACTCAGCTCTGACATGCTCGGAAAGGCACCATGGTGGACATACTTCGGAACCTGGGACTTCAAGAAGAAAACAGGGTCAAGGTACGGCTACTATCCATCAATGGGAAGCTCAAAACCGCAAATTGTGAACAACACAACCGTGATCCAGACCGTCAACACAATGGTGGAGGACAACCTGGTTGGAACCATCATAGAGAAGAAAGGCAATACAACAAATGCAACGATAGCCATCGGTAACAACAGGACCGTTCAGAGGATAAACCCCCACAAACTCATAATAATAGAGGGTAACCTCCTTGTCAGAAATGAGATTGTGGACAGCAACGCCCAGCTCAGCCTCATTGTCATCGGAAGCGGAAACCAGTACACAACTGTGATAATGAACAGGGAACTGGAAGACGCGGTGTTCACGAAACTGTTCCTGCTGGGCGGATTCAACCAGACATCCTTTAAGTTCCTTCATCAGGAACCAGGTGTGCTGCTGTGGACAGCAGCATAACTTATTTTTTTATCTATAAAATCAGCAAATAGAAAAAATCAATTCAAACAGCAGCATAGCCCTAGTTCTTATGCATAAAATCAATTTAATCATGCAAAAAATTAATTTTTCAGTAGCGTTTGGCCATCTTGGCCCTGAGTATGTCTGTTGCACTGACCACGCCAATTATCTCGTCATCATCCTCAACCAGGAGGCGCCAGACAACGTTCTTGACCATCCTCTCAGCGGCCTCCTTCAGGGTTGCCCCTGGCGGGACTGTCACAAGGTCCCTCTCCATGACCTCCCATACCTTGACCTCTCCAAGATCATCCCCCTCGGCAATTGCCTCAAGCACGTCCCAGGTGGTTACAATTCCAACCTTGACACCATCCTTGACAACAACCGAGCTCCCCTTGCCGTTCTCAACATAGTTTCTGAGAACATCCTCAAGGCTGGCCGATATGTCAATGGTGTCAACGTCTGTAACCATAACGTCCTCAACCCTCATAAAATCACCGTGGTATATTATGAATCTTATGATATAAAATTATAAGGGAAAATATTTAATAATGTGGATTAGAGAACATTGAATGATTACACTGATTTTGCCCCGCTTCAACAATGTTCATGTGAGTATTATGGATATCGAGGAGAAGATCAAAAAGATAGAAGAGGAGATACAGAGGACCCCATACAACAAGGCCACAGCACACCATATAGGGAAACTGAAGGCAAAGATCTCCCGCCTGAAGGAGGAGGCCCTCCAGAGAAGGTCGTCCTCAGGGAAGGGGAAGGGTTTCCATATAAAAAAGTCAGGGGACTCCACCGTTGTCCTCATAGGTTTTCCCTCTGTAGGTAAATCCACCCTCCTCAACGAACTCACCAATGCGGAGTCAAAGGTTGGGGAGTACCAGTTCACAACCCTTGAGATAGTGCCTGGTGTGATGGAGTACCGGGGGGCCCAGATACAGATCTTCGACATACCCGGGATAATCACAGGTGCCTCCCGAGGTAAGGGCCGTGGAAGGGAGATACTTTCGGTTGCAAGGAGCGCTGACCTCATAGTCATAGTCCTTGATGTCTTCAACACGGACCACATGGACGTGATTCTACGTGAACTTCGTGATGTTGGCATAAGGCCCAACGAGACGCCCCCTGATGTGACCGTGAAGAGGAGAAAGCTGGGTGGGGTGAAGCTATCATCAACAGTTGAACTGACCCACCTGGATGAGAGGATCATACGCTCTGTGCTCAATGAGTATGGCATCCACAATGCCGATGTGCTCATAAGGGAGGACATAACCGTTGACCAGTTCATAGATGTTATGGAGGCAAACCGCGCCTACATACCGGCCATCACCGTTATAAACAAGATAGACCTTGTGGATGAATCCTATCTGAACCATATAAAGCAGAAATTCCCTGAAGCCCTGCTGATATCTGCAGACAGGAACCTGAACATTGATGAGCTCAGGGAGGAAATATTTAACCGCCTTGGGCTTATAAGGATATACATGAAGCCACAGGGACAGAAGGCAGACTACAGTGAGCCTCTAATAATTAAAGAGGGTTCAACCGTTGGTGACGTGTGTCAGAAACTCCACAGAGACTTTGTTCGTAAATTCAGACACGCCAGGGTCTGGGGCAGCTCGGTTAAATTTGACGGCCAGAAGGTCGGGATCGACCATGTCCTCAACGATGAGGATGTGCTGAGGATCATCATAAAGAAGTGAACACCCGTTAGGGAACAATTAAAATGTGTATCACAAACACATATCATTTGAAGGTGTGAAGATGAAACTTGATGATATAAAAATTTCAAGAGCCATTGTTGAAGGATACATGGAGGAACTCCTGGACTACATGGAAATGGATGTTGCAATTGGTGGAGGGGGACCCTCCGGACTTACAGCAGGTTACTACCTTGCAAGGGCGGGCCTGAAGGTTGCCCTGTTTGAGAGAAAGCTCTCCATAGGTGGGGGTATGTGGGGCGGCGGTATGATGTTCAACAAGATCGTTGTCCAGGATGAGGGTAAGGAGATCCTGGATGAGTTCGGTGTAAGATCAAGGCCCTATGATGAAGGATACCACGTTGCAGACTCTGTTGAGGCAACATCAACCCTCTGCTCAAGGGCATGCCAGGCAGGACTCAAGATATTCAACCTCATGAGCATAGAGGATGTCATGATACGTGATGAGGGCATAACAGGTCTTGTGCTTAACTGGAGCTCGGTTGAGATGGCCGGACTCCACGTTGACCCCCTCACCGTGAGGGCAGGGGCGGTTATAGATGCAACCGGCCATGACTGTGAGATAGTGAAGGTGGTGGAGAGGAAAATAGGCCCTGAACTCAACACACCTGATGGGAGGATACAGGGTGAGAGGTCAATGTGGGCCGATGTGGGTGAGGCAGCCCTCATAGAGAACACCCGTGAGGTCTACCCCAACCTCTATGTGGCCGGTATGGCGAGCAACGCAGTTTACGGCGCCCCACGTATGGGCCCCATATTCGGGGGTATGCTGGTCTCAGGTCGAAGGGTTGCAGAGATGATAATTGAAAAGCTGAAATAATGAGGCCCATCTGCATAACAGGCACCCCCGGTGTTGGTAAGAGTACCGTGGCTGAAATTCTCAGGGATTCCGGTTTCAGAGTCCTTTCTGTGGGTGAAATTGCGCTGGAGGAGGGTTTCATCCTTGGAAGGAACCCCTCCCGTGGTTACCTTGAGGTGGACATTGAATCCCTCTGCAGCCACGTTGAGGGACTTGAGGGTGACGGTGCCATCCTTGAGGGTCACCTCTCCCACCTCTGCGGCTGCTGCAGTAGGGTGATAGTGCTGAGGCTCCACCCCCGAATCCTTGAGGGGCGCCTTAGGGCAAGGGGTTACCCTGAGGAGAAGATCGCTGAGAACCTTGAGGCCGAGGCCCTGGACGTCTGCCTGGTGGAGGCGGTTGAGATCCATGGTGATAGGGTCCATGAGGTTGATACAACCGGCAGATCAGCCAGCGCGGTTACAGAGATCATCATGGATATTATAAGTGGTTCCAGGGTGTGCCCGTCAGGTGGGGTTGACTTCTCAGGATGGCTCCTGGAGTAATGGAAAAGCTTTTTAAATATGGAAACACAAACCACTTATAATATTCTTCTTGTGCTTAAGTTACAACACCATCTTAATGTGCAAGATCAGGGATGTTCTATTCCGTTGTGAGAGGTTAAACCTTGAGGAGAGGAAAGAGACCCGGATGGATGCTGAAGATTGCCCGTGAGAGAATAGACATCCTCTTCAGAATGGCTGACCGTGAATTTGCAGCCAACCCGGGGAGATCGCACAGGTACACCGAACTTGCAAGAAACATATCCATGAAGTACCGTGTAAGAATTCCCAGAGAGTGGAGAAGGCGGTTCTGCAGGAGGTGTTACAGCTTCCTCAAACCAGGTTCAAACTGCACCGTCAGGATATCCGGTGGGAAGGTTAATTTTAGGTGTCATGAGTGCGGTCACATCATGAGATTCCCCTACATTCAGGAAAAAAAGGAGAAAAGGAGAAATAAAATTGAGTCTCACACCATCAAAAAAGGAACTGATGAGCCGGTCACTTTCGGCGCTCACAATAAACGTGGGGAAGGCCGGGGTGACTGAAAGTCTCATTGAAGAGGTCAGGAGGCAGTTAAAGGCAAATGAACTTATAAAGGTAAGATTTGCCAGGACAGTGGCCTCAGAAAAAGAAAGCTATATTACCGAGATAGTTGAAAAAACAAATTCTAAGCTCATAGATTTAAGAGGAAATGTGGCAATAATTTTCAAAAAAAGATCTTAGGAGGATAAATATGACTACAGTTTATGATGTGCCAGCAGATCTGCTTATAAATAAGGTTGCCGAGGACCTTAAGAAGGATGGTAAGGTTAAATCCCCTGAGTGGGTTAACTTTGTCAAGACAGGTGTCCACAAGGAAAGAAGGCCCGAGAACCCTGACTGGTGGTATGTGAGGGCAGCTGCCCTTCTGAGGAGGGTCTACATCGACGGGCCTGTGGGTGTTAACAGCCTCAGAACCCACTACGGCGGTAAAAAGGATAGGGGTTCACGGCCAGAAAGGTTCAGAAGGGGAAGCGGTGCGATAATAAGGAGAGCCCTTCAGCAGCTTGAGGAATCAGGCCTCATAACAAAGGAGGATGGTGGGAGAGTCATAACACCTGAAGGCCGATCATTCCTGGATAAGGCTGCTGCTGAAGTAAAAAAAGAAGTTGAAGGCCTTGAAAATTACTGAAAAACCTGAAGGGGCCTGGGAGGTTTTCTAATTGACAGACCTCGAAGAAATACGTCGCAAAAAGATGCTGGAACTCCAGCAGAGGGCGCAGCAGCAGGCAATGGAAACTGAAGCCCAGGAGCAGATGCGTCAGCAGCTTGAAATGCAGAAGAAACAGATAATGATGCAGATACTCACCCCTGAAGCCCGCAGCCGTCTTGCGAATCTGAGGCTTACAAGGCCAGAATTCGTTGATCAGATAGAACTCCAGCTGATACAGCTGGCCCAGATGGGTCGTGTGAGGTCAAAGATAACAGACGAACAGCTCAAGGAGTTGCTCAAGAGAGTTTCTGGCAAAAAAAGGGAGATAAAGATCAGTAGAAAATGAATGCATGCGTACTCTACAGTGGCGGTAAGGACAGCTCACTGATGGCTGTGATGCTCCAGAGGATGGGGATCCAGGCTGAACTTGTAACTGTGAACTTTGGTGTCTATGATTCCTGGAGGCCCGCATCCATGGCGGCGGATGCCCTGGGCTTTAAACACAGGGTCCTTGAACTCAGTGGGGATGTGCTCAGGGAAGCCACTGAAATGATAATAAATGATGGGTTCCCCAATAACGGTATAATGCATATACACAGAAGCGCCGTTGAGGCCGCTGCAGGTGAGTACGATCTGGTTGCTGATGGAACGCGACGTGACGACAGGACCCCCAAGCTTACAAGAAATGAAATACAGAGCCTTGAAGACCGCAGGGATGTTGAATACGTGAACCTTGATGGTTTTGGTCACAGGACCATCAACAGATTCGCTTCAGAGTTATTCACGCTTAAAAGGGAGAAGAGTAATCCTGAAAACAGCTCCGACTATGAGGTTGAGGTTCGCCTCCTCATGGAAAAGATGGGCTGCAGATCAGAGACATTCTTCCCCGTTCACTTCCAGACCAGGGTGACTGGCTGGAAAGATTCACAGCAAGGAGGATGCTGAATGAGTAGAAACAAACATGTTGCCAGAAAACTTAGAATGGCAAAGGCTAACAGACAGAACAGAAGGGTGCCCGCATGGGTGATGGTTAAAACCAATTACAGGGTCAGAAGCCATCCAAAGATGAGGCACTGGAGAAGGACCAAACTCAAGGTGTAGGAGGGATCTTAACATGGAGAGAATTTACGTTATACCCCTTAGGAAGGCAAAGGAAGTTCCAAGAACCATAAGAGCACCGAAGGCTGTTAAGATTGTCAGGGAATTTCTCATGAAACACATGAAGACAGACACTGTTAAGATTGATGAATCCATCAACGAAAAAATCTGGGAGAGGGGTATCCAGAAGATTCCCCCCAGGATAAAGGTCAGAGCCGTCAAGGATGAGGACGGCGTGGTGGAAGCCATTCTCGAAGAATAAAAAAATGGTGGATTATGATCAGAAGGATCAACCTCGGCGGAAACCCCAACCTTGGAGTCTACATCTCTGTAACTGACAGTGTGGCCCTCATACCTGTGAATGCATCCCCAAAATTTGAGGATGCGCTGAGGGAGGCCCTTGAAGTTGAAGTCCTGAGGACATCCCTCAGTGGCAGCAGCCTCAACGGGGCGCTTTCAGCCGGAAATTCAAACGGTTTCGTGGTTTCAAACCAGGCCATGGATCGTGAAGTTGAGGCGCTTATGGCTGCAGGTCTTGAGGTTACCCGCATCCCCGACAGGTTCACAGCAGTTGGCAACCTTGTTCTGGCCAATGATAATGGTGCTGTCGCAAGTCCACTGCTATCAGAGGATGCCCTGAATGTTATAGGGGATGTTCTTGAGGTTGATGTTAAGGTATCCACAGTTGCAGGCCTCAACATCATAGGATCCCTGGGGGCTGTGACCAACCGCGGAGCACTCCTGCACCCCCACACCTCAGAGGATGAGATGAGGGTTATTGAGGGGGCGTTGGGAGTGGAGGCGGATGTTGGCACCGTCAACCACGGGGTAGCACTGGTAGGTGCCTGCTCGGCAGCCAACTCAAATGGTGTCCTTGTGGGTGAAGAAACCACAGGACCCGAACTTGCAAGGATAGAAGAAGCTTTAGGTTTTCTTGAGGGATGAAAAATGAAAACGAAGATATTTAGGGTTAAAGGAAAGTTCCAGATGGGTGATAAACTTCAGCCATTCACAAAGGAACTCAAGGCAATAAAGGAAGAGGAGATCTACGAAAGACTCTACTCAGAATTCGGAAGTAAACACAGGGTTCCAAGAAGCAAGGTTATGATTGAGGAGATAGAGGAGATATCACCCGAGGAGGTAGAGGACCCGGTGGTCAGGGCGCTGGTCCAGAGGTGATCCCATGGAAGACCAGCAGAAACTTGAGGAGATAGTTAACCAGCTCAACATTTACCAGAGCCAGGCAGAACTCATCCAGCAGCAGATGGAGGCTGTCCGGGCAACAATCAGCGAACTGGAGATACTTGAAAACACACTGAAGGACATCCAGGGAAAGGAAGGCTCTGAAACCCTTGTACCTGTTGGTGCAGGTTCCTTCATAAAGGCAGAACTCAAGGAGACAAGCGAGGTCATAATGAGTGTCGGTGCTGGTGTTGCCATAAAGAAGAACTTTGAGGACGCCATGAAAACCATTGACTCGCAGAAGAAGGAACTTGAGGCAACACTCCAGAAGATGGGTGAAAACCTCCGCAAGATAACCGACATCATCCTTAAGCTATCTCCTCAGGCAGAGGAACTCCTTAAAAGGGTAAGGGGAAGTGAGGAGTAAGTGTTTGAATCTCTGAAGAAAAAATTCACTGAAACAGTGGGGAAGATCACCGAGAAGGTCTCTTCAGGTGCTGAAGCCCCATCTGAGGATGAGAAGGTTTCCCCAGAAGAGGGCGGCCCTGAGCCTGTGGCAGTTGATGAAACCGAGAGGACAGAATCTGAGACTCCCATTCCAGAATCAGAGGATGATAAAACCGACGACCGGGGCGATGAAGAGGGCTCAGGTTTCCTTTCATTTTTCAGGGAAAAGAAGATATCAGAGAAGGACGTTGAGGACGTCCTCTGGGAACTGGAAATGGCCCTCCTTGAAAGTGACGTGGCCCTTGAAGTGGCTGAAAGAATCGTTGAGGAACTCAGGGAGGAGCTGGTTGGTAAGAAGGTTAAGAGGAGTACTGAGATCTCAGACTACACAAGGGAAGCCCTTAAAAAGGCCGTCATGGATGTTCTAAGTGTTGATGGCGTTAAAATCAGAGAACTTGCAGAAAAAAGGAAGCCCCTTGTTATAATGTTTGTGGGTATAAACGGTACAGGTAAGACAACCACCATCGCCAAGGTGGCCAGGTACTTCATGAGGATGGGTCTTGAACCTGTTATGGCTGCAGCAGATACATTCCGTGCAGGGGCGATAGAGCAGATACATGAACACGCAGATAAACTTGGTGTTAAAATTATAAGCCACCGTAAGGGGGCTGACCCTGCTGCAGTGGCCTTCGATGCAGTATCCCATGCGAAGGCCCAGGGAAAGGATGTTGTCCTCATAGATACTGCAGGTCGAATGCAGACAAACGTCAACCTCATGGATGAGATGGCCAAGATAAAGAGGGTTGTGAAGCCTGACCTCATAGTATTTGTTGGTGATGCCCTCACAGGTAACGATGCCATTGAACAGGCAACCAAATTTGATGAAGCCGTGGGCATAGATGCCGTTATCCTCACCAAGGCCGATGCCGATGCCCGTGGCGGTGCAGCATTATCCATTGGTTACATGATCCGTAAGCCCATAATATTCCTTGGTACGGGGCAGGGCTACGATGACATCATGGAATTCCAGCCCGAATGGATGGTCAATCAGCTGTTTACCTGACCTGATTTTCATTTTATTAGCAGTCATCCCTCCACATTATCCAAAAATTTTTATACAATGTGATCTATTTTTATACAATGCGATCTCCATTTCCCATGAGGGGGTTTCCAGATGACTGCAAGGATACTGCTGGTTGAGGATGAGGCAATAACTGCAATGGACCTCCAGAGGAAACTGGAATTCCAGGGTTACGATGTAATCGGAATTGCCCACAGCGGGGAGGCTGCAGTTGAACTTGCAGAGAAACACCGTCCAGACCTTATTCTCATGGACATAATCCTCAGGGGTCCCATGAGTGGCGTTGAGGCTGCAGAGAGGATAAAGGATCTTGATATACCTGTTGTTTTTCTATCGGCACACTCCGAGGAATCCACCATGGAGAGTGCCAGGGAGGTTGAGCCATACGGTTACCTCATAAAGCCATTTGATGAGAAGGAACTCTTTTTCACAATAGAACTGGCCATCCAGAGGCACAGAAGTGAAAGGAAGATAAGGAAACTCAACCGTTCCCTCAGGATGCTCAGTGACTGCAACCAGGCCATAGTCAGGATCAAGGATACTGAAGAACTCTTAAGGGAAATATGTAGAATCATGGTTGATGTGGGTGGCTACAGGATGGCCTGGATAGGATTTAAGGAGAATGATGAATTCAGATCCGTCCGTCCGGTTGCAGAGTACGGTTTCCATGAGGGATACCTTGACTCCATAAGGGTGAGCTGGGGTGAGGGCAGGTACAGTGAGGGACCCACAGGAAGGTCCATAAAGGAGGGGAAACCCGTAATTATAAGGGATACAGAGAATGATCCATCATTCGCGCCGTGGAGGGATGAGGCTATTGGCAGGGGGTACATGTCTGTTATGGGACTTCCCATCAGGTTTAGGGACGATAACATTGGGGCACTCACCGTTTACTCCTCAGAGAAGGATTCATTCGACCCTGATGAGGTGGAACTCCTGGGTGAACTTGCAGGTGACATATCCTTCCGCCTTGAATCTGAAATCGTCCTTGGTGAAATGGAGAAAAGGATAACTGAACTTGAAAGAAGGGAGGAATTATTCAGGAAAATTTTTGAATCAACCCCTCTGGCCATACTCAACTTCAGGGTTGGGGATGGTATCCAGCTTGCTGAACTCAATAGAGCAGCCTCAATCTTAACCGGCCTGGAAACTGCAGGTGGTGAGAGTATTGAGGATGTGCTCAGCGGTCTTCATGAGGATGATCTAAAAGAGGTGATCAGGGCAGCTGAGAGGGGTGATGATTCCCGATGGGAACGTATTCAGTACCGTAACGGGGATTCTGTGAGGTTTCTGGAATTGAGAACCATTAAAACCTCGGAAGACACTGTAACAGTATTTTTAATTGATCTTCCTCCAGCTAAAAATTAAAAAATCTGAATTTCCTATCTATCCCATCATCTGAGAATTAAAACCTGATCAATCCCTGTCACAGAGGAGTATCCCCCCAACACCAACATCCTCAGGTGGGACCTCCCTTATGAGCACTGTTATGGTCGACTCAGGAAGGCCCATCACCTCACTTGAGACCTCTGTTATGCGTTTTACAAGTTCCCTCTTCTTTTCCCTTGTCAGCTTGTTGCAGCTTATCTGAATAACAGGCATGGTACCACCAGATATAACTATGGAGTCACATCTAATAAGTCTTAAACTGGATAAGCTTATATCACAGTATCAAACAGAGAGGAATGAGATATGATCGGAGAAAAGGAGTTAATAAGACTTTTTCCTGATTTTAAGGAACTGGTACAGCCGGCTGGGATTGACCTCCGTGTTGATGAGGTTTACCGGCAGGCTGGTCCAGGTTCACTGATTGATGATGAGAAGAATCTGCCACCCCTTGAAAGGCTGGATCCCCCTGTATACACACTGGAACCAGGGAAATCCTATCTTGTGAGTGTGGATAGAAGAATAGAGATACCTGAGGGTTATGCCATGCTTTACCTTCCAAGATCAACTCTGCTGCGATCCTTTGTATCGGTCCACACCGCAGTTGGGGACCCTGGATTCAGGGGGACGCTCCAGTTCCTTGTCCAGAACTGTGGTGAATATGAGTACAGAATCAGGAGGGGTGAAAGGATAGCGCAGGGAGTTGTATTCCCTGTTAGGGGTTCTGGGAGGTACAGTGGGAGCTACCAGGAGGACTGAGTGAATTAAAATGTCTGAAGCCTCTCCTCAAGCATCTTCACAGACTCCGGGTTTGAGAGTGTGCTCAGATCACCAGTGTCTTCACCCCTTATAAGGGCCTTTATAACCCTCCTCATTATTTTACCTGAACGTGTTTTTGGCAGATCCTCAACGAATTCAATGTAACTCGGACTTGCTATTGGCCCTATTTCCCTCCTGACGTGCTCCCTCAGAACGCCCTTGAGGCGTGGTGCCGGCTTCACGGTGTCCCTGAGTGTCACGAATGCCGCTATCTCCTCACCCTTCAGTATATCAGGTTTTCCGACCACCGCTGCCTCAACAACGTCAGGGTGGCTTACAAGGGCCGATTCAACCTCTGCGGTGCTTATCCTGTGACCTGCGACATTGAGGACATCATCCTCCCTTCCCTGTATCCAGAAGTAGCCATCCTCGTCTATCCTTGCAACATCCCCGCTGAGGTAAACCCCCGGGAAGGTGCTCCAGTATGCCTCCACATACCTCTCAGGTTCCCTGAACAGTGTCCTGAACATTGCAGGCCATGGTGTCCTTATAACCAGGTGCCCCCCGCTTCCACGTATGCTCTCACCGTTATCATCGACCACATCAGCCACCACTGTGGGGAAGGGCTTCCCTGCAGACCCCGGCTTGAGTGGTGTTACAGGAAGGGGTGTTATCATGTGCATCCCGGTCTCTGTCTGCCACCAGGTATCCATCACCGGGCATCTGCCACCACCCACGGTCCTGTGGTACCACATCCATGCCTCAGGGTTTATGGGTTCACCCACGGATCCAAGGAGCCTGAGGGTACTGAGGTCATACTTTTCAGGCCACTTGTTCCCGTACTTCATGAAGAGCCTGATGGTTGTGGGGGCGGTGTAGAATATGGTCACACCATACCTTTCAATCATGCTCCATATCCTTCCAGGGTCAGGGTAATCAGGGGCCCCCTCATACATAACCGATGTTGAACCCTCAATGAGGGGGGCGTAGACTATGTAGCTGTGACCTGTTATCCACCCTATATCCGCTGCACACCACCAGATGTCCCTTTCCTTCACATCAAAGACAAACCGGTAGGTGGAACTCACACCAACTGCATATCCCCCATGTGTGTGCACCACCCCCTTGGGTTTTCCTGTGGTGCCAGAGGTGTAGAGTATGAAGAGGGGGTCCTCAGGGTCGAGCTCCTCACAGGGGCATTCATCACTCATCCCATCAAGCGCATCCTCCCAGCGCACATCCCGCCCCTCAACCATGTTCACGTCCTCCCCGAGCCTGTCAACGACTATGACCCTCTCAAGTGATGGTATGTCATCTGCCACCATGTCCAGGGTCTCCTTGAGCCTTATTACCTTACCCCTACGGTAGAATGCATCTGCAGTTATTGCAACCTTTGCCTCTGCATCTGCAGCCCTCTCACGGAACGCCTTGGCCCAGAAACCGCTGAATACGACGCTGTGAACGGCCCCTATCCTTGCGCATGCCAGCATCGCAACCGGAAGCTCCGGTACCATGGGAAGGTAGATGCTCACACGGTCCCCCCTCCTGACACCCATACCCTTCAGTGCATTGGCAAGACGGTTAACCTCACGGTAGAGGTCATAGTAGGTGAGCTTTCTGACGCTACCATCCTCACCCTCCCATATATAGGCGACCCTGTTCTTTTCAGGGCCAGCTACGTGCCTGTCAAGTGCATTGTAGGTTATATTGAACCTTCCGCCTGTGAACCATCTGGCATGGGGTGGTTCCCATTCAAGGACCCTCTCGTATGGACTGAACCATTCAAGTTCAGATGCCATTTCATCCCAGAACCATTCAGGATCTGACCTGGCCCTCTCAAGGAGCTCATCATAATCCCCTATGCCATGTTGATCCATCCAGATCCTTATATTGCTGTTTTTAACTGTTTCGTCATCTGGATTGAAAATTCGTTCCTCCTTAAGGAGATAATCTAGCTGCCCGCTCATAATAAACCCCCACTTACAGTAATTTTCTATTTCATGATTTAAATAGTTGGCAGAATATACTTGAAGTCATGAAGGTGTGTGCAGAGATCCTCACGGAGATACTTGAGGAGGCAGGTTTCACCCATATATTCGGGCATCCCGGTGAACAGATACTCCCCCTCTACGAGGCCCTCAGAAAATCGGAGATCCAGCATGTTCTCATGAGGCACGAACAGGGGGCTGTCCATGCTGCAGATGGCTATGCCCGGGCCTCTGGAAGGCCAGGTTTATGCGTGGCCACCGGTGGCCCTGGGGCCCTGAACCTTGTGATGGGCGTGGCTGCTGCAAACACCGATTCTGTGCCCCTCATAGCCCTGACAGGGGACCTGCCCCGGGGTGAAGGTGGGGGCAGGTTCCAGGAGGCAGACATAGAGGGTGTCTTCAGTCCAGTTGTGAAGAAAAGTAGAACCGCCCGTAATGGGGAGGATGCTGCCCTCGCACTCCTTGATGCCCTCGATGCATTTGATAGGGGAGTCACCGGGGTGATGCACATCAACCTCCCCAAGGATGTGCTTGAGGAGGGGGTGGGGACCATTGAAAAACCCACCAGCACACCCTTTAAAACACCAGACCTTAGTGATGCCATTGAAGTTCTGAGGTCAGCGGAAAAGCCCCTGGTCCTGGCAGGCGCGGGCATAATCTGGGCCGGAGCCGTTGAGGGGTTCAGGAAGTTTATCACTGAGAACCAGTTTCCAGTTGTGACGACCTACAGTGGGAGGGGTGTTCTCCCGGAGGACCACCCCCTCTGCCTTGGAATGGCGGGGACAAGGGGGACTCCCACAGGAAACTATGCTGCAAGGGAATGTGACGTTCTCCTGGTGCTCGGCTCAAGGCTCTCGGACAGGACCTCTGCGGCGATTGGTAACCCCCGGATTATACACGTGAATACAGACCCCAATGTCCTGAGGGGAGATTTCAGGTTAAATATGAATGTAAGGGACTTCCTGATGCATGGTATTCATGTTAAACATCCTGTGAGATGGTTAAGGGAACTTCATGACTTCAGGGTCAAAAATCCTCCCCTCTATGATTTACCTCTCGGTGAAGAGAAAACCCTTAAGACCTCCTCAGCCGTCCGCAGCATCCTAGATGCGGCCCCAGATGCAGTTGTGGTCAGTGACGCGGGAAGCCACACAACCTGGGTCACCCTCCACCGGAGGGTTCTAAGGGAACGCAGCCTCATCTTCTCCGGGGGCTTTGGACCCATGGGGTATGGCCTGCCTGCTGCAGTGGGTGCCAAAATTGCGAGGCCAGATGATGATGTTCTGCTGGTGGCAGGGGACGGGGGTTTCCAGATGACCATGCAGGAACTCGGGACCGTGGCTGAACTGGACCTTGGAATCACCATGTGCATACTGAACAACGGGCAGCTTGATGTTATAAGGCAGTGGCAGGAGATGAAATACGGTGAAAGCTACTCTGTTAAGATGAGGAACCCTGATTTTGTTAAACTTGCAGGTGCATATGGTATAGGTGCAGAGAGGGTTTATGAAATTGGTGAAGTTGCAGGGGCCGTTGAGAGGGGCCTTGATTCAGGAGAACCCTATCTCGTGGAGTTAATGGTTGAAGAGGAGAACATACCGCTTCCAGATCTGTAGATCCTTAACTGAAGAAAAAAAGGAATTTTTGGCCTGAAAAAAGAATTAAAGAAAAATAATCCAGTTCAGACATCCTCAGGGAGGTAGGTGTCAGCAACCGCGGCCACTGCCTCTCCCATTTCAACTTCAAAGCCCAGCTCCCTTAGGGTCATCTCCAGGGCTGAGAATGTTGTTATAAGTTCCCTGTGGGTTATGTTACCCATGTGGCCTATCCTGAATATCTTGCCCTTGAGGTGGTCCTGGCCCCCTGCGAGTTCAACGTGGTACTTGTTCCTCATTGTCCCCCTGAGTTCTCCATCGGTGACGCCCTCAGGGAGATTAACGGCCGTCACTGTGGTGGATGACACCGATTCATCAGGGAAGAGTTCAAGGTTGAGGGCCTTTACAGCATTCCTGGTTGCCTCAGCTGCCAGTTTATGCCTCTTTATCCTGTTACTGAGTCCCTCCTCCATTATCACCTGAAGTGCCTCGTGCATGGCGTATATAAGTGAGACTGCTGGTGTGTAGGGGGTTTCAGGTGGTTCGGCATCCCCGCTCTTCCTGTACTTCTTGAGGTTCAGGTAGTATGTCCTGGGGTTATCCACTGATTCAACAACCCTCCAGGCGTCGTCACTGAGTGTTATGGCTGCCATGCCAGGCGGGGCTGCAAGGCACTTCTGGGAGCCGGTCACGCAGATGTCTATGCCGTAGCCGTCAACATCAACCTCGTCCCCACCCAGGGATGAGACCGTGTCAACTATGTAGAGGGCGTCGTAATCCGCCATTATCTTACCTATCTCCTTTATTGGGTTTGCAACACCGGTTGATGTCTCATTGTGGACAACGGTGACTGCCTTTATATCGTCATTCTCCTCAAGAATATATCCTATCTCATCGGGGTTGACGGCTCTGCCCCACTCCACATCTATTCTGATTGATTCCCCGCCAAAGGCCTCAACTATCTGTGCAAACCGCTGGCCGAATTTGCCTCCAACAACGCTCAGGATTTTGTCACCTGGTTCGATGATGTTTGCAACCGCCGCCTCCATGGCAGCTGTCCCCGACCCTGTTAGCAGGTAAGATTTATTGTTTGTCCTGAAGACATCTGACATCATCTCAGTTGTTTCAGTGAGTATTTTACCGAACAGTGCGCTCCTGTGGTTAACAATGTTCTCTGACATTGCCTTAAGGACTCTCTGGGCCACCCGTGTTGGCCCGGGGATCATAAGCAGTGTTTCATCCATTTCCAAAAAACCTCCAGATTCAATTGGATTCTGTAACCTGTACTTATTTTTAATCCGTGCATTTAAAAAGATTTACACATGTGATGATGCCATAAAGTTCAAGTTGGAGGAACACATGGACGGGCTCTGCCACTGGATGGAACCAGACTGATCAAAAGAATCATATACCCCCCCTGATAGATTCGTCCCATGGAAATGGAAGTCTGGCTCGAATGGTATGGTCGAATACTTGATGACTTTGGATTCAGCAGGAAGGCCGATGAGGAGTCTGCATCCTACCTGGAATCCTTCCTTAGGGAGCATGGCTGCCCGGGACCCCAAATCCTGAAGGTTCCCTCCATGGACTTCATCGTATTCGGTGCTGGACCATCACTCAGGAAACACGTTAAAAGATTCAAAATGCTTGGAAGGAATATTACCATAGTGGCGGCAGATGGCGCGACAACAGCGCTTCTTGAGGAGGGTTTAATCCCCCATATAATCGTGACAGACCTTGACGGTAGAATGGAGGATATAATTGAAGCCAACAGGAGGGGGGCCTCCCTGGTGGTTCATGCCCACGGCAACAACCTTGAGGCGCTCAGGAAGTATCTGCCACGCCTCAAGAACCTTATAGGGACAACCCAGAGTGTCCCCTATGGATGCATATACAATTTTGGGGGCTTCACGGATGGTGACCGGGCCGTTTTCCTTGCAGAGGCCCTCGGTGCAGAAACCGTGATACTTGCCGGGATGGATTTCGGTGAGGTTGTAACCAGGTACTCAAGGCCTGATATGGGTTCTGAAACAGGAAGGGCGGATCCAGTTAAGAGGCTCAAACTTGAATATGCTGAGAGACTGATAGAGTGGATTGAAAGGAATGGAAGGATTCAGATAGAGAAATGGTAGCTGCTTTATGGAAGCCACACAGGTACCCATGTCAATTGAAATATGAAAGAAAGGGCCAGATACCATGTCTGCCAGCATTCTCGGTTATAAATCATGCGTTTATGAGGGTCTGAATTCATGCTGCTGTGAGGGCTTGCAGTTCATGTAACAACAAGTTCAATCAATAAAGGTGAGTCCAATTATTGATTTTAAATGATCCAGCATATCTTCTTATACGGGCTGATCCAGATAAAACCTTATTAGGTCGTTACCAGATAAATCATTCTGGGGATCCTGATGTGCTCCTGCAAAAAATCTACACGCCCATTTAAAATAAGCTGTGAAGGATATGAAGGATATAAGGGATATACTGCTTCATGATGAAACCATCTTCAGGGATATGAATGCCTTTGACCCGGACTATGTCCCTGAAAACTACAGGTACAGGGAATCCCAGATGGAGGCCCTTGCAGTCTGCATAAGGCCTGCCCTGAGGAATGGGAGGCCCGTGAATGCCGTTATACTGGGGTCCTGTGCAACAGGTAAGACCACCGCCATCAAGAAGATCTTTGAGATGGTTGAGTCAACATCCGAAAACGTTGTCTGCTGCTATATAAACTGTCAGCTTCACACCACAAGATTCGGTATCTTTTCACAGATCTACAGCAAAATATTCGGGCATCAGCCCCCTGAAACCGGTGTGCCGTTCTCCAGGATCTACCAGGCGATAATGCAGCACCTGGCCAGTGAAAACAGGGCGCTGGTGGTGGCCCTGGATGATATAAACCATCTCTTTTACAGTAAAAACGCCAACAAGGTCCTTTACGACATACTGAGGGCCCATGAGGTGTTTGAGGGTGTTAGAACCGGTGTATTTGCGGTTCTATCTGACATTGAATTCAGGTACGCCCTTGATAAAAACGTCAACTCCATATTCATACCCCAGGAGATCATATTCCCACCGTACACCCGGGAGGAGATATTCAATATCCTCAGAGATCGTGTGAGGGTTGGTTTCTATCCCGGCGTGATCTCAGATGAACTCATAGAGAGAATAACCGATCACACCGTGGATACCGGGGACCTGCGCTACGGCATAGACCTCCTGAGGGTATGCGGCAACCTTGCAGAGGCCGATGCCTCACCTGTAATAACAGAGGAACACCTTGAAAGGGCTGTGAGGAGCGCCGGGCCGGTTAACCTCATGCACACGGTGAGGACGCTCAACAGCCAGGAAAGGGAGTTTCTCATTAGTATGATTGAGGCCAAGGATGACGACATAACCGCCGGCAGGCTCTATGAGCTCTTCCATGAGAGGACCGGGGCGAGTTACTCGTCATTCAACCGGACAATTGAGAAGCTGGAATTTCTGAGGCTCATTGACACAAGACTGACAGGTAAGGGTGTCCGTGGTAATTCGAGGATTGTGATCCCCAGATTCAGCAGGGAGGAACTTAAGAGGTGCCTTGACTGATCAGACCCCCGCAGGGCAGTTGGAGTTGGCCCCTGCCGCCACCATGAGAAGGCCCCACACTACGACAGAGATCACAACTGAAATCAAGATGAATGACCTTGGATCAACACCGGCCACCGTCAGCAGCCAGAACCTTCTCCTGATACTGTTTGGTTTCCTGAGACTGTGCATACTACCACTCCACTATCATCTTCGCCGGAGATTTATTTAAAAAAAGAGATAGAGAGCATCTGAAAACTAACCAGTGGATGAAATAATCATTGCCCTCTGAATCAGATAAATGGAGAGTCTCCAATGAAAAGGTTTGAATTCTTTGATGTTACTGCAGATGCAGGATACTGGGCCTATGGCCGTACACCCGAGGAGGTGTTTGAAAACGCCGCCCTTGCAATGTTCGAGATAATGACAGACACATCACTTGTCAAAGCAGAGGAAAGCAGGAGGGTGGAAATAAAATCCGAGGATATGGTTTCGCTACTCTATGACTGGCTTGATGAACTCCTCTTTATACATGACACTGAATTTATTTTATTCAGTAAGTTCAAAGTTAAGATAACTGAAGATGATGATGGTCTTCGGCTTAACGGTACAGCCTCAGGAGAGGTGATCAAGGACCACCATGAGAGGCGTGATGAGGTTAAGGCCGTGACCTTTCACATGATGGATATCCTTGAAGAGGATGGCTTGATGAAGGCAAGAGTTATTCTGGACCTGTGATTTATAAGTAGAGAGGATGATGCGTATGGATATAAGGGAAGATCTGGTTAAGGTAAGAGAATCCGTCTGGGAAGTTCCAACATCATACAAGAAGGGAATGAGGGTTCCTGGAAGAATATTCCTGAAGGATGAGGCCCTCAGGGACCTTGAGAAGGGGGCTGTTGATCAGGTTGCAAACGTTGCATGCCTCCCCGGGATCCAGAAGTTCTCAATTGGACTTCCAGACATACACTTCGGATACGGGTTCAGCATAGGGGGTGTTGGGGCATTCAGCGCCCGCACAGGAGTCATAAGCCCTGGGGGTGTTGGATTCGACATAAACTGTGGTGTCCGCATGGTCAGGACCAATCTGGACCATGAGGATGTGAGGCCAAAGATAAGGGAACTCATAAACACCCTCTTCACCAATGTACCATCCGGTGTTGGGAGCAAGGGAAAGATAAGGCTCAGGCCCGGTGAAATCGATGAGGTTCTTGAAAATGGGGCCGAATGGGCCGTTGAAAATGGATACGGATGGGACCAGGACCTCAAATTCCTGGAGGAGAACGGCAAAATGGAGGATGCCAGTGCAGATAAGGTCAGCGATAAGGCCAAGAAGAGGGGTATACCCCAGCTTGGATCCCTTGGATCAGGTAACCACTTCCTAGAGGTCCAGATGATAGATGAGATATTCGACGAGGAGGCAGCCGCCGCCTACGGTGTGAGCCCCGGCAAGGTCGCCGTTATGATACACTCAGGTTCAAGGGGATGCGGCCACCAGGTATGCTCAGACTACCTGAGGCTCATGGACAAGGCATACCGGAGGTACAAGATAAACATACCTGACAGGCAGCTTGCCTGCGCCCCCGTGGACTCGGATGAGGCCATGGATTACTTCCAGGCCATGGCAGCCGCAGCCAACTATGCCTGGGCCAACCGTCAGATGATAGTCCACTGGGTGAGGGAGTCCTTTGAAAGTGTCTTCGGAATGAGCGCAGAGGACATGGAGATGGAGATCGTCTATGACGTGGCACATAACATAGCAAAGAGGGAGGTCCACACTGTAAAGGGACGTGATACAGAGCTCTTCGTCCACCGTAAGGGAGCCACAAGGGCCTTTGGACCGGGCAGAAAGGAGATTCCCGTTGAATACAGAAAGATCGGTCAGCCAGTCATAATTCCAGGTACCATGGGGACATCATCCTACCTGCTCCACGGAACAGAGGTTGCAATGGAGGAAACCTTTGGTTCGACCGCCCACGGGGCCGGGAGAAAGATGAGCCGTGCCGGTGCAAAGAAAACCTACCGCGGAGAGGAGGTTCAGAGAAAACTTGAAAGTGAGGGCATCTATGTGAGGGCAACATCCATGCCTGTGGTTGCAGAGGAGGCCCCCGGTGCCTACAAGGATGTTGACCTGGTGGTCAGGACAGCCCATGAAACCGGCATATCCAGGCTTGTTGCAAGGATGCTTCCACTGGGAGTTGCAAAGGGATAGTCTGGCGGTGAATCAATGATAGGGCTCATCGGAGGCACAGGGGTATACGAGATAGTGGAGCATGGAAAGACAATCGGAAGGGAATCTCTGGAGACACCATACGGCAGAACACCTGAAATATCAGTTTTCAGGCTTCATGACAGGGATGTGGCATTCATGCCAAGGCACTCCAGGGGCCATGAGAGCCCGCCCCACATGGTCAACTACAGGGCAAACATCTGGGGCCTGAAGAAGCTGGGTGTCAGGCAGATACTGGCAACAAACGCTGTGGGTTCCCTTGAAGAATCCATAGGGCCCGGTGAATTTGTAGTCCCGGACGACTTCCTGGACTTCACCAAAAACAGGCCCTCAACATTCTATGATGAGAGGACAGTCCACGTGGATATGACAGAGCCCTACTGCAGGGACCTACGCTCTGCACTGGTGGAGTCCTCTGGTGCAGTTGATGGGGGGGTATACGTCTGCACCGAGGGGCCGAGGTTTGAAACAGCCGCCGAGATAAGGATGTTCCGGTCACTGGGGGGCACAGTTGTTGGGATGACCGGAATCCCCGAAGCTGTGCTTGCAAGGGAACTCGAGATGTGCTATGCAAGCATATGCCTGGTCTCAAACTACGCTGCATCCATATCCCCCTCAAAGCTCACCATCAAAGAGGTATTTGAGGTTATGGAGGAGAGGAGGGAGGACCTTATAGAAACACTTGAGGGGGCGATTTTGAGGCTTCCCAGCGCCCCTGCCTGTAGCTGTCAGAGTGCCCTGAGCGGCGCTGATGTTAATGAAAATATGGAGGAATGCCCTTGAAGGTTTTAATGATATCTGCAAGTCCAAGGAAGAAGAGTAACACCATGATGGTCCTTGAGCACTGCAGGGATGCGGTGGAGAGTCGTGGTGTTGAATGTGAGATAGTATCCCTCAGGGGGATGAATATAGAGTCCTGCCGTGCCTGCCTCAGCTGTGCAAAGAAGCACCGCTGCAAGATCGATGATGGCCTCAACGGGATAATCGACAGGATAAGGGATGCCGAGGGGTTGATAGTTGCAACCCCAGTCTACTTTGGCACAGCCAGGGGCGACCTCATGTCAGCCCTCCAGCGTATCGGAATGGTTTCAAGGGTATCAGGCGGATTCCTGAGCTGGAAGGTGGGGGGCCCCATTGCTGTTGCAAGGCGGGGAGGCCACACAGCAACGATACAGGAACTCCTCATGTTCTACTTCATAAATGACATGATAGTCCCAGGTTCAACCTACTGGAACATGGTATTTGGATGGGCTCCAGGCGAGGTTGAAGATGATGATGAGGGAATCGAAACCATAAGGCGCTTCGGGGAGAACGTGGCCGAACTCATAAAGAGGATTCACAGCGGGGAGTAATATGAGGGTAGCAGTCGCCTCCTCAAACGGGGAGGAGGTGGACCTCCACTTTGGAAGGGCATCAAAACTTTTAATATACGACTACAGCGATGGAAAAATGGAATTCGTGGAGGAGAGAGCAATTGATGTCACCGAAGGTGATAAGCATCAGTGGAGAAAGGTTCTCGATTCCATAATGGACTGTGATGTTGTAATAGCCGTCCAGGCGGGCCTGAAAGGGAAGATAGGAATCGAGAATGCTGGTTTGAAATTTGTGGCCGACGAGGGGCCGGTGGATGAGGTCCTGGAAAGGTGGGTGAGGCACTTCAAGTTCATGAACTCTGCCATCTGAAGATCCCGGACGCACCCTCACAAAAGTGGAGCCCCCTCAGTTGAGGGGAATCCCCTTCCAAGCAAACCATATACCTCCATGATGTCAAGGTTTAAATACTGCCTCATCATAATTATAGACTATTCATAACTGGCGGTGTAGAAACTTCCTATCATGGCTTAACCAGTTAAGATGAATTTTTTGAATTAATATTAAACCAGCTGTTTTTACGGTGTTAAATTTAAGGTGATATAATGGCAAAGGCTCGAAGAAGGAGAGTACGTGATACATGGAAAGAGAAGAAATGGTATGTGATAAAGAGTCCTAAAATGTTTGGAGAAAACGAAATAGGAACAACACCATCAAGGGACCCTGATTTCCTCCTCAAGAGGAGGGTTGAGGCAACAATGAGGGAACTGACAGGCGACTTTTCAAAGCAGTACGTCAAGCTGAAGTTCCAGATAAACAACGTTGCCGGAAGTGAGGCGAGCACCAAATTCATAGGCCACCAGGTCACAACAGACTACGTCAGGAGCATGATAAGGAGGGGTACAAGCAGGGTCGATGCCCCGGTTATAGTTGAAACAAAGGATGGTTACAAGCTTAAGGTCCATCCACTGGCCATAACAATCAGGAGGGCCAAGTCCTCACAGCAGAAATACATGAGGCAGAGCATAGAGGAACACGTGAAGGAGATAGCCTCTGAAAAGACCTTCGAGGAATTCGTTGAGGGCATTGTAACAGGAAAGATCGCCTCAGAGATATACCACCAGGCAAAGAAGATATACCCCCTCAAGAGGGTTGAGATAATAAAAACAAGGGTTCTAGAGGAACCAGCCTGAAACATGGACCGGGACCCCCATGACAGACCTTAACATTGGATACGTGCTTCTGTGCGTATTCATTGGATTTTTAACATACCAGAGAGGTGCGCTTGATGTATGGGGATCCCTCTTCATGGTCCTTATGGGCTTGCTCATAATATTATCTGCCGGTTTTAACTGGTTGATCCTCATTTTTATTTTTCTGATCCTTGGCCTTCTCTCAACAAAGTACAGGCATGAATACAAGAAATCCATTGGAGTTTTTGAGGGAACAAGAAGTGCCAAGAATGTTATATCCAACGGAATAGTGCCCTTTGTAATGGCTGCCTTTGGATACTATGATGGGTTCTTCGGCGGGTTCATAGGATCCGTTGCAACAGCGACCGCTGATACCATGGCAAGTGAAATCGGTGTTCTGCAGACACCACGCCTCATAACAACACTTCAAAGGGTGGAACCCGGAACAGATGGGGGTATATCCGTTGCCGGAACCGCCGCCGGGATAGCAGGGGCAGGTATAATTGGTTTATCAGCGTTTCTGCTTGGTGTATGTCCAGATCCATTTAAATCAATGAAAATAGCCGTGATTGCAGGTACTGTGGGCTGCTTCATGGACAGCCTCCTTGGGGCAGTCCTGGAGAGAAGGAAGTACCTCAACAATGAACATGTTAACCTCCTTGCAACGGTAACAGGGGCAGTTATAGGAATTTTATTAGCATAGAGATCCATAAATCTAGGAAGGTGGGTGAATCATGAAAGGGGTAATAATGATAATAGATGGAATGGCCGACCGCCCCATTGAAAGCCTTGGAGGTAAAACACCTCTTGAGGCCGCAGAAACCCCTAATATGGACAGGCTGGCCAGTTCAGGTATCAATGGTATAATGGATCCCATAAGACCAGGGGTCCGCGCAGGAAGCGACACATCACACCTCTCCATACTGGGATATGACCCCTACAGTGTATACACTGGAAGGGGCCCATTTGAGGCCGCGGGTGTGGGGCTGGATGTGAGGCCAGGGGATATCGCATTCAGATGCAACTTTGCAACCGCAGACGATGACCTTGTGATAACCGACAGGAGGGCAGGGCGAATAAGGTCAGGGACATCCCAGATAGCAGAGGCCATCAACTCAATGACCCTGGATGGATTTGAGGACGTTGAAATAATCTTCAGGGAGTCAACAGGACACAGGGCCGTCCTGGTCCTCAGGGGCCCCGGGCTGGGTGATAATGTATCAGATGCAGACCCCAAGACTGAAGGAAAACCCCCTAAGAAGGTGAAGGCCCTTGATGGATCCCCTGAATCACAGAAAACCGCCGATATACTTAACAGACTTGTGAGGGAGTCCTATGAAATCCTCAGGGACCATCCGGTGAACACCGAAAGAATCAAAAACGGAGAGGCACCTGCAAACATAATACTGCCAAGGGGTGCGGGTGCTGTTCCTGACGTTGAAAAATTTGAGGACCGCTACGGTCTTAAAGCGGCCTGTATCGCTGAAACGGGCCTCATAAGGGGTATTGGTTACATCACAGGAATGGATGTGATAGACGTTGAAGGGGCCACCGGGGGTACAGACACCGACCTGGAAAGTATAAAGAATGCGATAAAGGATGCCCTTGATGATGAATACGAGTTCCTGCTCATAAACATAGATGGTGCAGACGAGGCTGGTCATGATGGGGACCTTGAGGGTAAGGTTGAGTTCATAGAGAGGGTTGACTCCATCCTCGGTGACCTTATACGCGATGACATCTACTTCATACTCACTGCGGATCATTCAACACCGGTATCCATAATGGACCACACAGGGGACCCTGTCCCCATCACAATAAACGGGCCAGAGGTCAGGGCTGATGATGTGAATGTATTCGGTGAGAGGGCCGCGGCGGCTGGCGGCCTCTGCAGGATAAGGGGATCGGATGTCATGGACATACTCCTTGACCTCATGAACAGAAAGGAAAAATTCGGGGCTTAAAATGAAAGAGAAAAGGCGATTATTCGGTACATCTGGCATAAGGGGTCGCTTCGGGGAAAAGGTAACGCTTGAACTTGCGGTGGATGTTGGAAGGGCCCTTGCAACCCACCTGGGAGGGGGTAAGGTCGTAGTTGGCTACGACACGAGAACATCCAGCCAGCTCCTTGAAAGTGCCCTGATTGCAGGGATAATCGAGTGTGGCTGTGACGTCATCAGACTCGGAATGGTGCCAACACCCCTTGTTGGTTACGCGACTTCACGGCTGGGTGCTGACGCCGGTGTGATGATAACCGCTTCCCACAACCCCGCACCCTACAATGGCATAAAGCTCTGGAACCCTGATGGAATGGCCTACAGCCCATCACAGGAGCGCGCCATAGAATCAATAATTCATTCCAGAGAATTTAATAGGAGGGGGTGGGATGGTCTCGGCTCAGTGAAGGAAGCTGACCTCAGGGATGACTATGCTGATGCCGTCGCTGGAATGGTCAGCATTGAAAGACCCCTCAAGGTTGTAATTGACTGTGGCTGCGGTGCAGCCTCCCACCTATCACCACTCATATTCAGGATGGCAGGATGCAGTGTTGTGACCCTTAATTCCCAGCCTGACGGGTTTTTCCCTGGCCGTGACCCTGAACCTGTCCCTGAGAACCTCTCTGAGCTCATGGAGACCGTCAGATCAACCGGGGCTGATCTGGGGATAGCCCATGATGGCGACGCCGACAGGATGGTCGCGGTGGATGACAGGGGAAGGTTCGCAAGTTTCGATAAACTCCTGGCCCTCATGGCAAGGGAGATAGGGGGCAAGATCATCACAACCGTGGATGCATCCCTCTGTGTGGATGAATGCCTTGGAGACTGCGGCCAGGTCATAAGGACACGGGTGGGTGATGTCCATGTGGCAAACTCCATCGCAGAGGAGGGTGCTGATTTCGGAGGAGAGCCATCAGGGACCTGGTTACACCCTGACTTCTGCATGTGCCCCGATGGGATACTATCGGCGCTCAGGGTGGCCGAGCTCATCTCACGGAAGGGCCCCCTTTCGGTGCTCCTGGATGAGGTGCCATCCTACCCCAATATAAGGGATAAGGTTCCCTGCCCCGATGATAGGAAGGGAGCTGTGATGGAGAGGGTGGCCTCTGAACTCAGCAGTGAGTTCACCGACGCCGCAGAGATCAACACGATAGATGGAGTCCGTATATCAATGGAGGATGGAAGCTGGGTTCTTGTGAGGCCCTCAGGGACAGAACCCTATATAAGGATAACCCTTGAGGGTAAGACCGAAGAGGAGGCCCGCCAGATCCATGAAAAGACCCGTGCTTACCTTGAAAATATGATAGGGTGATGATATGGAGGCTGTCGTCCTGACTGCTGGTGAGGGTACAAGAATGCGGCCGCTCACACTTACAAGGCCCAAGACCATGTTGCCGGTTGCAGGCAAACCCATGGTGGAGTACAGTGTGGATGCCCTCAGAGATAACGGTGTAAGTGAGATAATCATGATAACCGGTTACCGTGAGGAGGTGGTGAGGTCCCACTTCGGCGACGGATCCGAATTTGGGGTTGACATAAGCTACGTGAAACAGGGTGAACGCCTTGGAACAGCCCATGCAATAGGCCAGGCCGCGGGTATGGTGAGTGACGAGTTCATAGTCCTGAACGGTGACATAATAACCGACCCGCAGCTTGTGGGTGATCTGATATCCGCCTACAGTGATATGAAACCCGAAACCCTGATGGTTCTCCGTGAGGTTCCCGACCCGAGTTCATTTGGGGCTGTCAGGCTTGAGGGTGACCGTGTACGGGAGATAATCGAAAAACCGTCCCCTGATGTCGATGCCGGGAACCTCATAAATACCGGTATATATGTGTTCAGTCCAGCTGTCTTTGATTACATAGAGCAGACCCCCCTATCCCGGAGGGGAGAGTACGAGATAACAGATACCATAATGATGCAGGTGAGGGATGACCTCCCTGTAAGGGCCATAGTATCAGAGAGGGAGTGGATAGATGTTGGAAGGCCATGGGAGCTCCTGGATGCCAGTGAAAAGCTCATGAAGGGCCTTGAGAGGTCCATCCATGGTGAAGTGGAGGATGGTGTGACCATCCACGGTCCGGTGGTGGTGGGTGATGGAAGCATTATAAGGTCAGGTACCTACATCCAGGGCCCCGTTTACATAGGTAGAGACTGTGACATAGGACCCAACTGTTACCTCCGTGCCCATACATGTATAGGTAATAATGTGAGCATCGGTAATGCTGTTGAGATCAAGAACTCCATCATAATGGATGGTACCAACGTCAACCACCTCAGCTATGTGGGTGACTCTGTCATAGGTGCAGACTGCAACATAGCCGCAGGTACCAGTATAGCCAATCTGCGTTTTGATGATGGACCGGTACGTATGAGGGTCAAGGAGGAGTCTGTGGACACGGGCCGCAGGAAGCTTGGAGCAGTTTTCGGGGATGGTGTGAAGACCGGTATAAACTCAAGCTTCAATCCCGGTGTCAAGGTTGGGAAGGGTTCCCGTATCGGTGCCGGCTGCGTCATATACGAGGATGTACCCTCTGATAAACTTGTGATACTCAAACAGGAGTACATTATAAGGGATTGATGGTGGTTTTACTGTGTCTTACCGTGTATTTGAAGGCGCCAGAATAATCGGGGACGTGGAGATAGGTGATGGCTCATCTGTATGGTACAACGCTGTTTTGAGGGGTGATATAGAACCCATAAGGATAGGATACCGTTCCAATATCCAGGATAACTGTGTTGTCCATGCAAGCAGCGGCTACCCTGTGAAGGTGGGGGATTACGTCTCTGTGGGTCACGCTGCGGTTCTCCATGGGTGCACCATACAGAATAATGTGCTGGTGGGTATGAACTCAACCATCCTCAACGGAGCCCTTGTGGCTGAAAATTCAATTGTCGGTGCAGGTGCAGTTGTTACTTCAGGTAAAAGTTTCCCACCTGGAAGTCTCATCATGGGTGTTCCTGCAAGGGCTGTCAGGGAACTCAATGAGGAGGAGATAGAGTCCATAAGGGAGAATGCCGAGAGGTACTTCCGCCTGGCGCAGGAATATGAAGACTGAAAACCGAACAGGGTCTATAAATGTAAATATAAACTGAAGAGTGATTCTATGGTCAGATTTCGTCCACTAATTCATAAAATGGAGCCATATGTACCTGGAAGATCCATAAAGGAGATAGCAGAGAATTATGGTCTCAAAGAGAGTGATATAATCAAGCTGGGGTCCAATGAGAACCCCCTGGGTCCATCGCCAGCCGCGGTTAAAGCGATGGCGGGGGAACTTGAATCCGCCCACAGGTACCCTGAATCAAACCTTGAAGATCTTTATGAGGCCATAGCAGATTATGCTGGCGTGGATGGAGACCAGGTCATAGTGGGTGGTGACGGTGCAGATGAGATCATCGATGTCCTGGGTAAAACATTCATTGACCCCGGCGACGCCTTCGTTGTGCCTATGCCCTCATACATGTACTATGAATACACCCTCCAGGCACATGACGCAAGACCAGTCCATGCGCGGTGGGATGTTGAGGAGAACCGTCTTGACCTTGAATCGGTCCTTGATTCGATTGATGACTCAACCCGCCTGGTCTTTCTCTGCACACCCAACAACCCCACAGGCGGCCTTATAGATAAGAAGGATATAAAGGCTGTTGCAGAGTCCACAGACGCTCTTGTGGTTGTTGACGAAGCCTACTTTGAATTTGCAGGTGTCAGCAACGTGGACCTCTTATCTGACCATGAGAACATCTTCATAATGAGGACCTTTTCGAAGGTCATGGGACTTGCCGGCATGAGGATAGGTTACGGCCTTGGAAGCCCTAGGGTTATAGATTACATGCACCGGGTTAAACCGGTATTCAGCCTCACAAGGCTATCCCATGCAGCGGCCCTTGCAACCCTCAAGGACAGGGATTACATAGAAAAATCTGCAGAGTATTCCATAAAGAGCAGGGAATACCTTTATGAGAAACTCAAGAAGTTTGAAAGCCTCAGGGTCTTTGAATCATATGCAAACTACATCCTCCTTGATGTGAGGGGTACAGGTAAAACCGCCGCTGAACTCTCAGAGGAGCTCCTAAGGAGGGGGATCATCGTGAGGGACTGTACATCCTTTTCAGGTCTCGATGAGTACTGGATAAGGGTGAGTGTTGGAACCCTTGAGGAGGATAACAGGTTCCTTGAGGTTCTCGCCGAGATCATTTCGTGATTTCAATGAAAATAGGTTCAATGGCAGTTTCAACCCTCGAATATCCAGGTAAACTCTCCCTTGTGATATTCACAGCAGGATGTAACTTCAGGTGCCCCTACTGCCATAACCCCGAACTCATAGACGGTGGTGTGGAGGCTGATCTCTCAGATATCCTGAAGGAGATGGAAAAATACGCCGCCTTTGTTGATGCCGTCGTGGTGAGTGGTGGTGAGCCTCTCCTCCAGGTGGACGATGTTGAGGTAGTACTAAGGCACGCACGTTCCCTGGGGCTCCATACAAAACTTGACACCAATGGTTACTCCCCTGGGGCCCTCAGGAGGTTGCTGCCCCTACTTGATTATGTTGCAGTGGATGTGAAGGCCCCCTTCCACCGTTACAGAAAACTTACCGGTGCGAGATGTGATGGTGTGAGGGAAAGCCTCCGTCTTCTTGCACGCTCAGATGTTACGGTTGAATGCCGGACAACCTTTGTACCTGGCCTCATGGACGAGGAGGACCTTAAGATTATCGCAGAGTCCATAGACTGTGACATCTACGTTATCCAGCAGTTCAGAAACAGGGTTGTGCTGGATGAAAAACTGAAGAACCTTAAGCCCCCATCACCACGCATGCTCAGGGAACTTGCCCTGAAGATTAAAAAATATTTCCGAAAGGTTAAGATACGTACCGAGGAGTTCGGAGAGGAAAAAATTCAATAATCGGGGGAGATACCAAATTGCCCATACTATCATTCAGCAGCAGGGACATTGACCTTGTAACAGGAAAAAGGACCATGACCATACGCCGGAAATGGAAGAGACCCCTCAGGGTGGGTGATCGCCTTCACTGTTACTGGAACCTTGTCTCCAAGGACCGAGAGAAGGTATTCGAGGCAGTGGTCACAGACGTTGAAACCGTCAGGTTCGGTGAGCTCAGGAAAAACGATGAACTGGCAAGGGAGGATGGTTTCAGGGATGCCAGGGAACTGGAAGAAGAATTCAAAAGGATTTATCAGGGTGAAGTGGATGATGAAACCGAATTCCAGGTTATAAGGTTCAGGAAGCTTCCAGTAGAGGAATGGGAGGGCAAAAAGATCGATGAAAAGGCCATGATAACCAGGAGGGCTGACATACTCTTTGATTCAGGAAAATTCAATAAATCCCGCCTGTGTTATACTGCAGCCCTACGCATTGACCCTGACGATGTTTACGTGCTCAACAGACTGGCAGACAATCTCACAAGGCTTGGGAGATTCGATGAAGCCCTTGAAAACTACAGGAGAGCCATAAGAATAGATCCCGAAAATCCGTATATATGGAACAACATGGCCATAACCCTCCTGAATGCGGGTGAAGTGGATGAGGCCCTCGAAGCCAGTTCAAGGGCCCTGAAGATAAGGCCCCATGACCCTGCCCTGCTTTACTGGAGGGGTGTTATGCTCGAGGTGGCTGAAAAACCGGTTGAAGCCCTTGAATTCTATGAGAAGGCAATTGAGAGGGACCCCAGGAATGCTGAGTTATGGACAGCAAGGGGAAACCTGCTCTCAGAACTTGGAAGGATGGAGGATGCCCTTGAATCCTACAACAATGCCCTTGAACTGGCCCTTGAAGATGAACAGGACCCCAATCTCTGGAACCGTAAGGGCAACGCCCTTCTTGAGCTTGAAAGATTTGAAGAGGCTGTTGAATGCTACAGAAGGGCCATTGAAATGGATCCAGAGAATGATGTCTACTGGACCAACCTAGGTGTTGCGCTGCTGGAACTTGAAAGATTTGAGGAGGCCCTGGATTCATTCAGCAGGGCCCTCCAGTTAAACCCTGAAAATGAGGATGCAGAGATACTCCGGGAGGAGTGCCTTGAAAACCTCTAGGCATTTTCAAGTTTATCAATAGCTTTTCTCACAAGGGATATTCCCCATTCAGCCATTTCAGTGGCATTTTCCTGGGTGTCTGACTCTGCAAAACATCTGAATATTGGTTCTGTACCTGACGGCCTTATTATAACCCAACCATTGTCCCTGAAGATTTTAACGCCATCGGTTGTATCTATATCCCTCACACCCGGTTCACTGCTCACCATTTCAGCCACCAGTTTCATGACATCCCCCTTGATTTCATCGGGACATTTTACCTTCTTTTTCTCGGAGTAATATGATGGAAGCTCTGACACAAGTTCAGAGAGGGGCCTTCCTTCATGTGCCATTATCTCAAGGATTTTTGCGGCTGTAAGGGCAGCGTCCCTTCCATATACAAAGTCAGGGAATATCAGACCGCCGTTCTCCTCGCCTCCAAACAGACCCCCTGTCTCTTTAAGTTTTCTGGCCACAAGGAGGTCCCCCACAGCGGTCGCAATCACCTCACCGTTGTTCTCCTCTGCCACATCGTATATTGCTGAGGATGTCGCGACTGTCGTAACTATTATTCCGCCGCCGTTCTCCTGGAGCATCCTCTTTTCAACAAGGGCAAAGGTCCTATCACCGAGGACGAATTCGCCCTTCTCATCTATACATATTGTTCTATCGGCGTCGCCATCATGGGCTATCCCCAGATCAGCCCCGGTTGACCTGACAGTCTCCATGAGCTCAGAGAGATTCTCAGGGACAGGTTCAGGGTCACGACCAGGGAAAAACCCATCAGGCTGGGAATTAAGGGTCACAACACTGCACCCCAGTTTCCTTAGGATGTATGGCATTGTGTAGGATCCGGCGCCGCAGCCACAGTCAACCACAACCCTGAATTTTCTCTTTCTGATGGCCTCTGCATCGACCCTCCTTATAACCTCCTCCTGATACTCATCTATTATGCCCTGATTGACTGTTAGATGGCCTATCTCATTCCATGAAGCCCTCTTAAATTTTTTCTGGAAGAATATATCCTCTATTTCCTCCTCCATATCATCAGAGATCCCTATACCGTCACTGTCAACGAATTTTATCCCATTGTACTCTGGGGGTTGTGGGAAGCGGTTACGATAACACCCCCATCATAGTAATTCCTCACCGCATACTGGACCGCTGGTGTCGGCAGTATCCCAAGGTCAACAACATCACATCCACTTGATAGAAGGCCGGATATAACAGCATTTTTTATCATGACAGTGGATGTCCTTGTATCCCCCCCAACAGCAATTTTTCCATCTACAATGGAACCATATGCTGCTGCAAGTTTAGATGCGAATTCAGGGGTTAAAACCTCATTTGCAAGTCTCCTAACACCAAATGTACCGAAGAGCCTCTTCATTTTTATAACCTCATATGATTATTGATCGCAAGGAGCCTGATAGACTTCCGCCACATAAACCACAAAATATCCTAAACTTCCACTCTATAAACCACAAAATCCATGTTTCTGTAGACCTTCCGTGAATACGGGGGCGTTTTCCTGTTTTTAGTGTCAAGAATTATATAACCTACCCTATCTATTCTGATGTCATCCTCTGTATACTCAAGGGTGACTGTGTATTTCCTGGCATCAATCGTGCCTCTAGATCCGGGGGCATAGCCACCTGCAGATACCGGTTGCCCTGCAATAGAAACGATTAAGGGCTGAATATGGTAATCAGACACAACAACGGTTTTATGATCCCCGTTATACTTGAACCACTGGGCGACTTCCAGTTCAGATTCAGAAACCTCCGGCTTCACGGTACTTGCAATTCCGTAGCCGCTGAAGAGGGAGTAAACTGAGATGAAAAGAACCAGAACATAAACAGGCCACCTGCTATCAGCCACCTTCATTGAATTGAATATGCTGGCCCCCATTGCTGCTGCA
This sequence comes from Methanothermobacter sp. KEPCO 2, assembly GCF_041228365.1. Lineage (NCBI taxonomy): Archaea > Methanobacteriati > Methanobacteriota > Methanobacteria > Methanobacteriales > Methanobacteriaceae > Methanothermobacter > Methanothermobacter sp. KEPCO 2. The sequence goes on along the minus strand of NZ_CP166185.1, from coordinate 1,588,055 downwards.
GGAAAGAGTGCGAAGTACAGTATTCTATCCGATAGGACCTTCAATCCAACAGTGTAACCGGCACTCAGAGCCAGAACAAATATGAACCATGTGGCCATAAGGATATCCCTCCTGTCTCTTCTTTTAAGTGCGCAGATTAATCCTGTCAGTGCAAGCACTGTGAGCAACGCCCCTAAATGGTTCAGGTACCCCACAATGGAAAGTGGATCTGCTGGTGGTGGCCTGAAGAAAAACCCATATTTAATTAGAAGAGGAGCGTACCAGATCATCGCCAGCATGAAACCAGTTAGGATAATCAACAGGAGATTTCCAGGTTTTATACCGTGCTTGCTGATTCGAAAAGCCAGTGCTGAGATTAACACCACTGCAAGGGCCATTGCGGAGGATAGGATGTGTGTTAACATCAGCACACCAAGGAGGATACCGGTGAAGACTGGATAAAATTTAGAATCATTTTCCATTGAAATACAATAACCATAAACAAAAAAGGGCAAGAATATCATGGCCAGGGCTTCTGGAATGGGCATGATTATCCTTAAGAAGAATAGGCTTGAAATTGAAAGCATTCCGGTCAAAAATCCTGCGAGAGATCCATAGAACCTTCCTGCAATATAAGAAAATGACAGAATAATCAGGAATGCCATCACAGGCTGTATGAACCTTGCCACAGTTAAAAAGCCAAGACCGGTGATTTTAACAAGGAGAGTCAGCATTATATGGAAGAGTGGGGGATAACAGATGGGCCTCCCGTAAGGGGCACATGTAAGTGGATCCCAGAACACGATGCCCCTATCCATGTAAAGCATAGCGTTATGTATATGGTAGTAGATATCCCATGTAAGTGGGGTGCCGTACCTCAGGGATGGTAAGAGTGCGAGGAGGAATGCAAAGAGTGGAGGTAGAAGGGTCAATATCACACTGGCGTTCCTCTTGACAATCTCTATCGGTATTCCCGCTATGCTTTTCATGGGCATAGAATGAGGTTGGTTATCATGGTTATTAAGGATATCCTCTCCGAAAACAGGAAATTTGTTAAGGAAGAAAGACCCCTTCTGAGCGCAAAACCAGCCAAGGGCCTCTGCATCATCACCTGCATGGACTCAAGGCTCACAGGATTCCTCGAGGAGTCCCTCGGCATAGGCAGGGGTGATGCAAAGATAATAAGGAACGCAGGTAACATCGTGGATGATGGTGCTGTGAGGTCAGCCGCAGTGGCCATATATGCCCTTGGTGTGCGGGAGATAATCATAGTGGGACACACAGACTGTGGTATGACCCGCCTTGATAGGGACCGCATAGTATCAGAGATGAGGAAACTTGGTGTTGATGAGGATGTCATTGAAAATTTCAGCCTCAGCACACTGAACCCAATAGCCGATGAGGAGGAAAACGTGATTGAGGGTATCAGGAGGCTGCGGTCATCGCCACTTATACCTGAATCAGTAAAGGTCCATGGCCTTATAATTGACATAGCCACAGGTGAACTGAAACCATTGCACATCGATGAGTGAACTAGCTCCCAAAGGATTTTGACCTGATGGCCGATGGTTTCTCAACAACGATCTCCAGTGATCCATGATACTCCTTAACCCTTCCTGTTACCTGAATCCTCATTCCACTTAAGATTTCAGGGCTGATTTCCATGCCCTTCGAGACTGATTTAAATGCCACAGCGGTTACTGTCCCTGTTCCATCATTTATTTTTAAAAGTAAAGTCCCAGATTCGAGTTCATGAACCGCCTCCACTGTACCCTCAACTGTAATCTCCCTGTCCACCATGGACCTGTCCACATCCGACACTCTAACGACGGGAGGTGTGAGGGATGCTGAGGATACTATCATTCCAATAAACCCGGCGATTCCGAGTAAAACTGAGATGATGAGCAGTGCCCTGTCATTCAGTATGAAACCCATGAAATTATGTAATACATGTGAATATTTAAATATTGCTGAAGTTCCGCATCAGGACCTGAACATTGACTCTATACGTGAAACCGTATCAATGTCCTCAGGGCTCAGATCATCCCTTATGCGTTTTACAACGGGAAAACGAAGGGAGTAGCCGCTCTCATACTCAGGGCTGCGGACTATTTCACTGTAGGCCACCTCAAGTATTATCTCAGGTCTGACCCTCAGTTTCCTTCCCTTCCTCTCAATAGCAAGGGTCTCCATCCTCTCTGAGAGTTGCTGGAGGGTTTCATCGTCCAGTCCCGTTGCAACATGCGCAACCGTCACAAGTTCCCCTGTATCATCATCCCTTGCAGCCAGAAGGTATGAGCCAATGAGGTGGGCCCTTTTTCCACGGCCATATGTGCCGCCGACCACAATGAGGTCCAGCGTTTCAGGTTCGGCCTTGAATTTAAGCATCTTTTTGCCCCTTATGCCGGGTATATATGGTGACTCTGTGTCCTTTATCATTATACCCTCATGACCCTCCCTTATTGATTCCCTGAAGAGCCAGAGGGCTTCATCAACGTTATCCGGACATACATCAACCATCCGGCTCGCCTCAATCTCCCCCGGAATCTCAGAGATGATCGATTCAAGAACCCTCCTCCTCTCCCTGAGGGGTTCGTCGATAAGGGGTCTTTCATAATAGAGGACGTCAAAGAGGAAGAGGGAAAGGGGAACCTTCCTCCTCAATCGTTCTATATCATACTTTCTCCTGACCCTCTGGAGTATGTACTGGAAGGAAGCGGGTCTGCCCTCAATTGTAACGATTATCTCGCCCTCAACTATGTAGTCTTCATCCGGGAGCGCCCTTTCAACGCCCTCAAGGATGTCGGGGACCGCCGCAGTTATGTTTTCAAGTCTCCGTGTGAAAATGGATATCTCGTCTCCCTTTCGGTGTATCTGGACCCTTATCCCATCATACTTTGTCTCACAGAATGCCCTTCCAAGCTCCTCTATCGCAGATTCTATGCTTTCAGCAAGCTGTGCAAGCATTGGCTTTACAGGCCTTCCAGGTTCAAGGTTCATCTTTTCAAGGCCCGGATTACCATCCTCCATTGCAACGGCAGCCACCATACCCAGGTCATTGGTGAGCATGTGGGCCCTCTCAACAAGCGCAGGGTCGGCTCCTGAGGCCCTGGAGATGGCATCCCTTATAATTCCCTCTGCAACCCCCACCCGGAGTTCCTCAAGGACCGTCCTGGTGATGTAACGTGCCTCAAGGGGCTTTGCCTGGGATAGGACCTCAACAAGTATGCCTATCTTCCTTGCCTGAGCCCTTTCACCTGTTACAGATGCCAGTGAGCGCAGTTTATCATAAACAAATTCAACCGTGAGTGGTTGCGAAAAGAAGGTAGTCTGGGTTTTCTTTGAGAAGAGTTTCTCGCTCGCAAGTCCGATATCCCCCTCCTCCCTCATTGCATCTTCTATTTCATCAACCGAAACCCCCACGACAGTTGATATTGCCCTCATGAGAAGTTTTATGCCAACCCCGAGTTCCTCCTCACTCCAGATTGGGAAAACCCTTCCAAGCATGAGGATAGTTATCGCAGGTAAAAGGTCCCTTTCAACGCTGCTGAAGAGTTTTGCAAGGATATCTGTCTTTTCGAGGCGCTTTGTTGTTGATTCCAGTTTTCTGTAGACCTCTGCAAGTTCAATATAGAGCAATCTATCCAACTCCATCGTCTGTAAAGTGTCTGAAGAGGCTCCATGCCCATTCAATTGCCTCATCATTCCTTGAAAAAAGGAACCTTGATGGATCATAGAGGCCATCTGACAGAAAAAGAGATAGGGCCATTGAACCCTCCGTTATTATGAGGCTGAACTTAAGCTTTGCCTGTATGGAATGAATACCGGTATTCTGAGGCAAATCATCTTCAACGGAGGCTATAAGATCCTCTGAAAGTATTATCTCAGTCTCCGCCCCTGACCTCAGGAGATCCTCATAGAAGGGGTGATATACCCCTGATAGGATCCAGACCCTCTCTGAATTCAGGGCGTTCTTTGCCACCACCTCATATGGTTCTGTAAGGTTCTCTGGCTTTGATTCAAGAAGAGTGGCCCCTGCAAGGGCTTCTATGCTTGAGAGGAGGTGATCTGGTATTGATGACAGGTCATGGTCAAGGAAGAATTCTGAAAGATTTCCAAGGGCAAGAAGTGACCCTATGATACCCTGCACCTTGAGGGATATTATCCTCCCTGTTGCTGAAAGTTCATACCGGCGGTTGGTCCTTGAGACCATTCTCTTCTCTTCCAGCTGGTATATTGCATGTAGAATCGTTGATGAGCTTGATCTTATAACTGACCTCATCTCAGATAGCTCCATGGGACCATCCATGAGAGCAAGCAGGACCTTCAGTCTCACCTCAGAGCCAAAAATGAACCTGAGATCCTCTTTGACTTCACTGTAGCCTTCCAGCAAGGATTCACCTCACCATCTTCTATTCAAGGAAAACATCAAATTTCCCGCTGACCCCACATATGGGGCACGGTTCAGGTGGTGCCTTCCTTGCGCAGAGATAACCGCATACACGACACCGGAGTACCGGGATCTTTAGGTCAAGTTTTCCCTCAGGGATTTTTTCCATATTTCTTCTCTCAGGGATTGATTTAAACTCCACATCATCATCCGCAACGTAAAGGCCGCAGTAGCAGGTCCCATACTCCTCAAGATCCTCGTCCCTGTAATCACAGGGGCATACTATATCACTGTCCTCCTCCGGATTGCCGGATGCGAGCCTGCAGGGGCATGAATCATATCCATACCTCTCACGGTTGGTGAGGATCCCCCGCAGGAGGTCCATGACAAATTCCCTGTCAGGGTTGATTTTATAGCCGGACCTCTCTGCAGATTCCCTGATCTCTCTGTAGAGTGCTTCAAGTTCATCAGCCATGATGATCCCCTACCTGAGGGCTGATTTTATTGAGAGTGCATCAAATCCCACAATAACATCCCCATCGTCTATCACAAGTGTGGGAAATGAGAGGGATGGGTTCCACTTCCGGAGCTCACTGAGGGCTTTTTCTCGTTCATCACCCTGGAGGAGGTCGACGTATATGTAATCATAGGCCACCCCTAGTTCCTCCAGCAGTTCACGGGTTTTTTTGCACCAGCCACACGTGCTCAGGGCAAAAAGCCGGATCTTTGCCTTTTCGGTCCCGTCGACATGTTCAAATTTCATTGGACCACCACTGTAATTTCTGTTGCTGAAGCATATTAAGTATTGGGGAATGGAAGGCACCTCTCGATGCAACTGTTCCCGTCCCCTGCCTCAGACCTGGGGTAGCACAGACATTCCAGAGGCCATGTTCAACAGTGCTTCAATCGCCTCTGAGGATCCTTAGGGCGCAGTATTCCCCGCACATGGTGCACATCTCTGAATCATCGATCGGGCACTGCATCCTGTACTCTGCAGGTTTTCTTGAGTCAAATGCCATTTCAAACTGTTTATCCCAGTCAAAGGATTTCCTTGCATTTGCCATTTCAAGTTCAGATTTCCAGGCCCCCGGCAATTTGCTTGCGGCGTCCGCGGCCTGTGCAGCTATCCTGGAAGCCACCACCCCCTCAATAACATCCTCCACGCCGGGTATGGCGAGGTGTTCCGCGGGTGTTACATAGCAGAGGAAGTCAGCCCCATTCATTGCAGCAACCGCACCACCTATGGCCGCGCTGATATGGTCATACCCAGGGGCCATATCGGTGACTATTGGACCTAGGACATAGAATGGTGCGCCGTCACAGACAGACTTCTGTATCTTCATGTTTGCTGCGATCTGGTCGAGTGGCATGTGGCCGGGACCCTCAACCATGCACTGTACATCTGCATCACGGGCCCTTGCAACGAGATCCCCCAGGATGAGGAGTTCCTGAATCTGGGGTATATCCGATGCATCTGCAAGACACCCTGGTCTCAGGCCATCCCCAAGGCTCAGTGTTACATCGTATTCATATGCCAGTTCAAGGAGGTAGTCATAGTTGCTGTAGAGGGGGTTTTCCTCCTCGTTGTGAATTATCCATGCCGCCAGGAATGCTCCGCCCCTGCTCACTATACCCATTATCCTGTCTGATCGCTGGACCTTCTCAACTGTCTCAAGGGTTATACCTGAGTGCACTGTCATGAAGTCAACGCCATCCCTGGCCTGGTTCTCTATTGCCCTGAACATGTCGTCCTCATCCATGCCCACAACCGAGCCGCTGGATCTGAAGACCTCAACGCCCGCCTCATAGATGGGTACTGTTCCAACGGGTACGTCTACGGCTTCGAGTACGGCCCTTCTGACTTCCCGGAGCATTGGACCCGTGCTGAGGTCCATGACCGCATCTGCACCATATTCCACGGCCGCCATTGCCTTTTCAACTTCAAGGTCAATGTCCTCCATCTTTGAGGATGAACCAATATTGGCATTTATCTTCGTTGAAAGGCCCTCCCCTATGCCGCATGGTGATGAACTTCTATTAACATTGGATGGTATGACAGTTCTACCATCTGCAATGCTTTTTATGAGAATCTGAATATCAATGTTCTCCTTTCGGGCTACCTCCTCCATTTCAGGGGTTATATTGCCCTTTCTTGCATCTTCCATCTGAGTCACTTTGATCCCTCAATCTTAATATATGGACATCAATAAAAATAATTTCATGATGAGAAAGCTCCGTGCAAGGGACATAATGCTGCGTGATGTTATTGTGGCTAATCCAGAAGACCTTGTGGCAGCTGCAAATCTCAAGATGGTCCGTGCAAATGTTGGCGGCGTCCCTGTTGTGGAGGACGGCAGGCTTGTTGGTCTCATAACCCACAGGGATATTCTGCTTGCCGGTGGTGAGGCCCTGAAACTGCGGGTGAAGGATATCATGAGCAAGGACCTTGTTGTTGTCCATGAGGATACTCCAATAAGCAGGATAAGCAGGATAATGGCAGATACCGGTTATCAGAGGTTGCCTGTTGTAAAAGATGATATGCTCGTGGGGCTCATAACTCAGAGCTGCATCATAAAGGCTGTTGCGGACCACCTTTAGAGTTATACAAGGGGTTCAGGTGACAGTGGATTTCTTTCTGAATTTTTCTTCCCCGAAGTCCCCATCATCTCCAATCTGAGTTCAATGAACCTCTTACCCTTTTTTGTGCACGCATATATGGGTATTGAGGAGCCCACCTTCAGCAGCGCCCTTCTATCTGCTATTCGCCTTATGTACTTTGATGCACAGGCTGTTACAACATCACATGTATTGATTATTCTCTCTGCGCCCCTGTAATCTATTCCCGTGAGGTGAACCGCAAAGAGGTATATTTCTCCATCACCGATTTCCCTTAACTGCTCTGCCTCATCTGGATCCTTGACTGTGACTGCAACCCTTCTGTAACCCATTTCAAGAGCCCTTTCAACGCCCTTAAGCTGGTCTATCGTTGCCCTTTGAGGGTCAAGGACATTTTTGGGGCCAATTTTTTCTATAACATCCTTTTCAGGAGAGGTGCTGATGAAACCTGATATCCTTCCGCCTATACCCTGTGCAAGTTCTGGTTCTGTTACAATGACAGTTCCTGCCCCATCGCAGACCATCACGGCTGCGTCCACATCCCCCCCGGCAAGGAGTGTTGAGATAATCTCTGAGATGCCAAATGATAGAAAATCCCTCATCCTTAATTCACGGTTGGCTGTGCACATGCCAAAATCCTTGATGCGAAATTCAATATTCTGGCGGACCGCCTCAGATGTGATCTTTTCAATGCCACGATACTTATGGAACAGGGGGCAGTAGTGGATCAGTGGCTCTGATACATGGACCACCTTACCGTCCCTCACTGTAACCCTGGTTTTGCCCAGGGCCTCTATTACATGTTCACCCACAGAGAACACCTCAACGCTGGGGATATGGAAATCCTTCGGCAGGATCAGGTTTCAGGATCAGTGAAGCATCTGACCTAAGAAGCGCATTTACAGTTGCACTGAATGAGCATAGCGTCCCTATACCACATGCAACCCTCTCATCACCAGATATGATATCCACAGTTATATAATCTTCCATTCTTACATTTTCCCTTACACCCACCCTGCCCATCCTGTGGAGGATCCTGTTGCCCAGGGCCCCCATGGACCTGTCAAGCCAGAAATGTTTGAGTGGGCAGAGGTCACAGTAATTCCTGAAGAGCCTGTTCCACTTACTGCTTCCAAATCCTGCATCGATTTCGGCCCTTATGGTAGCATATGCTATGCAGCACCCCCAGTTCCTTCCGATAACCCTTCCATCCTCAATGAGGTATGAGTGAACCCTCCTCCCCCTCCATTCAAGTCTTCCGGTGATTCCCCTCTCATATTTCTCCATTCCGGTGTTCCTGGACCTTCCTGAGGCAATTTCCTTTCTCAGGGACTCCACCCTTGAAGCCGCTATGTTGATTGCGCAGACCGGGCAGAACCCTGAGGCTGCGGATACAATTTCTTCACCGCTTTTGGAATAGAGAACAACCTTTATACCTGCCCCTTCCCTTTTAACCTCAACGGACCCCCCTTCTGACCACATTCTGGAGATGACCATGGATGCTGTGTTAACAACCCTTCCATACCCTGCCATTTCTGCAACACGCTTCTGGTCCCTTTTATCTGTAAGAAATGGTTTCAGGGCACCTGCAAGGTCACCATCAATAAAACCCGCGTTTATCTCTGCGTCGAGAACCGCCGGGGCCCACGTTATGTCCGAGCCCTTTCCAGCCAGCTCTCCCGAGGGATCCAGTATACGTGCCCTGACGCCCTCAGGGTACTCTGAGGTTTCAACGATGAATCCCTCCTCTGAGAGATGCCTGAGTACCAGGTGGCATGCTCCACATGCACCCTCTGAAAGATCAAGACCCCTGATCTGCATGGACCTCCCCACTGCAAGTGACTGATTGTATCTATGTTACCACACAGTAATAATGGTTGCATCGTGGGGGCTTCAATGCATCCTAGGTGTTTAACAGAAAAGTTTAAATTAGATGAAAACTGATTTTTTATAAGCTACGCCGGGGTGGCTCAGCTGGTTAGAGCGCACGGCTCATAGGGTATTAAGCAGTGCTCTGACTTTTTCCTGGGATACCGTGAGGTCGCGGGTTCGAATCCCGCCCCCGGCATCTTGAAACCACTTTTTTTATTATACGCTGATGATCATCTGTTTTATGGTAGCAATATATCACCAGTCATTTACAGAGTCCAGTTAATTATGCTATTCAGTGTCCTCAGGGCCACATCACCGGTCATTTATCGAATCCACTTAATCTCCTATTCTTATGCGGCAAGCCATACTGAATCCCAACGCTTCAATGCAGTGCCGGGTCATGAGGTGACCGTTAAAACCTGTGAAATCATTAATATAATTCAGTGACATACCTATACTGCGATAGGATTTAAAGAGGGTTGGAATGCCTAGAAGATATGAGGGTATGGCCTACTGGGAAATGGTCAGCCGGCAGATGGGCTTCATTTCAAAGGCCGAACAGTTAAGGCTAAGGGATTCAACTGTTTCTGTAATTGGATGTGGTGGTATAGGTGGGGCTGCAGTTGAGATGCTTGCAAGAATGGGCATAGGCAGGATCAGGATAATAGACAGCGACGTATTTGATGTCTCAAACATCAACAGGCAGCTCATGAGCAGTTTCAGCGCCCTTAAACTCCCCAAGGTTGAAGTTGCAGCAGAACGCATCAGGACCGTGAACCCCTTCGCTGATGTTGAGGTATTTCATGAGTGTTTCACAGAAAAAAATGCCTCAACCATAATTGATGGGAGTGACGCCGTGGTGGACGCCCTTGATAACATAACCTCCAGGGTCATGGCATCAAGAAGATGCAGCAAGGAGGGCATACCCTTCATACACGGAGCCATACATGGATCCATGGGTCAGGTGAGCGTCTTCACACCCGATTCCCCATCCTATGAGGAACTTTTCAATCTACCATCCAGGGGCCTTGAACTTACAGGGGATGTTAAGGCTAAGCTTAAAGAACTATCCTCTGAAACTCCACCGGTCATAGGACCCGTGGCCAATCTTACCGGGTGTTTGCAGGCAGTTGAGGTTTTTAAACTGATAACCGGGAGGGGTGATCCAATAGTCGCGCCGAGGATGCTGAAATTTGATCTGCTCCTGGGCGAACCATTCAAAATTGTTGAACTATAATGGCCAAAAAATATATAAACCAGTAGAAGGAAAGTTACTTCCGGTGACAGTTAAGCTCATGCCACGGAGGCATAACCCATGTCAGATAAGATTGGAAAAATAATAGCTAAAATGGATGAATGCGGAGTAAAATTCGTCCGCCTTCAGTTTGTGGACATACACGGAAAACCAAAAAACATGGCAATACCCCTGGTAAGGCCAGACCAGATAGAGGACATAATAAAGGACGGTCTCCTCTTTGATGGGTCATCAATTGAGGGATTCGTCGACATAAACGAAAGTGACCTGGTCCTCAAACCAGACCCGGACACCTTCTCAACGCTCCCATGGAGGCCAGAGGAAAAGGGTGTCTGCAGATTCATCTGTGACGTATACTGGCCAGAGGGAAAACCATTCGAGGGGGACCCAAGATACGTCCTGAAAAAAGCCCTTGACAAATACGCCCACCTGGGCTACGAATACAACGTCGGACCGGAACCCGAATTCTTCATCCTGGACCAGGATGAGGATGGGAACATAATACCCCACGACTGTGGCGCATACTTCGATGTGGAACCAGTGGACCAGGGTACAGACTTCAGGAGAAAACTAGTGATGGACCTTGAGGCCCTTGACTTCGATGTTGAGGTAAGTCACCATGAGGTCGCCCCAGGGCAGCATGAAATAGACTTCAAATTTGACAAGGCACTTAAAACAGCAGACGCCGTCATAACCTTCAAGCAGGCAATAAAGGCTATAGTGGACAAGATGGGTTACATGGTAACCTTCATGCCAAAACCATTCTTCGGTGAAAACGGTAGCGGTATGCACTGCCACCAGTCACTCTTCAAGGACGGTGAAAACGTATTCTATGACCCTGACACCGAGACCCAGCTATCAGAGGAGGCCATGTACTTCATAGGAGGGCTCCTCAAGCATGCCCCGGCACTATCAGCTGTATGTGCACCGACAGTCAACTCCTACAAGAGGCTCGTGCCAGGCTATGAGGCCCCTGTGTACATCGCATACGGCCTCAAAAACAGGTCAACCCTCGTGAGGATCCCTGCATCCCGTGGTAAGGGAACACGTGTGGAACTGAGGATGCCTGACCCCTCATGCAACCCTTACCTTGCATTTGCAGCCATGCTGGAAGCAGGTATGAACGGTATACAGAACAGGATTGACCCCGGCGAACCAACTGAAATCGATGTATTCGAAAAATCCATCCCTGAACTCAGGGAAATGGGAATCGAAACCCTCCCATCAAGTCTGTGGGAGGCATACCATGCCCTTGAGGAGGACGACGTCATCAAGGGAGCCCTCGGGGACCATGTCTATGAGAAGTTCATGGAGATAAAGCACAAGGAATGGGACGACTACCGGGTGAGGGTCTTCAAGTACGAACTTGAAAGATACCTGGACATCTAACCCTCCTTTTTTTATTAAACTTTAAATAACTCCCCTCCCTATTTTTTATATGGTGTTTGCTGATGGCTGAAGAGACCAACCAGAAGATGATGGAGATTCTGAGGATCCTTGCAGAGCACGACGACGTCCTTGGAGCAAAGATAATAGCGTCAGAACTTAAAAAGAAGGGCTACGATCTTGGAGAGCGTGCTGTCAGATACCACATGCGCATACTTGATGAAAAGGGCCTTACAGAAAGGGTTGGTTACGCCGGAAGAAGGATAACAGAGAAGGGGCTGCAGGAGATAAACCGTGGCCTCGTCTACGACCAGGTGGACTTCATATTCTCAAAGTTCGAGAGTATGATCTACCGTACAAGTTTCAACCCTGATACCCTTGAGGGAAAGGTGGTTGTAAACACATCAAGGATATCCCCTGAATCCATTGAAACCCTGAAATATGTCATGAAAAACGGTTTCTGTTTGAGCCCCCGTGTCAGGCTCGAAGAACACGATGGGGAATTTGTAATAAGTACCATATGCGGGACAACTGTTGATGGCCTTCTGCTCATGAATGGAATCCCTGTAATACCCCAGTTTGGTGGACTTGTGAGGTTCGAGGGGAACAGGCCCGTGAACTTCAGGGAACTCATAGCATACAAGAAGACATCTATGACCCCACTGGAGGCATTCACATCCGAGAACATGACCTCAGTTCTGGATGTCATTGAAAACGGAGAGGGGACCGTACCTGCAAACCTGCGCCTTATACCTGGAACCGCACGGGAGGAGGCCATTAAACTCTTCAGAAAACTTGAGGGAGCCGATATATCAGGAGTCCTCAAGGTGGGTGAACCAGGGGAGGATGTCCTTGGAGTCCCTGTGGCTGATGGAATGGTTGGGGTTGCCATCATAGGCGGGATAACCCCACTCTGCGCAATACAGGAGGCAGGTTACAGGGCCGAGATTAAGCTTGCAGAGAACCTCATTGACTTCAGAAACCTGAAGCCCATCGCAAAACCTGAGGGGAGTTTGATGGCATCTGCACCTGAAAGGGGTGTCAGGGTCAGATTCCTGCTTTCAAAGGCCTGGAACCTCATAAACAGGGTTGATTTCAACCACAGGGATTTTTCTGGAAGGGTAATTGCAAACATATCCCTTGTTAAAAGAGAGGATCTTGATGAAGCCCTCGAGATCATACGTGACGTCCTGGGGAAGCGCCCCGAATTTTCAACCCTGCCACTTATAGGAATCACAGACGAAGGGAAAATGGCTGGAATTGCAACTGTCTGCAGCCTCACCCTGGACGGGATACTCATAAAGAACGGAATCATGTCCACACCAAGGTACGGGGGCCTCCTTGAGGTTGGAGTTAGGGATCCCCGCTTTGTTGAGCTAACAGCCTACAGCGGCTCATCCCTGGACCCCCATGAGATCTACGTTTCAAAGAATATGACAGCAGTTCTTGAAGCCCTTGATGGCCCAGGAAGGGTGCTTGCAAGTCTCCGTGAGGTGCCCTACCTTGCAAGGGATCACGCCACAGACCTCATTGAGGATCTATCAGAAGCAGGTTTCAGCATACTGAAAATCGGAAAACCCAGTGAGATAGTCTACAACGCCCGTGTGGAGAAGTACCATGCGGGGATAGTGACCCCTGGAGGCCTGAACCCCCTTGCGGCTGTCCGTGAGGCAGGTGTCGATATAAGGATGAAGGCCGTTGAGGGGCTCATGGAGCTCAAGGAATTCATGTATGTTGACGAGGTGTAAACCGCCTTTTATAAAGAACTATGGCACCAGATACTCGTGTATGTTGACGGGGTGTAAAACTTATTTTTATAATGATCATAAGATTATATAATCAGAGACAAGGTGATTTATTTGAAAAAGGAAAATAGAATAGCAACCTGCGATGAACTCTGCAGGTACATAAGGGAAGAGGTTAAGCCAGGGGATACGGTGAGATTATCCCTCGGCCGCGTATACATTCCTGGAAAGGTTGTCACCAACAACTCAGGTGTCATACAGATAAAGATAGACAGTGACCTAATAAAGGGTCTTACAACGATTGACGTTGAGAAGCTGAAGGAATACCTCATCGAACTGGAGCACGAATGTGAGGGTGGGGTATGCGTAATTGAGGCTGTTGATGAATGAGGTGATTGGATGTTGGCTGTGGTAGAGATAGTTTCACTCATAGTGGCCGGATTTATAATTGTGAGTCTGATGGCCCATCTCCTCAACAGAAAACCTGCATGAGATCTCCTTTTTAATTTTAGTTCTCTCTGTTGAACTCTATTATTCAGTGAGTTCACCCTCAATGACGCTTTTTAATTTTTATTCTGGTCTCATGGTAGGGTGTTCCATGGCCCCCCTCTGTCCTTCCATCCTCAATCACGGTATTTATACAGCCGCCCCTTGAGAGCCAGGTACCCCTGAATGACAGGGCGCATCCAGGATACACATTATCAGAGGACCTTACAATCGCACATGTTCTGCCCGCACCTGATTCAAGGATCACAGTTTCACCATCTTTCAATCCTGTTTTTAATAGGGTCTCTGGATGTATAAAGACCTCCAGTAGCTTCTCTTCATCATATGGTTCTCTGGATCCTATCCATTCCGAGTTCATTACTGTTAAAAGTCTGAGAGATTTTTCATCCGAAATTCCGACCTCTGAGGGGATTTCTGATGGTAAGATGAACCTTCCACTCTCTGTATAGAATTTGGAATCCTCAAATGGAACCTCTGGAATTCCAGGCACCCGGTATGGTCTTTTTAGAAGATCATGGATTTCTATTCCATGGTAATCAAGGACTGGTGCTGCTATGATTTCAAGCCATTCCATGAGGGATCCTTCCAGGTTATCAAGGTCCATGAACTCTGATAGTCTCTTTAAAATCCAGAATTCTGACCGGCATTCCCCTGAGGGCCTGACTGCCGCATTTACAGGAGAGATATGGGGGTGACCGTAACTGCCCACCAGATCGGTTTCCTCAAGGAAGGTTGTTGCTGGAAGAAATATGTCGGCAGCATATGACGTGTCATTGAGGAAGTGGTCGACCATGACCACAAGATCCATTTTTCTTAGGGCCCTCAGGGTTTTCATTGAATTAGGGCCCAGGTTCACCGGGTTGCCTGCAGTTATAAAGACGCATTTTGCCTCTGGTGAATCCAGATTCTCAAGGTCCCTTCCAAAAAGCGGCATGGATATTTTTCTTCTGTCTTCAAGGCAGACCGATTCATCAAAACCGCCGTATTCATCAAAGCCGCTGCTAACGCCCCCTCCCCTGATCCCTATATTGCCTGATATGGCGGCGAGTGCATCTATGAACCTGCAGGTTATGTGGGAGTTGAAGTACCGCTGCAGTCCCCAGCCAATGATTATGCTGCTCGGGCCATCTGAATAGGTGAAGGCAAGGTCATACATCATCCCTTCAGGGACCCCTGTGATCCCTGATAGTTCAGAGAGGCTGAAGGCATCAAGGACGTTCAGGTAGGCATCTGAGTTCTCTGCATGGTCATCAATAAACCCCTGATAATGAAGTCCCTCATCCATGATGATCTTTGAAAGTGCAATTGCAAGGTACATATCGGTGCCGGGTCTAACCTGGCAGTGGATATCTGCTCTGGCGGCTGTCTCGGTCCTTAGAGGGTCAACTGTGACGATGGTTTTCCCGTTGCGCTGGGACCTCCTTATTATCCTCCAGAGGTTAAGGTCGGTAACTGCCGGGTTACGTCCCCATATGAATATGTTTCTGCTGTTGAGGTGGTCGCGTGGTTCATGGGATACCCTTTTCCCGAAATCCATTTTATGGGCCTCTATAGCCGTGCCTCCACAGAGAGTTCCCTCAAGGGTTGTTGCCCCCAGAGAATTGAAAAACCTCCTGTTAAGAAGTCTCAGGGCCGTTCTTGCCCCGAATCCCTGATAGTAGATTATGGATTCTGAACCGTATTCATCCATACATCTGTTCATCACATCAGCTACTGTTTGAAGAGCCTCATCCCAGGATACGGTTCTCCAATGATTGCCATCCTTCATGAGGGGTTTCAGGACCCTTTTATCTGAGTAGAGCCTCGTCCTGTGGTAGCTGGCTGTTTTTCTGCATAAAAATCCCCTGCTGTGGGGATGTCCTCTGTTCCCGCCTATGGACCTGACCACTCCCCCCTCAACCCTGACTGTGAGACCGCATGAGCCTGGACAGTCCCTTGTGCAGGTTGTGAAGACTCTCATGGGAGACCCATTATACTCTGCAGGATATGTTCAGTTCCGTGAGTGATTTCAGTATTGCCGCAGCTATTCCATCATCTGATTCGAAGACTATAACACCCCTCCTTTTAGCCTCCTCAAGGGGTTTTTCCCCTATCCTTCTGCATATTACGATTTCACAGTCGTCAATAAGGTCCAGGACCCGCCTCCATCTATCATCGTGCTTCTCTATTTTCCCTGCATCCACCTTTCTTATTTCAGAAAATTTGATTTCATTATCAATCCTCTCAAAAACTATGAAAGCATCTGCATCCGCAAAGTGTCTGTTAACGTATCTGCCATCATCCGAAGCAACAGCTATCCTTATCACATGCATCACCATCGATCTCATATCCATCATCATAGTGGCTCTCAAGTATCAGGTTGGTGAGGGAGTCAACAAAGGATATCCCCCCGCCATAGCCTGCTATTTTTATTCTCTGTGACCCCACCCTATCGTAAACCGGGAATCCCATCCTCAGGAGTGGTACTCCAAGTTCCCTGGAGACCCTTGCGCAGTGGGAGTTTCCTATAAGGATATCGATCTTTCTGCCTGCGAGGTTTTCCTTTAAGCCAGATATGTCCACTCCACTTTCTGCCGGGAATTGAAATCCCCATTTTCTCTGAAGCTGGCTGATTTTTTCATGGAAGTATCTGCTCCTGGAACCTGTGAAAACATATGGTTGCATTCCCATCTCAAGTACCAGTGATGTTACCGCAACAGCATAGGAGGGGTCGGCAAATATGGCCACCCTCCTTCCTGAGGTGTACTGATGGGAATCTATCATTGCATCCATCAGTCTCCCCCTCTCCCTCCTGATTGAGCGGGAGATATCTGAATTGAAAAGATCCAGGAGGACCCCTAAAAATTTATCCGTGCCTTCAAGGCCTGCAGGGATCTGGAGTTCAATGTTCTTAACCCCGTATTTCTTTTCGAGGAACTCGCCTCCAACGTACCCACCAAGGTTGAGGGTGGCCATGGAGTTACCTGCCGTAGCTATGTCATGAATGGATGTTCCATGACGTGTTATAAAGTAGGGGTCGCCATCGAAGGGTTCGTCAAGGGACTCGGAGTTATCTGTTATCATGAGGAAATCCACGCCGATTCCTTCAAGGATATTCTTTATCTCTGAGGTGTCTGCAGGGCTCATGATACCATTTATGATGTTTATTCTATCCACAGGTTCAGCATGCTCCCTAACAAGTGATCTGAGAATGGATTTAACAGCGGCCTCATATCCATCCACGTGTGAACCCCTGAAACCAGGTGATGAGACAGTTATAATCTCAGATCCCCCACTTTCCCTGTGTTTATCCACTATTCTATCAATGTCATCTCCTATGGTCTCTGAGAGGCAGCCTGAAATTACACCTATAACTTCAGGGCTGTACTGTTCTTCAACTGTCTTCAGGGCTCTTAAGAGGTTTTCTTCTCCACCATATACGACTGTGGCTTCACTCAGAGAACTTGAGGCTATATTCACCGGTTCTCTGAAGTGTCTTGTGAGCTGAAACCTCATATATGTGCTGCAGCCCTGTGAACCATGTATGAGTGGCATTGATCCCCTGATACCCAGGAATGCCATGACAGCGCCCAGGGGCTGGCAGATAATTCCAGGGTTTATTATGGTGTTTCTATGCTTCACCGGACATGCCTCCTGGTCCTGATAACCTTTTTTTGCTGGCCAGGGTCCATATGGGACTTTCCAGAGTCCTTTTAACTTCCTCTGCAAAATTCAGGAATCCTCCAAACCCTGAGAATGGTTTTATCCTGTCATGGTTAAATTCACAGAAGGGTATTCCAAGCTTATAGGAGAGGTACTTTTCCTTGGCCCCTGAAACAACCAGATCAGGCCTGTATTTCCGCAGGAGTTCTGAAAGTTCAACTGGATTTGCATCATCAAAGAGTATCAGTTCCCTTCCTGACTTCTCCATTATCTTCAGGTAATCCTCAGGGAGCCCGTTCTGGGTTCCGCTCATTATCACCTCCATTCCAAGGTCCCCGAATGCCCTTATAAGGGACCATGCCTTGTTACCACCCACATATATTGCCACCTTTTTACCCTCAAGGACTCTCCTGTAGCCCCTGATGATTCTATATGTTTTTTCTGCCATTGAGCTGATCCATTTTTCAGCGCTGAGACCAAAGAAATCTGAAATTGATAGGAGAGAATCCATGGTCTCTTTTATGCCAAAAAAATTGACATTTATGTAGGGTATCCCGTATTTCCTCTTCATCTCCTCTGCAATGTAACCTGATGATTTGCTGCACTGTACAATGTTAAGCTGCGCTGTGTGGGCTTCTGAGATTTCAGCCACCGTTGAATCGCCGGTTATGGATGAAACCACGTGAATACCCATTTTCTCAAGTAGACCCTTTATCTTCCAGAGGTCACCTGCAACATTGAACTCGCCCACAAGGTTAACCGAGTTTTCCCTGACTTCAGCATCTCCACGTCCTATTATGTGTCTGAGAATAACATCGCAGGCTAGCTGGTGGCCGAGTGACTTGTTGAAGCTTCTGAATCCCTCAGACTGCACTGGTATTACCCATTTTCCTGTTTTGTTTTCTGCTGTTCTGCATACAGCCGCTATGTCGTCCCCTATGACACCTGAAACACATGTGGAGTAGACGAATATGGCTGAGGGAGAGTGGATTTCATTTATCTCCAGTATACATTCAAGGAGTTTGTCCTCCCCACCAAACACCACATCCTTTTCCTCAAGGCCGGTTGAGAATCCCGTCCTGTAGAGTTCAGACCTTGAGCTTCTGCTTCCCCTGATGTCCCAGGTGCATGCCGCGCATCCCACGGGTCCATGCACAAGGTGGGCTGCATCTGTTATGGGCATGAGGACAACCCTCGCACCCCCATAGACGCACGATCTCTGGGTTACCATGCCTGGAAGGGACTCTCTGTTACAGCGGGGCCCTCCCCCGCTGCAGCTCCTTGTGAAGTGTTCTCTTCTGGGGGAGAGCGTGTCTATCACCGCTTCAGGGACATTCTCAACCTTTAAATCCCCTGCGGTGGCCGCTGAAAAATTCTCTTTACTGCTGCAGTTTCCAGTGCTGTGGTTCATAGTATTCCCTGAGTACCGTGTTTGTTATTCTGTTGAGGAGATTCACAGCCCCCCTGTAACCTGTGATGGGCACCCTCTGATAGCCCACCCTGTCATATACCGGGTAGCCGACCCTCACGAGGGGTATCCCAAGGTCCCGGGCTATGAGTCTACCATCTGAGTTTCCTATCATGAGATCAACTGGTTCCTCTGAGAGTCTCTCTTCAAGTGCCCTGAGATCTGATTTTACCATGACATTTATCCGTTCATCTGCCTCTGCTGCCACTGTCTTCATTCTGTCAATGAAGAGTTCATTATCTGCGCCGGTGCATGTGTGGAGTGGTGTTATTCCAAGTTCGCAAAGGAACCTTGATATTCCTGCCACCATGTCCGGGTCCCCGTAGACCGCGGCTGTTCTTCCAAAGAGGTACCTTGAACTGAGGTCTGCCATGGAGTCAATCAATATGCCTCTCTCATCAAGCAGTTCATCGCTCACATCCTTTTCTGAAATCCTGGCTGCCCTGCGGACAAAGTCATCTGTATTGCGGACCCCGATTGGCATAGAGTATTCCCCTGGAACCCTGAATCTTTTTTCAAGGGTGTTCAAGGCTTCATCCCCGTACATCGTCAGGCTCAGTGTTCCCATACTGTTTGATGAGTCCTCTATTTCAGAAACCGCTGTCCCTCCCGGGGGATAGAATGGCATCTGCTCTGTTTTTGATGGTCTGAGGGGTGAATCAAAGGGGTCTGAGGTATCGGTGAGTATTATGGGAGTTATGTCCATGAGGCCAAGCATGTGCCCTATCTCCCTTATGTCGCCGGGGTTGACTATGCCTGGTATTATGTTGAGTTTGTGGTTGCAGTCTCCATCCTCCCTGGCCAGGGTCTCTATGAATGATTTTATGGCGTTTCCATATCCTCTGAAGTGGTTTTCAACGAAACTGGGTGTTGATATGTGGACCAGTTTTGTCTGGAACCTGTCCCCAAGTTCCTCGCGCAGTTCGGTTTCAGCGACCCTCATGAACCCATCCACGTCATCCCCTATTATTTCACTCGAGCAGGTGGTTACAATTCCCACAAGGTCTGGCCTGAATCTCTTCACAAGGTTTTTAACACCATTTATAATGTTACTTCTACCCCCAAACACAGCAGCGTCCTCATGGAGCGATGTGACGGCTATCTCTGCGGGTTCTCTGAAGTGTCTGTTGAGCCCGTATCTCACAAAGGTGCTGCAGCCCTGGGAACCATGAACGAGAGGCAGACCCCTCCTTATACCCAGGGTTGCGAACATTGCACCGAATGGCTGGCATGTCACGAGGGGGTTTACCACAAGCTCCCTTCCCCTCTCCATCACGTTTATTTCTGACATCAGTTAACATCCTCCTCGAATTCAAGCAGGTCCCATACAGGATTGTATATTGCCGCGTACATGTCCCTCGCCAGATTAAGGAACCCCTCAAAGCCTATGTATGGCCCGTTTTCATATGAGTGGATGAGTATGCAGGGCACTCCAAGTTTATGGGCCAGGTATTTTTCCTTTATTCCAGACAGGATGATGTCTGGCCTGTATCTCTCGATGATCTCCTCGAGTTCCAGTGAGTTGGGGTCATCCACTATCACTGTACCCTCCCGGACCCTTTTCTTGATCTTCTCATAGCCGTCTTCGTGTTCGAACATTGTTGAAACTGCAACCACTTCCATTCCAAGTTCATCCTCCAGTGGTCTGGGTAGATGCCAGTTTTTCGGGCCCCCTGAGAAAACCCAGACCTTTTTACCCCTGAGTTTATCCCTGAGATACTGAATTTCTGGACCTATTTTTTCCATTCTATCCTCTATCACCCTCTCTGCCCTGTCGGGTATCCCGAAATATTCCCCTATTGCCATGAGGTTTTTTCTGCAGTATTCTATTCCAAAGAAGTCAACCTTCATGTAGGGGACGCCATATCTCTCCTCAAGGAGCTTTGCAATGTAGTTTGCTGATCTCTGACATCTGACCAGACTCAGCTTTGCCCTGTGCATCCACTTTATCTCGTCGTGACAGCAGTCGCCTGTGAATGTGCTCAGGACGTTTATCCCCATCTCCTCGAAGTATTTTTTCAGAACCCAGAGGTCCCCATCGATATTGTACTCCCCTATGAGGTTCACGTCATATTCTGTGGTTCTGGGGGGCTCTGCGGTTCCCACCAGGTCCTCGAAGAGTGTGTAGTTGGCAACCTGATGTCCCTTTGACTGTGTTGGACCTGCAAATCCTGGAGCGTTTATTGCAACAACATCCTTACCTATCTCCTCTGAGACCTCCCTTGAAATTGCATCAATATCGTCCCCTATGAGGCCTGTTGTACAGGTTGCGTAGGTGTAAACTGCATTTGCCTCAGGGAATTCCCTGACAGCCTCCAGGATGCACCTTTTGAGTTTGTCCATACCACCAAACACCACATCAGACTCACTCAGATCCGTTCCTGTTATGTATTTGAGGTTGAAGTTTTCTATGGGGAACATGCTTCCATCGGGCATTTCCTGTGATGTGGGGTACCTCTTTGTACCGTAACCATATGCTGTGCATCCAATAGGTGAATGGATAACGTGAAGCGCATCCTTTATTGCCCCTGTTATCACACCCTTCGCACCTGCAAATGCGCATCCCCTCTCTGTCATGCAGCCAGGGATCGTTGTTGTGTTGCATGCAGGTATGTCCCCCTCAGGATCCCCCTGCTTCTTTACATAGATGTGCTTTTTTCTATCGGGTATTTCAGCATCGACGTCAAACAGTTCAAATGGCATTTTGAATCATCCTTTGATTTATAGGATAACTGAAGCCGCCCTCTATCCATTTCACTCCACAGATAAAGGGTTAAAGCGCTTCAGTCCCTCTATCACCTGTCCTTATCCTCACTGCATCGTCCACCGGACATACAAAGATCTTTCCGTCTCCAATTTTTCCTGTGTGGTTGACCTTCATTATGGCCTCCACAACCAGCTGTACATCCGGATCCTCCACGGTTATCTGGATCATTCTCTTGGGAATGTACCTCATTGTTCCCCGCTCCTCCTGAATCTCAGCAGATGGTGAGGGGATGGCGACCTCATCAATTATGGCCCTCTGCTTACCCCTCCCGAGGACTCTGGTGGCGTTGAATGCAGGGAACCCCAGGGATTCGAGGACATCCCTGGTTTTCTTCATATTCTTTGGTCTTATTATGGCGATTACTTCCTTCATTCAGACACCTAAAGACCTTCCTCTCTTGTTCTGACGGTGTAGGCATTTTCCACGGGGCTTATGAATATTTTACCATCCCCAATTTTGCCTGTGTATCCGCTTTCACTGATAACCGAAACCACCCTCTCTGCATCAGCATCATCCACAACGATGAACAGCATGGTCTTGGGTATCTCATCATAGTAGATCTCATCAAACCGTATGCCCTTCTGCTTACCCCTCCCTATAACGTCCATCTTTGTGAGGGCAGGGAATCCTGCTTCATCCAGAGCGTCTGCCACCTCTTCAGACTTTTCTGGTCTTATTATCGCCCTTATCATCTTCATTTTTAGCACCTAGTCCAGAACCCCGTATTTTACAACGAGGTCCTCCATTTCATCCATTGTCATGGGTTCTGGTATTACGAAATCCTTGTTTTCAATTATTTTCCTTGCAAGTTCCCGGTATTCCTGTGACTGGTTGCATTCAGGGTCGAATTCTATGACAGATTTCTTGTTGAATTCCGCCTTCTGTACAATGTTATCCCTTGGCACGAAGTGTATCATCTGTGTCCCTATTCTGTCACAGAATTCTTCAAGGAGTTCCCTTTCGCCGTCAACGTTTCTGCTGTTGCATATTATTCCTCCAAGTCTGACTCCGCTCTGTCTGGCATATTTCACCATACCCTTGCAGATGTTGTTGGCTGCATAGAGTGCCATCATCTCACCTGATGCCACAATGTATATTTCCTCTGCCTTTCCGTCCCTCACCGGCATTGCGAAGCCCCCGCATACCACGTCCCCGAGCACGTCAAAGAATACAAAGTCCAGATCATTTTCGTAGACCCCGTGCCTCTCCATGAGGGTTATGGCGGTTATAACACCCCTGCCTGCGCATCCAACACCTGGTTCTGGACCTCCTGATTCAACACACCTTATACCTCCAAAACCTGTTTCTATAACCTTATCTGGTGTGCATGCACCCTCTCCAAGTTCACGCAGGGTGTCCATCATTGTTGTCTGCATTTTACCACCCAGTATCAGGCGTGTGCTGTCCGCCTTGGGGTCGCATCCATGGATCATGACGTTCTTTCCATGGAAGTAACTCATTGCCGCTGCAGTGTTCTGCTGTGTTGTGGATTTTCCTATTCCACCCTTACCATATATTGCAATTTTACGTACCATACACCAATCACCATCTCAGTCGGAAGTATGCTTCCTTCTTCCGACACTCTACTATTGGAAGATTCCATATTTAAATTTTTCGGTGCATGGCTGAAAATTATGCGCTCATCTATCCTTGAACATAAACAGAAACCAAATCAGAAACAGAACCGCTGAAATAATTAAATGTACTTTAAGTATCCATAAAAATGAACAGAAACCAAATCAAAAGTTTTAAAATAAATAGAAATGGAGGGCCTGATTACTTTGAGGCCCTGTATTCCTTAACCTTTTCAAGGAGTCTCTCCAGGATCTCCCTGTCTGAGAGGAGGTCTGAGTCAACAACCTTCTTCATCCTTATGGGGACACCCTCCATACGGTAGGCTGTACCCTCAGCCTCCATACCCACGATGGCCGGTGGAATTATGATGTCGGCCAGCTCGGTTGTGGGGGTCCTGTGGGGCTCGATTGCAATGACCGGTATCTCAGCCATCCTCTCAAGTGCCCTCTGTGGGAAGTGGGCACCAGGGTCAGAGGCTATGACCATCATTGCATCGGCCTCCTTATTCTGTAGAAGGTCGTTTGCCCCGGTCTCACCAGGGTTGTATCTTGGCTCCCCGCCTGAGAAGTCAACACAGAATGGGTATCCGCTCTCCCATGTGCAGACCTGGTTGAAGCCTGTAACGTTGTAGTGTCCCCTCATGGGTATGAGGGTCCATTTGGCATAGTCATTGAGGTCCTGGACCAGCATAATGGCTGTGTCAATGTTCCTGTGCTTACCACGGCTGTGGGTTATACCCATACCGAAGAAGAGTATACCAAACTGTGCCTTTTTGAGGACCTCAACGGCCTCCTCGATCTGCTCCCTTGGTACACCGGCAACCTCATCGTAGAGGATGTCGTTTCCAAGGAGGTATGCCCTCATTGCATCGAGAAGTTCATAGTCACGGTCAAAGTCCAGCTGAAGGTGTATGTCTGCAAGCTTTGCTGTGTCTGTCTTCCTTGGGTCAACCACTATGAGTGTTCTGTCTGATCTTCCCCTTTCCCTGAAGAATCCACGGGCAAATACGTTCCTTGACATGTGCCTTGGGTGGGCGTGCATGGGGTTGCATCCCCAGTAGACCACAACGTCGGCCCTGTTTTTGACCTCACCAAGGGTACATATGGGGTAGCCCACGTCCTGGAGTGCCAGCACTGATGGTCCGTGACAGACTGATGCTGTATTGTCTATTACAGCACCGGCCTCCTCTGCAAGTTCCATTCCAACGGCCTGTGCTTCACACTCTGTACAGCTCCACCCATACATGAGTGGTCTCTTTGATTCTGCAAGAATCTTTGCAGCCTTGTCTATGGCCTCATCGTAGCTTACCTCAACGAATTCGCCATTTTTCCTTATGAGTGGTTTGGTGTACCTCACTGCACCCTCTGCATGCACGAACTTGCTGTGACCTATCCTGCAGGCGTTGATGGTCCCAACAATCTCGTTGTCCTCAACCTTACAGATGATGTCATCACAGAGGGTTCCGCAGAAGGGGCAGACCACATTTTTCACGTATTCCATGATAATTACCTCCAGTTAGGGTTCTATGTGGCCATTGCATCCGACAGCCGCATAGACTATACCCTTAGCTCCCTTAATTGCGTGATCTCCTTCAAACTTGTAGTATGCTCCAGGGAAGGTTTCCCCGTTAACCTCTATGTCCTTTTCAACACCAAGGTACTTGAATCCTGGAAGGAATTCCTGTATCATTCCCTTTACGATTATTGTTCCGCCGGCCATTTCGCCGCCTACCCTTGCAACGGCGTTGCCCTCGATGATTATGAGGCCGTTGTTCATGTGTATTCCTGGCATTATGTTGACGTCGCCCTTGATGATGATCTTGCCGCCGTTCATGTACTCTCCGATCTCGTTTCCGGCGTTTCCATGGACTGTTATGACGCCGCCGCTCATACCTCTCCAGTCACCACGGTAGGATGATCCGACGTAGTCAGCCGCGTCTCCGAGGATTTCGAGTTCTCCTCCCCTCATGTCCTGTCCGGCCCATGATGCTGCGTTGCCTTCCACTGTGATCTT
The DNA here is from genome assembly GCF_041228365.1 of Methanothermobacter sp. KEPCO 2. NCBI lineage: Archaea > Methanobacteriati > Methanobacteriota > Methanobacteria > Methanobacteriales > Methanobacteriaceae > Methanothermobacter > Methanothermobacter sp. KEPCO 2. Next base: position 1,562,840 of record NZ_CP166185.1, on the reverse strand, counting down.
ACCGCCCTTCATGCCGGCTCCGACATACATGTTCACGTTACCCTTCACCAGGATTTCGCCGGCGGTCATCTCCTGGCCTATCCTCTTGGTGTTGTACACATCGCCGTCGATGATGATTTTGATATCTGCTGCAGACTCTGCTGGTTCTCCGCTGACCTCGAAGAAGTCTCCGAGTTTAACGACCTCGTTACCATACATTATCTGGATGTTTTTGATCTCGTCTATTGACTTTCCTGCGAAGACATCGGGTTTGATGTTGGGTGCCTCGAGTGGCACTTCAGGCTGTTCCTTTGGAGTTAATATTATTTCACTCATAGCATCACCCCTTTAACTGGAGCGGATTTTGGCAGGTAATCGTCCTGCACAGGGTAGTTTGCAAAGTTAACAGAGTAGTACTGTTTGAATTTGCTCTCCACGTTGGCAAGTACCTCACTGTAGATTGACTCATCAACCTGGGTGTCAACCCAGTAGGTCCTTCCGTGTGGTGAGGCCACGACTTCTCCGTCCTTAACCACTATTTCTCCATCCTTGAGGACGTATGCTGCCCTTGAGAATCCTTCCTCAATTGCCATGTAATCGACTGATGGGTCGACTGTTTCAGGGTTGATGTTGTATACTGCGATGTCTGCATCTGCACCGACTCCAAGGTGACCCTTGGTTTCGCTGAGACCCAGAACCTTTGCAGATGTTGACCTTGTGATCTGGGCTATCTCTGAGAATGTGTATTCCCTGTCAACTGTTGCTATGGTACTCTTCCTCTGGGCCCACTTGTGGAGTTCTCCCTCAATGAGGTTCATCCTGTACTTGTTGCTCATGAGCCAGGCTATGACCCTTGGGTACCTTGTGAATGGTCCGGCGTTTGGACTGTCTGTTGTGAGACATACCTTTCCTGGATCGTCTATAAGCAGGAATAACTCCATACCTATTGCCCACTGGACAGCTGGGACAGGTGCCCTTGCTGAGTATATGAAGGGGACGACACCTGAACCTGTTTCGAGTTCCACGTCACAGTTTGCCCATTTGAGGCCGTTGAGTGAGTGGAGGTCGTATTCCATTGGACCATCCGCTGTCATTGTTGTGGTCTCATCCAGGGTTATCTGACCAACGTCTATGACTATGTGGTCGTTTTTGTTGACGTAGTCTGCGATCTTTGGTGCCTCTGATACAAAGTCCCTCCAGGTGGTTCCACCGTAGCTGTGGAACTGGACGTGTGTTGCGTATAAAACGGTGTCCCTTTCACCTGTTGCAGGGTTTGCCTTTATGTTCTTTGGCACGTCGAAGGATGCCAGGGTTGTCTCATAGTTTCCTGGGTGTCCCAGGTCGTTACAGTGAAGGTGTATTGAGTGGGGTAGCTGGAGTTTCTCGTTGACCTCTGCGAGTCCCTTTATGATCTCTGCAGGTGTTATGTCGAAGTATGGGGCAGGGTCATAGATTCCATGGACGTTTCCACCCCATCCCCAGGCCTCTGTACCTGCAGGGTTAACTATTTTTATTGCGTAACCCTTGGTTGCGTTGAGGAGCCATGAGGCGTAGGCTGCGCATGCATCCACGTCTCCCTCCTTGAGGTACTCCATCACGAACCAGTTGTTACCGAAGAGTGGGTATGCTGCGTGGTCTATTATGGGTGTGTCATGGAACTCCTCATGGGTGTGCCTTGCAAGGAGTGGTGGCATGGCCGCCTCCATTGCGGTGGTGTAACCCATCTGGGCGTACCTGTAACCTGTCATGAAGGTTGATGGTACTGAGAAACCGCTTCCGGCCCTTCCTGCCTTGAACTTTTCAGCGTCCCTTCGGCTGTCTTCTGGCCTGTACATCCTTCCCACGTTGACCTTTGCACCGGCTATGTGGGAGTGTGGGTCGACACCTCCTGGCATCACAATTTTTCCAGATGCATCAATGACCTTTGCGGAGTCACTGACGCTCTCAACTATTTTACCATCCCTGACGCAGATGTCCATCTTCTCTCCATCGACGTTGTTAAGAGGACAGTAAACAAATCCGTTTTTGATTATGTATTCCATTTGAATCCTCCCGCTGAACTAATTAAATCTGACCTACCTTACCGTAGACCTTCATGAGGGTGGGCATGTCAGGAACCTCTTCATCGGTGGGTATGATCTCCACCGGTATGTTCTTAAAGCTGGGTGTTGCTGTTGAATCCGTATCTGGTCTTATGACCCTGTTGGCCCATGGGCCCATTGGGATGTAGACCATTCCATCTGGTAGTGGTTCCTTTGCTTCAACAGCCTTGACAACCACATCCCCATATTCTGATATGACCTTGACGTTGTCTCCTTCGTTTATCCCGAGCTGCTTCATCATGTCGGCGTTCATCTGAATTATTGCAGCTGCATCCACGTACATTTTAAGGTCCTTACCTGATTCTATGGCCTGTCCCTGCCATATTGTCCTTCCTGTGTTGAGTATGACCATCATTCTAATTCCTCCAGTCTTATTGCATCCACAGGGCAGCTTTCAACACATGTACCGCATTTTCCGCACAGTTCAGGGTTTTTTATGTTTACAACCCCGTCCTCCACTATCATGATGATCTCAACATCATCTGTTGGGCCCTTTCCACCGGCAATTTCAGGGCTTCTGAGGGCGTTCACGGGACATGCGATCACACAGTTTCCGCATCCATGGCAGAGTTCAGGGTATGCCTTAAGTCCAATTGCCATCTGATTACCTCCATTTATTTGAGTAATGATTCAAAGGCGTTCTTCCATGCCTTTGATTTGATTGGAGTTGTATTTATTTTGCTCCTCTTAACCTCTATGGCGTTCACAGGGCATGATCTTTCACATGCTCCGCAGTATATGCAGAATCTTTCGTCCTTGTAGAGTTTGGTTGGTTTTTCACCGGGTTTCTCTGGTTTCGGGAATGAGAGAACGTTGCATGGGCATGCCATCACGCAGGTTTCACAGGCCTGGCATGTGTCCTCATCGATTATAAGTTCTCCCTCGAATGGCTTGGTCACTGTTGCAGCATCAACAGGGCAGATCTCCTGGCACCAGCCACAGTTTACACAGAGCTCAGGGTCGATATAGGATGTTCCTGTAACCTCAGGGACCTTTATCTCGTATTCGCCGTATGGGCAGATCCTGCAGACCTGCATTATGGCGTCAACAGGGCAGATCCTCTTACATATTCCGCAGTGAACACATTTGTCCTCGTCCACGTTGATGTCGGTTGCAACGGTTGGGCTTGCTGAACTTGGTATCTGGTGTTCTATCTCTATGGCGTCAACAGGACACATTTCCTCACACATACCACAGTATATACAGGTGTCCTTGTCTATTTCGATTTCACCTGTGATGAGGTCCTTCCTTTCTGGAAGTTCCCTTGTTATGGTTATGGCGTCCTGTGGACATGCTGTTTCACATGCCTTGCACTGTATGCATGTTTCATCATCAATTTCGGCTGATTTAAGGATTTTAGGATATTCTGCAAGTTCCTTTATGGATGTTCCATCAATCTGAAGGTCAAGAGCCTGGAACGGGCAGATTGAACTGCACATACCGCAGAGGACACATTTGTTCTCATCGATAAGTATCTTTGACTCATCCTGTTCTGTTCTGACCATTGCACCTGTTGGGTTAACCTCGATTGCACTTACCGGGCATATCTCGCCACACAGTCCACACACAGCGCAGAGGCAATCCTGGAAGATCAACTTTCTGTTTTCTTCGCCGGTCCGCTCCACGGTAATATTCTTACCTTCAATTACTTCGGTCGTTTCCATCAATTTCTACCTCCTTTATTTCTATAGAATCAGTTGGACACATATCAACACATATGAGACACCCGCAGCACCATTCGGAATCCACATGTGCCTTGAGGTCTCTAAGGGTTATGGCCTTCATTAGGCATGTGTCCACACATAGCCCGCACCCAATACATGAGTTCCTGACGTTTCCCTGGAATTTCCTCTGCTGGCATGTCTTCACTATCGTCCTTGTCATCTCTGTGTTCTGTGTAAGGGAGTGGGTGAGAAGAAGGAAATCCCTTGGACACATCTCTGTTATTACCCTTGCAATCTCTATTGACCTCCATGAGAGGTTTCTCCCGTTGAGGTAGTGAGAAACAGTTGATCTGTTTATCTTCAGAGCTTTGGCTATCTCTCTCTGTGAATGGCCCTGTTTTGTTAGGTTTACAGCTGCTATGTATTTGAGTCCAGAAACTATATGTTTCGGCATAGGGTCACCATGTGTGTTAATCACACATTTAGCCGCTATCTATATAATAATTTTCTACAAAAAACAAATAGAAAAATATATAAATGAGTGTGTTGTTAGCACACATCCCTGGTCAGCCAGCAATAGAGAAAATATATAAATGAGTGTGCTGGTGGCACACATCTTATCTTTAGCTAGACGCGACACACCCTGACCGGGGTGAACTTGAGTTCAGGCATCCCTGAAACAGGGTCCCTTTCTCCTCCGGTGAGGACATTTGCAGGGGCATCTGCAAAGTGGAATGTCATGAATACCACACCCACCATCACCTCATCTGTAACCCTTGCCCTCACCCTGAGGGAGCCCCTCTCTGATGTGACCTCAACGGTATCCCCCTCCCTTATACCCATAGAGGAGGCGTCAGCGGGGTTCATGAGAAGTTCCTCATGGTCTGAGAATGATTCCAGTTCCCTCACCCTTGCAGTCATTGACCTTGTGTGGTACTGGTAGAGGTTCCGCCCGGTTACAAGGACCAGCGGATACTCCTCTGATGCCTCCCTGAGGTGGTGATCAGGCAGCAGGAACGATGCCCTTCCTGTGGGTGTTGGGAATCCCTCAGCGTGAAGGTACACTGTTCCAGCTTCCTCCTCTGATGTGCAGGGCCACTGTATACCGCCAGATTTCAGCCTTTCGTGGGAGATGCCAGCATATGATGGTACAAGTTCCCTTATCTCATCGAATATTCTGGACGCGGATTCATAATCAAAGTCCTCCCTTCCCATCCTCTCTGCAATCATGGAGATTATCTGCCAGTCAGGGAGCGCATCCCCCGGGGCATCCAGCGCCTTCCTCAGAAGCTGAACCCTTCTCTCGGTGTTGGTGAATGTGCCGTCCTTCTCTGCAAAGGATGCTGCAGGCAGAACCACATCTGCAAGTTCGGCTGTCTCGGTGAGGAATATATCCTGTACCACAAGGAATTCAAGGCCCTCAAGGGCCTCCCTGGTCTTTTCAATGTCAGGTTCACTCAGAAGTGGGTTCTCACCCATTATGTACATGCACCTGATTTTTCCGTCTCTTGCGGCATCAAACATCTCAGGTAGCGTCATCCCTGCAGGGGGGAGGGGTGAACCCCATTTCTCAGAGAATTTCCCTGCAGCCTCACCAATGTCCTGATAACCTGGGAGGAGGTCAGGAAGCGCCCCCATATCACAGGCCCCCTGAACGTTGTTCTGGCCCCTCAGCGGGTTGATACCCCCTGATTTTATACCGATGTTACCTGTAAGAAGCGCCAGGTTGCTCAGTGCAAGCACATTACCTGTCCCGTTAACGTGCTGGGTGATGCCCATTGAATATATTATGGATGCCGGGGAATTTGAGGCGTACATTATTGCGGCTTTCCTTATGTCCTCAAGTTTAACCCCGGTTACCCTCTCCACCTCATCAAGATCCAGGGCCATGACAGCGTTCCTGAATTCCTCAAATTTCTCTGTGCGGGACTCTATGAATTCACCGTCATGCAGGCCCTCCTCAAGGATGAAGTGGCACATTGCCATTAAAAGTGGGATGTCAGATCCGGGTTTATTCTGAAGATGGATATCTGCAAGTTCAGATAACCGGGTTTTCCTTGGATCCACCACAACCAGCTTTGCACCTGACCTCAGGGCTCTGATTACGCTGTAGGAGGTTACAGGGTGTGTCTCTGTTGGGTTGGTTCCCACTGCCAGTATACACCCGGCACCCTCCAGTTCAGATATGGAGTTGGTCATTGCACCGCTACCCAGACTCAGTCTAAGTGCTGTAAGTGAGGGGGCATGGCAGAGCCTTGCGCAGTGGTCAATGTTCCCTGACCCCACAACGGCCCTTGTGAACTTCTGCAGCAGATAGTTCTCCTCATTGGTGCACTTGGCAGATGCAACAGCCGCAAATTCTTCTCCAGTGTATTCAGAGAGCCTTTCAGCTACAAATGAGATTGCCTCATCCCATTCTATCTCTAAAAATCTTCCATCAACCTTTATAAGGGGTTTTTTAAGTCTCTCAGGACTGTTTACAAATTTAAGGGCGAACCTCCCCTTCACACATAGCCTTCCCCGGTTAACAGGGCTATCAGGGACGCCCCTTGAACTCACAGCCCGGTTCCCCCTCACCCCTAGGTAGATCTCGCAGCCGGCGCCGCAGTAGGGGCATACAGTTCTCACCTCGGTGGAGGGCCTCTCAGTCCTGGGTAGGAGGGCGCCCACCGGGCATGCCTCAACGCATTCACCGCATGAGACGCAGCTTGAATCAAGTATATCCCTGTCCATGAAGGTGGCTATCCTTGTGTCATGGCCCCTGTATGCAAAATCAACCGCCTCTGCGCCAACTACCCTGCAGACACGGACACATATACCGCAGAGGATGCACTTATCGTGATCCCTCAGGAAAAACGGGTTGGATTCATCCACATCAATCCCTGAAATCTCAGGCCTCAACCTCTCAAGGTCCCCTTCAGATACGTTGAGGTAGGATGAGACCTCCTGAAGTCTGCAGTCACCTGATGCAGGGCATGCAAGGCAATCCCTGCTGTGGTCAGCTATTATCAGGGATAGGGTGGTCCTCCTGATCCTGTTTATCCTTTCAGACTCTGATATGAACTCAGCACCATCCTCTGCAGGGGTCTCGCATGCCGTGACCAGACGCCCCTCACTGTTTTCAACCAGACACAGCCTGCAGCCCCCAAATGGTTCAAGTCCATCCCTGAAACAGAGGTTGGGTATGTAGATGCCGTTTGCAAGGGCTGCCTGGAGGACCGTCATCCCCCTGGCTGCCTCAACTTCCCTTCCATCGATCCTGAATTTTACAGTCCCCTTCATGTTATCTTCAGCTAATTTTTTATACTGAAAATTTATCCCCACATAAAATAAAGTTTATGAAGAGGTGAAAGTATGAGGATAGTAGGGGTGACAGGCACCAAGGACACCGGCAAAACCGCCCTGGTTGAGAAAATCGTCAGAAAACTCGCGGATGCGGGTTACCGGGTTGCGACCCTCAAGCATACCCATGGGGGATTTGATTTTCCAGGCAAGGACACCGACAGGCACCGGAGGGCCGGTGCAGAGATAGTTGCAGGAACTGGAAGGGAAACCTTCTTCCTTATCGACAGGGAAATGGACCTCCCTGAGGTTGTGGGTGTCCTTGAGATGCTGGATGACATCGACTTCCTTGTGGTTGAGGGCTTCAAGTCAATGGAGTATGCCAACATATCAACATCCACACCGGGAGAATTCACCCTGAAGGTTGTTGATCCATTCAAAATCGATGAAGTGGATGACCTGATTGAGCTCATAGAAAGAAGAAGCTACGGCCTCCTTCAGGACCTCAACTGCGGTAAGTGCGGCTTTGAATCATGCAGAGAGTTTGCAAAGGCAAAGGTTCAGGGTGATGCAGATGATACAGACTGTAAGAGCCAGCCTGATAGGGTTCTCCTCAGGGTAAATGGAAAACCCGTCCCCCTGAACCCCTTCGTCCAGAACTTCATAGCAGGTACTGTTCTCGGCATGGTGGATGCTCTTGATACAGAAAGCCTTAAACATCAGAAGGTTGATCTCATCATAAAAAGACCAGAGTAATATCGGGGTAGAGAATGCAGGTCCATGATAACCACAGAAGACCGCTGGTATCACTGAGAATATCTGTAACGGGGCGCTGCAATGTCAGCTGTATCTACTGCCACCGGGACGGAATCGTGCGTTCAGACGAGGAGATGAGCCCAGAGGATATAGAGAACATATGCAGGGTGGCCTCTGACCTTGGTGTGAAGAAAATAAGGCTTTCAGGTGGCGAGCCCCTCATAAGGGATGATATTGTTGAGATAGTCGAGAGGATAAACAGTATCGGATTCAGGGATATCTCCATAACAACCAACGGGACCCTCCTTGAGGACCTCAGTGTCCCCCTGAGGGATGCCGGGCTTGACCGGGTCAATGTAAGCTTCGACACCCTCAACCCTGAAACCTACCGGTTCATAACCAGGAAGGACTACCTTGAGAGGGTTAAGGCGGGAATAGAAGGTGCCGTTATGGCTGGCCTCGACCCTGTCAAGATAAACATGGTGATACTGAGGGGTGTCAATCACCACGAAATATGGGACATGTTTGAGTTCTGCCGCCAGCAGGGTGCGGTGCTGCAGATAATAGAACTCCTGAAAACCGACAGCTGCCCTGATAATGGAGTGGAGAGGTACCACTGCGACATAACCCCCATTGAGGCTGAACTTGCAGAGATGGCTGACCGTATAATGACCAGGAAGTTCATGCAGGACCGCAAGAAGTACTTCATCGGGGATGGGGAGGTGGAGGTTGTGAGGCCCATGGACAACACGAGGTTCTGTGCAAACTGTACAAGGCTGAGGGTAACCCCTGATGGGAAGCTGAAGCCATGCCTCCTCCGGAATGACAACCTGGTGGACACCAGGGAAGCCCTCAGCTCCGGTGACCTTGAGGGTCTCCGTGAACTCTTTCTTGAGGCCATCAGAAGGAGGTCTCCCTACTATCAGTCCTGATTGGCCGGGGAGTATGGGCCTGGAACCCTGAGAACAGCGTCTCTCTTACATGTGTCGAGGCAGGACCCGCACTTGAGGCAACTCTCCTGATCTATAACATGCACCTCATCCTTTGAACCCTCAATGGCGTCTGCAGGACATGTTTTCAGGCAGGCCATGCACCCGTCACATTTTTCCGGTTCTATGAGGTAGTGCATGAGCTGGCTGCATGATGCTGCGGTGCATTTTCCGTTTATGTGGTCCCGGTACTCGTTTTCAAAGTACCTGAGGGTGGTTAGAACAGGGTTTGGGGATGTCTGGCCCAGGCCGCAGAGGGATGCTGCCCTGACGGTTTCTGCGATGTCCCTTAGGATCTCCGGGTCCTCCTCTCTTCCTGAGCCCTCGACTATATCATTGAGTATCATGAGCATCTGCCTTGTACCCACACGGCAGGGGACACACTTTCCGCATGATTCCCGCTGAGTGAACTCAAGGAAGTACCTTGCAAGTTCAACCATGCATGTATGGTCAGATAAAACCACGAGCCCCCCTGAACCCATTATTGCACCGGCAGATGTCAGTGAATCATAGTCTATGCCTGTGTCAACAAGTTCGGCCGGGAGGCATCCGCCTGATGGTCCTCCTATCTGGACGGCCTTGAGCTCACCGTCCCTTACACCCCCACCAATATCATGGATGACCTCCCTCAGGCTTGTGCCCAGGGGAACCTCTATGAGGCCGGTTCTCCTCACATCCCCCACAAGGGAGAATGTCTTGGTCCCGGGACTCCCCTCCGTCCCCAGGTTGTTGAAGTACTCTGGGCCATGCTGCATTATCATTGAGACAGCTGCAAGTGTCTCCACATTGTTTATAACAGTTGGCCTCCCCCAGAGGCCGCTTGTTGTTGGGAATGGTGGTCTGGTACGGGGCATCCCCCTTTTACCCTCAATGGATGCTATGAGGGCAGTCTCCTCTCCACATACAAACGCCCCTGCCCCCTCCTTTATGCTTATATCAAGGCTGAACCCAGAGCCCAGGATGTCCTCGCCGAGGAGTCCTAGATCCCGGAGTTCAGACATTGCGGTTCTCAGTCTTTCAAGGGCAAGTGGGTACTCTGCCCTGCAGTAGATGTAGGCCTTCTCTGCACCCACAGCATATGATGCTATGAGTATCCCCTCCAGGAGGGAGTGGGGGTCCCCCTCTATGAGTGAACGGTTCATGAAGGCACCCGGGTCGCCCTCGTCGGCGTTGCATACCAGGTACTTCACATCGGATTCCTCCTGGCGGCAGAGGCTCCACTTGAGCCAGGTGGGAAATCCTGCCCCCCCACGGCCCCTGAGCCCGGAATCCTTCACCTCTTCAATGATATCCTCATGTTCCATCTCCAGTGCCCTGAGGAGGCCCCTGTATCCCCCTGTCGCCAGGTAATGGTTTATGTTCTCTGGGTCTATGAGGCCGCATCTTCTGAGTATCCTCCTTGACTGTTTCTCCATGAAGTCAATGCTGTAGGATGGTTCAAATGAGTCACCATTGAAGGCCACATTAACATGACCAAGGGCTGAGGATTCCTCACCATCAGCGAGTTCCTGAATTATCCTCTTTGCAAGTCTCCTGTTCACTGGTCCATAGATGGCGCCACGGGTATTCCCGTTGAATACGGTAACCATGGGTTCGGCGTAGCAGAGGCCCATGCAGCCGGTGTGTACAATGCTGCATTCAACTGAGAGCTCAGAGGCCCTCTCAAGCAATACCCTCTCTATTTCATGAGCCCCCGCGGATTTTCCACAGGTTGCTGAACCCAGGAATATCACCGGTTCGTCCCTGAATAGGGACAGGTATTCCTCCAGTGCCCTTCCTGCAGTATCTTCAAACATTTTAAACACTCTAAGACTTTTTTGGGAAAATTTTGCTTACCCTTGATGGCTTTATGCGTGATACAACCTCATTGTTCACCATGGCACAAGGAGCCAGGGAGCAGCAGCCGATACATCCCACAGATTCCAGGGAGTACTCCATGTCCTCTGTGACGTCCCCCTCACCGATGCCAAGGTGCCTCTCAAGGGCATCCAGGACCTGTTCGGCCCCACTTACATGGCAAGCTGTTCCGGTGCAAACCATTATGTGCTTCCTTCCCTTTGGTTTGAACCTGAACTGGGCATAAAAGGTTGCAACCCCGTATACATGTGTTTTACTGACCCCTGTGAAACCAGCAACCTCCTCCAGGGCATGCTCCGGCAGATAGCCGTAGACATCCTGAATATCCTGGAGGATGGGTATGATCTCCGAGGCATGGCCTGTGTAGCCAGAAAATATCCTCTTCAATTCCTTATCCATCAGAAACCTCCACTTAAATGTGAGATCCATTCTAGTGTCGCATTCATATTAATTAGGATGAATGATTAAACATCTGTTTAACTGTTAAACCAGGGGAAATATATGTTTTTAGATGAGAGGTGGTGGATGAATGTCACTTTACAGAGAGGTTGAGGCGTTCCGTGTGGATGATGGGATGCGGAGGGTCCCTGAAAGAATCGTAAATGACCTTGAGGTGCGTATCAGGATAAATGGGGGTCTGGAGCAGCGCTTCACTGCAAGTCCCGCTGCCCTTAAGGAATTCGCAACAGGCTACCTTCTCGGCGAGGGACTCGTGGACTCGGTGGATGATATAAGGTCCATGGATATCACAGAGAACCTCATCGACGTTGAGATAGAATCAGAGGACCTTGAAATAAGGCGTGAGCTTGTGATGGGCTCTGATTGTTTCGGTGGATGGAGGCAGAGGGTTGAGATGGTGGAGCCAGTTGACTCAGACCTTAGGGTGAGGGCTGAGGACATATTCGATGCGTTCAGGCGTATGGTGAAGGCAGCGACCGTGTGGAGGATGACTGGAGGTACGCATGTTGCCGCCCTTGTGACCGGGGATGAATTCAGGGTATTTGAGGATGTTAGCAGACATGTGGCGGTTGACAAGGCCCTGGGCTCCGGTGCCATGGACGGTGTTAACTTCTCCAGGAGTTTCATGGTCTACAGTGGCAGGATGCCCGCAGATATGCTTATAAAGGTTGTGCGTGCAGGGGTTCCCATAATAGCATCGAACGCCGCCCCAACATCATCAGGCTATGACGCTGCAAGGAAGACAGGTCTTACAATGCTTGGATTTGTAAGGGGAAGAAGGTTCAACATATACAGCCACCCTGAGAGGATAATAATTGATTAGGGTATTGCCGCTGATTCTGATCATTTCAGATACCCTCTTCAAAACCAGATTTTATTCAAAAACGCTGTGCCTCTCGTTGAGGTCCTCCTCCCTCTTATCAAGCCTGTGCATGAGTTCAGCTATGAGGCCGTCCAGAAAGACAAGGGCTGATATCTCAAATAGTGTGCCCAGCGGTGTCCTTGAGTGATGGTTGCCCCGTATCTGCCTTTTCATGTAGTTCTTCTCACCATCAATCTTTGTCCTGCCCCTCACGGTTACTGTGAGGTCAGCTATCACCCCAAGTTCTGATTCTGGATGTGAGGTTACAGCAACGACCTGGGCACCCCTCTCCCTGGCTATTCTGGCAGCGCTGACTATGTAGCTTGTCCTCCCTGAACCTGATATTGCAATCAGTGCATCACCCTCATTTATTGCGGGTGTTATGGTCTCACCCACCACGAAGACGTTTATCTCAAGGTGCATGAGTCTCATGGCGAAGGCCTTTGCAACTAGCCCCGACCTCCCCAGTCCAAGCACGAAGACGTTTCCTGCGGATGTTAGGGTGTCTATGAATCTATCAACTGTTTCGGCGTCAATCTCCCTTTCCATTTTCTGTAGATTATCCACTATATCCCTGATGGCCTCTCTCATTATCATTGCAACACCTGTAATCTAATATATGGATCATGAGATATAAAAGAGTAAAAAATAATTCCAGCCAGCTGCCCACATGCTCTAGGCGGGATGATGTTAAGGGGTGGAAATTCACCCAGATTAGAGGTATCCCCATGGATATTGAACCCCTCCCTGGACTGAAGATCAACGGCCATGAACTGGACCACAGATTCCTTGAGACCCTCCGTGTAATCGGGGAAACCTTCTCCCAGAGGAAGGCTGCAAGGATACTTGGTGTGACACCACAGGTTTTAAACAGGAGGGTTCTGCGGGTGGAATCTCTCCTGGGTGTTAAACTCGTAAAAAGCAGTGGTGCAGGATCAGAACTCACACCGGAGGGTATGGAGATCCTCAGAACCTACCTGCGCCACCTGAAAGTCCTCAGTGGGTCAGGAAGGCTCATGGTTGCGGCGGGTTATGTCTCATCAAACCTTGCCGAGGTCCTCATTGAGAGGTTCGGAGTGGAGGCATCCCTGTTTTCATGCTGTGATGCTGACCTCTTCCACCTTGCAGAAAGAAGCATGCCTGATGTGATCTTTCTTGACGATCCCCTGCAGGCCTACCAGAGGGGTCTCGATTTCTTACCGGTTGCATATGACCACCTGGTGCTTGTGGGTGGCGATGCAAGAACCATGAGGGAACTTGATGGCTCATCATTCGTTGGCGTTAAAGGTTCAGCCCAGAGGCTGGCCTGGGAGGTGCTCTCAGATTCCGGTGTCAGTTTTGAAATTGTGAGGGAGGTCCGGTCCCCATACCATGCCCAGAGGATAGTCAAAAACGAGCAGGAACTCAGGACATTCCTCAGTGCAAGCCAGTTCAGTGGCTCTGAAATCCTCAAGAATGAGACCAGGCACGTTATAAGTGCCGTGGTCTGCCGGGAAAGTGAAGGGGTTGAGGAATTCATGGATTTCATAAGGGGGGAGGGCCAGGAGGCTGTTGGGGAGGCGGGTTTTGAACCGCTACACTGATCTGTTTAACGAATAATCAATGATGTTATAAGTCGCCGTGGCAGAGTTAATTTATATTTTCAGGGTGATTCCATGAATGAAGACAGAGACCTTCTTGCTGTTGGACATACCGCCTTTGACTACATAATACAGCTTGATAAATTTCCCGAACCCAACTCATCAACGGCCATAAGGAGGATGAGGAACCTCCATGGTGGGGCTGCAGCAAACGTCGCCCTGGTGGGGTCAAAGCTGGGGCTTAGAACATCACTTGTATCAGCCGTTGGAGGCGACTTTGAGGGATCAGAGTACAGGAGGCTCCTTGAGGCCAGCGGCATAGATATAAGCTCCATGATTGTGGTGAAATCTGAAACAACACCCACTGCCTTTGTGATGACAGATGCCGACCACAACCAGATAAGCTACTTCTACTGGGGTGCCGCGACGCAGTTCAGGGAGAGCGAGATACCGCGCAGAGTAATAGAATCTGCCAGGGCGGTCCACCTTGCAACCGGAGACCCCTCATTTAACTGCAGGTGCGGTGAATTTGCAAGGTCACTGGGGAAGACCATATCCTTCGATCCCGGACAGGACCTCCACATGTACTCCAGGAGCCAGCTTGAGAGGGCTGTGGGGGTATGCGACATCCTCTTCGGCAACCACCACGAGATAGACCGCATATGCTCCAGACTGGAGGTTGATGTTGATGGCCTCATAGAGATGGGTCCGGATGTTGTGGTTAAGACCTACGGCAGGGATGGAAGTATTATCTATGCCGATGAGGTCATTAAAATCGATGCAATACCCAGGGAGGCTGCCGATCCCACAGGGGCCGGTGACTCCTACAGGGCAGGGTTCATGAGGGCCTACCTTGCCGGTGCAGATCTCATGGACTGTGGCAGGTTTGCCTCCGCAGTTGCATCCTTCATAGTCGAGGAGGAGGGGACCCAGACAAACATTCCAGATCTGGAATCTGCTGTGAGACGCTTTAAGAGGCACTGGGGCTATGACCCCCCAATATGATTTAGCAGAACAGGCCCCCGTTGGTTCAGATAAAGTATGAATGTTCCAATATTCTAAATGAAGATCCCCTGACATCAGAGGCCATGAATTTTTATTAAGAAAATTAAAACCCCATAGTTTTTATAGCTGGATTGGACCAATATAAGATGCGCATGAATCTCATTCCAGCTGATCCCAATCATACCCGCACGGGTTAAAGGGTCAAACCAGACGGTGATTGTATGACTCAAATGGATGAAGCTAAAAAAGGTGTTATAACAGAAGAAATGAAGGCGGTGGCAGAGGCGGAGAATGTCACCCCAGAATTCATAAGAAGAGGAGTTGCCACTGGGAGAATAGCCATCCCCAGCAACCTGAACAGGGACGAGGTTGCCCCTGTAGGTATAGGTGAGGGTTTAAGGACCAAGGTCAACGCCACCATAGGGACATCCACCGACATCGTGGACTTCGAAATGGAGGAGGAAAAGGCCCGTGTTGCCATTGAAAACAAGGCAGACACCCTCATGGAGCTCTCAGTGGGGGGAGACCTCGACGAGATAAGGAGACGCATACTGGACCTTTCACCCATACCCGTTGGAAGCGTGCCCGTGTATCAGGCAGCCATCGAGACCATAAGGAAGGAGGGCGCTGCCATCTACATGGACGAGGACGTCATGTTCAAAGCCATTGAGAAGCAGGCAAAGGATGGTATAGACTTCATGGCCATACACTGCAGTGTCAACCGGGAGACCCTCAGGAGACTCAAGAGGCAGGGCCGTGAGGGTGGCCTTGTGAGCAGGGGAGGGGCCTTCGTATCAGCCTGGATGGTTGAAAACGGACTGGAAAACCCCCTCTATGAGAACTTCGATTACATACTGGAGATAGCCAAGGAACACGACTTTGTCATGTCCATGGCCAACGCAATGAGGGCCGGTGCCATTGCAGACTCAACCGACCGTGCCCAGGTCCAGGAACTCATAGTGCTGGGTGAACTCATCGACAGGGCCAGGGAGGCCGGTGTCCAGACCATCGTTGAGGGGCCGGGCCACATACCCCTCAATGAGATAAAGGCCAACGTCATACTCCAGAAGAAACTCTGCCGTGGGGCCCCATTCTACATGCTGGGACCAATAGTCACGGATATAGGGGCCGGCTATGACCACATAGTCTCATCAATAGGTGCCGCTGCATCTGCGGCTGCAGGTGCGGACTTCATCTGCTATGTTACACCTGCAGAGCACCTTGCACTCCCCTACCCTGACGATGTGAAGGAGGGGGTCATTGCAACAAGGATCGGGGCCTACGTGGGTGACATGGCCAAGGGAATCCACAGTGGGGAGAAGGACCTTGAAATGGCCAACGCCCGTAAGAAGCTCAACTGGGAGGCTCAGTTCGATGCAGCCATGTGCCCTGCAGAGGCAAGGCGCATAAGGGACGAGCGTCCGCCTGAGGATCCAGACACCTGCACCATGTGCGGTGAGTACTGCGCTGTTAAGATTGTCAACGAGTGGCTTGACAGTGCAGATACCAGGATCTTCGACTGAACCCCACTCCTTTTTTTAGAGAAGAATTAATATATTTTGAAGTTACACATTTTTTTACTGCACTGATTCTATCACGCTTTTTACAGGTGATCTTCTTGAAGCACTGGATTGAAAGGATAGCCGATGAACTTAAGGACAGGGATGTTGATGAGCACGTTGTTGCAAGCGGAACATCCATATCAGGCTCGATACACATAGGAAACTCCTGCGACGTTTTCATAGCAAGCTCAATATCAAAGTCACTTGAAAAGGATGGGTTCAGATCAAGGACCGTCTGGATAGCAGATGACCATGACCCCCTCAGAAAGGTCCCCTATCCCCTCCCAGAAAGTTACGAGAAGTACCTGGGAGTGCCCTACTCCATGATCCCCTGCCCTGAGGGCTGCTGCGAGAGTTTCGTGGAACACTTCCAGAAGCCCTTCCTGGATGCCCTTGAAAGGTTCAGGATAAGGGTCGAACACCACTCAGGGGCCCGGATGTACACCGAGGGAGTCTACAACGACTACATAAGAACCTCCCTGAGGAGGGCCGGTGAGATAAGGGAGATATTCAACAGGTTCAGGGAAAGGCCCCTACGGGATGACTGGCTCCCCTACAACCCCATCTGTGAGAGGTGCGGCCGTGTGAACACAACAGAGGCATATGATTTCAGCGGGGACACAGTGAGGTACCGCTGTGACTGTGGATTTGATGGGGAGATGGACATAAAGTCAGGGCTCGGTAAAATCACCTGGAGGGTTGAGTGGGCCGCGAGGTGGAAGATCCTCGGAGTCACCTGCGAACCCTTCGGTAAGGACCATGCCGCAAGCGGCGGCTCATATGACGTGAGCAGCATAATCTCAGAGGAGATATTCGATTACCCTGCCCCCTACCCGGTCCCCTATGAGTGGATAACCCTCCGGGGAGAGGCCATGTCCAAGTCAAGGGGCGTATTCTTCACACCAGGCCAGTGGCTTGAGATAGGACCCCCCGAGAGCCTCAACTACTTCATATTCCGGAGCAAGCCCATGAAACACAAGGACTTCAACCCTGACATGCCATTCCTTGACCTCATGGACCAGTTCGACCGGACAGAGAGGATCTACTATGGTATGGAGGAGGCTGCCTCAGAGAAGGAGGAGCAGAAACTCAAGAGGATCTACCGGGTCTCAATGATAGACGGCCCTGATCTCCCGCTGAGGCCATCCTACCGCTTCATGACCGTGGCCTACCAGATCGCCGGGGACGACCTTGAAAGGCTCTACGGTATCCTCAAAAGGAACTCACAGCTTCCAGATGAGTTCATGGATAAGGGAATTGAAGATTTAACAGAGGAGCAGTTAACCCAGCTTACGGAACGGGTTGAAAATGTTAAAAACTGGCTCAAACTCTATGCCCCGGACTTCGTGAAGTTCCATGTCCAGGACGAACTCCCCCAGGTTGAACTCTCAGAGCCCCAGAGGAGGTTCCTAGAGGAACTTGCAGATATCCTTGAGTCCACGGATATGAGCCCGGAGGAGCTCCACGACGAAATGTACAGCATACTGAGAAAGCATGGGCTAAAACCCCAGAAGGCATTCCAGGCCATATATAAGGTTCTGATAGGTAAGAAGATGGGTCCAAGGGCTGCATCATTCCTCCTTTCACTTGAAAGGGAGTTCGTGGTAAAAAGGCTCCGCTTGAAGGCCTGACAGTTGGTGGTCAGATGAAGGTGAAAATCATTGAAAGGGAGGTTATGGACCCCCTGGCAGACACCAGCATGGAGGAGATCCCCGTTAACAGTATAGGTGATGCCAGGACCATATCACTCTTTGATAACACAAAGCCCGGTGCAGACATCATACTGAGAACTCTGGAATCAGAGCTCAGTGGCTTCAACTTTATCTGGTCAGAGAAACCTGCAGGTGCCCCAGCAGAGGCTGAACAGATAGAGAGGGCTGCCAGGGGTGACCTCTGCATCCTTGCCCTGGGCGACTGTGGCTCCTGCACCACATGGGTGATCCTTGACGCCATCCGCCTGGAGGGTATGGGCGTCCCCACCATCTCCATCTGCTCAGACCACTTCAGTGAATACGCCAGGAGGCTGGCATCAGCCCACGGCATGCCCGGTCTTCGAATAGTTGAGGTGGAACACCCCATAGCGGGTCTGGAACCCGAAGCTGTGAGGAAAAAGGCTGAGAAACTGATACCCTCCATACTGGACCATCTGAGGTGATAGATTGGTTAAAATCGATAAATCATGCGGATGCCTCATAGAGGACCTCCTGGAGGATGAAAGACTGTGCAGCTCATCCCCCGAGGATATGAAGGTCATGGTCGACCCTGACCCCGAGAGGATCAGCCTGGAGTTCTATGAGAAGAGGATGACCGATGGACTCCCCATCATACCGCCCACAGAGGCCCGTGTCAGGAAATTCTACAGATACACCCCCAGGAAACCAGAGGACGTTATAGCCACACTCCCCCGAGGATGGGGATCGCCACCGTTGAGAAGGTGGCGGTGAATGCGGTGATGGCCGGCTGCATACCCCCAATGATGCCGCTCATAGAGGCCTGCATCGAGGGTGTCGGACGGGATGAATTCAACCTTGCAGGTATAAACGCCACAACACACCCTGTGGCTGTTGCTGTCCTGGTAAACGGCCCAGCTGCAGAGGAACTCGGCTTCAACTCAGGTGTGGGGTGCCTTGGACCAGGTAACCTTGCCTGTGCCACCCTCGGGCGTGCCCTGAGGCTCTCCCTCATCAACATTGCAGGTGCGGTGCCCGGGGTGGGTGACCATGCCACTATGGGTTCACCTGCAAAGTACAGCTACTGCTTCGCGGAGAATGAGGATGAAAGCCCCTGGGAGCCCCTGCACGTTGAGAGGGGTTTCGGCGCTGAAGAGAGCGCAGTGACCGTGATTGGAGTTGAGGCGCCGCACAATGTGAATGACCACAGGAGCAGGACCCCCGAGGACCTCCTTGACACCATCGTGCACACCGCATCGACGGCCGGCTGCAACAACAGCCACGTCCCAGGGGAGCTACTGGTTATAATGAGCCCTGAGCATGCAGAGACCGTCGCATCCCATGGATGGTCCAGGGAGGATGTTAAAAATTATATACATGAAAATGCAACCGTGGAGGCTCGCCTGGCTGACCGTGGAGGGAGGAAGCTGGATGAGGACCTCGTAACAGATGGGATGGTCCATATAACTAGAGGTCCCGAGGATGTAATCCTGGTGGTTGCCGGGGGACCCGGGAGACACACCATGATAGCCCACGGTTTTGGAGGATCATCGGAGTCCCAGACGGTGCCTGTGAGGTTCACTGGAGATTAAATGGTATAATTCAGTACAAAACCTCCATTCTACTTACTTTTCTGCATTTAAACCAGCAATCCTCTTAGGGAACTGGTACTTCCATCTGATGAAATACTCAGAAAGGGAAACCATACTATTTATCGCCAGACACTGAAGACTCCGATACAGGGAGCTTCAGGAAGACTTTAGGTGCTGATTAAAAAGAAAGCTCTTCAAATTTGCAAGAAATTCAATTAAAAGAAAATTGCAGACAGAAAAAATACATTTCTGGATAGAGAACTGAGCAAGTCAGGCTCAGATGTTTATTCTCCTTCTATCCAGAAGTTCCTGCTGTTTACCCCTGTTCCAGCCGCCGCTTGAGGACTTGGCCCTTCCAACCTGCTGCACGTAACCTGTGATCCTGTCATACCATTCAACATCATCCCTTTCACCGCAGCGGGCGCAGGAGTCCTGAAGCCCCCTCATGAGGGTCTTGCACCTGAGACAGAAGCTAAGGGCGTTGCTGTAGGCCCAGAATCCTATGTCACTACTCCTGCAGATTTTCCTTGTGAGGCCCTCAAGGGCAGCGGGGTCGGGTTTTGCCTCGCCGAGCCAGGCGTTGAATATGTGGCCTCCCGGTGTGAGGGGGTGGTACTTCTCCTCGATCTTTATCTTCTGTACAATATCCACCTCTGCATTCACGGGTGTGTGGCTTGAATTGGTGTAATAGTATGCCCCCCTGGTACCCTGGAGCACCGCCTCCTCAGGGTAGTGCTCATGGTCCAGCATCGCGAACCTGTGGGCAGTGGACTCTGCAGGTGTCTGGAGCACGCTCCACCTCCAGCCTGTCTCCTTCTTGAGTTCAGCTGCGCGTTCATTTATGTGCTCCACAACCTTCAGGCCGAACCTGTTAGATTCAGGGTCCGCTATACCGGAGCCCAGGTGGTACTCCAGCATCTCATTGAGTCCTGTGAATCCAAAGCTCATTGTGGCATTCTCTATCCTGTAGTAGCGTTCACCATCTATCTCCTGGGAGAGGAATGGTAGAAGGTGGTAGTCATCCAGACAGTGGAGTGCCTGTTCCCTCCTTATCTTCAGGACCTCCACCGCCATTTCAATGTACTCATCAAGGTACTCGAAGAGTTCATCGTCATCCCTGGACTGGTATGCCACCCTTGGGAGGTTCAGGGTTATGTAGGCAAGGTTACCTGTCCTTAGGCAGTCCTCCTCCCAGTTACCTGTCCAGTTATCTGCTAGGCTTGTCCTGCAGCCCATGTAGTTGGCCATCTCACCCCGGTAATCTGCCAGCATGTTTATGAAGTAGGCTGTCCCGTACTTGGATGCCAGTTCATGGACCAGTCCAAGTTCCTCATGGAATTCGCCCTTCAGTGTCTCCCGCCTTATGGTGTAGATGGTGTTGGGGAAGAGGTGGGGTTTGCCGTCTGCGTCCCCCTCAAGGAGGACCTCCGTGAACGCCCTTGTCAGTAACCTCGCCTCCTCTGCGAAGTCACCGTACACACCCACGTGCTCACCCCTGGGTCCATAGGCTGGTTCATCCTCAAGGAACTCAGGGACCCCGAACTCAAGGTTTATGCTCGTGAATGGCACCTGGCTGCCCCTTGCAGCGTAGGCCATGTTGAGGTTGAATATGAACATCTGGACCGCCTGTTTGATCTTCTCATAGGGAAGTCCAGAGGCGAAGGGTGCCACGAAGACGTTCCAGAGGCTCATTGCCTGGCCCCCTGACATGTTCTGCTGGGATGCCAGCATTATCTCCCCTGCATGGTTCATGAGTGTCTCCAAGTGCTTTGGTGGTCCTGCCACCGAGGTATGGTCACCTGTACCGTCCACACGGAGGCCGTGCCTTATGAAGAGCCTGAGGTCATGCTGTAGACAGTTAAGGGGCCTTGCAGCAAAGAATTCAAGGTCATGTATGTGTATGTCCCCCGACATGTGGGCGTCTGCAAGCCTGGATGGGAGTATGTGGAGGAGTGCGTACTGCTTGAGGGCCTCGTCGGCCACGTACTTGTGGACGGTCTCGGGGTTGTGGATCATGTTGGCGTTGTCCCTGGAGCCGTTCTCTATGAGGTTTGTTATGTTGTAGACAGGGATCCCGAGACGTGTGTACCTCCTCCGGAGGGTTTCAAGGCCGTGTTCTATGAGTTTGGTGTTCACGACCTCCCTTATCATTGGGGCTGTGAGGTACTCCACGTTGAGTTTCTTGAGTTCCCTCCAGACATCAGATGCGATTTCCCTTGCAACCTCCTCAGAGGCCCCGGCCTCCCTTACAAGGTTGTCCTCAATCTTTTTCTGGTCGAAGGTCTCTATCCTGTCCCTGGATGTTCTCACCCTCATTCTGTTGGCTGCAAGGTACCTGTCTGCCAGTTCCTCATCAACCTTCTTGAGGGCATCATAAACCAGGATCTTTATCTCCTTGGTGGTTATTCCATTGTAAACTGACCTTGCAACCTCTGAGGCCACATTTTCGGAGGTCCATAGGCTGGCCCCCAGGTTCAGGAGGGATTTTACAAGTTTTTCATGGCTGAATTTTTCCCTTATGCCATTATTTTTCAGGACACATGTTTCTGCCTTTGTTGGTATGGCAGCCAGAAGACGTGAATCATCAATCACAGGATCACCATATAGCTCCTTTTAAAGTAATCATTACAGTTAATTATATGTTCAAAGCCCTATAAAATGGATGCGGCAAGCTTAGGACTGGCTAGTTCGTTCCAGTATTAAGCATTGAAACTGTTCGTATAAAAGAAAAAGAAAGGGTTGTTTCTACTCCATTCTTATCTGCACGGCCCCTATCCTTGGTGCCAGGACATTGTAGAACAGTGCTGTCAGTGCATAGACTATGAAGGCATAAAGGAATGCCCCGA
Organism: Methanothermobacter sp. KEPCO 2; assembly: GCF_041228365.1. Lineage (NCBI taxonomy): Archaea > Methanobacteriati > Methanobacteriota > Methanobacteria > Methanobacteriales > Methanobacteriaceae > Methanothermobacter > Methanothermobacter sp. KEPCO 2. The sequence goes on along the minus strand of NZ_CP166185.1, from coordinate 1,540,635 downwards.
TGGTTACAATCACCAGTAAAATTAGCCCTGTGACGTAGTCCCCCCCGATGGCTGAAACTATGAATGTTATGATCCCTATGATGAGGCCTATAACTGCAGAAATTGACCCTGTTATGAGTCCAAGTGGTATGGCCTCTATCCTGTCTATGCTCATAAAGCCATCGCCGGTCTCTGTGAGTTTCAGTTTTATCGCTGCGATCTTCCCTGAGAGGAAGTTGTAGAGGAGGAGCACAATGGCTGTTCCTATGAAGGCAACTATGAATGTCATTATGGGTGTTATGACAATGTTGACCACGGTACCAAGTGCCGTTGCAGATCCAACTGCGGCCATGCTTGATGCTGCTGATGGTTCAACAGTCCTTGCAATGCTGAGGATTGCGTTGAAGAATACCCACTGAAGGGGGGATACCAGGAGCTGGTATATTAATGTGAGGATGGCGCTGACTGCTGAGAGTATGAGTGCTGTGTTCACGATTTCAAATGATTCTATCTTCTCCATGTCAATGAAGCTGAGCCTGATACCTCCAAGGCGGGGCGTGAGGCCGTTGTAAATGAATGCCCTCAGGAATGATTCTACTATGCCAAGCAGGAACGCTCCAACAGGCAAAACAACCAGTCCAACAACTGATATTCCAGTGATCAACCCCTTCAACACTTTCATTTCAGCTGGAAGTACTGACCCTATTGCACCGGCAAAGATCAGGATCAGGAGGGCGAACAGGAATGCCCATACTGCCCCTAGCGATGAGTTCATAATGGTGTAGGGGACAACCCTTACAGATTTTATTTCCTTTGGCTGCATATTATCACCGGCCATATCTATGTGGTCATGAAACATATAAAACTTATGAAAACTTTATTTCGGTGTATTAAACACCATCATTCCCCTATAATCCATGAATGGTTCAGAGCCAGTTCTCTGACTCCTCAAGGACCCGCTGGACTATTCTTGAGGCTGAACCGGTGTAGGTTTCAGGGTTCATTATCTCCTCAAGGTCATCCTCTGTAAGGTGCTCCATGATATCCTTCCTTTCAAGGACCACGTCCTTGAGGTTCATTCCCCTCCGGTTTGCCTCGATGGCGCACTGGCGTACAGCGGCGTATGCTGTCTGCCTACCCATGCCCCTCCTTGTGAGCTCCGCCATGAGCCTCTCAGCCATTATAAGGCCACCTGTGAGCTCAAGGTTTCTTTTTATGTTTTCAGGGTAGAACACCAGGTTGTTGAGCACGTCAAGTGTCAGTTTAAGTATGTAATCTGTGAGTATGCAGGCCTCAGGGAGGATTATCCTCTCAGAGGATGAATTTGTGAGGTCCCTTTCATGCCAGAGGGGGTTGTTCTCTAGTGCAGCCACAACATAGGACCTTATAACCCTTGCTATACCGCAGATCCTCTCAGCTGTTATGGGGTTCATCTTATGGGGCATTGTGCTGCTTCCTACCTGCTTCTCAGGGTCGAATTTTTCACCCACTTCCATTATCTCCGTCCGCTGGAGGTTCCTTATCTCCAGGGCTATCTTATCGAGGGTTGTGGCTATGTTTGCAAGGACCATTATGAACTCTGCATGGTTGTCCCTCTGGACAACCTGGTTGGATATGAGGACAGGTTCAAGTCCAAGGATCTCAGATACCCTCTCATGGACCTCGAGGCCATCCTCGCCCAGGGCGGCTGTTGTGCCAACGGCACCGGTCATCATGCCCACGCAGAGCCTTTTTCTGCAGGCGTCAAGTCTCTCAATCTGTCTGTGTATCTCATCTGCCCAAAGTGCGAATTTCATGCCATAGGTTGTTGGGAGGGCATGCTGGCCGTGGGTTCTCCCCATGCACACCAGGTCCCTGTTCTCATCTGCCAGTTTCAGGAGTACCCTTAAAACCTCAACCAGTTTATCCCTCAGAACATCTATGGATTCCCTCAGGAGGAGGGAGTTGGAGGTGTCAACAATGTCATTGGATGTTGCACCGAAGTGCACGTATTCCCCTGCATCCCCCTCGCACTGCTCTGCCAGGGCCTTCACAATGGATGCTATGTCGTGTTTTGTCTCCCTTTCGATTTCGTTAACCCTTTCAGGAGTAACAAAAGCTGTGCTGGCCTTCCTTGCGATCTCGGCTGCAGCCTCCTCTGGTATGATACCCAGTTCACCCTCTGCCCTTGCAAGGGCGGCCTCCACATCGAGCATTCGCTGGAGTTTGTTTTCGGCCTCCCAGATAGCCTTCATTTCAGGGGTCCCGTACCTGAACTCAACAGGATGAATGGCCATTTTAACACTCCTCAACCAGAGAACCTGAGCACAAGGCAGAATACCGCCAGTATTATGCTCATCACGACGACCTGTTCAGGTGTGAGTTTCGGTCCCTTCGTTTCCTCTTCAAAGTACCTTACAAGGCCCGCTCCACTTGGTGGAAGTGTCTTTTTATCCTTCTTTGCCATGAAAAATCACCATGAGTATCGATAGATAATCTATTATATCTCTGACAGTACCATATAATATAAGTTTAAGTTTACAGTCGGAGAACAAGGAGGAACTGCACCCCTGTGGATGCGTGATTGACCATGATTGATTACTTCAATGAGCTTGAAAGGGAGACTGAACGCCTCTATGAAATTGCAGGAAAAGCCAGGGCTAGGGGCCTTGATGTTAGCACAAAGCCTGAGATACCCCTGGCCAAGGACCTTGCTGAACGTGTTGAGGGGCTCGTGGGTCCTGAAGGTATAGCTGAGAGGATAAAGGAACTTGAAAGGGACAGGGGACGTGAAGAGGTTGCGTTCCAGATAGCTGCAGAGATAGCATCCCAGCCCGTCCCTGATGATGACCCTGCTGAAAGGGAGAGGCTTGCAGATCAGGCCCTCAGAACCGCCCTTGCAATACTGACAGAGGGTGTGGTGGCGGCCCCCCTTGAGGGTATAGCTAAGGTCAGGATAAAGGAGAACTTCGACCGTTCAAGGTACCTCGCAGTCTACTTTGCAGGACCCATAAGGAGTGCCGGGGGTACCGCAGCAGCCCTTTCAGTCCTCATAGCCGATTACATACGCCTCGCCATAAACCTTGACAGGTACAAACCCATCGATAGGGAGATAGAGAGATACGTGGAGGAGGTTGAACTCTACGAATCAGAGGTTACAAACCTCCAGTACAGCCCCAAACCAGATGAGGTGCGCCTTGCAGCCAGCAACATCCCTGTGGAGGTTACGGGGGAACCAACAGACAAGGTGGAGGTATCCCACAGGGATCTTGAGAGGGTTGAGACAAACAACATACGTGGCGGGGCCCTCCTCGCCATGGTTGAGGGGGTCATACAGAAGGCCCCAAAGGTACTCAAATATGCCAGGCAGTTAAAACTTGAGGGCTGGGACTGGCTTGAAAAGTTCTCAAAGGCCCCCAAGAAGGATGAAGGTGAAGATAAGGTTGTTGTGAAGGCCGACAGCAAATACGTGGAGGATATAATTGGCGGCAGGCCCGTTCTGGCTTACCCCTCAAGGAAGGGGGCATTCAGGTTAAGGTATGGGAGATCACGGAACACGGGGCTTGCGGCAATGGGGGTTCACCCCGCCACCATGGAGCTGCTGGAGTTTCTGGCGGTGGGGACCCAGATGAAAATTGAAAGGCCAGGTAAGGGAAACTGCGTTGTCCCGGTGGATACAATAGAGGGCCCCATAGTTAAACTCAGGAACGGCGACGTCATCAGGGTTGAGGATGTTGAGACCGCCAGGCGGGTGCGACCCGAGGTTGAGGAGATACTCTTCCTGGGGGACATGCTGGTTGCCTTCGGGGAGTTCCTCAGGAACAACCACGTCCTCATGCCCGCAGGCTGGTGCGAGGAGTGGTGGATCCAGACCCTGCTCTCATCAGAGGATTACCCTGAGAGCGACCCCCTGAACCTCGCCCGCCACAGGTACAACTGGAATGACCTCAGGGTTGGGGCTGAGGAGGCCTTCAGGATTTCAGAGGAGTACGGTGTGCCCCTCCATCCACGCTACACCTACTTCTACCATGACGTGACTGTTGAGGAACTCAACAGGCTCAGGGAATGGTTAAACACCGGCAGATTAGAGGATGAACTGGTCCTGGACCTTAAACCAGAGAAGAGAATACTGGAAATACTTGGTGTGCCACACAGGCAGGAGAAATCAGGGGTTATCATTGAATTCGATGACGCCTTCGCACTCCTCAACACCCTCAGGGGGCCCCTTGAAGATTCAGATGACACCCTGGAGGCCCTTAACAGGGTCTCGGGTGTCAGGATAATGAAGAAGGCCCCCACCTACATAGGTACACGTGTCGGTCGGCCAGAGAAGACCAAGGAACGCAAAATGAGGCCCGCCCCCCATGTGCTCTTCCCAATAGGAAAGTACGGTGGAAGCCGGCGTAACATACCTGATGCAGCAAAGAGGGGTTCCATTGTGGTTGAGGTGGGGAGGGCCACCTGTCCATCATGCAGGGTCAGTTCAATGCAGTCCATATGCCCCAGCTGTGGTTCAAGGACAGTGATAGGTGAACCCGGGAAGAGGAAGATAAACCTTGCATCCCTCCTTAAAAGGGCAGGTGAAAATGTATCTGTCCGTAAAATGGATGAGATAAAGGGGGTTGAGGGGATGATATCCGCCGATAAATTCCCTGAGCCCCTTGAGAAGGGCATACTGAGGGCCAAGAACGACGTATACACATTCAAGGATGCGACAATCCGCCATGACTCCACCGATCTTCCCCTCACACACTTCACCCCCAGGGAGGTTGGCGTACCTGTCAGTAAACTGCGCGAACTCGGATACACCCACGACTGCTATGGGGAGGAACTTGAGAGGGAGGACCAGATACTTGAACTCAAGGTCCAGGACGTGGTCATATCAGAGAACTGCGCCGATTACCTTGTAAGGGTCGCGGGTTTCGTTGATGACCTCCTTGAAAGGTTCTATGGCCTTGAAAGGTTCTACAAGGTTAAAACAAGGGATGACCTTGTGGGGCACCTCATAGCTGGTCTAGCCCCCCATACATCCGCGGCGGTCCTTGGAAGGATTATAGGATTCACAGAGGCCTCTGCATGCTACGCCCACCCCTACTTCCATTCAGCCAAGAGGAGGAACTGTGACAGCGACGAGGACTCGGTCATGCTCCTCCTGGACGCCCTCCTCAACTTCTCAAAGTCCTACCTCCCGAGCACCCGTGGGGGTAGCATGGATGCCCCCCTCGTTCTCTCAACAAGGATAGACCCCGAGGAGATCGATGATGAATCCCACAACATAGATGCAATGGACATGATACCCCTTGAGGTCTATGAGAAAAGTTTTGAGCATGCTAAACCGACAGATGTACTTGATGTTATAGATAACGTTGAAAAGCGCCTCGGAAAGCCCGAACAGTACAGTGGACTCATGTTCTCCCATAACACCTCCAGCATACATGCCGGGCCCAAGGTGTGCCTCTACAAGTTACTCCCCACCATGAAGGAGAAGGTGGAATCCCAGATAAGCCTCGCAGAGAAGATAAGGGCCGTGGACCAGAGGGCTGTGGTTGAGGGGGTCCTCATGTCCCACTTCCTCCCTGATATGATGGGTAACATCAGGGCATTCTCAAGGCAGAAGGTGAGGTGCACCAAGTGTAACCGCAAGTACCGCCGCATACCCCTCAGCGGGGAGTGCCGGTGCGGGGGTAACCTCGTCCTCACCGTCTCAAAGGGCTCGGTTATAAAGTACCTTGAAATATCAAAGAACCTCGCATCAAGGTACCCCATAGACCCCTACCTCATGCAGAGGATAGAGATACTGGAGTACGGTGTGAACTCCCTCTTTGAGAGTGACAGGTCAAAGCAGAGCTCCCTAGACGTATTCCTCTAATTTCTTTTAAAGCTCACGCAACCTTCTTGCAGGTGGGGTGTACCCCCTGAGTGAAAGTGAAAGTGAAACCACGGTGACTGAGCTGAGGGCCATTGCAAGACCAGCGTACTCTGGCCTGAACACCACCCCAAGCGGGTAAAGGGCTCCGGCAGCCACAGGGATGAGTATCACGTTGTAGGCGAAGGCCCAGAAGAGGTTCTGCTTTATCCTTGAGATGACCTTACCTGCAAGCTGAAGGGCAGCTGCGGTATCAAGCGGGTCATCACCAACAAGAACCACCTCACCTGCCTCCTTTGCAACATCTGTTCCCCCTCCCAGTGCAATCCCGAGATCTGCCTCTGAGAGGGCTGGGGCATCATTTATACCATCACCCACAAAGGCAACTCCCACACCACGTGATCTGAGCTCCGAGACCCTTGATGCCTTATCCTCAGGCAGGACCTCCGCGATGACGGTGCTGATTCCCACCTCCCGTGCCACCTTCTCAGCCGTTCTCCTGTTATCCCCTGTGATCATTGCCGTTCTGATCCCCATCCTCTCAAGTTCCCCTACAGCGGCTGCTGAGCCGGGTTTTATCCTGTCAGAGACCCCTATAACCCCCTTAAACTCGCCGTCAGCTGCAACCATGACCACTGTCTTCCCCTCTGATTCTAATTTCTCAGCATCCCCTGGAATCTCCACCCCGAACTCATCCATGAGGACCCTGTTACCTGCAATCACATGTTGGGAGTTGATTTTACCCTCAAGACCCCTTCCTGGAATGGCCCTGAACTCCTCAACCTCAGGTATCTCCAGGCCCTCCCTCATGGCCCTCTCTGTGACCGCAACTGCGATGGGGTGCCTTGATCTGGCCTCAAGGGCAGCTGCATACCCCAGCACGTCTCCAACGATGTCTGTGACCTCGGGTTTACCCTCTGTAAGTGTGCCGGTCTTATCAAAGAGTACGCATGATATTCTACCTGCAACCTCAAGTGCCTCGCCCTTCTTTATGAGTATTCCAAGTTCAGCCCCCCTTCCAATGCCAACAGTCACCGCTGTTGGTGTTGCAAGTCCAAGGGCGCAGGGACAGGCCACGACGAGTACCGAGATCAGTACTGTGACAGATATTAGAAGACCGGCCCCCTCAACAATGTACCAGAACAGAAATGCTGCCAGTGCAACCGTGAGGACTGATGGTATGAAATAGGAAACTGCCCTGTCGGCGATCCTCTGAACCGGTGGCTTTGATGCCTGGGCCTCATCAACCAGCCCTATGATCCTTGAAAGGAACGTATCATCACCTGTTCGTTCAACCCTGAACCTAAGCACCCCATCGGTGTTTATGGTCCCTGCGATAACCTCAGATCCCCTGGTTTTAAGTACAGGGAGCGGTTCCCCTGTGATCATGGATTCATCAACATAGGATTCTCCATCCAGAACCCGGCCATCCGCGGGTATCCTGTCACCTGGCCTCACAACAACCTCGTCACCTTCAGCCAGCTCATCAGTCCTGACCTCAACCTCCTCTCCATCCCTGAGGATGGTGGCGGTGTCGGGCTGGAGTTCCATGAGCCTCCTTATCGCCCCTGATGTCTTTCCCTTTGCCCTTGCCTCAAGGTACCTTCCAAGTGTCAGGAAGGATGCCAGCATCAGGGCTGTCTCATAGAACATGAAACTCGATGGGAGAACCCCCACGGTGCCAAGTAAACTTGAAAGGAAAGCCACCCCTATACCCATGGAGTACATAACATCCATGTCAAGTGTTCCTGATCTCAGGGACCGCAGTGCACCCCGAAATATTGGTCCTGATACATATGCAAATGGTATCACAGAGACCAGGAGCATGAAGAGGCCCTCATTTACCGGTGGGTGTATGCCAAGGTACATCATGGCCATGAGTGGCAGTGAAACACCAAAACCCACAGCTATCCTCCTCAACTTTGGACCCTGGTCCTCCTGAATCTCCCCATCACCCTCGGTTCCCATGAATTCATAGCCGAGGTCCTCAATGGTCCTCCTGAAATCCTCTGCTGATGCGAGGGATGGGTTGTAGGCTATGTATGCCTTTTCGGCTGCAAGGTTGACCGTTGCATCACTTACACCCTCAAGTTCCTTCAGGGCTGATTCTATCCTCTGTGCACACATTGCACAGCTCATACCCCCTACAAGAACAGTCAGGTGTTCATTGATGACGCTGTAACCCGCTTCCTCTATGGCGGCCTCCATTGATGGGAGCCCCACAGTTTCAGGGTCATACTCAACAGAGACCCTGCCCTCCACAAGGTTAACCACGGCGTCATATACTCCCTCAAGCTTCTTAAGTGAGTCCTCTATCTTGAGGGCGCATGCTGCGCACCCCATTCCACCTATACGTATCGTTATCCTCTTCATCCAGGACACCTTCACAGTAAGCAGATATCATTCACCGGTGGGTGACACCGCTGGGAGTGGTCAAGCACCTCCCCTTCACAGTAAGCAGATATCAGTCGTCCGGGGACCTGTAGATTACACCATCCCGTATAACCCACTGAATATTCCCAGGGTCTGAAAGTTTCTCAATCTCATCCACCGGATCTGCATCGGTTATGACAATATCCGCGATCTTACCCCTATCCAAAGTTCCTATACGGTCCTCCCAGCCCATGCACTCTGCTGCATGCACAGTTCCAGCCCTCAATGCTTCCAGTGGCTCCATTCCGATTTCTGTGAGATAAGAGAGTTCCATGAGATTTCTTCCATGTTCAATAACCCCTGAATCGGTTCCCATGACCATCCTCACCCCCTTTTCATGGGCTGTTTCCATGTTGTCCCTGTGGACCCTGGCGACTTCAATGGCGTCCTTTCTGCTGTATTCTGGGAGTTCACCGCGCATTGCCCTTCTGCAGTTAAGGCGGGTCACAAGGAATGTTGGTACAAGGTAGACACCCCTTTCAGACATCTCAGCTGCTGTTCTTTCATCGATGTATGTGCCATGTTCAACAGAATGCACACCCGCCCTCAGGGAGTTCCTTATCCCCTGGAGTCCATGTGCATGGACCATCACCCTTTTTCCTCTGAATGATGCCTCCTCCACCACCGCAGCAAGTTCCTTAACCGTGAACTGTGTGTCCGATGGTGAGTCGGTACTGCTCATGACACCACCGGTTGCCATGACCTTCACAACATCTGCGCCTGCCCTGAGGACCTCACGGGTCTTTTTCCGCACATCAGGGACGCCATCACAGATACCTGAGGGAAGACCGGGGTATGTTCGCTCAATGTTCATCCCTGAGCGGGTGTGGAAGTCAAAGTGTCCCCCGGTCACTGACAGGGGTGTGACACTTATCTGCATGTGGGGTGACTGGATCATGTGGGCTTCAGAGGCCATTCTGACGCCCAGATCAGCCAGTCCCGCATCCCTTACCGTTGTAACACCCGCATGGAGTGTCTTCCTCATGTTCTCAAGTGCCCTGTAGAAGTAGAGTGAGAGGGGATCCTCAAGTTTGCTCTCCACCCTGAATCCATCCTCCATGATATGCACATGGAGGTCTATGAACCCTGGTAAAATGAAGCTGTCTGAGGCGTCAACCACATCAACGCCTTTTACGTGTCTCTCAACAGACGCTATTTTTCCGTTATCGATCAGAATGTGTCTTCTCTCATGATCCCCTGATTCAAGGTCCACAAGTTCCCCCTTTACCGCGAACCTCATTGGAACACCTGTTATAATAATATGAAACTCAAGAAAATTATATATTTTGATTGGAACCTATTTAATATATGAGAGGGGGTGATATTACGGCTCTTATCTCATTCCTTGTTGATGAAGAAGGGCAGGGTGCAGCCGAGTACATCCTCCTCTTTGGGGGTGTGATCGTTATTTCAATTGTGGCGATACTGATTTACAGGTCATACTTCCAGAGAAGCGCTCTGAACTCTGCACAGGATATTCAGGATGTCAGGAAAAATATTAATGGCTCAGATGCGGCTAAAAATGCCAGTGCAAATAATTCAACATCCCCGGGGCCTGTTCCCGAACCAAAACCCATAGAACCACCGGGCAAACCCATAAAGCCACCAGTGGTTCCACCTGTTGAACCCAACCCCACAATATAGGTGTGTTATATTGATTGAAGATGAAGCAGGACAGTCATCATCAGAATACATCCTGCTATTTGGGGCCATAATAGTGGTTGCGATCCTGGCACTTGTGATCTACAGGTCATACTTCCAGAGAAGCACTCTAAACTCTGCACAGGATACCGCTGAGGTTCGAAATAATACTGATACAGGAGACACTGGAGGGGGTGGTTCTCCTCCTGTAAACAACAGTTCAGAGCCGCCTGTGCCACCATCAGTCCCCTGATCTGCTATCATACCATGTGATGATGGATGCTGCCATCACCGCCCCTGCAATGTTCATGGAAAGATCCCTCATGGTATCAGAGTAGAGGATGGCGGATGGCTCATAGTAGACCACATAGCCCGTGATCTCATATAAGAGACAGGAAAGAACCGCTACTGATACCATGAATGCAAGTCCATCCCACCTATCCAGCTTCTCAAGTGTACCCTCAAGAACCAAGGATGCCGCGAGGGCAGCCAGGGCCCCTGCAATGAAGTGTTCAGCCATATTAACTGCTACAGGGTCCATGAGGGCCACTGAAAACTTCAGTGCAAGTTCAGCTGGAGGGTAGAGTATCGCCGCAATATAAAGTGCCTCTTTTTTAGTGGATCTTTTGGCGAATCCTGAAATTAAGAGGAATATGATAAGGCCTGCTATGAGTTTAAATCTGAGGTAGGGCACCGACCCTGCAATTAGAAATGCTGCCGTCCACACTGCGAAAAAAACTGATAAGTATTTCCTGTCCATTTAATGGTCCCCTGTCCTGGAATAACAGATTGCATCCTGTCTCATGCCAAAGATTATATATCGCTGCAAATGTCCTGGAATAACAGATTGCATCCTGTCTCATGCCAAAGATTATATATCGCTGCAAATTTATTATCTGTGGGTGATCGGTAATGGAATTGAGATTCAGCTGGAAGGCAGTTGCTGCAGGCATATTACTAACGGCAGCCCTTGGACCCGTATTCAGATTTTTGTTTCCATCATTCACAGGTATCCTATCAATAATCGTGGCGACAGTGGTATGTGGTTACATTGCAGATAGTGAATATCCAGGCGGTGCCCTCAATGGGGCCATCATGGGGGCCGCCGTGGGATTGATAAATATCCTGATTGTTTACCTTAAAACCGGGGCAATGAATGCTGCCATTCTCTCAATACTCATCTACGCCCTTGCAGGGGATGTGAGTCTCGGGATACTCGGCGGGGCTTCAGGTAGCGTCCTGAGATCCGCCATTGAATCATGATCATGTATGGTGGGTGTAACCCCTAGACCCTGATTTTCCCCTCAACCGCGTCCACCTCAACCTCCACTGAATCTTCTAGCATTTGAAAAAGATCGGCCTCTGGCCTGTCAACCATGGGTATCCCTGCCATTATGGCTCCAGTGGCGATTATTGGCTCTGCATTTGAACATATTATGGCTGCTGGCGCCGTTCCATTCTTTGACATCTGGAATATGACATAGGATCCAACCGTTGAACCCTTGCCACCAGGTATCACAAGGACCTTCCCTCTCATGCTCCTGCCGTGCAGGGGGTGCCTGGGGTCAATAACGGTACCTGTCCCCGGGTCAACACCGCCAAGGAAACTCAGGGGCTTATCTGAAATGATCACAGGACCCCTTCCCCTTCCCCTTGAAATGATTCTGCAGCTGATCTCCAAATTAACCATCTCCATAATATCTAACACTTCAGGCAACGTCCTTCTTCATTATCTCCCTTAAAACAGAGGTTGCATAGCATCCCTTCGGTATTGAAAACTCAACTGTGATCCCCTCAGGGTTTAGGGAGGCCGAAACATCCCATATCCTGAACCTTATGGCCCTCCTCATGCCATGACTCCCAAGCTTAGGGACCTCTATGGAGTTGAAGGCAGGGAGTGAAACGCCCTCCTCCTCCAGTATCCTCCTCTCGATCTCACCGGGTTTTCCATCTGCCAGTGGCACCTTGCTACCGTAGAGTGGAGCTGTTGGGTGTGCCTCAAAGTTGATGATCATCTCCTCCACCTTCCCTGGATCCGGGTCATGGATTATGTGCTGCTCATTGTCTATTATGATGTCACCCTCAAGGTAGCTGTTTATGCCAAGAGCCGCCCTCTCACTGACCACCCTGTTGAATAGGTAGGACTGGTATGCATGGACGAACATCCTCTTGAGGGGCTTGGGGAGTGCATGTACCGCGGTTATATAGGATTTTTCAGAGAGTTCTCCCTTTCTGAGATCCCTGATGAGGACCCTGAGCATCATCCTCTCATACCTGAGGGAGGCCGGCATGAGTTCATATGCACCCTCAAGGTCCCCCATATCATATGCCCGTCTCGCCCGGGATACAATCTCGGATTCACCCTCAATTGGGTTTCCAATATAGGTGTCCACCGCGCCCTTCACATCACCATGCACCAGTGCCCTGCCAACGAGGTGTGTGATTGCCCTGGGGCTTCCGAATCGCTGCCATCCATAGTAATTTGGAACACCCTTCTCCTGAAGCTCAGCCAGGGTCTCCCGGGTCTTCTCAAGGGGTTCATCAGCTTCAGGGTCCCTTATGAGAATCCTGAATCTGTTGCCCCTTAGCTGGCCCATTCTGAGCTTTTTTTCATTGGATGTTACCTTCAGGAACCTGACATTCCTGATTCGGTCCTCTATTCCCTTAACGTCCTCGGGATCTGTGTTGCTGACGCATATCCACTGCCTGGTTACCGCGTTCCTGTCCTTCATCCCTGCAAATCCCATTCTCCTCCGGTCAAGGTGCAGTTCCCTTGCAATGTCCAGAAGGACATCCAGGGTTGTCCTGTCCTCCTTCTCCATCCATATCCAGGTGTTGGGTCCGCTTCCGCTTGGCTCCATGAGCGGTAATTCCTCAACCTGGAAGTCCCTGTTATGCACCCTGATCCTTCCACCAATTCCCTCTGTTGATGTGACGTAGGTTTCTGCGTTAAGCATGATTGTACCCCAAACTGGAGGCTGAAATTGACTTCTATCCAGCGCTATCTTCTATCAACTATGCGTTTTGGTCTTCCCTTGACCCTGTAGAATTCAAGCTCCCCTGGACCTGTGAAGTTGAACAGTATCTCAAAAAGGCCCTCTGTATATGCCTCGTAGAGTTCTCTCTTATATTTGAAGAAGGCCCTTATAAAGTTCTCCCTTACTATATCCATGGCACAGTTTTCAGGGTCCTCACACTCCAGTGACACCCTCATTGTTATTGGCCCCTCATCCTCATCGCCATAGAGGAAGGCCTCGTATTCACCTGTTAGATAATCCATATTCTCCCTCTGGAACACCGCTGCCTCAACATCGACCCTGTTGAAGGGGTGTCCTGCAACCCAGAAGGTCTCGGCCTCCCTTTCAGGGTTCATTATCCTCATATGGGTCCTTCCACATTTGCACCTATCCCTTGAGATTACAACCGTGGTGTCCTCGGTGTCATAGTTGAGGAGGAGGGTTCCTGTTTTCTCACCGACAGGAAGGAGTGTTGTGAGGACTATTCTTCCGCACTCCCCATCATCAACAAAGTCCCTCATGGCTGGATCATAGACGTCCAGGTGCACCAGGTCCTCCGGGACATGCAGGCCCTCCTTGACGTGGCATTCGCCGCACATGGTACCCTCGGTGCTTCCATAGGTGTTGTAGACTTCAACGCCCCATACTTCCTCCACGTACTCCCTTGATTCGGGTGCGAAGCTTTCGCCGCCTGCAACCAGTCTCCTTATACTTGACTCCCTGGGGTCAAGTCCCTGTTCCTTCATGCGCCTCGCAAGCCTCAGCAGTTTGAATATGCTTGCAACTATACCTGTGGGACGGTAGCTCTCTATTATCCTCACAGGAAAGGTGCATTTGCCCTCAGGGATTATGGTCATCCCTATCTTCTGTGCTGCGAGGGTCATGGTATTTGCACCCACATTCATGCCGTAGGAGGCACATACAACCACCCTGTCACCCCTCTCAAATCCCTGGGATACGAATGACCTTGCGTACTTCTCTGCGTACCTCTGCCAGTCCCCCCATGTGAGGAAGAAGGACTTCGGCCTTCCACTGGTACCGCTGGTCTCATGTATGGTGTATATATCCTCCCATGGGGCGCATCTGAATTCGAAGTCATCCCTTTCAGGGGGCTGGTTTTCCCTAACGGTTTCACCGGTTATTATCGGGAGTTCCCTGAGGTCCTCATGGCTCCTTATATCTGAGGGCCTGATACCGTTTTTCCTGAACCATTTACTGTAGAATGGGGAGTTCTCGTAGGCATAGTTCACGGTATACCTTATCCTCTCCTCCACGAGGGCGTCCAGGTCCTCCCGTTCCATGGTCTCTATTTCAGGGTTGAAGTAGTTCCCCATGACAAGCACACCTCCAGTTATTAGATTGGAGTGCATGGGATAAAGTTTTAATGTGTTCATGATGCTGAATCATGGGGAAGTCATACTGCAGTTATAAGTGTCAGTGGACCATCATGACATGATGAGAAATATTTGAAGGCCCCTAAATCCCTTCAAAACTGAAAATGGATGCCCTGACCGGGACTTGAACCCGGGTAATAGGATCCGCAGTCCTACGTGATATCCGCTACACTATCAGGGCAAAATGAGATCAATAAAAGATTGGGCAATCAACTATTAATATTTTTCCATACCAGCAGTCATCTCCACACATAAAGCCTGAAGATCACAGTGCCCCGGCAGGCCACCGCGGTATCTATGTCTTCTGCATCCCCCATTGAACCGCGGGAGGCAACTGTAACCTCTCCTGAACCGTTATCCATGGTCAGATTGTAGTTCATCCCCTCAAGGGTCCCGTTGAGGAACCCTGATGCAGCTGTAGCATTGGGGGACTCTGCAAGTTCCTCAAGCAGCGGTTTATCTGCAGGGTAGGATGCCATTGCATCAAGGACATCTGAAGCTTCCGAGGAATCATCAAAGGGAGCTGTGCCGGTGTTGAGAACTGATGCCGCCAGTATGAAGACCACTGCAAGTCCAAGGACCGCGTCCAGGGTTGATATGTAGCCCCCATCATCCATATGGACACCATTCACTTCCCTATGAGTTTAACGACCATGTCCTTCTTCTCTATGGCCCTCCTTGCGGCCTCCTCAACCCTCCTCTTCATCTCCTCAAAGTCCTGGGGTGTTTCGTCACCAACCATCTTCTTTATCTGTGTGTAGGCGGCCTCACGGAAGAGGGGTCTAAGCTCCTTCATCTCACCATCCCCTATGAGGAGGGGAATACCGGAATCGGTGACCCTTCCCACCTCGGCTATGGGGACACCTGCACCTTCAACTGCCCTTATGATATCATTGGAGACATCCTCAGGTGCTATTATCATGAGGGAGTCAATTGACACCCCCAGGGGGTCAATTTCAAGATCCTCAAGCATTTCAAGTACCCTTGGGTTTACCATTGACCTCACAGCCTCGGCATCAAATTCAAGGCCCACCCCGGTGGTTGATGATATCTCATGGGCATCGCCCCTGAGCCCGCCATTTGTGACGTCGGTCATTGCATGGATCACCTCAAGGAGCCCTGCCTCCATTATGGCCCCGGATGCCCTTATGAAGTTCACATCAAGGGTCTCCCATACAACGTCAAAGAGTCCATGGTAGATGGCGGCTGTTGTGATGGTACCCCCTCCTGAGCCCTCTGTAAGGAGTATAACATCACCTGGCTCTGCCCTCTTCCTGGCCGTTGGGGGTGTCTCTGAAACCCCAATGGCGCCCACCGCACTCACTAGCCTGTCACCGAGGACCATATCGCCACCAACCCTCAGTGTGCTTCCTGCAACCACGGGTACATCAACCAGTTCTGAGACCGCCGCTACACCCGCTGTGAAGTCAAAGAGTTTGCCAACATCACCATCATCTGCTAGGTGCAGGTCGCTTATGAGTGCAACTGGCCTGGATCCCATGACGCAGACATCCCTCAGGGCGGCCCTTGTAACATGGAAGCCCCCCAGGAAGGGGTACTCGCTGAGCCTGGAGTGGATTCCGTCAACGGCGGTTGTTATATAGACTTCCCCCTTATCGGTGTCTGTCCTTACAACACCGCCATCATCCTGGGCCTCGGGATTTATGAATGCCCCGGTTTCTGTGCTTGATACTATATCAGCGATTTTCCTGTGGACAAAGAAGTCCCCTTCTCCCCGGGATCCCACACCCATCTCGCCCATTCCAACACCGGCGAGGGGATACGATATTATCTCCCTCAATCCATCATCCAGGCCATCCGTCCCAAGTGTATTTCTCACCTCATATATCACCGCATCAGCCATCCTCAGGGACCTCTCGGTGTCGATATCCTTGAATTCCCGTATACGATCCGCCAGGATGCTTCGCAGGGATTCCTCGTCCATGTGGTCTATGTTGCGCCTTACAAATCCCTCTATGTCCATTAAAATTTACCCCCTGATTATTTCCCTGAAGTTTCTCAGGATATCCAGCCCCGCCTCACCGCTCTTTTCAGGGTGGAACTGGGTTGCATATACGTTATCTGCCTCAATAGCCGCTGTCATCTCAATACCATACTCGGTTGTTGCCGCCACAACGTCCTCTGCCGGTTCTGCATGGTATGAGTGGACAAAGTAGAAGTACTCATCCTCCACGCCTTCAAGGAGCGGGGAGTCCCTCCTGGAAACCAGCTGGTTCCAGCCCATATGCGGCACCTTGTTTCCGGGGGGTATCCTCACCACCCTGCCGGGTATCACATCAAGTCCCCTGACACCCGGTGATTCCTGGCTCTCGGATAGGAGAACCTGGAGTCCCAGGCATATGCCCAGGAAGGGTTTGCCATCCTCTATGTTCCTGATTATTGTGTCCCTTAAATTCTCAAGTTTATCCATTGCACTTCCAAAGGCCCCCACCCCTGGAAGCACGAGGGCCTCTGAGTCATTGATGGATTCTGGACTTGATGTTACCTGAACCTCGGCCCCTATCTTCCTGAAGGCGTTGGAGATGCTCCGGAGGTTCCCGCTTCCATAGTCTATGATGGCTATCAATGGATCACCTGGTATAGTAGTCCTTCACCCTGACGGTGTCATCGAGGTGCGGCGTTGATACCTCATGGAGTACCGTGTTCTCCATTGCCACGATGGAGTGTTTCTCACCGGGCTCAATTCTGATGGTGTCGTTCTTGCTGAAGTACTCCTTCCTGTCCTGAAATTCAATGTACCCTGAGCCAGATATTATGTACATGGTCTCATCCTTCTTCTCATGGTAGTGGAAGGATGTTCTGTAGCCCTCCCTTATGAATAGCTCCTTTGTGAGGTACTTCTCCGTGTTTATGAGTACCTTCTCATAGCCCCAGGGCTTGTCCTCCCTGTTGCGGTACTCCTTACGTATCTCCTCCAGCTCCTTGGAGGTGTCTATTGCCATCCAGAAGAGGCCGTCCTCCCGGTAGTAGCCGAGTTTGTTTTCACTGGCCATGAGAGGGAAGAGTGTTTTTTCAATATCACCTGACTCGAAGTCCCCGAAGTCCAGCTGCCCCTTGGAGAAGTACACACCTGCATTTATGTAATAGTCGAGGAGTGGTTTCTCCCTGAAGCTGATTATCTTGTCCCCGCTGAGTTCCACTATACCGTAGGGTGACTGCATCTTGGTTATGAAGATTGTGAGGGGGTAATCGGACATCTCCCCGAGGTGTATCATCTTCCTTATGTTCAGGTCTGCCACCACATCCCCGTTGCGTATTATGCACTGTTTATCTCCATCGATGGCCTCCATACCCAGCCTTATTGCGTTTAGTGTTCCCAGGGGTTTCTCCTCCCTCACATATTCCAGTTTAAGTCCCTTGTACTCATCACCATACCTCTCCTCTATCTTATCCCCAAGGAACCCTGTGAGGAGGTAGGTCTTCTTTATACCTGCATTTTTAAGGTCAAAGAGCTGTTTATCCAGGATGGTGTAGCCCTCTTTTATTTCTATGAGTGGTTTGGGTATCTTCTCGGTTAAAGGTCTCAGTCTCTTTCCAAATCCTCCGCAGAGTATCATTCCAACGGTTTCAGCCAATTAAATCACCTTCTCAATGTTTCTCCTCAGGGCATCTCCAAAGTCTGATGCAACGGTGGTGCTCTGTCCCAGGGTCCGTGCATGTGCATCCAGTTCAGCCACCACATGGGTGTATCCTATCTTTCTTAGTGGTTCCACGAGCCTCGGCCCGTCTGTAACGGCGACGGATTCCAGTTCCAGTTCCTCAACCGGCAGGGCATGGGGAACACCTGATACGACTGCAAATTCTATTTTCTCATCCCCCAAGATCTTCGCTGCCCTTTCACCTGTTACCGGGTATTCGTCAAGGCCCCCTGTTATGAAATCAACACGGTTGCCTGCCCCCTCAATTTCCGCAAGTATGTTCGCTGCATGTCTGCGTATCCTTGGAAGACCCGTCTTCCTGTCAAGATTTGCAATTATAAGAGGATGGTTATCAGGATTTACTGAGTCAAATGGAAGTGTCAGGGGATCTGCAAATAGGTATGATGTCTCCTTCTTGGCGTTAAGCACAAATGCAACTCTTTCACCATCCTTTATGGCCTCGATAACCCTTAATGCCACCTCATCCTTATCATCACCATATGAGGGGCGTATGTAGTCGCCCTGTGCCATTCCCCTCGTCTTCTCAATCTCAGTTGCAAGTTTGAGCATCTCTATCTGCCTTTCGGCCTCCTCATGGGGGATTATTCCCTGCTCTGCAGCCGCCTCAAGGACTATTATGGCCCCCTCGGTGTTGTCACCCTCACCGAATCCCCCATGGGATTCAACCGTCAGGACCCTTGCAGGTATGTCTGCCCTCTGAACCGCCTCCCTGAGGTCCTCGCCTATTATCATGCTGGCGCAGGTTCCAACAACACCCACAAGTTCAGGTGAAAACATCTCATGGGCCTTTCTGAGTGTCTCTGCCAGTTTATCAGAGGCCCCGAATATGAAGTCCTGCTCTGACATTGCAGTGGTCAGCACCCTGACCCCGTCGGTTTCAAGGAGCCTTCCTGTTCTGAAGCAGCACCCATGGGGGCCATGGAGGATTATAACGTCAGCATCAAGGTCTCTGAGTGTGTAGAGTGATGCTGCTATTGGGCTGGGTCTTGGATGCAAATTCTCTCACCTCATAGTTCATATGGACTGATTGATATCCATCAACACAGCGGGTTCTCACACCCCACAGTTCATATCCATGGACTGATTGATATCCATCAACACAGCGGGTTCTCACACCCCACAGTTCATATCCATGGACTGATTGATATTCATTTAAGTCAAATTAGTATATAAGGATGGTTACCATGATCATAGATAACCCTCTGATGGGAATATACCTTGAAAGACCCAACAGGTTCACCATGGTTGTTGATGTGGGTGGTGAGAGAAGGCTGGCCCACCTTAAAGATCCAGGTAGACTAAAGGAGCTTCTTATACCTGGAAATGATGTTATCGTTAGAAAAGCCACTGGAAAAGAAAGGAAAACCGAGTTTGATGTTATAGCACTCAGAAGGGGGGATGAGTGGGTCCTTGTAAATTCCGGTTTCCACAGTGACATCGCAGCCAGCCTTATAGAATCAGACCTTGTTGACGAATTCGGGGGTTTCAGGGTGAAAAAAAGGGAGTACAGATTTGGAAGAAGCAGAATTGATTTCCTTCTCTCATCAGAAACTGAAGAAATGCTTGTTGAGGTTAAGGGCTGTACCCTTGTAAATGGTGAGGTGGCACTCTTCCCTGATGCCCCCACAGTGAGGGGAAGGAGGCATGTTGAGGAGCTTGCATCTGCGCTCTCCATTGGCTATAAAAGCAGCGTCCTTTTCCTGGTTTTTGGTGAAAATGCACGTTATTTCTCACCAAATATTGAAATGGACCCTGAATTTTCATATGCACTGAAAGAAGCCCATGCTAAAGGTGTGAATGTGATAGCATATTCCTTCCGCACAGTTCTTGACGATTCTGTACGTGTTGAGCCCCTGAGGCAGATACCTGTTATATGGCCGTAATTCCAGTGATCATGACCCGATGTATTCCATCAGGCGATCTATCTCATGGTTTTTCCCTATCCCAAGGATTATATCACCCTCTTTGAATACATAATCCCTGGGTGGGTCTATTATGAGTTCATCGCCCCTTCCCACACCAATTACTATCACACCAGTCTTCTCATGGATGTCCGCGTCAAGGACCGAAATGCCCTCAATGGGACTTTCAGGGGGCACCGGGACTTCAACCATCCTCCTTGTGGATCCCTCTGCAAGGACGTCCTGTACAAACATGGCCTCATAGCCATCGTCGATGCTTTTTGACATGAGCCTGCCCGATATAACAAATGGCGAGATTACCTGGTTGGCACCGGCCATCCGTATCTGCTCGATGTTCTCATAGCGTTCGGCCTCGGCTATTATCCTAACAGTGGAGTCGATCTTCCTTATTCCCAGTATGCAGTGTATGGTCTCTGAATCAGACCCCATGTCCACTATAACAGCCCGTGCACCCTTCACATTGGCCTTTTCAAGGTCAGATATCCTTGTTGGGTCTCCATGCACAAAGTTAGCACCATTCTTGATGACCGTCTTCCTGACACCCTCATCCTCAGCGAGCACAAAGACCTCGCTTCCACCGAGCTCCCTCAGGCACTCGAGTGTGCTCTCACTCCACCCGCATATAACCACATGTTTTGATTTAACCACATCTATCAGCCCCATAAGCCTCATCTGCTGTCTCTTTATCAGGAATTCAAGGAGTGTCTCAACTGCAATGGCAAATGTCCCTATACCCAGGACTATGAGGGTCACGGTGAAGTACATCCCCAGTGGTGTTGATGGGCTGTAGTCCCCATAACCCACGGTCCCTATGGTCACGAAGGTCCAGTAGAATGAGACCGTCCATGATTCACCCTCAATGAAGTGGAAACCGAGGGTTCCGTAGGCGATGACCGCTGCTGCAAGGAGGAATATCCGCGCAGCAGGGACCCTCATAACCCGTGGGAGGTGTTTCCTTATTATCTCAACTATGAGCACCATTTACATTACCCTGCCCTTTATGGGGTTCCGCGCCTTGTGAAGAATATGTATGCCAGAACCACCACAACAATCAGAACAATTACAATAGCTGCAAACAGCCACCAGCCACCGAAGCCCCCATCATCGTCATCATCATCGTCAATATCGGTTTTGAGCCTCTTTGATGAACCCTTAAATCCGCTGAATCCACCCCTCTTGATTGTGGGTTTCATGGGATCTGAGTCGTATGCAGCGCATGCTTCAAGGGCGCCGGCAAGAAATACCATCAAAAGTATAAGTGCAATCCATCTCATTCAGGCACCTCCTCTGCAATACGTTTCTAATTTGCATTATTAAAAAATTTCTGAAAGAGTCCTGATAGCCAGATTATGATTAAGTTCCGAGTCTCATCTCTGAGGAAAAATATCTGATCAACCAAACCTCCTCTGAATTAACTTCCTCGCCTCATCTGTAAGAAAAACCAGTGGAGCAAAGAGGATGATCATCAGCCATTCAACCGGTTTCAGTGGCTGTGTCCCGAAAACCGGCTGCAGTGGGGGCAGATATATGACCATCAGCATCACAATGACCGCAAATATCATGCCGGCGGGTATCCACCTGTTCCTCAGAAGCCCCACCTTCAGTGCTGAGGAGCGGGTGGTCTGTGATGAGAGGAGATTGCCCATCTGGGCCATCACTATACCTGCAAAGACCACAGTTGTGGCCCTCATGTAGAGGGGGTCATCTGCTGGGAGGCTCTGGCCTGGCACCCATCCTCCCCCTGAGAGCACAAGGAAGTATGCCATCATCACAAGAAATGCCTCAATGGATCCTGTGAACAGGTACCCCCTGAGGAGGACCTCAAGGTTAAGTAGTCTCTCCCTAACCGGTCTTGGTGGCCTCTGCATCACATCAGATTCAGGTGGAGATCTTCCCAGGGCAAGGGCAGGTAGTGTATCTGTACCGAGGTCTATTGCAAGTATCTGCATTATTGTTATGGGTAGGGGTATTCCAAAGAGTACCATAAGGACAAATGGGACTATCTCTGCGGTTTCATGTGAAAATATGTAGGTTATGAATTTTCTTATGTTCTCATATACCGTTCTGCCCTCCCTCACCGCAGTTACAATGCTTGCAAAGTTGTCATCGGCGAGTACTATGTCAGCGGCTTCCTTTGCAACGTCGGTGCCGCTACCCATTGCAACGCCAATATCTGCCTTTCTGAGGGCGGGGGCATCATTTACCCCATCCCCTGTCATTGCAACTATCTCCTCGGCGCCCTCAAGGACCGATGCTATCCTCATCTTGTGTTCAGGGACTGCCCGGGCAAATATTATGTTCTCCTCCTCAGAGAGTATCCTTAAAAGTTCAGGGTCTTCCATTTCATCCAGTTCCCTTCCCTTTATCACCCTGTAGCTGTCGCCCTCTATGATTCCGAGTTCCTTTGCTATGGCTGCTGCTGTTAGACCGTAATCCCCGGTTATCATTATTATCCTTATACCTGCAGTTCTGCACTGCCTCACAGCCTCCTTCACACCCTCCCTGGGAGGGTCATGCATTGCAGCCATTCCAACCAGTGTCAGTTCCCTTTCAACATTCTCTGGCGTGTAATCCTCAAGGTCCTCCGGGAGTTCCCTGTAAGCGAATGCGAGTACCCTGAGACCCTCAGAGGCCATTCTGTCATGTATCTCTATGATCTTCCTTTTTTCATCATCGTCCAGTGGTCTGGGTCTCCCATCCACTGATATCCTCTCGGATAGATCTATTATCTTTTTTGGGGCCCCCTTGACGTAGGCCACCCTTTTACCTGATTTTTGATGGATGGAGGTCATCGACTTTCGCTTTGAATCAAAGGGGAGCTCCATTACCCTGGGCATCCTTTTAAGTTCCCCCTCAAGGTCAAAGCCTATCTTCTCTGCGGCCACGAGGAGTGCGCCCTCTGTTGTGTCCCCAATCACGTGCCAGCCCTTTTCGTCTCTAACAAGTTTTGCGTCGTTGCAGAATGACGCCGCCCTCATGAGGAGCCTTATCTCCCTTACCTCCCGGTAGGTTACGGGTTTTCCATTGCAGAGAAATTCCCCTTCTGGCCTGTATCCTGAACCTGTGACCTCCACGACCCTGTAGGGTATCCAGATCTTTCTTACTGTCATCTCACCCCTTGTCAGGGTCCCTGTCTTATCTGTGCAGATTATTGTTGTGGATCCCAGGGTCTCTACACTGGAGAGTCTCTTCACAAGGGCGTTCTCCCTGGCCATCTTCCTTGCTGATGCTGCAAGCGCCAGGGTTACGCTTGGTAGAAGGCCCTCAGGTACATTTGCAACCATGAGCCCTATTGCAAAGATCAGCGCAGTCTCGAGGGGTAGTTTAACAATGTAGAGGTTGACTGCAAAAAGAACGATGCCCATTGAAACTGCGAGAATGCTTATGATACTGGCAGCCCGGGATATCTGCCTCTGGAGGGGGCTTTGCTCCTCCCTTACCTCCTGTGTCAGGGATGCTATCCTGCTGAATTCTGTATCCCCTCCTGTTGCAAATACTATGGCCTTTCCTGTCCCTGATACCACCTGTGTACCTGCAAATACGATGTTATCGATATCTATGTAATTATCGAATTTTTCAACTGGATGGGATACCTTTCTGACAGGCTTTGATTCGCCTGTGAGGGTGGATGCGTCAATCTTAAGCTGGCTGGATTCAACAAGCCTTGCATCTGCCGGGACCGTGTCACCCTCCTCCAGAAGGATGAGGTCACCGGGAACCACCTCAGCCGCCGGGATCACAGTTTCATCTGAACCCCTCAGAACCTTAACCATAACCGGCAGAATATCCCTTAGGGCCTCTGCAGCCTTCTCGGCCTCATATTCTTGCCAGAAACTGAAGACCGCGTTTATGATTATTACAAGTACAATCGCAACTGCAAGCTGGGTGTTGCCTGTGATGAGTGACAGGGCAGCTGATACCCAGAGCAGGATGGCCAGGACATTGTAAAGGTTGGAGAGAAAGAGAAGTATGTGTGGTTTACCCCTGACCTCCTCAAGTTCGTTGGGGCCATATTTCTTAAGGCGTCTTTCAGCCTCCGGGGGGTCAAGGCCAGAGGGTGACGTCTCAAGTCTCCTGAAAACATCTTCCTCATGAAGCTCGTGTATACCCCCCATCGTCCTCACCATCAATTACACTTGAAACTGACCACTCAATTTAATAACTTTCAGTAATATCATGATTTCCTGCAGCATACTATTCATGCAGCAAATACCACGCCACTTACACTTGAAACTGACCACTCATTTTATTAATTTTGTGTAATACTATCTGCTGCATATTATGCTTATTATGTCCCCGTCCTCAAGTTCATGGTCCGCAGCAACCCTCATCCCCTTCCTTGCATCCACCGCATGCATGAAGGAATCCCCTATCTCGGTGTGTATCAGGTAGGCGAGGTCCCTGGGGCCTGAACCACGGGGAACCAGGAGTGCGTCAGGGAGAACGTTGCCCCTCTGATCCGTGAAGTGGTGTTCATCCTCAACCGGGAAGACAACTATCATGTCCAGGAGATCAAATACCGCCCTGTTGATTGCCTCCTGGACACCGGTGCTTCCATAGACCTCAAGGACGTTTTCACGGATATACTCAAGGGCCGCCCTCTGCCTGTCGGTGAGCCCTAATCCATCAATGATCTCAAAGTCCCCTGCACCTGGAGTGTAATTAATAAACCCTGCCTCTGATGCCCTCCTTAGGGCAAGTTCGGCCTCTGCAGATGCCGGCACCACATGGGGGTAGGAATCCATGAGGCGTTCAATGTTTTTCCGCGCCTCTGGAATATCGGCCTTGTTTGCAACTATTAACATTGGCTTCGCTATCCTGAGGAGCTCGTCGAGAAACTCCAGGAGTTCATCCTTACCCCATGAGTAGATATCTGCCTCCACCTTCCTCGATGCCTCGATGATATCCTCGGGAGTTATCCCTGTACCTGAGAGCTGTTCATGGATTATACGATTCATATCAAGCTTCTCTGATGCTGCCTTCCTTAAAAGTCGGTCCCAGTTCTTCTCAAGGATGCCATAGAACCACATGGTTATTTCTTCCTCAAGGAACTGCACATCCTCCAGAGGGTCATGGCTCCCTGGCTCAACAGGCCTTCCCTCCTCGTCTGTTGAACCTGATGCGTCTATTACATGCAGAAATGCCCTGGCCTGTCTGAGATCATCCAGGAACTTATTTCCAAGGCCCCTGCCCTCATGGGCCCCCGGCACAAGACCCGCCACATCGATGAGTTCCACCGGGATCAGTCTGGTGCCATCAATGCATCGTGAGTTTTTGGGGTTGCACTGAACTCCAAGCTCCTGGCAGGGGCACCTGCAGGACGCATAGGCAACTGCATGATTGGCGTCGATTGTGGTGAATGGGTATGATGCCACCTCTGCCTCGGAGAGTGTGGCTGCATTGAAGAAGGATGATTTTCCAACGTTGGGTTTTCCTGTGACTGCAATCTGAATCATTGTTACCACATTAATAAATGGTCATGGAACAATTATATATGTTGGTCCTGAATAAGATCCAGTTGAACTGAATGCGCTGGTTGTGGATACTCATGGTGCTTTATATAGTGGGGATAGGTCCCGGTTCATCTGATTACATCACACCTGCCGCAGCTACAGCTGTGAAGAATTCTGAGACTGTATTTGGAAGTAAAAGGGCCCTTGAACTGTTTTCCGATGTGAATGAAGCTGTCGTGCTGGGTGCTGGGGATATGGATGAAAAGCTTGAAATGGCAGCCGATCTTGCAGTTTCAGGTAAGGTTTCGGTGCTCTCAACAGGTGACCCCGGGTTTTCAGGTGTTCTGAAACCAATTAAGAGGATAATATCAGAAAAGAAGCTTGATGTTGAAGTCCAGGTTATTCCCGGTGTGAGTTCCGTCCAGCTCTGCGCTGCAAGGCTCCTTATCCCCTGGGATGATGCTGACATAGTCACGTTTCACGGCCGCGGCGAGGAGGACATAGTGGATATCATTGATAACGGGAGGCCAACAATAATTCTCCCATCAAGGACACCCTCTGAGACCGCCAGGTTCCTTATGGAAAGTGGTGTGGATCCAGAAAGGTGTGCTGCTGTCTGTGAAAGGCTCAGCTACCCAGATGAAAGGGTTGTTAAACTGAAACTCAGGGAAGTGGCGGTCTCTGAATTCAGTTACATGTCAGTCATTGTTGTATTCTAATTAATATCTTTCTTCTGATATTGAACCTTCTACCAACCGAATCTTTTAAAATTAGCTATAATGGACCAGACACTACACTGATATTGGTGTAGAATGGCCGCAGCTTTTCTGCGCTTACTGATCACAGATAACCATACCCCACACAGTTCAAACACCTATCCATTGAGACCAGAGTACTCCAGTAAGTCAGAGCGCGCCCTAACTCTATTTTATTCAGATTTCAGACAGAAAGATATTTAATAGGTGATAAGATGACTTAAATTCTTGAAAAAATCAAATAAGTTCCCTTTTATCATGATAATGAGCATGTAATACATGTAAGTATTCTTTTAACAAAAATTCGCGCTTTAAACTTAGATTTCAATGTTTAATAGATTCTAACAGTTCTAAATAAATATATTTCATTAGAGATCTCTTTTTTCAGTTTTAAAATTAAATAGTAAACTATATTCATTGCAAGTAGAATATAAACTGTAATGTTTTCGGGAGGTGGTAATCATTGATCCATATAAAAAGTTTTCTGCTCTGATCTGCGGGCTCCTTCTCATGCTCGTCCTTCAGGGCTCAGCCTTTGCTGAATCAAATTACACCGTGGACTACTCAACCTACCTCGGTGGTGATGTGGTTGATGAGGCCCGTGACGTTTACGTTGATGAATCAGGCTATATCTATGTAACCGGTTCAACGCACGTCAATGGATCCAAGAACGTCTTCGTGGCCAGATTCAACACATCAAGAAAGATCATATACTACACGACCTTCGGCGGAGCTGGAGACGACTGGGGACACAGGATAATCGCAGATGCAGATGGATACGCCTATGTTGCAGGCGAAATAAGTAGAGATGGTGTCGAGGGTAAGGATGCATTCGTGGCACGGATAGACCCCCTTGGCAAAATCGACGGAATTAAATATATCGGTGGATCCAAGTATGATGTTGCAAAGGGTCTTGCAATGGACGGGTCGGGGACCCTCTATGTGAGCGGATACACAATCTCAGAGGACCTTCAGGTGACAGATGACGCCTACCAGAAAATCAATAAGGGTGGTTATGATGCATTCATCGCCAAACTTGACCGGAACCTCACCGTTACTTACCTTAGCTACCTTGGAGGATCCTGGGACGACTACTGTCAGGGACTTGCCCTTGACAACAACGGGAACATCTACATTGCAGGGTACACCTACTCTGATGATTTTCCGGTAACCTTCGATGCGGTTTCACAGTATAAGAGGGGTACGAATGATATCTTCATATCAAGATTCACCCCACAGATGAGCTTTGACTACTCAACCTATCTTGGAGGCTCAGGACAGGACATGTGCCACGCCATTACCTCCTATGGTGGCCTCATCTACATTGCAGGTAAAACCAACTCCACGGACTTCCCCGTAACGCTGGTGACTGCATACCAGAGGACAAAGAAGGGCCTTTCTGATGGATTCATCGTGGCATTCGATGGAGAGGACGTAACATACTCAACCTACTTCGGTGGAAGCGGTGATGACGCAATATATGGAATCACAGCAGACAAGTATGGTAACCTCTACCTGACAGGTACAACATCCTCATCTGACTTCCCCCTCACAGAGGGAGCATTTGACAGGTCACTGAACGGTGTGGATGCCTTCATCACAAAATTCAGCATCCCACGAAGCGTCCTCTACAGTTCCTATCTCGGTGGGATCGAAGCAGATCATGGCTATGCTGTTGCTGTTGACCCCTACCAGAACGTCTATGTTGCCGGGAAGACCTGGTCAAACAATTTCCCTGTGACATCAGATGCCATCAAAATGAAACTCACAGGACTATCAGATGGTTTCCTAACAAGGTTCACACCCTTCTTCATAAGTAACCTCAGTGTAACACCGGTGAATGGAACAGCACCCCTATCAATTACAGTTAACGGTAAAATCACCAACTTTGGGGATGCCAGCGGATGGTACCGCCTCGGGCTCTACGTTAACGGATACGAGGTCTTATGGCAGTGGATAGAGGTGGCCTCAAAAGCAACAAGGGACTTTAGCTTCGAATACCTTCTCAGGAGCAGCAGAACATATTCTGTTACCGTGAACAACTTCCAGCCATTCACTGTGAGGGCATTCAGCGGCCCGCTCATAATCCCTGAAAATCTCACAGTACTACCGCGTGCCGGCACAGAACCCCTCAGGGTTAACGTGACTGCTGATATTGTGAACTACGGTGATCTGCCTGACACATACACCGCTGGCCTCTACGTCGATGGGATTCTCATTGATAGCAAGAATGTGACTGTTGATGCAAAATCAAGGGTCAAGATATCCTTCAACAGCACCCTTGCCGCCGGTGTGCATGAAATAACCATCAATGACCTTGAACCCCTCACCGTCAATGTGATGGAGGGTGAAAAGTTCCTTGTGGACGGTTTCAGGCTGACACCTGAAAGTGGTCTTGCACCACTGAATGTCATGGTCACCGCGAATATCACCAACATAGACTCAAAGACAAGGAGTTACACAGCCATAATCTATGTCAATGGAGTGGATGTCCATGAACAGACATTCGATATTCCCGCAGGAAGCACGGTACCGTTCTCTGCCATGATAACACTCCCCGAAAGTGGAATTTACACCATAGCACTCAACAACGCCACTTCAGGCACAGTCAGGGCCCTCAGTGCAGCCAGCTTCACCCTCACCAATGTAACCGTAACGCCACTGGAGGGTAAGTCACCCCTCAATGTCACTGTGAACGCCACAGTAAGGAACCAGGGAGACCTTCCAGGTGATTTCACCGTTACCGTCTACCTTGACGGTGTTGCATGGGACAGCCGGACGGTTACCGTTCCGGGAAGGTCAAGTGTTAAGGTTTCAATTAAGAACCAGATCATTGTCCCCGGGGAGTACAATCTCCGTGTTAACTCCGGTGAAGAGGTTAAAATCAGGGTGCTTGACCCTGACCCTGTATTTGGAGGCTTCAGTGTTACTCCTGTAACAGGAGTGGGTGCACTGAACGTCACAGCACTCCTCAACGTGACAAACCCCTATGATATGGTCATAGGGTTCACAGCAAGGTTACATGTCAACAACCAAACCGTGCAGGAGAACACGGTCAGCCTAAACCCCGGTGAAACAAAGGAAATATCAATGAAAACAACACTGTTACCCGGAAACTACAGTGTTGGAATCAATGGATTCACAGGGAATGTCAGGGTCCTTAAACCGGCGAATATAACCGCCTCAGATTTAACCGTCACCCCAACATCAGGCTTCAGCCCCCTTGACCTTGCAGCATCAGCTAAACTCAGAAATACAGGGGAGGTTGATGGGGAGTACACCGCAACCCTCTACATAAATGGTGCAGCTGTTGATACAAGAACGGTGACAGTTCCTGCAGGCGGAACATCTCAGGTCAGGTTCAACCACACCCTTAATACTCCAGGAACCTACCTTGCCGGCATAGGGGCACTTGCACCTGTAACCGTGAGGGTGCTCAATGAACCATTAGTCTCAAACCTCAACGTAACTCCAGGTTCAGGTGTTTCACCACTCATATTCAACGTTACAGCAAGAATCAGCACAGCTGAGACTGGAAGCGGCAACTACACCGCAAGGCTCTACATAGACGGAGTGAATGTTCAGAATAAGACCGTGCAGCTTACCGGACCCGGCTCCTCCACGGTACTCTTCAGGGTGGAGCTCAGTGATCCGGGAATCCATGATGTCACGGTTAATGACCTTGCACCGGTGACCGTGAGGGTCCTGAGGCCTGCCACATTCGTAGTGGACAACCTGCTGGTTTCACCACACGAGGGGGTTCTTCCCCTGACCATTGAGGCATCTGCAAGGATCTCCAATGTGGGTGACGTTCCAGGTAACTACACCGCAAGGCTCTACATAGACGGGGTACCTGTTGCATCAAGGACCGTGAACGTGGCTGCCGGTGGAGAGACCACCGTAACATTCAGATACACCATAACACAGCGGGGCAACCACACCGTTACCGTTGACACGCTACCTGCTGCAAACGTCAATGCACTGAAACCGGCCACACTTGAAATAGGGTCCATCACTGTGACACCATCCAGTGCCGTGGGATCAGCCACCGTGGAGGTTGAAGCAGAAATCCAGAACACCGGTGATGTTGAGGGTGACTTCACAGTTCCAGTCTACCTCAACGGCAATCTCATCGGTACCTACACGGTGAGAGTGGGGCCCCATGAGGGTGCAGTCCTGAGATTCCAGAGGTACATTTCATCCCCAGGTACGTACACATTCAGCATCAACAACCTGAAAACCGCAACGGTTTACGTGAACCCCCCAAAAAGGACCTACAGATTCACATTCAAAAACACGGGAAGTTACACTGCAACGGTTACCTACTATGTCACAGTCTACTCATCAGACGGTTCGAAACTGGCATACAGGACCTACAAATTTACACTGAAACCCGGAGGCTCCTACACTGCAACCATCGGATACTACCCGTACGATGCAAGAATCGTTACAACAAGGAAGATCTACAACCCAAGCAGGTACACAAGGACCATAAGGTTATCTGAGACCTTCAGGGCGGATACACTGTCAGCAACCCTCAGCCACACAAAGACAATCAGGGGTTACAGTTACGTGTATATAAGCAGGACATTCAGGGCGGTTGATATGAGAATAACCGTAACCTGATTTTTATTTATTTTTTATTTGAATTGCTTCTTAAATAATGCGAATAACCGTTAAAACTGATTTTAGTCCATCTAAAAAGCAATCACTTCTTAATTTCTCTTAAAATAGTTAAAAATAAAGGTTTTATTCGAACATCTTCCTCATGCACCTTCTTATGGTACCCTCTGCTGCCTTTCCACCCATGAGGTTCTTGAGTTCCTTTGCAAGGGCCTGGGCTGCAACGAGATCCGTGTGCCTGATTTCACCCTTATTTATCCACTGGGTAACCTCATCATCAAGGTCAGAGAGTGTGTTGATTGCAGCATCCAGTTCCTCCTGCTCCTCAAGGAGGTGCATTGACCTTGCACTTCTCACAAGGAGCTCAGGGTTCATGGCCTTGAGCATTCCATTAACACCTGATGTTTCAACAAGGGATGCTATTGTCTGGAGTGTCATGAGGATCTGCTTCTCAACCATCTCCACAGGTGCCTTTATTATCTGGGTACCCACGTAGTAGTAGTCAAGGACACCTGAAAGTGTTACGGCAGTTACAAGGGATCCCATATCAGCAACTGCGCTTGATACGTCTGCAGGTACAACGTATGCTGTCTTACCACAGCTTTCTGCAAGTTCAACACATCTTGAAATCTGTTCATCGGTGGCTATGTCCAGTTCACTGCTTGAGTGTCCACCTATGACGTAGTGGCCGTGCTGTGGTGTTCCAGGGACAGCTGCAGGGTGCATTGATGCTATACCCAGGTCCTGACGGTCCCTTCGGAGTTCCCTTTCAAGGACGTAGTAGAGGACCACCGGAGATACAGTACAGGTGTTGGCTATCACAGCGCCCTCTGGAAGGTGCTTGGTTATGTCCTTTGCTATATCGAAGGTCTTTTTACCGAATGGTGTGAAGAGAACTGCCACCTCTGCCTCGCTGGCTGCCTCAGCATCGCTGTCTGTTACGGTTACACCTGCATCCTCAACCACCTTCCAGTGTGCATCATCCAGCATTTCCCTTGCTGGCTCTGCTAGCACAACATCATGACCTGCCTCTGCAAATTCAATTGCCATCCTGCTTCCACCGTAGGGTGCCTCACCCCCGTATTTTTCAGGCAAGTTCAGCTGGTCCACATAAAGTTTCTGATTACCCGCGCCATAAACTGCAACTTTCATAGTGCTCACCTAACGTTAATATATTGTTAAGTAATTTGAAGGAATATTATAAATTTTGGCATTTGATTCTTTAAAAAAAATAAGACCTAACATCACTTTAAAATGAATTTAATCCACCAATATAACCTGAAAATCTGATAAATCATAGATTAAAAATTTTATCGATTTTTAAAGCCTTCAGACAGGTTTTATCTAAAAATAATTGTGTTTGAGGTTAATTATTTTTTAATATTATAAGCCCCAAACATATTATATTCCAATCAGGCTGGCTCAGGTTCACCATAGAGCTGCCTGGCGATCTTCTCAAGGGTGTCGATACCCTTGGCCTCCTCCTTGAGGAGTGGAACCTCTGCAACCACCTGGTCGCTGAACTTCTCACGTATCTGCTTCAGCCTCTCCTGCTGCAGTTTCCTCCTTGCATTGCAGAACTCACAGTCACTGTCCTCTGGCAGCACCTGGTTGACTATGACACCATCTGCATGTATGCTGTACTTCTCAAGGGCCTTCATGGCCCTCTCGGACTCATATATGGACATCTCCTCAGGGATCACAACCATCTTGAAGGAGGTCCTCTCAGGGTCTGACATGACCTCCTTTGCAGCGTTTATCTGCTTCTTGGTGGCCTCCATGTCCTGGAGGGCCCTGTCCTCCTCTTCCTCGTCACCCATGAATGGGAGTATGTTCTTGAAGGCCTTTGCCATGCTGCCGATCTGCCTCCTTATCTTGATCATCTTCCCAACCCATGAGTCCATGAGTTCAGGGAATGATAGGAGGCGGAGTGTGTGGCCTGTGGGTGCAGTGTCAAATATCACGATATCGTACTCATCGGTTGTCATGTACCGCAGGAACTGGTCGAAGGCCGCGGCCTCATCGATACCAGGGGACATTGACGCCATGTCCATCTGGTCCTGGAGCATGTCAAGTCCCATTCCAGGGTTCATTGACGCCTGTTCCCTCAGCTTTGCCTGATACTCCTCCATTGCAACCTCAGGGTCTATTTCAACCGCGTAGAGGTTGTCTGTTATCAGGGTGGGTGTGTGACCTATCTCCCTCTCAAGGGAATCTGAAAGTGAGTGTGCAGGGTCTGTTGAGATAACCAGTGTCTTCTTACCTGATCTGGCCATCCAGAGTGCTGTTGCAGCTGATATGGTTGTTTTACCAACCCCTCCCTTTCCGCCTATGAACACGAATGTTGTTTTGCCCTTATTGAACTTGAAAAGATCCTTAAATGCCATTGTACTCCTCCTGTAAGAATCCGTGATGCTGATGAACACCTTCACATGTTACCTTACATTGATTTATATGGTTATATAAAATATACCCTACTTACTTTTAACCATTGCTACTTTGGAGAGGATGGTTCCATGAGACATGTTCCAGGGCTTGGTCCCCACGTGAGGGAGAGGATAGAGGAGTTCATAAAGGCCAGGGTGGATGATAGCGAGACAGATGGCGTTGTACTGGGTCTCAGTGGGGGTGTGGACTCTTCAACGGTCGCCTACCTTGCAGCAGATGCCCTTGGCCCGGATAGGGTTCTTGGTATAATCATGCCGTCTGCCACAACACCCCCCGACGACCTCAAACATGCAGAGATGGTTGCAGTGGAAACCGGGATAGAATATGAGACCGTGGACATTGAACCCATCCTGGAGTCATTCAGTGGTATATGCGGTCACCGGGCCAGCAGACTCGCTCTGGCAAACCTCAAGCCAAGGGCAAGGATGATGGTCCTCTACTACCATGCCAACTCCATGAACCGGCTTGTGGCTGGTACCGGTAACCGTACGGAGCTCCTTGTGGGATACTTCACAAAATACGGTGATGGGGGAGTCGACATACTTCCAATTGGGGGCCTATACAAAAAACAGGTCCGTATGCTTGCAGAGGAGCTTGGTGTTCCATCCGAGATAATATCCAAGGCCCCGTCAGCCGGCCTCTGGCCCGGCCAGACCGATGAGGAGGAACTGGGGATAAGTTACGACGTCCTGGATGAGATCCTCTTTCTGCTGGTTGATAAAAAAATGGGGGTTCCTGAAGTCGCATCTGAACTTGGAGTGCCTGTTGAAGAGGTTAAGAGGATACAGGGTATGATAAATGCGGCAGGGCACAAGCTCAGGCCCCCGGAAATAGCCGATCCCGGGGTGATCTGATGTTCACGCTGATATACATAACGACCTCCGGCCAGGAGGAATCGGCAAGGATCGGGCGCAGACTTGTTGAGGAGAGGCTCGCAGCATGTGTGAACATCATACCCTCCATAAAATCCTTCTACCACTGGGAGGGCTCCCTTGAGGAGGATGAGGAGTCGGTCCTTATTGTTAAAACAACCAGTGAACTAACCCAGCAAATAATTAAAAGAGTTAGGGAACTACATAGTTATGATAATCCATGCATAATTTCAATTCCCATAACAGGGGGATCCCGTGATTACCTTGAATGGTTAAATAATGAAGTCAAAAAGCCATGATGGCGGTGATTCAGTGGATATTGAGAGTAAATGGCGCGATAAGTGGAGAGATGCAGGAATATTTCATGCTGACCCCGATGACAGAGAGAAGATCTTCCTGACAGTTGCCTATCCCTACCCCAGCGGTGCCATGCACATAGGACACGGAAGGACCTACACGGTCCCGGATGTCTATGCACGTTTCAAGAGGATGCAGGGATACAACGTCCTCTTTCCCATGGCCTGGCACGTCACAGGGGCCCCGGTAATAGGGATAGCCAGGAGGATACAGAGACAGGACCCCTGGACCCTCAAGATCTACAGGGAGGTCCACAAGGTACCCGAGGAGGAACTTGAACGCTTCAGTGCCCCCGAATACATAGTTGAATACTTCAGCAGGGAGTACCGTTCTGTGATGGAGGATATGGGTTACTCCATAGACTGGAGGCGTGAATTCAAGACCACGGACCCCACCTACAGCAGGTTCATACAGTGGCAGATAGGGAAGCTCCGTGACATGGGCCTTGTGAGGAAGGGCGCCCATCCAGTGAAGTACTGCCCTGACTGTGAAAACCCGGTGGGTGACCACGACCTCCTTG
The DNA here is from genome assembly GCF_041228365.1 of Methanothermobacter sp. KEPCO 2. Taxonomy (NCBI): domain Archaea; kingdom Methanobacteriati; phylum Methanobacteriota; class Methanobacteria; order Methanobacteriales; family Methanobacteriaceae; genus Methanothermobacter; species Methanothermobacter sp. KEPCO 2. The sequence goes on along the minus strand of NZ_CP166185.1, from coordinate 1,505,696 downwards.
AGGGGGAGGGTGTGGCCATAAACCAGCTCACGCTCCTCAAGTTCAGAATGGATGATTCATACCTTGTTGCGGCCACCTTCAGGCCCGAAACAATCTACGGTGCAACCAACCTCTGGTTGAACCCGGAGGAGGAGTATGTGAGGGTGCGGACAGGCGGTGAAGAGTGGATAGTAAGCCGCGCATCCCTTGATAACCTCTCCCATCAGAAGCTGGACCTTGAGGTTGAGGGTGACGTGGACCCTGAGGAACTCATTGGAAGGGAAGTTGAAAACCCTGTGACCGGAGAAAAGCACCCCGTACTTCCAGCCTCATTCGTTGACCCTGAGTACGCCACTGGAGTTGTATTCTCTGTACCTGCCCATGCCCCTGCAGACTTCATAGCCCTTGAGGACCTCAGGAAGAACTCTGAACTGCTTGAGAGGTATGGTCTCGGTGATGTGATTGAGGGCCTCGAGCCCATCAATGTGATCACCGTTGAGGGTTACGGAGTGTTCCCTGCAGCAGAGGTGATCCAGAAATTCGGGGTTGAGAGTCAGGAGGATGAACGCCTTGAGGACGCCACAGGGGAACTCTACAAGGTCGAACATGCCAAGGGTGTTATGAGCAGCCACATCCCTGTTTACGGTGGGATGAAGGTTTCAGAGGCCCGTGAGGTCATAGCAGATGAACTGAAGTCTGAGGGCCTGGCCGATGAGATGTACGAGTTTGCAGAGCGCCCTGTGATATGCCGCTGCGGTGGAAGGTGCGTTGTGAGGCTCATGGAGGACCAGTGGTTCATGAAGTACTCCGATGAGGAGTGGAAGGAACTGGCCCACAGGTGTCTTTCCAGCATGAAGATAATACCCGAGGAGGTGAGGGCCAACTTCCAGTACTACATTGACTGGCTGAATGACTGGGCATGCTCCAGGAGGATTGGTCTCGGTACAAGGCTCCCCTGGGATGAGAGGTGGATAATAGAGCCCCTCACCGATTCAACCATCTACATGGCCTACTACACCATCGCCCATAAACTGAGGGAGATGGACCCTGAGAAACTGGATGATGAGTTCTTTGACAGTGTCTTCCTTGGTGAATCCATAGCGGGGGATGAACTCAGGGAGGAATTCAGCTACTGGTACCCCCTTGACTGGAGGCTGTCTGCCAAGGACCTCATAGGCAACCACCTCACATTCCATATATTCCATCACTCCGCCATATTCCCTGAATCCCGCTGGCCCCGTGGTGTTGTTGTATTTGGAATGGGCCTCCTTGAGGGTAACAAGATGTCCTCATCCAAGGGTAACGTGATACTGCTGCGGGATGCAATAGAGAGGCACGGAGCAGATGTTGTGCGCCTGTTCCTCATGTCATCTGCAGAGCCCTGGCAGGACTTTGACTGGAGGGAGAAGGAGGTTATAGGAACCAGGAGGCGCATCGAGTGGTTCAGGGAATTCGGTGAAAGGGTCTCTGAGATCTGGGATGGCAAACTGGCCCTGTCTGAGCTTCCTGAATTTGAGCCTGAAAGTTTCGCTGGTAAGTGGATGATCTGCCAGCTTAACCACAGGATACGCGAGGCCACAGATGCCCTTGAGTCATTCCAGACCCGTAAGGCAGTGCAGGAGGCACTATATCTCCTCAAAAAGGATGTGGACCACTACATGGCCCGTGTTGATGGCCGTGCCGACATGGAGGTTAAAATGGTGCTTGCACATGTTCTGAGCGCCTGGATAAGGCTCATGGCACCATTCACTCCCTACACAGCCGAGGAGATGTGGGAGAGATACGGTGGTGAGGGTTTCGTATCGGAGGCTCCCTGGCCCAGGTTCAGGGAGGACGCCATAAGCAGGGAGGTCCAGGTTGCAGAGGAGATGGTCCAGAACACCGTCAGGGATATTCAGGAGATCATGAAGATACTGGACGCCCGACCTGAGAGGGTGCACCTCTACATATCACCGCCCTGGAAGTGGGATGTCCTGAGAATAGCATCTGAGGTTGGAAAACCAGATATGGGTGCCATAATGGGGAGGGTTTCAGCCTCCGGAGTCCACAGCAACATGAAGGAGGTCTCAGAATTCGTGAGGAGGATCCTCCGGGATGCGGGTAAATCTGAGGTTGTTGAGGTGGACGAGTACAGTGTACTGGTTGATGCCAGTGACTACATAAAATCAGAGGTGGGGGCCGATGTGGTGATCCACCGTGATGCGGACTACGACCCTGAAAACAAGGCCAAAAATGCTGTTCCCCTTAAACCCGCAATATATCTTGAGACATGAGGTTAAAGGGGACATTTTATTTTTTTATTTATCCAGTGCCTGGCCCTTTTTTATTGAAAAAAATAATACAATGGCTTGGGGATTAAATAAAGCCTATTTTATCAGATGCTGGCTTTCACTGGATGTTATCTGAAGATTCAACCCTGTTTTCAAGTGTTCCCACACCCTCAACGGTGGCCCTTACGGTGTCACCCGGTTTCATCTCTCCGACGCCGGGTGGTGTGCCGGTTGCAATGATATCGCCGGGCTCCAGTGTCATGATCTCTGATATGAACTCAACCAGTTCCTGGACGGTGAATATCATGTTGGATGTGCTGGATGACTGCCTGAGTACCCCATTGAGTTCAAGGGATATATCAAGGTTGCTGGGTCTGATATCAGTTTCTATGAATGGCCCTATGGGGCAGAAGGTGTCAAAGCTTTTTGCACGGGTCCACTGGCCGTCACGCCTCTGTAGGTCCCTTGCAGTTACATCATTGAGGACCGTGTAACCTGCTATGAATTCATCCGCCTCCCCTGAATCAACGCGCCTTGCCCTTTCTGATATAACCGCTGCGAGTTCAACCTCATGGTCAACCTCCGAGGACATTGCAGGGTAGACTATTGCATCTCCATGGCCTATGACCGCTGTTGGTGGCTTGAGGAATATGACGGGTTCATCAGGTATGTCCATTCCAAGTTCAGCTGCGTGGTCCCTGTAGTTGAGACCCACACATATGACTTTTGAGGGTGAAACCGGTGGGAGGATCTTCACGTCCTCCATATGATATTCAGAGATGACCTCAGGGTCTTCAAGGAGGTGGTGATCACTTTCAACCTGAAACACCTTTTCTCCGTCTGCAAAGCCGCAGAGAACCCTTCCGCCATCTGAAAACCGGAGGAACTTCATTGATAACACCTCAGGGGATTATCCTCTCAATTGGCACAACCAGTATGTCCCTTGCCCCCACGGACTTGAGCCTGTTCACCAGGTTGAAGACCTCCTTCTCATCCACAACCGCGTGGACAGCCACAACACCGTTATCCGATAGAACCTCAGAGACCGTGGGTCCTGTCATCCCTGGCATGAGTGCCCTGACACGATCCAGGTTTTTCCGGTCTATGTTCAGCATTACGAGCCTGCGGCCCTCTGCATCTATAACTCCCCGTATACCTGTTCTGAGCTCCTCTATCAGCTGCCCCTTGCGTCTGTAACTTTCAGGGTTTGCTATGAGTTTCACTGAACTCTCAAGGAGTGTGTCAATGACCTTGAGGTGGTTCATCCGGAGTGTGGTGCCGGTGCTGCTGAGGTCAGTTATGAGGTCCGCCACCCCTATGAAGGGTGCTATCTCTGTGGAACCTGTGAGTTCAACTATCTCGGCCCCTATGTTCCTTTTCCTGACGTAGTCCTCTGTTATCCTGGGAAACTCTGTTGCTATGACCGCACCGTCGGGTATGTCCTCTGGTTTATCGATGGGGGAGTCCTCGGGGGCTGCCAGGACCAGGCTGGCCCTCCCATAGTTGAGGTCCTCGAGGATTTCAACCTCACTCCCCCTCTCCACTATGAGGTCGTATCCTGTGATACCAAGGTCAGCCGCCCCATCTGCAACGAATTCGGGTATATCGGCTGCCCTGCTGAACATGACATCGATCTGGGGGTGCTGTGTCTTTGAAAATAGCTTCCTGTTAATTGTATCCTTCAGCCCCACACCTGCGTTTTCAAGTAGCCTTATTGCAGGTTCGCTTATCCTTCCCTTTGAGGGAACCGCTATTCTTATCTTCATTCAATCCCTCGATGACTCAAATATTTACTGTGAATACCGTACACATGTATCTCATCTGCAGAATCACATCACTTATATCTCTTTTTAAGGAACCTATATAATAGCTTTAGATTCATCCCAGATTATAAGTTAAAACTTATAAGTTATAAGGTGATCCGATGGAAAATGAGAGCATACTGATACATGGCGCCCAGGTCCTTGACGCAGCAGGCCCCCGCAGGGGATCGGTTCTGATTGAGGGTAACACCATAGAGGAGGTTTCAGACACCCTGAGTCCCGGTGACGCTGACACCGTCATTGATGGCCACGGGAAACTCATCATCCCGGGTCTTGTGAATACACACACCCACCTCTCAATGACACTCTTCAGGGGTATGGCAGATGACCTCCCCCTTGACAGGTGGCTGAATGACCACATCTGGCCAGCCGAGGCCCACCTCAACGGGGAGTACTGCCATGCAGGGGCACTCCTTGGATGTGTGGAGATGATAAGGTCAGGTACAACCACCTTCAATGACATGTACTTCTACATGGATGACGTGGCCTGTGCAGTGGATGAGGCAGGACTGAGATGCGTTCTAAGTCACGGGATGATAGACCTGGGGGATGACGATAAAAGGCGGGCTGAAATCAGAGAGAGCCTCAGGATAATCCGTGAATGCCATGGGATGGCAGATGGACGCATAAAGGTCGCCCTTGGGCCCCACAGCCCCTACACCTGCTCAGAGGAACTCCTCCGAGAAACCGCTCGACTGGCAGCTGAACACGGTGTTGGTATCCATATCCACGTATCTGAAACAGAAAATGAGGTCAGGGAGGTCTCAGAGGCCCATGGAATGTCCCCTGTTGAGTACCTGGATTCAACAGGCGTCCTTGGACCGGGGACCGTGGCAGCCCACTGTGTCTGGCTGAAAGAAAATGAAATGGAGATCCTCTCAGAGAGGGGGGTGAAGGTCTCACACAACCCCTCAAGCAATATGAAACTGGCATCAGGCACCTCACCTGTACCTGAACTCATGGAGAGGGGCGTCAACGTCTCCATCGGGACAGATGGGGCCGCCTCAAACAATAACCTGGATATGTTTGAGGAGATGAAGACCGCCTCACTGCTCCAGAAGGTCAGCCTCCATGACCCGACGGCACTCCCGGCAATGGATGTATTCCAGATGGCGACATTGAATGGTGCCGAGGCCCTGGGAATCTATTCTGGCCTCATAGAGGAGGGTAGGCTGGCGGATCTTGTGGTCCTAAACACCCGCAGACCCCACCTCACACCCTGGAGGAACCCGGCCTCACACCTCGTCTACTCTGCCAGTGGCGCGGATGTTGATACGGTGATATGTGACGGGAGGATTCTGCTACTGGAGGGTGAGCTGAAGGTGCTGGACGAGGAATACGTCATGGAAGTTGCAGAGGGTGCTGCAGAGGAGCTTACCTCAAAACAGTAGGGTTGGGAAGATGATCGCACTATTCGACATAGACAAAACCCTCATACACCGCTCAGAGGTCCATGAGGAGGCATTCAGCTATGCTTTCAGGGAGGTCTACGGTGTTGACGCCACCGTTGACCTCATAGACTACCATGGAAAAACAGACCCTGCAATAGCCAGGGAGATCCTCAGCCTCCTGGGCCTCAAATCAGAGGATATAGAGGATGGGATGGACGACTTCCTCCATGAGCTCATATTTTATGTGGGAAAAAACATCCGGTACGATGATATCAGGCTCATAGATGGTGTTATGGGGTTCCTTGAGGCTCTAAGATCCTGCAGTGCCTGCATGGGAGTTGTCACAGGTAACCTGGAGGATATAGCCTTCATGAAGCTTGAGAGGGCAGGAATTGCAGGTTACTTCTCATTCGGGGGCTTCGGGAGTGACAGCCCCATAAGGGAGGAGCTCACAGAAATCGCGGTTAAAAGGGGACTTGAGATGGGGGCCTCGGGAAAAATCGTCCTCTTTGGTGACACACCCTACGATATGATGGCCGGAGCCCATGTGGGTGCCCTTAAGATTGGAATAGCAGCCGGAAGGTACGGGGAGGCAGAGCTCAGACGGGCCGGGGCTGACCATGTCTTCAGGGACTACCGCAGCCCTGAGATAATGGATATAATTACTTGTGAGCAGTTTTAACTTACTGCTCATCTCTCTATGAACTGAGGCTCCCCTTTCCTGTTTAGTAATATGCTCCTTTTCCATTCCGGGCGTGTTTCCGGAAAATCCTCCCGGTAGTGGGATCCCCTGCTCTCCTCCCTTATAAGGGCTGAGCGGGTCACCAGTGAGGCTGTTATGAGCATGTTCTCAAGTTCAAGGGCCTCCAGGAGGTTGCTGTTAAATCCTCCTGTTTCAGGGACATCAAGGTCCCCCAGTTTATCCATCAGCGTGGAAATCCTGGACATTGCAGATTCAAGTGACCTCCGGCTCCTCACAATTGCAACATCACTCCACATCGCCTCGTGGAGTTCATCCCTTATCTCAGCCGGCCTTATGGATCCATCGCGGACCATACCCTTTATCCGCTGCTCCTCCTCCTCAATGAGTGACCTGACCTGTCTCCTGGATGAACTCATGGCGTTTTTTGCAGCTGATATGCCCGCCCTCCTTCCAAATACCTGGGTATCGGCCAGGGCATTTCCTCCGAGCCTGTTGGCACCGTGGACACCACCTGAAACCTCACCTGCTGCGAAGAGGTTCCTGAGGCTGGTCCTGCCCCACTCATCTATCCTTACACCCCCCATGAAGTGGTGTGCTGTGGGTGCAACCTCCATTGGCTCGGACCTTATATCCACGCCCACATCCAGGAACTGGAGTAGCATGGTCTCAAGTTTCTCCTCTATAACCTCATCAGGGAGGTGGCTCACATCAAGGTAGACGCCGCCGTTCTCTGTCCCCCGGCCCTCCATTATCTCGGTGTAGATGGCCCTTGCAACCACGTCCCTTGTTGCAAGTTCCCCGCGGGGGTCATAGCGGCCCATGAACCGTTCACCCTCACTGTTGAGGAGTATGCCGCCCTCACCCCTCACGGCCTCCGTCACAAGGACCCCCCTCCGTGACTCAGGGTAGACCATGCCTGTGGGGTGGAACTGGACCTGTTCCATGTCTATGAGGTCAGCCCCCGCCTTCCAGGCGATTGCAAAGCCATCACCACCCTTCTGCATGGTGTTGGAGGTCACAGGGTATATGTGGCCTGCCCCTCCTGATGCCAGTATGGTGGAGGAGGCCCTGAAGGCCACAGGCTCTGAATTCCTGATGGATACGCCCATGGCGCCAAGGACCCTTCCATCCTCAACAAGTAGTGAGGTTATCATCACCTCATCGATGGTCTCTATGTCCCTCCTTATAACCTCCTCCTTGAGGGCCGTGATCATCTCATGGCCTGTCCTGTCCCCATGGTAGCAGGTCCTCCTGTAGGTCTGGCCTCCGAAGGGCCTCTGATCCAGGAGGCCTGACTCCTGGCGGTCAAAGAGTGCACCATATTCTTCAAGGTCCCTCAGCCTGTCAGGGGCCTCGTCCACCAGTATACGGACAAGTCTGGGGTCGTTGATGAATCCCCCACCCCTCATTGTATCCTCAAAGTGGACATCGGGACTGTCATCAGGATCAACACATGCGAATGCGGCGTTGTATCCACCCTCGGCCATTCCTGTGCATCCTGATTTGAATGATAAACCCTTTGAAACTATTATTGGTGTCAGTTTGTGTTCAGAAACCTCAATTGCTGCCCTGCAGCCAGCTCCGCCTGAGCCTATTATGAGAACATCACATTCGTAAAGCTCGCTTTCCATGGAGATTATTTTCAACATTCATTATTATAAGGTTTGGCAGTCAATATGTTAAGGTGATGAATATGGGAAGTGAAAGATCACCCTTCCTGTTGAAGGTGGTGATGGGAAAACTGAAGGCACCTTCAACTGGCTAATTTAACAGAAGAATCTCCTGAGGGGTGATAACACTGCTCATCACACTGATGATCCCGATTACATATACCATAAAGATCACGGGGGTTCCATTTGAAGAAGAAGGATATTGTTAAACTATCAAGGAGGGACTTTGAGAGGGCATGGCTTGAGAGCGGGAAGCTCCTTAAAAAGCCCCACCATGACCTGCAGTATCCACGCCTGAGGTTTGGTGTGGGAAAATCCCACGTCCTCTATGACACCATCTGGATGATAAGGGAGGCCTACCTCAGGCTGGGTTTCAGTGAGATGGTGAACCCGGTATTCATAGACGAGGAGCACATATACAGGCAGTTTGGCCCCGAGGCCCCGGCGGTCCTCGACAGGTGCTTCTACCTGGGGGGGCTTCCAAGGCCAGACATAGGCCTTGGCCTTGATAAGATCCGGATGATAGAGGAAATGGGAGTTGAGGTGACAGAGGACAGGATCCAGGGCCTCAAGGAGGTCTTCAGATCCTACAAGAAGGGTGACATCTCAGGGGACGACCTCGTCCTTGAGGTATCCGGGGCCCTTGAGGTTGAAAGCCATGACGCCCTCAGGATCATCGAGAGGGTGTTCCCTGAGATAAGGGACCTCAAACCAGTTGCAGGTAGGACAACCCTGAGGTCCCATATGACCTCCGGGTGGTTCATATCCCTGCAGAATATACATGACAGGTACCCCCTCCCCCTGAAACTCTTCTCAATTGACCGCTGCTTCAGGAGGGAGCAGAGGGAGGATTCAAGTCACCTCATGACCTATCACTCAGCCTCATGCGTCGTTGTGGATGACGAGGTTCCCCTGGACGTTGGGAAGGCAGTGGCCGAGGGCCTGCTTGAGCACTTCGGCTTCTCAAGGTTCAAGTTTCTGCCTGATGAGAAGAAATCCAAGTACTACATTCCCGGGACCCAGACAGAGGTCTACGCCTACCACCCGGGCCTCAGGGACTGGGTTGAGATTGCAACCTTCGGGTTATACTCCCCCATAGCACTCTCAATGTACGGTATAGACGAGGAGGTCATGAACCTCGGGGTGGGTGTTGAACGTGTGGCCATGATACTCAACCAGGTGGATGACGTCCGGGAGATGGTCTACCCCCAGATCCATGGACCCTGGAGGCTCACCGACAGGGACATCGCCGGCATGCTCAGGATAAACCTCCACCCTGTAACCTCAGATGGCAGGATGCTCATGGAGAGGATAATTGAAACCTGGAGGGCCCATGCAGACGCAGAGTCACCCTGCAGCTTTGAGGTTTACCGTGGGGAATTCCTTGGCAGGAAGATCAGGGTGGAGGCAGTTGAGGATGAGGAGAACACACGGCTCCTCGGACCTGCGGTCTGGAACACCATCTACATCCACGATGGCAACATACTGGGTGTTCCACCCGGAACGGAACTGGACAACGAACTCATAGCCAGCGCCCGGCGGGATGGCCTCAACACAGGGATAACCTACATGGATGCCCTTGCAGCCGAGGCAGCCTACAGGGTGGAGGAGATGGCTGTGAGTGGCGCCGATGAGGTTGAGGTGAGGAGCACGATAGCAAGGTCCCTCTCTGACCTGAACCTCATCCTGGATGATGTGGCCATGAGGTACATAACAGGCAGGAACCGTGAGATAGACCTGAGGGGTCCCCTCTTCTCAACTGTAAGGGGCAGAGTGGAGTGAGAGGATGATCATAACCGGAAGGGTCAGTTCAGGTTTCGGTGAGGGCGCATACTTCATGACAAGGGACGTCTACCTTGAACAGTTCAGGGAGAAACTGGGTTTCGAGCCATTCCCCGGCACCCTCAACATAGAAACCGGTAACCCTGAAATCGTCAGAGAACTGCGGCTTAAGGCTGATAAAATACATGGTGGCGGCGGTTTCGGGGATGTGCTCTATGTGAGGGCAGTCCTGAACGATGAGGTTGATGGCGCCCTTCTGTTCCCTGTTAAAACCCATCACAGGGATGTGTGCCTTGAATTTGTTGCCCCTGTAAACCTCAGAAAAACCCTTAAATTAAGAGATGGAGATACTGTTAGCCTAAAGATAATGGATGATGAATCATCAGATTAATTGAGTGATACAACAGAGTCGTGATCATATGATTCAGGAAGCCCTTAAAGCACTCAGAAAGGGAGAAATGGTCCTTGTATTCGACGCGGACAACCGTGAACGGGAAACAGATATGATTGTTGCTGCTGAAAAAACAACCCCTGATCACATCAGGGTCATGAGGAACGATGCAGGTGGCCTCATATGTGTACCTGTATCCTGGGAGAACTCAGAAAGTCTCGGTATACCCTACATGACCGATATAATGAATGAGGCCTCAGGACGCTACCCGGTACTCAGCAGGCTATCACCCCACGATATACCCTACGATGAAAAGTCGGCTTTTTCCATAACAGTGAACCACCGGAGGACATTTACAGGAATAACTGACAATGACAGGGCCCTTACCATAAGGGAGCTTGCAGAGCTCTGTAAAAACAAAAAACACCATGAGTTCGGGGATCTTTTCAGATCACCAGGCCATGTCACCCTCCTGAGGGCCGCTGATGGCCATGTGACCAGGAGGAAGGGCCACACCGAGATGAGCATAGCACTCATGGAGATGGCCGGACTTGAGGGAGTTGCGGTCTGCTGTGAGATGATGGATGACAGGACCGGCAATGCACTTTCAACGGATGATGCCATGAAATATGCGGAGGAACACGACCTCATATTCATGAGCGGAGCAGACCTCATTGAATCATACATGGAATTCAGATCTTAAAGGTGTTTCTTATGGATAGGCTGAAAATAGGAATCAGTGGACTTGATGACACAATAGGCGGCTTCCCCATGGGTAGATCCGTCCTCATAACCGGGGAACCCGGATGCGGGAAGACAATCTTTGGATTGCGTTTTGCAATAAGCAGCTGCATGGAGGGATACAACACGGTCTATATCACAGCCGAGGAGGACGCCAACGACCTCCACATCCAGGCAAACTCCTTTGGCTGGAACACCCAGGAACTTGAGGAGAGGGGACTCCTCAACTTCATTGAACTGACCGGTATAAGGGCCAGGATAACAGAGGCCGAGCTCAGCATGGACATGGACCCAATGAAGGGCAACTTCACCAAGATAATACACGACATCCCCCCTGAGGCTGAGGTGGTTGTTATAGATAGTCTGGGGGGCTACACAGCCAAGTTAACAGCATATGAGTTCAGGAACCAGTTTGACCTCCTGGTATATGAGCTCAAGCAGAGGGGGATAACCTCTGTCATCATACTTGACAGCGCAACCTCCAAGGAATTCAATGAACTTGCCCTCTTCTCGGTCTATGGTGCCATAAAGCTCGGCAGGAGGGAGAACCCCTACACAGGTCGAAGGGAGCGTATAATGGACATAGTTAAGATGAGAAGCACCAAGACACCCCTCCAGTTCCTCACCTATGAGATAGGCGGAGAGGAGGGTATAACCATAACAGAGGGGGAGGAGATCCCTGAGGAGGATCTTGAAATTTAACCCCACCACCACTATTTTTTTATCACCTAAAAAAATAACCTAATTTTTTCTGAATCTTCTCATTATCTCCTCAAGGTCAGTGTATCCCCTGAATTCTGGTTCTGCTGCTTCAGATATGAGAAGATCCACGTCAAGGTTCTCCTCAACGGCCTCCATGGCCCTCATGCAGAAGTCCTCAAGTTTTATCTCAACCTCAGGGGTGCCGCCCCTCATGCTCATCTTAACCCGGGGCAGAGCCAGGTACCTCCCCCCTGAGGCCCTCTTAAATATATCCATGTCATAGACCCTGTTGAGGATGGCGTGGGGGACCTCAACCCCAAGCCTCTCAAGGACACTTATATGGGCGTCCAGGTCAACGGCCGCTGACTCCACCCCTCCCCTGCTGCAGCCGGCCACCATTATAACAGGTATCCCAGCTGCAAGTGCGATTTCGGCCCCTGAGTAGGGTACGGTTTCATTGAGGAGTCCTGTTAATATGCTCATAACACCCTCGATCAGTATTATATCATACCTTCCCCTCACCGATTCCAGGGCATCCTCAAGGTCCATCCAGCCCAGGTGCCCTATTCTTATGGAGGAGTGCTCCTCCATGGGCTCCTTTATGAGGTAGAGGGCCGGTACTATGTCCCTGACATCAGGGCCCACCTTCATGACCCCCACCCTGAGACCCCGCCTCCTGAGGGCGCCTGCAAGGCCGGTGACTATGAAGGTCTTCCCTGCATCCGAGCCCGTGGATGCTATCATGATTGCCGGCGGGGTATTCCTGGTCTCGCTTCCTCTTTCCTCAACGTTTATACCTGTTTCCACACCTATCTCTGACCTCAGGGTTTTTCTGAGTTCCCGGTTCTTCTCCATTATCCTCTCCCTTGAATCCTCACCGGCGCCCAGAAACTCCAGTATGTTCTCCACAAGGGCGGGGTTCTCATCCAGTGCCCCGTGGACCATGGTACCTGCGACGTTTCCATCGTCACTGCAGACACCCGAGGTTACCTCAAGCCTCCTGTCCCTGTAATCGGCCCTCCTTATTATGGAGCGCATTATCTCAGGAGCGTCCCCCCTTATCTCACCGTAGGTGTGGCAGTGAAAACCGGTTACCCTCTCACCGGTTAAACCTGCGGTGAGGAATGACTCCCCTGTGACAAGGGCCTCCACACGGTCGTTGCTTATCATGGGGTGGAATGATACATTCAGGAGCCCCAGACCCTCCCTGTATATGGGGCAGGGCGATTTTCTCCCTATATCCGTCCTCTCTGCCAGTGCCTGGAACCCTGAGCAGATGCCAAGGACAAATTTTCCCTCAGCAGCCATCCTCCTTATCTCTGATCCAAGGTCCGCTGATAGACTCCCTGACTCAACTATGCTCCCACCGGGTATTATGATGCCATCCAGGACCCTGTGGGCCCTCTCACCATTCACTAGGCCATTCTCCTTAACCAGGTCGGTGGGTAGAAATCCAAAATCCTCAAAGGCCGGTACAGAGCCCCTCAGGTATGCGAGTCCAATCCTCATGTAAACTCACTCTAAAGGGAGGCTATACCCCTCATTGCAGAGAGTATCATTCCATCGTCCCCTGGCTTTGCCTGGAGCTGCAGGCCCACAGGAACCCCATCCACGTCACCTGCAGGCATGCTTGCAGCGGGTATACCTGCAAGGTTGGCTATGACCGTGAGGACATCGTATGCATACATCTCCATTGGTTCAAGTTCCTCTCCAAGCCTGTGGGGGAGTTTAGGGACTGTGGGGCCCAGTATGATGTCCACGTCCTTCAGGAGCCCCTCTATCTCCCTCCTTATGAGTGACCTTGCCTGGAGGGCCCTCCTGTAGTATTTACCAGATAGTTCCTTCTGGCTGATGTAGGAGCCCATGTGTATCCTCCGGAGCACCTCAGGGCCGCACACGTCCTCTATCCTGTGGCCATACTTCCTGCCATCGTACTTTCTTGTGGCTGAGAAGAACTCAACATAGTTTATGAGGTAATAGGTTGGGAGGCAGAGGTCGATGTAGCCAAAATCAAGTTCCACTATCTCAGCCCCCTCATCCTCTATCAGGTCAAGTTTCCTCTGGATGGCAGCATCTATTGAGTCATCGGTGACCTCAAGGAACTCCTTCACGACACCGAAGCGAATATCCTTCAGTTCCCGATCCACGCCGAGTTCCCGGTCCTCTGCAATGGTTGTTGGGTCGGTGGGGTCATGGCCTGATATCACCTCAAGGGTCAGCTGAAGGCCGGATACGTCAGCTGCAAGGGGCCCTATCTGGTCGAAGCTCATGGCAAGGTCAAGGAGCCCCTGCCTTGAAACCAGCCCATAGGTTGGCTTGAACCCCATAACACCACAGTGGGAGGCCGGGTTCCTTATGGATCCCCCGGTATCTGATCCCAGTGCAATGTCGCACATCCCGGCTGCAACGGCAGCGGCGCTTCCCCCACTGGAACCTCCGGGTATCCTTCCAGGTGCAGATGGGTTGTCGGTGGGGCCGAAGAATGAGGTCTCTGTTGAACTTCCAGCTGCGAATTCGTCCATATTGGTCATGCCGACTATTATCCCATCCTCTTCCTTTATCCGCCTTATGACGGTTGCATCGTAGCTTCCAGTGTAGTTCTCAAGTGTCCTGGATGCGGCGGATACCGTGAATCCCTCCACGTTGATGTTGCTCTTAACACCTATAACCAGACCCGCGAGTCTACCTGTCCTCTCCCCCGAGGCTATCCTTGAGTCTATCTCCTCAGCCCTCTGGAAGGCCTCCTCCTCCCTGACCTCTATAAATGCGTTTATATCATCATTTTTCGCCCTTATTGTCCTGATGAACCTTTCAAGGTTCTCTGATGCGGTCATGCCATGATCCTTAATCATTTCAACCTTATCCATGATTTCCATTTCCAAACACCCGTATCCTATCATTGAGTAAACCGATTATCCTGAAGAGCTGCATTTGAGGGTCCCTGGCTTTCCATGATGGTCATCCTGGGGTATCTGCAGGTGCCCGGTCACCCTCCTATTGGGTTTAATTTCATTTTCAACATTAATAAATGTGAAGATGACCAAGATCTAGGATATGGAATGGATGGAAAGGGTGAAGTGATGGAGAAAACCATTATACTCAAAAAAAGTGATGTTGAGGGTCTTCTGACCATGGATGACTGTCTGAAGGCTGTTGAGAACGCCTTTGTCCAGGATGCCCTTGGCCGTGTCCAGATGCCCCCCAAGATGTACCTATTCTTCAGGAAACACGATGGGGACCTCAGGGTGATGCCCTCCTACCTTGAGGAACTTGAAATGGCGGGTGTTAAGTGCGTGAATGTCCACCCATCAAATCCCCGTGAACATTCCCTCCCGACGGTCATGGCTGTCATAGAGCTTGTCGACCCAAGGACCGGGTTCCCCCTTGCACTCATGGATGGAACATATATAACCGATATGAGGACCGGGGCAGCCGGGGGGGTCTCCGTGAAGTACCTTGCAGATCGGGAGGCATCAACACTGGGGATGGTGGGTGCCGGGAGACAGGCCTGGACACAGCTCATGGCCATCAGCAGGGTCGCTGACCTTGAGGAGGTCTGTGTTTACTGCAGGACGCCCTCCCAACGAGAAAAATTCGCAAAGAAGGCCTCTGAGGTCTACGGGTTCAGGGTCAATCCTGCCCGGGATATCAGGGAGGCTGTGGAGGGGAGGGACATAGTTGTAACGGCCACCCCCTCAAGGAAGCCCCTGGTGAAGGCTGACTGGATAACACCTGGAACCCACATATGTGCCATGGGGGCAGATGCCCCTGGAAAGCAGGAACTGGACCCCCTCATACTCAAAAGGGGGAGGGTCTTCTATGACAGCTGGGAACAGGCATCCCACAGTGGAGAGATAAACGTACCCCTCAGTGAGGGCCTTATCACAGAGGAGGACCTCCAGGGAACAATAGGGGATGTGATAACAGGTAAAATTGAGGGTAGAAGATCAGGTGAGGATATAACAGTATTCGATTCAACCGGACTCTCACTGCAGGACGTTACAACAGCCTGGATGGTCTATGAGAGGGCCGCTGAGTCAGGTAAGGGCCTGGAGGTTGACCTGCAGGGCTGAGAAAAGATGGTGTAAAACCCTGATCCCCGGGGTTTGGTCCCATTCACTGCCCCCAAGAAAAGATGCTATATAGGATGGTGAACACAGTTAGTTACCGGAGCTGTGATATCATGTACCCCACCAGGACATCAATGCATGAACTCCTCGTAAGGATGGACCATGTGTTTGAGAGGATAAGGATACTCGGGAGGACCCGGGCCCTCAGGAAGGATGAGATAGAGGAGATTGACCGTCACCTCACTGAGATCATGAAGATACTTAACAGGTACAATTAGGCTGGAAGAATGCTCAGTGTCATCCTATTTACCGTAACATCCTTCATCATAGGCCTCTCAGGGGCAATGGCCCCCGGCCCCCTTCTCACTGTCACGGTCTCGGACTCCATTCAGGGGGGTTTCAGGGCAGGGCCCCTCCTTGTCACAGGCCACATCCTGGGTGAGGCCCTCCTGGTTGTCCTGATATTCATGGGTATGGGCTACCTCCTCTCATCAGAGTCCGCATCGTCATTCATTGGGATTGCAGGTGGCTCCGTCCTCATCTGGACCGGCATCAGGGGTCTGAGGTCCGGGGACGAATCCTCAGGGGATATTCCAGCAGGAGGATCAGTACTCAGGGGTGCAGTGATAAGTTTTTCCAACCCCTACTTCTTTATATGGTGGGGTGCTGTTGGGGCCGCCCTCATGTACAGTGGACTTGAACTTGCAGGTGCTGCTGGACTTGCAGGTTTCCTTGTGGGTCACTGGTCATCCGACCTGGCCTGGTACAGCCTGGTATCCTTTCTATCATCCAGGGGATCCTTTGATACAGGTGGAAGAATTTACAGGGCAGTTATGGTGGCATGTAACGGTTTTATTTTGCTTGCAGGACTCTACTTCCTCACTGGAGGACTTGCAGTCATTTTCTGATGACAGTTAATTTGATAGTTATGCCCTCCAATATGTATCATGCCCAGAATAAACCAGGATGAACTGTTGTTAATGCGATCATCCAGTTCTGCGGAACCATGTGGAGGATTGTTTAATGGATGAGAGGTTTATTGAGAGGACTTTTCCTGTTGCGAGGGTGAGTGAGAATTCTGCCCGTGAGAAGAATATAAGGCATGGTCATATTTCCACGCTTCATATCTGGTGGGCCCGCCGGCCCCTTGCAAGCAGCCGGGCCACCATCTACGCCAGCCTGATCCCCACTGCAGGTGATGGACTGGAGGAGGTCCGGGTTAAGAGGTTCATTGAGGAGTTGAGTGAGTGGGAGAACAGTTTGAATCAGGGGATGATTGAGAGGGCCCGGAGGGATATAAGGGAGTATAATGGTCGGCCGCCCCGTGTACTGGACCCCTTTGGTGGGGGTGGCAGCATACCCCTTGAGGCCCTCCGTCTGGGGTGTGAAACCTACAGTATGGATCTCAACCCGGTGGCTGTCCTCATCCAGAAGTGCACACTTGAGTACCCCCAGAGGTACGGGGCCAGTGATTCCTGGTCTGACAGTGAACCCCGACTGCTGAGGGATGTTAAGAGGTGGGGTGAATGGGTCCTCAGGGAGGCCAGGGAGGAGCTTTCACGTTTCTACCCGGAGGATGAGGATGGCTCAATCCCCGCGGCCTACATCTGGGCCAGGACACTCCCCTGCCAGAACCCTGACTGCGGGGCAGAGATACCACTCATGAGACAGTACTGGCTCGCCAGGAAAAAGAACAGAAAAATAGCCCTCCAACCGCTGGTTACAGGTGAGGGTGTGGAATTTGAGATCGTGGAGGACCCTGACTTTGACCCCTCCAGGGGGACCATCTCAAGGGCCATCGTAACCTGTCCGGTCTGCGGTTCAACCATACCCGCCAATGACACCCGACGACTGTTCCAGGAGGGTGAGGCCGGTGAGAGGCTCATCGTCGTGGCACTCACACACCCCCAGCGGAGGGGTAAAACCTACCGCCTAGCAACAGAAAATGACCTGGAAGCCTACATGGAAGCCCAGGGATACCTGGAAAAGAAAAGAGATGAACTCATGGACCAGTGGGGAATAGACCCGGTCCCAGATGAGCCTATAAGGAGGGTTCCCTTCAAATTTGGTGTTATTAATGTATGGGTTTATGGCCTTGACACCTGGGGTGGTCTTTTCAATGCCCGGCAGAAACTTGCCCTCATAACCTTCACCGAGAAAATCCGCCAAGCCCACCAGGAAATGCTAAAAGAAGGATGCGAGGAAGACTATGCAAAGTCTGTGATTAGTTATTTATGTTTAACTTTTAACAGAATGGCGATGAGTTATAATAGTCTCACCCAATGGCAGCCTGCACGCGAACTAATGGGTAATATGTTTTCTAGACAAGCTTTACCCATGGTTTGGGATTATGCTGAACCGAATCCTTTCAGTGGATCTATGAGGAGCTGGAAAAGCCTATTCAAAGACAATATTGATACTATAAAGGTTCTTTCGCTTACTGCTCAAAAACCTGCTAGGATGTTTCAGGGTTCTGCGGTTTCTCTTCCTTTTGATGATGAATATTTTGATGCGGTTTTCACTGACCCACCATATTATGATAATGTGCCGTATTCGTATCTTTCGGATTTCTTTTATGTGTGGTTGAAGAGGGCCCTGGGTGATCTTTACCCGGATCTTTTCATGACACCCCTCACGCCTAAGAGGGGTGAGATGGTGGCCTACACCAATGATAAGAGTATGGATGAGGCCCGGGAGGAGTTCGAGTCCATGCTCAGGGACTCCTTCAGGGAGATACACCGCGTCCTCAGACCCGGCGGCATAGCCAACATCGTCTATGCCCATAAGACCACCCATGGCTGGGAAACCGTTATAAACTCCCTTCTTGACTCTGGTCTGGTGGTGACCGCATCATGGCCCATATTCACCGAAAGAAGGTCCCGTATGCGTGCCCAGGGCTCAGCGACCCTTGCCTCCTCTATTTATATTGTGGCCCGTAAGCCTGATTTTGAGAAGAGCACCGGTTATTATGAGGAGGTTCTGGGTGAGTTGAAGGAGGTCTTGGGTGAGAAGCTGGATTACCTGTGGGGTGAGGGTATAAGTGGCCCGGACTTTTTCATCGCGGCCATAGGGGCTGGCCTGGAGGTTATAGGGAAGTACAGTGAGATTCTCAAGTACAACGGCGACGTGGTCCGGGGTTCCCGGTTACTGGATGATATACGCGCGGTTGCAGCGGATTTCGCCATAAGGAGGATACTGGATAACGGATTCGCCGAGGGCCTCTCATCCCTCACAAGGTTCTACCTATTCTACCGGTGGAACTTCGGAAACTCCAGCGTGGACTTCGACGAGGCCAGGAAACTCGCCGGCAGCCTCGGCATAGACCTCCAGAACACCAGGACCGGATTCATAAGGATACAGAGGGGTAAGGTCACAGTCCTCGGCCCCGACAAGAGGAGTGATGACCATGACACCACAGAACTCATAGACGCACTCCACCTCGCAGCCAGACTCTGGAGCCAGGGCAGAAGAGAAGAACTCCAGGACTTGCTCCTTGAAACCGGCTACGGAACCGATGAAAAATTCTACCGGGTAGCCCAGGCCATAATAGAATTCCTGCCAGACTGCAAGGAAAAACAGTGGCTCGAAGGCCTGATTGTGAACAGAGACACCATGATAAAAACCCTCAAAGAAAAAACCAGCCAGAAAACACTCAAAGACTATTAATCCAAATGAAAACCTTCCAAGAGCAAATCGGGAAAACACTTAAAAACTCAATTTTCTTTTTCAATCCATACTCCTCCCAATAATTAATTAATACCGTGAAAAACATAATATCATGTGATGAAGGCAGCTGTTTTTGATAACTCAGGGACACTCATAAGAAGGTACAGGGCCCTCAAGAACCTTAAAACAGGTAAGATATGTGACAGAATGAATTCACTTGATATTGTGGATTACAGGGACAGAAGGGCCCTTGTTGTGCTTCAGACCGACCCCGCGACATGTATTGTAAACGCAAAACCCGACCAGACCATATATGAGTTCATAAAGAGGAACCGCATAGACTTCGATGTCAGCTATGCCAACACCGCGGTTACCTCTGATGAGATCCGGGATATCCTCAGGGATGACCCTGCAACTGTCAGGGACATACAGGACACCATAGATGCCGTTTCCAGGAAGAACTACAACATACAGATATGCAGTGGATCCGGCTTCATAGTCAACATTGACAGAAACATGGTTGACTTCACAATAACCGCAGGTGGAAAACTCTTCCCTGAGGTTCCGGAGGTTGTGGAGGAACTCAGGAAAAGAAACATCCACATATACATTGCATCAGGAGACCGGAGGGGGTCACTGAGGGAACTTGCAAGGATCATCAGGATACCCCAGGAAAACGTCTTTGACACCGCCGACACCGAGAGGAAGGCAGAGATAATCCAGAACCTGAAGCGAAGGTACAGCAGGGTCATGATGGTGGGTAACGGCCTCAACGATATCCTTGCATTGAGGGAGGCTGACGTGGGGGTTTTAACACTACAGCAGAGGGAACCTGTTCCTCAGAGGCTGATTGATGCTGCTGACTACGTTGTTGATAACATAAGGGAGGTTCTGAATATAGAATTCTAAGGTTTTGGGTTCTGAATATAGAATTCTGAAATATGGGGGGCTGATATTGAGTGAACTTTGCATCGTGCAGGTGAATGACACCCACGGATACCTCAAATCCCACCCGGAACTCTTCTGGGAGGGCAGAAATATAATGTACGAGACCCTGGGGGGCTACCACCACATAGCAGGCCTTGTGGATGGTATACGTGAAGAGGGACCCACACTACTATTTGACTGTGGTGACACCATCCACGGCACATACCATGCCGTGAAGAGTGAGGGCGCCGCCCTTATACCCATCCTCAATGAAATGCGCTTTGATGCAATGACAGCCCACTGGGAGTTCGCCTATGGACCCAGAAGATTCATGGAAATATCTGAAAAACTGAATCATCCGGTTCTTGCAATAAACTGCTACCGTGAGGGTACAGAACGCCTTGCTTTTAGACCATATGAGATAGTGGAGAGGGGTGACCTCCAGGTGGGTGTTGTGGGGATAGCATCCAATATAGTGGATAAGGTGATGCCCCCACGGTTCAGTGAGGGCCTTGAGTTCACCCTTGGACGTGATGAACTCCCCTACTGGATAGAGGTGCTCCGTGATGAGGAGAGGGTCGACCTGGTGGTGGTCATATCACATCTGGGTTTCCCCCAGGAGTGCCAGCTGGCAGCGGATGTTGATGGCATAGACGTGCTTCTGAGCGCCCACACCCACAACAGGCTCGAGAGACCCTTCATTGTCAATGACGCCATCATAATACAGTCAGGGTGCCACGGCTCATTCATTGGACGCCTTGACCTTGAGGTTGATGGTGGTGTCCGGAAATTCAAACACGAACTTGTAAGGGTCAGGGGCCGTCAAATGAGGATGTTGAGGAGATGGTCATGAGGGCGGCTGAGGTGGACAGGGACTACCTTGAGGCCACCGTGGGTTCAACCCGGACGCACCTCAACAGGTACACAATACTGGAGTCAACCATGGACAACCTTCTCCTCAGGGCAATAATGGATGTGGATGACTCTGAACTTGCATTTTCCAATGGATGGCGCTATGGTGCCCCGGTACCCCCTGGGGATATCCAGGTTGAGGACCTCTGGAACATGATCCCTGTTAATCCCCCGGTATCCCGTGTTGAACTTCTGGGGAGGGAGATCCTGGAGATGATGGAGGAGAACATTGAGCTCACATTCTCCAGGGACCCCTACAGGCAGATGGGGGGCTACCTCAAGAGGTGCATGGGCCTGGAGATCTACTTCAAGATAGAGAACCCTCCCGGTAGCCGGATACAGAAGATATTCGTGAACGGGAAGCCCCTTGAGCCTGATAGAACCTACAGTGCAGTCTATGTAACCAGTCAGGGTGTGCCATCACGGTACGGTGATAACCACGAGGAGATGGACATAAGG
This sequence comes from Methanothermobacter sp. KEPCO 2, assembly GCF_041228365.1. Classification (NCBI taxonomy): domain Archaea; kingdom Methanobacteriati; phylum Methanobacteriota; class Methanobacteria; order Methanobacteriales; family Methanobacteriaceae; genus Methanothermobacter; species Methanothermobacter sp. KEPCO 2. Next base: position 1,484,210 of record NZ_CP166185.1, on the reverse strand, counting down.
GCGGTTGATGCCCTGAGAGAGTACGTTGAGAAGAACAGCCCGGTTGATGCCGAACTCGATGGGAGGATAACGCCAGTATGATTGTCCTCACGCGATGAATACACTGTGATACTGAAGCCATTAGGGATAACACCTGTATGACTGTCTTCAACTGTAATTGTGAACCGGGTGATCATGATGGGTGATGAGAGGATTTACCGTGTGGTCTTCCACCTTGATGAGGACGACGATGAGAGGGTTTTGCTGCTTTTTGCCAATGTGAGGAACCTGATGGCCGACATTCAGAATGTTGAGATTGAGGTTGTGGCGTACTCAAAGGGTGTCAGCGCCTTCCTGAGGGACTCAGAGTACTCAGATAGGATCTGTAAGCTCATTGATGATGGTGTCAGATTTGCTGCCTGTTCCAACACCCTGAATGCATGGGGTATAACCTCAGGAAAACTTGTGGATGGTGTTGATACCGTATCCTCGGGTGTGGGTGAGATTGTCAGAAAACAGGCGGAGGGATGGGCCTATATAAGGCCCTGATATCCTGGATGAACCCGAATATCGCCGTGGTGCGCCTCACCGATTTCATGCCTATATAAGGCCCTGATATCTAGAGGAACCTCTTGAGGACCATGATTGCATAGGCAATGGAGCTGTACTCGGGCGTGAATTGTGTTAGCAGGAGCGCCACGATTGCTGCAAATGGCATCAGAAGTTCCTCTTAAGTGCCCTCAGGTACTGGTCCCTTTCAGCATCCATGAGTCCATTTCTATATGCATAGAACCAGCTTGCAGATAGTAGGGGGCCTATCATCAGCATGTTAACATGGAATATGACATTGGATGTCGTAAGTCCGCCATAGTCTCCTGTGAGTTCCGTTGAGAAGGGTACCATGGCCACGAACATCAGCAGAATATGTTTATCCACAGGAAACCCGTGTCAACCTCCTTCAGGTTTTTCAAATTGCATGTGGTTAACCCGCCAGAAAAATCCCTAGGAGGAGGAAGCTGAGGCAGTAGATGTGGATCCTGGGGGCTGGGAGTGTGAGGTATGAAGCCATTGAGGACTCTGTTATGATCCCCTCCGGCACCTCAATGCCGAGAACAAGGAGCGTCATTGCAATGGCAAATATTCCATCCAAAATGCCTCAATTCTGTTCTTATTCATGCTTCACCCTCAATAAAAGGATTCCAGGATTCTCCTGCTCTTTATGACCCCCTCATAGTTATTCAGTTCTATCACCCCACGGTCTATCCCCCTGAGGAGTTCAAGGTCAACCGTGCCCTCCCCCAGGGGGAGGTGCTGGTCCCTTTCACCGTTGTTGTCGCTCAGGTGGTGGTGGGCTATTCTCTCCATGCTGAGGAAATCCTCAAGGAAACCCGTGGTGTTTGCATGGCCCACATCCACAGTCACATATGATCCGCATTCCTCTGAGAATTCTGCAAGCTCACTGGGGCTGTTGCAGAGGTATGAGAACCTGCCCGGCATGTTCTCAACTGAGAACCTTACCGATGAATCCTCTGCATGGGCCACACAGTTTTTAAGTGTTTCAGCTGCGAATTTAAGGGCAGCGTTCCTTATCCTCTCCTCCCTCCTGTGCACAAGACCCGGGTGGGTTGTTACGGTCGTTGCCCCTATCCTTGATGCGAGTTCCACCGTCTCAATCATCTGTCTTTCTGTCTCCTCCCTTACGCCCTGGTTCATGCTGCCAGGGTTCAGGTCTATGGTGGGGGCGTGGAGGAGTATCTCAAGGTCAAAGGATTCAAAGACATCCAGTGCTGCCCCATCTTGAAGGAGCCTCCGGGGCCAGTAGGGTCCCTCGCAGAGTATCTCAATGAGCTGGAAGCCGTCCTCCTCTGCTTTTTCCAGGATGTTCTCCATTGGTTCCATGAACAGTGCCAGGGTTGAAAATCCGAGCCTCATATAGATCCCGGTTGGTTTTCTATTCAGCCGGCCTTATGAGTGTTTCCATTCCCTCTGAAAATGAAAGATACTTATAGGTGCCTGGATCTGCAGGGTCCCTGCTGTGTGAAAGGCGTTTAGAGTGCCCCTGCACTATAGAATGAATGGTAAGTGCATTCCCGTTCACAGTGACAATCTGTGGTGATCACCACTGTTTTAGTGTTATCCTGAATTACTTCCATCACACCACCAAAAAGTATATATAAAACAGGATATATCAGAAAATTGATATATCACTTTCTGGAGATGTCCTGATGTGTGCAGAAAATGACCCCCATGGAGAGGGGGGACAGTTTGACGAGAAGATAATAAAGAGTTTCATGAGGGGATTCGGAAAAACAATGATCCTCTGGATGATAAGCAGGGAAAAGATCCATGGATACGAGATAATGCGACGACTTGAGAAGTTCTACTCGATCAAGGGGATGCACTGCCAGGAGATCAAACCGCCCGGTCCAAGCGTCATCTACCCAGTACTCCACGACCTGGAGAAGAAGGGACTCATAAGGGGTTCATGGGAGATGCACGGGGAGAAGAGGGTCAAGTACTACGAGATAACCCCGCTGGGAAATGAAACAATAGAGAGGATCCGTGATATAATGAAAAACCACATCTCAAGGATATGGGAGGACTTCTGGAACGACATGTTCCCATGTGAGAGGGAGGAGGAAGAATGAAATATGCCATAGAGACCCACGACCTCACAAAGGTCTACGGGGACTTCAAAGCAGTTGACAGCCTTAACATGAAGATAGAGAAGAACTCCATCTTCGGGTTCCTGGGGCCCAACGGGGCAGGTAAGACCACAACCATAAAGATGCTCACCTGCCTCATACCACCAACTTCAGGTACAGCCCGTGTCGCCGGATACGATATACTGGAGAACCCCGACGAGGTGAGACAGCAGATAGGTATGGTCCCCCAGAAGGTCAGCCTCTACGAGGACCTCACAGCAAGGGAGAACGTGGAGATGTGCGCAGACTTCTACGGGATGCCAGAGGACCTGAAGGAAACAAGGATCGATGAACTCATGGAGCTGGTTGACATAAAGTACGCGGCAGATAAACCCGTTGGACAGATGTCGGGGGGACAGCAGCAGAAGGTTTCACTGGTTGCAAGCCTGATACACCAGCCAGACATACTATTCCTCGACGAACCAACCATAGGGCTGGACCCGACAACAAAGAGGGTGCTGTGGGACCTCATCGAGGAACTGAACAGCAGCGGCCACACAATCATACTCTGCTCCCACGACATGTACGAGGTTGAACTCCTCTGCGACTACGTGGGTATAATAAATCAGGGCTTGCTAGCAGCCTTTGACACGCCCCAGGGCCTCAAGGACACCGTTATAAGGGAGGAGGAATCCCTCAGGGCACGGGAGATTGGCACCATACTTGAAAGAATTCAGGAGGAGACCCCTGAATCCGAAAAAAGGGTCATTGAGGAAATGAAAAAATCCGGGACCTGCGCCGGTAAGGAACTCAGCATGCTGATCACCGACCTCAGCGACGAACTCATAGCTGAACTTGAATCCCTCCCGGTTACCCTGGAGGTTAAAAGGCACCACACCGGCAGGATAATACTTGAACTGGATGAGAGCTGTGACACTGCCATAAATGATGTCCTCGGGGCAGTTATAAGGAACAATGCCAGGATCAGCTCAATTTCAACCAGGGACCCCTCACTTGAGGATGTATTTATGAAGGTTACAGGGAGGTAACCGTTATGGAAATGAAGAAGGTAATGTGGATGCTCAAGAAGGACCTCATAGTCCTCTGGAGGCACAAACCCCGCCTCATATCAATCATACTGTTCCCCATACTCATGATAACCCTCTTCGGTTACGGTATGGGCGGTACACTGGAGAACATACCGGTGGTTATAGTTGAGCAGAGCAGCGGCCCCCTCACAGACCAGACCGTCGCTGCAATGAGGAACATGAGCCTCTACGATATTAAGGATATCATGAAGGACCCTGAAACCGCAAGGGACATGGTGGATGCAGGGGAGGTCAAGGCGGCCATAATACTGCCCCCCAACTATGACAATCTCACAGACGAGCCAACAGTGGTCATGTACCTTGACTCCTCTGACCAGCTGGCAAGTCAGGCCCTGGTACCTGCAACCCAGGCACTGTTCAGCAGGCTTTCAGGTGAAATTGCGGTTCAGAAGATGCAGAGCCCCGCTGTGAATATTCAGAACCAGAATTCAACCCCCGGGGAGACGGGCTTTCAGAGCATCGTGAGCACGATAAACTTCCAGGTTGACAGAATCTACGGGGACGTCAAGTACATGGATTTCCTGGTGCCTGCGGTACTTGCAATGACCATAATGTTCTCCTGCATGTTCGGTATGGGACAGTCAATTGCAGGTGAAAGGGAGAGGGGAGAACTCGCACGTCTCTTCATGACCCCCACAAGCGTTTCAACAGTTGTTGGGGGTAAAATAATCTCAAAACTGGTTATAGAAAGTGGAAGAGCATTCCTGCTGCTCTGTGTGGCCATACTGCTCTTCGGAATAAAGATCAACGGCAGCATGCTCCTTACTGTCCTTCTACTTGTACTCACAGCACTGTGCTTTGTGGGATTCGGAATAATGATATCAGCGAGGGTGGGGACCCAGGAGGACTACATGCAGATGGTTATGCCCTTTGCAATGCCCATGATGTTCGTATCAGGGGTCTTCTACCCCATCGAGACCATGCCATGGGTGTTCCAGAAGCTGGCCTACGTGGTGCCCCTCACCTATGCCAACGACGCTCTGAGGTCAGTGATGCTGAAGGGTGCAGGTGTCGGGGACATCTGGCTTGACCTGGCCGTGCTTGTGGGATTCACACTCCTGTTCTTTGCAATGGGGGTTACCAGGTTTAACAGGGACATTTAGGTTGTAATACTAAATTTCAGGTGGTAATATGATGAGGAAAGGTTTAATTGCGGCACTTATAATCATTGGGATGGTTTTAAGCCCTGTATCAGCTGCAGACTGGCCCCTCTTCCATGGGGACCAGCAGCGCACAGGTTTCTCTGAGGAGCCAAGTGACTTCTCAGCAAGGACATGGTATCTCTCCATCGGCGGGATAAAGTCATCACCTGCAATATTCAACAAGGTTGCCTACATCGGCTCAGTCGATGGAAAGGTTTATGCGGTGAACCTCGAGACCGGTTCAGTTGTCTGGAGCTACCGGACAGGAGGCGCGGTTGTATCATCCCCTGCGGTGGTCAATGGCACCCTTTATGTGGGTTCAGGGGACGGATACCTCTACGCCATAGACACAGACACCGGTGACCTCGAATGGAAATTTAAAACAGGCAACAGGATAGAGTCATCTCCTGCAGTGAGTGGGGGTACCGTATATGTGGGGTCAGACGACTGCAGGCTCTACGCAGTTGATGCAGATGACGGTTCAAAAAAGTGGGAGTTCTATGCCGGGGAGGCTGTTAAATCATCACCACTTGTGGTGAACGGAACCGTCTACTTTGGATCATGCAACGGCAATGTCTATGCCCTATCAGAGTCCGACGGAAAGGAGAAGTGGAGCTACACAACCGGTGACCAGGTCATCTCATCACCGGCCTTCTGGAACGGAACCATCTACGTGGGGTCAGATGACGGGAACATGTATGCCCTATCAGAGTCCGATGGAAGCGCGGTCTGGAGGTACAGCCTCGGTGACAGGGTCAGGTCAACACCAGCCATTGACACAGAGGAGAACAGCCTCTTTGCTGGATGCGATGACGGCAACGTGACCTCCCTTGACACAAGGACAGGCACCCTGAAATGGTCATTCAAAACAGGCGGGGCCGTGAGATCAGCGCCGGCCCTCTTTGAGAACATGGTGGCTGTGGGCTCAGATGACGGGACACTCCACATCCTCAACAAGTACACAGGGAAGGAGGAGTGGAGCTACTCACCGGGTTACTACCTTTTCAACTCACCGGCAAGTTCATCACCCGTAGTCTACGGCAAGACCATCTACTTTGCAACAGAAAACGGCTACATCTACGCCCTTGACTCCAAGAAGAAGGAGGGCCCAACCTCACCATTCGCATACTATGTGGCGGCGATAATAATAGCCATCATAGGGGCTGGAGCCGTGATAAGAAGGGTTGCAAGGAAATAAACCCTTCTTTTTTATTTAAAAAACTGAAGGTGAAGGTATGTTCAGGACACTCATAATCTATGAGAGCACCTACGGCTCCACAGAGGAAGCCGCATCAGCCATCGGGAGAATACTCGGGCCCTCAAGGTGCTGCACCACAGAAGAGTTTCAGGAAGACTGCAGGGAATTTGACTTCTTCGTTATCGGTTCTGGGGTTTACAGGGGCCGTTTACACGACAGAATAACCGATTTTATAAAGAAAAATCCCTGGCTTCGTGATAAACCCGTGGCGATATTCTCAGTTTCCCTGAGCCGGGACGATGGTATAAGGGCTCTCAGTGAGGCTGAAAAACTTCTTGGGGGTGCTGTCCATTCAGCCACCCTTGGTGGGCGCATGATCCTTGAAAGACTCTCTGATGGGGATCTTGAGGATCTCAGGAGGTTCTCCGAGGTTGCTGGAATTGAAATTAAGGATTCTGACATCTTTGATATCTCAGAGGTGATTGGAGTTGCCCTTGACCTTAAAGAAATCAGGGACTCGCTTATGACTGACATTGATGAGGATAAACTCCGTGAATCCATTGATGAGTTTCTGAGGTCCCATAACACATGTGTCCTTGCAACCTGCCATGGTAACCGACCAAGGGCAACACCCCTTGAATACGTGTACGACGGTGAGTCCATATACGTGATCACCGAGGGTGGGGAGAAATTCGCAGGTATCCTTGAGAACAGCAACGCCTCTGTTGCAGTTTACGAGGACTACACATCCATGAGCAATCTGGCAGGGATGCAGATAACCGGTGCTGTGGATATACTGGATGAAGAGGAATCAGAGAGGATCTATAATCTAAGGGGCCTCAATCCTGAGTCCATGAGAAACCTCCCCGTGGATATGAATGTCATAAGGATCTCCATCCAGAGTGTAGAGTTCCTTAACAGCAGGTTCAGGGATGCCTCAGCAGGCGCGAAACAGGTTCTCTGGTTTAAATAGAAACCCTGGAATAGTTTTATGGAATGCCCGGAATTTCCTATTCATTCATTTTTAGTAAATTAATTCTCAGTCACGTATGGGGAGTGATTCTTCATAGAAGCTGCTTAAAATACTGAAAATCTTGAAAAAATAATCATAATATTCAGAATATGTGAATAAACTATTACAATCCTGTGAAAATTGGATATTACATTGAGGTCAGCTGAAATGGTATGAAGACCCTCTTAATTTCTGATAAAGTATTATGCTGGGGTTAAGTGAGAAGTCAATGACTCTTCTGAATCCCCTGATAAAGAGTAAAGTTCCTGAAAATTCAGTGCATATAAAATATAAAAGAATGGAAACCTGTGGCTTCCATCTTTTATATCCCTAATCCTTTCTGAGCTGGATTTCTATTGCTGAAACATTGGTAGCGGTTCCCTCGTTACCAATGATCTCCTCTGTACATATGTCGATGTTCTCTATCTGTATGTCTGGTATGAAACGGTTCCTGACAATCTCTGCAACATCAACAGCCCTGCTTATAGCTCTTCCACGGGCTTTAAGGATCACTTCACTGGTTCCACCGTTCATCTGAGTCACTACGGCCAGAACATAGTTCATTACAGGCTTGTTTCCGATGTATACTACATTCTCCTCTGACATCACTTAACCTCCAAGAGTGTCTGTAATAAAGATAGAAACCCCAGATTATATAAAGTTTGTGATATGCTAATTAAAAAATTTAATAACTTCTGGACTTAACAGCTTCAAGTATCCTTCCACCGGTTACACATGCACCCCTGAACCCTGCAGTGAGGGCAGAGCCATGCATAACATCGATTAGCGGCGCCCCCAGTGATTCTGAAAACCTTGTCTCTGCAACTCCACCGAGTATGACCTCAGGTTCATTCCTGATAAGCGCATCCTCCAGCTCAGAGAGATCAGCCCCAACCAGGACCTCAGACCTCACACCAGTTCCAGAGAGGTTCTCAAGTGTGTACTCACCAATCATGTCCATTGCCACCACAGCAGGTTTCATTCCAAGTTCAGTTACAAATCCGGCCAGTGCAACGGCCCTTGTGGGCCCTGAAACTATACCGACCCTCACACCATCCAGTTCCGATCTCAGACGATCCCTTTCCTCAGCGTATTCACCGAGTTCGTCCTGGAGGGTGTAATCAATGCTGAGGTGTTCAAGTATCACCTCATAGAACCTTAGGGTGTTTGAAAATCCCAGGGGGATTGGGTGGTGGATGAAGGGAATCCCGAATTCCTCCTCGAGAAACCTGCAGGGCCCTATTCCTGATACATCACAGAAGGAATAGTTCAGATGGGCTGACGCGATTCTCTCAATGTCACCGACTGTGCTCCCGGATGTGAGAACACAGTTCACAGAAACACCCATCCTGCCCAGGGTATCCACAATATGGTGGAGGTCGGGGCCGCCCCTGAACTCACCTATGATGTTGATTGATGGCTCATCTGATGGTTTCGCATCAGCTGCAATGGACTCAAGGAGTGCCATCATGACCTCAAGGTATCCTTCGCCCTGGTTTGACTCAAAGCCCCCTGCACTGATGGTTATGATTTTAGAGTCGATTTCCCCCTTAACCTCCTCTGCAGCCCTACCTATATCCTCACCTATTATGCTTGTTGCACAGGAGCTCATAACAGCTATGAGTTCCGGTTTAATGGTTCTGTCAGCATCAACTATGGCCTTTTTGAGTTTATCGGCTGCCCCGAATACCACATCTGATTCAGTGAGTTCTGTTGATAGAACCCTTATTCTCTTACCTCCCCTTGCCGTCAGAAGGTATCCGATGTGGTATGCGCAGCCCCTGGGACCATGGATGAGTGGTACAGCATTGCGGATGCCTGAAACAGCCCTTACAGCCCCGAAGAGTTTACATGTTGATACTGGCTCCATCGGTACACCTATTTGAGGCTCAGGATCTTGTTGATGGCATCGAGGACCGCCTCCACACTCGCCATCACTATATCCTCCCTGGTGGATCTTCCTGTTGCCTTGTTGCCGTCGGCGTCACTCATGACAACGAAGACCTCTGCAAGGGCGTTGGTACCGCCTGTTATTGCCTCTATGTTGTACTCATCAAGTTCTATATCTGCTGTTTCACTTACAAGGCTCTGTATGGCGTTTATGGCCGCATCAACTGGTCCCACACCGGTCATTGATGTTGTCTTGATCTCATCTCCAATCCTCAGCTTCACTGTGGCCGTTGGCATCACACTCTCACCTGTCATCACAGCTATGCCCTCAAGCTTCACGATCTCCCTTGTTGCCTTTCCAAGGATTGTGACGGCCATTGCCCTGAGATCTGCGTCGGTGATCCTTTTACCCTTATCACCGAGTCTCTTGACCTGTTCATAGAGGGTGCAGAACTGGTCCTCGTTCATATCTATGCCGTATTCCTGAAGCTTTGATCTGAGGGCATTGGCCCCTGTGTGCTTGCCGAGGACTATCCTCCTCTTGTGGCCAACCATCTCAGGTGTTATGGGTTCATAGGTTTCTGCCTTCTCAAGAACCCCATGGACGTGTATGCCGGCCTCATGTGCAAAGGCGTTTTCGCCCACGATTGCCTTGTTGGGGGGCATCCTTACCCCCGTTATCTTTGATACAAATTCCGAGATGTTCACAAGTTCCGTTGTCTTTATGGTGAGGGGGAGGTCATAGCGGGTTATAAGGGCCATCACAACCTCCTCGAGGGCTGCATTCCCTGCCCTTTCACCGAGCCCGTTGATGGTTGCATGTACCTGTGATGCGCCTGCCTCCACCGCTGCAAGGGAGTTTGCAACGGCCAGTCCAAAGTCATTGTGGCAGTGGACGCTTATGGGTGTCCTGAGCTCATCCCTGAGGCCCCTTATGAGGTGGTTCATGGCCCGGGGTATCATCACCCCAACTGTGTCCGGGACATTTATCATGTCGGCCCCTGCATCCTCTGCGGCCCTGTATACCTCCACAAGGTAATCAAATTCTGTCCTTGTGGCGTCCTCGGCAGAGAATTCCACCCTGAGCCCATGTTCAGCCGCATATTCCACCCCGAATACCGCCCTGTCTATTATCTCCTCAGGGGACATTTTGAGCTTGTACTTCCTGTGGAGGGGTGAGGTCCCTATGAAGGTGTGTATGTAGTCAGCGCCGCAGTCAATAACAGCGTCTATGTCCTCCCTGAGCACCCTTGCCAAACCACAGGTGTTCGCATCAAGTTCCAGGTCGACTATCATCTTTATGGATTCCATCTCCCCTGGGGAGGCTGCAGGGAACCCTGCCTCTATTGTGTCAACTCCAAGGGAGTCCAGTTTCCTTGCTATGCATATCTTCTCATCCACCGTGAGCGCCACTCCCGGTGTCTGCTCACCATCCCTGAGTGTTGTGTCAAATATTCCAACCGTCTCAGGTAGCTTCATTTCTGGTTTAACCTCTTCTATGTACATTTAAATTCCCCGTGGTCTGGCCTTTTATCATGATCTATATGCTGCCACAATTAAAAGCTTTTACACAGCAGACTTATAAGTTATAAGTTATAACTTAAAAGTCAGGAAAAGATTTCTGCCGTCAGAGACGGGGTCCTGGATATATTTAAACCGCCATGCTGAGACTCAGAAAGTTCCTGAGGCCCGGTGCTAGGCCGAGTATGAATATCACAAGTTTAAGTAGATCCGAGTCCCCGGGGTCCTCAACGTACCTGTCAATGGCATAGAGCGCCGCCAGTATGACCGCTATCTTGAGTGGGAACATCACAAGGGCAGTACCAGTCAGGGCCGTGAATGCCGATGGCAGGACATGCTGCTCAGCATAGCCATAGAGGTCAACCGCAACGTAGGTTGAGGATGCATCAAAAAGGTGCGCGTATACCACGTAGAGGTTCATCCTGTCCCTTAGAAGTTCCCATTTAAGACCTATTATATAGAAAAGGAATGCAGATGCCATGAATACTCCCAGTACAGAGAAAAATGGTACTGGATTGATTTTCTGCATGCTTATGATGTTTGGTATGGAAAGAACCGCCCCTGTAGCAAATACAAGCTTTCTGTAATCCCATCCATAAAGTTTCTCAAGTTTAACCGAGACGAGGAGCGCTGCTATTGCCGTGAGTCCCACAAGGATGTATATGCCAGGGGTCACAAGGAGATGGGTGAGTGGATAGATCCCATTATCAACGAGGGCCCTTGCACCTGACCCGAGAAATATGAAGGGAAGCAGTGGCACCAGGAGTTCCCCAGGATCCTTTTTAAGCCACCTGAACATTCTGAGTATGATGAGAACAGCAACTCCTAGTACAAGGCCGAAAACAACCGTGTTGAGGGGTGTGTAGCCAGGGTGGAGGTAGAAGAAGTTGCTCTCCAGGAACTTCTGAAGCTCAGATATCATTTCTCATCCTGCCTATGAGTTTTTTGTTGATTACCTCCCTCACAATCAGGGGAAGAGGTGTCCTTCTTCCCTCAGGTCTGGTTCTACCCCTTCTTATACCCTCAATTATATCATCAGCGGTATTTTCAGACTCCACAAACGTGAATGAACTTCCAACGGCCTCCACAAAGTGTGCGTCGCTTGCACCTATCTCAGGGATGCCCCTCTTTCTTGCGAATTTCCTTGCCCTCCAGTTGGAGTAACCAACTATGTAGCGGGAGTTGAGGGTTTCAACTGCATCAACACGGAGGTTTCTCTCGTTCACAAAGAGTCCCTGTCTGTACCTGACAAATGGGTGTGGTATTATGGCAAGTGCGTCCTGTGAGTGTATCTCATCCAGGGTCTCTGCAGGTGTGAGGCCCCTCTGTATTTCCTCCTGCACACCCAGTGCCACTATGTGGCCTGCGGATGTGCTGAGCTCCACTGCAGGGACCACCGTGACCCCAAATTCTGCTGAGTCCTCCATTGCAATCAAGGATCCCTTCATTGTATTGTGGTCTGCAATCGCAACTGCATCGAGGCCCACAAGGGAGGCCCTCTTCAGCACATCCCGTGGCGTTCCCCTTGCATCCCCTGAGTATACCGTGTGTATGTGGGGGTCAATCCTTATCATGAAATCACCTTAACAATTACCCTCATGTTCCATTGGACCCATCAGTGCATCACCCTGTATTCTATGCTTCCTATGAGCCCCACGGGCCCTGTCATCATGACGTCCCCTGCCGGTGCAGCATGGTGGACCCTGAGGGATGTTTCATCGAGAATACTCCTCTGTGGACCAGTTGCAATAACCACCTCAGGCTCACCCACCCCTCCGAGGACATGGGCACCATGCCCCCCGTCGCCATGGACCTCCCGGTGGGTTATCTCCCCATGGGCGAGTTTCAGGAGGAGTTCCTCAAGTTTTTCAGGGGACATCATCCTTGTGTGGTGCTCCATGACCCCATGTATCCTGCCATCCAGTATGCTGGCTGCCAGGGTGTGGCCGTTACCCACATCAACAGCGACGAGCGGCCCATCGGAGTCCACTTCGGGGTCAAGGAGTGCCCCTGCTATTGAGGCGAACTTGGAATCCATCATAAGGATCGGGTGCTCAGCTGCATCCTCAATGGATTTCATCCTTGTGAAGTGATCTGGGACATTGCCAAGGTATGAGAACTCCTGAGGTTTCAATGGTTCTCTGAGTTTCTCCCTGATCTTCATGAAGCGGAAGTTCCTATCACCCATATCACCACCCGCACCATGGTCCTGAACAGCCACCCCCATGAAATCGATTTCCAGTTCAACGTCAAAGTGTGCCAGGGCCCCTGCTATGGCCCCGAGATCAACATCCCCTAACTTCACCCTCCTCAGGCCAGGGTCCCTCTCTGATATTTCTATCCCCATTGCCCTGACCCTTTCAAGATCATCCCTGATGGTCCTTGCTGCCTCAGGGGTCATTACAACACGGTAGCCCCTCTCAAGGTGTTCCATTATGGCCCTGCTCACGGGTCCCCCGCCCATTGTCTGGCCATGAATGAAGACGTCCTCACTGATTCCCCTGATCCTTTCTGCGATTATCCTTGTGGGTGAGGGCATCACCATCTTTATGGAATTTTCAATTCTATCAACTTCCGTGTCATGGTACATTATATCCTGGGTCCCTGCCCCCACATCAACTGCAAGTATCTTCATGTGGGAATCATATCTTCCCTCCATTTATTAACCATTTCCTAAATGTACAGATATGTACTGTAAAGTTTTAAATAGTTCTTTAAAGAGACATCATGCATGTAAATGCTGATGATAACACGACCGGATCATGAAATCCAAGGTGATACCATGAACAAGATTGTTCTTGACGAAAATGAAATACCAAAAAAATGGTACAACATCAACCCGGACCTGCCATCACCACTACCCGAACCCAGAAACCCGGAGGGCGGAGAGAACATAGAGAACCTTCCAAGGGTGTTCTCAAGGGGTGTCCTTGAGCAGGAGATGTCAATGGAGCGCTGGATAAAGATTCCCAAGGAGGTCAGAGATGTCTACAAGATGATCGGAAGACCCACCCCACTCTTTCGGGCAAAGGGCCTTGAGGAGATGCTTGACACCCCCGCCAGGATATACTACAAGAGGGAGGATTACTCACCCACAGGAAGCCACAAATTGAATACTGCGATAGCACAGGCATACTATGCCCGCGAAGATGGCGCTGAAAGGCTCACAACAGAAACAGGTGCTGGGCAGTGGGGAACAGCCCTCTCGCTTGCATGTTCACTCATGGACCTCCAGTGCAAGGTCTACATGGTCAGGGTTTCCTTCAATCAGAAGCCCTTCAGGAAAACAATAATGCAGCTCTACGGTGGCGAGGTTGTCCCATCACCAAGTGACCATACCGAATTCGGAAGGAAAATACTCAGTGAGGACCCCGAACACCCGGGCTCCCTTGGCATAGCCATATCAGAGGCAATGGAGGAGGCCCTACAGTATGAAAACGTTTACTACTCCCTTGGAAGCGTCCTAAACCACGTTCTGCTACACCAGACCGTGATAGGTCTTGAAACACAGAAGCAGCTGGAAATAGCAGGTGAAACACCTGACGTCATGATAGGCTGTGTTGGAGGGGGCAGCAACTTTGGTGGGGCGGTTTTCCCATTCATAAAGGATAAAATTGATGGTAAACTCGACTGTGAATTCATAGCAGCTGAACCAAGATCCTGCCCGACCCTCACCCAGGGAGAATACCGGTACGACTTCGGTGACACTGCTGGTATGACGCCCCTCCTAAAAATGTACACACTCGGCCACGACTTTGTACCCCCATCTGTACACGCAGGCGGTCTGCGATACCATGGAATGTCACCGCAGGTTGCACTGCTGGTGAAGGAGGGCATCATCAAGGCCAGAGCCGTGGCGCAGCATAAAATATTTGAGAGCGGTGTTAAATTTGCAAAGGCCGAGGGGGTTGTCCCTGCACCGGAAACCTGCCACGCCATAAGTGTTGCCATGGAGGAGGCCAGAAAGTGCAGAGAGACCGGTGAGGAAAAAACCATAGTCGTAAGCTTCTCTGGCCACGGGCTCCTGGACCTCAAGGGTTACGGGGACTATCTTGAGGGCAAAATCTGATAGCCCCGATTGAATTCATGGGAATTTCTGGCTGAAACTCCATACCTGGAACTCCACTGGATTTCAGCCACGAAAATCCCGTATCTCCTTCTTCAATACATATAAATACCATCATCACCTACACTAAATTAGTTTATATCAATCTCATCAAGGTGATCTGATGGACTACAGAAATATCGTTATCGGTGCCATGATCCTTATCATAGCACTGATGGTCGGTTTCAATGTTGCCCTGTACATGGGGGCCCAGGAACAGAACGTAACCCAGCTGGACTGGGCTGACAACGCAACAACAGATATGAGTTTTGCAAATGAATCCCCTGCACCGGTCAGCACCGACAACACCATAAAAACCACAAAGAGAACCAGGACAAACATCACACCCGGTGAAGAAAACACCACAGCACCTGAAGAACCCGAACCACCGGCTCAAAATCAAACCACATAAGGAGGATCAAGATTGTACAGAATAGGTGAAGCACTCATAGGAAGCGGCAATGAAGTCGCCCATATAGATCTCATCATAGGTGATAAGGAGGGAAACGCGGGGGCGGCCTTTGCAAATGGCCTCACCAGCCTTTCCCTTGGTCATACACCACTTCTTTCGGTGATAAGGCCCAACCTCATGACAAAACCCGCAACCCTCATAGTACCCAAGGTTACGGTGAGCTGCCTTGAGGACGCCGACAAGGTCTTCGGGCCGGCACAGACAGCGGTTGCCCGTGCAGTTGCCGATGCGGTTGAGGAGGGAATAATCCCCGAGGAAAAGGTTGAAGACCTCGTGGTAATTGTCAGCGTATTCATACACCCTGAGGCAGAGGACTACCGCAAGATATACCAGTACAACTACGGGGCAACCAAACTGGCCCTCAGAAGGGCCATGGAGAACTACCCATCAGCAAGGAAGGTCCTCAGTGAAAAGGACCGGGGAAGCCACCCCATCATGGGCTTCAGGGCAGTCAGGCTCTGGAACCCCCCCTACCTGCAGGTTGCCCTTGACCTTGACAGCATGGAGGAGATGGATAGGATCATTGACGCTCTCCCCAACAGGGAAAGGATACTCCTCGAGGCCGGAACACCCCTCGTCAAGAAGTTCGGTGTTGGTGTCGTGAGCAGGATAAGGGAGCTTCGAAGGGACGCCTTCATAATAGCCGACCTCAAAACCCTTGACGTTGGCAGAATAGAGGTTAAGATGGCCGCAGATGAGACGGCTGATGCAGTGGCCATATCAGGTCTTGGAACCGTTGAATCCATTGAGAAGGCCATCCACGAGGCCCAGAAACAGGGCATATACTCCATACTGGACATGATGAATGTTGAAAACTTCGTTGATAAACTCAGGGGCCTCAGATATAAGCCAGACATCGTCCTCCTCCACAGGAATGTGGACCTTGAAACCCTCAGGGCAGAGCGTGGAGAGGATATTGGTGAAATGAGCGAATGGGGCAACATCAGGGAAATAAAGGATATACTTGGCCCTAGGGGTCTTGTGGCCGTTGCAGGCGGTATAACGCCCTCCAAGATGCAGGAGGCCCTTGATAGCGGCGCCGACATAATAGTGGTTGGAAGGTACATAATCGGCTCAAGGGATGTTAGGAGGGCCGCCGAGGACTTCCTGGAGCACATGCCCCAGGACCCCGACACCATGAGACTGCCCCTTGACGAGGACGAGTCAATCTAGCCAGGAAGGGGGTTGCATATGATAGTGGGTATATGTGGAAGCCCCAGGAAACAGGCCACCCATTACGTGCTTGAGAGGGCCCTTGAAACACTGGCGGATGAGGGGTTTGAAACCGAATTCTTCGCTGTGAGGGGTAAGAACATCTCGCCCTGCAGGCACTGTGACTACTGCCTCAGGAACAGGGAGTGTGTGCTGAGGGACGACATGTACCCCCTCTACGACCTCCTGAGGGGGGCCCAGGGAATCATAATTGCAACCCCTGTCTACAATGGTGGTGTCAGCGCCCAGGTGAAGGCCATAATGGACCGCTGCCGGGCGCTTGGCGCAGAGGACTACGACTCCCTGAGGGGAAAGGTGGGCATGGGCATAGCTGTTGGTGGTGACAGGTGCGGGGGGCAGGAACCCGCCCTCATGCAGATACACACCTTCTACATCCTCAACGGAGTAATACCAGTAAGCGGGGGGTCCTTCGGAGCAAACCTGGGTGCGTGTCTCTGGTCAAGGGACACCGTCGAGGGCGTTAAGGAGGACTCCTACGGGTTTAAAACCCTTGATAAAACCCTCAAAATGTTTAAGAGAATTCTGAATTCCCGGGCCCCATAAGCTATTTTTTTATCATGGCAACTTCGACCCAAAGGCTTATTTAAGGCGCTATCAGATTTATTTTTCCGGTGATTCAATGGCATCTTCAGGTACCTCCAAACTTCTAAAGGGCAGCTTCTTTATAATAATCGGCAACCTCCTTTTCAGGGTGGGTGGATACATCTACCGGGTTCTAATGACACGTCTCCTCGGACCCGAGGGCTACGGACTCCTGGGACTGACACTCCCATTCCAGGGGATATTCCAGATACTGGCCGCCGGGGGTCTGCCGCCGGCAATAGCCAAGTATGTGGCCCAGCACCGGGCCCTCAAGGAGGATGAGATGGCCAGGCAGGTTGTTGTAACCGCGCTGAAGGTCATGATATTTCTTGGTCTGACGTTTTCCCTCGTAATGTTCTTCACAGCCCCCTGGCTTGCAAACCAGTTCTTCCATAAACCAGCAGCCCAGTACCCCCTGCAGGCTGTTGCACTTATAACACCCTTCAGTGTTATAGTGGGTGCCTTCAGGGGCGCATTTCAGGGCATATACCGGATGGAGTACGTCGTGGTTACAAGGGCGGTTGAGCAGGTTTTCATGATAACCCTCGCAGTTGTCTTTGTGATGGCTGGTTTCTATGCAGCAGGGGCGGTTATGGGTACCGCCATGGGTTTTCTTGCCTCGGCCATATCAGCTATCCTGATATTCAAAAGGCTGATGAACAGCTACTTCCCGCCTGCTCCCCCAGAAAAGAGGCTGACCCTCAGGGAGGAGCTGGGGCTTGTGAAAGTGCTTCTCTCATTCTCCATCCCCGTTATAATCACCGCCCTCTCTGAGATGGCAATATATGATATAAGTGTATTTGTGATAGGGGTTTTCATGGCGACAACCTCTGTGGGGTACTACACTGCGGCTGATCCTGTTGCAAGGCTTCCTCTTGTAGTATCACTCTCTGTGGCAACTGCTGTTCTTCCTGCGGCCTCAGAGGCCTTCGCCCTGAATGACAGGAAGCTCCTTGAAACCTACATTGTACAGTCATACAGGGTCGTGACTCTCCTTGTACTTCCCATGTGTGTTGGCATAGCCGTCTTCTCAGAACCCCTCCTTGAACTCCTCTTTGGGAGCAACTTCATCTTCGGTGCCGGGGCCCTGAGCATACTGGTTGTTGGGATGAGCTTCTACACCCTCTTCATGATATCCTCAAGCATCGCCCAGGGGATAGGTTACCCCCGTCTTCCAATGTACGTGCTGGTTGCTGGAACTGTCATAAACCTTGCACTGAACGTTGCCCTCGTACCATTACTTGGAATCGAGGGGGGAGCCCTTGCAACAACAATCGCAGCACTTATCATAATGATCATCATCCTCTGGAAGACCTCAGAGATAACCGGTGTGAAGCCACCTGGCCTCTCACTTCTCAGGATAGGATTCGCATCAGGGGTTATGGGTGTCTTCATGCTGCTCCTTCCCCAGACCATAATGGGGCTCCTTCTGGCAATAATCCTCAGTCCCCTGGTTTACGGTGCGAGCCTGCTCCTTATAGGTGGTGTTGAGAAGAGGGACGTGAGGCTTTTGAGGAAGTCTGCATCAAGGATGGGTCCCCTCTCAGGAGCCATGAACAGGGTGGCTGACCTCATGGACCGCTGGGCAAGGTGATGGCATAAGAATATAAAGAACAAGATCCATAGGTTCTACAATGAGCTTCAGCTGCAGAATTGCCATTGACGGAACCGAAGTCCCCGTGGATGAGAGAAGGTTCAGACTTCTCAGGCTGATCCAGAGCAGGGGTTCCATAAGCAGAGCAGCAGAGGAGGCTGGTATCCCCTACCGCAGCGCCCTTGCCTATATAAAGAACCTTGAGGAACTCCTCGGTGAAGAGGTCGTGGAAACCAGAAGGGGCGGTAAAGGTGGGGGTGGAGGTAGCAGGCTCACAGAAACAGGCATCAGGGTCGTCCTTGAGTATCTTAAATTAAAGAGGGCCCTTGAAAGGCAGATTTCCAGTAACGAAATCAGGGGAACTGTTGAGGAGATTTCAGGGGATGGTTCAAGGATAAGGGTGGGGAACTCCCTCATGGAGGCACCAATGGTTGAGGGTTTATCCCCTGGAGATGAGGTCATACTCCTCGTTGACCCTGAGGACATTGTGCTCATGGGTGAAAGGTACGATACCAGCATGAGGAACATCATTCCAGGAACTGTTACAGGCCTTGAACTTGATGGGGACACTGTGACTGTCAGGATCAATGCAGGGGACATTAAACTCAAGACCCGCATAACACGGGAATCTCAGCGTAAAATGAAACTGAACCCTGGATCCGATGTATATGCTGGTTTTAAGGCTGTTGCTGTTACTGTTCTTAAGATATGACGGATTGGTGGTGATTTAATTGAAGATCATTGTGGATCCAGATAAATGCACCGGATGCGGTGAGTGCCGTGAGGCCTGTCCCAAGGGGGGAAGGATATGGGCCATAGACAGGAGAAATCCTGCCCGGGCCTCAAACCTTGAATTCTGCCACCAGTGCATGATATGTGCAAGTAAATGTCCTGAAGGCGCCATAAGGATCATAAGGGATGATAACTATGAGAAGAAGTCTGAAGACCCGGGAAACCCTTGAAACCCATGTGAAGGTTGATCTTAACCTTGATGGTAGTGGAAGGTCAAATGTGAATACAGGTCTTGGATTCCTTGACCACATGCTTGGATCACTGGCCCGTCACGGGCTCATGGACCTTGAGGTGGAGGCAAGGGGAGATCTGGAGGTTGACGACCACCACACGGTTGAGGACGTTGCGCTGACACTGGGCGAGGCTCTCAGGGAGGCCCTCGGTGATGGAAAGGGTATAAGGAGGATGGCCCATGCTATGGTCCCCATGGATGAGTCCCTGGCCACCGTTGCACTGGACCTGGGTGGAAGACCCTACACAGTACTTGAACTTGATTTCAGCCGTGCAAAGATTGGGGACGTATCATCAGATAACATAGGGCATTTCTTTGAATCATTTGCGGCTTCTGCGGCCATTAACATCCACGCATCTGTGAGGGGAAGTAACGACCACCATAAGGCCGAGGCACTCTTCAAGGCGCTTGCAATGGCACTCAGGGACGCTGTACGGGTTGAACACGATATGATTCCAAGCACCAAGGGTAGATTGTAGAGAATCTGTGGATGGCGACGTGCACCTTAAAGTCATTTCATTTGTACCCTAGTATTTCGCATAGGGGAGTTCAGTTGCCATATCATTGCAGATACGCGTTTCAGGTTTGGATGCAATTTATTAAGAGGTTTTCGCTTAATTAATCATAGGATCTGCCGTCTAAGACATGATAATTGACCTCAGTCTGCATCACAATCCATCACTGGAAGAATCTGATTACAAAGTAGGGGGTGATTGGTTTGTGTGAACTTCTGGGGTTCTGTTTTAACCGGGAAGTGAAACCATCCTTTTCCCTCAGGGGTTTCAGGAAGAGGTCAGAGAATAATCCAGATGGCTGGGGGCTGGCCTTCTATCCGGATGAATCGGTACAGGTTTACAAAGAGCCATGCCCATCAAAGGAGAGTCCGCTGTCACAGTTCCTGGAGAACTATGAACCCATAGGTTCCAGGATCATAATATCCCATATACGTCAGATAACCAGCGGGGATAGGTCCCACAGGAACACCCACCCCTTCCAGAGGGAATGGGACGGACGGGACTATGTCTTCGCCCACAACGGTACCCTCAGCATTGACAACCCTGAGGGTGGAAGGTATAAGCCCGTTGGGACAACTGACTCCGAGATCGCATTCTGCCACATCATGAATCGCATAAGTGAGAAGGGCGTTAAATTCAGGGGTGATGAGGATTACGTGTGGCTCTGGAGCGTCCTGAATGAAATAAACGGACATGGAAGATTTAACTGCCTCCTATCCGATGGTAAACACCTTTTCTCCTATCATGACATTAGGGGATACAAGGGTCTCCACCAGTTGCATCGAAAGGCGCCCTACGGTCCTGTTGAACTCCTTGATGACGATTACCAGATAGACCTCGCCCATGAGAAAAAGCCTGATCAGGAGGGTTACATAATCGCAAGTAAACCTCTGACCAGTGAAAAATGGGAGGCCTTCCTTCAAGGAGAATTGAGGGTCTACAGAGATGGGAAGTTAATCTTCAGGGTCAGTGAGGAGAGCATCTGACGACGTACGACAGCCAATTTCAACCAAGATCCATGCCATCTATTTTTTATATGGACCGCTGGACCAGTGATATTAAGCATACGGAATATAAACCATGCTCTGGAACGTTGCAAAGGTGAGAATTAAATCCCCGTTGAAAGGCTCATATATCAGAAAAAATAAGTGGTTGAAGATCTATTCTGGCTTGGCCAGAAGATCCTTCTTGCTAAGTGTTTCGCCTTCCTTACCGTGTGGTGTTCTCAGCACGGTGTCGTTGGCCTTTTCGATTTCCCTTGCTTCAATTGCAAGTTTGGCAGCTGCAGATAGCATTTCGTGTGCTGAGGCAACGATTGGTATGTACTGGTCAGGGTCCTGTACCATGAAGCAGCCCCTGACGTCTATGTCAGCCACCTTGGTTGCTATCTCATATGCAGCCATGGCCTTGGCCTTTGCATATGGGTTGGTGTAGCCTGCTGCCTCAACCGCCTTATCTGTGTCTATTACCACCTGTGGAAGTTCAGGTGCCTTTCCGGCTTCAACATCCGCGATCATTGCATCGATTGTGTTCTGCACAACCCTGTATGCGCCTGTGAATGCAAGGACCTTTATAACGTCAGAGTTGAAGGATGCCATCTCTGTTGGGTCCAGGAACTCCCTTCTTGCCCCTATCATCGGGTCGGCCTTTACTATTATGTATCCAAGTCCCTGCTCCTCGATTTCATCCTTGACCCTGAGGCCTGGTGCGTCACCTATGATCATGGCTGGAACATCAGCCGCTGAAAGGAGCTCCCTTGCCTTTGCAGGGCCAGGTGCACCGGGGTTTGGGCTTATGAATATAACAAAGTCCCTCTCCATTTCAAGCATGGTTGGTACTGCCCTTTCGATTTCATCGGGGTTCATTTTTGCACCTGAACCCACGACACAGACATCTATGTTTGGCCTGTCTGCCCTCTCATCAAGTAACAGGTCCAGCACAGGTGAGGTCCCGATGTTACCACATTTTATTATACCAATTTTTACAACCATTAGATCACCAGAATCTTATTATTTTGCGCCTTATTAAGTATTTTATGATTTAAAGATTATGATTAAGCTTTTATACCAGTAGTATATTTTTTACCTTTTCTGGGATCATGATGATTAAAATTTAAATTATAGTTAATATCTTAATCATTTAATTTAATATTAGGTTTATTAATCCTCCTCCCTTTCAACCACAAGAACGTTGCCTGTGAATATTTTTGAGAAGATCTCCCTCCTTATCCTGATCCTTCCCATGGCAGGGTCAGCCAGGGTGATGTTTCTATCATCAACCGAGAGAACAACGGTGTAGTGTGCCGTGTCACCGTACCTTACAAATGCGATGTGATTCCTTCTCAGATCCGATATTTCCATCCTGACACCCCTTGCACTCAACCCCTTCGAGGTTGCTGCGAGTATCAGCCCATACATGGTGGTCCCTGATTCGTCTGTACCTGCAAGCTCCGCCAGTTCTGCCTCGCTGCAGTGAACTCCAAGGTTTCTGAGAACCGTGGCAAGTGCCGCCGGGCCACAGCTGTAGCCGCTGCTCTGCCTCACTATAACCTCATCACCCAGAGATGATTTCATATTAAAAACCTCCATTTTAATACCAGTATTCATAATAAATTATTAATTATTATTAATAAATGTATATGATTGAAGTGAAACAGAAGCCCATGGGCTAATATAACGCACGGCGGTCTTGCTTCAAATGAAAAGGAGGTTGAACGAGCAGCGGGCAAATGCCCTGACCATCACCCAGAATAGTGGTTCCTCAAAGAATTAATGACCTGAAGGTATCCATCAGCTACCTGAAACCTTTTCGGGCATCCCAGATGCGCTTCATAGACCTAAATCCACCCCGGGGACCCGCGACCTCATGGAAATCATCAATGAGCCCCATCAATTTTCTGATGGCCCGCTCAGCATCCCCTACAATTCCTGAGGATTCAGGTGGTTTAACATCATCCACCACCTCACTCAGGCTGGCAGAATCAACCACAGGTATCCCCACCTCACCTGCAAGGTCCACACTAGCGTGTCTCTCATGGAAGCCCCGGAGCTTAATTGCCGGAACACCCAGCACCGCAGCCTCGATGGTGAGGCCCATTCCCGCCCCGTATATAACAAGGTCAGCGTAGGCCATGAGGGATGGAAGATCAACAAACCCCTCAAGGACCTCAGTCTTCTCTGAACCTACGAAGCTCCTTACATAATGTGGACTGAAGCGGAAGGGTACCACTATAATGCGTCTTCCAAGGGCTTCAACTCTTGATATGAGGTCAGGTATATCCCTCCTTCGCAGGTCGCCTCCAAGGACCAGGAGAGTGTAATTCCCGATACCTGGATCCTCAGTCTGGAGGCGGCTCACATAGAGGGCGTGGGGGTAGCCACCTATGACCTCAACATTCTCAAGGAGGTACGTATCCTCAAGGTAATCCCTGTAGCGGGTGGATGGTGCCGTTACAATGTCTGCAAACGCTATCATTTCAATGGGGTTGTAGATGTCCTGTTCAATATGAAGGACACCCCTCCCCCTGAGATATGATGCTGCGATGGCCTTCCTCACATCCCCTGCATTCCCGCATGTGAGCACGAGATCCGGGTTTATTTTTCCAAGGTGGCGCCAGGTAGCTGCAATATCCCTCAGGACGAGGTATGCGATTTCCATCTTACCCCCGGATCTGCTCCTGCTGGTTCCCATGGAATAGTACTCCTGGCAAAGGTCTCCCAGGACCTCCCTCACCCCCCCACCATGGCACAGGCAGTGGTACTCATATCCAGATTCCTGCATCAGTGGATGGAAGGTCTTTGCAGGTGCCAGTTCAGCTGCAACCGCCAGTTTCAGGATAACACCTCCAGAGGACATATATAATTGATATGATGGCCACCATGTAGAACAACCAGACCACAAGGTCTGTTGGGCCTGTTTCAACCCAGATTATGGTATGGGCCAGAATTACTGAATAGATACCTGTGAAGATTCCATTCAGTGATATCTGAATCCTGTGCATTAATCCAAGAATCAGGCCCAGGAGGAACATCTGGATAACCATTGCAGGAAGCCCGAAGTCCAGGAGCGGGGGTCCGAATATGAGTGATGTTGTTGAGTGCCTGTAGCCAAGCACGGCCTCACCGACGATTGCCCTTGGATCAGTTGAGTGCAGGTATCCTGTAAGGGTGTAATAGAGGAGTTTACCGGCAGTTGCTCCCTGATGGTCCAGAAGCCTATCAAATACCATGAGGGTGTAGCTTGCCCTGTAGAGGAGGAGTTCCAGTGGATTGAGGGTCCAGGTCTGCCATTCAATTGATTTAACAGCAATGTAACCGACTGCTATTGCCACAATGGCAAGAGCTGATATTAGGAGGCCTATCTGGCGGGGGGATGGCCTTGCAGAATAGTAGATGGTTATGATACCGCTCAGCAGTATAACCACAACGGTTGTCCTGTAGCCTGTGAGGGCAAAGAGTGTGGCGCCAATTATAAGTGGAATACAGTACCTCCTCCTGGGATAAGCTGCAAGAAGCATGTTAATTGATGGGAGGAATATGAGGTATGAGAGAAGCCACATCTTCGTAACCGCCCTTGCCTTGAGATAACCGCTGAGTAGTGGGATTCCACCCAGAAGATAAAGGTTCAGTGCCTGTAGAATGATTCCAGACGTGACAAGAAGTACCAGGAGTGCTTCCGGTGGATTTCCTGGGCTGGCAGGTTTCTCTGTTCGTATCCTTCCAGACATATATACTCCAAGGATGAATATGCTGGCACCCAGGACTATATAGAGAACTGAAAGCCCTGATGGGAGTATCAGGCCCCTGATGCCCATCAGTGCCCCTGAAAGGGCAAGTACAAGGTATATGAGCAGCGCTATAATGACAGAATAGGGAGAGAATATATCAAACCTCATCCTGGAGCTCCCATGCATTCCTTGTGAAGTTTGCGGCAAAGGTGGGACATGATGCTACATGTATGTGCACGTAACTTGCAAGGGCCGATCCAGAGGTTATTCCATCCATGGAATCCATTATACCCCTTCCCCTGAGCACCCTGAAGGCAAACTGCGCATCTCCAGTGACTGAGACCCTTGAGTAGTGGAATTCATGTCCCCTGAACACATCCCCCTCCCCTGTTATCAGGTTGTCAGAGACCGCCTCAGAGATCACGTAACTCAGTCCCTGGACATTTTTCGTCATCTCAGCATCGTAGGGGAACACACCACACATCTCGCGCCCATCAATGGACCTCATCAGGTACATAAGGCCGCCACATTCCCCGAAGATGGGTCTGCCGTCTGCGTGAAACCTCTTCACCGACATCCTCATGGATCTGTTGGATTCGAGTTCCCCTGCAAAGACCTCAGGGTAACCGCCCCCTATGTATACCGCGTCAACATCAGGAAGCTCCTCATCATGGAGGGGGCTGAAGTAGACAACCGAAGCCGCGTTATCCTCAAGGGCCTCCATGTTCTCCCTGTAATAAAAGTTAAAGGCCTCATCAAATGCCACGCCTATTTTAACCTTCCTTTTGTTCTCCCTCTGCCACAGAGGTTCCCTCTCCCCATCAATTTTCCCCGCAGACGCCATTATATCCTCAAGGGCCTCAAGGTCCAGGTACTCCTCCATTGCACTGCCCCATCTCTCAATGTAGGATGCTATCTGTTCCCTTTCAACGGCAGGTACAAGTCCAAGGTGCCTCTGCTCAACCTCCAGTTCTGCACTCCTTGGTATCCCCCCCACCACCTCAGTGCCTGTGAGTTCCTCCACAGCCTCCTTTGTCTTGAGGTAGTGTCTCCTGTTCTTAACCTGGTTCAGGATAACCCCCCTGATTTTAACCTCAGGGTCAAGGGACCTGAAACCCAGCACCATGGCTGCCGCGCTTTTAACAAGGCTTCTTGAATTTATTATGAGAACCACAGGGGCCTTGAGGGCCTTTGCAACTGAAGCAGTGCTTCCAGTGTCCCCGGTTGAACTTATACCCTCATACAGTCCCCTGACGCCCTCTATTATACCCATTCTGGCTCCAGATATCTTCATTGCCCTTGTGAAGGCCTCCCTTATCTGGGCATCTGTCATGAAGAAGGAGTCGAGGTTCCTTGAGATGTTGCCTGTGGCCATGGTGTGATACGATGGGTCTATGTAGTCCGGACCCACCTTGAAGGGCTGGATGCCCCTATCTGAAAGTGCCCTCATTATCCCGGTCGCTATGGTGGTCTTGCCAACTGCGCTCCCTGTCCCTGCAAGTACAAGTCTCATATATGAAACTCGATGCTACATTTATTTAAGTTTTGGGAGAATAGCAGCTTTCCTCTGTTTCCCGGAAATAAAAAAAGGATTTCATCTTAGAAGATACCTTGACCTTGATGTGTGTGACTTTCCATGGACAAGGCAGAAGTCGGCGTCGCATCTGCTGCAGAACCACATCCCCTCTGGACATGTGGAGCCCTCCTCATACCTCAGTGTTCCGTGCCTGCCACAGAAGGGGCAGTAATTCCTGAAGCGTGACTGATGCTCCCTGTAATCCCCATGGAGTGAACATGAACACCTCCCACTGGCCTCAACGTAATCCGCGGTTACAGT
This sequence comes from Methanothermobacter sp. KEPCO 2, assembly GCF_041228365.1. Lineage (NCBI taxonomy): Archaea > Methanobacteriati > Methanobacteriota > Methanobacteria > Methanobacteriales > Methanobacteriaceae > Methanothermobacter > Methanothermobacter sp. KEPCO 2. The sequence continues at coordinate 1,457,626 of NZ_CP166185.1, read as the reverse complement.
GTGGAATGATGCTCCCACATCCCTTGATGTGCGTCTGTAGGCCCTCACATGTTTCCTTTTGAGGACCCTCTTTTTATAGTACGCCTTTGTATGGATTCTTTTTTTGGTGTACTTCTTATGATACTTCTTCGCATCCACCTTCAGGGGCTTTGCGCTGATTTCAGTTCCTCTATCCTCCGCCTCAGAAGCGGTTATGCCCGCTGCAGCTATGGAGAATAGAAATAAAGATGCAATAAAAAGTCGCTTAATTTTACCGCCTCCAATCCAGAAAGACTATTTAATGTTCCCTCTGGATGTTAGATTATAACTGTGACCTCATATATAAATATTTTGTCTCAGAATTGGAAAATAAGACGTTTTAGAACTCTTTTTTTCAATTAGAGCCTTCTAATTACTTTTTAAAAATTGAAGTGATGGGTGTGATCTTTTAATTTCTTCTTTAAATCACTCTGACACTACCGTTTCCTTTTTTCAAAAAATAAGCCATATTAAACCTTTTTTTAAATTGAATAATCTGATGGTTTATTCAAGGGGGTACATAGGCACCATTCTGAGAGGATACGCAACATGAAAAAAGAGCTGTCTTCATATCAGGGTATTAAATGGATTTTTTTGAATTTTAAATATTTTTTTGTGGTTAAAAGTTAATTTAAATCTTTTTTATGGCTTAAAATCAATTATAATCCTTTCAGATCATTCATCCTATCTCCCATTAGAATCACTGCGGATCCCGGAAGGCCCCTGATAAAATTAGTTATAGAATCATGGACATACTATTAACCATGAGTCTTGCTGAAAGGGTCCAGGTGCTGAGTGACAGTGCCCAGTTTGACCTCTGCGACTACAGTGCAGACCCCTCCCAGAGGAACCCCTCGGTGCCGGGTATCTACTACACCAGTTACAGGGGCTGCAGGGTCCCCCTATTTAAGGTTCTGCTCACCAACAGGTGCTGCAACGACTGCAGGTACTGTATAAACAGCGCAGAGAAAGAGCCCGTAGAGCTGAAGCCGGAGGAAATTGCAGGGATATTCCTTGACTACTATGAGAGGCGCTACGTTGATGGACTCTTCCTCAGCTCCGGAGTGAGCAGGGACCCTGATGAAACCATGGAGAATCTCCTGGAGACCCTCAGAATCCTGAGGCTTGAGGGCTACGGCGGCTACATACACCTCAAGATCATACCGGGTTCATCCATGGACACTGTAAGGAGGGCCATGGAACTTGCAAGTCGTGTGAGCATCAACCTTGAGACCGCAACCAGGGATGGCCTCGATGAACTTTCATCCACCAAGGACTACACTGTTGACATCCTGCGGAGAATGAGGTGGATCAGCAGGTTCAAAAAGAGATACCCTGAACTTGCAACCTCAGGCCAGAGCACCCAGCTGATGGTGGGGGCTGTTGATGAAACAGATGAGGATATAGTTAAACGTGTTAAGTGGATCTATGATAAATATTCCCTCAGGAGGGTGTATTTCAGTGGTTTTCAGCCCATTGAAGGGACTGAACTTGAGAAAAGGGCTGAAGCAGATCCCCGGCGTGTCTTCAGACTTTACCAGACAGATTCCCTCCTCAAGTCCTATGGTTTCGGTGTTGATGAGTTGAGGTTCAGTGGGGGTTACCTGGACACCTCTGTGGATCCAAAGTACGCCGCAGCCATGGAGATGGATATCTTCCCGGTGGACCTCAAGACCGCCCCCTATCATGAAATCATCAGGGTCCCCGGAATAGGACCCGGGTCAGCCAGAAAAATAATTGAACTCAGGGAAAGGGTTAACCTCACAGCAGATATCCTGAAGGGAATGGGGGTGAGGCTGGGCAGGGCCGAGCCCTTCATATACCTTGATGGATCCCAGACAACCCTCAGCAGCTGGAATAAGGGGGATTGAATTACTGGAGTTCAGAGAACATCTCCCATATTTCAGGGTACTTCTCCTTAACGGCCCTTTCTATGAGGTCCGATGCCTCCCTGCTTATGCTGAACTCCGGCTGTGTCTTTTTCAGGTACCTGAGTACCGCTGCAGACCTTGCAGACCAGAGGGTTATGCGGGGGTTGCGTTTAACCTCCCTTATAACAGCCTCAACCTGCACATCTCCAGGTGCAGAGTCCGCAGTCTCCTTCACTTCCTTCCTTGTCCTTGACTGGATGAGTGCATCGAGTCCCATTCCAAGGCCCTTCTTCTGTGTCATCATATCACTCCATATCCAGTATTTCGGCTGCGAGTTTCATGTAGGCCCCTGTACCTGTGCTTTCAGGGTCATAGGTGATGCATGGTTTTCCATGGCTGGGGGCCTCTGCAAGGCGTACGTTTCTCGGTATCCTTGTTCTGAAGATATTCTCCCTTTCACCAAAGAACCTTTCAACCTCCCTCTGCACGTCCCTTGCAAGGCGTGTCCTCGAGTCGTAGAGGGTTATGAGTATCCCCTTTATGGGGCAGGGGCTCTGGAGACGTTCCTCAACAAGGTTCATTGTCCTTAGGAGGTCGGCCATTCCCTCGAGGGCATAGTACTCTGCCTGTATTGGTATTATGACGCTGTCGGATGCCACGAGGGCGTTGAGTGTGAGGATCCCCAGTGAAGGCGGGGCGTCTATGAATATGTAGTCGAATTCATCCATTATATCCTTCATAGCCTCCTTGAGGATGGCATGGTAGCCTATCTCGCTGCTGAGTTCGATCTCTGCACCGCTCAGGGATATGTTGCTCGGTGCAAGGTAGAGGTCCTCAAGTTCGGCGGGCAGTATCACATCCCTGAGGGATGCCTTTCTGCTGAGTACGGTGTAGATGGTTGAGTCCAGCTCAGATTTATTCACGCCGAACCCTGTTGTTGCGTTACCCTGGGGGTCCATGTCAACCACCAGCACCCTCCTATCAAGGAGTGAAAGGGCTGCTGAGAGGTTCACTGCGGTTGTTGTCTTGCCGCAACCCCCCTTCTGGTTTATGATTGAAATTATCTCTCCCATTGAATCACCTGATTTAGGATGATCACTTGGAACTTAGAATTTAGAACTTATAAATTATATCTTATAAGTTATAACTTATAAGAAGAGGGGTCAAAAAAAATTTAGAAGTTGATTCTCTCTGATAGCCTGACAGGGAGGGGCAGCCTTCTGAATGGCATTCCATGGGTCTCTGATCTGACGAGTTCAATGAGCTCGTCGAGATCCATCTGAACCTTTTCACCTGTACTTCTGATGTTAACTGTGAGCTTGCCCTCCAGTTCGCTGTCACCCACAACCACAACGTAGGGTACCCAGTCCTGGGCAGCGTTTCTTATCTTCTTACCAAGGGTCTCTGCCCTGTCATCAAGGTCCGCCCTCACATCATTTGCAGTCATCTCTGATACAAGGGACTCTGCAAATTCAAGGTGTCGCCCGGCAATTGGAAGCACCCGTACCTGTGTCGGTGAAAGCCACACAGGCAGCATGGGTGGTTTCTCATCCATCTCAATGGCCGTCTTTTCAAGTAAACTGCAGATAACCCTCTCTATGCTTCCTGTTGGGCTACAGTGGAGGATTATAGGGTTGACCTCCTCCTCATCACTGTTAACATAGGTTATGCCGAATCTTTCCCCGCTTTCAACATCTATCTGCACTGTTGGGTTCTCTATTGGCCTTCCAAGGTAATCTATGGCTGCAAAGTCCATCTTGGCAATCCAGTAGTGCTTCCTTGAGGGTAGAAGTTCAAGTAGTATCGGTTTTCCTATCTTATCGGCCACTGAGTGCACCCAGTCAGAGTAATTCTCATAGAATTCCCTGGTGGCCCTGAATATCACCTCATAGTTCACCTGGAGGTCCTCACCGGTCTTCATGCACATCTCCACCTGCCCTGCAAACTCGGTGAGGGCCTGTTCAAGGTCGGCGCATACCGTGTGAAGGTCGGGCATTGTAAAGCCCCTGAGCCTTTTGAGGCCAACCACCTCACCCTTCTTCTCAAGCCTGAAGCTGTAGGTGGAGAGTTCATATATTGAGGCGGGGAGATTCTTCCATGTGAGGAAGGAATCTGAGAGTATCCTGAAGGCCCCAAAGCAGCATGCATATCGCAGCATGAGTTCCTTCTTGTTCTTCATCCTGTACTGCCTTTCACCGAACTTCTCTGCATGGACCCTGATGGCCTCGTCCTCAAGGTCATACATTATGGGGGTCTCAACCGGCATGGCCCCCTCACTGGTTACGAGCATGTAAACGTAGTCTGCAAGAAGATCCCTTATCAGCCTTCCCCGGGGGTACCATCTGAGGTGTCCCACATCGGCTGATGGCTCATAATCCGCGAGTCCCTTCTCCCTCATGAGTCTAACGTGTGGCGGCTCCTCGCCGGATGATTCAAGTTCACCCAGTTCATACTTCACAAGGTTTTCAAGGTCCCTGCTGGTGAAGTCGAATTCCTCTGGTCTGATTTTCTGGCCCCTATGGAGTATGAACCACTCTGATTCCTCTGATTCCTCCTCCTCTTTGATGGGCTCCGGCTTTATGGTCCTTGAGAGTTCCGATAGCGGGTGGCCCTTGCAGGATATTCTGAATGCCTTGTACCAGCCGAAGGGGACCCTTGAGACCTCAAGTCCCCTCTCCCTCAGTGCCTCCTCCATTCCCTCAAGAACTCTGCGGGCTGTCTTCGGGGAGCTCAGTGAGGAGCTGAGGTGCGCATATGGATATATAACCACATTATCAGCCTTAACATCACCAAAAACCCTCACTATTTCATCTGCCGCATTTTCAATGACTGAATCCGGGTTCTCCTCATCCTCAGCCTCCACCGCTGTGAAGACCACCAGGGACTCGGTGAAGTGTCCCTGCATTTTATCTTCAGGTATTTCCTCCGCTATCCCTGTTTTGTTCTTTGTCTCGTATTCCAGGTAATCAGAGTGAATTAACAGTATCCTCATGCCATCACCTTGTAAGAATAATATAATGTTATTGTTTTAAGGGCGAAGGTTTTTAAATATTGCCTATGTGAAGGGGAATGATAGGAGACTCCAGAAAACTGCATATCCGCTGAGTCAGTGCTGAAAACCCGCCAGATTGTTGCATGAATGGTGTGGCTAGATACCTCCTGCCCCCCATAGGATTCCCCATACCATATGCTGTCAAATATCCTTGAGTAGTTCTCTGCTATCTCAGGGTACTGGTTCCATATACCCATTGCAGTCTCAGGTATCGGGGACCCCTCAGGTGTGAACCTGGAGAATATCCACATCATCTCCCGTGAATCCCTCACAAACATTCGAACAGGCGGCATGCTCACGACCCTCACCTCACAGGGCAGATCAAGGTCCTCAGGGGCCATTATCCTTACATCGGCGCCTCTATCCACTATCCTTTCAATTGCAGGGCGCAGCTCCCTCAGCTCGTCCCTGAACATGAAACCCATCCTCATTTTGAGTTCGGACCTGGTCCTTGATATGATCTCGAGTTCCTTCTTCATTATCTTCTCCTGTCCGTGTATGAGCCATACCGGGGCCGGTACCCTTGCAACCTGGTCCTCGTAGGTTCGCCTGAGGTGGTGCATGGCCTCATCCAGTTCCTTCATTATTCTCTTTTTTTCCCTCCTGAAAACCTCTGCAGGGGGGACCACATGGTACCTGAGGGGTTTGCCGCGCTCCACCTCCACAAATCCCCTGTCTGAAAGCTGCCTCAGTACCTCATAGATCCTTGACCTGGGGATTCCCGATGCCTTGGCGGCCTCCGATGCCCCCGCAGATACCAGTGATACCATTGCAGTGTATGCAGAAGCCTGATAGTCTGTAAGTCCCATGAGTTTAAGTGCTTTCATTACCTTCCGTTCCATCCAGACACCTTTTTGTTACATTTTATACTCAAATAGTGACAAAAATTATATATAATTTGCTGTCAGTTTTTAATATGGTGATTGAAATGAAGTACCGCTGCAAGGTATGTGACTACATATACGACCCCGATGTGGGTGACCCCAGATCAGGTATAAAGCCAGGGACGCCCTTCGAGGAACTTCCAGAGGACTGGGTCTGCCCGGTCTGCAATGTGGGGAAGGACCAGTTCGAACCCCTCAAGGGTGAAATAAAACACGTGCGACCAGAGGATATAGACATGTTCTGCTACCAGTGCTCCCAGACCGTGCGTGGAAAGGCATGCACAATAAGGGGGGTATGTGGAAAGGAGCCCACAGTTGCCAGACTCCAGGACAATCTCCTTTTTGCAATAAAAGGGATTTCAGCATACCTATACCATGCCAGGGAACTTGGATACACAGATGATAAGGTGGACGCATTCCTTGAGAGGGGATTCTACTCAACCCTCACAAACGTCAACTTCGATGCAGAGGAATTCATAAACCTCGCCCTTGAGGCGGGTGAAATGAACCTCAGAACCATGAAACTCCTCAAGAAGGCCCATATAGATACCTACGGGGAACCTGAACCCACAGAGGTGAGGGTAGGAGCCCTTGATGGTCCAGCCATAATAGCAACAGGCCACAGCCTGAAGGCGCTTGAAGAACTGCTCAAACAGACCGAAGATACAGGTATAAACGTTTACACCCACTCAGAGCTGCTTCCAGCCCATGGTTACCCCGGACTGAAAAGGTACCCGCACCTTGCCGGGCAGCTCGGGGGACCATGGTTCGACCAGAGGGAGACATTCTCACGCTACAGTGCCGCACTACTCGGGACATCAAACTGTGTGCTTCTTCCACGGGAAAACTACAGGACCCGCATGTTCACATGTGGTGTCGCAGCATTACCTGGAGTTGAACACCTCGAGGGCTACGACTTCAGTCCAGTGATAGAGAAGGCCCTGGAACTTCCACCCCTTAAAGAGGAGGAGGCCACAACACTGACAACAGGGTTCGGGCTCTCAACAATCCTCTCACTTGCAGATAAAATAAAGGAACTGGTGGAGGAGGGTAAAATCAGGCGGTTCTTCCTTGTTGGTGGCTGTGATTCACCCCTCCCACGGGCAAAGTACTACACCGAATTTGTGAGGAAGCTCCCTGAGGATACCGTGGTCCTCACACTGGCCTGCGGCAAGTACCGTTTCAACTCAATGGATCTGGGTGACATAGATGGAATTCCCAGGCTCATAGACCTGGGCCAGTGCAACGACTCCATAGTGGCAGTGGAACTTGTGGAGGCACTGAGCAACCTCTTCAGTATGGACGTGAATGAGCTGCCCCTCAGCATAGTCCTCAGCTGGATGGAGCAGAAGGCCGCTGCAATACTCTGGAGCCTACTATCACTTAACCTCAGGGGCATGTACATAGGTCCCATACTGCCGGGATGGGCCAACCATGACATCATAAATGTGCTCGTTGATAAATATGAACTCACACCAATAGGTGACCCTGAAGAGGATATAAAGAGAATGATTGGGTGATGAAAAATGGAGATTAAGGGAAAGGTTCTGAAACTGAATGAGCTGATTGACTACCAGGACGATTCAGTGGTGAGCAGGGAGATCATCAGAAAGGACACCGGTACCGTGACCCTCTTTGCCTTTGACAGGGGCCAGGGTCTCAGTGAACACACTGCACCCTTCGATGCCATGGTCCAGGTGATTGAGGGTGAGGCGGAAATTACAATAAGTGGAGAGAAGAACCGTGTGGCCGCAGGGGAGATGATAATAATGCCGGCCAATGAGCCCCATGCGGTGATGGCTGTGGAACCCTTCAAGATGCTCCTCACCATGATAAGGTCATGAGTTTGCGGTTGGTTAAGACAGTACCAACACCCTACCTAAAAAATCCAGAGGAACCAGATCCCCAAGAGTCTATATCGCCAAAAAAACCCATCCAGAAGAAACACTAGATCCCCATAAGGACAACCGCCACGATACCTGTGGCCACAATGACAAGGAAGAGGGTCCCCACCCTTTTCCCGAAAATTTTTGTGCCAAGTGCAAAGGCTATTCCGCCCTTTATAATTGTGTTTGAGACTCCTGCGAGGGTTATGGCAGCTGCAGCTGTTGATGAACTTACAGAACCCCCTGCTGCCAGTAAAGACATGCTCACAGTTATGGCATCCACATCAGCAACCCCAGAAATCACAGCCGCTGCCAGGACACCTCCACGGCCAAGGTAGATGTTCGCTGCCTTGGATAGGAATAGAATTGCCAGAAAAAGCGCCCCGAATATGAGTGCGGGCTTAACAGAGAATGGGTTTTGAATTTTAATATCGTGATCAATCTTTGATGGTGACCTGATGAACAGAACCCCCAGGGCCATCCCGGTTACCCCCATGGCAAGCATTGGGGGTGCAACGTACCCCATCAGTGAGGGGTTTATGACGGAGACCTCCAGCAGGATCCTGAAAAACATCATTGAACTTGAAACAACCGCCGCGAACACCGCAGGCCTTATGAGATCATCAGATTCCCTCACGCGCCCTGCCATTGCCGTAACCACAGCTGTGCTCGACACCAGTCCCCCTATTATTCCGGTGGCGCTAAGGCCTCTCTCTGGACCTGCTATCTTCATGGCAATGTAACCTGCATAGCTTATGGCTGATATGAACACAACCATCAGCCACACCTGATAGGGGTTGAAAACCCCCCAAGGGCCAAGTGATGTATCCGGAAGAAGCGGGAGAATCACAAAGGCTATTACAAGGAATTTTATTGTATCTATCATCTCCCTCTCACTTATCCTCCTTACGGCAATGTGAATGTACCTTTTGAGGGCAAGGAGCGCCGTTACAATAATGGCAAGCATTGCCGCAAGCCTGTAATCACCTGAAAAACACATAGCACCTAGCATGAAGGTTATAAACGCTGCGACCTCCCCTGTTATTCCGATATCCCCATCATCTTTTGTGCTCACAATGTAACTTGCAGATACTATGGCAACCAGACCCAGAAAGGCAAGAGGAAGCATCAGAGGGAAAATCCCTGATAGATACGCTGAAAGGGCCCCCATGAGTGATATCAGGATGAAGGTCCTTATACCCGCAAATTCAGTCCCCTGGGTCCGCCTTTCCCTCTCAATACCCACCAGGGCTCCTATGGCAAGGGCTATCAAAAACTTAATTACCGGGAAATCCATGTTATAATATATGACAGTTAAATTAATATTATTTATTCCATGATAATTAATAATAATCAGGGTGATGATAATAACGGTGATTATATGAAAAGTGATACCATAAAGAGGGGAATACAGAGGGCGCCCCACCGCTCCCTCCTCAGGGCATGTGGCCTGACAGACCAGGACTTTGAAAAGCCATTCATAGGGATAGCCAACAGCTACACGGATATCGTGCCAGGCCACCTCCACCTTCGAGAACTTGCAGATGAAGTCAGGGCTGGAATCAACGCTGCAGGTGGAGTTGCATTTGAATTCAACACCATGGCCATATGCGACGGCATAGCCATGAACCATGAGGGCATGAAGTACTCCCTTGCATCAAGGGAGATAGTCGCCGATACCGTGGAGAGCATGGCAATGGCCCACGCCCTTGACGGACTTGTCCTTCTTCCAACCTGTGATAAGATAGTCCCCGGTATGCTGATGGCCGCTGCAAGACTTGACATACCATCAATAGTGGTCACCGGTGGCCCCATGCTGCCAGGAGAGTTCCAGGGAAGAAAGGTTGACCTCATAAATGTATACGAGGGTGTGGGCGCCGTGAGTGCAGGTGAAATGAGTGAGGATGAACTCGCCGAGCTCGAAAGATGCGCCTGTCCAGGTCCAGGTTCATGTGCAGGACTCTTCACAGCCAACACCATGGCCTGCCTCACAGAGGCCCTGGGTATGAGCCTCCCTGGATGCGCAACCGCCCATGCTGTAACCTCAAAAAAGAGGCAGATTGCAAGGCTTTCAGGCCACAGGATAGTGGAAATGGTGAAGGAAGACCTTAAATCCGCAAAAATAATGAGCAGAGAGGCATTTGAGAACGCTGTGATGGTGGACCTTGCACTTGGGGGGTCAACCAACAGTGCACTCCACATCCCGGCCATAGCAGCCGAGATAGAGGGCCTTGGCATCAACCTTGATGTCTTTGATGAGCTGAGCCGCAGAATACCCCACATAGCATCAATATCACCGGCAGGTGAGCATATGATGATAGACCTTGACAGGGCAGGGGGAATACAGGCTGTCATGAAAACCCTCAGGGATCACCTCAACACCAGCTGCATCACCTGCACAGGAAAAACCGTAGCTGAGAACATGAGGGATACCAGGGTGAGGGACACCACAGTTATAAGGCCCCTGGATGACCCGGTCCACCAGGAGGGTGGCCTCGCCATACTCAGGGGTAACCTGGCACCCCGGGGCTCCGTGGTGAAGCAGGGAGCCGTTGCAGAGGATATGATGGTCCACGAGGGCCCAGCCAGGGTATTTGAGAGTGAAGACGAATGTGTTGAGGCAATATTCGGTGGGGAGATAGCCGAGGGAGATGTTATCGTCATAAGATACGAGGGACCCAAGGGCGGCCCTGGCATGAGGGAGATGCTGAACCCAACCTCTGCAATTGCGGGTATGGGGCTTGAAAGGGTGGCCCTCATAACCGATGGAAGGTTCTCAGGCGGTACCCGGGGGCCATGCGTGGGTCACGTATCCCCCGAGGCAATGGAGGATGGACCCCTAGCAGCTGTGAGGGATGGGGACACCATAAGAATAGATATACCCTCAAGAAAACTTGAGGTTGATCTGACGGAAGATGAGATCAGAAGAAGGATTGAATCTGCAGAAAAACCGGAACGCCACGTTAAGGGATGGCTTGCACGCTACAGGAAACTCGCAGGTTCAGCAGATACAGGTGCCATTCTGAGATAGGTGTAAGCATGAGTGATGATAAAAGGGAATGGCTTGAGGCAGCAGCATACATTCTCCTCCTCTTACTTGCTGTTGTTGCATCACAGCACATGAACGTGGTTGTATCAGGAAGCATGGAGCCCGTCTTCTACAGGGGAGACATAGTGATAATCGAAAAGAGCAACTTTTTCGGAATAAAGGAACTGAACCCTGAAAACGTACAGAAGGGTGACATAATAATCTATGACGCCACATGGTTCCCTGAACCGGTTATACATCGGGTTATAGCCGTCGAAAAGGATAAAGCAGGTCAAAAATACTACATCACAAAGGGTGACAACAACCCATCACCTGACCCCGCACCTGTGTACCCATCACAGGTTGAGGCAAGGGTCATAACGGTGGGTTCAAATCCGCTGATGATACCCAAGGTGGGCTACATAACCCTCTGGCTTAAGGGACTCTGAAGGCAGGTGAGGAAATTGTTCAGATACATTGAAAACAGTGCAAGGGATTCAATAACTGAAGCGCTTGAGAAGCTCCAGCTACCGGTACCATCAGAGATCAAACTGGAGGAACCACCAAACCCCCAGCTGGGTGATCTTGCATGCACGGTGGCCTTTGAACTTGCAGGTGAACTCAAAAGGCCCCCCATGGAGATAACCTCAGATATAATGTCGGTGATTGAAACTCCTGAGATCTTTGAAGCCGTCGAATCAAAGGGACCCTACATAAACTTCTTTGTTGACTATGGGAAGCTCTCAGGGAAACTCCTTGAAATCATGGATGACGAATACGGATCCCATCCAGAGAGGGGTGAGAGGATAATCCTTGAGCACACCTCTGCAAACCCCAACGGTCCGCTGCACATAGGGCATATAAGGAATGCCATCATCGGGGACTCACTTGCAAGGATACTCAGAAAGGCAGGATACCAGGTTGAAACCCAGTACTATGTCAATGACATGGGGCGCCAGATAGCCATGATAGTCTGGGGCCTCCTGAACCTCCAGAAAAACCTGGATGATTACCCCGGGGATAAGAGGGACCACCGGGTTGGAAGGCTCTACCTTGAGGTTAACCAGAAACTCGGCGAGGATCCAGGTATAAAGGACGAGGTGGATGAACTCCTGAGGAAATACGAGGCCGGTGAGAACGAGGACACCTTCAGGGAGGTTGTGGAGTACTGCCTTGATGGGATGAAGGAGACCATGCAGAGGCTCCATGTCCACCACGACAGGTTCGTGTGGGAGGGGGAACTGGTGAGGGATGGGACGGTTGGTGAGGTTATAGAATCCCTCAGAAAAACGGGACTCACCAGGGAAAATGAGGTCCTCTACCTTGACCTTGAGGATTTCGGCATTGAAAAGGAGCTTGTGCTCACCCGTTCAGATGGAACCTCCCTCTACTCCACAAGGGACATAGCCTACCATCTCCAGAAATCCCGTGAAGGGGATATTCTCATCGACGTCCTTGGATCAGACCATAAACTTGCAGCAGAGCAGGTGGGGATCGCCGTGGATCTCCTGGGTGGTAAGAAACCCGAGGTCATATTCTATGAGTTCATAACACTCCCTGAGGGCTCAATGTCCACCAGGAGGGGGGTCTTCATATCGGTGGATGAACTGATGGATGAGGCCCATAAAAGGGCCCTTGAGGAGGTTAAAAAAAGGAGAGAACTTCCAGATGACGTTGCAGATGGAATCGCCGAGGCCATCGGCAACGGGGCCATAAGGTACTATATAGCGCGCCTTTCCCCCGAGAAGCACATTGTGTTCAGGTGGGATGAGGCCCTCAGTTTTGAACGTGGCTGTGCATCAATACAGTATGCCCATGCAAGGGCGTGCAAGCTCCTCAAGAAGGCATCCTTCAATGGTGATGAGGACATCGAAGACACCTGGAAACCTGAAAACGATGAAAAAGAACTTGTCCGTCTCCTTGCCCGTTTCCCTGTGGTTGTTGAGGAGGCCGCCATGGCAAGGAGGGTTCACCCCGTGGCACAGTACGTGCAGGACCTTGCAAATGCCTTCAACAGTTTCTACAGATCCACCCCTGTCATCGGGTCTGAATTTGAGGGTGCAAGGTTGAGGCTCGTTGATTCTGTTAGAATCGTAATCAGGAATGCCCTGGGTCTTCTGGGTATACATGCCCCGAAGACCATGTAAATTTAATTTTTGGTTAAACTGCTATTCAGAAATTCATGTGCCACATAATGTATTGAAGTCTGGCATTCAGTCGGCGTTGGATAAAAGAAGGATGCTATGAACAGAGAGGCCCTCCTTGGACTCCAGTTCATAACTGCCTGAGCAGTCCATCACAGGCAACACCCTCAATCATCCCATGAGCCAGTGCATTATCGCCTTCTGTGCATGTAGCCTGTTTTCTGCCTGATCCCAGACAACTGACTGCGGCCCGTCGATGACCTCAGAGGTTGTCTCCTGCCCCCTCACAGCCGGAAGACAGTGCATGAATATGGCATCAGGGGATGCGAGTTTCATGAGCTCTGAGTTCACCTGGTAAGGCCTGAATACCCTGAGGCGTTCCTCGGTCTCTTCCTCATAGCCCATGCTGACCCAGACGTCGGTGTAGACAACATCCGCACCATCAACAGCTTCCCTAGGATCATGGAACACCCTTATCTCTGAACCACTTTTTCTGGCGATTTTCTCTGCCATTCCAGTGATTTCTGGGTGGGGTTCATAGCCTGGTGGGCAGGCAACGTCCATGTCCATCCCCAGCATTGCTGTTATGAGGAGCAGTGAGTTGCAGACGTTGTTACCATCTCCCACGAATACCAGTCGGCCGCTGAAGTCTCCCAGTTTCTCCCTTACAGTCTGCATGTCAGCCAGCGCCTGGCATGGGTGTTCAAGATCCGTAAGCCCATTTATAACAGGTACAGAAGACTCTGACGCAAGTTCAACCACGTCTGAGTGCCTTATGGCCCTTATCATGATCCCGTCAACGTATCTGCTGAGGGTCCTGGCGGTGTCTGCTATTGGCTCCCCCCTTCCAAGCTGCAGGTCTGATGCTGATAGATAGAGGGGCTGTGCACCCAGCTGGGATGCCCCGACTTCAAAGGAGACCCGGGTCCTTGTTGATGATTTCTCAAAGATCATGGCAAGGGTCCTGCCCTCAAGGACCTTCCCTGGGATTTCCCCTCCCTTGTAGTCATCTGCAAGGTCAAGGAGCGCCACCACGTCGTCCATGTCGCATACAGATAGAAGATGTTTCATCTGCCCCACTCCTCAGGACCGGAGGTCCTCCATGTGCTTCACTCTCTTCTCAACAAGCTCCCTGGTACCTATATCTCTCCGGTGGTAGAGTCTTCCCTTCACGTATCCTGTGGCGTTCTCACAGAGCTCCTCTGCAGAGTATATGTCCTCTGCAAGGGCCACCAGTGCAAGTGCCCTGGATGAAGAGGTGTATATGGTGCTGTTCTCCTGGTTAACCGCTGCATAGTAGGTTATAACCCCCATGTCCTCGATCTTATCCTCTTCAACCCTTATTTCAGAGCCTGCAACCCCCTTATCAGGGTAGCCCTCAGGTACAAGGTACTTGCAGACCGTTGCAAGGTTCCTGAACCTTGCCCCGCTGAGATTTCCGTCCACGACTCCCTCACAGATCTCAAGCATGCTGGACTCAAGTAGTGGGAGCACATTCATTGCCTCAGGGTCCCCGAAACGTGCATTGTACTCTATGAGTTTCGGTCCGTCGGCTGTGAGCATGAACTGTCCATAGAGAACTCCCTTATAGGGCCCTGCCTCACTTTTAATCGCATCGATCGTCTTCTGCATTATCTCAACTGCTTCATCATAGTCCTTCTGTGTCAGGAACGGTAAAAGACCATCTGAGTCGGAGTAGGAACCCATCCCCCCTGTTATTGGGCCCTGGTCCCCCTCATATGCGTGGGGGTGGTCCTGTACAGCAGGCATTGGCACGATACGGTCGCCGTCAGAAAAGGCCTGGACGGTGAATTCCTCCCCAACAACCCTTTCCTCTATAACAACGCTTGCATGGCCACCTATAAGATTATCTATTACCTCGCAGGCGTATTCGATTGCCTCTGAGTTGTCCTGGAGGTGTTCACCGACTATCTTAACGCCCTTTCCGCCTGTGAGTCCCACCGGCTTTACCACAGCCTCGCCCTCAAATTCATCCATGAACTCCCTGAGTTCATCCCTGTCATCAAAGACACGGTAGGTTATTGACCCGGGGATACTGTAACTTTCAAAGAGTCTGCGCATGAATGACTTGTCTGTCTCAATTCTGGCAGCCTCCCTGGTGGGCCCCACCGATGGTATGCCTGCTTCCTCAAGGGCATTGACCAGCCCTGCCTCGAGGGGTGCCTCAGGACCTATGAATGCCATGTCAACGCCCTTACTGGATGCGAAATTGACCACCCTTTCTGTGTCAACCTCAGGAGCAACCATGAATTCACTGGCAAGCCTTGATATGCCGGGGTTCCTGTTACCCATCACAGAGTATATCGTTGCCTCATCTGCCAGTGCACTGCAGATGGCATGTTCCCTTGCTCCTGTTCCCACAACAAGTATTTTCATCGGATAATCCTCCCTGAAATTGATAAACTTAAATCTCCCTATTGTTTTATATAACCTTACCACTTACCTTTATTATGTATTTATAAGAAATATGTCATTAATAATAATGATAGATTTTCAAGGTGTTTCCAATGAAAGGTGGCCAGGCAATAATCAGATCACTTCTGGATCAGGGAGCAGACACCGTATTCGGATACCCCGGTGGACAGTTACTGCCACTCTATGACATGCTCTATGATTCCGAACTCAAACACATCCTTGTAAGACATGAGCAGTGCGCGGCCCACGCTGCAGATGGATATGCAAGGGCCTCAGGCAGGGTGGGGGTCTGCATAGCAACCTCAGGGCCAGGGGCCACAAACCTGGTAACCGGTATCGCAACAGCCTACATGGACTCCTCACCAATAGTTGCAATTGCAGGTCAGGTCCCCACCCACCTCATCGGAAATGATGCCTTCCAGGAGGTGGACATGATAGGCATAACCATGCCCATCACAAAGCACAGCTTCCAGCCAGCGGATGCAAGTGAAATCCCCGCAATGGTAAGGGCAAGTTTTCACATCGCAAAGACAGGTCGCCCTGGCCCCGTTGTCATAGACCTTCCAAAGGACATACAGGAACAGGAGGTCCAGGACCCACTTGATGAGCTGGACCTTCAGGGCTACAGGCCAACCCTCCGGGGCCACCCGCTCCAGATAAAGAGGGCTGCAGAGCTCATAAGGAGATCAGAAAAGCCCGTTATACTGGCGGGTGGTGGGGTGATAATATCAGGGGCCTCAAAGGAGATCATGGAGTTATCAGAACTCATAAAGGCCCCTGTGACCACCACGCTCCTCGGTAAGGGTTCTTTCCCTGAGGACCATCCTTCGGCCATGGGTATGCTGGGGATGCACGGCCGCAAGGTTGCAAACCTGACAGTGGATGAGTGTGACTGCCTCATAGCGGTTGGATGCAGATTCTCAGACCGTACAACCGGTAATGTTGCAGAATTCGCCCCCAATGCCAGAATAATACACGTGGATATCGACCCTGCCGAGATAGGTAAAAACGTGGCCGTTGATGTCCCCATCGTGGGTGACGCCAGGAATGTCCTTAGGGAGCTTATAGAAAAACTCAAGAAACACGGTGAAAGGGATGATGAGTGGCTGAGGGGAGTTCAGAAGTTCAGGACGGACTGCATGCCAAGAATGAGTTATGACGAAGTTCCTCTGAAACCCCAGCAGGTTATAAAGGAGATAAGCCAGGTCCTGGATGATGAAACCGTTGTCACAACAGACGTTGGGCAGAACCAGATGTGGATGGCCCACTTCTACACATCAAGGGCCCCCAGAAAATTCATATCATCAGGTGGCCTTGGGACCATGGGTTTCGGTTTTCCTGCCGCCATAGGGGCAAAGGTTGCTCTTCCAGAGAATGACGTTGTGGCTGTCTGTGGCGACGGCGGATTCCTGATGGTCTGCCAGGACCTTGCAACCATAAGGGAATACGACATACCCGTTGTGATATGTGTCATGGACAACCGCCACCTGGGTATGGTTGCCCAGTGGCAGCGCCTCTTCTATGATGAGAGGATGTCCCATACACACCTCGGTGAGGTCCCGGATTTTGTTAAACTGGCTGAATCATTTGGAATTGAGGCCGAAAGGGTCGAAAAACCGGGTGAAACATCTGAAGCCCTTTCAAGGGCCATAAGATCAGGTGAACCTGCCCTGCTGGATATAGTTATAGACCCTGAGGAGATACTCCCAATGGTCCCGCCAGGTTGCGGTCTGACCGAAATAGTGGGGGAGTACAGGGTTGAAAGGGAGGATCCCCAGGAAATAAGATACTCTGGAGTGAAGGCGGACGGTGATTAAGATGAAACCCGACACACACATCATCAGTGCCCTTGTTGAGCACAGACCCGGTGTCCTTCAGAGGGTTGCAGGACTCTTCACAAGGCGCGGATTCAACATCGAAAGCATCACTGTAGGGGAATCCGAAACCCCTGGAATCGCCAGGATGACCATAATAGCCAGGGGCGACGACCGTGTGCTTGAACAGATAACCAAGCAGCTCAATAAGCTGATAGACGTTATAAAGGTCCGTGACCTTGAACCATCATCCACCGTTAAGAGGGAGCTATGCATGGTTAAGGTACACGCCCCATCAGAGAAGGAGAGGTCAGAGATAATACAGTACACCAACATCTTCAGGGGGAGGATAGTGGACGTGAGCAGTGAGGCGCTTACAGTTGAGGTCACCGGGGACTCAGAGAAGATAGACGCCTTCCTTGAGCTCCTGAAGGTCTTTGGAATCAAGGAACTTGCAAGGACCGGGCCAACTGCAATGTCCCGTGGTGGCAGAACCATCTGAATCCAGATGAACACAAATTTTATTTTTAATGATCCTGTTAATTAGAGATGAGGAGGTTTTTCATGAAGATCTACTATGAAAATGACATTGACATGGAGATACTGGCAGATAAGAAGATAGCCGTCATAGGTTACGGCAGTCAGGGAGAAGCCCAGGCCAGGAACATGGCCGACAGCGGACTTGATGTTATAGTTGGGCTCAGAAGGGGCGGAGCATCCTGGAAGAAGGCCCATGATGATGGTATGAACGTAATGACAGTTGAAGACGCCTCAAGGGAGGCCGACGTCGTACACATACTCATACCCGACGAGATACAGGAGACAGTATTTGAGCAGTCCATAAAACCCTATCTCAGGGAGGGCAACACAATATCCTTCTCACATGGCTACAACATACACTACGGCTACATAAGGGCCCCTGAAGGGGTAAACGTCACCATGGTGGCCCCCAAGGGTCCCGGTGCAATGGTGAGGAGAACCTACCTTGAGGGTTTCGGCATACCTGGTCTTGTGGCTGTTGAGGTGGATGCAACAGGAGACGCCCTTGAACAGGCCCTTGCAATGGCAAAGGCATGCGGACTTGCACGTGCAGGTGTCCTTGAGACCACCTTCAAGGAGGAAACAGAGACCGACCTCTTTGGTGAACAGGCCGTGCTCTGTGGTGGTGTAACAGAACTCATAAACACCGCATTCAGGACCCTTGTGAAGGCCGGTTATCAGCCAGAGATCGCCTACTTTGAGACATGCCACGAACTCAAACTGATAGTGGACCTCATCTATGAGAGGGGATTCCAGGGAATGTGGCACAATGTGAGTAACACAGCAGAGTTCGGGGGCCTTACAAGGAGAAAGAGGGTTATAACAGAGGAAACAGAGAAGGAAATGCAGAAAATACTGGAAGAGATCCAGAACGGTAAATTCGCCAAGGAATGGGCCCTTGAAAACAGGGCCGGTGCCCCGATGCTTAAAAGGATGAGGGCCCTTGAGGGAGAACTGGAGATAGAGAAGGTGGGCTCAAAGCTCAGGAAACTCTGCGGCCTTGAAAAATAAACTCCGCCGATAAATCCCATGTTTTTCTTTTAAAAGGTGATTGGCTTGGTATTTGTGGGTATGGACCATGGGACAACAGGCGTGTCCTTCACAATCCTCGGGGATGGGGCCGAGCACTTCAAGATAGGGAGGGAGGAACTCTCGGCGGGCAGAGTTTCCGCCCTTGAGGAGCTTGAAGGAAGGGTGTCCCCCGAAGAGATAGAACTCATGGCAATAACCTATGCAATGGGTGACGGTATAAACAGGATAAAGCCCATTGATCGGGTGAAGAACAGGGGTATCATCTCCATTGGAGGGGCCGGTAAGGTCACAGGTGGCGGGACAGCCGTTTACAGTGAAATAGAGTCCTCGGGAATACCCACTGTACTGATACCTGGCCTTCACCGCAACACCCCCTGTCTTGATGAGAGGTTCCGGGCAGCCTACTCCCACCACGCAAGTCCAGAGAAGGTGAGCATATGCTACAACGCATACCTGGAGACCGGGTGGGAGAACATGATAGTTTCCGATATAAGTTCCAATACGGTAACCATGCTCATACAGGACGGGAAGATAAGAGGCGCTATGGATGCCTGTATAGGTGCCATGGGGGTTATACATGGGCCCCTTGACCTTGAAATGCTCAGGAAAATAGATGATGGTGAAAAAACAGCGAACGAGTGTTTTTCACATGCCGGGGCTGTTAAGATAGCCGGAATAGATACGAGGGTATCCCGTGCAAGGGATGAACTCCTTGATATGTACCTTGAGGGAAGGAAGGAAGCGGCCCTTGCACTTGAGACCATGATAATGACTATAGCCATGGAGATATGGGGGCTTGCAGGCATCTCAGAGCGTGTTGATGGGATCGTTCTCACTGGATCAATGGGTGCCATGAGGGAACCCTACGACTTCCACGGAAAACTTGCGGATATGGTGGATGAACTGGCCCCTGTGAAGAGGCTGGATGCAACCTCCGGTTCCATGGGAAGTGCCCAGATAGCGCGTGATATACACGGAGGTAAAAGAGATATTCTTGGGATAGAGGTTGATATTTAATTATTCCATTGCAATGAACGCTATCTTGGTTCCCTTAATGAACCTGATGCCCTCCTCAGTCTGAAGAACTGTGTTGAGGTAATTATCTATTGATATGAGTTTTCCCCTTGCCTCTTCATTGTTTTTGAGTGTTAGAAGAACATTCCTGTTTTTAAACTTCAGGAACTGTTTGTTAACCCTGAACTCCTTATCATCGCCTTTCATCAGAATCCCCTTAAAGATTTAGTAATCCTATAATGATTCGCCTATATATACTTCACATATCCTCATCCTTCAGTTAAACTGCAGGGCTACTCCCAGGTTATCCTGAGGAGAACCAGAAGCGCGCCAAGCTGGCAGAGGTTAACACTGAGAACAGGAAATCCCAGTCCATGTCCCCTGAAGCCCTCCCGTGTCAGCATGAATATGATGAATATGATGTTCTGCAGGAGCAGGAGCAGTGAAAAACCGATAAGGCCCAGTGTAAAACTGGACCGGATCTTCCTGTAGCTTGAAACATAGACCCCAAGAAGGATGAGGAGGACGAACACATTCAGAATCCCAACCACAACCGCCAGGAATGTGAGCCCGGGATCTGCCATGAAATTACGGTCATGAACTTCTCTCATACATCAACCCCCTGCACCCTATCCAGTATATCCTCAAATAAGTCGTAATTCTCCTCCATTGCATCTGAAAGAAAGTACATCTTTCCGTACCTCTCACCTGACGATACTATGATTTTATTCTTCTCAAGAACCCTTAGGTGATGCTGAACAGTCTTATAGTCCAGGTTAAGAGCCTCTGCCAGCTGGTTGGTGTTGTATGGCCTCTCATGCAGCATTCTGATTATCCTTGCACGGTTCACCCCCCCACGTGTCGCTGCAATAAGCCACCACAGGAGCCTCTTCATGAAACCACGCTTATACCTATGGGGATAACTATGGATAATTTTTTGGCACTGATCCATCCAGTTGTTCACCTTTGAATACATGAGAGTCCACACATGATGCTTAAAGGGGAATTTTAAAGGTAAGGAATGGGGATTCTGAAGCCCATCTCAGGATCCTGCAGTGGTGATTTGCTTCACCATCAGGATGCACCCCTCACCAGCTGCCTGAACATGCCCTTTAAGGGCTTCCAGTAGATGTGGGCATGTATCAGGGTACCTATAACCATCAGAATTGCCAGTTCAGCATGCCAGTAGGTCACAGATGGATTCAGGGCAGTTTTTATACCAAGGCGTATGAATATGAGGAGGAGTATGCCTGTAATTCCTGTCCCGGCATATCCCACAGTCAGTAGCATGTTCCACAGCCTTCTGTACACTGAACCCCTGATATAGCCGCTGCGCATGAGGTAAAGCGTTATGAGGTACGCCCCCGCTATAATGAGGCTCACAGGTATTAAATGGTAATCTGTTTCATGGCCGCTGAACTCTCCACTGGTACCGTCTGAAACATCTCCGCTCACGTTATGTTCAGGGGTCTGATTCTGCGTCCTGTTAATTTCAGAAGTTTCTGCTGGACTGTAATCATCGCTACCACTGGATGAAGAATCCTTCTGGTCAGATGAAGAAGCTTCCCGATCCTCAGATGCTGCGTAATCGTTTGAGACTGATGTCTGTGAGAGGTCACATATGCCGTCACCGTTGAGGTCCGTGAACCTTGGGCACTGTCCAGGGTAGGGGTCGTTCACAAGACCATAGGGGCATGAAGCGGCGCATGAAATCTCAGAAGTGGATATTGCGGCTGCGAATGGTAAAATTCCAGTCAGAAACTTAAATCCTTTCCTCAGGTTCATTTACCAACCCCCAGGATTCTGTTTAAGCTGCCTGTGTAGCAGTGGAAGTGAAAAACCGTCACAAGCACGAGGGCCAGGCCCGCCTCCACATGCCAGTAGAGAAGCTGTGAGTTCAGTGAAAACCTTATGCCATTCTCCAGCAGGAGGAGAAGGACGAAACCTCCAATTCCTGATATCAGGAATGCAATGAGTATGACCAGGTTCCAGAGGTTCACATGAAAACTTCTTCGTATCCTCCCATTCCTGTAAAGGGTATAGGTTAATATATAAAGCCCTATTAATGGAAGGGTCACTTTAAAAATAGTGTATTCCATTTTAAGGTCCTCCAATCTTTTATTTTAAAATTGTACCTTCTATTAAAAGAAATTTTTCCGAATTTACACCCAGATCTCCACCAGATTATGGAGACCAAAATAAAAAGAAATTCCAAAAAATCACATCTACACCAAACAGTGACCAGAAAAGTAAAAAGAAATTCTTAGATCCAGAAGTCAGGATATATTCAGAGAACAGAAGCATGGATGTATGGTCAAATGAGTTATCGAGGATCTCCGGCCACTAATCAAGCCATTCCCTCATTGAGTCAAGGGGCGCGGTGCAGTCAAGGGATACCGGTGTGAGGGTTGCAGTGTTTTCAGCCTTCAGGGTATGGACATCTGTTCCAGGGGCGTCCCTCCCTGCAGGGTCACCATCAATCCAGTAGTAGGGCCTCCCCCTTGGATCCAGCCTCTTCTTGATGTGGACATTGTACATCCTGTCCCCGAGTCTTGTGATACGTATATCATTTCCTGAGGGGTGTGATGGGATGTTAAGGTTGAGAAAATCAACACCATCAGGTAAGCCCTTCCTGAGTATCCTGGATGCAACCCGTTCCGTCAGCTCAGATGCCAGTGAAAAGTCCACGTCCACATGACCATCATGAAACTTGATGTCCCCCCTCCTCACCTGGAGTGAAACTGCAAGGGAGGGTACACCATGAACCGCCGCCTCCATTGCGGCACCTATTGTCCCTGATGTTGTGAGTTCAGATTTCCCAAGGTTTTCCCCCATATTTATGCCGGATATTACAAGGTCAGGTTTCTCATCCATCAGCTCGAATATCCCTATTATTATGGCGTCTGTTGGTGTCCCTGAAACCGCGTAGGCCTCTGAACCGTCCCTGAGTGTGACCTCGCTAACCCTTATGGGTTCAAAGAGGGTGAGTGCATGGCCTATGCCGCTCTGCTGAGTGGCTGGAGCCACTATAATTGTCTCTCCAAGGTTTTCAACAGCCTTCCTGGCCGCCAGAATCCCTGATGAGTTCACTCCGTCGTCATTTGTTATGAGAATCTTCATTGGTAACCATCTCTATCCTTTTACTAGCATTTATATCAAATTTTAAGTATATCTTATAACATAGCTCTATTAAGTCTAACCCCGGAGGGTGGAGGAATTGAAGAAGCAGAAACTCGTGGATTTCATCGCCAAAGTCATGGAGGATTCTGGTTTCAAGGTTTACAAGGATTTCAGAACCTCCCAGCACATAGTGGACATATATGGTATTCTCCCCACCACCCTCGGGGACATAGGGGTTGTGGTGGCCTGTAAGAACTATGATGAAAACTGGAAGGTTGGTATGGACGTTTTAAAGGAAATGGAAATGGCTGCAAAGACCCTGAAGGCCTCCAAGGTGGTGATTGTTACAACATCCGATTTCTCATCCCAGGCCAGAAACTATGCCGTCAAGAGAAACATGAAGCTGATAGACAGAAATGGCCTCATAAAAATTGCTGAGGAGTTTTCAAAGAAAATCCAGGTTCCTGAAGAAGAGGAAGAGGATGAATACTACGAGGAGGAGGTTGAGGTATACGGTCCCCCCTCAACCATATTTCACACAGGGCACACAGGGTCCCAGAGGGGACTTCTATCAAGGAGGGAAAGACGCCAGCCCCTTACCCCCATTATAAGGGGTCTTCTGCAGAACACCATCATACTCATAATAACCGTTGTGGCGGTTTCCTTCCTGATTGCAACAATACTGCAGATGGCCGCGGGCCTGGGGACAAGTATCACAGGCGTCGTGAAGATAATGATTGCCGCTGCCCTCTCCTATGGTATACCCTACCTTGTTGAGGATGACGGTGCTGTCATAATGATAAAGGGAACAATAGTGTTCTTCAGTTCTCTTCTCCTCCTTGTCATACTGATACTGATCTAGTAATCTGAATAAGCGACCTCTGCAACTTAAAACTGAATAATAAGATTTAGCTGACTGATCCAAAAAATAAATGGTTATCTTCTTGAGATAACCAGCCCCGCGCCAAGGATAAATATCCCTGCCACGAGTAATCCTGCGGATGCGCCTGTCTCCTGCATGGGAACCATTTTTGCTCCTGTTACCTGATATTCCGGTTCTTCAGATGATTCAGTGACGTCGATGGTTGCCGTATCCTGGTTATTGGTGGCATTTATATCAGGCAGATCACCTGAGATGGTTGCAGTGAACTGTGCTGTTCCAGTTGCCACGGCCCTCTGGTGTACAACGAGTTTATAGACTGCGCCGGCTGGCAGGTTCCCTATAGTCCACTCACTGGTTGATGGATTGTACGATGGGTCATTGTAGATCCATGTGACCCCATTGTCCCAGGATACCTCATGTTCAAGGTATTCAAAGGGATAATTGCTGCTCCTTGTGATGGTTACCTTCACTCCGGTTGCAGTTGATGGTAAATTGTTTGTGACTGCCACTCCCTCAAATACCTCATCTCCAACAGAGGTACTGTTTATAATGTTTTCATCAAGATCAAGGTATTCTGCATCCACTGCAAGATCCGATGCGATCTGTACATTGTCCTCTGTTTCCTGGGCACTCACAGTCCCGACTGCCATGAATAGCAGGGCAAGGACAAAAAATCTGTGCATTCTCACCCCCCCTCAGTTCAGCATCGACAAAGAAAAGAAATTCGACGCTCTATTGGTTTTATGTTTTTCACTGATTATAAATGTTCTGAAAAGTGGTAGGTCTTGATTGATGATCATTAAGAACTCATGAAAAATTAACTGCTGCATTCATAAAATTAAATCCAGTGGGCCGGACGAGATTCGAACTCGTGACCACCTCGGTGTGAGCGAGGTATCATACCCCTAGACCACCGGCCCCCAGCGGGATCCTTCAATAATCATCAGATGGGCCGGACGAGATTCGAACTCGTGACCACCTCGTTGTAAGCGAGGTATCATACCCCTAGACCACCGGCCCTCAGTGTGACTTTAAAGTCTTACCCTATATAAACTTTTCCGGTTATGGGGCTAATATATAAACCTTGGAGTATAACTAAGGTAGTGAATATCATTCTGAGGTTATTCTCATGTCATGTGAAGCCAGTGGAAAGATATGGTTCAACGGTGAAATGGTTGATTGGGAAGACGCCACATTACATGTCCTTTCACATGTAGTGCACTACGGATCCTCAGTGTTTGAGGGGATAAGGTGCTACAGGAACAGGAAAGGATCCGCCATTTTTCGTTTGCGGGAGCATGTGAGGAGGCTCTTTGATTCTGCAAAGATATACCGGATGGATATCCCCTACACAGAGGAGCAGATATGCGAGGCAATAATTGAGACCGTCAGGGAGAACGGGCTCGATGAGTGCTACATAAGGCCAGTTGTCTACAGGGGGTATGGAGAGATGGGCGTTCACCCGGTTAACTGCCCTGTTGAGGTTGCCATAGCTGCCTGGGAATGGGGGGCTTACCTGGGGGCAGAGGCCCTTGAGGTGGGTGTTGACGTGGGTGTTTCAACCTGGCGGAGGATGGCCCCAAACACAATGCCAAACCTTGCAAAGGCCGGTGGAAACTATCTGAACTCCCAGCTGGCCAAAATGGAAGCTGTTAGACATGGCTATGACGAGGCAATAATGCTGGACTACCATGGCTATGTCAGTGAGGGCAGCGGGGAGAACATATTCATCGTAACTGACGGTGAGCTTCAGACACCACCTGTATCCTCCTCCCTCCTTAAGGGGATAACAAGGGATTCTGTGATGAAGATAGCCAGGGCCGAGGGCGTCCCTGTCCGTGAAGAACCTATTACAAGGGAGATGCTTTACCTTGCAGATGAAATCTTCTTCACAGGTACAGCCGCAGAGATAACCCCTGTGAGGTCCGTTGATGGTATAGAGATAGGTTCAGGTCGACGGGGGCCTGTGACAGAGATACTGCAGAATGAGTTCTTCAGGATAATCAGGGCCGAATCAGAGGACAGCTTCGGCTGGTTAACCTACCTCTAGTATTTCAGCATTATAAGTGAAAACCTGGAAGTTATAAGTTAAAAGTTATAAGTGATTTCCATGGATGTTCTTCAGGCAATAATAATCGGAATTGTTCAGGGGCTCACAGAGTTCCTACCAGTAAGCAGCTCAGGTCACCTTGTGCTCGTACCTGAAATAATGGGTGTTAAATCCAGCCTTGCATTTGACACCCTGCTCCATGTGGGAACCCTGGTGGCTGTTGTCACCTACTTCTGGAGTGATATAGTCCACATGATAAGGTCATTCATCTCAAGTCTTACAGATATTCCCGGAGGCAATTTCAGGAATGGGATAGATGAGGATCCATATAAGAGGCTGGCCTGGATGGTCATCATAGGTACCATCCCCGCCGGGCTTGCCGGTGTACTGTTCAAGGACTTCTTCGAATCCCTCTTCAGTAGCATAACAGCCGTTGGATTTTTCCTTATAGTAACGGGTCTTCTCCTGTGGAGTTCGGAGAGGATCAGCGCAAGGGTAAGGGAAAAACTTCCTCTTGAAAAACTGGGTGTCAGGGATTCCCTCATAATAGGGGGTGCCCAGGCACTGGCAATAGCCCCGGGTATATCCCGTTCCGGTGCAACCATATCCGCAGGTCTCTTCCTTGGATTTGAAAGGGAGCTTGCAGCAAGGTACAGCTTCCTTCTCTCAATACCCGCCATACTGGGGGCTGCAATCATCCAGGTGAAGGATATCAGTGCAGGTATGGACCTCCTGGGTGCCAGTATGATCGCGGGTTTCGTGGCATCCGCTGTATCAGGTTACATTGCAATAAAGTTCCTGTTGAAGCTAATAAGGGAAAGGGATCTCTATGTTTTCGCCTCCTACTGCTTTGCAGTGGGTCTCCTGGTCCTCGGGGTGTCAATTCTCTGATTTATAGGACATCCTATCCTCTTTTTTCCCCCGAAAAATCACAGACACCCCAACTCAGTTTCTATACATTAAAGTCACGGCTGTACTCCTGCTCCAGAGTCTCAGATCTACTTAAAGTCACAGCTCCACAGAGGCAACATGGCTGTGGAAGTAGGTCCATGAAACCTGTCTCTCTGTGAATATATAGACCCACCAGGTGCCCCAGAAAACCTCAATAATGGCCGCCATTGCGAATATGATAGCGATCAGTACTATCAGGGACAGAAGCCTTTCTTTTATGGCGCCTATCAGTGGTTCTGCGGATCCTCTTGATATGGACTCCAGTATCGAACCAATAAAAACCCTGGCGGCCTGCAGTGAGAATATACATCCCATAACCTCAAGGTGGAGGTGCACCGTACCTGCATAGATCAGAAACCCCCTGAATCCCCACGTGGATACGAGATTGTGGAGGAGCGCCCCTGATAGAACAATTACCTTCAAAACCTGAATGGTGGTTGCAAGTGTGAATATGAAAACCAGTGCCTGGGTGATATTTGATACGAATATCCAGAAAGCTGTTGCGCCCAGATAGTCAATGAACTGCTCCCTGAAGCCAGGAAAGGAGGAAAAATGAACCACCATATTCCCGTTGAGAAACCCATATGGCGGTGACATGCCAGAAGCGTCCAGAAAAAGACCTGAAATATAAAGGAGCACTGCTACCATGAGGATTGCAGGGCCCGGTATCATACCATCCAGACCCCCCCTGCCCATGGATAACAGAATATCACCCCTCAATCAGAGTATTGTGTTGCAGAGCTCCTCAACCCTGTTCCTTATGCTCTCAACAGATATTCCATGAAGAAGTGCCAGGAGCATTGCGCCCCCTGCACCCACGCCCTCCTTGACCGAGCCATTGAGGTACTCGTGAAGACCCCTGTGGGATGCCCTCTCAAAGCCGGGGTCAACTGCGTAGATATCGATTTCACCTATCTGGTCAGCGATCCTGTTTATATCCGATGTTTCATCCTCTGCAACGAATATGGTCGTTGCAATTGCCGTGCCTGAAAAGTCGAATGCAGGATCAATCGCCTTCATGAGGGCGCATACCGCGGTCATCTGGGTCCCCCCTGCAAGTGTTACAGGGACACCGCTCCCCATGCACATACCTGCAACTGCTGGTATCATTGGGTCACCAACTGCAGCAACGGCCCGGAATGGATCTTCACTGCAATCACCCTTCTCAAGGCCTGCATTCCTGAGACCCTCCATTACAACATCCCTCTTGAGATTGTGGGGATTTTCAGGTAGACTTGCGCTGACCCTGAAATCAGCGTCATAGCCAAGGGCCGTCAGGACCCCCAGGGCGGTTGTTGTACCGGCCGGTGTGCTTTCGCCAATCACAAGGTGCTCTGTGAGTTTCGATAGCATCCTGCCAGCCATGAATCCCCTCTCATATATTCTCTCAGGATTATCCACGGCCCTCCCTGTTCTTATATCCCCTCCATGCCCTGAGTTGATGTTTATATAGGGCACGTCGGGTTTCACCGAGGCCCCTGCATCCGCAACCATGAAGGGTACCTCAGCCAGTTCAAGGGAGGCCTTTGTTATAACCGCAGGTGTGGGTGCAGATTCGCCCTCCACAATTGTCTGGGGTATCTCAGGAAGACACCTTGGGGCGTCATGTACTATTAGTTCAACATCAGCCGCAGGTGTGTACTCAGTCAGGTCTGGTCCGGCCCCGGCCCCTGTTATCCCCGGAATCCTTGATGTCTCGGTTGTTGCAACTGCACATATGAAGAGGGATTCCCTGTCAAGAACCCCCTCCAGGTAATCACCTGATCCATAAATCCTAAGTCCATCAAACATTTCCATTCACCTTTTCACCGATACAATAGTTATAACCGTGAATAAATAAAGTAGTTACAGTTCTGGTGACCTTACGCACCTCAACCGGTGGTGATCAATAAAATGTTGTGTCTCGGTATAGAGGGAACCGCAGAGAAGACGGGTGTTGGTATCGTTGATGACAGTGGAAGGGTGCTCTCACTCAGGGGCAGACCACTTATACCTGAAAGGGGTGGCATACATCCCAGAGAAGCCGCCGAACACCACGCCCGGTGGATACCGGTGCTTGTAGGGGAAGCGCTGGAGGATGCAGGAGTGGATATGGATGAAATAGGACTCATATCCTTCTCCAGGGGCCCTGGTCTGGGGCCAGCCCTCAGAACAGTTGCAACAGCCGCAAGAACCCTGGCAATTTCACTTAAAATACCAATAGTGGGTGTGAATCACTGTATAGGTCATATAGAGATAGGTAGGCTAACAACAGGTGCAGCAGACCCTCTTTCACTCTATGTGAGTGGTGGGAATACCCAGGTCATAGCCTTCAACCAGGGCAGGTACAGGGTGTTCGGTGAAACCCTTGACATCGCGGTGGGAAACATGCTGGACCAGTTCGCAAGGGAGGCCGGCCTTGGCCACCCCGGGGGTCCCGTCATTGAGGGACTTGCAGCCGAGGCATCAGAGTACGTGGAGCTTCCCTACAGTGTGAAGGGGATGGACATCTCATTCTCAGGTCTTTTAACGGCGGCCATCAGGAAACTGGAGACCGGTGAAAAACTTGAGAACCTGGCCTACAGTCTGCAGGAGACAGCCTTCTCCATGCTCGTTGAGGTCAGTGAGCGTGCTCTTGCCTACACAGAAAAGGGCGAGGTCCTCCTCTGTGGGGGTGTTGCCGTTAACAGAAGGCTCCGTGAAATGATGGAGACCATGTGCAGGGAGCACGGTGTGGACTTCCATATGCCACCCCCTGAATACTGCGGTGACAACGGGGCCATGATAGCCTGGCTGGGACATCTTGTCCACAGACATCATGGGCCCCAGAGGATAGAGGAAACATCTGTTGTGCAGCGCTACAGGACAGATGAGGTGGATGTCCCCTGGATGCGGGAGTCAGAACATGTGGTACAGTTTCAGGGAAACCTCAGGGCCAGGGGTGCCGAAGCCAATATTTACAGCGGCGAGTGGATGGGAAGACCGTGTATTGTTAAGGAAAGAATATCAAAGGGTTACAGGATCCCTGAAATCGACCATAAACTCAGATCATCCCGGACCAGGAGGGAGGCCCGCCTCATCAACCAGGCAAAGAGCGCCGGGGTACGGACACCCATACTCTTTGACGTGGATACAGAAAAGGGAACCATCATCATGGAGGAGATTGAGGGTACAAGGTTCAGGGACGCTGTTGAAAATAAGGAACTCTGCTCAAGAATAGGTGAGGCTGCTGGAAAACTGCACCGTGCGGGTATAATACATGGAGACCTCACAGGGTCCAACATAATCCTTCGGGGGGATGAGGTGGTCCTCATAGACTTTGGCCTGGGCATGTTCTCGGATGAAATCGAGGACATGGGGGTGGATCTCCTTGTGCTGAAAAAATCCCTGGAGAGCACACACTACCAGCTTGCATCAGACTGTTTCAGGAGCGTGCTTGAGGGCTACAGGAAGTTCACAGACGCTGATATCTCATCAAAGATAGATGAAATAGAGGCAAGGGGTAGATACACAACCAGGGACAGGGATGGGTGAATCCTAGAAAATAAGAGAAAAACCTGAAGGTGATTCACATTGAAGGTAACATTTATAACAGGCAATAAACACAAATTATCTGAGGCAGAAAAGATCTTCCATGATACCGGAATAGAACTTGAGCATGCTGATCTGGGCTACCCTGAACTTCAGGGAACCCTTGAAGAGGTGGCCCGGTACGGTGCAGAGCATGCAGCCAGGATCATGGACGGTCCTGTTATTGTAGAGGATGCAGGACTATTTATAAGGGCCCTTAAATGGTTTCCAGGACCCTATTCTGCCTATGTACAGGATACCATTGGAAACAGAGGTATCTTAAAGCTCATGGAAAATGTTGAAGACCGCTACGCTGAGTTCAGGTCGGCTGTTGGGTTCTGCGCCCCCAACTCCGAACCCGAGGTTTTTCTAGGCGTGGTGAAAGGACGTATAGGTACTGAGGAACGTGGAACCAGGGGATTCGCATTTGACCCCCTGTTTTATCCTGAAGGTATGGATAGGAGCTTTGGAGAACTCAGTACCATCGAAAAGAACAGGTTTTCACACAGGAGCAGGGCCCTTAAAAAATTTGCACAGTGGTATACTGAAAATTATGAGGTGATTTAATGGCTCTAAAACCTGAATGGGTTGAATACTCAAACGAAGAAATCGAGGATCTCATAGTAAAGTTATACAGGGAGGGTAACTCCACAAGCAGGATAGGAATCATACTTAGGGACCAGCACGGCATACCAAGCGTTAAGGCCGTCACCGGACTCAAAATAACCCAGATACTGGAAAAACATGGTATGAATCCTGAATACCCTGAGGATCTCATGAACCTCATAAGAAAGGCTGTCAACATAAGGGACCACCTCAAGGAGCACCCAAAGGACCTCCACACAAGGAGGGGTCTGCAGATTGTTGAATCAAAGATAAGGCGCCTTGTGAAGTACTATGTGAGAGAAGGTGTCCTGCCTGAAGGATGGAGATATGACCCACAGAAAGCAGCCCTACTCGTTAAGTAAACTCCCCGACTCAATCTTAAAGAGGGGGTCAGAGGCCTCAAAACTCCTTGAGGAGCACCTGGAGAAGGGAAGCATAATAAGGGTCATATCCCACAACGATGCCGACGGTCTGTCAGCTGCAGGAGTTGTTGCACGGGCCATTTCATCAAGAAACGGCCAGTTCCACATCTCCATCCTTTCAAGACTCAGGAAGGAGTTCATAAAAAAACTTGGAAGGGAGAAGTACTCCCTCTTCTTTTTCTGTGACATGGGAAGCGCCTACCTTGAGGAGATATCAAGGCTCAAGGCCGATATCATAGTTGCCGACCATCACCAGCCCTCTGAATTTGAGGCCGATTCCAACGTTGTACACGTCAATCCCCATCTTCACGGCCTTGATGGAAGCAGGGACCTCAGCGCCTCGGGGGCAGCCTACCTGGCAACCAGGAACATCAGCAGAAATACGGGGCAGCTGGCCCTGGTTGGAGCACTGGGCGATATGCAGTACAGTGACGGGTTCACAGGTGCAAACCGTTTCATAATGGATGAGGCGATTGAAGCAGGTGTCCTGCAGGTTCACAGCGACCTCAAACTGGCATCACGATACACCGAGCCCCTTTACCGTTCCATTGCATACACATTCAATCCCCCTCTCCCTGGATTAACAGGGGACATCGAGGCTTCAAGGGGTTTTCTTGAGCGTATAGGAGTCTCATATGGGATAAAATACGCTGACCTCTCACCCGAGGAGAAGGACATCCTCAGGGATGAGCTATCAAGGATAAACCCTGATATATTCGGTGAGGTTTTCACTTCAAGGGAGTTTCAGCCAGCAGTTGGTGACCTGTCTGATTTTGCAGGGATTCTTGATGCCTGTGGAAAGAACCGTAAATACGGTATTGGAATAGGTCTATGCCTTGGTGAGGGTGAAGGTGCCCTTGAAGTGGGCCTTGAACTCCAGAAAAATTACCGTGAAGAGCTCATAAGGGGCCTTGCATGGATCAGGAGGGAGGGATCCACTGTAATGGAGAATATACAGTACATTTACAGTGAGGACAGGGTCTTTAAGGGGATAATGGGGACCATAGCAAGCATATCACTCTCCCTGAAACTGCTGAACCCTGATATTCCACTCCTTGGTCTTTCAAGGATGGACCAGCATGTGAAGGTATCTGCAAGGACCACCAGACCTGCTGTTGAGAGGGGTGTTAATCTGGGGGCTGCCCTCAGGGATGCAGCATCCAGTTTTGGTGGTACAGGTGGCGGGCATGATATAGCGGCCGGTGCCATGGTACCCTACAGGGATATGGAGAGTTTCCTCCAGCTGGTGGATGAAATAACAGGTGCTCAGATTAAATCGTGAGTGCTGCCTTGGTGTTGATTATGTACCTTGATGGAATCGAAGAGAAGATGTATGACGGCGAATTCGGTGAAACCATCCAGAAGAGTATGGAGATACTGGTGGCCCTGGGTGACATCTACGGGGCTGAGAGGATGGTTGAAATATCATCCGCCCAGATCTCAGGTGTTTCCTACAAAACCATAGGAGACGCAGGCCTTGAATACCTGGAGGACCTGAGTGAGGGTGGTGCCAGGGTCAGGGTCCAGAGTACACTAAACCCTGCCGGCATGGACCTGGAGAGATGGAGGGAGATGGGTTTTTCAGATGAATTTGCCAGGAGACAGCTCAGAATAGTGGAAGCCTACTCATCAATGGATGTTATGAACACCTGCACCTGCACCCCTTACCTCATAGGGAACGTGCCCCTCAGGGGGTCCCATATTGCATGGTCAGAGTCATCTGCGGTTTCCTATGCAAACTCGGTTCTCGGTGCCAGGACAAACAGGGAGGGCGGCCCGGGGGCCCTTGCAGCTGCAATATGTGGAAGGACACCTGAATACGGTTACCACCTTGATGAAAACAGAAAGGCCACCCTTCTGGTTGATGTGGAATGTGACCTCTCAGGTGCAGACTACGGTGCCCTCGGTTACATTGCAGGGAGGATTGCAGGAGAGGGTGTGCCGTACTTCAAACTAAGGGGTTTGCCTGCGCCCGAGGATCTTAAAGCCCTTGGAGCTGCCATGGCGTCATCAGGTGCTGTTGCACTCTACCATGTTGATGGCATAACACCTGAGTACAGGGATGCTTCCCTGGATGATGTGGATGAGAGGATCAGGGTGGATGCCGGTGACATATCAGAGGCCCGTGAGGAACTTTCCACCACCTCTGATAGTCCTGATTTAATCTGCCTTGGATGCCCCCACTGCTCCCTTGATGAGATAAGAAGGATAGCATCCTTTGTGGGTAAGAAGGGCACTGACTGTGATCTCTGGGTATGCACATCTGCCGCCATAAAAAGTGCCGCGGACCGTATGGGCTACACAGATGTGATAGAGGCTGCCGGGGGAATGGTTGTATCCGACACCTGCATGGTTGTGGCTCCTGTGGAGGAACTGGGCTATGAGGTCCTTGGTGTTGACTCTGCAAAGGCAGCCAACTATGTCCCAAGTATGTGCGGCCTTGATACAGTCTATGATGACTGGATGAATCTCCTTAAATTGTAAACTGCCTGGAATAACTGCCCGGCACTCTAACCCTTTATTTTTCTGATGGCACTTCCAAGCTGAAGCCCAATGGATGAGATGTTTTCAAGGCTTATCCTGTTATAGGGCTTCACACTGTAACTTGCAAGGTTCAGTATCCCGATTATTTCCCCTGAAAACCTGATTGGAATCATTAAAATAGTCCTTATATTATTTTTACGTATTGAATCATGGATCATGCGGTATTCAGGGGATTCTGCGGTTATATATATTACCCGCTCATCCTCAATTGATCTGCTGAAGAGGTCCGTGAATACCCCGGCCATGCACATACGGCTGAGGGTCTCGGGCAGGTTCTTCTGGACCCTGAGTTTGAGTTCCCTTTCCTCTTCCATGAGGTAGATGCATCCCATTTCGAATTCAAGGGTATCTATGACGGCCTCAATTGATTTCTCAAGTATCCTGTTCTCTTCCTCATCGCTGTTTATAATCTCAGAAACCCTGTTCATTGCAAGGAGTGTTCTTATAAATTCCTCGTTCTCCCTTCTGAGCCTCTCAAGTTCAATGTACTCTGAGACCTCATCGGCAAACATTTCCACGATTTCAAGTGCCCTGGATGATATGGAGTCATCAGGCACCTCAAGTATCATGGCCCCCCTTGCCCTTTCCTCTGTTATGAGGGGAACCGATAACATGAGGCCCTTATTCGAGCTCCATGAGACAGTTTCAAGTGTTTCGATGCTTCTGTATATGAAATAATCAAATTCTTCAAGTTTAATTGATGAAGGGTGGTCATAGACCTGGTTTAAACCTGATGCGTCTTTCAGGACCACTGATATCTGTTTGATATCCAGAACTCCTGCCAGTTCCTCCCTTGCAGACCCAAGAAAGTCCTCCAGGCTATCGGATGATGTCCTGAGCCTTGTGATTGTGAGGAGGACTTCAAGTTCATTCTTTGAGAATGATGAGCTTGCCATATCCTTTGCGATAATCACCCAGAAGTTATTTACAGGACTTATAAAGAGGCTGTAGGTTCTCCTTATACCATCTCTTCCCCTGAGATCCGCCTGTATTTTACCAGGAGCATGCATTCTGCTTTCAAGAAGTATTATACTTTCCCTGTCCATGATATCCTCAAGGTTTCTGGCGCCAGGGAACATTCTCCTGAATGATTCATTGGCGACAACTATGTCAAGGAGTGTGTTTACTGTGAAAACCAGTTTATCAGGGTCATCTATTTTTCTTTCAAGTTCCAGAAGCCTGAGAAGTGTCTCGTGAATCTCCGAGGCATTCTTTATGATCTCCGGGGCCCTTGAGGTGTCGTCCCGGTACTCCACTGTCTTAACATCTGCATCCCTTGTTGGCATCCATAGTTTACTTCTGCCCACCATCCTGTAGGTCACAAGTCCCCTTGCCTCCAGGATGTGGAGGTATTTGAGTACGGTGGCCCTGCTGCGGTTTATTCCCCTGGTTATCTTATCCAGCATGCACTCCTCTGGCGGGTTCGATTCAAGGTAGGACATTATCAGCTTCTCGGTTTCAGAAAGGTTCTCCAAGATCTCACCCCATTTACCTATGGTATAACCATGAATTATAATTTTATAGAAATATTTAAATATGAGTTTTTTATACTTTATTGTATAGTTATACTATAATGTTGAGGTGGTTGTATGGATTACCGTGAGATCGCAGGTGAACTCAAAGAACTCCTGCAGATGGAGGGCAGCCCCGTGGCTGTCAAACTTGTTAAGGCAGATGAAGAAACATCAGGTCCCAGACTTGAAAAAAGGAGGCACTGCGAATTCATACAGGAGGCCAGATTAAATGGGCTAAAGGGCCATGCAACAGCAGAGGAACACCTCTGTAAGGGTGGTGCCGCCGCCATGGGCCTCTGCAGCCTTCCAGCGCCTGTTGCAGATGGGAGCATGTACCACAAACTCGGAAACTACAGCACCCCTGAAGCGGCCCATGAAACCGTGAAGGCTGTGCCAATGCTAGATGAGGAATATTATGCCTCAGAGTACGCTCCACTTGAGGATGCTGACTTTGAACCCGACGTGGTTGTGCTGATACTCAAACCTGCCCAGGCACTGAGACTCAGCCAGGCATACCTCCACGAGAGGGGTGGCAGAATCACAGGGGACTACTCAGGTATACAGTCACTCTGCGCAGATGCAGTTGCTGCGGTCATCCAGAGGGGCCTTCCAAATATTACAATGGGATGCAACGGGTCAAGAAAATATGCCGGAATAAAGCCAGAGGAACTCGCAGTTGGAGTCCCTGCAGAGGAACTTGAGGGAATAGTGGATGCCCTCAGAAAATTCAGGGAGACATGGGGGTAACCATGAGGATCAACCTCAGAGGAATAAACAGATACGCTGCAGCCATAATCACAGACAACATCCTGAAGAATGGCCAGGAAAACATCCAGTTAATACTCAGGGAGAACTATGAAGAGATTGAAAGGGTTGCATCCAGGCACGGAATGAATTATTCTGCTAAAAAAGGACCTGATGGAGTGGTGGTTGATATTTCACGTGGAGAGATTGAAGAGGTGGACGTCACCGGTGAAACCTGTCCTGGACCCCTTATAATCGTAGGCGAAAAACTATCATCAATGAAATCAGGGATGAGAATAAAAATAAAGTCCGAAAGTCAGGACGTTATCGATGACCTTGCGGTTTCAGCCCCTGAAATGAACGCCAGGGTGATAGAAAAATCAAATACCAGCCTTATACTTGAAAAAATAGAAAAGACCGAGAAAAAGGAATTCACAGGAAGGGACAGGGTTCTGGTTGTTCAGAGCAATGGAACAGGTAATGCGGAGAGGGCCTACGCCACATTCATATTCTCAAAGGCTGCCCTGAGCATGGGTAAGGACGTCACTGTGTTCCTTCTGATGGATGGTGTGAGCCTTGCCAGGAGGGGCGCGGCAGCAAAGGTTAAACACCCGGCCTTCCCGGCCCTCAATGAACTCATGGAGGAGGTAATTGAAATGGGTGCTAAAGTTTATGTCTGCGAGATGAGCGCCCAGTTCAGGGGGCTCACAGAAGATAAAATAACAGAAGGATGTAAAATCGCCGGGGCCGCGACATTCATAACACTCCTTAGCGACCCCAGGTACGCCGTAGTGAACTTCTAGAGGTGATAGGATGTATCAGGTTATTGTGTTTGCTCTGCTACTTGCAGGGATCCCCTCAGGTTTTATAACATTCCGTATAATGGGGATGAGGATGGCACCCCACTTTGGGGTCCTCATCCTTGCGATCATTGCAACGGGGCTGAACCTTGTGATAGGTGGTGGGAATCTAATGTATCTTGCTGTGGCCCTCCAGCTCCTGGCCGGTATATCAGCCTACACCCAGTTTTTCCCGGTACTCAGGGATAACTTCCAGACCGCTCCCCTATACGCATGTCATCTCAGCACCATGACCACAGTGGCGGTGCTTGCAGCTGCATCGGTCCTTGCATAACTTTAAGTCTCCTAATTTCTATTTTTTATTTCCCCATGTGGGTACCGGAAATTTAATTCTACTTTACATCTCGCTCCAGCATATGCATTAACAGCGGATGCCATGATTAAATCATTAAATAAATTGATCACCAGATAGAAGACCATGGCAAGGTACATAGAGCACCCACTGATAAAACCAGGGACAGTCGAGGCAAGGACCTACCAGCAGTTACTGGCAGCAGACGTCCTAAGGAAGGGTAACTCGATGATAGTGGCTCCCACGGCCCTTGGAAAAACCATTGTTGCCGTTCTGGTGGCTGCAGAGAGGCTGCAGAAATACAGGGGGTCCAGGGTGCTCATTTTATCTCCCAGCAAACCGCTGGCCATACAGCATGAGGAGAGCTTCAGGGACTTCCTCCTCGCACCATGCACCTCACTCACAGGGAGCATAAACCCTGAGGAAAGGGTGAAGCGCTGGAATGAGTCCAGGGTCATATCTGCAACACCCCAGACAATAGAATCAGACATCCTGGCCGGGAGGTACGACCTAGGCGACGTTTCACTCCTTGTATTCGATGAGTGCCACCGTGCCGTTGGTTCCTACTCCTATGTCTTCCTTGCATCCACTTATATGCAGACCGCGAAAAACCCCCTTATACTGGGATTGACAGCCTCCCCCGGTGCAGATGAGGACAAAATAAAAACCGTCTGCAGTAACCTCTTCCTCAACGAGGTGGTTGTGAAGACAGAAAAGGACCCTGACGTCAGGCCCTACCTCAAACCCATCAGGATAGAATGGGTCAGGGTCAAGATGAAGCCCGAACTTGAGGAGATAAGGGACCTCCTGAAGAAGGTTTTAAAGACGCGGCTGAAGATGCTCAAGAACCTTGGAGTCATAGAGACTGTGAGTGTGGGTAAAAGGGACCTCCTGAAGGCCAGGGGCCGTGTTCAGAACAGGATCGCGCGCTCATCAAATCCGCCAAAATCATGTTACAGGGCCATATCACTCATAGCAGCCTCAATAAATGTGGAGCACGCCCTTGAACTCCTTGAAACCCAGGGGATCCATCCACTTCACAAATACCTCACCCGACTTAAAAAGAAGAACACAAAGGCTGCCAGAAGCCTCATTATGGACCCTGACTTCACAAGGGCCATGTACCTCACCCGAAAGGCCTCTGTTTCAGGGGTTGAACACCCAAAACTTGACAGGCTCATTGAAATACTCAGAAAGGAACTTGAAGGGGGAGACTCAAGAATAATAGTTTTCACCCAGTTCCGTGACACCCTTGAGGAAATATACCAGCGCTGTGTACGTGAGGGTATAAACGCCGTTAAATTTTATGGTCAGAACAGCAGAAGCGGTGAAAAGGGCCTCACCCAGAAACAGCAACGGGATATAATCAAGTCATTCAGGATGGGAAACCACGATGTTCTCATATCAACCAGCGTGGCAGAGGAGGGAATAGATATACCCTCAGTTGACCTTGTGGTCATGTACGAGCCTGTCCCATCGGAGATAAGGATGATACAGAGGAGGGGAAGGACAGGAAGAAGAAGATCAGGAAGAATGGTTGTCCTCATGACAGAAAAGACACGGGACGAGGCCTACTATTACTCAAGTATCAGGAAGGAAAAAACCATGAAGGAAAGCCTCAGGGGGGGTTCCATGAAAATTGAACTGACGCCCCTTGGGTTTCCTGAAACTGACGGTGAAAGACCATTCATCTACGTGGATTCACGTGAGGTTAACTCAAGGGTTCTCAGGGAGCTCAGGAAGATGGGGGTGGACTTTGAACTCAGAACACTCTCTGTGGGTGATTATCAGGTCAGCGATGACACTGTGATTGAAAGAAAAACCACCCAGGATTTCCTGGGGTCAATTATGGATAAGAGACTTTACAGGCAGGCCAGGGAAATGGTGGAAAACTTCAAGCGCCCTGTGATGATAATAGAGGGTGAGGACCTCTACTCGGGCTTCATGAACCCCGATGCTGTGAGGGGTGCCCTTGCATCAGTTGCGGTGGACTTTGGAATACCCATAATCCCCACAAGGTCCCCTGCAGATACGGCTGCAATGATAAGGAGGATAGCCCTGAGGGAACAGAGGGAGGGAAAACCTGACATGCGTATCAGGACAGATAAGAAACCCCTCACCCTCCAGGAAAAGCAGCTCTTCATTGTGGAATCACTTCCCTACATTGGATCCAAGTATGCCAGAAGGCTCCTTGAAAGTTTCGGTTCGGTTGAAGCGGTTATGAACGCATCAGAGAAGGAGCTCATGGAAGTGGAGGGAATCGGTAAAAGGATAGCATCCGAGATTAGAAAGGTTATTGAAACAGAATTCAGGGATTCAGAAAAAATGAGAGGGTGATCAATTGCGTATACTCATGGATGAAAGGGGTAAAAAGTACCTCCTGAAGGCAGGGGAGGACTTTCAGACTGACATGGGAATCATCCAGTCCCGGATGATAGAGGAGGCCAGACCAGGGGATGTTCTCAGAACCCACCTTGGAAGGGAGGTGTATGTCCTTAAACCCAGCCTCTCAGATTACCTTGAACTCATGGAAAGGAGGTGCTCCATACTCCTTCCCAAGGATATAGGAATGATCTGTGCATACACAGGAATAGTGAACGGCTCAAGGGTTGTTGATGCAGGTACCGGTGCGGGTACAGTTGCAATGTACCTGGCAAATGTGGTGGGTGAATCAGGGCATGTTACAACCTATGAGATACGGGAGGACTTTGCAGAGGTTGCAGAAAGGAACATCAGGGACTTTGGATTTAAAAATATTGAGGTAAAAAACAGAGATATAAAGGAGGGTATAGATGAGGATGACCTTGACCTTGTCTTCCTGGATCTTCCCCAGCCCTGGGAGCTTATGGAGGATCTGCATGAATCCCTTATTAGAGGGGGGTGGGCTGTTTTCTACAACCCCTACATTGAACAGGTGAAAATTCTGCACAGGGTCGGCTCAAAGGTGGGATTTGCAGATATGAGGACATCCGAGATAATTGAACGTGAAATTGAGGTCAGGAAGCAAGGGACACGCCCCAGGACCAGAATGGTCGGACACACAGGATACCTCACATTCATGAGAAAGGTCTAGAGGGATTTGATGTTTGAAAATGTTATCTCAATAAAGGACTTTGGAAAGGATGACATAGAGTTCATTCTGAGGGAAGCAGAAAAGATGGAGCCGATTGCCTCTGGCGAAAGGCCCTCCAGCGTTCTTACAGGAAAGATACTTGGGATGATGTTCTATGAACCATCAACAAGGACAAGACTTTCATTTGAAACTGCAATGAAGAGACTTGGTGGCAGTGTGGTTGGATTTGCAGATACAGGCGCTACATCCGCTGCCAAGGGCGAAAGTCTAACTGACACCGCAATGATGCTTGCAGGATACTCCGATGCAATTGTTATAAGGCACAGCCTTGAGGGAGTGGCCCGTTATATATCGGACATCGTGGATGTTCCGGTTATCAATGCAGGTGATGGGGCAGGTCAGCACCCCACCCAGACCCTCCTTGACCTCTACACAATGAAGAGGTTCTTTGGTAAAATAGAATCCCTCAATGTTGCACTTGTGGGTGACCTGAAGTATGGCAGGACAGTGCACTCATTGGCCTATGCACTTGCTGTTTTCGGTGTGAAAATGAGTTTTGTATCGCCCCCCGAGCTTAGAATGCCTGACAGTGTCATACATGACCTTAAAGGTAGTGGTGTTGAGGTTACAGAGACCGAGAGACTGGATGATGTTATAGATGATGTGGATGTCCTCTATGTTACAAGAATACAGAAGGAACGTTTTCCTGACCCTGAGGAGTATTCAAGGATCAGAGGGGCTTATCACATAGATAGAAATATGGTCGCGGGTAGGGACCTCATCGTTATGCACCCACTTCCAAGGATAGATGAGATATCCCCTGAGGTTGATTCGCTTCCACAGGCGATGTACTTCAGGCAGGCGTTCTACGGTGTGCCTGTGAGAATGGCTCTTCTTAAGATGCTGATAAGAGAAAGATCAGACTCCCCAGAGTGAGTCCTCCAGGAGTGAAGTTTCGCACTGGAGGTCTATGATATTGGTGCGTCCCTTTCCCCTTCCCCTGGAGACAGTGTTGGTTGATATGAGTCCAAGCATTTCGAGTTCATTTATGAAGTCAAATATTCTTCTGTATGAAACTGAATCACCCTTTGATATCTCCTTGTAGACCTCATAGAGCCTTCCTGAGGTTATCTCCTCCTTTCTCTTTGTGAGGTAGAGTATCGCCTCAAGGACCCTCTGCTGCTGGCTGGGCAGTGTCAGTATGATGTCTGTGATCTTGTTGTGCTCTATGTAGTCCTTGGCTTCCCTCACAAAGTCCCCCTTAACCATATCAGAATCCCTTTCATCTGCAATTTCACCTGCTGTCCTGAGAAGGTCAAGGGCATACCTTGCGTCGCCCTCCTCCTTGGCTGCAAGTGCTGCGCAGAGGGGTATTACATCGTCATCAAGGGCTCCTTCCTTGAAGGATAACTTTGACCTCTCCTCAAGTATATCAACAAGCTGCTGGGCGCCGTAGGGCGGGAAGACTATCTCCCTGTCCCTCAAACTGCTCCTCACGCGTGGTTTTATGAACTTTTTGAATTCAACATAGTTACTTATGGATAGTATGGAGACGTTATCTGTCCTTGTGAGGGTGTAGAGCAGGCCGTCACCATCGTTCCTCAGGAGTATGTCTATCTCGTCAAGGACAACAAGGAGTATCATGTCCTGGCCAAAGGCATTTTTCTTGAACATGTTCCTGAATGTGTTGACTATCTCAGCCTTTGTCCAGCCACGGTAGGGGACATCACGACCAAGCTGCTGGCAGAGCCTTGCTATGACCTGGTACTCTGTTGTGTAATCTGTGCAGCGGATGTACTCCGTCCTTATGTTAAAATCACAGTCCCTTGAAGCCTCTTTAAGCTGTTTCATGGCGAATTTGGCAACCGCAGTTTTCCCTGTCCCTGTTTTTCCATATATTGTTATGTCCGGTGGTGTTACTCCATTCAGTGCTTCAACCCAGTACTTGGCTATTGAACGTATCTGTTCCTCCCTGTGAGGCAGCCTGTCAGGTAGAAACCTGTGGTCAAGATATTTTTTATCCTTAAAAACAGATTCTTTGTCCCCTATCTCATCAAAAATGTTCATATTACCACTTCAAATAAAGTTTTAGAGAAAACTGCTGCTTGAATTTATTATGAAGTCCTCAAAACTGGAATGATAATCATTTCAGGTTTTTGAGGTTTCCCTTTTAATACTGGCAGTGCCCCTTTAGATCACCCAATAAACAGGGTGATAAGTTTCAAGTGTAAATTTTCTTATTCTAACTCTTAGATAAAAGTTTTTATTAATATTAAGCCTTTTCATAATAATGGCAGTGAGACATGCATTTCAAGTGTAAATTTTCCCTGGCAGTCTGCCTGATGTGAAGGAGGGACATGCATTTCAAGTGTAACAGCTATCTGTCTACTCGGCCATGAATGGGAGACATACATTTCAAGTGTAACAGCTATCTGTCTACTCAGTCATGAATGGGAGACATGCATTTCAAGTGTAATGGTCCTGAGGTGTTGGGATACTGGAAGGGAGACATGCATTTCAAGTATAAACATGTAGGATTCGGCTGCTGCTATGTTTCAAATGTAACTCAAATGTGAATCCAGGGGTCTGACCAGGAACATCCAGTATTTTACAGTTGAAATCAATGTCATCTTTTAATTCTAAAATTTAATATTGTAATAAATATTTCACTTGAAATGCACCTCTCACCCACCTCTCCCTCAGTATTATCCGTAAATTACAGTTGAAATGTACCTCTCACCCATGCCCCATAATGTACTGGAACAGATTTACACTTGAAATAGACGTCCCTCAAACCAGACTCATGACACAAAAAATAATTTACAGTTGAAATCCATCTCTCCCAGATGCTCAGAAGCACTTCATAGATGTTACACTGGAAATGAACCTCACACATACATGCTGTCGTGTTCAGGTTTATCATCGCCGAAACGTTCCTGTATCATCCACATGACATGAAGTTTAGCCCTGAAAACATTTTTTATACTTGAAATCAATCTGTCCTTTGAGAGGCCATCGGAAAATATCTCAGAGGTTACAAGATAACTGTTCAGAACGTTCTCTGGATGATCAAGCTGGAAATCAACTCCAAACCTGTTCAGGGTAAAACGAACCTTCCATATGAATTCAGTCCTTTTCTCCATGCTAAGGGCTCGTATACCTGACTGGTGCTCGGGACTAACACTGGTTGCACAGGCTATAAGAATCATGTCGTTCTTTCCAGCGGGCTGAATGATATCAATGACATGATCCTCTGGATAGTTTATCACATAATGGAACGAGGCGTTTTCGTCAGGGACCTCCATCCTCAGAAAACCCTCCTCTTCAAGCCATTTTTTTATCTTCTTCTCTGGCATGGTATCACACAACTAATTATATCCATCCATGAATATATAACATGGTGAAATTATTACATGATAGATGTTACTGGTATATAA
This sequence comes from Methanothermobacter sp. KEPCO 2, assembly GCF_041228365.1. Classification (NCBI taxonomy): domain Archaea; kingdom Methanobacteriati; phylum Methanobacteriota; class Methanobacteria; order Methanobacteriales; family Methanobacteriaceae; genus Methanothermobacter; species Methanothermobacter sp. KEPCO 2. The sequence goes on along the minus strand of NZ_CP166185.1, from coordinate 1,413,862 downwards.
TGAATTGCAACAAAAAGAGAAAACATGAATGAAATCCCTGTCCTGTTACTTGCAGTTTCAATTGACATTATATTCGGAGAACCCCCAACCATACTTCACCCTGTTGTACACATGGGCTCAATCATAGCATGGATGAAAGGAATACTCAGTAAAACGCGTCTATCAGGAATAATAATGACTCTAGTGGTTGTCTCGGTATTCACAGCACCAGCACTACTCATAGGGTACCTGAGTGACCCCCTATACACTCTGATAGCTGCAGTGCTCCTCTCAACGGTAATATCCATAAAGATGCTCTTTACATCTGCCCTGGATGTTGGAAAGTCACTGGATAACAGCATTGATGAGGCAAGGGAGAAACTTTCCTATCTTGTGAGTAGAGACACCACCACACTCACAGATGAGCAGATACTTTCAGCAACCATTGAAACACTCACAGAAAACCTCACAGACTCTGTTACAGCGCCGCTTTTTTACTTCATCCTACTCGGACTTCCAGGTGCAATCCTTTACAGGGCCGTTAATACACTTGATGCAATGGTGGGATACCTTGATGACGAAAACAGGAATCTGGGATGGTTCCCTGCCAGACTTGATGACATACTGAACTACATACCATCCAGAGTGACAGGATTTATGATTGTTCTTGCAGCGTTTTTACTGTCCATGAACTGGAAAAATTCGCTGAGAGTACTCCTCAGGGATGCCAGACGCACCCCCAGTCCCAATTCAGGATTTACGATGGCTGCAGCGGCTGGAGCACTATCCGTTCAGCTGGAAAAACCAGGAGTATATGTTCTTGGGGATCTCAGAGATCTACTTTCACTTGAAAAGCTTAAAGACGCCCTGAAACTGAGTTCTCTAACCCTGATCCTGTTCATTATATCTGCAACAGGAATAATGCTGGTGATACCATGAGACTGAGCATACTGACACTCACAGAAAATGGCAGAAAACTTGGTGAGACCCTGAAGACGGCTCTTATGGACGATCCCACCATTCTCTCAGTTGAAACCCTGCACAGGGATATAGATTTCAGAGAGGTGTTTTCCAGAAGCGACATGATAATCGGTATAATGGCTGCGGGTATAATGGTGAGAAAGATCGCCCCGCTTCTTGAAAGCAAATTCTCTGATCCAGGAGTTATTGTTGTTGATGAAATGGGGCAGAATGTCATAAGTCTCCTTTCGGGACATGCAGGAGGTGCAAACGATTTTGCAGTCAAAATTGCAGACATACTCAACGCAAACCCCGTCATAACAACAGCAACTGATGTCAATGGTCTTGTGGGAATTGACAGCTTCGCAGCAAGATACTTCTACGTGATACTTGACAGGCACCTCGTTAAGCACTTCAATTCCTCAATTGTGGATGGTCACACTGTGGAACTGCACTCATCAAGGAACCTGGAGCCCCTCATTGATGGTGAACTGTCCAGAACCTACAGGTACATGAGGGATGGGGATGAGATTGTAAGGGCCCACTGTAACTCTGAGGTCATGAGACTGGCTCCCCTCAAGGTTTCAGTGGGTATAGGGACAAGGAGGGGGGTTGAGTCCAGCCGGGTAACCGGTGCAATTGTGGAGGCACTTGGTCTCTTGAAGCTACCCCCAGAGAGGATCGATGCACTGGCAACAGGTTACATGAAGAAAAATGAAAGGGGGATAATTGATGCAGCAGAGGATATGGGGGTCCCCCTGGAAATCATACCTCTGCAGGAGCTAAAAGCACAGGATACACACTCATTTTCAGATTTTGTCAACGAAAAATTTGGTGTTGGGAGTGTATGTGAAGCCGCAGCCCTTAAAAGCGCAGGAACCGGATCAAAACTCGTTATAAGGAAAACAACATCATCAGGAGTCGCGGTTTCAGTGGCGGTTTCAGGGACACCAAAAACTTTTTAACCCAAATGATATAAACCAGATTGAATATAAACATTATTCTGTATTCTTCAGGAATTCAGCAGGGAGGACCCAACATGAGTAACGAAACATTTGATCGCGTTTCTGAAATTTTAAAGCACATTATGGAAGATAATAGCGTCCCAAGAAACATCAGAAGGGCTGCCGAGGAATCAAAGGAGATCCTCAACAACCCTGATGAGGACAGCACAGTGAGGGCGAGCACGGTCATATCAATTCTGGATGAGATAAGCAACGACCCCAACATCCCGATACATGCAAGGACACTGGTATGGGAAATACTCAGTGAACTTGAATCCATAAGGGAATAAATCTCTGTTTTTTATATCCTATTTTGTCTGGTTTAAACAGTTGCTGGGGAATAAATCTCTGTTTTTTATATCCTATTTTGTCTGGTTTAAACTGTTCCTATGGAACAAATCTCTTCCATAACTATTTAAACAATTAATTTAACTATTTCATGGATTTCAGGACCTCAGAAATGAACCGGGTTTTCGCCAGCTCCTCAATGAACTCTGCAAGGAGGAGAGCCTCCTTAACAGTTTCACCTGCACATACCACACCGTGGTTTTCAAGGACAGCCGCATTTTCATTCACCATCATCTCTGCACAGGCGGATGCAAGTTCCCTGCTTCCAGGGGGATAATATGGTACTACAGGAAGATTTCCCTGTCCGAGCCCCCTGAAACCCTCCATTTTCTCAATTTCAATCCCGGCAACTGAAAATGCCCTGGCATATGGTGAGTGGGTGTGCACCACACCATTGACATCAGACCTCCTCCTGTAGACCTCAAGATGGAGTTCCAGTTCCGAGGATGGTCTTCCGCCCCTGAGAATATTCCCTTCAAGGTCAACCATTGCAACATTCTTAAGTGTCACCTGGTCAAGGGGGACCATTGTGGGTGTTATGAAAACCCTATCATCCACCCTGGCGCTCACATTCCCTCCAATGCCAGATACAAGACCCCTCCTGTAGAGGTGGACCGAAACATCAACAACATCCCTCAATGGATTCAAGTAATCACCTGCCTGGACTAATTGAACTCCAGAAGCTTCATTACCCCTCTGTTGAGCACCGGGACCTGGCCACATGTTGGGACAATGTTGTATATCTTCTGAAACTCCGTCTGCGACTGGAATGTACCTGAATTTATAAGGTGAATACCCTTGTATTTTTTGTATGCGTTTATATGGACATGTCCCGTATGAAGGATATGGGGGACATCATCAATCACAAGGTGGTCCTCTATCTCAGATGCAAGGGGGGTCCTCTCACCGTATATGGGTGCAAGGTGTCTCTTCTCAAGGAGTTCCTCCATTATGAGATCGGACCTTTCATGGGAAAGCCCGTTCACGCTCATGGCCATATCGTCAAAACTTCTGCCATGATATATGAGAGTTTTCACACCGTCAAGACTCACCATGGACGGGTTACTCAAGAATTCAACATTTTTTAGGCTGTAAAGCGGCTTCGCATATTCCTCGGGTATTGCAGGCTGGGGCTCAGCGATCCTTGATGCGTCGTGGTTTCCAGGGATCATCACAATCTTTATGTCATCCCTTATCTCTCCAAAAAGCCTTGCAGCCTCCTCATACTGCTCATGGATATCCCTTATGATGAGTTCTTTTTCCTGTCCGGGGTATATACCGATACCATCAACGATGTCACCTGCAACCACCAGGTACTTAATGTCAGCCGCGATATTCATCTGTTCCTCCGTTCCAAAGTCCCCGTTTATCCATTTAATGAACCTGGTGAATGCATCTTCAAGGAAGGTCTGGCTTCCTATGTGGACATCAGATATGAAGGCAACTGAAAAGTCCATTTCCTTCTCCTGTATTCGTGGGACACCAGGATGGAAGATCTCGGAGGCCACCACAAACCTCCCCTTTTTCGCTCCCTGAACACCTATGACCTCATCCCTCACGAGTTTCTCGGATTTTTCAAACAGTTTATGGTTTTCATTGTGAACCACCACTGTTATTTCCCCTGTTTCATCCTCCAGTTCAAGCATTCTGTGGTTGTTCTTGGTGGTTCGTATGTCATTTATGATCCCTATGATGCTCACAGCGTCGTCCCCGCCACGAAGATCCGCAATGGGCACGTGGCTCTTAAGTTCAGGGCGTCTTTTGAGGAGATCCCTCAGGCAGCTGAATCTGCTGTTGAAGTAGGAGATCATATCACCTATCTCTCCACTGGTGTATGATCTCTTACTGGTGTCTGTGATGACCCTGAAGTCAAATTCCCTCTCCCTTGGAACATTGATTGGACCCCTCGCCTTTATTTCTGCGGGGTTATCTATTTCCTCAGTCACCTCAAAGAGCTCATCAAGCATCTCAGAGGTCAGAAGAGTGAATTTACCCCCACCATTCTTCTTTATCTTAACTATAATCTCTGAGGAGGCTGTTGCAGGGTCATCCATTTCTTTCAGCCTGAAATATGCGTTATCCTCTATTAAAATTCCTTCCCTTGCAAATTTTCCTATTATTTCATTCATTTCAATCATACTGCATGAACTGGTTAGGGGAATTCAGAAATCTTTAAAATGGGTTCACGGTTAAATATTTCATTGAGTTCATATATTCTTTATCGAAATGGTAGTTTACCCTTTGGGTCCATTCACAGAAAAAAGGTGATGCATTGCCAAGGATCATTAAATTATTCCTGTTCCTCATAATATTCCTGGCCTTCTTTGAGGCCGGGCTCATAAGTTCATACACACTTGTAACGTCAAAACCACCGGACGTGGAAAAACTTATTGAAATGCAGATAGACACCGTATCCTCATTTCTGGATTCAGGTAAGAATATAACCTCCACAATCACCGGAGGGCCTGAGGAGATCCGGATAATAAACAATGCAGATGTTGCAGATGCCCTTAAAGCCCGCACGGGCCTTGATGGAATAAACATCCGCTCCCTCAATGCAACAACAACAGAGGACACATCACTTGAGAACATCAATATCAACATCACAGCGACCGGGTACCGTGAAAACCAGACAGGAAGCGGTCAGATAGTTATAAGGCCAACTGAGCAGTTCACTGTAACTGCAGCTGCAAGGGCCGAGACGAGGTCATCAGGGGTATGGGTCGATGTTAGGACCCTCAGGATCATTTCAGTAACCAGGATTTACTGAGCATCAATTGGGAGGGTAAATTCATACAGTTTGGAAATCCGCTGCAGTGGCTTCACATCACTAAGCTCCCGATCCACTGAAGGTGTTTTCATGATAAGGATAATAGGACTTGGACCCACAAGGGATGATATAACAGTTAGGGCCCTCCGGGCTCTTGAAGAATCCGATGTTGTCATAGGATATGCAAGGTACATAAAACAGATAGAGGACCTCCTTGAGGGCAAGGAGATAATAAAAAGCGGAATGGGGTCTGAACTTGAGAGGGTGGAAAAGGCCATTGAGAAACACCTTGAAGGTCTCAACGTCGCACTTGTGAGTTCAGGAGACCCGGGTGTCTATGGGATGGCCAATGTATTCTTTCAGATATTTGATAAGTATTCCGGGGTTGAATTTGAGGTTATACCTGGCGTGACAGCGGTCAACTATGCAGCATCCCACCTGGGGGCACCTCTCCATGACTTTGCGGTTATAAGTCTAAGTGACATCCTCACACCCCTATCAGAGATAAGAAGAAAGATCAGGGCAGCTGCAGGGGCGGGTCTTGTAATAGCCCTCTACAACCCCCTGGGAAAGAGGAGGAAGAAACCCTTCAGGGAGGCACTTGAAATACTAAGATCTGAACTTGAACCAGAAACTCCAGTGGGTGTGGTGAGGACCGAAAATGGAAGTCCACAGGTGAGTATTGTGGCTCTTGGAGACCTAAATGAATCCCTTGTGGACATGTCCACCACCATCATAGTCGGCAACGTTACAACCTACACAAGGGATGGATACATGATCACACCCCGCGGATACGCGGTTGAGGCCCCACTCCATGAACTTGCAAGGAAGTTCTATGAGGAGAATCCTTACGGAAAAGATTCAGGCCCTGATGAGAAGTGTGAATTCTACCCCTGCCACTTTGAGGGTCAGAACTGCGCATTCTGTTACTGCCCATTCTATCCATGCGGTGAAGGGTCCACAGGGGGCTACTGGATAAGGGATAAGGGTGTATGGAGCTGCCAGGACTGCAGATGGATACACACCGATGAGGCTGTTGAGTGCGTCAGGAGGGGCCTCAGGCGGCTTATTTCAGAACCAGATGATCTAACCAATAGGAAGAAGGAACTTCTCAAGCTTCGAAGGGAGTGCCTCATGGCTTCAGGAGGAAACTCCAGTAAATAACTGATTTCACCGCAGCAAGATATTTATTTTAAATCACCCAATATCATTTCACCAGCCCAGGAGGATGAAAGTTGTCCAAAAGTGTTAAGGATATTCTCATCGAAATGAAGAACCTCTCGGAGTTGATGGTGGATCTTGCATACTCTGCCCTCCTGTTTAACAGCAGGGACGCGGCAGAGGAAGTCATAAAACTTGAAAACAAGGTCAACAGGCTTAACTATGAGATAAAAAAGGAGTCACTTCTTGCTGCAAGATCTGTTGAGGACGCCGAAAAACTGACAGCCCTCCTTGAGGTGGGTGAGGCAGCTGAAAGCATAGCGAACTCTGCCAAGGATATCGCTGACCTGGTGCTGAAGGGCATCAAACCCCACCCTGTCTTCAAGATGGTCATGGAGGAGTCCGATGAGATAATAGTCAGGGTGACAATTGATGAGGGATCAGAGCTGGCAGGAAAATCACTGGGGGACCTTTTACTTGCAACCAGAACAGGTATGAGGATTATAGCCATCAGAAGAGGAGAATCTTGGATTTATGGACCCGATAGAAACACGGTACTTGCAGAGAACGATACTCTTATTGCCAAGGGAAACGAAGCAGGTTCAGAACTCTTATTCGCACTTGCAAAGGGTGAGATGACCCTTGAGGATATTGGGTGCAGCATAGAATAGTCCCAGAGATGATGTAAATGTTAGCAGGTGAGGTCAATGAGGATAACAGGAAGATTACTGAGGACGACTCGGCTCATACTACAGTCCCTGCTAACATTTACCGTGAATTTATCCATAATGGCCTCAAGGGGATGGGTCAGGGCTTTTAACCTATTCAAGAGTTTTGGAAGCTTTTTCAGGGGTTCTAAAAGGGTTATAGGGGAAAGCTTCGTCGCACTCTTCATATGTGCCCTGGGGGACCTTGTGGCAGGTATATTTCTGGGTAAGATGTCTCCCCTCCTTGAGTCATATCCAGGCCTACTTGTACTGATACCCGGTGCCATAGGGATGAGGGGTAATATCTTCGGGGCCCTGGGTTCACGCCTCGGTTCAGGTCTGCATATAGGTACCCTTTCACCGGAACTTCGAAAATCAGATGTCCTTACAGAGAACATTGAGGCGACCATAATACTGACCGTGGTCATGTCAATTTTCCTTGGATTCATGGCCTGGATATTCTGTCAGATCTTCGGATTTCGAAGTATGGGAATAATGGATTTCATTGTTATCTCTGTTGCCGGCGGAATAATATCAGGTGCCGTTCTTCTCCCGGCAACCGTCCTCATATCCCTCAAGAGCTATGAGAATGGCTGGGACCCTGATAACGTCACAACACCCCTCATAGCAGCTTCAGGCGATCTTTTCACGCTCCCATCAATATTCGCGGCACTGGCCATCCTTGAGGCTGTAAGGAACGGTATTTTTGAATGGGTGCTCTTTTTCCTATTTATTCTGATGGGTGTTCTGGGCCTTGCAATGGGAATTAAGGGCAGATATAACCTCAGGAGGATCATAAGACAGAGCGTGCCCGTACTTCTGGTCTGCTCGGCCTTGGGAACCACTGCGGGTATAGTCCTAAACAGCAAACTATCGTTTATACTTGACAACCCTGCAATCCTTGCACTGGTACCGCTGTTTTCAGGTGAAAGTGGAGACCTTGTGAGCATACTCGGAGCAAGGCTTTCCTCCGGGCTCCACTCAGGTATAGTCCCCGCAACCCTCAGACCCCATGGGGAGGCCCTCAGAAACTTTGGAATAATATCAGTACTTTCACTGATCATATATCCAACAATCGGGCTTCTGGCCCATGTTGTGAGTGTTTCCCTTGGTATAGGGTCCCTTGGACTTGAGAGGATGGTTCTTATAAGTTCACTTGCAGGGTACCTCCTGACCCCATTCCTTCTACTGGTGGGCTTTTATCTGAGCTCAGCATCCTACAGACTTGAACTGGACCCTGACAACATAGTTATTCCACTATCGACCAGCATGACCGACCCGGTGGCAAACACGTGCCTTGTAATAGCCATAATAGCAGTTATAGGGCTCTGAATCACCATTAAGGCCTCAGAACCTGTAATAGCTGCTGGAATGGGTTCTGGGTCAGTATGGGGATATTAGGATCTGGAGGGAGCATGGCTGGACCTCAAAGTAATCAGGTTTCAGCGGGCAATCCATTACAGAGCGGGGAAGCCCGGCAATTATTACACCCCTTCCACATCCATGTAAATGGATCCATACCACGCCCTGACCTGTTAAATTCAGTTTTAAACTTCCTGAACGGATTTTTATCTCTTCATGGCTTCTGTTGCAGTCTGTATCAACGATGAATGATCCGCTGCAGCCCTCTGATATGAGGTAGTAATCCAGTGAGTCATTAACGCGGAAATTCATGCAGGTCCAGTTTTCACCATGACCCGAGGGACACAGGCATTCCTCCTGCCTGATAACATAATCAGACAGGAAGTTGCAGTTGACGGTTCTTCTAAATACATATATTTCATTCCCCTTCAACTCATCCCCAATGATTATGGGGCTTATTCTGTTGTTGAGGGGACGCAGTACGATTCTCACATTAAATCCCCTGAATGCCCTTTCAAGTAATTCTGGTCTTGAGCGAATTTTCATGATTTTTTCATAGGATATGACCCCTCTTTTTCCTGGGACGGCAAGTCCAGGATACTTGCAGGTGCCTACAGGAAGCTTTTCCCAGTTAACAGGATCTCCAGGTGTATTTATGAGAATATCCGTTGCTGTGGCACCTTTATCCCTTATGTATGTTTCTCTGAATCTTTCATTCATTCGGGCCTCCTGTACGTCCATCATTTCTGCAGATATGCCCACTATAATGGCCACGATTATGAGGGAGAGCAGAAAATCTGTTGAGAATATCACTGTATAACACCGTACTTTTTTCTGTGGGCCCCGTCAAGGTATATGATGAATCCTGATCCGTTGTGGGGTTCTCCAGTGTATGCTGTCGTGAATAGAACATGGTCAACAGATACCGGGGCCTCCTCAAAATTTCCTGAGGGTATTATGAAGGTTTCAAGACCCAGGTGCGGACAGGAGGTTTTTCCCTCCAGTCTACAGAGGTAGCAGGACCCATCATGACTCTCATGATAGTATCCATTTAGGAGGCAGGCGTAAAGGACTCCGCTGGATCCATGGATGGTGTAGGGTTCATAGGGACACCTTCTTATCAGGAAAGGACCGGAAGCCCCATCATAGGCTTCCCTGTTCCCTGAAGAAAGGTATTCCATGAGGCTCCTGCCATACTCTATTGACGTTTCATTGTGCTGCAACCTTCCCAGAACCCTGAAGGGCAGGGGATCAGGCAGATCCTCAACAGGTACCCTTACCGAAATGTTCTCAGTGTGGTGGATTTTTCCTGCCCTAATATCAACAGTGGAGTTAACCTCAATACAGAAAGGGTCGTCGGTTGCCCCCTCAACTGAATTCACCCTGCAGCTTAGATTCATGTTTCTGTGGACAGCGCATAACCTGTCAATACGCCCCTGCACCCCTGCTCTTACACGGGCCCTGGCATCCAGGTCTGGAGGAAGCGTACCGTTTATGGCCTCCTGTGCAGTTTCATTTAGTACTTCCCTTGTTACCACCGGGATACTGTCCCTGATATCCCACAGGGCCCCTGTCATACTCTCAGATAGGGACCTATCAGCACTTCTTTCCACTGATGAATCATCGATGCTGAGTATCATCAGAGCGAGTATCATGGCCGGCACCATGAGAAGAAGACTGAAACCTGCCATCACATAACCTCCATCATCCATCGTATCACCCAATTAAAATTAAGTATTACCAACATAAAAATATTACTGAAATGATATTAAGTTAATATTAAACGTTCTGGAGCTTCAATGACGATCTAAACCATTAGAAATAGAAAAAAAGGCCAGATTATCCCATGGATCAACTCAGGGGGTAATAAGAATCTTTATTACTCCCTTGGAAGCACAAGGGATTTAAATATCCTCTGACCATATGATTTAATTATAATGAATCAAGATAGATAATGAAAACTGATTACATTTATGGAGGTCACATCATGACAGAAACCGTTAGGACATGGCGCCATATACCCCAGCGCTACAATCTTACAGGTTCAAAATGTCTCCAGTGCGGGAACGTTTTCTTCCCAAGCAGAATAATATGCCCTGAATGCAGGCGTAAAGGTAAGCTTGAGGACCTAAAGTTCAGCGGGAGGGGAAAGATACACAGTTACTCCGTGATAAACACCCCAACCGATGAGTTCAAGGATATAGCACCCTACGTGGTGGCCATAGTTGAACTGGAGGAAGGTGCTAAGATAACAAGTCAGATTGTTGACTGCGACCCTGATTCAATAGAGATAGGCGACGAGGTCGAAATGGTATTCCGCAAGGTGAGAGAAGAGGGTGAAGATGGAGTGATATCATATGGATTCAAATTCAGGCCAAAAAACTAAGATAGGTGTTCTTCTTGTGGGGCATGGAAGCCGCCTGCCCTACGGTGAGGAGGTCATAAATGGCATAGCAGATATCTACAGGAAGGAGGTTGACCATCCTGTTGCAGTGGGATTCATGAACATCTCCAGGCCATCAATACCAGAGGCAATAAATGAACTCGCAGCGATGGGCGTTGAAAAGATCATTGTTACCCCGGTATTCCTGGCCCACGGAGTCCACACCAAACACGACATACCACACATTCTGGGTCTTGATAATGGCACTGAACATCACCATCACCATGAACATGAGCACGAGGAATTTGAATTCGACGGTGAGATAGTCTACACCGAGCCCCTCGGGGCGGATCCACGAATTGCTGAGATAATCCGGGACAGGGTTAAATCAGCCATTTAAGGGTAAACACCCAATTTATTTTTGATAAAATGCCCCCTGATAGAATATCATCCCTTGGCGAGAAGAAACTCATCTCAAGGATAATATCAAGATCAGCCTCATTTTTCAGACCCTCAGAGCTTCTCGGTCTTGGAGATGATGCCGCACTTCTTGATATGGGGGAGGAATACCTTGCACTGACCTCAGACCTTCTAATTGAAAGCAGGCACTTCCCCCCTACAATGAGCCATCACAATATGGGATGGAAAACGGTTACAGTGAACATGAGTGACCTGGCTGCAATGGGGGCTGCACCGGAGGGTTTCATACTCTCCATGGCCCTCCCTGACCTTGACCTGGAATCCTTCGACTCCCTCATAAGCGGGGTCCTGGAGGCCTGCAGTTACTACGGCGCACCCCTCATTGGGGGGGATACCAATGAGGGGGATGAGATAATAATGGCGGGCACAGCCATTGGGAGGATCAGGAAGGACCTTGTGATGATGAAGTCCGGTGCCAGGCCAGGGGACCTCATTGCAGTTACTGGGCCCCTTGGACTTGGAGCTGCGGGCACAGAGCTTCTTCTATCGGGAACAGACACTGCCGGATTTGAGGCCGCGGTTGAAAAATCCCTGAAACCCATTGCAAGGGTTGAAGAGGCATCCAGAATGGCGAAGTCTGGGCTTGTGTCTTCGGCCACGGACATAACCGATGGCCTCATAAGTGAACTTGGTGAGCTGAGGGATGCCAGCGGTGTGGGAATGAGGATCCACGAGGTGAAGTTACCTGTACCTCCCCAGGTATCAGAGTCGGCATCCCTCCTTGGAGTGGATCCACTGGAACTTGCCCTGTACTATGGGGAGGATTTTGAACTTGTTTTCACTGCACCACCTGATGCAATGGATGAACTCTCCAGAATAATGGAAGTGCATATCATAGGTGAGGTCATAGAGTCACCCTCCATTGAAATGGTTGATAAGCATGGAGATACATATAAACTTCATGTGAGGGGCTATGAACATCTGCGCCCCTGACTGCAGTGGGGGGGATACCATGAGGAAGGAATCCATACTCTATGAGAAGGCCGATGATAGGTTGAGGTGCCTGGTATGCAGTAGAAAGTGCTTGATACCTGAAGGGGGAAGGGGGTACTGTCTCACGCGTGAAAATAGCGACGGTAAGATCTATTCTCTCACCTATGGGGAGGTATCCTCAGAGTCGGTTGACCCTATAGAGAAGAAGCCCCTCTTCCACTTTTATCCTGGCAGCCTTGTCTACTCCCTTGGTGGTGTTGGATGTAACTTCAGGTGCAGGTACTGCCAGAACTGGAGCATATCACAGGCACGCATAGATGGCTTCCCAACCAAGTACATCTCACCGGAGGAGGCGGTTGAAAATGCCCTCAGAAGTAACTGCACCTCCATAGCATGGACCTACAATGAGCCCACCATGTGGCTTGAGTACACCCTGGACTCTGCAGAACGTGCAAGGGCAGAGGGTCTCAAAACGGTTTATGTTACAAATGGCTACATGAGTGAGGAGGCCCTCAACCTGCTTGGACCCCTACTGAACGCTGCAAACGTTGACCTCAAGGGAATGTCTGGGCGATTCTATCGTGAGCTATGTGATGCAAGGCTGGAACCCGTACTCGAGAACATCATAAGGATGCATGAGATGGGTATCCATATAGAGGTCACCAACCTCCTCATACCCGGTTACAATGACTCCGATGATGATATAGTGGCCCTTGTGAACTTCATGGTATCTGAGGTCGGGGTTGAGGTTCCACTCCACTTCACCAGGTTCTTTCCACATTACAGGATGCAGAATGTGCCCCCAACCGGGGTTGAGAGACTGATGAGGGCCAGGGAGCTTGCCCTTGAGGCGGGGATGAAGTATGTGTACGTGGGGAACCTTCCAGGGACCGATGCTGAGAACACCTACTGTCCGTTGTGCGGGGAGCTACTTATAAAAAGGGATGGCTACCTCACAAGAACAGTGGGGATCAGGGATGGTAAGTGCAGTGCCTGCAGAGCCGATGTAGACGTTGTAATAGATTAGTTAACTGAGTCTCAAGGTATTGGAGAATAGAAGTGCTATTTTATTTCTGTAACTGTGTTTTGGCTGAGACTTGTGTCCATAAAATAGGAAGAAAATGAAGTACTATCCAAAAAATAAATTCTTATGGTGCCCTGTCACTCGGACCTGCTGACCCTCTGGAATTTTTCTGCGCCAGCTAGGGGCACCGTTGCATCAACACCAACCTTGGTTGTTGTACCATCGGGAAGTGCTGCAGGGTCCAGGGATGAGCCCCTTGCCCCCGGGACTATCAATATGTCATCGTCGCCCTTCACCCTTGTTGCAACAGCATATTCGATTTCCTCAGGGTCAAAAACGTCTATATCGTCGTCCACGACCACCACATGTTTGAGGGATGGATGGGCTGCAAGGGCCGCCATTATCACATTCTTGCCGTCCCCCTGACTCTGCTTTTTAATTGAGATGGCTGCATGGAGCCAGCAGCACCCCCCCTCGGTTAGAACAACATTTCTGACCGTGGGCACCGTATTCTTGACTGCCCTGTATATCCTTGGCTCCTGGGGCAGCCCCTGAAGCAGCCTGTGTTCAAATCCTGCCGGCAGAATCGCATGGTACATGGCATCTTCCTTTACATGCATTTTATCAAGGGCTATGACAGGTTCCTCCCTTACAACGTCATAGGTGTCTGTGAGGTCAACAAAGGGGCCCTCACTTTCCCTTTCACCGCAGAGTATCCTGCCCTCAAGTATTATCTCTGCAGGGGGGACCTCAAGGTCAACTCCACTGCACCTCACAAGTTCCAGTTTTCCGTCGTGGAAGGTGTTTGCAACCTCCATTTCATCGGCATCTATCGGTATGGATGTGGTTGTCGCAAGGAGGGTGGCGGGGTCCATACCTATGGCCACTGCTATCTCAAGGTCCTCACCCATCTCCTCGGCACGCTGATGGTAGGTGTAAAGGTGCCTTGGAACTATACGGACCGCCATTCTATTACCAGATATTACCATCATTCTGTGGATGGAGGCGTTCCTGATTCCGGTTTCAGGGTCCCTGGCAAATATGACCCCTGCTGTTATGTAGGGGCCTCCATCCCTCTGGTAGTGGGTTAGAACAGGGAGCCTTGAGAGGTCGGCATCCTCAGAACTGTAACCCTCAAGGCCCCTCACAGTTCTGATGGGTGTCGGGTTTTCCATTGCATGGACAATGCGCTGGGTTATCTCATTGACCTGGCAGTTCAGGGAGAGGGCGATCTTTTCCCTGGTATTGCAGAGGCCGGATATGACAGGGATATCTGATTCCCGTATATTCCTCAGTATCACAACATCCCTTGGATGCCTCCTCAGTATACCTGCAGCCTCAAATCGTGTCGAAACCTCATCCTCAATTATCACGGGTTCTTCGCCGAGCCTATCAAGGAACTCTCTCATTGAATCACCATCAGAACTTGACTGAACGGCTTTTTATCCTCTTTATCCTGGACTCAATTTTACCGTCATATATTCCAAGCATTTCAGCCGCCAGTATTGCCGCGTTACCACCGTTACCAATTCCAACGGTTCCAACAGGGACACCTGGCGGCATGTTAACCATTGAAAGGAGGGAATCCCAGCCGTTCATTTTGAGGGGGCACGGAACACCGATCACAGGCCTGTCACTGAGGGCGACCACGGCACCTGTAACATGGGCAGAGAGTCCGCTTATCGCTATGAAGAGCTTAACATTCTCCATCCGCTCAAGGTACCTCTCGAACCTGTCGGGGTACCTTATGGGTGATATGACGTTGAGGTCATAGCTTATACCCATCCTCTCAAGGAACATTGTTGTCTTTTTGGCGATTTTCATGTCCGAGTAGCTGCCAGGGATCACAGATACCATTGGGGCGTCTTCTTCACCAGATTTTTCCTTATCCTGCACCTCTGGCAGCTCAACATCGAGGGGGGCGTAGTATGATCCCTCTATGCTGTTGAGTACCTGGCACTCATCCCTTCGGACCTTCTCATAGAAACCCCTTCTGAGTTCAGAGACCCGGTCCCTCACCTCCGGGTCACCTATCCCTATTATCTGTGCAGCCAGTATTGCGGCGTTTTCTCCCCTGTCAACACCAACCGTTGCAACCGGGGCAGGGAAGGGCATCTGTGAGCATGCGAAAAGGGCGTCAAGTCCTCCGAGTTTAACATCAACCGGGACACCTATCACCGGCCGGTGGGTGTTAGCCGATATCATGCCTGGAAGGTGGGCTGAGAGTCCTGCTATGCCTATGAAGACCTCAACACCCTCCTTTATGGACTCAGAGACTATAGCCTTCACCTTTTCATGGGTCCTGTGGGCTGAGGCAACCCTGAGGTCATAGGGTATCCTGAGTTCTTCAAGGATCTCCATGGCCTTTTCAGCTATTCTGAAGTCTGATGCACTTCCAAGGAGTATCATCACTCTGGGCTTCATTTAGAGATTCACCTTTACATTTATGGATAGATATTTATTCCAATTCATATTTAATAGAATCTCCCGACGCGTCTTAATAGCTTAATATTTAAGGGTTTTCAACCAATAGAACTTCATAGGTAGGAGAAGGTGTAGGGATGTCATGGCTTATTCTGATTCTGGTCTTCCTTTTATGTGCCCTCAGGACAGTGAGGGAAGATGACCAGACAGTTTCAGTGGTTATACCAGCGTTCAATGAGGAAAAGACCGTCTCACTGGTTGTAGAGGCGGCTAAAGGTTCTAAACTAGTTAGTGAGGTCATAGTGGTGGATGATGGGTCCACAGATAACACCGCCGGCGTGGCAGAGGCTGCAGGTGCAAGGGTCATAAGGCATGCCAGCAACCGCGGCAAGGGTGCTGCCCTGAGGACGGGATTCAAGCATTCTAGTGGGGACATAGTGGTTTTTGTTGACGCTGACCTTGAGAATATGACAACAGAGAAAATTGAGAGGATGATAAGGCCCATCCTGAGGGGGAGGGCGGACCTAACAAAAACACGCTTCAGGAGAAAGGCTGGGAGGGTCACTGAGTTAACTGCAAAGCCACTTCTGAATTTCTTCTTCCCTGAGATAAAATTTGAACAGCCACTAAGCGGACAGTTTGCGGCAAGGAGATCTGTACTTGAAAAGATGAAATTTGAGGAGGATTATGGGGTCGATGTCGGTATAGTGCTTGATGCGGATGTCCTTGGCCTTACGGTTAAGGAGGTGGATATAGGGACAATACACCATGACATGGCAAGCCTGAGGGACCTTAACCTGGTGGCCAACGAGGTTGTAAGGACCATAGTTGACAGGGCAGTTGAGTACGGTAGAATAACCATGATGGACACCATGGGAAAGTCCATAAGAATGTGCATACTGGGCCTCTCACTTGCAACCCTTGGGATATTCAGCATATTCTTTATAAGGACAATACCGGCAACAGCAGGGATCATAATTGCGGTTTCAGGATCCATAGTTGCTTTTTATTACTTTATAAGCTTAATAAGAAGATCCATATACGTTTTCAGGCGCTCCCGGGGCAAGCTTCAGACGGCTAGATCATTCATATACATGCACTTTCCAATCCTGGTTTCTGGTCTTATTCTTCTTGCAATGATCTCGACACTGCTGGGCGCCGTCAAGGTGGACGATGGTAAAATATCAATTGAACCAACATCAGGTAACCTGATAATATGGAAGAAGAGCAATGAAAACAGAACATTCGATGTCAGGGGACCATACAGGGTTGATAGTGCACTTGAAAATGAGAATAACTCCATAAGAATTCCCGAGGAGGCGATAAATACCCTTGGACTTGGTTATGGTGACATGGTATTTCTGGATGGTGAGGCCTATACCCTCAACAGGACCCGTGACGGTGAAGGTAACATAATGAGGATCCCAACCAGTGCAAGGGAGGCCCTCGGGGTTAACGTGGGGGACGTGATTCAGGATGGAAATCTTCGAAAGATATTCAGCAACATCTATGCAATTAGGAATATATCCAGCTCAAACATGACGGTATATAACGGTATCATAATTCAGTACGACGAGTCCCCGGCCTCAAATATCCTGGTTTACGTTGACAATCGGCTGGTTGCAGAGGCGAGTGGTGTCATGAAGAATGGTTCATACACTGTATCCGTTAATGGGGAGTTTATAAGAAATATAAGGTTCAGGGGAGAGGATTCCAGCTACAGAATTTATCATGGAAGCCATATAATAAAAATTGATATCAGAAAAGGGGGTTCATCTGACATGAGGTTTGCATCTGCATATGAGGGGAAATTCCTCAACATATGGTTCTCAGGTCAGTAGTATACCCTTGCAGCTTCTTCTGGATCATCATAGAGACCGATGGCTGCAAGGGCCCCTATCTTACCCTGAGAACCTGTTACCTCAATGAGATCTATTCCAAGGGACTCTGCAACTTCCTCCGCATCCTCAACTTCCATGAAACTCTTTTTAGCCATCATTGAATACTCTTTAAGCTCTTCTGGAACCTTTATTCCCCTGAAAACTGCAAGTGACGTTTTATCGGAAAGGGTGTTCTCTTCAAGAAAACCTGCAGCAAGATTGACCAGTTCATTGCTCTTACCGGGCTGCACCGCGAAGGCAAGGGCAACCGAAACACAGTTCTGTGTTTTGCGGGGGTTGTGCGGGTAGAGCTGAACCGTCACATGGTCAATGTACTCAAATCCCCTCCTGGAAATCTCCATACCCATATTGTTGGCAAGGGTCCAGGTCGCACCGCTTTCAGGGGTGTCTGTGTCATCTATACCCAGGACAACCTTCTCGAGGCGGGGTGTTATCACGGCTGCCCTCCCGGGCTTTGAACCCCCTCCCACATCATAGAGTTCGATTCTCTTAACGCCCTCTGCCATGCCCCGGCACATGGCAGCACCGACCCCGGCACCTGCAAGGCCGGCATGCACAACACGGACCTCATCACCCTCAACAGCCACCTCCTCTATTCCGGCGGCATTGAGACTCGCCCTGAGTTCTATTGGGGCCTTACCGGTATGTGCAAGGTAGGTGTGCCGGTTACCATCCCTCCGGGCCCTCTCTATCAGCTTGCTTGACCTGCTGTACTGGTATATCATCCACTCTGACCCTGAGATGCAGGGGTGGTATTCCAGGATCTCAACGAGGTCCCCGTCCACCATGGTGAGGACCTTGGTGTAGGGTGATATCCAGGGGTCCCTGAACCTTTCCTTCAGGTCTGATGGTCTGAGTATCTCCATGGGGGTTCTCCAGAAATATCAAATTTCGTTGAGTCTTCTGTACATCTTAACGGCTGCCTCAACGGCCCTCTTTGCATAGTCAACACGCTGGTGGGCTTCCAGCCTTGTCATACCGGGGCCGGATATTCCAAGGGCCACGGGCTTATCGTATTCAAGTGAAAGGTCCGCTATTTTACGTGAGGCGTGCTGGACCACTATCTGGTCATGGTCCGTTGCCCCCTCAATAACAGCCCCCAGTGTGATAACAGCGTCGATTTCATCATCCAGGAGAAGCTTCTTAACCGCGAGCGGCATATCGAACACCCCTGGAACAGCTATAACCCTTGTTATTTCAGATTCAAGAAATTTAGCATGTTCTTTTGCAAGTTCAAGCATCATATGTGTTATGTCATAGTTGAATTCGGCTACCACAGCCCCTATTCTGACATTTACCATTCAATACCTCCTTTAGAGCACAAGTGCGCCTGCAATGGTACTTAAGACCATTATGATTACTATGAGCAGTGCTATTATCTGTGCCTTATTCATCCCATCACCCCATCATTGCTATTTCCCTCAGGGTTTCTGCAAGGACCTCAATGTCCTCATCTGTATTGTAGTAGTGTATGGATGCCCTCACGGTGCCACCGGATTCATGAACTCCCAGGTGCCTCATGGCTGGTATCGCGCAGTGGTGGCCGCTTCTAACACAGACACCGGCGGTTTCATCCAGCAGCTTTGCAACGTCATGGGGGTCCATATTATCTATGTTGAAGGAAAGAATACCATAAATATTTTGGGGGTCACCATAGCACCGGATTTTGTCAATGGATGAAACCTCACTGTAGAGTTTTCCTGTCATTTTCAGGCCATGCTTTCTGATTTTATGGATTCCTATCCTGTTGATGTAGTCTATGGATGCCCCAAGACCTATGAAACCTGCTATGTTAAGGGTTCCCGCCTCGAACCTTGAGGGAAACTCTTCCAGGACGTAGTCATCCTCTGATACATCAATGACGGTACCCCCACCCAGCATGAATGGTTCAAGTTCATCCTGGCACTCACTCCTGCAGTAGAGGAAACCTGTCCCCACCGGACCCAGCGTCCCCTTGTGGCCAGGGAAGGCTGCAAAGTCTGCCCCTAACCCCCTAACATCGACCTCCATGTGTCCAATGGACTGGGCCCCGTCAATCATGTAGAGGGCACCGTTTTCATGGGCGATCCTTTCAATCTCCTTCACATCCTGCACCGTGCCAAGAGCATTGGAGATGTGGGTTATGGTTACAAGCCGCGTGGTATCATCGACCGCCTCCTCAACCATTGCAGGGTCCACAACGCCATTTTCATCTGCCCTCACTATCCTTACATCAACACCCCTTTCACGGAGCCTGAGCCAGGGCAGGAAGTTTGAGTGGTGCTCGATGTTGGGTACAACCACCGAGTCCCCCCTCCTGAATTTGAGGCCGCCTGCCACAATGTTTATGGCCTCGGAGGTGTTCTTTGTGAATACTATTTCGTCCTCAGAGGCATTTATGAATCCTGCAACCTTTCTCCGGGCTTCCTGAAGTTTCATGGTTGCTTCAACTGCAAGTGAATACGCCCCGCGTCCTGTATTGGCGTTGTATCCTTCAAAGTAATCTGTCATGGCCCTCACAATGGGAAGGGGGGTTGGGGTTGTGCTTGCAGCATCAAGGTACACCTTCTCCCTGAGGAGGGGTATGTCTGCCCTCACGTCCTCTGTACGCACAGGATCACCCATCGATTCTTTTTGCTATTTCAGCAGCCATTTCCATTGTACCGAGGCTTCCACCCAGGTCCGGTGTAACCAGACCCTCTTCAAGGGTTTTTTCCAGTGCTTTCTGTATTTTCTGTGCTTCCTGTGTTTTGTTGAGGTGTTTTAGCATGAGTGCTGTTGTTAGTATCATTGCTGTGGGGTTTGCTATGTTTTTTCCGGCTATCTGGGGTGCTGATCCGTGGACTGGTTCGAATATTGCGTTTTTTTCTCCTATGTTTGCTGATGGTGCCAGTCCAAGTCCTCCGATGAGTCCTGCTGCTTCGTCTGAGAGTATGTCCCCGAATAGGTTGGTTGTGACGAGGACCTGGAATTCCTGGGGCTGTGTTATGAGGTACATGGCTGTGGCGTCCACGTAGTAGTCCTCTGGCTCCATCTCGGGGTAGTCTGATGCCACCCGGTAGAATTCCTCCCTGAACACCCCATCGGTTTTTTTAAGGACATTGGCCTTGTGCACCGCGGTCACACGACTCCAGCCCTCCCTCTTAGCATACTCAAAGGCAAATCGACTTATCCTCCTGGACGCAGGGCGTGTTATGATCCTCCTTGCAACCGCCCCATCAGAGGTGAACTCCTCATCACCCACATAGAGGTCCTCGGTGTTCTCCCTCACTATGACAAAGTCAAGGTCCGGGTAAAGGCACGGAACACCCGGAAGGGACTTCACAGGCCTCAAATTCGCAAAAAGATCAAATTCACGCCTCAGTTTAACTATAACATCCGCTGCACTTTCACCTGCGGCACCAAAGAGGGTGGCGTCCGCCTCACCGATGATTTCAATTGTTTCATCTGGAAGGGCTGTTCCTGTCATCTCAAGGCACTCATCTCCAGCCTCTGCATATAAAAACTCAGGGTCGAGGTCCAGTCCTTTGAGAACGTGGAGGGTGGCCTCCATGACCTCCTTACCGATACCATCCCCGGGTATAACGGCTATCTTCATGGTATTCACCCGTCAAATTCTCCCTTTTTTCTGAGGTAGGGTATGAGACCCCCACTTTCAAGTATCTCCACCATGAAATCAGGGAGTCTCTTGAAGGGGAATTCTTCATCTCCCCGTATTATAACGCCCCTTTCCAGGTCCACCTCTATCTCATCACCCTCATTGAGTTTATCTGTTATTCCTGGCGCCTCAAGGAGGGGTATGCCCACATTTATGGCGTTCCTGTAGAATATCCTGGCAAAGGACTCTGCAATAACAGCGGCTATTCCAGCACCCTTGAGGGCAAGGGGGGCGTGTTCCCTTGATGATCCACATCCAAAGTTCTTCCCGGCAACTATGAAGTCCCCTGGCCTGACCTTTGAGGGGAATTCAGGGTCGAGACCCTCCATGACGTGTTCCCTGAGTTTTTCAGGGTCACGCATCACAAGGTACCTTCCGGGTATGATTATGTCGGTGTCCACGTCGTCGGGGAATTTCCAGACTCTTCCTTTCATATCTAAGCACCTCCACTATTCAAGTTCAGCAGGGTGGGTGATTCTGCCTGTAACTGCGGATGCGGCTGCAACCGCCGCGGATGATAGGTATACCTCTGCCTCTGGGCTTCCCTGCCGGCCCCTGAAGTTTCTGTTTGATGTTGAAAGGCTGACCTCTCCCGGCCCCACGAGTCCCACATGGCCACCGAGACATGGTCCGCAGCAGGGGTTGCATACCAGGGCGCCTGCGTCCACGAATATCTCCATGAGACCCTCGGAGAGTGCCCTGCGGTAGACCTCCCTTGAGGCGGGTATCACGAGCATCCTGACGCTGTCTGCAACCTTCCTGTTTTTCAGTATTGCAGCGGCATCCCTGAGGTCACTGAGGCGGCCGTTTGTACATGAGCCAAGGAAAACCTGGTCTATCTCAACATCCACCTCACTGACGGGCTTCACATTGTCAACGTTGTGTGGGCATGCCACCTGGGGTTCAAGGTCAGAGACATCAACCTCCATGACATTGAGGGAGGGGGCATCGGGGTCTGTCCTGAAGACCCTGTGGGGTTTATCTGATCTCCTTTCCACGTACCTTATGGTTTTTTCATCGGGTTCCACTATTCCGGTTTTACCTCCCATCTCTATTGCCATGTTGGAGAGCACCATACGGTCTGACACACTCATATCTGCGACGGTTTCGCCTGCAAATTCACAGGCCATGTAGGTGGCACCGTCTGCCCCTACATCCCCTATGATGTTCAGTATGACGTCCTTTGCATACACATGTTTTCTGAGTGAGCCGCTTATTTCGAAGCGTATCGTTTCAGGCACCCTGAACCACAGTTTTCCGGTGGCAAAGACCATTGCCATGTCAGTTGACCCTATACCGGTGGCAAAGGCCCCCAGGGCGCCGTGGGTGCAGGTGTGGGAGTCTGTCCCCACAATAACCTCTCCAGGCACCACGTGTCCCTTTTCAGGTAGCACCTGATGGCATACGCCCTCCCTGACATCATAGAAGTTCTCTATGCCCTGCTCCCTCACAAAGTCTCTCATTATCATGTGGTTCTGGGCCGCATCGAGGGAATCTGCAGGCACCTGGTGGTCGAATATAACAACGATTTTTTCAGGGTCCCAGACCCTGTCCCTTCCTATTCTTTCAAAGGATTCAACTGACAGGGGTCCTGTGAGGTCATGGGTCATGGCGACATCTATACTGGCCATAACTATTTCACCGGCCTCCACACGGTCTTTACCTGAAGCCCTGGCAAGTATTTTCTCAGAAACAGTCATAGACATCTTCTATCCTCCTTTAGCAGAATATAATGAAGGCATCATAAAATTTCCAGCAATGGATCCATGGGGCTGGCTGTGAAAATTAGAGCATCCTTAAAGTTCAGATGTCCCCATATGTTCACTGGATATCTGCATTCCACCTTCATACTGAAAAACTCGGCTGAATTTTACAGTTATATTTTCACCCACCATTAATAAATACTTTGATAATAAAATTTAAATATTCAGTAATACAAGGTAGTAACAGTTCCAGGAATATTAGTTTCCAGGACCTCACCAAGTCTTTTATAGACGGTGCATAATATTATTAATCAAGTGAGGGACCCAAATGAAGGAAGAACTTAAGAGGGAATATGAAAGGATTAAGGACAGAATGTCCCTTGAGGAATTTCAGGAGCTAATAGAGAAAAGGAAAGAGGAATATGGGGACGTAGGATTCATGGATGATGTTGCAATTGCAACGACGGTGGTTGATGAGATCCTCCGGGATGAAAATACGATGCTATCAGAGAAGGAAGAGCACAGGATGGACACCATATCCAAACTTGAGGAGGGTGCAGAGGCACCGGTGACAGGCAGGGTCATGAAAATATCAAGTCCCAGGACCTTCACAACAAGGAAGGGAAGAGAGGGAAAACTCGCCAATGTTATCATCGCAGATAATACAGCTGAACTTCGAACAGTTTTCTGGACAGAGAACATGAAGCTCCTCAAGAAATTCAATGAGGGCGATGTGATCAGGATAAGGGATGTTAGAATAAGGGGTGGATTCGGGGGCAGAAAGGAGGCACATCTCATGCCAAGGTCAAGGGTTGAGGTCCTTGACCCTGCGGATTTCCCGGACTTTCCAGAATACAGGGAGGAGATAACCCCCATCGCTGACCTTGCCGAGGACCAGGAGGTCAACGTCATTGCAAGAATAACAGGCATATCCCGGGTGAGGACCTTTGAGAGGGATGGCCGTGAAGGAAGGTTCATTTCCCTTGACATAATGGATGAAACAGGTTCAACCACATACACAATCTGGAACAACGATGTCAGCCTTGTGGAGGAGCTTGGTCTTAAGGAGGGAGACTCGGTTAAGATACTGGGGGCCCAGACAAGGAGAAGGGATGACAGTGTAACACTCACACACACCAGCCTCACAAGGATTGTGCCAGGGGAATATGATGTTCCCGAGTACAGTGAGAAGGTGGTTAAGATAGGGGACCTCCATGAGATGGAGAGCGCAACTGTGATGGGCCTTGTAACAAGGGTTCATGACCCTGTGGAGTTTGAAAGAAACGATGGAACAACGGGCTCTGTAAGATCCATTGAGATTACAGATGATACAGGCTCTGCAAGGGTAACACTCTGGGATGATGACACCCGCATAAAAATCAACAAGGGGGACATTGTAAGGATATCCGGTGCAAGGGTTGAATTTGATGAGTTCAACCAGTCATACCGCATAAACACAAACTTCAACACCCGTATCACCGTCAACCCTGAATCTGATGGTTCGCTCCTTAAGGTCCTTGAGGAGTACAGGGAACATCTGAGACCCCTCAAGATAGCCGAGATACTTGAAATGGAGGATGAGGGTGAGGAGGTAGATGTTGTAGGCAGGATATTCAGCCTCAGCGACCCGAGGGAATTTGAGAGGCAGGATGGGACCGGTATCGTGAGGTCAATGGAACTTGCAGATGAGACAGGCAAGATAAGGGTCAGCCTCTGGGACGAGAAGGCAGAAAAACCCCTGAATGTGGGGGACGCCGTGAGAATAGAGAATGCCAGAATAAGACTAGGGCTTTACAGCGTGGAACTCAACACAGGAAGAACAAC
The DNA here is from genome assembly GCF_041228365.1 of Methanothermobacter sp. KEPCO 2. Lineage (NCBI taxonomy): Archaea > Methanobacteriati > Methanobacteriota > Methanobacteria > Methanobacteriales > Methanobacteriaceae > Methanothermobacter > Methanothermobacter sp. KEPCO 2. Next base: position 1,389,262 of record NZ_CP166185.1, on the reverse strand, counting down.
CAGAATAGTGGAGCCCCTCCCAGAGGATATTGAAAACCTGCCCTCCTTTGAGGAGCTTGAGGAGATGCTCTACACCACAAAGAAAATTGATGAACTTGAAGAGGACGACAGGAACATAAGGATAATTGCGAGGGTGGTTGATCTCTTTGATCCCAGGGAGTTCCAGAGGGGTGACGGGACACCCGGCCTTGTGAGAACCGTTGAATTTGCTGATGACACAGGATCCATAAGGGCAAGCCTCTGGGATGATGCTGCGGAGAAACCACTGAGCATTGGAGATGCGGTGAGAATAGAAAACCCCCGCGTAATCTACAGGGATGATATGGGCGGAGAGAGACTTGAACTCAGCATAGGGAGAAATTCAAGGATTGAACCGGCAACTGAAAGGGATATCAGCGGGTTACCCTCCTTTGAGGAGCTCCAGGAGATTCTATATCCTCTTGTAAACATTGAGGACCTTCAGGAGGATTCAAGAAATGTCATGATAAAGGGTGAACTTACAGAAATGTCAGGCAGGAGGATTCTATCCATAAAGTGCCCATCATGCAATGAGAGGCTTGAACTCTCTGACGAGAACATCTGTAACTTCTGCGGCGCCCTTGTGGATGAGCCACGATACCTCCTCATGATCCCTGGAAGGATCATGGATGATACCGGCGAGGTCCTCATAACCTTCTTTGGAAGGGAGGCCGAGAAACTCCTAGAGATGTCCACGAGGGAGGTTGTTGATATCATAAACCAGTCTGCAGATGAATCAGCACTTGAGGAGAGGGTTGAGGACCTTAACGGCGTAACCGTGGAGGTTATCGGAAACGCGGATTTTGATGAATACAATGAGGAACCGAGGTTTATACCCAGAAAGGTTGTGAATATTGAACTTTAAAATGATTTAAGGGAGATTAAAATGGTTGAACTGGAAGATCTACCAAATGTAGGGGCCAAAACGGCACAGAAATTAAGGGACGCAGGCTTCGGGGACATGATGCGTCTTGCCACAGCCACCGCCAAGGAACTCTCTGTGAAGGCTGAAATTGGTGAGGGCGTGGCTGAGAAGGTGATAGAGGCCGCCAGAAGGGCTGAGAAGATAGACTTTGAAACAGCCTTTGATGTGATGGAACGCCGGAAGGACGTGGGCCGAATAACAACAGGGAGCAAGGCCCTGGATGAACTCATAGGCGGCGGGATTGAAACACAGGCAATAACTGAGGTTTTCGGAGAGTTTGGATCAGGTAAGAGCCAGCTATCCCATGAACTAGCAGTGACTGTGCAGCTACCAGAGGAAAGGGGTGGTCTGGATGCTGAGGCTGTATTCATAGATACAGAGAACACATTCCGTCCGGAAAGGATAGAGCAGATAGCCAACGCCTTTGAACTGGACCTTGAGGAGGTTCTCAACAGGATACACATTGCAAGGGCATTCAACTCAAGTCACCAGATACTCATGGCAGAGAAGGTGAATGAGCTCATACAGGAGGGCAAGAACATACGCCTTGTAATTGTGGACTCCCTCACAGCCCACTTCAGGGCGGAGTATGTGGGGAGGGAGGCCCTAGCAACAAGGCAGCAGAAGCTCAACCAGCACCTCCACACCCTCCAGAACATAGCAAACACCTACAATGCAGCTGTCTTCGTAACAAACCAGGTTCAGGCAAGACCCGACGCCTTCTTTGGAAGCCCCACAAAGGCTATAGGCGGACACGTCCTGGGCCATGCAGCGACCTACCGCCTGTGGCTCAAGAAGGGGCTTGCAGGTAAGAGGATAGCGAGACTTGTTGACAGCCCCCACCTCCCAGAGGGTGAGTGTGTCTTCAAGATAACAGAAGCAGGTATTGTTGATTAAACCCTAATTTTGATTTTTATGGGCTCGTTTGAAACGGTTCTATCCATACTGATCCTTGTCCTCACAGGACATGCACTTAAACTGGGGGGCATACTGAGGGAGGAGGATGCATCACCCCTCAACAGGATTGTCATAAACCTTGCAATACCCTCACTGATATTCACGTCACTCTACAGGGCTGATTTAAGTGGAATAGCGGACCTGTTCCTGATACCACTCGTCTGTATAACCACCGGGGCATTATCTGGAGCCATAGCGTCCCTGTGGGCAGAAAGGAGGGGTCTGGATTCCAGGAAAACCTGGGGGATAATTGTTGCTGCGGCAATGATGAACTCAGGTTTCCTGGGTTACCCTGTAACTGAGGGAATATTTGGATCTGAGGGTCTTTTAAGGGCCATATTCTATGATACAGGCACAACAGTGATGTTCACATCCCTTGGGCTTATACTATCATTTATCTCAGGGGCTGAGGGGACTGCAGTCGTTAAAAGGGCAGCCACCTTCCCACCCCTCTGGGCATTCATACTGGGGGTTACCTTCAACCTGATGGGATTACCTGTGGGAATGGCAGGTACGGTTCTTGGATATCTGGCCGGTGCAGCGGTTCCCCTCATAATGATTTCACTTGGTCTCTCACTGAACTTCAGGTTCCTGAGGGATTCGCTGGTTGAGGCCACATTTGTGAGTGCCTTGAGGCTCATAGTATCACCTCTGATTGCCGCATTCATTGTTTACCTATTATCATTTAAGGGTCTGGACTTCTCTGTAACGGTCCTTGAGGCATCAATGCCCTCAGCCATGCTTGCAGCGGTACTTGCAATTGAAAATGACCTTGACGTTGACCTTGTATCATCGTGCATATTCATGAGCACAATACTGGGCCTCGTGTCACTGCCAGTATGGTCCATTATACTCTGAAAAATTTATTTTATATTTGGAATATAATGAAAATATTTTTGAATTTTATCCATTTCATGAAAATGAGTGTAATAGTATATAAATCTTACTTAAAGTTTTTGATAGAAATGTTTATTTAGCACTGTGCTATACCTTACATCAAATAAGTGTCATTGCTAGATATCTCTATGCAAGGTGATCTAATGGCAGAAGAAAAAAAAGAAACAATGGAAGAACCAAAAATCGGTGTTTACGTCTGCCACTGTGGTGTAAACATCGGCGGTGTGGTCGACATTGAGGCTGTAAGGGACTACGCTGCGAAACTACCAAACGTTGTGGTTGCAAAGGACTACAAGTACTACTGTTCTGACCCAGGTCAGCTCGAGATACAGAAGGACATCAAGGAACTCGGTATAAACAGGGTAGTTGTGGCTGCATGTTCCCCAAGGCTCCACGAACCAACCTTCAGGAGATGTGTTGAAGAGGCAGGACTCAACCAGTTCCTATTCGAATTTGCAAACATAAGGGAGCACGACTCATGGGTCCACATGGACAACCCTGAGGGCGCAACAGAAAAGGCCAAGGACCTTGTGAGGATGGCGGTTGCCAAGGCAAGGCTCCTGGAGCCCCTCGAGGCATCAAAGGTTAGTGTGGATGACAAGGCCCTTGTCATCGGTGGAGGTGTTGCAGGTATACAGGCCGCCCTTGACCTGGCCGACATGGGATTCAAGACCTACATGGTCGAAAAGAGGCCAAGTATCTCAGGAAGAATGGGTCAGCTGGACAAAACCTTCCCAACCCTCGACTGTTCAATGTGTATCCTTGCACCAAAAATGGTGGATGTCGGTAAACACGACAACATTGAACTCATAACCTACGCCGAGGTTAAGGAAGTTGACGGTTACATAGGTAACTTCAAGGTCAAAATCGAGAAGAAACCAAGGTACATAGACGAGGACCTCTGTACCGGATGCGGTTCCTGCGTAGAGGTATGCCCAATTGAAATGCCAAACTACTTCGACGAGGGAATCGGTATGACCAAGGCTGTCTACATACCATTCCCACAGGCTGTCCCGCTCTGCGCAACAATTGACAAGGACTACTGTATAGAGTGCATGCTCTGTGATGAGGTCTGTGAAAGGGGAGCCGTTAAACACGACCAGGAACCAGAGGAGATCGAAATCGAAGTTGGTACAATAATTGTGGCAACAGGATACGACGCCTACGACCCAACAGAGAAACTCGAATACGGTTACGGTCGACACACCAACGTCATAACAGGTCTTGAACTCGAAAGGATGATCAACGCATCAGGTCCAACCGATGGTAAGGTCCTCAAACCATCAGACGGTGAAAAACCAAAGAGGGTTGCATTCATCCACTGTGTGGGTTCAAGGGACGAACAGGTTGGAAAACCCTACTGTTCCCGTGTGTGCTGTATGTACATCATGAAGAACGCACAGCTCATCAAGGACAAAATGCCTGACACAGAGGTCACACTCTACTACATGGACATAAGGGCATTCGGTAAAGGATTCGAGGAATTCTACAAACGCTCACAGGAGAAATACGGAATCAAGTTCATAAGGGGACGACCCGCTGAGGTCATCGAGAACCCTGACCTCACACTCACAGTGAGATCAGAGGACACACTCCTGGGTAAGGTCACAGAGTACGACTACGACATGGTTGTCCTTGGTGTCGGTCTCGTGCCACCAGAGGGTGCAGAGACACTGAGGCAGACAATCGGTCTATCCAAATCTGCAGATGGCTTCCTCATGGAAGCACACCCAAAACTCAGGCCTGTTGACACACTGACAGACGGTGTGTACCTTGCAGGTGTGGCTCAGGGTCCAAAGGACATCCCTGACGCTGTTGCACAGGCTTCAGGTGCAGCTGCACGTGCAGCAATACCAATGGTCAAGGGTGAAGTGGAAATTGAGCCAATAATCGCAGTTACAGATTCCGACGTCTGCGGTGGCTGTGAGGTCTGCATTGAGCTCTGTCCATTCGGCGCCATAAGCATAGAGGAAGGGCACGCCAACGTCAACGTGGCCCTCTGTAAGGGTTGCGGTACCTGTGTGGCAGCATGCCCATCAGGTGCAATGGACCAGCAGCACTTCAAAACAGAGCAGATCATGGCTCAGATCGAAGCGGCACTCAACGAACCAGCTTCAAAATAGATGGGCTGGGACCCATCAAAACCTTTTCTTTTATCTCTTCTGATTTGATTCTGTTTCAAGGCTATTCCTGTAGCCGTCTTTTTTGCATCATCCTGCAGGATTCATCTGTTGGTCTCATGATTGGCTGCAAGTATAATAGCGGCACCAATTTTATATTGTAATTTTAACTATTTTCCTATGGAGATGATTTTCATGGTCAGCAATCAGGATTATACCGAGAGGATAAGAGATCTCATGAAGGATCATAACAGCTGGATGGAGTCAAGCATCAATCTCATAGCAAGTGAAAATATAACCAGTTCAAGGGTCAAGGAGGCCCTCATCTCTGACCTTTCACACCGCTATGCAGAGGGCCTCCCTGGTGAGAGGCTCTATGAGGGCTGCAGGTACATAGATGAGATTGAAGAGATCACAATTGAACTCTCAAAGAAACTCTTCAGGGCAGAGCATGCCAATGTCCAGCCAACGTCGGGTGTTGTGGCCAACCTCGCCTGCTTCTTTGCAACTGCAGATGTTGGCGACTCCATAATGGCCATGGAGGTCCCATACGGCGGCCATATATCACATGCCAAGGTCAGTGCAGCCGGTGTGAGGGGATTCAAAATATACACCCACCCCTTTGACTTTGAAAACATGAACATAGACGCCGATGCAATGAAGAAGAAGATCCTTGAGGTCAAACCAAGGATAATACTCTTCGGCGGAAGCCTCTTCCTCTTCCCCCACCCTGTGGAGGAGGCAGTTGAGGCCGCAGAGGAGGTGGGTGCAAGGATAATGTACGACGGCGCCCATGTCCTCGGCCTAATTGCAGGCGGATACTTCCAGGATCCCCTCAGGGAGGGCGCCGATATGCTGGTGGGAAGCACACACAAGACATTTCCCGGACCCCAGGGCGGCATAATCCTCTGCAGGGAGGAACTTGCAGATGACATAGATGAGGCTGTCTTTCCGGGACTTGTGAGTAACCACCACCTTCACCATGTGGCAGGCCTTGGAATAGCAACCGCAGAGATGCTTGAGTTTGGAAGTGAATACGCGGCACAGACAATCAGAAACGCAAAGAAACTCGCAGAGAACCTCAATGAACTTGGATTCAACGTACTCTGTGAGCACCTCGACTTCACAGAATCCCATCAGGTTGTGATGGATGTATCAGACATTGGCAGGGCCGCCGAGATATCCAAGAAACTCGAGGCCAACAACATAATACTCAACAAGAACCTTCTCCCATGGGACGATGTTAACAGGTCAGACGACCCATCAGGAATAAGGATAGGTACACAGGAGATAACAAGGCGCGGAATGAAGGAGTCAGAGATGTCAGAGGTTGCAGAATATATAAAGAAGGTTGTTATTGATGGCAGGGACGTTAAGGAAGAGGTTTCAGAGTTCATGTCATCCTATACAAAGGTTCACTACGCCTTTGAGGAGTCAGAGGCCTACAAGTACATGGAGATCCGGTAGATGAGAATTGCCTGGGCATTCACAGGGGCCGGGCACCTCCTCCTTGAGAGTGTGGAGGCACTGGAGGAGATGGTTTCCAGGGGCCACGAGGTAACCATACTCCTATCAGGTGCCGCAGAGGAGGTTCTGAGGATGTACGGCCTCTTTGAAAGGGTCAGGAAACTTTCTGGCGGATACTACAGGGAACTTGTCCTTGAAAGTGAGGAGGGCTACAGCTTCCCAATAACAGGCAGGCTCTCCATGGGTAGGTATGACCTTCTGGTGGTATCCCCTGTAACATCCAATACCGTGGCCAAGATAGTTCATGGCATAGCCGACACACTTGTGACAAATGCCGTGGCCCAGGCAGGTAAGGGGGGAGTGCCGGTGTACTGCGTCCCGGTGGACCTTGAGGAGGGGGACGTTGAAACGGTCCTCCCATCAAAACTTGAACTTGAACTCTGCAGGAGATGCGAGCAGTGTCTTGCTGCAGCGGCATGTCCAGGGGACGCCATAGTGCCGGGGGTTGAGATAAGGCTCCTCAAGTGCAGGGGCTGCGGACTGTGTCAGAGCGCATGTCCATATGGCGCTGTCTCAGGTGGGAGGATAATAACCATCCACATGAGGGAGGTGGACATCAGAAACACAGAGAGGCTCTCCTCAATGGAGGGCATAACCGTGTTTGAGGGGCCCGGGGAAATTCTCGGGAACATATGACCATTCCAAAGCCCTCCAACATTACGTTTTAAGGTCAGCACCCATTCTCCTTCATAAAATTTAATTATCATCTGCAACAGAAATAATGGAGATAGGGGGTGTTTTAATGGAGGGCAAGAGGATTGATTTTCTCCTTGAGGAACTCAAGAACCCTGACTGGGTTGTGCGTGAGGACGCTGTTGAACTTCTTGCAGAGGTTGCAGATCCCAGGGCTGTGGAACCACTCATAGAGGCCCTTGATGACGAGGACTACCATGTCCGGGAGGCGGCTGCACTCGCCCTTGCAACCTTTGATGATAAAAGGGCTGTTGAACCCCTCAGGGAGCATCTTTCAGATGAGAAACCCGGTGTGAGGTACGCCTGTGCCCTGGCCATTGGAATACTCGGCGATGAGGATTCAGTCGAGGACCTTGAGGGCCTCCTTGACGATGAGAGCCCAATGGTTCGGAGGGTGGCGGAGGTTGCAATCTCCGAGATAAAGAAGAGGGCGGGATCCTAGCTCTCCTGGGATTTCACATTTTGGGTTCCTGAGGCGGAATCAGATGTCCTTAAATTCCAGCGTGTCGCCTATTCGGGTCCCGGTTTCATCAATTTTTCCCTTTTTAAGTTCTACAACATACCTTGCGGGTTTCACTGGATTGTAGACCTGCCATGGTTTGAGTTCAGCCATATCCACCACCCTCATATTTTTATCAACGAATAGAACGTCAAGCGGGACCAGCATGAAGAACATGTGTATCCCTGAACCGTATCTCCCACGTCCCTCGGGTATTTCAAGTACAAGTCCAGTCTCAACGTTCCTCCTGAGCATCAAACCCCTGAAACGTGAAAGGAATGTATCTGCAAACCTCACAGCACCAAGAGTGGCGCCCCTTGTCTTATTGAACACCTCTTTCTCCATCATAGATTCTCCTGAAAACACTGTGTTATATTTATTTATATCATCAGCTCAAAACCATAAACCATTACTGTGCATATTCATCAGGAGGTTATCAGTGTGAGAAATATTATCGTTGAACCCCTTAACCAGACACCAATCGAGGACCAGAAGGTGGAGATAGTTGAAAGGAAGGGCATAGGACACCCTGACAGTATAAGTGACGGGATCGCTGAATCAGTGAGCAGGGCCCTCTGCAACGCCTACCTTGATAGATTCGGTGCCATAATGCACCACAACACCGACGAGGTACAGATAACAGCCGGGGAATCCGCACCACAGTTTGGAGGCGGTGAGGTTATAAAACCGATAGAGATACTCCTCACGGGAAGGGGTATCGCCGAGGTTGATGGAGAGAAGATAGGCCTTGACAGGATAGCCATATCAGCAGCCAAGGAGTACCTCAGGGACAACATAATAAACCTTGATGTTGAGACCTGCACCGTGGTGGAGTGCAAGATCGGGCACGGCTCAGGGGACCTGAGGGACGTCTTTGCAAGGAAGGGAAGAGCACCCCTATCAAATGACACATCATTCGGGGTTGGATTCGCACCATTCTCAGAGACCGAGAGGATAGTGATGGAGGCAGAGAACCTCCTCAACTCCCCTGAATTCAAGAAGAAATACCCTGCAGTGGGTGAGGACATAAAGGTCATGGGGCTCAGGGAAAACGACAACATAACCCTTACAGTTGCCTGTGCAATGGTGGACAGATACGTATCAGACCTAGAGGAATACCTTGAGATCAAGAATGTGGTGAAGGATGAGGTATTCAAGCTGGCCTCAGGGATCACAGAGAGAAACCTTGAGGTTTTTGTCAACACAGCCGACCGCTGCGAGGACGATGAGCCATCAGTCTACATAACAGTTACAGGGACCTCCGCTGAGATGGGTGATGACGGATCAGTGGGAAGGGGTAACAGGGCCAACGGCCTCATAACACCCAACAGGCCAATGTCCATGGAGGCAACATCAGGTAAGAACCCCATAAACCATGTGGGTAAAATTTACAACCTCCTCTCAAACCAGATGGCCGCAGACATAGTTGAGAGCATCGAGGGAGTTAAGCAGGTCCATATAATGATACTCAGCCAGATAGGAAAGCCAATTGACCACCCCAAGGCCGCCACAGCCCAGGTGATCCTTGAGGACGGCTACACCATGGATGACATCACAGGAAAGGTTTCAGGAGTAATGGACGCATGGCTCGAGGACATACCAAGCATAACCGAGATGCTGGTCAAGGGCCAGCTCCGGACATTCTAATATCCATCTGAGGGAGAAATTCATGCCAATCCAGGAAGCCGAAAAATCCTACAAGCCCCATGTGATAGAGGAAAAGGTTCAGAGTTTCTGGGAAGAAAGGGATATCTATGAACGCGTGAAGGAACTGAGGGAGAAGGGCCCAAGGTATTCATTCCTGGACGGCCCACCCTACTGCAGCGGAAGGATTCACCTTGGAACAGCATGGAACAAGATAATGAAGGACTCCTACCTCCGCTTCAAATCAATGAGGGGTTTCAATGTCAGGAGGCAGCCTGGATGGGACACCCATGGCCTCCCAATAGAACACAAGGTTGAGGGGATCCTGGGTGTCAGGAGCAAGAAGGACATCGAGGATGAGATCGGAATAGAGGAATTTGTCAGGAAGTGCAGGGAATTCGCGGTTGAAAACAAGGCTGTGATGACATCCCAGTTCCAGCGCCTCGGGGTCTGGATGGACTGGGATGACCCCTACGTGACCTTCGACCCCGCCTACATGGAATCATGCTGGTGGACCCTGAAGAGGGCCCATGAGAAGGACCTCCTTTTAAGGGACCTCAGGGTGATAACGTGGTGTCCCCGCTGTGAAACGGCCCTGGCACTTGCAGAGATAGACTACCATGAGAAGGAGGACCCATCCATCTACGTGAAGTTCCCAGTCTCAGGGGACACGTATATACTGGTATGGACAACAACCCCCTGGACCCTTCCTGCAAACATGGCCGTTGCTGTCCACCCTGACTTTGATTATGCCCATGCCCGCCTGGATGGGGAAACCTACATAATGGCAGAGGCACTCGTTGAGAAGGTCCTCGGGGAGGAGGCGGAGATCATAAAGACCGTCAAGGGATCTGAACTTGAGGGCCTCACCTACAGGCACCCCCTGGATGAGGAGGTGCCATGCCACAGGGACATGGAGCACAGGATCATCCTGGGGGACCATGTGACACTCACGGAGGGTACAGGGTGCGTGCACACAGCCCCTGGTCACGGTCCAGAGGACTTCGAGATAGGTAAAGAATATGGCCTCCCGGTATTCTGCCCTGTGGACGAGGCAGGGGTCTTCACTGAGGATGCAGGGAAATATAATGGTAAATTTGTTAAGGACGCTGATTCTGACATAATAGATGACCTCAGATCAAAGAACCTCCTCCTGAGGGCAGAGACCATCAGTCACAGGTACGGGTTCTGCTGGAGATGCAAGACACCCATAATCTACCTTGCCACAGAGCAGTGGTTCCTCAAGATAACAGAGATAAAGGATAAAATGCTCAGTGAACTCGACAGGGTACAGTGGATCCCCTCATGGGCAGGGGAGAGCAGGTTCAGGAACTGGATAGAGAATGCAAGGGACTGGACCATCTCAAGGCAGCGCTACTGGGGGATACCCATCCCCATATGGGTCTGCGAGGACTGCGACAGCATACACGTTGTTGGATCAATAGAGGAGCTCAGGGAGCTGGCTGTTGAGGGCCAGCTTGAAGGGGACTTCATCCACAGGCCCCATGTTGACAGGATAATACTTGAGTGCGGTAGATGCGGGGGCAGAATGAAGAGGACACCCGATGTCCTGGATGTCTGGATAGACTCAGGGGTTGCAGGCTGGGCAGCCCTACACTACCCCAGAGAGAAGGAACTCTTCAGTGAATGGTTCCCCTACGACTTCATAACCGAGGGACATGACCAGACAAGGGGCTGGTTCTACTCACAGCTTGGCTGCGGTGTGATAGCACTTGATGAGACACCCTACCGGCGGGTGCTCATGCACGGTTTCACCCTTGATGAAGAGGGCAGGAAGATGAGCAAGTCCCTGGGGAACGTGGTTGAACCTGAGGATGTCATAGAGAAGTACGGGGCAGACGTCCTGAGGTTCTACCTTCTATGGGCCAACAAGCCATGGGAGGACCTTAAATTCGTATGGGACGAACTTAAGAATGTTAACAAGATGTTCAACATACTCTGGAATGTCTACGTCTTCGCAACAACCTACATGTCCCTTGACAGGTTCCAGCCAGGTGACCATGAACTGGAGGACCTCCACTTCAGGGATGAGGATCGATGGATAATCTCAAGGGTTAACTCTGTGGCCCTGAAGGTGACAGAGGCCCTGGATAACCTCCACTTCCACAGGGCAACCCGTGAAATCCACGACTTCATAGTGGAGGACCTCAGCCGCTGGTACATAAGGCTCATAAGGAGCCGCACATGGATAGAAAGGGACGACCCAGACAAGCTGGCAGCCTACCACAGCCTCTACACAGCCCTCAAGACACTTATAGTGACACTATCACCCATAGCACCCCACGTATGCGAGGACATCTACCAGAACCTTGTGCGGGGGGCTGAACCCGACTCACCTGAGAGCATACACATGCTGGACTGGATGCTACGTGAGGATGCGGTGGATGGCAAACTCGAGGCAGAGATGGACATCGTCCGCGAGATAATAGAGGCATGTGCAAGGGCAAGGGACACTGCAAGGTACAAGCTGAGATGGCCTGTAAGGGAGATAGTTGTGGTATCAGAGGATGAGAAGGTTCTGGAGGCCGCTGAATCCCTCAAAGGGGTTATAGCTGAACAGGCCAACGCCAAGTCCATCAGGACTTCAACTGAATTCCCTGATATGAGGATAATAGCCAAACCAAACCCCGCAACCCTGGGTCCAAAGCTCAGGCAGGACATGCCGCCTGTCATGAGAAAACTTGAGGAGGCGGATGGCGCTGAGGTTAAAGCCGCACTGGAATCAGAGGGCAGCTTCAGGGTTGAACTGGACGGCAGAATAATCGTCTTGGAACCCGATGATATAATATTTGAGACAGAACTCCCTGAGAACATCGTGAATGCACAGTTTGAGGGTGGAAGTGTATTCGTTGACACGGAACTCACACCTGAGATAATGAGCGAGGCAATGGCCCGCGAACTTGTAAGGAGGATCCAGGATATGAGGAAGGACCTTGACCTGGACGTTGAGGCCAGGATAGAGGTTTCAGTGAAATGCAGCCCAGAATTCAGGGAACTGACCGAGCCCCAGAGGGAATTCGTTGAGAATGAGGTCCGGGCCAGCCATCTCTCCTTTGATTACACCGAACTCGAATACACCAAGGAATGGAAGATATCGGATGAAAACCTTATAATATCCATAAAACCTTCAGATAAGGTGTGAAAATGGTTTTAACAGATTCAGAGATTGAATTCATAAGGAAAGAACTTGGGAGGGATCCGAATCCCCTCGAATACGGGATGCTGGATGTGATGTTCTCTGAGCACTGCTCATACAAGAGCAGCCGCCCGGTTCTCGGCTTCTTCCCAACCGAGGGCGAGGGGGTAATCATAGGCCCCGGTGATGACGCCGGTGTGGTTGAGGTCACCGATGAGCTGGCCATGGCCATTGGAATTGAGAGCCACAACCACCCATCTGCGATAGAACCATATGGGGGTGCAGGTACCGGTATAGGCGGGATTCTGAGGGATATAATCTCAATGGGTGCCATGCCCATAGCTCTCCTTGACTCCCTTCGGTTCGGATACCTTGAGGACCAGAAATCAAGGTACCTCTTTGAACACGTGGTTAAGGGTATATCTGACTACGGGAACCGTGTGGGGGTTCCAACCGTCGCAGGTGAGGTTGAATTTGACGATAACTTCCAGCTGAACCCCCTGGTGAATGTTATGTGCGCAGGCCTTGTGCGCAAGGATGAGATAAAACGGGGGATAGCCCCCCGGCCAGGCGATGTATTCCTCCTCATGGGGGGCAGAACAGGCAGGGATGGAATCCATGGCGTAACCTTCGCCTCTGAGGAACTCACAAGTTCATCTGAACTGGAGGACCGGCCAGCGGTTCAGGTCGGCGACCCATTCACCAAGAAGATGGTGATGGAGGCAAGCTTTGAGATAATGGAGAAAATAGAGGTTTCAGGCGTGAAGGACCTCGGGGGCGGGGGTTTAACGTGCTGCATCTCTGAACTTGTGGCCAAGTGTGATAACGGTGCAAGGGTCAACCTGGAGGCGATACCCCTGAGGGAGGAGGGAATGACACCCTATGAGATAATGCTCTCAGAGTCACAGGAACGCATGATCTTCGTTCTCAGCCCTGACAGGGTTGATGAGGCAATGGAGATCTGCAGGAAATATGAGCTTCCGGCCGCGGTCATAGGTGAGGTTACAGATACCGGAAGGATGATCGTTGAAAGCGAAGGTAATGTTATAGCGGACCTGCCAGCAAAACTCCTCGCGGATCCCCCTGTGATTGAAAGGGAGGCAAAAAAACCTGATTTACCCGAGGGGCAGGTGGAGGTCCAGCACCCCCCTTTCACTGAAGCGCTCCTTAAACTCCTGTCATCACCCAACATTGCAAGCAAGAGGTGGGTTTACCGCCAGTACGACCATGAGGTTCAGATAAGAACCGTTGTGAAGCCAGGTGATGATGCGGCGGTCCTCAGGGTCGATGAGAAGACTGGAGTTGCACTCACCGTTGACTGCAACAGCATCCACACAAAGCTGGACCCATACGGTGGCGGCGCAGCCTCTGTGGGGGAGGCAATAAGGAACGTTGTTTCAATGGGCGCCTGGCCACTCTGCATAGTGGACTGCCTCAACTTCGGAAACCCGGAGAAACCGGAGGTTTTCTGGCAGTTCAGGGAATGCGTGAGGGGAATGGCTGACATGGCAGAGACCTTCGGCACGCCGGTAATAAGCGGTAATGTGAGCTTCTACAATGAAACCGAAGGTGTTACAGTGAACCCCTCCCCCGTGGTTGGAGTTGCAGGGAGGCTACCACTTGATAGCATAAAGACAATGGACTTCAAGGCTGAGGGCGAGAAGATAATCGTCATCGGGGATACAAAACCTGAACTGGGAGCCTCAGAGTACCTGAGAACAGTTCATGGCATTGTTGATGGTAAGCCACCCGAAACAGATCTCAGGGCAGAATTTGACGCTGCAAACTCAGTCAGGAAGATAATTGAGAGATTCGGGGATCAGGTAACGGCAATCCATGACTGTTCAGCAGGCGGTATAGGGGTTGCAGTTGCTGAGATGGCCATAAAGTCAGGTATCGGGGCAACCATAGACACAGGGAAGATCCCTGGAAGCTTCAGTAACATCCATGAGGCCCTATTCTCTGAATCAAATGGAAGGTACATCATAACCGTGACGGGATCCGTGGAGGAAATAATCCAGGAACTTGAAGTGCCCTGCGCTGTGATAGGAACCACTGGAGGCGACACCCTGAAATTTGATGATGTAGCACTGGATGTATCTGAACTCTATGATGCCTACCATGGGGTTATTGAGGCATACATGTCCACATAGGTGTTTTTTTGAGGTACCGGAGGGAGTTCTTCAGGCAGATCATACATGCAGCAGGCATAGTCTTCGTGATCCTTGCAGGCTACCTTGGCTCCCTCCCCATGGTGGCCCTCTCCCTCGCAGCAGCACTCATGGGTGAGTTGATATTTCAGCTTGACAGAAGGTTCACCCTCCCCTTCTTTTCCTATGTTCTGAGGAGCTGCCGGAGGGATGATACCGAGAGGGGCTTCATCTACTACTTTCTGGGAATGGCCCTCACCTATGCCCTCTTTGGTTTTAACATTTCAGTGGCCAGTGCCTCAGTTATAATACTCACCCTGGGTGACTCACTCTCCACAATCATCGGCAGGGAGTATGGTTCACATCCCCTCCCATTTAACCCTGATAAGAGCATTGAGGGTTCAGCGGCCTTCCTTTTAGCAGGGTTCCTGGGGGCCCTCTTTTTCCTTGACCCCCTAACCGCACTCACAGGGGCTATTGCGGGCATGCTGGTGGAGGCCTACACCCCGGTTGAGGATAACATAACCATTCCCATCGGTGCCGGGGTTGTGATGCTGCTCCTCGTCCACTGAACAGATTTTTTTGTGAGGATTCAGAGTCTTATAACGTGATGAGACAAAAAACATGCTTTTTTTGAATTTCAGAGTCTTATGACTCCCTCCCTCCTGAATGAGACCACTGAAGCCGCAAAGAGGATTACAGATAAAAGGGCCGCCGGTAACATGTCATATATGAGACCCGGGTTGAGATATGGGCTCGATGAGAGCTTGACCATTATGATGCTTGGTATGAAGCGTATTATGGGGTTGAAGATGCCCATATCCATGAATAGGGGCACGAAGAGCAGGAACGTTGCAAAGAAGAGCACCACCGTGATGGCAGAGTTGGCCTCCTTTGTGCTGTCTGCGAGGATGGATATGAAGAGACCGGTCCCTGTGAACCCCAGTCCCGTGAGGAACATTATGATGGACAGCAGGGGGATATTGTAAACCGGCACCCCAAGGAGTATCACTATTCCAAGCCACAGGAGGCTCTGAATGAATGAAAAAATGAGTGCAGGGGTTATCTTACCAAGAATGACGCTGGTCTCGGATAGGGGGACCATCAGGAGGACCTCGAAGGTTTTTCTTTCCTTCTCGCCAACCACGCTGTCGGTTACAATGTTACTCCCAAGGAAGAATGGGAGGAAAACCACGAAGGGTATTATGAACCCGTACATTATCTCCACGAAGTAGGAGCTGTCAACTGCAAGGGGAGCATACCGGTCCCTGTTAATTGGGATAATTTTCAGTTTAACAGGATTCTCCAGGGCTTTAACTGTGGATGCTGGAATACCTGCCTCCCTGAACTGTTTCTGCTCTGCGTACCATGAGGCAGCACGCTGAAGCCTTTCGCTCATGATGGTGTAGAATGCACTGCCGGTGTCTGCTTCGATACGGACATCCCCACCGCTTGTGTAGACAATGGCAACCACCCCTGAACCCAGACTTTTCCGGGCATCAGCAAGATCCGGGAATTTCGTAACACCCAGACCCTCCCTCTCAAGGCCCTCAATGAGCAGACGTTCATCCCCCACAACACCCACCTTGAGGAACCTGGAACCACCCCACTCCCCAATGAGCTCTGGATCCGCTGCAACAGAACTTACAACTGCAAGTCCATAGGCACCCAGTATTATTATGACCTGCACTAGGACAAGCAGCATGTAGATCCTGTTTGAAAATATGTCCCGCGCCTCCTTAACTGTAAGGGCCTTCAGTTTCATGGTCTCACCATCAACCTTAAAATACCGGGCCTTGGACCAAAAACCACATCATCCCTGCTGAATAATCTGACTGCAAGGCCATAGAAGAGGATGTTGAGTATGAGGACCGAGAACAGGGGCGGTATGAGGTCAGCTGCATTCAGGTTAACTCCTGATATCAGCTTTATGGTGAGGGTCATGGGTGAGAGGGACCCTGAGGAACCGGCCATGTAGGCGAGGGCGGGCACAATAAGGTATGCTGCTGCGATTATGTAGGCAAAGGTTATACCTATCCCGGCCTCCCGGTAGTTCTTTGCATAGACCGATATGAGTGCTGTGAGCCCTATGATGGGTGTTGATGAGAGCACAACGGTTAGATAGGCACCTGCCGGGTTGCTTATCTGGAAACCGGCTGCCATTATGAGGATCATCCATACACCCACCTGCAATGCCACCGTGGCGGTAACAGAGAGACACTTCCCGATGATTATTTCAGAGCGCCTTATTGGCATTGCAATAAGGGCTTCACCTGTTTTCCTCTCCTTTTCACCCACGATACTGTCCACCACCAGGTTTCCGAACAGGAAAACCGGGAGAAAGAGAAGAATGGAAACCATGACACGCCTCACAAGCTGAAGTGGAAGGGCCTCACCCTGTGTCTCCTCACGAACCTCAGGTCTCGGCGTTGGGGTTTCAATGAGTTCCCTGGTTATAATGGTGGAGGCCCTTTCAACCGCGGCTTCCACCTCGTCCCTTACAACGGTCCTTCTTGGATCAGAATAGTCAAGGTAGAGCGTTGCATTCAGGGGGATGCCTGTGAAGTTATCGACCAGGAGCCTTGATGGTGCACCCCCATGTATATAGAGGACATCTGGGTTCAGCTGCCCGGAGATGATACCTGAGGGGTCGGTGACACTGAGCTCTGCAAAACCCCTGAGGGAGGGGGTGAATGTGCTTCCCTCACCGATCATCTCAATGAAGCCGCTGAACATGAATATGGTGAGTGAAAGTACCAGTATCTGGAATAGGAATATGAAGAGGAATTTACGGCTTCTGAATGTTCCCCTGAGTTCCCATTTTGTAACTGTTAGGAGATTCATCTAGGACCCCTTCAGGCTCTGTATGAATACGTCGTTGAGTGTTGCCTCCCGGGTGTTCACACTGAAGACCGTTCCAGGGATATTCTCTATAACCTCTGTTATGGATTCACGGCTACCAAGGGATAATCTGATGATTTTACCATCAATTACAACGGATTTAACACCACTTATCTCCATAAGAGATTCTCTGCTGACCAGTGAGGGCTCCGAGACCTTAACTTCAAGTATCAGGTCCCCCTGGACCCTGGATTTGAGTTCATCTGGGGTTCCAATGTCTAGTATGCGCCCCCTGTTTATTATGGCGACCCTGTCACAGAGGTAGTCGGCCTCCTCCATGTAGTGGGTGCAGAGTATCATGGTCCTTGAGCCCTTTAGATCCCTTATGAATTCTCTTATTGAGAATGCTGTCGCCGGGTCAAGGCCCATGGTGGGTTCATCGAATATTATGATTGGAGGGTCATGTATGAGGGCCCTTGCTATCCCGATCCTCTGCCGCATGCCCTTGGAGAATGTGTTTATGGGGTCCGCTGCACGTTCACTCATACCCACGAGTTCAAGTAACTCGTATATTCTATCATCCAGCACATCCCTGGGGACACCATAGAGCTCACCGAAGTACCTCAGGAGATCTGCAGCCCTGAAACGCTCATAGAGGTTGGGCTCCTCTGGAAGATAACCTATCATTGCTTTAACCCTGAGTGGGTCCCTGGTAACATCATAGCCACCCACATGGACTGTGCCAGAGTCAGGGTGCAGTATCCCTGCTATTATGCGTATTGCGGTGGTCTTACCGGCACCGTTGTGGCCGATTATGCCCATGAGTTCCCCTTCCCTCACACTGAAGCTGAGGTTATCAAGGGCCCTGATTCTTCCAAAGCTTTTAGAGACAGAGTCCACCTCTATCATGAAACCTCCATGAATCAAAGATTCTTTTCCAGCTGGGAATTTATATCCCCCTTTATATATAATAGTATAAACAGTACTTAAGCGGTGATGGTCACATGTTTCTATCAGAACTCATACCAGTGAGGGATGCATTCAGGATTCTTGATGAAAATCAGAGATCAACTGCGACTGAAACCCTTAATCTCTTATATGCCCATAAAAGGGTTCTTGCGGAGGATTTAAAAGCCAGATTTGACTCCCCACCCTTTGACAGGTCAGCGATGGATGGATACGCGGTGAGGGCAGAGGATACATTCGGTTCCTCCCCTGAAAATCCATCAAGATTCACTGTCACAGATTCCATAGGGGCCGGGGATGTATCTGATGTGGATGTGGGTAGGGGTGAGGCTGTTAAAATCGCAACAGGGGCCCCCATACCCCGCGGAGCAGACGCTGTTGTCATGGAGGAATACACTGTCGGCTCAGGGTCTGAGATCAGTGTTGTAAGACCGGTGTTTCCTGGAGAGAACTTGGCACCGGCAGGAGAGGATTTCAGGGCAGGGGATACCATCCTGAGTAAAGGAACCCTCCTCAGACCTGCAGAAATTGCCATGGCGGCATCGGCAGGTTACAGCCAGCTGAGGGTGTATAAAAGGCCCTCGGTAAAGGTGATAATAACAGGTAATGAACTCATGGAGCCTTCAGCGGACCTTGAACCAGGCAAGATACCCAACTCAAACCTCTACACCCTCAAGGCCCTTGTGGAGAGTGCAGGTGGAGAGGCAGAGGTTAGCCACGCCCCCGACGACATGGATATCATAGTGGATGAAATCAGAGGGGGAGTGAAGGAACATGACATGGTCATAACAACCGGCGGAACAGCGGTGAGCCGTGGGGATGTGGTTGTGGATGCCGTGGACAGCCTTGGCGACGTACTCTTCCATGGGGTGGCAATGAGGCCAGGGAAACCTGTGGCATTTGGAATTGTTGAGGGTAAACCTGTGTTCATGCTTTCAGGGTATCCTGTCGCCGCCATGGTGCAGTTCGATGTCCTTGCAAGGTATTATCTTCTCAGAATGCAGCACCTGGATTACAGGCACAGAACAGTGAAGAGGCGGTGTCTTGGTAAGGTCGCATCTGGACCCGGCAGGACGGAATACGTGCGGGCAAATGCAGATAACGGAACGGTTAAACCCGTCCAGAGCAGGGGTTCGGGTATAATAAGGTCAATGGTGGAGTCAAATGCCTACATAGTGATAGATGAGAACCTTGAGGGCATAGCTGAAGGTGAGGAGTGTGAGGTCCTCCTCTTTGATTCAATGACACTCTGAAACCCTGCCAGCATATATAAATGGGAGCTTTTATATGACCGCTTCAACAACCATTAAAACAGGTGTTATGTAATATGAATGCACTGTGGTTTTACGTCATCGCATTTATCCTGATATGGACACTCGCTGTTCTTTTCAGGGACAGACTCAAGATTGAGATACAGGGACCCCTCCTCCTGAGGAGAACAAAGAGGATGAGGGGATTCATCGACAGCATAGCGTCAGGCCACCCAAGACTCTGGAGGTGGATACTGAATGCGGGCATCCCTGTGGCGTTCTTCTTCATGTTCTACATGCTCTACCTCATGGTGATGTCCCTTCAGAACATATTCGTGACTCCACAGGCTTCACTCATCGTGCCGGGTGTTGACATACCGGGATCACCGGTTTACGTGCCTCTGGGTTACGGTATAGTGGGCCTTGCCACGGTCATAGTGGTGCATGAATTCGCCCATGGGATACTTGCAAGGGTTGAGGGGGTCCGTATAAAATCCATTGGCCTCCTTCTTCTGGCAATACTTCCGGGCGCTTTCGTTGAACCTGATGAGGATGACATCAAGAAGGTGAGCCCCATCTCAAAGCTGAGGATATATGCCGCCGGATCAGTGGCGAACCTCATACTTGCAGGTATATGCTTTGCACTATTCTTTGGTATTTCAGCATATGCCATGCCCGCTGCCTTCCAGGCCGACGGTGTTCAGATAGACAGTGTGGTCCCTGGAAGTCCTGCAAGCGAGGTCCTCAAACCGGGCCTCGTTATTGAGAGCATAAATGGAATGCCAACCACAAACCTCACCACCTATGGAATGGCCCTTAAGATGATACGGGTTGGTGAGGTTATCACAATAGACACTGATCAGGGGACATTCAGGCTTAAGACAGGCAGAAACCCCAACAACTCAAGCAGGGCCTACATGGGTATCCGGACCAGCAACCACCTGAAGGTGAGGGAGTCTGTGGCATCGGTCTTTGGCGGCACCCTGCCATTTGCCCTCACATACCTGGAGGAGCTCTTCTTCTGGATATTCTTCCTGAACTTTGCAGTGGGTACGGTGAACCTTCTACCTGCCAAGCCCCTTGATGGAGGTCTCATGTTTGAGGAGCTCCTGCGCTACAGGTTACCGGAGAGGATTGTTAAACCGGCGGTCAGCTATGTCTCCATATTTGTTATACTCATCATAGCGGTGAGTATAATCTGGGGCACAGGGCGCGGTATCCTGATGATGTTCTGATAGCTGAGCTATAAGCTGTCGACCGATGTTCTGATCAGCGCCTCTGGCAGCTGAAGCAGACATCGTCTTCCTTATCGGTCCTGTATATCTTACCGCAGCGGGGGCACATAACAGTCCTCATGCCGCTGCTCCTGGCTGGGGGATCGTGGCACTGGCACCTCACGCCCACCATCTTCTTCTTTTTCTTCATGTGATCTGATTTAGTTGCGGATAGGATATTATTTTTGTAAAGCACACCAGCGGGCCCTCTTTGATCATGAATCTGCAGATAAGATACTCATCTTTTTTGAGCCATTGACGTCTGCCAGGTATTAAATTCAGATACACAGCATATTAAAATAATTTTTATTTTTATTAAAGCAAATTTTATATAAATCTTAATTCAACAATATTTGATTTAAAATAAAATTAAATGGAGGTGAGAATATGAGAAGATCAGTGATTCCATTAATTCTAATCATTGCACTCATGTTTACAGGAGGTGTTTCAGCAGCGGATAACAGCAGCAACACCACGGGAGACGTTATTGCAGAGAACTCATCCCACTACAACCTTCTGATACTGACAGGGTCAACATCCAGTACAAAGGCGATAGTGGAGGGGTATAAACTGGCAGGCCAGAACGGCTACAGATTCAACCTCTCAATGTTCACCAATGACGAACTCCTGAGAAACGACCCGCAGATCGATGCAGCAGCCATTGAGGCTGGCAGAAGGGCCGATGTGATACTTATACAGATGATAAGCAGTCCAAACACGGTTGCAAAGGTCAACCAGATCCTCAACGTCACATCAGCAAGAAGGATCATAGCCATAGGAACAGGGAACACATTCAAGAGCTATCCACAGATAGGCGAGGACAATGCAACTGTTAAGAATATATGGGACCAGGGGGGTCCGGAAAATTTCAAGAGGATGATGTTTCTCCTTCTGAGGGATGCAGGGATGAAACTCAGACCAGGGGAGAACCTCACAGCAATTCCAGCCATAAAATCCTTTGTCTACCATCCTGAATCAGCACAGCAGTTCACCAGCTGGGACCAGTACTATTCATGGTATGTGCAGAGCGGACACTACAAGCCGGGAAAACCATGGATAGGGATCCTGACCTTTGACACCTACTACCGTGGAAGCGACATGAGGATGCACACTGCGATAGTTGAGAGCCTCGAGCGCAAGGGCTACAATGTGATGCTTGGATTTGCAGCGGACACACCAACAAAGAGGAATGTCATAGAGAAGTTCTTCCTGGATGGCAACAGAACACCAAGGATAAGTGGCCTCATAACCTGTATGGGGTTCAACCTCTATAACGGGGATCCGGTGAACTCCACCAGCATACTGAGGGAACTTGATGTACCCTCACTCTCAGCGGTATATGCTTCAAACCTCAAAACATGGAACGAGAGCATATCAGGACTCTCCTCCGAGGTCTACTGGCAGATAGCCATGCCAGAGATTGATGGGAGAATAGAGCCCATCATGATCGGCGGCGGCGTTGAGATGGTTGACCCGGAGACAGGCTTGAGGTACACATACTACGTACCCATACCCGACAGGATAGAGAGGCTCACAGAGAGGATGATCAACTGGGTGAAACTGAGGGAACTTTCAAACTCAGAGAAGAAGATAGCCCTCATCTACTACAACATAGGGGGCGGTAAGGATGGTATCAGTGCCAGCTACCTCAACGTACCAGAGAGCATAAGCACGATACTGAGTGCCCTGAAGGCAGCAGGTTACACAGTGGATGAAAAGTCAACTGCAGAGGTAATCAACATACTCCTTGGACCGGGCCTCAATGTGGGATCATGGGCCCCAGGGGAACTTGCAAAGGTTGTGAAGGCAGGTGCAGTGACCATACCCGTATCAGAATACCTGTCATGGTTCAGCCTCCTTCCTGAAGCCCTCAGAAACAACATAACAGCAACCTGGGGGCCAGCACCAGGAAACGTTATGGTATACAATGGCAGCATCGTGATACCCGGTGTGATGCTTGGAAACGTATTCCTTGGGCCACAGCCAATGCGCGGTTTTGGCGAGGACGCAGCTGACCTCATACACTCAACCACGCTCCCACCCCACCACCAGTACTTGGCATTCTACCTGTGGCTTCAGAGGAACTTCAATGCAGTTATACACCTGGGAACACACGGAACCCTTGAGTGGCTGCCAGGAAAATCCGTTGGACTCTCCTCACTTGACTGGCCAGACGTAATGATAGGTGACCTTCCCCACATCTACCCCTACATCGTCAACAACCCCGGTGAGGGAACACAGGCCAAGAGGAGGGGATATGCGGTGCTCATCAACCATAACATTCCACCGATGGTCGTGGGTGAACTCTACGGAGACCTGGCTGAACTCCAGCACAAGATCAACAGCTACCACTCATCAGAGGATCCCCAGAGGAAACTGATAATCGCAGAGGAGATAAAGAACCTCACGGTGAAGCTGGACCTTCACAGGGAACTGAACCTTGACCTCAACGCATCCTTTGAGGAGGCACTTGACAGGATTGAACACAGACTCGATGAACTCTCAGCAACACTGATACCCTACGGTCTGCATGTATTCGGAGAACCACTGAGCGGTCAGCTACTTGATGCAATGGTTGAGGCCATTGTGAGCTTTGACCCGGCGACACGTAACACCACAGAGTTCAGGAACGCCATAAGGGAGAAGCTGGCCAGTGACTGTGAGATCAGCAATCTCCTGAGGGCCCTTGAAGGCAGATTCGTTGAGCCTGGAAGAGGCGCCGACCCCATCAGGATACCCGATCTCCTGCCGACCGGTAAGAACTCCTACTCATTTGACCCCAGACTGGCACCTGATAGGGCTGCATGGGAGATCGGTAAGAAGATGGCCGATGATCTCATAGCAGACTACCTTGCAAAGAACGGCAAGTACCCTGAAACCGTGGGGGTTGTTCTCTGGGCCATTGAAACCATGAGGACCAATGGACAGACAATAGCCATGGTGCTGAGACTGATAGGTGCTGAGCCGGTATGGGATAAGTCAGGAAGGTTCACAGGGATCAACGTGACCCCCCTTGCAACCCTGGGAAGGCCAAGGATCGATGTCCTTGTAACCATCAGTGGGCTCTTCAGGGATACCTTTGCCTACAGCATAGACAGGATGGACGAGGCAATAAGGCTTGTGATGAAACTGGATGAACCGGTGAACCAGAACTATCTCAGAAAACACTACCTTCAGGATCTCATGAATTACACCGCCAGGGGCCTGCCAATGGCAGATACACTTGCAGGGGCAAGGATATTCGGCAGCGCCCCTGGAAGTTACGGTACAGGGATACCTGCTGTTGTTGAGTCCACTGCCAAGTGGAACAACCAGTCACAACTTGTTGAAACCTACCTTAACCACATGGGATTCATCTATGGAAAGGACATATACGCCATTGATGCAAAGGAGGTCTTCATGAAGCAGCTATCAAATGTAGATGCAACCGTGCAGGTGAGGGACAGTGTCTACGGGGTCCTGGACAACGATGATGTCTACCAGTACCTCGGAGGGCTCACAATGGCTGCAAGGGCAATGTCAGGTAAGAATGTTGCATCTTACATTGCCAACACAAGGTTCACCCCGAGGATTGAGACACTCTCAGATTTCCTTGCAGCTGAACTGAGGACAAGGACCTACAACCCAAAGTGGATTGAGGGAATGCTCAGCCAGGGCTTTTCAGGGGGTCATCAGATCTCAAAGGAGATAGGACACCTCTTCGGGTGGAGCGCGGTCACACCTGAACTTGTACAGGACTGGATGTGGCAGAGGGTCGCCGAGACCTATGTCCTTGATTCTTCTGTGAGGGACAGGTTCAGGAGTGTTCAGCCCTATTCGTATGCCTCCACCGTGGCATGGCTTCTTGAGGCCAGCAGAAGGGGCCTGTGGAGGGCTGATTCAGCAACGCTTCAGAGGCTTGCAGATGAGTATATCTCGGCGGTCAATGAGTATGGTGTTGTCTGCTGTCACCATACCTGTGCCAACATCGTCTTCAATGAGTGGGTTGTGAAGCTCTCCTCCCTTAACCAGGCTGCCCTGAGGAAGTTTGCAAGTGCAATGGCAGCAGCCACAGGAAAATCCATTGATGTACCGGGATCTGATACGGGGTCTGATACATCTGGCGGGACAGGTGATGATGGTCTTGGTGCTGGTGAAACCGGTGCACCGTCATCAGGTTCAGCCGGTGGAATATCAGGTTCCACACCCAGTGAGGCTGCCAGTTCTGGTGAGTCATCTGAGGCCAGTGAGGTTTCACAGTCAGAACCTGCCGGCGAGTCAGGTAAGGCCTATGAGGTCGCTGCTTCAAGCCAGAGCGGTTCAGCAAGCACCCAGACACCATTTTATGCTCTTGCTGGCATCATAGGAATTGTATGCCTCCTTGGAGCAGGGTATTTCTATCAGGGAAGAAATTAAACCCCTATTTTTTTATTTTTTGATGTCTGATTTTTCACCCTCATGAAACCCATTTTAGGAAAACCTAAAAATTTATATATGATGGGGGTTTAGGTATAACTAAAGTTTAGGAATACCTAAAAAGGTGGTGTCATGGAAACTACACTCGACAGAATATCCGAATCAGAGATGGTAACGGTCACCTCAGTTGACATTAGCGGTAACCTAAAGCACAGGTTCACGGTGATGGGAATCGTCAGGGGGTCCAGGGTAACCCTTGAAAAGGTTGCACCCCTCGGCGACCCCCTCAAGGTGAGGGTCAGGGGCCACCCCTTATCCATCCGCAGGGAGGAGGCCTCAAGGATAAGGGTGAGGAGAGATTAGGTTGTCACTGAGGATAGCCCTTGCAGGAAACCCCAACGTGGGTAAGAGCACCCTCTTCAACAGCCTCACAGGCCTAAATCAGCACGTCGGCAACTGGCCAGGCAAAACCGTTGAAAAGAAGGAGGGGCACCTGCACTTCAGGGGATGTGACATTGAGGTCATAGATCTGCCGGGAACCTACAGTCTCACAGCCGGTTCTCCAGAGGAGGAGGTGGTGATTGATTACCTCCTTGAGGAGTCTCCGGATCTTGTGATAAACGTTGTTGATGCATCAAATCTCGAAAGAAACCTTTACCTGGCCCTCCAGATAATGGAGTTTGGCCTTAACACCGTCATCGCAGTGAACCTCAACCGCGAGGCCGAGAGGAGGGGTTACAGTCTGGATTATGGGAAGCTTGAGGAACTCCTGGGTGTGCCTGTTGTGAGGATCGAGGCAACTGAAGGCGAGCAGGATGAGCTCCTTGAAAGGGTAATCGAATGGAGTAAAGGTGAACCCAGGATCCCCGGATATGAATTCCTGAGACATGAATCTCTGAGCAGACTGTATGAACTCATCAGGGGCAGCGAAATCAAGTTTCCACCCCAATGGATCATCATAAAGCTCCTTGAGGGCGATGAGAGGGTGGCCTCAATGCTCGGGGAGGAAATTCATGATGAATTCAGGAGGATTCGCGGGGTCCTTGAGGATGAATACTCTGTGAAGGCTGACGTGATTGTATCCGATGCCCGTTATGGGCTTATAGAGGCCCTTCTTGAGAGTACACTCAGAAAGCCACCGGTGGATCGGGTTACAGGTTCAGAGATTATTGACAGAATTGCGCTCAACAGGTACCTTGGCCTTCCGGTACTCCTTGGGGTGATGTGGCTGATTTTTCAGCTGACATTCACTGCAGGGGCCCCACTGACAGACCTCTTGGATTCCACCTTTTCATACCTTGCAGATGCGGTTCATGATATCATGGGTGATTCTATACTGGCATCCCTTCTATCTGATGGGGTGATAGGTGGTGTAGGATCTGTCCTGGTCTTTATACCCAACATATTCATCCTCTTCTTCCTCCTGTCATTCCTTGAGGATTCAGGTTACCTTGCCAGGGCGGCATTTGTCATGGATCGTGTGATGAACACACTGGGGGGTCTCAGTGGAAGGTCATTCATCCCCATGGTGCTGGGTTTTGGATGCTGCGTACCGGGCGTCATGGCCACAAGGACGATAGACTCTGAGAGGGAGAGGATAATAACGGCACTAATAGTGCCCTTCATGTCATGCAGCGCAAGGCTCCCTGTCTATGTGCTATTCACAGCAGCCCTCTTCCCGGTTATCTACCAGGGCTGGGTGATATTCTCACTTTACATTCTAGGGATAGTGGTGGCCATACTGACCGCCCGCTTACTCGGTAATAGAATCGTGGAGGGTGAAAGGTCACTCTTCCTCATGGAGCTTCCACCCTACAGGCTTCCGAGACTTAAGGCACTTCTCATCCACACCTACATGAGGGGTGTTCAGTTTATAAAGAGGGCTGGGACCATCATACTTGCAGGTTCACTGGTGATATGGTTCCTCTCGAACTTCCCGGGAGGGAACGTTTCATCATCAATCCTGGGGATTACAGGATCCATGATAGCTCCCATCTTCCAGCCACTGGGCTTTGGGGACTGGCAGTCTGCGGTTGCAATCATATTCGGTTTTGCCGCAAAGGAGCTTGTAATAAGTACCTTCGGGACGGTATACGGCACCGGTGATGTTGCAGCAACCATTCAGGGGATTTTCACGCCACTGGAGGCCTTCTCCTTCATGGTATTCATACTGCTCTACACCCCCTGCCTCGCAACACTTGCCGTAATAAAGCAGGAGGCCGGTACAAAATGGGCCCTCTTCTCTCCCGCATATTCCATGCTGGTTGCCTGGATTGCGTCATTCCTTGTCTACACGGCAGGTACTCTGACTGGTTTATGATCACAGAATGGAGGTGAAATCATGGTCTCCCGTGGAGGTATAAGGGGTGCAAGAAAACCTGTAAAACCAGAAGATTAGATGGTGAAGACCATCCGGTGCTTCTCCATGATATCCACAACTATCCTGTCAAAACCCTCAAGTATTTCCACACCATCGATGAGCATGTCACGGGTTATACCCCTTGCCATTAGATCTTCCTTCCTTGCAAAAACAGCCTCGGTCTCTGACAGTTCTCTGATGGTGTGGGAATACCTGTTTTTTTTCATTGCAGCATACACACCACTGGATATGAGGTACACGGTGAGTTCATCTTCCCTCCATATCCCCACAAGGTCAAGGAATGTCCTGAAGCCCAGTTCAGATGGACTTTTAGTTACAAGGAACCCCACAGAACCCATCAGTAACCGCTCCACCCCAGTGTCTCCATGAGTTGCTCACCAAGAAGTTTCTCAAGGCACTGGACATTCTCCTGCATCCATGGCTCCTTGAGGGGGTAGCAGTTATCGAGTTTCTGCTCACCGTTCAGGAGCTTCATTGCAAAGGCCATGCATGTTGATTCACCGCATTCGCCACAGTTGCTGCCAGGGAGGCACCTCTGTATATCGAGGGGTCCAATGCTTTCCACGTCCCTCCCACGCACACCCCTCATGTAGGCCTCGTAGGCCTGGTTTATCCTTTCCATGATCCGCCTTATGATATCAAAGGCCTCCTCCACGTCATGGTTTTTGTTCATGCTGACCTTCCCTGAGGGGTAGAGGCTTATGAGCCTGTCGTAGATGGTGAGGGTGAGAATGTTTTTCTTCTTAACATAATTCACAGCACCCGGCGGATACATATTTGCCAGGAGGGGGATGATGTCTCCGATTTCAGAGTCAAGCTCCATAAGGACCCTTATTTTCCCCTCACTTGCAATGCATGGCTTAACCTGTTTGAGGGTAACCTCCCTTACAAGGGGCCCATCAGGGATGAGCTCCCTTTTAACCTCATCCATTTCCATAACGGCACCTCATATCCTGATAACTGCGGTTTCACCCTTTGCAGAGATTATCTCATGGAGTTCCTCATCGTTTATTATCTCTGCAGCTTCGACAAGATCCTCCTCCACAAGCCCCCTCTCCCTGAGGGACCCCTCATGTACCAGTATGCTTCCCTCCGGAAATATGAGGTATGTGAGCTCCTCCACATTTGGGTACCCTATGCTCTCTGATTTCTGATCTGCAACTGCAGCGTAGACACCGTCCTCCATCAGGAGAACGTCAGAGTCAAGGCCACTGTTCAGACATGCTATGACAACATAGAAACCACTGAATGCATCTTCAGATCCATAGGGGGCCCTGTCTATTATTATGAGAGAGGATTTCATTTTAACAACCCAGACTTATCACGCGGTGACTTTTCTTTATCCATTCTGCCAGTTCATAAACACTTTTTATCTCCACGCCCTTTATGTAGGGCTTCTCTGAACAGGTGTAGCCCCGTGCGGTGGAGCACCTTATGCAGGATATCACATTAACACCGGACCTTACAAGGGCCCTGAATTTTTCTGCCACATTGGGGAATGACTGGGGGGCCTGGTCCCTTTTCGGTACATGTGTTCCATCCATGTAAAGGAATATGTTAACATCGTAGCCATTTTTTATGGCGCTTTCTGCCAGTTCTGATGCTATATCAGCATACTGATGGCGGTAGGGACCCTCAAGGAGGACTATTGTGAGCAGTTTTTTCTCCATGGATCTATCTTCGCATCCATAAAATAAATAATTTATTATGAATAATAATGATAGTTTTCAGTGATTTTCAAGTGCCCTCTCAAAGGCCTCGCAGTGGATCCTGGCAGCCAGCTCCTTCTTGCACTCATCATCTGCAAATAACCTCATCTTGGCGGCTCTGCAGGGGTAATGCTGTATTTTAAGACCTGCACGGACAGGCAGATCCTTCACCTCAGTTCCGGCAAGTTCCTCTGCAACAAACCGTGTTGCACCGCAGGGTGAACACCTGAGGACCCTTATATCCT
This sequence comes from Methanothermobacter sp. KEPCO 2, assembly GCF_041228365.1. Taxonomy (NCBI): domain Archaea; kingdom Methanobacteriati; phylum Methanobacteriota; class Methanobacteria; order Methanobacteriales; family Methanobacteriaceae; genus Methanothermobacter; species Methanothermobacter sp. KEPCO 2. The sequence goes on along the minus strand of NZ_CP166185.1, from coordinate 1,359,615 downwards.
TTACCCTGTCGTCTTCAACATCAACCTCAACCACGGGCTTTCCAAATTTCGATACGAATTCATCAAAGGATGGATTCCCGTTCTCCTCAAGGTCGCACATGTTCTCTGGTGCTGTGACATTCCCGTATCCCAGCAGCTGATTCCTGAAGCCCTCACCCCTCCAGGCACCCACTATTATCCAGTCAACCTGATTGTGGATGCGGTCCACAAGTTCAAGTGTGAGGTCAGGGTGGAGGATGTAGGTTATAACGATATGCGCTGATACTATCTGCTCAATCTTTTCCTGTGGTATTTCAACTTCATCTGCGAATATGCCTGAGGGTGCCTGGAGTTCAATGAAATCTGTTTCAAACTCCTCACCTATGTTTTCGTGGGCCCTTTCACCGTAGGGGCCGTCTGTCACTATTGCAACCCTGACCATTCAATCATCCTCCGGTTTGAATTCAGTCCTTATCCACTCTGCGATTTCATCGCGTATCCTTCTGAATCTGGCTATATCCCCACCTGCAGGGTCTGGAAACTCCGCATGCATGTACCTCTTACCACCAGGGAATACAGGGCATGCCTCATCACAGAGGCTCACAACCACATCAAACTCCTCACCCTCGAGTTCCCTGAGGTCGGTGGGCTTATGGGAGCTCATATCGATTCCAATCTCCTCCATGACCCTCACTGTCAGGGGGTTGATTTCCCTTGGCTGGCTTCCGGCACTCTGGACATGGTAGTGCTCCCCGTACATGTTTCTGAGAATACCCTCAGCCATCTGGGACCTTCCTGAGTTGTTTCTGCATATGAAAAGAACCCTCTTCTTCATGGTGATCCTCTTTACAGTTTCTGGCACATAAACCCGTGCACTGAAATCTATTCATACATCCAAATTTATAAATATATCGAGTTATTTATGAGATAAAAAATAAAACCATAAGTGATAACTCTGAGGGAGAAAGGGATAAATGAGAGTTGTTATAGTTGGAGGAGGGGCCGGAGGACTTTCAACGGCCTCAAACATAAGAAAATATGATAAGGATGCAGAGATAACTGTTATAACCCGTGATAAGCACGTGGCATATTCACCCTGCGCCATACCCTACGTTATGTGCGGGGAGGTTGAGTGCTTTGATGATATAGTGATGCACCAGCCAGAGGACTACAGGGAACGCAACATAGATATCCTCACAGAAACCGAGGTGGAAGAGGTTGACTCCCATAAAAAAACCGTGACCTATGTGAAGGATGGTAAACGCCAGGAAATACCCTACGACGTCCTTGTCCTTGCAACCGGGGGCTCCCCATTCATACCACCGGTTGAGGGGGTTGACCTTGAGGGGGTGTTCACCATAAGGACACTCACAGACGGTGAGAGGATAAGTGAATGGGCATCCAAAAGTAAAAAAGCCGTGGTGGTGGGCGCAGGGCTCATAGGTCTGGAGATAGCATATGGTCTTCTGAAAATGGGACTTGAAGTCACCGTGACAGAGATGCTGCCACAGATCGTCCCCCGTTCCCTGGACCCGGACATGGCAGCCATAGTACAGGAGTACCTTGAGGAGAAGGGGATAAGGGTTGTCCTTGGAAAGGCACTTGAGAGGATAACCGGAGACGAAAGGGTCGAGGCGGTTGCTGTGGGAGATGAGTGCATTGAGGCCGACCTGGTGGTCCTCGCAACAGGGGTGAGGCCAGAGACAAAACTTGCTCGGATGGCGGGATGCGAACTGGGACAGTGGGCGGTAAGGGTCAATGAGAGGATGCAGACAAGCGTACCTGACATTTATGCCGTCGGGGACTGCGTTGAGGTCTACGATGCCGTGACAGGCTTCAGGACCCAGTCACCACTGGGCTCCACTGCCGTGAGACAGGCCCGGGTGGCTGCAAGGAACATAGTGGGTCTTGATGCAACCTTCAGGCCGGTTCTCAACGCCATGGTATCAAAGATAGGTGAACTCGAGTTCGGTGCTGTTGGACTCACAGAGGTCATGGCACTCCAGAGCGGGATAAAGGTGGTCTCAGGAAAGAAGAGGGCCCTTACAAAGGCCAGATACTATCCCGGCGCCGAGAGGATTGATGTGAAGATGATATGTGACCTCAAGGGAAGGATAATCGGGTGCCAGATGGTTGCAAAGGAGAGGGTGGCTGAAAGGGTTGACACCATGTCACTTGCCATATCACAGGGACTCACATGTTCAGATCTTGCCTGGACAGAGTTTTCGTATGCGCCCCCCGTTTCAATGGTCATCGACCCCATAATCCTTGCAGCTGAGGCCGCCTGTGAAAAACTCAAACGGGTGAACAGCAAGCAGGATGATTGAAATGAGGCAGTTTCTCATAACCCCTGCGGCGGGTAAACGCCTGATTGCCAGGGGAATGATTCGGCACCCCGAGGTGGAGAGGGTTCTTGAGGATGGAACCCTTGTTATAATTGCAGGGACAACCAATGGCTACATAGCAGAGGAGATCCTGGCAGAAATCGGTGAGGATGGATTTGATCGAAGGGGCTTTCACAGGGGTATAACGGTCCCCGCAAATATCAGCAGGGATGATATGGGTCGGATGGGCACAGATTTTCCAGGTGACGTTGTGATCAGAGATGGCAGATGGGAGCGTGGTCTTGAAATCTTTGATGTTGCAGACGAACTTGGAAGGGGAGACCTCATACTCAAGGGTGCCAACGCCCTCGACTATCAATCAGGAAGGGCCGCTGTCTACATAGGCCACCCAATGGGGGGCACGGTAATTGCTGCACTGCAGGCCGCTGTGGGGAGAAAAACAGGGCTTATAGTACCCGTGGGCCTTGAGAAGATAATACCCGGGGACCTTGATTCTATTGCACTCAAACTCAACTCAGCAGCTGCCGATGGGCCAGGCATGCTTCCCATACCCGGCAGGGTATTCACCGAGGTTGATGCCCTGGAACTTCTAACAGGCGCATCTGCAGAGCCGGTTGCAGCTGGAGGAGTCTGTGGTGCCGAGGGGGCATTTTACATACTGGTTGAGGGCAGTGAAAGGTCACTTGAACTTGCAGAGAGGATAGTTGGGGAAATTGCAGACGAACCACCCTACGCCAACATTTATAATAAAAAATAGTACAGGGCCCTGATTTTATTCAAATTCATAAAATTCTGTTTTATCTGGCAAGGATAAGAAAAAAATTCAATTAAGATGATGATGGGATGAATCTGGCAGGCCCTATTTTTTTGATACCCCTGAAAGTTCGATGATGTGACCGTATTCCCCTGGAAGCCTCCTTATCCTGTACCTGTATCCTGTGGAGGTCTCAAGGGCCGCTGCAGCGGTGTTTGCATAGGGGCAGGTGGATACTGTGACCCCATCGTCCTCAAGGGAGCGGCAGAAACCATAGAACCTGCAGTTTTTCACATCCATAACATGCTTCTCTCCTTCAGAGCACTCGATGGATGCCGCGAATCCATGGCTGAGGAAGTATTCTGCTGTTGATTTTACAGGATCCTCAGGGTCAATGATCTCTGCCAGGACGAAGCCCATCTCCCTTGTGACTCCCTGGGAACCATTGCCGAGGACCTTCCAGAGGCTCTCTGTGATGGCCCTGAACATGAGCATGAATGGCTGCTCAGGGGATGATGAATCGGTTGAGTGCTCAAACTCGTCTCTGCCCACACCACACTGGGGGCAGACCCAGCCATCCCCAAGTTCGCTGAAATCCCTGTCAGGGACCTGGTACTGGCATATCCTGCAGACGTACATCTCTATCCCTTGAAGTACCTCTCGAGAATGCCCCTGAGCATACGGGCATGCCTTCCCTCATCCCTTGAGCTCTCATGGAAGAAGTCACAGGCCTCATCAACACCACACTCTGTGGCCCTGAGGGCCGCTTCACCCTTTTCCCTGCTGGCAGCCTCTTCACCCTCAAGCATCATCTCGATGTTCTCCTTGAGGTTGTCTCTGATCACGCCATTGAGCTCTGCAAACCTGGCTGCATGCTCAGCCTCCTCGAGGGCTATGGTTCTGAGGGCCTCTGCCACCTCAGGGAGGCCTTCCCTCTGGGCCTGCCTCGCCATTGCAAGGTACATTCCAACCTCGGAGCATTCTCCCCTGAAGTTGGCATCAACCACCTTCTCGATCTCAGTATCCCTGCATATACCTGTCCTGTTTTCGTTCATGTCATTCACCTCCGGATTTCAGCTGCAAGTTTTCTCCCTGCCTCAAAGCAGGCGTCGAGTTCTTCACCTGTGGGCACGTAGTAGACTTCCTCCTCGCAGGTAACATCGAATCCCGCCTCTGCAAGAAGCTCCTTCATGGTGCCTGTGGCACCACCATTTCCACCCATTGACCCGAATACAAGGGCCTTCCTGGTGAGGGTTCTGTTGAATTTGAGGCCCCTGAGGTACATGAGGAGGTCTCCGACGCTTGGGTAGGGCTCGTCGTATATGGTGGGGGCTCCAAGTGCTATGGCGCCGCTTTCAAGTATGTCCTTCACGATTTCGCTCCGGTCATCCTCATGGAGGCAGTAGACCCTAACATCGACCCCCTCACTCATAGCTCCCTCTGCTATGGCATGGGCCATCTTCCTGGTTGAACCGTGCATGGTGTCGTAGATCACCGTGACCCTCTCATCCACAATGCCTGTGGCCCAGCCTGTGTAGGCCTCTATGATCTTCATGGGGTCTGTCCAGATCTGCCCATGGGATGGGGCGATCATCTGGATCCTTTCGAGTAGCCCAAGCTCCTTAACTTCATCGAATTTTTTGAGTACCAGCTTTGAGAGTGGGGTTATGAGGTTTGCATAGAACTTCCTGGCGGCATCCATGAGGATGTATTCTGGTATCTCCCTGTCAAGGCGCTGGGGGTAGCAGAGGTGCTGCCCGAAGGCGTCGTTTGAGAAGAGTATCCCATCCTCATCAAGTAGGGTGAACATGCTGTCTGGCCAGTGGAGCAGTGGGGCCTCCAGGAATGTCAGTGTCTTCCCGCCAAGATCGAGCACATCCCCTGTTTTCACGGTCCTGAACTCTGCTCCCCTGAGGGAGGGGTAGTGTTTCAGGAGCCCCTTAACAGCCACCTCTGTGCAGTAGATGGGGGCTTCAGGGAACCTTCTGTGGAGTTCCACCAGGACACCGCTGTGGTCCTTTTCAACGTGGTTCTGGATTATGTAGTCAACCCTGTCCATTCCCACCTGTTGCAGGGCGTCCTCAACCCTTGCCATGAGCTCATCAAAGGTGCCGGGGTAGGAGTTGTCTATCAGTGCAACCCCATCATGTCCACAGACAAGGTAGGCGTTGTATGTGGTGCCCTGCAGGGTGTATCCATGGTAGTTTCTAAGATCCCAGTCCAGGACTCCAGTCCAGTACACTCCATCGGATATTCTTTTTGCTGCGGCCTTCATATTATCACCGGATATTCAGTTCGTATGTCATCGAATGTACTATAACCTACGAACTAATATATAATTTTTTCTGTTCTATGGTAGTGAAACAATTTTATGGATGGTGAAACATAACTCTGCTCAATGAGGGAAAGACAGCAGTTCACAATATTCGCAACGGATAGGGGAATAGAGGTAATCGAGAGTCCCGTTAAATCACTCATACTATCGGAACTCATGAAGAGGGAACTCAGATTTCAGGATATAGTCAGAATAACCGGGAAATCCAAGTCCACGGTATCAAAGCACCTCTCGGATCTCAGAATGGCTGGCCTCATCGTTGAAAGGCCGGACCCTGCAGACAGGAGAATAAAGGTCTTCTCAATAAACTCAAGGTACCTGGGTAAACTCAGAAGAAAAAAGCGCGGAGAACTGGATGAGGAAAAAACAGAGTTTCTTGCAAAACACCTGACCTCAGTGGGGGACCCATTTGAGTTCTTCAGGCTGATGTTCCATGTGCTCCGGGTTGAACTCATAAAGGAGGGTATAAACATCGACCCAATTCTCCACGAGGTGGGATTGAAGATAGGGGAGGTCATATACCCCAGTTTAAGGGCAGAAAACCTCGAGGATCTCCTTGAAAACCTCAGAAGATTCTGGAGGATAAACCGGCTGGGGACACTCAAGGTGGAAAGCACTGATCCACTTATAATCAGGGCCTACGACTGCTTTGAATGCGGACTGCTTCCTGACATCGGGGAATCCGCCTGTGCCCTGGACTCAGGGATACTTGAGGCCGTCTTTGGCAGATACTTCAATTCTGATGTTGAAATACAGGAGACAGAATGCTATGCAAGGGGGATGAGAGGTGCTCATTCCTCATAAACCCATGAGGGTCCCGGTTCATGGCCAGGATACCCAGGAACCCCCACCAGGGCTTTCGATTAGATGCTCCCCCTGAACCTCACAATGGTCGTTGCAAGGTACCTCCCCTGTGACGGGAAGCCCCTCTCAACCACCTCATCATCCATGCTGCAGTTCTCCACAGATACGACATCCCTCTCCCGGGGGTCGGACTCCACAACCTCCCTGGCGCGCCTCCCATGACGTGAGGTCTTCATTATAACGCAGGCATCAACGTTTTCAATTATGTTCCTGAAGCGCTCATCAACCCTTGGCACCACAACAAGGATCTCATCCCCCTCCACGATAGCCGTGCCTGCACTTGCAGCACACGCTGTGAACGATGTCACACCAGGAACCATCTCTGTCTCAAAGCCCATATCCTCAATCCGCCTCTGAAGGTAACTGAAGGTGCTGTAGATGGAGGGGTCACCCAGGGTTATGAATGCAACATCCCTCCCTGAGGCAAGTTCCCCTGAAACCAGGCGGGCAGCCTCATCCCAGTGCCTTTCAAGTTCCCCCCTGTCATCTGTCATGGGAAATACAGGATCAATTACCCTGTAATCATCGTCACGTTCACTTAAAACATCCTTCACAATTGAAAGGGCTATGCTGTCCCTTTCAGATGACGAACGGGGAGCGCATATAACTGGAACTGATCTTAAAACCTTCAGGGCCCTTATGGTTAAAAGTTCACTGTCACCTGGCCCAACACCCACACCTATGAGTTTTCCATTCATTAGAAACACCTGATAATCATTCTGCAGTCAATGAATTTGTTTTCAGTGGCACTCTCTAAACTTATATAGTTCCTCACCCTTAAATAGACTCCATGGAAAACCCACTTTTCTGTCCCGACTGTGGAATGATGAGGGATAACTGCACATGCAGGGGCAGGGGGCGCCTTTCATTCTTCAGGAACATCATAAAATCCGATGAGAAATCAGATTCCATCAACGAGGACCTCCAGAAGAGGTATCCCCATATACCCGGCGAAATCATAGAGAACTTTCCCTTTCCCCAGCCAAGACCAGGGCAGCTTGATATCATAAACGACATCTACCAGGCACTTGAGGACGGCTACCGTTACGTTATACTGGAGGCAGGTACAGGCACTGGAAAGTCGGCAATAGCATGCACCCTCGCAGGGATCTACCAGCCTGCATACATACTCACAATGACAAAACAGCTCCAGGACCAGTATGCAAATGAATTCGGGTTTCCGGTTGTGAAGGGGAGGGGTAACTTCCTCTGCCGCAACGACGACCTTGAGTCAACCTGTGACATGGGAACCTGCCAGACAACCCCCTCATCAGAGAACTTCCACTGCCCCTACGGTGTTGTGAGGGGCGAAACACTCCTGGGTGAGGAGGCATTCCAGGACTCATATGGCAACAGGGTATTCTTCAGGACAGATGAGCACTGCCACTACTGGGAACAGAAGGCAGAGGCCATAAACAGCCCCATAACCCTCATGAACTATGACTACGCATTCCTTGAACTGAACTACGTGGGCCACTTTGACAGGAGGAATCTCATGATACTGGATGAGGCCCACAACATCGAGGATAAACTCATGAAGCGACTGGAGGTCACCATATCCAACAGGCGCCTCAGGAAGGACATTAAGAGGACAATACCCTCCAGTATGATGCAGGAGGATGACCCCGCCGAGTGGATCCTCCAGGTTGAGGCCATAGCCGACCACTACAGTGACCTTGAACTGGAATCACTGCCCAGGAAGAGGAGGGACAGGATAAAGAGGACCATCAAGAGGCTTTCGGAACTTAAAATGAGCCTTGAGGATGAACCAAAAAACTGGGTTATTGATTCCGACGGTGAATCGGTTTCATTCAAACCCCTCAGGGTCCACCACTATGCACATGACCGCCTCTTCTCCTACTCTGAGTCATGCCTCTTCATGAGCGCCACAATACTGAATGAGAGGCTCTTCTGCCAGTGGCTGGGCATAAAACCCGATGAGGCCTACATCGTAAGGGTCGACAGCCCATTCCCGGCATCAAGAAGACCCATAGAACTGAAGATCGCCGGGAAAATGTCAAGGAACCGGATAAAGCAGACGGCCCCGGAGACCATCCCAATACTGAACAGGATCCTTGAAAGGCACAGAAACGATAAGGGACTCATACATACACACAACTACCGCTGCCAGAGGTTCATAATGGAGAACATACCAAACAGGAGACTCATCGACCACAAGGCATCCAACAGGGAGGCCGTTCTAAGATACTTTGAGGACTCCACTGAACCACTGGTCCTTGTGAGTCCATCAATGAGTGAGGGCGTTGATCTACCCTATGATAAGTGCAGGTTCCAGGTGATCTACAAGATACCCTTCCCCTACCTTGGGGATAAGCAGGTGAACAGGAGGCAGAGGATGGACCAGAGGTGGTACGCCTACAAGACAATAATGACACTGATGCAGGCATATGGGCGTGGTATGAGGGCCCATGACGACTCATGCTACACCTACATACTGGACGGTAACATAGAGATGCTCTTCAGAAGCCCCCTCTACAGGTCGCTCCTCCCTGAGTTCTTCAAGGAGGCCATAGTCAATGAGTGATATATAAAAAGAAAAAAGTTTTTTTATTTTCCGGCTCCACCCCTTAGGAACCCGAAGGCCACGAGACCAGCAGCCACAAGGACGCCCACGATACCATAAACATACCATGATGATTCTCCGTCACTGGAAGATGATGTCGCATTCTTAACCTCATATGCCTTCTTACCTTCAACGGAGGACTCCTCTGAGGCTTCAGATGCAGCACTCTCACCAGCAGGTGAAGTACTGAGGTCAACACCCGGTGAGTAACCGGCATGGACACCTGTAACACCATGAGAACCTGAGGACACGCCACCAGTTGAGCCGCCTGTGGAGCCACCAGGAACACCTCCCTGGTTCCCACTCTGTGATCCGCCATTGTTCACAGGTATGAGGTCATCCAGAGTTCTTGCAGGTATTGAACGCAGGTAGGCGAGCGGGTTACCATTTGCACCACTCTGTATCACCCTCAGTTCGTCCTCTGTTATCCACTTCTCAACCTCCTTTGTGAGCACCATGGGAGATGTCATGTAAGCTGGTGTCTGGCCGCTGTAGAGCATTATGAAGGCGGCGGCCCATTTCTCGAACATGGCATTCCTTGTGGTGCAGTCACTGAGGTCAAACTGTGGCCATCTGAAGCTTATCATCACCGCCTTACCAACCTTCTTCACGGGGTCCCATAGTATGAGTATTCCCTCTTCACTTCCACCGGGGATCATGGGTGATTCAAGTTCATCCTGGAGAACCCTCTTCGCAAAGTATGTGCCCGTACCAGGGCTAACACCCATGAGATAGAGGAGGGCGTCGTCCTTGCAGTATATGCTTGTCCCGAACCACTGGTACTGCTGGCCAGCTTCCAGCGGATAGTTCTCAAAGGCATACTCTGTTATGAAGAAACCTGGCTGAACACCGGGGCAGACATGGTTGTGGAATAGGAACGTCACGAGCTGGTCGTAGGGGATGTCGTACTTCCATGCGTTTGCTATGCTCTCTATGCTGAAATATGAACTTCCAAATATCCTTGAATTTGCGGTGTCTCTTGCGGCGTCATTAAGGGCTGCAGGACCTATGTCGTTGACCCGTATACCATCCGGCGTGGCCCCTGCAGTGAGGGCACCTGTCGTGGGGTTGTAGGTTATGTATACTGAGTCCAGTGTTCTTCCATCGGCTCCCTTAAGGACGAATGTGAACCACAGGGGCTTGTAGAATGGGCTGTGGATCGGTAGCAGATTTTTCCTGCTGAGTCTTGAACCAAGGACCTCAAAGATTCCGTCATAACATGCATCTGTTGGCGTACCGTTGAGGTAGACGTAACCTGCCGATGTGAGGACGGCAATGTTGAGACTGTCCCTTTCAAGGTTCACACCCCTCTCAGCCATGAATATGTTCTTTGCCATCTCTGCAGCCATTTTTCCGATCTCCCTGAGCTCAGTGTAACTCACACCACCAGCTGATGTGGCGGGGGTTGCCCTGGTTGCATTTGGAAGATTGAGTCTGTTTATGTATTCCATGTCAAGGCCGTGGGTTTCGTTCACCTGGTTATAGTTGACCTCCCTTCCCGCAAGGTAGTAGTACTGATCGGCTGTGAGATTATCGAGCTCTTTAACTATGGTTACAAGTGATGTGGGGTTCTGTGTAACCTTTTTAACAAGCCAGGCATTGAATTTGAGTTCTGATACTGCTGTTGCACCTGTTTCCCTTTTGTAGAGGTCGATGAGTGCCTGCTGGTCAAACTTCATGACAACAAGGGTGCCCGTATTTGTCCTTGAGTTCCATCTTATGAAGCCAACCATACTCGCATCTGCACCAGTACCTGATGTATCAAAGCCAAGGTATGACCTCTTTCCAGGTGTATTGTCGAGTGCAAGTATGAGTGCGTCGTCATCTGATCCGCCTGGAACACCTATTGTTACATAGTTGGTGATTTCTATCGGGGAACCTGTTGACCAGTCCTGAAGTGGCGGGTAGTACATGTATAGCGTTTTGCTCATGGCATAGCCGCTGATTGTTCCAATACACATGTGACCGTGGAAAGCTGCCTGCTTGAGAAGGTCAGCGGGGGCTCCAACAGCCCATGCATTGGCAAGGCTTGCGAATGGGAAGGCGTCTTCCCCCAGCCTTGAGGTCAGGTTATTCCACTGGGTGATGGTCATGTTCTGGGAGACGGTTCCAAGATAAACAAGGGTGCTGTTCCTGTAAAAAGCCATAAGAAGGTCTTTGCCCTTTTTTATTATGAAGGCCGTGCAGAGTGGATCCACTGCTGTTCTCCTGAGGGTGAGTATGTTTGCCTTTCCATAACTGATAACGCCCCCTGCCCTGTTGAGTATGCCCTCTATCACGTCTTCGGTCGTCTTATTTCTGTATTTAACAAGACCTGCGGTTGTTATAACCAGGACTTCACTTCCTGATGTGAAGTTCAGGATTCTGTTGGCCCTCTCGGTCACATCTCTGCCAAGACGGTATGCTTCTGTTGCATTGAGCAGAAGGTTCAGGCTGGCGTAGTACCTTGTGTCTCTGGGATCCCTCGGGTTTAATGTGAGGTTGAGTCTTCTCTCTGCGGTTATGTATCCAGGGGCCCTCACCGTGAGTGTAAGATTTGCTGAGCTTATATTTGTGTGCTGGAATATCAGCTTTGTGTAGCCGCTTGATGGGTCGTAGGTTCTCGTGTAATTCAAACCAACCCCCGAGTCTGTGATCTCAAATGTTGGGTTTATTCTGGCTGTGTCATCGCTGTACTGGTAACTGACAAGTACGCCAACCTCACAGGTTGTGTTGTCTGCAGCCGCCACTGATCCTGTCATTAGGACCATCAGTAAGAGCACTGAGACCAGAAATAGCTCACGCATTTTTTCACCTCCATCCATTTTTCACTAAGAATATAATTTTACTACTATAAAAATTAATATTATTACTTTTTTTAAATTAATATAAGTATGAGTAATAATATTCTCTGGATCCAGCACAAACGTTTATATTTAGTGCGGTCTCCAGAGATAGAATGGGTGATAACATGGATTATAGTGACATAGTCAAATTTCATGGTCATTCCTGTGCAGGAACAGCCCTTGGATACATGGTTGGAAAGATCGTGGCAGAGAGATTTGGAAGATCAGAGGATGAGGAGATAGTGGCGGTTGTTGAGAACGACAGCTGCAGCATAGACTCCATCCAGTTCATGACAGGGTGCACATTCGGTAAGGGGAACCTGATATTCAGGGACCATGGAAAACATGTCTACACGTTCCTGAACAGAAAAACAGGGGAGGGAATAAGGATATCCCTTAAAAAGACCATTGATGAACTCATGGATGAAATGGGAGTTGCTGACAGGGCTGAAATGACAGACAGGATACTTGAAATGGACCCCCATGAACTCTTTGATGTCACCGATGTGGTGGAGGAGATTCCAGAGAAGGCGAGGATCTATGGATCGGTGAGATGCGCTGAATGTGGAGAACCGGTTTCAGAGCACAGGGCAAGAATAAAGAATGGTGAAATAGTCTGCATCCCATGTTTCAGGGGTTAAAATTTTATTTTTTATCATTAGGTTATATTCAGTTCACCAGATGATCATCCAGATATAAAAAAAACGTTAAATGGATTACCTGGTCTCAGCATTGGCTTCCCGGAATGTTTACTGGGGGAGGGCGCTGTTTAGAATGCTTCCTGTTTGCATGAGGATCAGTGAGAGGAAAAATGACCCTGCTGTGAACAGCAATGTCCACGAATTTAATGGAAAACCTCTAAGAGCCTGCAGCATGACCAGGATTGTGTAACAGGATACTGCTGATATTATCATGTTGGTCTTTTCTTCCGCAGGCTTACTGAAGCGTGCGATAACGAGTCCCGTGAAGATGGCCAATGCCAGGCCCAGAAGGAAACCTGAATTTCTGCTCAGCATCCAGGGAAAAAGGAGCAATATAACCCCAGCCATGAGTACATATGCACGTCGCACCTAAATCACCACCTATCAATGGGTAGGGAGCCCATTATGATGCATATCTATACCCCCTCGTGATGGTACCAGACCATTTAGCTTTCACTGTAATCCTGGAACCCATCGAAATCTACCCAAATATCTCCACAATGAAGCCACCCTTCTACCTCAACAATTGATATAAGTTAGGGCTTAGCATCCCAAAAAGGTACTCTATGTTTCTTTGTTTTTACTGCTGGTTCTTAGGAGGGTTTTCAGTTGAGGTGTGTTGATCAGGAGGAGTGTTGTCAGTAATATGATGGCAACATACCAGTTTAAGGTGTTTAGCGCTGGTTGAAGTACCAGTATGATGTAGAGGAGGAGTGCTGTTAGGACCGTCTCAACAAAAATTTTAAGCTGCCCTTTGTGCTGGTTTGAAGTTCTATAACCATAGAGGGAGAGCATGGTAAGCATCAAGAGAAAAACCATGAATTCTGAGGCTCCATGGACATCCAACACATAAAGGAATGAAATTACCATCAAAACCGTGAATAGGCCTAAAAACCTTCTTTCATCAAACATTTATAAAACCTCCTGAATAAGGAGGAATGGCGGTACTTTAGTACCACCACCCACAATGTGTACGATAATAACGCCCTTCTGAAGGTTCAAAGATGAGATAAAGGGCACCCGCTTTGCCCCAAGGACCCCCATACACTGTCCCGGCAACAGCAACCCAGTAATAAACCTTCCACCAGTTAAACTCCTCACCATGCCATTTACCCTTCTTCTTCAACCGATACTTTCAGTTTTTTTGCTTGCTGTATTTTAATGATGCTTTTTTCTCAATCTTTTGAATCAGTTACTGGTTTGATTATGGTTAACACTGTAAAGGCGATATATGCGATGGCGGTTACTGTAAGCGCGACGCATGTGGTGCCCACAACATTTTTGTTGATGGGTGTTTCTGTGAGGATGGCGTTTGTTAAACCTATGAGGTTGAATCCCAGTGTGAACAGGGCGCTGATCAGCAGTGTCCCGGTAAAGTCATGGTCATAGCATCCACCCGTGTCTATGATAACCCCCTTCAAACCAGTCATGAACAGTATAGCAATGACATCTAAAATGAGAATATAGGCTGCTGAATCAACAGGGTCCCCTGAGACAACATAGAAGAATGGGGCCAGCTCATCCCCCTGCAGCCACCCTGATAGAACTATAGCCGCAGTTATGGCAAAAACCGCCAGTAACGTTAATATAAACCTTTTATATTTCATAGTTTTTCCCCTCTTTTAAAAAATAATTGGTTTGGTGGTTAGTATTCTACATAATGTATGCAGTGATCACGCCCCACGTATGCTTTCACCTTCTTGTTTGGCGGATGATAAGCACAATATTTCCAGTATCTTTGAGGAACATATTTATCTCTGATTGTGATGATTGGATTACCCAGCCCATATAAAGTCACTGGAAGCCACCATAACCGCCCTTTAATCCTCTGCATTTCCTCGGTGCTTAGGATTTTTCCTGTGTTTATATGGGGCTCTGTTTCTGTTTGGTTTTCTGGGTTTGTCTGATTTTCTGTTTCTGTTGTGTTTTCAGTTGTTTCTGTTTGGTTGGTGGTTGTGAGAGTGTAGCATGTGTAGATTTTTTGGAATTCTTCCAGTGGTATTTCTATGTTTCCCTGTGTGGGGTCTGCGAGTTTAACGGTGTTGCTGGTGACTTCCCTGATGAGGGTGTAGTGTCCCTTGCCGTCGCTCACTGTATAGGCGATCATGTTCCCGCGGAGTTCAGTGATGTTGAGTTTCACTCCAATGAGGTTCACGCCTTTGGCCTTTTGCTGCTTTGATGAGTCCCTGCATTGTTGTTCCGTCTTCTGTGGTTTCGGCGAGGTCTGCGAGTTCGTCTTCGGTTGTGTTTATTCCGAGGTTCTGGAGTAGTGTGGCGAGTGCTGCCGGGCCGCAGGTGTAGTTCCTGGTCTGCATAACCACTCCTGTGGTGTCGGCTGTGATGTTATCGTCTATGGTGAACTCTGCTGGATCCGTGAAGTTCCCTTTAGGGTTATCTGCTGTGGATAGTTCCATGGGATCGGTGGGGTTGCTGCGGCCGCGGCAGCGTTAAAGGATACTGCGAGTGTGAAGAGGATCAGCAAACCCCAAAGACACGACTTTCTCATCCATTATCACCACCATAAATTGATAATAAATCTATAAGAAAAACTCATATATATTATGGTTCACTTTTAATGTATTATTCACGTTGATGGGAAAGGATTCTTCTGGGGGGTTGCTTTCTTGTCACCTGGTGATCATCGGGGTCATTGGTTTTTTCTGGTTTGTCTTCGGGAACCCTTTATATCCCTTTTTTCTGGTACAGGTTTGGGGATACTGTTAATTGGGCCAGGGTGTTGATGATTTATTTAATTTATTTTTTCATCCCCCTCTTTTTTGGGGTTCTTTTGTGTTTGAGGGCTGGGATGATGTTGATTATTCCGGCTGGGAGAATGGCTGACCATAGGCTCTCTATTGTGCCTTTGGTTAAACTGATATCCATGAGTGTTGAATAGGTGATACCTGTGATGTTGATGATGGCAAGGGATAGGAGACATGGTGGCCAGTTCTCCCCCCACCATGCCTTCAGGAGACTTAACAGGAGCAGATTGAGCAGCAGGTAAAACAGGGCTGTGTTCAGCCGCTGATAGATGAGTTGAAAGAGTCCGCTCGCCGGGATGCCCCCTGAGAATAGGATGAGAAGTGTTGATATGAAAACAATCACCATTCCAGCCATACTTACAAAATAACTCTCCTCTGATTTCATTAAAACCCACCATTTATCTATTATCTGTCGAGATGGTACCTGTGAACCCACCGGTATGCCTGGACATACCTCCTCTTAAACCCCGGGTTGATATTATCGCCATACCACTGAATCAGACCATAGACCGTATAATAGGCCCAGAAGACCCTTCATAAAATACCACCCACAAACTGCCAGCATTTACCTTTGATGTTCTGCATTTTCTCCTTGCTTGATGTTCTGATGTTTTCTGTGTTGCTGGTTGTCTGGATCTTCTTCTTAGGTTTCTGGGGCTGGTTTTTCCACAGGGCTGTTCGATTATTTAGGAATTATATAACACTGAAAGCCTTATATATTTATTAAATTAATATAGAATACGGTGATTATATGATATTAAAAAATTTTAAGAGGGAATCATTAATACCACTTCCGGTAGCATTCATATCAACCGTGAGTGGTGAGGGTATAAGAAATATAGCCCCCTATTCATGTCTGATGCCCATTCTCAGGCCATTTGACCTTATCTGTGTGGCATCAGCTAAGATGAGGGATACATATGTGAACATAATGGAGACAGAGGAGTTTGTTATAAATCTGCCAGGTGCAGACATGGTTGAGAAAGTAATCCCCACAGCATCCCATGTTCCCCCAGAGATTGATGAATTTGAACTGGCTGGTCTTGAAGAGAAACCATCAGCAAAGGTGACAGTGCCGGGAATCAGGGGATGCTATGCATGGATGGAATGCGAACTTCACAGAATTTATGAGGATACCTACATGGAGGTACCATATCTACTGATAGTAGGTAAGGTTGTGCATCTGGAGGTCGATGATCGTATATACAACAGGAATGATGGTTCATGGGATACAGAAGCAGCCAGACCATTGATGATGGTAGAATCGGATAGGGGGATGCATTTCTGCACAGTAACGGATCTTAAATATTTTGAACCTTATGGTGCAATGTTCCCCGATGGGAAGGATCCCCTTTCATGGATGTATAAGGAGGAAAGTCCATGAAGACATTTGAAGAAATGGATAAACCCCGCGTGCAGAAAATGCCAGGATTTAATGGTGAGAGACCCATTGAAGGGGTGGTGATAAAGGACCTCGTGACATTTTCAGATGAAAGAGGGTTTCTTATAGAGCTAATGCGTCTGGATGATCATGGAATGAAAGCGGCGGATATAAAACAGATAATAGCATCTTACTCATATCCGGGGATGGTTAAAGGGTGGCACATACATTCCAGGCAACAAGATCGTCTGATCTGTGTGCATGGAATGGTTAAACTGGCTCTTTATGACTACCGCAGGGATTCACCCACCTAGGTATAATAAATGAAATCTTTATGGGCGAAAGATACCCAAGAGCTGTTTACATACCTCCAGGGATATTTCATGGAACAAAGAATATTGGTACAGATATTGCTGTGGTCATAGGCATGCCGTCCCTTCTATATGATCCTGAAAACGTTGATGAAAGACGGCTGGACCCTAATGATAATGACTTGATACCCTATGAATGGGGCTGTAAAATGGAATAGACGACCTTATGAGTTTATAATTAACAGGTATAACGTCAGAACCAGATGAAATACGGACCCGGGGGGATTTGAACCCCCGACCTTGGGATCCGAAGTCCCACGTCATATTCCAGGCTAGACTACGGGCCCTACAGACACTTCTCTATTTAAACTTAAACATTTAAATATTTTCTCATAGCCGTACACCACCACAGATTTATAGAGGGTACCCTTTAGATATACATAAAGTTTCAGGAATCTTAATGGGCCAGTGGCGATTGAAATGCTTGCAAAGAGGATAATACCATGTCTTGACTGCGACCTCCAGGTGCCTCATGGCAGAGTCGTGAAGGGCGTTGAATTCAAGAGGATAAGATATGCGGGGGACCCTGTGGAACTCGCAACCCGCTACTACGAGGATGGTGCCGATGAGATAGTCTTCCTTGACATAACAGCATCCCATGAGAGAAGGGAGACCATGACCCATGTGATAGAGGCAACCACCGAGAACGTCTTCGTGCCCATATGTGTGGGGGGAGGCGTAAGGAAACCAGAGGACTACGTTAAGATGCTGAAGGCCGGCGCAGATAAGTGCTCAACAAACACGGCGGCAATAAAAAACCCTGAACTCATCAGTGAGGCATCAAAACTCGTGGGGTCCCAGGCATGTGTCGTGGCAATAGATGCCAAGAGGAGATACATTGAAAACCCCCGGGAATCAGATGAGAGATTCATAATAGAAGTTGATGACGGCTACTGCTGGTACGAGTGCAGCATATATGGGGGAAGGGAGTTCACAGGGATAGACGCCATAAACTGGGCAATGGAGTGCCAGGAGAGGGGGGCAGGGGAGATACTCCTCACATCCATGGACCGCGACGGCACAAAGGAGGGCTATGACATTCCACTCACAAGGACCATGAGCGAGAACCTGGACATACCTGTCATAGCATCAGGGGGAGTGGGAAACCCCCAGCACATATACGAGGCCTTCACAGATGGAAAGGCAGACGCGGCCCTCGCTGCAAGCATATTCCACTTCAACGAGTATCCGGTCCCCGCTGTGAAGGAGTACCTTCACTCAAGGGGTATCCCGGTCAGGCTACAGGAAAAGCGGGGTTAAACTATACATGGATATACCTGTAAGGGAATTTGACCTTGAACTGACCCAGGAGAGCGGCCAGACATCCCAGCCACCATGGAAAAGGGTTGATGGCGCCTTCAGGGAGCTCCTAATAATCGAGGGAGTGCCCTGCCCTGTTGAGCTGAGGGTTGAGGATGAAGTCCTCAGGGTGAACCCCTACTCTGACGTCCCCAGAAAACCTTTAAAGAAGAAGATAGAGTATATATTCGACCTTAAATTTGAAATTGAAGATTTATACACTTTTCTTGAGGATAAGGGGCTCTCAGACACCATTCAATCATCAAGGGGGCTGAGGCTATTCCTTGCAAAGGATCCATTTGAGTGCATAATCTCATCCATAGCCTCCGCCAACTGCTCCATTAAGAGATGGACGAGGGCAGTGGATGATATCAAAAGGGGATGGGGTGACTGCCACGTATTCAGGGGGGAGCGGTTCTACACCTTCCCATCTCCTGCCACCCTTGCAGGAGTTGAGGAGGAATCACTTGAGGACCTTCAGAGGCGCGAGGATAAACTACCCGATGATTTCAGGTTCACTGACCTCAGATCATGCGGGGTGGGCTACAGGGCCCCCTACATAAGGGAGACCTCAAGGATACTCTCTGAGGAACTTGATATCAGCAAAATCCACAGGATGGACTACCAGGATGCCAGGGAGGTCCTCCTTGAACTGCCAGGGGTCGGACCGAAGGTGGCTGACTGCATACTACTCTATGGGTTCAGGAAAACTGAGGCCTTCCCTGTTGATGTTTGGGTGAGAAGGATAATGAACCACATGTACCCTGATAGAAACTTCAGTGCCAGGGAAATTGCTGAATTTGCAGCCCGAGAGTACGGTGAAATGGCTGGTTACGTCCAGCTCTACCTCTTCAACCACGCAAGGAGGTCAGGGCTACTTGAAAAACTCAGGGGTTAATGATGAAGGGCAACCTGTGCCCGGGAACTTTAAGATGAAGGATGTTATTGATGAATTCAGGAGGGCCGCAGGGAAATCTTTCAGGGAACTCAGAAGGGTCCTGGATGAAAAATACTGCTGGAAGTGCCCCCAGCGGTCAACAAGGGACAGGATAGGCTGCAGGGAGGTTGAGGCATGGATGCGTCTCAGATCGGCCCTTGAGGAGGAACTCACAGAACAGGTAAAGGTCCTCGGCGAGACTTATCATGAAGGTGTACTCTTAAGGATCAGGGAGAAAACTGAGAAGCCCACCATTAAGATAATCAGGGATAAGGGGGGATACATAATCATCAGGGATAGCACCTCTGGCCTCAGGATGGGCCATGAAGTCATGGTTGGCTCCAGGATCCTCAGGGTTGAGGGACTGGATGGTGCCGCTGTCATAACCGGTGGGGGAAGGTACCCCCTTTATGAGGTGCGGGGCAGGGTCCTGGACAGGGTTCGACCAGGGCACCCATTCTACAGGTATATAAGGTCACTGGAGGGCCATGATGAATGATCTGAGGGAAAAACTTGAATCTGTCTCGTCTGTTAAGGAAGCCTCTGATATTGTCTTTGATGAAATAAAAATGAGAACAGGAAGCAGGTACTGCTATGTCGCCTACGTTGACCCTGAAAATGGGGACAGTGTGGGTATAAGGTTCTCCCACCTGACAGACTACTGCAGTTACTATGAGGAGATGGGCGAGGCAAGGTTCAGGCTCCCAAAAAGCGGGAGGTACGGCGGCCTCCTCGGGTACTCCCTTGATACAGGGGAGTCATTCTTCACCAACAACCCGGCGGGACACCCTGCAGCCCATGGGATACCTGAGGGACACATAAAGGTTTCAAGGTTCCTATCTCTGGCAGTGAAGGATGATGAGGGGATCCTAGGGCAGATAGTGGCAGCGGATCCCCCTGAAAATTACAATGAGGGTCACCTCAGGGTGGCTGAGAAGATCGCAGAGGCCTACGCAGGGGTCCTTAGAAGGTTCTACCGTGGCGAGATACCCCTCAGATAGAACCCTCTAGGGAATTCTCATTCGTCGTAGACCCTGACCTAGATGTCTTCATCCTAATCATCAATGAAATCGAAAATGGAATTCTCATTCGTCGTAGACCCTGACCTTCAGCATCCGGTCGCCCCTCTCTATTGATTCAACAACATCCATGCCCTTCACAACCCGCCCAAAGACGGTGTGAACCCCATCAAGGTGAGGCTGGGGGGAGAGTGTTATGAAGAACTGACTACCACCGGTGTCCCTCCCTGCATGGGCCATTGAAAGGGCCCCCTTCACGTGTTTATTGGGATTTATCTCACACTTTATGGTGTAACCTGGCCCACCGGTACCATCACCCACCGGGCAGCCACCCTGAATCACAAAGTCAGGTATTACCCGGTGGAATGTGAGTCCATCATAGAAGCCGGTGTTTGCAAGTTTCTCAAAATTGGCAACTGTATTCGGGGCATCCTCAGGGAAGAGGATGAGCTCTATTTCTCCCTTAAAGGTTTCAATAACAGCCCTTTTCATTTAACCACCATAACATACATATTTATTATCCATTTAGGTTCAAGATTAATATAAGTCCACCACATGTTTCGGTGATATCATGGATTCAGAGGAAGTAATTGAACTTGAAAAAAAATTTATCATGCAGACCTACACGCGGCAGCCCATTGTGCTCTCCCATGGCAAGGGCGCCACTGTATGGGATATTGATGGTAACTCCTACATTGACTGCTTTGCTGGTGTTGCTGTTAACAGCATTGGACATGCCCACCCAAAGGTTGCACTTGCAATCTGTCACCAGGCCCAGAGGCTCATCCACTCATCCAACATATACTATACCAGGGAGCAGGCGGAACTTGCAAAGCTCCTCACAGGTATATCCCCCCATGACAGGGTTTTCTTTGCAAACAGCGGTGCTGAGGCAAATGAGGGGGCCATAAAACTTGCGAGAAAGTTCACAGGAAAATCCGAGATAATAGCCACGGAGAACTCCTTCCATGGAAGGACCCTTGCAACTGTAACCGCCACGGGACAGAAGAAGTACAGCGAACCATTCAGGCCACTGCCAGAGGGATTCAAACATGTCCCCTACGGTGACCTGGGGGCAATGGCAGATGCCATAGGTGATGACACGGCAGCCATAATACTTGAACCCGTGCAGGGTGAGGGCGGGGTTATAGTCCCCCCTGAGGGCTACCTGCGGGACGTGGGGGAACTTGCAAGGCAGAATGATGTTCTCCTCATACTCGATGAGGTGCAGACAGGGTTTGGAAGGACCGGCGCCATGTTTGCATCGGAGCTGTTTGATGTGCGACCTGACATCACCACGGTTGCAAAGGCCATGGGTGGAGGATACCCCATAGGCGCCGTGCTTGCAGATGAAAGGGTTGCATCGGCATTCAAACCAGGGGACCATGGATCAACATTCGGGGGGAACCCGCTGGGGTGTGCAGCTGCCATAGCAACCATTGAGGTTTTGCTGGATGAGAAGCTACCTGAGAGGGCGGCCAAGATGGGTTCCTATTTCATGGCAAGGCTCAGGCGGGTTCTGCAGGGCTGTGATTCTGTGAGGGACATCCGTGGCGTGGGCCTCATGATCGGGATAGAACTTGATGGCGACTGCAGCAGGGTCGTTGACGAGGCAAGGGAGATGGGTGTGCTTATAAACTGCACTGCGGGTAACGTGATAAGGCTGGTTCCTCCACTTGTCATAAAGAAGGAGGAGATAGACGCAGCGGTCGATGTCCTCGGACAGGTCATCTCCTAGTTTCAGTAAGATTCATGGTTTAAGGGGCGTCATCGAGTTTTGGGGTGCTCAAAAAGCCATGGATTTTTATTTTTAAATTCGCGGAGCCAGGGTGAAAAGTCCATTTCACCACCAGTGAACCAGCACCAGTCCTCGTGTTCGCTGCTGATTTTCGGAACGCCCCCTCTAAACTCAGTAGAGAAGATAATGTTGACCGATACCTTCTCCGGGAAAACCTGCTCAAATGCACCCAAAACATGCATGGGCCTGATTTCGAGGCCTGTCTCCTCATGGACTTCCCGTGATAGTGCCTCATCAAGTGTTTCACCACCATCAGGTTTTCCACCGGGAAGCTCCCACATTGAGGGGTTTGTTGCCGAATCACGGGATCTTTTCAGAATGAGAACACCATCATCACCCCTTATAAGGGCCCTAACGACCGGTATGAATGGTTTCATATTTTCACATCCCACGAACTTTTATTAGTCAGTTGAATGAAAGATTTGATTGATTCATTAATTAATCTGGGAGGATCATCCATTATGTTTTCTGATATTGAGGTTAACGATAAGGGACACCTTGTGATTGGGGGTGCCGATGCAGTTGAACTGGCAGATGAATACGGCACCCCACTCTATGTCATCGATGAGATGAGAATAAGGGACAATTACAAAAGGCTCCACAGGGCATTCTCCAGGAACTATTCAGATTTCCAGGTATTCTACGCCTGCAAGGCCAACACCAACCTCGCGGTTATGAGGATACTGGAGGAGGAGGGCAGTGGAATCGATGCCGTGTCTCCAGGGGAGATCTACACCGCCCTCATGGCGGGCTTTGACCCTGAAAGGATCCTCTACACCGGCAACAATGTGAGGGATGATGAGCTGCAGTTTGCACTTGAAGCGGGTGTGAGGATCAATATTGATTCAAGGTCACAGCTTCTGAGGCTGGCGGAGATGGCCCCTGAGGGACTTGAGGTATCATTCAGGGTCAACCCCCTTGTGGGTGCAGGCCACCATGAGCACTGCATCACCGGCGGGGAGATGAGCAAGTTCGGTATCATGGAAAGCGAGGCCCCCGAGGTTTACAGTCTCGCACTTGACCTTGGCCTTAAGCCGGTGGGTATACATGCCCATATAGGGTCAGGGATACTTGACCCGGAGCCCTTCATGCTGGCAGTTGAGTCCCTGATGGATATCGCAGGAAGGGTTCATGGGGAGACAGGGGTCGAATTTGAATTCATAGACTTCGGTGGAGGCCTGGGCATACCCTACACTCCAGATGAGGAGCCACTGGACATCGATGAATTCGCATCAAGGATAACGGGCCTCTTCAAGGATAAACTATCTGATTATGGCCTTGGAAAGCCTGTGATGTGCCTTGAGCCTGGAAGGTACATAGTTGGGGATGCATCATATCTCCTAACACGCGTTAACACAGTAAAGGAGAGCTACAGGAAATTCGCAGGGGTTGACGCAGGCTTCAACACACTGCTGAGGCCTGCCATGTATGGCTCCTACCACCACATCCTGGTTGCAGACAGGCCCCTTGCTGGGCCCTCAGGAAAGATAGACATAGCAGGGAATGTGTGTGAATCAGGGGACCTATTTGCAAGGGACAGGCCCATGCCTGAGGTCAATGAGGGTGACATCCTTGCCATCATGAATGCAGGTGCCTACTCCTTCTCAATGGCCTCCCAGTACAACTCCCGCCCACGACCAGCCGAGGTGCTTGTAAGGGATGGTGACGCCGAGGTTGTAAGGAGGAGGGAAACATTCGCTGATCTACTGGCAGGGCAGATTGTACCTGCAAGGCTCCTTAAGAGGTAGATAGAATGACGAGGATGGTAATGTTCTCCAAGATGCATGGACTTGGAAATGACTATGTGGTTATAGATGAGAGCACACAGGAATGCATACCAGAGGATAAAAAACCTGAATTCGTCAGGGAAGTCTGCACCAGGGGATTCTCTGTTGGGGCTGATGGCGCCATATTTGTCCAGCCAGCAGCTGGTGATGGGGATATAAGGTTCAGGATATTCAACGCCGATGGAAGCGAGGCAGAGATGTGCGGTAACGGGATAAGGTGCTTCTCAAAGTTTGTATACGACAATGCCATTGTGAGAAAGAGAAAACTTGATGTTGAAACCCTTGCAGGCATCAAAACCGTGGAGCTTGAGATTGGGGATGATGGTTCAGTGGTCTCCTCAAGGGTTGATATGGGCACAGCAACATTCAAGACAGACCAGATACCCATGGATGTGGGGGAATGCGAGTTCATAGACCGTTTCCTCCCGGTTGAGGGTGAGGATATCAAACTCACAGCCCTGAGCGTCGGGAACCCCCATGCGGTGATATTCGTGGATGATGCCGAATCGGTGGACCTGGAGCGGCTTGGCCCCGCAATAGAAAACCACCCCCTCTTTCCTGAGAGGATAAACGTGCACTTTGTTGAGGTGGTTGACCCATCTGAGATCATCATGGTGACATGGGAGAGGGGCGCCGGTCCAACCATGGCCTGTGGAACAGGGGCCACAGCCAGTGTGATTGCAGGGGTTAAACTTGAAAAACTGGATGACAGCGTCCTGGTGCATCTACCTGGAGGTGAACTTAAAATAGACGTCTATCAGGAGGGTACAGAGCTGGGGGCCTACATGGAGGGCGATTCTGTACTTGTCTTCGATGGGATACTGGTGAGGGATCCCTAGCCCCCACTCATAACAGCCCTTATGAGGACTATCTCCTCAAAGAAGTACCTCTCACTTGCAGTAACCTCAGCATCAAAACCCAGATTCCTGAGCCTTTCAAGCGTCCTCTCGGTGTCTGAGAGTGAGGATTGAACGATCTGGATTCTTCCACCGGGCTTGAGGTGTTCGGCCACATCATCCAGGAAGCGGTCTATAACCCTCCTCCCGTCGGGCCCCCCATTCCAGGCAAGGTCTATGGGGCCCTCTGTGATATCCTCCTCCCCCACAGGGAGGTAGGGGGTGTTGAAGAGTATAACATCGAATTTCTCACCCCTCACAGGATCAAAGAGGTCACCCTGGAGTAACCTTAACCTAGAGCCATTCAGGGCAGCGTTTTTCCTGGCACATTCAACTGCAGCGGGGTTTATATCTGTTGCAGTCACATCAGCCTTCTCTGAGGCCTTTATGGCAACCAGCCCAGTACCGGTGCCTATTTCAAGGACCATTTCGCCCTCTCCAACCTCAAGGTTATCTGCAAGAAGGAAGGTGTCCTCTGCAGGCTCATATACGTCCCTGCATGTTTCTATTTTCAGATCACCGTACCTTATCATTTCAACCATCCTCATCAAGGAGGAATATATCCTCGATGTGCTCCCCCCGAGGGCCCTTGTGATCCTGTGGGCGAGGATGAGGGAGGGGTTGTAGCGCCCCCTCTCAAGGGCTATTATGGTCTGCCTTGTAACCCCCACCATCTCTGCCAGTTCCTCCTGGGTCAATCCAAGTTTATTTCTGTATTCCCTTATCAGGGTTTTCAATTTTCCCTCTCCAGGCGATAGTTTGTCACTGATTTGGCGATAACCCCTGCAACCAGTGCAATCACCGGGACCGGATCCACGTAGGGGTCACCCTTAAGGGAACTTGAGATGAGCTGGATGAATATTCCCACAACAAGGACCGGCATCATGGCCCAGGCCGCGTTTCTCTCGGCTACTGCCTCGTGGATGTATTCCCTTTCATCCCTCCTGACCTTCCACATAACATCAAACATGTCAAGGAAGAGGAATACCAGCCATGCGGCCGTCACATATATTCTTGCCATGGTGCTGAGGGGCAGGAGCTGGACCGCTACAAGGATTAGAAGCACAGATGCCAGGTATGCAGCGCCCTGCCAGGTTTTAACTGAAACTCCCCAGCCACCATACTTTCTTCTGCCAAACCATTCGGGTCTTGCTATTATCAAAACAACCACCATGTAAAAAATAGTTTACATAATATTTATATTTTTCTATAGTGGACTGCACTTCAGAGGGGTCCCTGGTGCTCATGAGGACGCTGAGAGTTCCTCCATGCGTTCTGCTATTTCAAGTATCTCCTCTGGCTTCAGCTGAAAGACCCTCTTCTCAAGTATCTCAGATGGAAGAACATCCAGGACATCATTGAAGTCCAGATCGGCCTTTATCTCGTGGAACGACTCCCTGAGTGACTTGGAGGTTTTTTTCTTTCTGTGCTGAAAGAGGGCACGGCACACATCCTCAAAAGGGGCAGGGAGACTGAACCCCGTGGGCCTTACGGTCACGACTGCAGAGTCAACACGGGGCCTCGGGAAAAAACAGCCCGGTTTGAGGTGATCAACTATCTGGACCTCTGCAAGGAAGTGCAGCATTACAGAGAGCCTTGAGTAATCCCGTGTACCCGGCTCTGCAACCATCCTTGCAGCAAACTCCTTCTGGTACATGAGGACCCCTAACTCGAATTCATGCCTCAGAAGCCTGAAGGTTACAGGGGACGATATCTGGTAGGGTAGGTTGGATACCACCTTGTTGAATGCGGGAAAATCAACCTTAAGGGCGTCGCCAACAATGATATCCACATTGTCCCCTTTTATTCTATCGGCAAGGATCCCTGCGATGAAGGGGTCACTCTCGATTGCGGTGACATGACCTGCAAGTTCTGCCATGGGGAGTGTCAGTGTACCTATGCCGGCCCCTATCTCCAGGACATGATCATCGGGTCCCAGATTGGCATATCCCAGTATGCGCTGCCTCTTGCCGTCATCAACAAGGTAATTCTGCCCCAGACTCCTTCTGAGCCTGACACCGTACTTCCTCAGAACGTCCCTTGTCTCTCTGTAGAGTCCCGTCATAAAATAAATTGGTTATTGGGTTAAAATCAGTCCCTCTTCTTCTGGGGAGGTCTTGTGAATATTGTGTACTTCCTTTTTCCCCGCTTGGCGCCCTCAACATCCAGTTCCATGAGGACCCTCCTGACGATGAGTTTAACAGGGTCTGATAGCATCGGGACCCTGTTCTTTATGTCCTCAAAACTCTCAAAGGGCTTTTCCTCACGGGCCTTCAGGATATCCCACATATGCTTTTTACCGATTCCTGGAAGAAGTTCAAGCTGGTGAAGCCTGGTGCTTATGGGGCCCGCCTCATTGAAGAAACGCACGAACCTGTCCTCGTTGGACTTTATTATTTCCTCAATGACGTAGGGCAGTTCAACCCTGGCTGTGGCCGTGAGTTCATTGTGCCGGAGTCTCCTGTTGATCCTGGCTATCTTATCCCTTTTACCCTTACCTATGTAGACCTCCTCATGAATCTCAAGGTCAACATCTGGCCTGGGTGTTAACTCAAGGAGGGTGAACTCATCCTTTCCCAGAGCCTGGGCAACAGGCCTCTTCTTGAATGTACCGAAACCTTCACTCACGTAGCCAAGTGGAAGGTAATCCAGTATGATAGCGTACTCTTCCATGAAATCACATACTCTAATTTTTCAGGTCAGATATTATTTTTATTCGACCCGGTATTTATCTATTACCTCGAGTATGCCTGGCAGGTCCTCTGCCTTTATGGGGACCCTTTCCTTGGCAAAGATTAAACGGAGGTCAGATAGGTCCACAGGCATGATATCTGCGATCTTGACAGCATGCCTCCTCTTTATGTTGGGGATACCCATCAGTTCCTCAATGAGACTCCTGCTGGTTTCGGGGTCAAGCCTTGAAAAGCGGGTTACATGGTCAAGGACAAGGTTCTGCTCGTAGGTGAGCTCATGTTCTTCCCCGAATTTTTCGAGTATCTCCTTAACCTCTGCCATTGAAACAGGTTCACTTTCCAGAACCTTTTTCCCTATCATGGGAATCACTCTTGCATCTGAAGGTGCTCTGGCCTCACCACAAGCTGTTTCTCCTTGTTACCATCCCTTATGGACACCACATATGATCTGCCCATCATACCGGCAACACGGCCTGTTTTACCATGGAAGCGGGGGTGGGGCTGGCCCCGGTGGATGCTTGGATCTATTATTATGTGTACAAGGTCACCCTCACTGAAGCTCTGGATCTTCCTTGTTATCGGGTTTGATCTTCCAGGTCTTTTAACCTTCTGAAGCTTGTGTCTTGTTTTACTTCTGAAACCTCTTGATCTTCTCATTTTTTAACCTCCATAAAAAGCCTGTGATGGCTTGTAACAGTCATTAAAACCTTACAAGAATCAGACATCTAAACTTATAAGTTCTGTATTTAACATTTCCATAGATATATATTTTTCCTCAGGTCAGGGGATCTCTCAAGTTGAAGGGGAGACCATCATCAGGCTTGTCTTCCGGGTCAGATGAATCTTCATGTGGCCTCCCCTACCTCAAGGACATCAAGGCTGGCGCACCTTGCAGGGACACCCAGGATACTGCTCACACTGGGTTCTGTACGGCCCGAGTCCCCTGAGATCAGTTCCTTTATGTACAGTCCACCCTCAGCCTTTATTATGAGTTCCAGGTGATCGTCAAGGCGTTTCCAGGATATGTCAAGGACCCTGCGTTCCCTGATCCTGTCAGCCCTTCTGTGTGAAACCCTCAACGGGGTCCGCTGCCTTATCAGGTCAAGTTTCTCAAGTTTTACCAGGTCCTCATCAGACACGGCACCTTCGAGTTCAACAATGGCACGGTAGACCTTGTACTTTTTCCTTGATGACTCCTTGAGTTCCACCTTCCGGTTCCTTGAGGAGAACCTCAGATCAGCCACCTCAACCATGCCCCTGGCTCTTCTGTTTATCTCATCCTCCAGTGCCCCCAGATCTGGTGTGCGGATTGCCGGCTCCTTTATCTCCAGCACAAAGGGTCTTCCGGTTCCAAGCATCCGCACATCCACATCCTCCCTGCCGGAGCCATGGAACTTACTGTCACTTCCCCCTGTCGCCTCGAGGACAGGTTCTGATATGAGTTCCTCCACGGATGTGGGGTACATTTTACCGGTATAATCGCATCTGCTGCACCCCCTCCCACGGCAGCTCCTGCAGGGCCATTTTGTCTGGGGTATACCGCGGATAAGTTTACGGTATCGTCCCTCAATGAAGATGGGGTTTATCTGAACCTGGACCCTTATCTGCCCCCTCAGATCAACAGTTATTACAAGGTCAGGTGATTCAAAGTCCGCAGGGCATCGGAGGATGGAGGTGACCCTCTTGCCAAGTTCACGGTTCACCTCCCTTTTGATACCCTCCACCTGGATTCCAAGGCGTCTGTTTATCTCTTCATCAATTCTGAGCACATCATCAGGGAGCCTTGTACCCACAAGTACCGATGAGTACTCCAGGTTGGGGTCATCCACCTTCTCCCTGACCCTCAGGGCAGCCTCATCGAGCCTCTCAAACACATCGCCACATACCAGGCAGGGGCCTTCCAGATGGAGTGAAAATTCTTCAACAAGCCTTTCACCCCTCAGGCGGTTTCCAGGACCCTCCATGACGTCAGAAAAGCGTCTTCCAAGGCAGTGGGGACATATTTTAGAGTCTGTGATATCCAAGATGGCATCAAGTCTTTCCTGAACGTCCATTTTAATTCTCCTGGTTTAAATCAGATCTACCTCATGAACTGCCTCATCAGCTGACCCATTGGGCCACCCATCTTCCTTCTGCCAAGGCCCTTCATGGCCTTCCTGGTGACCCTGTAGTACTTTAAAAGTTCCTTGACGTCCTCGTTCCGGGTACCTGACCCCCTTGATATTCTTCGGATCCTGGATTGCTTGATTATGTCGGGTTTTTCCAGTTCCTCCTCTGTCATGGAGTCCATTATGATAAGGTACTTCCTTATGGTCTCCTCGGTCATCTTTGTGGCGTCCTTGGGGAGTTTCCCGACACCCGGGAGCATATTCATGACCTGCTGCAGGGGCCCCATCTTGCCCATCATCTCAAACTGGACCCTCATATCCTTCAGTGTGAACTTCCCGGATAGTATGGCGTCGAGGGATTCCTCAGCAAGTTCCTCATCTGAGACCTCCTCAACCTTTTCAAGGAGGCTCTTGAGGTCCCCCATTCCAAGAAGCCTTGATATGAACCTTTCAGGGTCGAATACCTCCAGGTCATCTATCCGCTCCCCGGTACCTATGAACCTGATGGGGGCACCAATCTCTGCAACCGCTGAAAGTGCACCTCCACCCTTGGCTGACCCATCAAGCTTTGTAACGATTATTGACCCGATATCTGTGGCCTCCCTGAATGCAAGGGCCTGTTCCCTTGCCTGCTGGCCAATTGTCCCATCGATTACGAGTATGGCCTCATGGGGTTTAATGACTGCCGAGAGTTCCTCCATCTCCCTGAGGAGGTCCTTCTCCTCCTTGTGCCTTCCTGCGGTGTCGAATATGATAACATCCTTTTTCTGAAACCTTTCAAGCCCCTTCTCTGCAATGTCAAGGGCGTCTTTGTTTTCAGGGTCCCCGTAGACACTGATATCCTGGCCCTCTGTGTACTGTTTCAGCTGTTCAAAGGCCGCGGGTCTCCAGGTGTCTGTACAGACCACACCCACGGTGAAACCCTTCTTACGAAGGTACCTTGCAAGTTTACCGATGGTTGTTGTTTTACCACTTCCCTGAAGCCCCAGAAAGAGTATCCTGTAGGGTTTCTCCTCTATCTTTAATTCATGGGACCTTTCACCAAGGAGCTTAACCATCTCCTCGTAGACTATGCTTATGATGTGCTCCTTGGGTGTTATCCCCTTTGGAGGCTCCTCGTTAAGAGCACGCTCCTCTATTGATTTTGAAAGGTTGAATACAAGTTTTATGTTAACATCAGACTGGATCAGGGCCCTCTGTATATCCTTAATGACTTCCTTCACGACCTCCTCATCAACTATGGTCATCCCCGCCAGTTTTTTCATAGTTTTACTGAGACTCCTGCCCAGATTTCCAAGCATAATTTCACCTGCAGTGATCAGTAATCATTAACTATTGTTGGGGCCAACTTATATATTAAGATCCTTTATAAAGCGTATCCTGTGACGCTTTTGATACGCTGAAACAGTCAGGTCATGATCACTGTTCACAGACCATAACGGGTGATTGAAAAATGCTTGATAAACTAAAGGAAAGCCTCAGAAATTCCCCTGTAATAAAGAAGGGGGAGTACGACTACTTTGTTAACCCTGTAACTGATGGGATACCACTCACAGAGCCTGAACTCCTTGAGGAAATTGCAGATGAAATAGTGAGAAGATTCAACCCAGATCCGGCCAGTGTGGATAAGATAGTGTGCATTGAGGCCATGGGCATACACCATGCCACGGTGCTCTCACTCAAAACCCGCATACCCTTTGTTGTCGTGAGAAAAAGGATGTACGGCCTCCCTGGGGAGGTTGCGGTCCACCAGATGACAGGTTACAGTGAGGGAGAACTTTACATAAACGGTGTTGATGGGGACGACCGTGTAATGGTAATAGATGACGTCGTGAGTACCGGCGGAACACTGCTGGCTGTCCTCGAGGCCCTCAGGGAGATGGAAGTGGAGGTTGTGGACGTTGTAACCGTCATAGATAAGGGTGAGGGCTCAAGGGTGGTGAAGGAGAGGACAGGGTTCACTGTAAGGAGCCTTGTGAAGGTGGATGTTGTTGACGGGCGGGTCACCGTTGAGGACATCCCTCATGGGGGCTGAATGATTAAATGTCACTCTATGATCTTGAAACAGAAAGGGTTATCAGGGAAATAAAACGCATCAAAGCAGATGTTGTTGGACTTCAATTTCCTGAGGGACTTAAAACAAGGGCTGTTGAACTTGCAGAGATTATAGAATCAGAAACTGATGCGACAACTGTTATATCTGCAGATCCATGCTTCGGAGCATGTGATGTTTCAGACAGGAAGATGAAGGGCATGGCTGATCTCATAATCCACTACGGGCACACACCGTTTCCCATTGACTATGAGGTGCCCGTCATATTCATCGAGGCCCGTTCAGGGGTTGATGTAAGGGGGGTCCTTGAGGATGCCTCCCGTCTCCTGGATGGTCACGAAAGGGTGGGCCTTGCAACAACCGCACAGCACCTCCACCTCCTTGATGAGGCAGCGTCTTTCCTTGAGGAGAGGGGCTTTGAGGTTGTTAAGGGCCCAGGGGTAAACACCGCCGAGGGCCAGGTACTCGGGTGTAACTTTTCAGCCATCAGAAATACCGATGCAGATGCATACCTCTTCATCGGAAGCGGAAACTTCCATCCACTGGGCATAAAACTTTTAACAGGAATGGATGTTGTGGTGGCTGACCCCTACCATGGTGAAGTAAGGAGACTGGATGAATTCGCAGATAGGGTCCTCAGGATCAGATTCGCAAGGATAAACAGGGCCTCCTCCGCCAGTAGGTGGGGGATAATAGTCTCATCAAAGGAGGGGCAGAGGAGATTCAAACTGGCCCTTGAGATAAAAAGGAAGCTGGAGTCTGCTGGAAGGGATGCATTCATCTTCCTGCTTGAAAACGTATCACCGGAGGCACTGCTGCCATTCAGGGAGATCGAGGCGTTCGTGGTTACAGCTTGCCCAAGGATTGCCATTGACGATTCGCAGATCTATGATAGGCCACTCCTTAACCCATCGGAACTTGATATCGCCCTTGGTGAAAGGGAATGGGAGGATTACGTCCTCGATGAGATAATATTCTCCTGAATATCTTCACTGATGGTTTAACTGGATCCTGCAGAAACCATGTTAACGATCTTACCTGGGATCGGTGGTTCACTGAGAAGCAGACGGATAATCCTGCAGAAACCATGTTAACATCTTACAGCCATACGCTGTGAGTAACGATCGATCCTCAACTTATCATACAAAAAGCATATATATAATCAGAAAGTAATCATAACCCACTGTAACTATGAGGTATTGTTTTTACCTTCAAGAGGTGAATGGATGAAAGTTAAATCTGGGGACATAGTTTTTCCCGGAGACTTTTTAGCTGTAAGTGAAGAGGTGCTCCCCTCAGAGGGGACCTACGACGACGATGGAGAAATAAAGTCCCTTGTTGTTGGAGAGGTTGCAAGGGATGATAGGAATAAGAGCATAAAGGTAATCTCAAAGTTCAGCACACCACCCGTCCTCAGGACAGGCTCAAGGGTTATTGGAGAGGTAATAGATGTGAGGGGCCAGAGGGCCCTTGTGAGGATACACAGCATCAAGGGTAACAGGAGGGCCCTTGCAACCTACTTTGTTGGGGGCGTCCATGTTTCACAGGCAAAGAAGGGCTACCTCTCGAAACTTACAGAGGCCTTCAGGATAGGGGATATAGTGGAGGCAAGGGTTACAAAGGTTATGGGCCTTGATGGTATAGACCTCCAGACATCATCCCGTGACCTGGGTGTCATAAAGGCCATGTGCACAAGGTGCAGGCACTTCATGGAGATGAACGGCAGGGACGAGGTTAGGTGTCCCAACTGTGAAAACAGGGAAAAAAGGAAATTATCAGCTAATTATGAAGGTTAAGGGGTAATGAAAAATGGAAGTCATTCTTAACAAGAGATATGAAATGGAGATAGTATTCGAGGGCGAAACACACACCCTCTGCAATGTACTGAGGAGCATACTGATGGAGGATGAAACCGTTAAGGCAGCGTCCTACTCCATCGACCACCCAATAGTGGGGGAACCACAGCTTTACATAAGGGCAAGGAGCCCCAAAAAGTCACTCATTAAGGCTGCCGGGACTCTCATTGAGAGATGCGATGAGTTCAGGTCACTCATAGAGTCAGCCTAACTATTTTTTATGGAGAACCGTAATTTCAGGCAGATAAAATCCGAGATAAGGATTCTCGGGATAGATGACGCCCCATTCACACCCAGAAGTGACGAGGACGTGCTTCTCGTGGGCACAGTCTTCAGGGGAGGGCACTGGCTTGACGGGGTCCTCACAACGAAGATAAGGGTGGATGGGGATGATGCCACTGAAAAGATAGTTGAAATGGTGAATGGCTCAAGGCACCTCAACCAGCTGAGGGTTATAATGCTGGACGGCCTCACCTTCGGCGGCTTCAACGTGGCGGATATAAATGGGATATCCTCAAGAACCGGACTCCCCGTCATAGTGGTTGTACGCAAATACCCCGACCTTGAGAGGATAAGGAGAGCCCTGAAGCACAGATTCCCTGACTGGAAGAAGAGGTGGCAGATGATAGAGGACGCAGGGGAGATCCACCGGGTAGAATCCACCGAGGCGGTCTACATACAGACTGCCGGTATAGACCCGGAGGATGCAGCTGAGATTGTGAGGCTCTCAACGACCAGAAGTTCCATTCCCGAGCCCCTCCGGGCGGCACATCTCATCGCATCAGGGGTTAAACTGGGCGAGTCAAGGGGCAGCGCATGAGGTATTGATATGAGGGCACCACTACTCACAGTGGATGTGATAATAAGGTTATCAGAGGACACCCTGGTACTTGTAAGAAGGGGAAAACCCCCATATGAGGGCTCATGGGCCATTCCAGGAGGATTCGTTGAATACGGGGAAACAGTGGAAGAAGCTGCAAGGAGGGAGGCCTTCGAGGAGACCGGACTTGAGGTGGAACTGGAGGGACTTCTTGGCGTATACTCGGACCCCTCAAGGGATCCCAGGGGGCACACCGTGAGCATATGCTTCATTGCAGCTGCTTCAGGAAGACCCGTTGGAGGATCCGATGCTGCCGAAGCCAGGGTGTTCCATATTGATGATATACCCTATGATAACCTTGCATTTGACCATTCACGGATACTTGATGACTTCATAAAATCCATTAGAAACCAGAATAGAGTAAATTAAATCAAAAAAATTATAAGTGTCATTGCAGAAAAATTTTAAAAATCAAAAAATTTAGTTTCTCTTATCAGGAGGAAGAAAATGGAGTTCTGTCCCAAGTGCGGAGCTGTAATGTTTCCTGCGAAGGGAAAATTCAGCTGTCAGTGTGGCTATGAAAAGGATATCACAGATAAACTCAAGGACAAATACAACTTTTCAGAGGAAGTTGAATCAAAGGACAACGTCATATTCACAGGAGATGATGTGAGCACACTACCAACAACAAGGGTGGAATGCCCAAAATGCGGTAACATGGAGGCCTTCTGGTGGCTGCAGCAGACAAGAAGGGCTGATGAATCTGAAACAAGGTTCTTCAGGTGCACCCGCTGCAAGTACACCTGGAGGGAATACGATTGAGGCATGAAGTGCTCGGCTCCAGAATTCCTGAAGATGGATTGAGGACGGTTCACGATGAGCACCGAAAAAACTGGAACCAAAGATTCCGGAACTGAAAGCAAAGAGAAATCAGAGGAACCCAGTTTTCTGAAGGGTTTCATATCAAGGATAAGGGAAGAAATCCAGAATGATGAATCTGATCATGGATTCCCGGTGACACTGATAATAAGGTACCGGGATGACATAGTCAGGTACTCAGCCATGGTCCTTGGAGCGGTCCTTATAATCGCAGGAATAATCGCAATTATTGGATCCTCAGAGAGGGTTGTGGATAACGTTGTCTCAGGTGAGAACACAGTCATTGCAGCATTCCTCATACTCACTGGTCTCCTGCTGCTTGGAGCCTCGATGGTACAGAGCATCGTAGGCAGGACCCCCCTTGAAAGGTTCTATAAACAGGTTAAGAGTGCTGAAACAGGGGAAGAGGAAAAAGAGGAGAAATAGTATATAAAGAATGACCCCAATATCTAGCTATATAGGATAAGGAGGACGAAAATGTTCAAGGCAGAATTGAATGATCCTAACATTTTAAGGACGAGTTTCGATGCCATATCATCCATCGTTGATGAGGTTCAGATACAGATCAGTGCCGAAGGCCTGCGTCTCGACGCCCTTGACAGGTCCCACATCACATACGTGCACCTTGAACTGAAATCTGAACTCTTCGATGAATATGTCTGCGATGAACCAGAGAAGATAAACGTGGATACAGAGGAACTCATGAAGGTCCTCAAGAGGGCCAAGGCAAACGACAGGGTTATACTCTCAACCGATGAGGGGAACCTTATAGTCCAGTTTGAGGGAGAGGCAGTAAGGACCTTCAAGATAAGGCTGATTGACATTGAATACGAAACCCCAAGTCCTCCTGAAATCCAGTATGAGAACGAATTTGAGGTGCCATTCCAGCTCCTCAAGGACTCAATAGCAGATATAGACATATTCTCAGATAAGATAACATTCCGTGTTGATGAGGATCGCTTCATGGCATCTGCTGAGGGAGAATTCGGAGACGCCGAGATAGAATATCTCCATGGTGAAAAGATAAGTAAACCTGCAAGGAGTGTTTACTCACTTGACAAGATAAAGGAGATGCTCAAGGCCGATAAGTTCAGTGAGACAGCAATCATCAACCTGGGAGATGACATGCCCCTTAAATTAACACTGAAGATGGCCAGCAATGAGGGAGAGCTGAGTTTCCTCCTTGCTCCAAGAATCGAGGCAGAGGAATAACTGCTGGTGAGGAATGGGGTTGGACGAATTCTTTCAGAAACTGAGGAGGATTCAGAAAAAGGAGAGAACTGAAAGCGGTCTTGCAAGGGTTGGTGATGACTTCTATGAGAGGGTCCACAGCTACCTGGAGGATCTCCTCGAGGCGGTTGGAAATGACCCCTTTGCAAAGGAACACTACCTTATAAGGGACACCCAGAGGATAGCCACCGAGATATGTGAGAGAAGGGAGCACAAGATAACAGACAGTGCAGTGATGAACGTCCAGAGGTCATACCACCTGTTCAACGGGAAACCCCAGTTTGACCTCCAGGATACAACTCCCCTCAACATGACCCCCGAGGAGGAGGAACTCTACTTTTCACTTATAGAGACCCTGAGGGAATTCAGGGAGAAAATAATTCCTTCGATAGAACTTGATAAGGAGAAAGAGAAACCACGTGCAGAACCTGAAGTTATCCAGAAGCCGAAGAAAAAAGATTCCCTATCCTCTGAAAATGAAATCAGGGGCAATGCACTGGATGATAGGGGAGGCATTGAGACGGTGCTGATATTTGAGGAGGTGCCTGCAAGGATAATGGGGGTCGATGAAAAAATTTACGGCCCATTCAGGCCACAGGACATTGTTACACTCCCATCTCTCAATGCAGATGTGTTTATAAATGCAAGGAAGGGAAGGAGGATAAGGTACTCATAAATACCATTCTCCCGGCACATTTCTGTCTGTCTGAAAGGTTCCATACAAAGGTATAAATAGAGATTTGAGATATACTAACCCAGTATAAAAAAAGTTCCAGTTATTTTAAAGGCTTACTTTTTCACTTAAGAGGTGATTAGATATGAAGATTCCCAAGGAAAGAAGAACTTACTGTCCAAACTGTAGAAAACACACAGTTCACGAGGTACTTGAATCAAAAAGAAGAAAGGCAAGTGAACTCAAATGGGGTCAGAGGCAGTTCAGACGTGTAACAGCCGGTTACAGGGGTTACCCACGTCCACTCCCCTCAGGTAACAAACCCGTCAAGAAGCTTGACCTCAGGCTCAAATGCAAGGAATGTGGAAAATCACACATCAAGAAAAGGTCCTTCAGGGCTGGAAGAGTTGAATTTGTAGCCTAGGGGTGATATGTGTGATGTTCTACAATACGAAAGGTAATTTTCTCCGGGTTAAATGTATGGACTGCGGTAACCAGCAGGTGGTCTTTGACAGGGCAGCATCATACGTCCAGTGCATAATCTGCGGTAAAACACTTGTTGAGCCAACAGGAGGAAAATCAAAGATCAAAGCCCAGATTCTAGAGGTCCTGGATTAATCTAGGTGTTTTTCATGGTAAGAAGAAAAAATGAATGGCCTGAAGAGGGTGAACTGGTGGTTGGGACCGTTCACAAGGTCCTCAACTACGGCGCCTTCGCAACCCTGGAGGAATATCCAGGGAAGGAGGCTTTCATTCACATATCCGAGGTATCCTCTGGATGGGTTAAGAATATAAGGGACTTCGTAAGGGAGAACCAGAAGATAGTTGCCAGGGTCCTCCGTGTGAACCCAAGGAAGGGGCACGTGGATGTTTCCATGAAAAGGATAAGGGAGGACCAGCGTACAAAGAAGATCCAGGCCTGGAAAATAGAACAGAAGGCTGAAAAGTTCCTTGAACTGGCAGCAAAGGATCTGGGAAAGGACCTTGACACGGCCTACGAGGAGGTCGGATACGAACTCATGGACATATTCGGCGACCTCTACGGCGCGTTTGAAACCGCTGCAGAGGAGGGTGAAAAGGCACTTCTGGAGGAGGGCGTCCCAGAGGACTGGGCCGCTGCCATAACAGAGGTGGCCAAACGTAACATAACACCCCCCGAGGTTCAGATCACTGGATATGTTGATATAAAGTCCTATGCACCCAACGGTGTTGAAATAATCAGGAAGGCCCTTAAATCTGCCCAGGATGAGGGCATAACCGTCCAGGCCGTCGGGGCCCCCAGGTACAGGCTTATAGTGAAATCAACAGATTACCTCAAGGCCGAGAAACAGCTCAAGGAAGCGGCCCAGAGGTGCATAGATATAGTGGAAAAAGAGGGTGGAGAGGGAGAATTCCTCCGTGAACTGACATGAAGATGAGAAGATGCCGTTCATGCATGGAGTACACCCTTAGGGATGTATGCCCCCGCTGCGGCGGATCAACAGGGGTTGTTTATCCCCCAAAATTTTCCCCTGAGGACAGGTATGGCGAATACCGGAGAAGACTCAAAAGAGAGGTTTTACTTGAGGAGTAGTGGTGAATAAAATGAGGGAAACAACCATAAATATTCTGGAGGATGTTGAACTTTCCAGCCCGGTTTTCATTGAGGCGCTTCCAGGGATAGGGCATGTCGGGAAACTCGCAGCTGACCATATAATAGATGAACTCCAGGCTGTCAGGTTCGCTGAACTCTACTCTCCATCATTCCCACCACAGGTTCTGGTAGATGAGAATGGCATAGTTGAACCCATGAAGAACGAGTTCTACTACCTCAGGGAGGCTGGTGAGGATAAAAGGGATTATATAATACTTGTTGGGAACACCCAGGGCCTTTCACCTGAGGGCCAGTATGAGATCTGCGGCATGATACTAGACTTTGTTGAGGGCTACGGGGTTGAGAGGATATACACCCTTGGAGGACTTGCAACCGGTCAGCCTGTTGATAAGGCAAGGGTTTACGGTGCAGCCACAGATATGGAGCTTGCTGAGAGCCTTAAAGAGCACGATGTTATCCTTCGCTCTGCAGATGGGGGTATAATAGGTGCCTCAGGACTCCTCCTTGGAATGGGAAGGATGAGGGGTATGCGTGGAGTTTGCCTCATGGGTGAAACACCAGGCTACTTCATAGATGCGGAGGCTGCCAGGGCGCTTCTGGAGGTGCTCCTTGAGATGACAAAACTACAGGTGGACCTTGAGAAACTCGAGGAGCGTGCAGAGGAGACACGGAAGATGATCTCCAGGGCCCAGCAGATGGAGCAGGAGATGATTGACAGGATGAATCTCAAGCCCGGCGAGGAGGACCTCCGTTACATAGGTTAACTCTCAATTATTTTTTCTGGCTGATTAAATGATTTTAAATGCCGATCTACATATACACAGCTGTTTTTCAAGGGCAACATCCCGCAACATGGTCATTGAGGCAATAGCGCCCCAGGCAAAACTCAAGGGCCTCCATATCGTGGGAACAGGGGACGCATTTCACCCTGGGTGGAGGAAAATCATTGAGGAATCCACGGAATACGCAGGGGATGGTGTGTATGTGCGGGATGAGTGCAGCTTCATAATAACCGCGGAGGTTGAGGACTCAAGGAGGATTCACCACCTCATAATACTCCCATCCCTGGAGGCTGCAGAGGAAATGGGGGAGAGGATGCCCTCAACCACCACCTCAGATGGAAGACCCAGAGTGCGGATGAACGGGGCCCAGATACTTGAAATGGTACATGAATACGATGGTATCGCGGGTCCGGCACATGCCTTCACCCCCTGGACCAGCATGTACAAATCATATGACAGCTACATGGACTGCTACGGGAAGCGACCGGATTTCCTTGAACTGGGACTCTCTGCAGACACTGAAATGGCCGATAAGATATCTGAACTTGCAGATATACCATTCCTAACAAATTCAGATGCCCACTCACCGTGGCCCCACAGGCTCGGGAGGG
This sequence comes from Methanothermobacter sp. KEPCO 2, assembly GCF_041228365.1. NCBI lineage: Archaea > Methanobacteriati > Methanobacteriota > Methanobacteria > Methanobacteriales > Methanobacteriaceae > Methanothermobacter > Methanothermobacter sp. KEPCO 2. The sequence goes on along the minus strand of NZ_CP166185.1, from coordinate 1,319,679 downwards.
AGTTCAACCAGCTTGAAATGGATGACATATCCTTCACATCCCTCAAAAGGTCAATCAGGAAGTGCAGGATCAGGGCAAACTATGGCCTGGACCCCCGCCTTGGAAAGTACCATATGACCGCATGTACAAGGTGCTACAGGATTTACAGCCCTGAAGAGGCACTTCAGATGAAGATGAAATGCCCATGCGGAGGCAGGATCAAGAAGGGTGTTGACTACAGGATATATGAACTTTCAACCTGGGAGGAGCCACACCATCCCCCCCACAGGCCGCCGTATGTCCACATCATGCCCCTTGCAGAGATAATAGGGATGAAGTATGGTAAGGGTGTCACAACAAAGTTCGTGCAGGGCATCTGGGGGGGCCTTGTGGGGGAGTTCGGGACAGAGATCGATGTCCTTCTCAGCGCCCCCATTGAGGATATTGGAAGGATCGATGCAGGTGTTGCTGTTGCAGTTGAGGCCTTTCGGAAGGGCTCACTTACAGTGATACCTGGCGGCGGGGGTAAATACGGTGAGATAAGGTTCCCTGCCGAGACACTTGACGCATACTTCAGGTAGATTTATAATCAACGGAAAAAATGACTTTTTATTTAAAAGCTACCTTTATAAGTCAACCCTTAAAATCAGAATAGAAAAATGTGAGCGGACCCGCCGGGATTTGAACCCGGGACCTTCAGATTAGGAGTCTGATGCCCTATCCTGGCTAGGCTACGGGCCCCTCAGTACTCACCTGTTTTTAGCGGACCCGCCGGGATTTGAACCCGGGACCTTCGGATTAGAAGTCCGACGCCCTATCCTGGCTAGGCTACGGGCCCTACCAAAAGAGTAAAAAGATATTGGATCTCTTCATATATAAACTTTTACATGTAGATGGGTGTTTCTGCCTCCCCCTGAACGGTCTCTGCGAGCTTCTTGAGGCGTGACTCGATGGCCTGGGCCTCCTGTAGGAGTGGCTCGGGGTTAACATTTGTACCCAGCATCTCATTTAGAACCTCAACAACACTTGCAGCGGCCCTGGGATCTGGGTAGGGGTTTAGTATCTCTGCAAAGAGGCATGAGGCCGGTATATCCTTAACAGCGCACCTTGTAAGCAGTGTTCCTGAAATACCGTTGAGGTTACCGAAGGGGACTATGGGTATTCCGAGATCTGCGAGTCTCTGGATGACCTCCTGGCTGTTACCTGCACCTGCAACCGGCTGTGACTTTTCACGGACAACCATGCTGTTGAAGGTTATGAGTTCCCTGCTGCTGTTGCGGGTCATCCAGTCCACAATTGCATTTGTCATGTCATAGACCACCGCAGGTGGAAGGATGAAATCCGATAGGAAGAGCACTATCCCATCCCCCTCATATATCCTGAAGGGATGTATTGCGACCCCCTTGTAGAGAACCGCAAGTGGAGGGAAGTACTTGGAGTCAATGTACCCTATCTCCTTCATTTTGAGGTCCTCAACAAGGAGCCACCCCAGGATGTTGCCTATGAGCCCCACACCAGGGGAGCCCTCAAGGACAACGGCATCCTCAACATCCTCCGCATAAATTGTACAGCATTCGGTTTCTGTTTTGATCATCATGGCGCACCACCAGCCCCTCCAAGGTTTTCGCCTGTGATGGGGTCAATGTAGATCTCCCCAACGGCCTGGCCGTTAATCTCCACGGGCACAATGTAAACCCTTTTACCGTTTAACGTAACAAGCCTTGGGGTCCCTGCAGTGGCACCCTCCTGTTTTATGTACTTCTGCGCGATGCTCTTTGCCTCTGAAGATGAGATCTTCACATTCATATCTGAAGCCCCACCTGAACCTGAACCACTGCCACCCTGAGATGATGTGGTTGAGGGGGATTCACTGTGGACGCTTGACTCACCCTGCTGTGGCCCCTGGCTCTGACCGCCCTGGGGGTTGGTGAACTTCCACAGTGTTTCGGAATTCTGACTCACCTGATAACCTGCTGCAACAGCTCCAATTATCAGGACTATTGCCACTGATGCTAGGATCTTTGAGTTTATCATCAACTCACCTTCTCGCGTGTTTGACAACACATATGGACTATGTGGGTACATATATAAATAAATATTCAGTATTACTGAATAAAAAATTAATATTATAAAGTAGATTTTCTACTAATAATAATTCACTTACAACATAATATAAATAGTTTTCACTTTTTTTATAATTGAAAAACTTATAACATTTAAAAATAGTTATAATATTGAAGGTTTTTTGAACTTTAAAAACAAGAGGTGATACATTTGAGCGAAAGGATTGTTATATCGCCGACATCACGACAAGAAGGACATGCAGAACTTGTCATGGAAGTCGATGATGAAGGAATCGTGACAAAGGGGCGATACTTCAGTATTACTCCTGTCAGGGGCCTTGAGAAAATAGTGACAGGTAAAGCACCTGAAACAGCTCCAGTCATTGTCCAGAGGATATGCGGAGTGTGTCCCATACCCCACACACTGGCTTCCGTTGAGGCAATAGACGACTCCCTTGACATTGAGGTTCCAAAGGCCGGAAGACTCCTCAGGGAACTGACACTGGCCGCACACCACGTAAACAGCCATGCAATCCACCACTTCCTCATAGCACCTGACTTCGTGCCTGAAAACCTGATGGCCGATGCCATAAACTCAGTCTCTGAGATAAGGAAAAATGCACAGTACGTAGTTGACATGGTGGCAGGTGAGGGTATCCACCCATCAGACGTGAGGATAGGTGGAATGGCCGACAACATAACAGAACTTGCAAGAAAAAGGCTCTACGCAAGGCTCAAACAGCTCAAACCAAAGGTTGATGAACACGTTGAACTCATGATTGGCCTCATCGAGGACAAGGGCCTTCCAGAAGGTCTCGGTGTCCACAACCAGCCCACACTCGCAAGCCACCAGATATACGGTGACAGGACAAAATTCGACCTTGACAGGTTCACCGAGGTAATGCCAGAAAGCTGGTACGATGACCCTGAAATAGCCAAAAGGGCCTGCTCAACAATACCACTCTACGATGGAAGAAACGTGGAGGTCGGCCCAAGGGCAAGGATGGTTGAATTCCAGGGCTTCAAGGAAAGAGGTGTTGTGGCACAGCACGTTGCAAGGGCACTTGAGATGAAAACCGCACTCTCAAGGGCAATAGAAATACTGGATGAACTCGACACATCAGCACCTGTAAGGGCAGAATTCGATGAGAGAGGTACAGGTAAACTGGGTATAGGTGCAATAGAAGGTCCAAGGGGACTTGACGTGCACATGGCCAAGGTTGAGAACGGCAAGATCCAGTTCTACAGCGCACTTGTCCCAACAACCTGGAACATCCCAACAATGGGTCCAGCAACCGAAGGATTCCACCATGAATACGGACCACACGTTATACGTGCATACGACCCATGTCTCTCATGCGCAACACACGTGATGGTTGTTGATGATGAGGACAAATCAGTGATTAAAAACGAAATGGTCAGAATCTAGGGAATAACATGCCATACGACGCTGAGATTCTAGTGGTGGGCTGTGGAAACATCCTTTTCAAGGACGATGGATTCGGCCCAGAGGTTATCAAGGCCCTTGAAGAATATTTCAAGGATAAGGAAAAACCAGAAAATGTAATGTTCATAGACGCTGGAACTGGCGGTCCACACTTTGTCTTCTCACTGCCACATGAACAGTGGAAGAAGATGATAGTTGTGGACGTTGTTGAATTCAATGCAGAACCTGGAACCCTCAGAAAATTCGAGGTAACTGAGATTCCAAAGGGATCCTATGAGAATATGCACACATGGCCAGTGAGCCAGCCCCTCCATGAACTCAGTGAAAAAATTGACGTTGTGGTAATTGGGTGTAAACCCGAGGAGATATCAGCTCCCAATGTGGAAATGGGCCTCACACCCCCGGTAAAGAAGGCTATTCCCAGGGCCATTCAGATGATCTTAGAGGAGATTGGGGTTTCTAAATGAGTTTAATCGCCCGAATCAAAAGATTTTTAGGATTGGAGGCTGAAGCTAAGAGGGAAGAACCCGAAAAGGAAAAATCGGAACCTGTTGGAGCTTCAAAAGAGGAGGTTGAAAAAGTGGCTGAAGAAAATGCAAAACCAAGAATAGGTTACATTCACCTGAGTGGATGTACCGGAGACGCCATGTCGTTAACCGAAAATTACGACATTCTCGCAGAACTGCTCACCAGTATGGTGGACATAGTATATGGACAGACCCTGGTGGATCTCTGGGAGATGCCAGAGATGGACCTGGCCCTTGTGGAGGGTTCCGTCTGTCTGCAGGACGAACACAGCCTGCACGAACTCAAGGAACTCAGGGAGAAGGCTAAACTGGTCTGTGCATTCGGTTCATGCGCAGCAACAGGCTGCTTCACAAGGTACTCAAGGGGTGGCCAGCAGGCACAGCCATCACACGAGTCCTTTGTACCGATAGCAGACCTCATAGATGTGGACCTTGCACTGCCAGGGTGCCCACCATCACCTGAAATAATAGCAAAGACCGTTGTTGCACTTCTCAACAATGATATGGATTACCTGCAGCCAATGCTGGACCTTGCAGGCTACACCGAAGCATGCGGATGCGACCTTCAGACAAAGGTCGTGAACCAGGGTCTCTGCATTGGATGTGGAACATGTGCAATGGCCTGCCAGACAAGGGCCCTTGATATGACCAACGGAAGGCCAGAACTGAACAGTGACCGCTGCGTGAAATGTGGAATCTGCTACGTGCAGTGCCCAAGAAGCTGGTGGCCAGAAGAACAGATCAAAAAGGAGTTAGGGCTATAGGAGGCTGGAAAAATGGTTTTAGGTACTTACAAGGAAATTGTTTCCGCCAGATCAACTGACAGGGAGATTCAGAAACTAGCCCAGGACGGGGGAATAGTCACAGGTCTTCTAGCTTACGCCCTTGATGAGGGTATCATTGAGGGTGCAGTTGTTGCAGGTCCAGGTGAGGAGTTCTGGAAACCACAGCCAATGGTTGCCATGAGCTCAGATGAACTCAAGGCAGCAGCCGGTACCAAGTACACATTCTCACCCAACGTGATGATGCTCAAGAAGGCCGTCAGACAGTACGGTATAGAGAAACTCGGTACAGTTGCCATACCCTGCCAGACAATGGGTATAAGGAAAATGCAGACCTACCCATTCGGTGTCAGGTTCCTTGCAGATAAAATAAAGCTGCTGGTGGGTATATACTGCATGGAAAACTTCCCATACACATCACTCCAGACCTTCATCTGCGAGAAACTCGGAGTAAGCATGGAACTCGTTGAGAAGATGGATATAGGTAAAGGAAAGTTCTGGGTATACACCCAGGATGATGTCCTCACCCTCCCACTCAAGGAGACCCATGGATACGAGCAGGCAGGATGCAAGATCTGTAAGGACTACGTGGCTGAACTTGCAGACGTCTCAACCGGTTCAGTGGGTTCACCCGACGGATGGTCAACAGTCATAACCAGGACAGACGCAGGAGACTCAATATTCAAGCAGGCAGTTGAAGCAGGCCTATTTGAGACAAAACCAATAGAGGAAGTTAAACCTGGCCTGGGACTGCTTGAAAAACTTGCCGCACAGAAAAAGGAAAAAGCAGAGAAGAACATCGCCGCAAGGAAGGAGATGGGATTACCAACACCATTCTAATCCCATCAACTGTTTTTCTTTCATTTTGAGGAAGGAGATGGTTACCAGCACCATTCTGATCCCATCAAACTATTTATTATTTCTATTCTGTTATCACGGTGCACCCATCACTTTCCACGATGACCGTATGCTCCCACTGTGCCACGGTGGCACCGCTCTTCTCCCGAAGCACATGGTAGGGGTAGATGGCCCTTGACTGTATAAGGAGCCTCATGGAGGCGCTGAGCCTTTTTGGTTCAAAGTACTCCTCAAGCCATCTCTCTGCAAATGGAAGGGAATGGTACTCCTCCCTTATCTTACCGAGGACCCTCCTTGCATGGACAAGCCGGAGGGGTCTTTCACGGAGGAACCTGAATATGTGGGTCTGGGGCATGTCTGTAACAAGCCCCACACCATCGGTTGCGAAGGGCTCAATTGCAAGCACATCCCCCTCCTCGAGTTCATGGGGATTGTTTTCACTTATGTTTGGTATTGAAAGCCCTGAGTGGAGTATCCACCTGTCCATGCTGTGACCTGTAAGGTTTGACACTGGCTTCATATCATGGGACTCTATCGTCTCCTGGATAACACGGCCAACCTCACCAACCTCCACACCGGCCCTTATGGTGGAGATGGCATTCTCAAGGGCCTCCCTTGCAGCATCCATCATCCTGTAGCAAGTATCATCCACATCACCCACAGGGACTGTGATGGCTGTGTCGGCTATGAACCCATCCACATGGGCCCCGAGGTCAAGCTTAACAAGGTCGCCCTCGGATAATGTGCTCTCATCACCGGGAGGGGAGGTGTAGTGTGCGGTGACCTCATTGATGGAGACATTGCAGGGAAATGCCGGTTCACCACCCCTGCTTCTGATACCATCCTCAACGTAATTCACGAGTTCTATTACCGGTAAACCATCCCTTATGATCTTTGACGCCTCTTTTCGAACCTTTGATACAATTTTACCTGCCTTTAAGTATGATTCGATCATCGTTACCACTTAACTGAGTTCTGATACTTATTTAAATAAGGAGTTATATATTATTTCCAGCAGATAATACTTCAAGGGGGAGCTATATGGCGAGCACCGCAACAATACCTCAGAACATCCTGTGGCTTATAATATCCATCCTGGCTTTTGTGACAGTTATCATTGTGGCTATACAGTGGAGGAGGGTTAGGGAATCCCAGAACGACATCCAGCTTCTTGAAAAGCAGATCGAACTTAAAAAGATATCCCTCGTTGAGAACGACCTGCAGGCAAAGCGCCTGATGGAGACAACCATACCTCTCCCCAAGGACAAGCAGGAGAAACTGGCTGCCATAAGGAAGAACACATCTGAGATAATGCATGAGGTGGGTTATCTTCAGAGTGAGATAAGTGAGAGACTTGCACTCCTTGAGGCAAGAACAGAGTTCAGGAAACTGGAGAGGATGCTGAAGGATATTGAGAAGAAGGAAGCAGAACTCAATGCAAAACTTAAAAAATGATCTGGAGGTTTTAATGTGGGACCGGTGGAGCTTCTTGCAATCCTGATACTTGCAGGGGCCATAATTGTCCTGATATATTACTACCTGATGGAATCAGGGAACATGGCGCCGGTAACGAGGGTTTACGGTGCCTTTGAAAAACCAGGTGAAGGGAGGGAAGGTTATATGGCAGGTGTTGGAGAGAAGGTTTCAGATGTCAGTGACAGGATCATGGGCAAGGTAAGGGAGGTTCCCATAAGCACCGATGTCATCTCAAACAAGATAGACGCATTCCTTAATGAGAAGAGCGATGAACTCATAGAGGACTGGTCACTGGCCACCAAGGATGATATATCTGACCTTGAGAAGAGACTTGAACTGGTATCAAGGAACATAGATGAACTGGAGCACCGCTTCAACGAGTACAGGGGTTACACCAACAAGAAGCTTGAGTCCCTTGACAGGAGACTCAGGAAGCTTGAGGAGAAGGAGGAGGAATAACCAATCTCAAAACCATCATTATTTTAAAAGTTTGATGGAGTAAAACCAGACCTCACCACAACCTTTATATATTAAAATAACAAATCTAATGTTTAGCGGGGTGGGGTAGTCTGGTGATCCCGCGGGGCTCATAACCCCGAGATCCCTAGTTCAAATCTAGGCCCCGCTATCAGTTTTTATTCTCATGTTCATCTATCGGGCAAGCCGGAGGGCAGCTGACGGTCCATTTTCTGGGCTGAGGAAACTCCACCCATCATACAGAACCGCGGTGCCGTGAGGCATCAGCTGAGAGGCTGGACCCTGGAGCAGAAACGACACGTCTTCTGGTGGATGATAATGAAGCTTCACCCTTAAAGGAGCAGACTGACACCAGGAGGACCGGTGAAACGGCCATTCCGCGGGATGCAAGGACAAATACTGCCTGTGATTACTGTAGGAGGCAGAGGTAGTCCGCCGAGATGAATGCTGCCGAAACAGAAGGTGGGTTACTCCCGGCATGCCCTTTATCAACATTCAGCCCGGCAGGATAACCCGCAAGTGCGGTACCTGTTCTGCATTCACTGGAGCTACTGTGCGCAGAAGTTCGGTGAGTTTCACATCTTTTAGGGACCTTTAACTCTTATTCTCTCAATGTAGACGACCTTTATCATGGGAAGTTCTTTATTTTTGAGTTCAGGTGTGGTTGTGTCCTCTGCAGGGTAGAAGTATTCGCCGTAGGCCCTTATTCGGTCTCCAATTTTTATTGGGGTTGTTCCGGCGTAGCTTAGGAGTAGGTACTCTGGTGTGGTGTTGATCTTGAGGGCAATGAAGGTTTCCTGCGGCCTGATGCCGTATGATTCACCCTTTTTATACACCGTTCCCTCAACCCAGACCCTATGACCGTTGAGGGCATATGGATCCTCCCCTGAAGTGGAAAGGTCAAGTGCACTGCACTCCTCCTTATATTTCGTGGCTTCAGCGCCTTTTAGGGGTTGAGGGAGATCATCCCCACCGGATAGGAGGGGGACACCCTCTGTAAGAAGTTCACTCACACAGTAACCCACAACGAAACCAGCAAGAATGCCGAGAATTAGAAAATAACTCTTTTTCATTTGATCATCCCCTGAAATCTGCTGCTATTTTCCTTAAAATTAGAATACCTGCAGGATTTTTCATGCTTCACCTCAAAGTTTATAGTAACTTTAAGGAAAAAGATAATATAAATATTACGGTTAGTTCTTAATGTATTAAAAGGGGTATTCCATCGGCTGAGGTTCACCTGTGATCAGTAAAAGCTAAAAATATTGTAAAACAGGGGGTAGTGGATTATTGCATCTTTAACCTTTAGAATGAGGTGGGGGATGTAGGTTAGTGGATTATGGCATCCTTGACCTTGTCAAAGAATCCCTTATCCTCGTGGATCTCATCCCCACTGATACTTGCAAATTCCCTGAGGAGTTCCTTCTGCCTTGGACTCAGCTTTCTTGGTGTTACAACCTTGACCTTCACGTAGAGGTTTCCGTAGCCATTCCACTTCAGGTGGGGCATCCCGTGTCCCTTGACGCGGAAGGTTGTGCCACTCTGGGTTCCTGCAGGTATCTTCAACTGCACTGGCCTGTCAAGGGTTGGAACCTCCACGGTGTCACCCAGGGCGGCCTGCACGAAACTTATTGGTTTCTCTGTGTAGAGGTTTGCCCCCTCCCTCCTGAAGATGCTGTGGGGTTTGACCTTAATGACCACGTAGAGGTCCCCTGGTTCCCCTCCACGAAGACCCATCTCTCCTTCACCGGGGATCCTGAGTCTGGATCCGGTCTCAACACCTGGAGGAACCTTCACATGTATTGTGCTGGTTTTCCTGACAACTCCCTTACCGTTACAGTTGCTGCAGGGCTTTTCAACAATGGTTCCCTCCCCCTGACAGTCAGGACATGTCGTTATGTTCATCATCTGCCCGAGGAGGGTGTTACGCACCTGCCGAACCTGCCCGCTACCCCCACAGGTGGAGCAGGTCCTTGTACCGGTACCTGGCTCGGCCCTGCTCCCATGACATACGGGACACTTCTTTGTGTGTGGGACCCTTATATCTGTTTCAAGGCCACTGTAGGCATCCTCAAGGCTTATCTCAAGGGTGTAGGTGAGGTCAGCACCTCTCTGGGGGCCATGTCTCCTTCCCCCACCGAAACCGAACATGTCGAAGATGTTCCCTATATCAAATCCCAGGCCGCTGAATATGTCCTCAAAGTTTATGTTGTTGAATATATCCTCCTGACTGAAGCCCTCCATACCTGCATGGCCGAACTGGTCGTACCTTCTCCTCTTCTCATCATCAGAGAGGACCGCGTAGGCCTCACTTATCTCCTTGAACTTTTCGGCAGCATCAGGATCATCGCTGACGTCGGGGTGGTACTTCCTTGCAAGCCTCCGGTAGGCCTTCTTTATCTCCTTCTTATCGGCACCCCTATCCACACCGAGAACCTCATAGTAGTCACGCTTAGCCATCGATTTTCACCTGGTATAGAATCTGGAAGTGATCAGCTAAAAATAGTTGCACATCAGAGAATAAAAAGGTGGGGGAGGCCTCAGTTCTTGACCTCGAAGTCAGCATCTATGGTGTCGTCGCCCTGGTTTTCACCCTGTGATGCTGTGTTCTCTGCCTGCTGCTGGGCAGCCTGCTGGTATATAACCGCCCCGATTTCCTGCACAATCTTTGTGAGTTCCTCGGTCTTTGATTTGATGGCCTGGACATCGTCACCTGCTATGAGTTCCCTCAGTTCACTGACCTGTTTTTCAACCGCATCCTTCTTATCTGCTGGCACCTTATCTCCAAGTTCCTCGAGGGTCTTCTCGGCGGTGTAGATCATTGAATCGGCGTTGTTCCTTATCTCGATTTCCTCCTGTTTTCTCCTGTCCTCTTCGGCGTGTTTTCTGGCTTCCTCTATCTTCTGTTTTATCTCCTCCTCTGAGAGTTTGTTGGGTGCTGTTATTGTTATGGCCTGTTCCTTACCTGTTCCAAGGTCCTTTGCTGATACGTTCAGTATACCGTTTGCGTCTATATCGAAGGTCACCTCTATCTGGGGCACTCCACGTGGCGCGGGGGGTATTCCCACCAGCTGGAACCTTCCAAGGCTTGTGTTGTCTGCGGCCATGGGCCTCTCACCCTGAAGGACGTGTATGTCCACGGAGGTCTGGTTGTCTGCCGCTGTTGAGAATATCTGGCTCTTCTTGGTGGGTATAGTGGTGTTCCTCTCTATGAGCTTGGTGAAGACCCCTCCGAGGGTTTCTATACCCAGGGACAGTGGTGTCACGTCAAGCAGTACAAGGTCCTTTATCTCCCCTGCAAGGACACCGCCCTGTATGGCTGCACCCATGGCAACACACTCCATGGGGTCTATTCCCCTCTCCACGGGTTTTCCTATGAAGTCCTCAACGAATTTCTGGACTATGGGCATCCTTGTGGGTCCACCGACCAGTATTATTTTATCCACATCCTCCCGGGTCATCTTGGCGTCCTTCAGCGCCTGTTCCATTGGTCCCGCACATCTCTGAACGATAGGATCAACCAGTTCCTCCAGTTTTGCCCTTGTGATGGTCTTTATGAGGTGTTTTGGTCCGTCCTGGGCCACGGTGATGTAGGGGAGGTTCACCTCGGTTGTGAGGGTTGTTGAAAGTTCTATCTTGGCCTTCTCAGCAGCCTCCCTCAGTCTCTGAACTGCCTGGTCGTCCTCCATGAGGTCTATGCCGGTCTCCTTCTTGAATTCATCGGCGAGGTAGTTCATTATCGCGTTGTCCATGTCGGTTCCACCCAGCTGGGTGTCACCGCTGGTTGATCTAACCTCGAATACGCCCCCACCGAATTCCATGATTGTAACGTCCAGTGTACCTCCGCCCAGGTCGAAGACCATGATGACCATGTCCTCGTCTTCCTTGTCAAGGCCGTAGGCGAGGCTTGCTGCTGTTGGCTCGTTGACGAGTCTTACAACGTCGAGTCCTGCTATGGTACCTGCGTCCTTGGTGGCTGTCCTCTGGTTGTCGTCGAAGTAGGCGGGTACTGTGATGACTGCCTTCTTTATCTCCTCACCCAGGAAGGCCTCTGCGTCCTTCTTGATCTTCTGAAGGATGAATGCGGATATCTCCTGTGGTGTGTACTCCTTACCCTGGACCTTCACCTTTCTGTCTGTACCCATACTCCTTTTTATGGCTGTTATGGTGTTCTCAGGGTTTGTGACTGCCTGGCGCCTTGCAGGTTCACCCACAAGCATCTGGCCGTCCTCTGTGAATGCAACGCAGCTTGGGAAGGATTTACCGTACTGTGAAGCCCCCTCTGCACTGGGTATGATGGTTGGTTTTCCACCTATAAGTACTGCGGCTGCAGAGTTACTTGTTCCAAGGTCAATACCGAGAATTTTTTCTTTTTTTGCCACATGATCACCTCAAATCAGCTTTTCTTACATACCTTGACTATTGAATGTTTTATTATCCTGTCGTTGAGTCTGTAACCCCTTGATAACTCCTCTATTATGATTCCATCATCGTATTCATCATGGTTCTCAACCATAACTGCCTCGTGGAGGAATGGATCGAATTTCTCACCCTCGGCGGGTATCTCACTCAGACCCTCCTTCCTGAGGGTGTCCCTAAATTTCCTGTAGATGACCTCCAGGCCGTCACCATCATTCTCCCGGTTTTCAAGGGCCCTTTCAAGGTCCTCGTATACGTCTAGGAGGTTCAGTATGAGCTTCTCATTTGCATTTTTTATGAGTTCCAGCTCCTGTTTTTCCTTCTGTTTCTTGTAGTTTTCAAAGTCGGCCTGGAGTCTCTGGAGGTGTGATACGTATTCGCTGATTTCCTCTTCCTTAACCGCGAGTTCACTTTCAAGTTCTTTCAGTCGCTTTTTAAGTTCCTTTAATTCATCCTCACAGTTATTGGATGGCTTAGAATCAGTTTTTTTCTCTTCGCACATTGCTTCACCTTTCATTTTTTACAGAAATTAAAGTTACCAGAGGTTACCTATAACCTTATAGCTATTATACTTACAAAAGGTTATATAAACCTTTCGACATACCATACCATGATGAGAGAAAAATCCACCGAAGAGCGGAACATGGAAGTTATACTTGATGTTATGGGCTGCAAGACCCGGAGGGAGATCATAAACCTCCTCCGTGAGGAGCCCAGATTTGTCAGTGAAATATCAAAGGAACTGGATATCGGTCAGAAGGCCATAATAGAGCACCTCAGGGCGATGGAGGAGGCAGGGATTTTAAGCTCCTTCTTCAGGAAGATAGAGAGGGGAAGGCCCCGCAAATATTATGATATATCAAGGGACATCCACATCAGCATAACCATAAACAGGAACAACTTCAGGGTGGATGTGGTGGATGACCTCCTCCAGAGGAAACAGCTCCCCCCAGGTGACGAGTGGTCCAGACTGCTTAACCTTGAAAATAAGATAATGAACGGTCAGTGGGAGGCCATTGAGGAGTTAAAGAACCTCATAAGGCTCTACGACCACCTCAAGAAACGGGCTGAGGACCTCCTCCGCGAGGCAGAGATGAGAAGAAAGATGGATTAGTTTTCACCAAACCGGCTTTTTGCATTTATTGAGACCCGTAGAGCAGTTCCTGAGACACCAGATTCCATTTCCTGAGGACATCAGAGGACCTAGTTATTTCCTGTATTCAAGTGCAGCCGCAACCGCCTGCCCAAGGGAAACTGAACCATCACCTGCACATGAATTTCTGTGCTGAATGAAACTGTAACCCCTCTCTTTAACGTAATCCCTCACCGCAAGGCTTATGGCCTCATTGTAGAAAACACCGCCGGTTCCCCCTATAACCTCAACTCCCAGATCCTCAGCTGCAAGGACAGCCATCTCTGCAAGTCCCTCTGCAACGGCTCGCTGGGCTGCATGGGCTATCTCCACCCTCTTCTCACCGGATTCCAGAAGATCCATGACATCCATGAGTATGCCTGATGTATCAAGGATGTACCTACCATCCCTCTTCATGATTCTGAAGGGTATTTTGAGTTCTCCTTTAGCCCTGAAGGCAGTTGATTCAAGTTTCATGGCACATTCGCCCTCGTAAGTTCTCCTTCCGCATATTCTGAGGGCTGCTGAAATTGCGTCAAGGACTCTACCTGTGCTGCTACTCACGCCTGTGTTGAGCCCAGTTTCAATCTGCTTTAATATAACATCAATCTCCCTTTCACCGTGGGGGAAGTAATCCAGGTACCTTTCAATGAAGAGTTCACGGATGTCCCCATCGTAGCTGTCCAGGAGCATTGAGAGCAGCATCCTTGCAGGGTACCTTGTTGCAAGGTCACCCCCAGGCATCTTCTGTGGCATGAGACTCCCAACCCTTGAATATTCGGGGCCGTGGCAGTGGAGGATCTCACCACCCCATGACGTGCCATCTGCACCGTAGCCAACACCATCTGCGGCTATACACACGCACTCACCGACACCATTATCGAGCATGAGTGCCAGGGCATGGGCATGGTGGTGCTGGACCCTCAGGATGTCCGCAGAGAACCTTTCAGAGAGCTCCTCTGCATAGGATGTTGTCAGGAACTGGGGGTGTAGGTCACAGGCTATGACATCCACGGATTCTGTGCCTGTTATACCCATGAGGTAATTCACAGCGTCCTTGAGGAAGAGGAGGGTGTCATACCGTGATGTGTTGCCTATGTGCTGTGATACATAGCACTGGCCACCCTTGAGCACAGAGAAGGTCACATCAAGTTCCGGCCCAAGGCAGAGGGCTGACAGATTCTCTGATAGATGGGTGAGGTCATAGGGTTCAGGCGCGTACCCCCTGGACCTCCTTATGAAGGCCATCTCTCCACCCCTGAAGCGGACAACAGAGTCATCGCAGCGGTTTATGATTTTACGGTCATGGAGAAGGAAGTAATCGGCTATACCCTCAAGGCCCCTGGTTATCTCACTGTTCCTGATGAACATAGGATCACCGGGTTTATTGGCTGAGGTCATAACATAGGCTGGGGCCGCGGTGTACTTGAATAGGACATGGTGCATTCCAGAGTAGGGTAACATGACCCCTATGTTGTGGAGGCCCGGTGCAACTGATGGGGCCAGGGGGTAGTCACTGTTTTTATTCAGGACCACTATTGGCCTTCGCCTGGAGGTTAAGGCCTTCTCCTCTGCTTCAGATATGCATGCATAGACCTCCACTGAGGGAACATCAGGGGACATGCAGGCGAATGGCTGGCTGGGCCTTCCAAGCCTTGAGCGGAGTTTCATAACGGCATCCTCATCGTCAGCCCGGCAGACCAGGTGTGTGCCCCCTATACCCTTAACCGCGAGTATTTCACCCTCATCAAGAAACTCTGCAGCCATTTTCAGGGGGTTATCTGTTTCAATAACATCTCCACGCCACAGGAATGGCCTGGGACCGCATACCGGGCAGCATGTTGCCTCTGCATGATACCTCCTGTCAAGGGGGTTGAGGTATTCCTCCATGCAGGAGCTGCAGAGGGGGAATTCACGCATGCTGGTCCTCTCACGGTCATAGGGAATGGATTCAATCACTGTGAACCTGGGCCCGCAGTCTGTGCATGCGGTGAAGGGGTAGAGGTATCGTCTGTTATTCTCATCCATTATCTCCTCAAGGCACCTGCTGCAGGTTGCAACGTCTGCAGGTATCACGGATGTCCCTGATGACTCTGAGGAGCTCTCCTTTATACTGAAATCGCTGAATGATGGGCTGTCGATGGCGGTCATCTCATTATTTATCCTGGTTATCCTGGAAATGGGGGGTTTTTCTGCCTTGAGCCTCTCAATGAACTTTCTGATTGTATCCTCACTCCCCTCAAGGACAATTTCAACCAGGTTTCCCATGTTCCTGACGTATCCTGTAAGTCCAAGTTCATGTGCAAGCCTGTAGACGGCTGGCCTGAAGCCAACACCCTGCACTATTCCCTCAACAGTGAGCTGGGCACGGTACATTCTATCTCCTTTAAGGATTTTCACAGATGACAGTTTGGTACATCATTCTAGGATTAATTCATGAACTTATACAGATGACAGTTCAGTGCATCATGCTAAGATTATATTCATGAACTTATAAATTAGGTAGTGATGTCAGTGAGATCGATTTTGAGGGAACTCCTTAGGGGTGAAATCTCGGTTGAAGAGGCAGAAAGGGCGATTGAATCGGCCCAGCTTAAACTGGGCGATAGGGTCAGGTTTGATATACTGCGTGAGACAAGAACAGGTTTCCCTGAGGCGGTATTTGCACCTGGAAAGAGTGATGAGGATATAATTAACATTATAAGAACTGTTGGTGACGTTATTGTAACAAGGCTCCCGCCTGAAAGGGCTGAGATGATCATGGATGGCCTGGATCTTGGAGAAGATTACACCGCCGATTACCATGAAACGGCCAGGTTGCTTGCTGTGAGGTCATGGAAACCTGCAAAGCTGGGTAGGATCGGGGTACTTTCTGCGGGAACCTCAGATATACCCGTTGCAGAGGAGGCAAGGGTTGTCGCAGAGGAGGCGGGCTGTGAGGTCATCACGGCATATGATGTTGGTGTTGCCGGCATCCACCGGCTCCTGGAACCACTGCAGAACATGCTTGAATCAGATGTTAAGGTGCTCATCGTGGTGGCTGGCATGGAGGGGGCGCTTCCCTCTGTGGTGGCGGGCCTTGTTGATGTGCCGGTTATAGCGGTACCAACATCAGTTGGTTATGGAGTCGGTGAGGGCGGTTTTGTGGCACTCAACTCCATGCTACAGTCGTGCTCCCCTGGCATAGGGGTTGTAAATATAGATAACGGTTTTGGGGCCGCTGTACTTGCGGTTAAAATACTGAGGGCCTTTGCAGGTGATTGATCATTTTTCGTGTGTACCGTACCTCCTGCCCCATTCACAGAGCTCGTCAAGGATGGGGATGACTGATTTCCCCTTTTCAGTTAGGCAGTATTCAACCCTTGGGGGCACCTCAGGGTATACCACCCGGTTTACGAGGCCGTTTGCCTCAAGCTCACGGAGGGTCTTGGTGAGCATCCTCTGGGTTATTCGGGGTATTTTTCTGTTTATCTCACTGAAGCGGAGCTTACCATCCTTGAGGGAACAGAGGACAAGTGACTTCCATTTACCCCCTATTTCGTTAATGGCGGCCTCAACAGAGCATATGTACTCTTCATCACTCATGGTATCAACCATGTAATCCAGTATACTTTATGTGTGTATATGCAGTTTATGTAAGTACATCATTTAAATACTTTAAGTTACTTTATTATAGTAAAGAAGGTTGAGAGGTGAAATCATGCTTGTGAACTTTGATCTGCAGCACTTCTGCTGTGGCCCCAAGGGCTGCCAGATAGAGATTGAATACGGCGAAATGCTCGACGCAGAGCAGTAATTATTTTTTTAACTACCCCCCATTTTTTCACAGCACCCCCATCTTTTTATTATTTCTAATTATAAAGTACTCATGTCCAGGAAATCAATAACTATTCAATGAAGATGGTACTATGGATATTGTCCAGTTCGAACCCCGTTTCTCAGAGATTGTGGGTAGGCTCATCTATGAGACTGACCGGCAACTCTTTGACCTATTTTTCAAAAATCCTGAGGACATACTGGAAAAACTTCTAAGGAATGGTGTCTGCTGGGACCCTGAGAGAATAATCCTAGCGGCCAGTGAAGGAGATGTCCTCGGAGTACTGGCATATGACCTTGAAGGCAGTGAATCTGGGGTTCTTGATTTATTCAGAAAGCTGGGACCCATGGATGCCCTGAGGGTCATGATGATGGACCTCATTGACTCCCTGAGTACCCAGAAGGTTGAGGATGGTGACCTCTACATAGCATCCCTTGCAGTTGCGCCTGAGGCGAGGGGTCAGGGTGTTGGCTTCAGGCTCCTCCAGGAGGCCCAGATGATTGCAGAGGAGAGCGGTCTTGATAGGCTCACGCTGGATGTATCACCCACAAACACCCCTGCCCTGAACCTTTACAGTAAGTTTGGATTCAGATTCACAGGTAAAAAGGAGATAAGACTTTTAAAAAGAAGATTCCATCAGATGGAACTACCACTTCACTGAATTATCCTGCAGTTGTAATCAGTTATTAGATTAGAAGCACCACTTCACTGAGGTAACTGCATTGTTATTTATTTTCTTCTTGCAGCGAACTCCTCAAGCAGGCTCTCAAAGGGGATCTCCTTGTATACAAGGAGTAGAAGTGTGTGGAATATCAGGTCAGCAGACTCCTCTACGAGGCGCTCATTATTCTTTGAGGCTATGATCACCTCTGCTGCCTCCTCACCGATCTTCTCAAGTATCTTATCCTCAGCCCTTTTCTCATCATCTGTCATGAGTCTGGAGGTGTAGGAGTCCACCGGGTTATCGCGACGGTCCTCAAGTACAGCGTAGATTTCCCTTAAAATTCCCTCATCCACCATTCTTCTTACCTGCCATAGCCTTTCTCATGCTGGTTGTTATCGCAATCAGGGGGTGCTGGGCGTCGTCTATAACCTCAATGTCGTCCAGAGTATAAACGCCGTTGAGGTCCGCTGTCTTCTCCATACCCAGCTTCATGTCCTTCTTGATATCGATGACATATGAGTCTATCTCCTTGCAGCCCAGCCTGTAGGATGCCAGTGTCCTGTGGTGACCGTCGACAAGTACATACCTGTCACCTGTCTTCACAACTATCGTGGGCTCTGCAAGGCCCCTTTTAATTTCATAGGTTCTACCCTGGAGTTCATCGGCGTATACCTTGCTCTGGGTGGGCCGCAGCTTTTCGATGGGGACCTTCATCCGCTTGACCTCCGGCTTGACACCATAGAGCTGTTCCAGCGTCTTCTTGAAGTAGTTAACCTTCATGGGGGTGGAACGTTCAATATGGGATCTCACGATGTCGGTGTTTGTTATTATACCCACAAGTTTACCTTCCTTATCTATAACTGGCAGTCTTGAGATCCCCATCCTGAACATGACCCTCGCAGCGTCATTGAGGGACATATCCTGGTCTGCAACAACCACGTCCTTTGACATGATCTCTGATACTGTTTTGACCCATGGCTTTATGAGGAGGTCAAAGGCAGTCACCATCCCGATCACGGTACCGTTATCCTTGACCGGAAATCCATCGTGACCTGTTTCCTTCATGAGCTTGATGATCTCCGCGGTTGATGTGTCTGAGGAGACCGTTATAACGTCCCGGGTCATGTAATCCTTCACAAGTGCCTTATTGCTCATCCTATCCCTTCTTCTGTTTTTTCCAGATGAAACTGTTATCGCAGACTATTTTAACCACACGATGGTAGGGTATCGATGCACCGTTACTCAGCACAATGAAGCCCCTTTCGAGCCTTTCAATATCTGACCCCTGAACTGTTTTGAGGTTCCTCTGAGCCCCCCTGTGGATGTAACTTATCCTGCACCTTTTAATATCCCATTTAGGATGCCACATAAGAAGATCCAGGACGTTCTTGGCCATGCACCTCAGATCCTTTCCTTTATCAGTTCAACTGTCCGTTCAGGCTCTGCCTTTCCACGGGTAATTCTCATCACCTGCCCCACCAGGAAGTTTATGGCAGCCTCCTTGCCATCATGGTAATCCTGGACTGCCTGGGGGTTTTCCCTTATGGCCTGTTCAACCGCCTCTATAACCTGGGATTCATCTATGATTCCTATGAGCCCCATTTCGGCAGCTATCTCCCGGGGGCTCCTGGTGTTAAACGGCATCTCCTCTATGATCTTTTTGGCGGCCTTGGTGGTTACCTCCTTCTTCTGTATCATCTCAAGGAGTTCCACAATATTCTGGGGGGTTATACCGCTTTCTGCAAAGCTCACCTTGTTGTAGTAGAGCACCCTTTTGAGTTCGTCCCTCATCCAGAGAGCCGCGAACTCAGGGTCTATGGATGCCGCAACCTCCTCAAAGGCATCTGCAAGTTCCAGTTCTGAGGTCAGCACCCTTGCATCCTCCTCCCTTAAACCGTATTCCTCCATGAATCGTTTAACCTTGAGGTGGGGCGCCTCTGGTATTCCTTCCCTGACGCCATCCACCACTTCACTTCCAAAGTGCATTGGGGGGAGGTCGGGATCAGGTATGTATCTGTAGTCCTCTGCCTCCTCCTTGAGCCTCATGGAAACGGTTATCATCTGGGATTCAAGAAATGCACGTGTTTCCTGTTTGACCTCAACACCCCTCTTGAGGAGGTTCTTCTGCCTGACCATCTCAAACTTAAGGGCCTTGTAGGCACCCTTTATTGAGTTTATGTTCTTTATCTCAACCCTGCGGCCCCCCTCAAGGGATATGTTGACATCGGCCCTCATTGTGCCCTCACCACGGGCACAGCCACTGTATTCCAGCACCCTTATGAGTTCCCTGAGGAAGTTTCTGGCCTCCTCAGGTGACCTCATGTCTGGCTCTGTAACAATTTCAATGAGGGGGATGCCTGACCTGTTGAAGTCAACCACACCGTGGTCCGGTTTATACTGACCGGGGTCCTCCTCTATGTGCACCTCCCTGATCCTGACGCCGTTGAGCTCCCCCTCAAGTCCAACGGGTATGGATGTCCTCTGGTATCCTGATGGGAGGTCCGGGTAGTTGTAGTGCTTACGCATGAAGTATGTGATCTCAGGGTTTATTCTGCAGTCAAGCATGAGGGCGATTTTCAGAGCCCCCTCGAGGGCTCTTCTGTTTGGTGGATGTGGTTTGGCCCCTGGCTGGTTGAGGCACACCGGGCATATGTTTGTATTTGGGGGGGCGTCCTGGTAATCTGTCGGGCATCTGCAGAATAGCTTTGATCTGGTGTCAAGCTGAACATGAATTTCAAGACCACATTTCATCTTAATGGTTATTCCTCCTTTTCATGGTAACATGGTTCAACGTGATGGAAAGCATATCAGATTATATTTATTATCATCAACTTAAAGCAATTTAAGATTTTTCAGACATCCGTTAACATACCTCTCTATGAAGGGGTCAATTTCAGGGTAGGACCTCCCCCTTCTGAGCCTCTCCACATCTGTGAATGTACCCCTAAGCCTCCTCCCGGCCCACCTAACCTCCTCCTCAACACGCTTCCCATAGGAGGTCCCGAACATCTTGAAAAGGGGGAATTTGGTTATTCCGTTGGCCCCGCTGAGGGCTAGTGGACCTATGCTTCCCAGGTTATCCATCCAGGTCCCTGTGATGATCTCCAGTTCAGGGAACTCTATCCTTGTGGCGGCAACTGTTCCTGCATAATAGAGGGTGGCGGGCTGGGGTTGATTCTCAAATACCGTTCCCTCATGGGGGTTGAGGGCATAGAAGGTTACGCGGTCTATTTCAAGATCCCCTATAAATTCGAAGAGGTATCTGAGGTCATCTGGTGTCTCACCGAGTCCCAGTATTATGGTGATGCCCCTCCTGAATCCCAGGTCCCTGGCTGCCTCAAGCATCTCAGCTATGTCCTCTCTGGGTTTGCTGGGGCACAGTTTCCTCTGAAGGTCAGGGTTTGCAACCTCCAGCGCCCCTGTTATACCTGCCACCTCATCACCGTATATTTCAAGATCGGTGGTTATACCTGTGTTCAGCCAGACAGGGGATCCTGTGATATCCCTTATCCTCTCTGCGATCTCCTTTATCTCCTCAGGGGAGAATGAACCATAGCCTCCTGATAGGAACTCTATGTTCCACCCAAGTCTCCTGCATATTTCTGCCTCTGCCAGTATGGCGTTCACGTTTCTTCTGGCCTTTGATGGTTCCCTTATACGTGGCTTCTGTGTGCTCATATAGCAGAAGGCACAGTCCCCCCTTTCACACCACCATGAGAGAAAAACTGCCCTTTCCAGTGTTATGATATCCCCATGATGTTTGAGGGTGATTTCACTGGCCCTGTTCATCAATTTGAGTATATCCATTTCCTTCAGTGATTCTATAACATTCATATCTGACACTCTCTGCTCTGCAGAATACCTTTATAAACTTTCGTTGAGATAAGCTTTGATGTTGATACATTGAGGCTGATGGATATGGTTTACTGCCCCAGCTGTGGCGAAAGGAACAGGGAGGGCTCAAGGTTCTGCAGGAACTGCGGAACCCTCCTTGAGGAAAAACCACTCAAATCCAGGTTCATGTCTGGAGATTTCAGGGAAACCCCTGTTAAAAGGGAGCTCCAGAGGAAAGAGTTCAGTGATGCCAGAAAGGAGGGTTTCGAGTGGGATACCGCCCTGCGCGGCGCACTGGTGCTTGTGATCCTCATGGTGATCCTTGGCAGAATATTTGGATTCATGGGTGCTATAGCGGCCCTCATGGTATCTGTAATCTATGTGCTCTCCTCCTCCAGGAGAAAGTCCCAGTCACTGATGATTGCGTTTGTGGCCCTTGTCATGGCGGCTGCGGCGTCAGCATTATTCAGCATATGACCATCATCCTCCTGGGGTGTCTGCAGAACCACCGCTAAACCGAAAACTTTATATATGATGGGTATAAATCTAATTGTACGCCTTGGGATGTGCACCACAAACCACTGGTTTGTTGCAAGCAAGGACTTGTACTTGGCAGGTGCCGCCGTAGCTCAGTAGGTAGAGCGTTCGGCTGTTAACCGATTGGTCACAGGTTCGAGCCCTGTCGGCGGCGTCATGGGCCCATAGCTTAGCCAGGTAGAGCGCCCGGCTCATAACCGGGCGGCCATGGGTTCGAATCCCATTGGGCCCACTTAATCGGTAATCAGAGGCTCCGGTAGTGTAGTCCGGCCAATCATTTCGGCCTTTCGAGCCGAAGACTCGGGTTCAAATCCCGGCCGGAGCATTTCTTACCTTTTATGATTATTCTTCATATTGAGCATCATTGCTGCGGGGGTGCCCGAGCTGGCCAAAGGGGACAGGCTTAGGACCTGTTGGCGTAGGCCTACCAGGGTTCGAATCCCTGCCCCCGCACTGTGATAGAATTCAACTGCCGGGGTGGGGTAGGTGGTTATCCTTCGGGACTGTGGATCCCGCGACTCGGGTTCAAATCTCGGCCCCGGCCCCATTCTCATCAATCATTTTTTCATTGTCCTCAATCATCAAGTGCTGGAATAATATAAAATTCGGCACCCGGGGCACGGTTTATTGTCATCCATCTGATTATCCTTGATCCCAGGTGAAATCACTGATCTTTAGGAGGTTTTATTAATCATCCATGGAAAATTATTTATTGTGTCATGATGAAGATTTTCAGTACCGGCTACGGATTTCGTAGATCAGATTATCTCAGAACACCACGGCTGATTATATGATACGTATTGAAAGGACCTGCGCCTCCTTCAGGGCTACCGTGATCCAGGAGGGCGAGGAGATAGGAATCATGGAGGGCATATACCTGACACAGTGGTTCCTTAAAACAAGGTACCACTTTACAGGGACATTTATACGTTTCATACCCTCTGATGAGAGGTTCAACAGGTCCGGTTTGACAGTTGACATCCATCTCCATGACCAGAATGTCATTGTAAAGGATGCGCTCATTGACTGGCTCAGTGACAGTGGAAGGGGGACCTTCAGGGCGAGGAGAATAGAGAGTGTTGTTTAGTGTGTCCAGGTTGTTGTTTAATGTGTCTGGGGAGAGGAGAATAGAGAGTGTTGTTTAGTGTGTCCAGGTTGTTGTTTAATGTGTCTGGAGAGAGGATAGAGAGTGTTATTTCGTGTATCTGGGAAGGAAGAATTGAGGGTTTCAGGGTGTTTTCATGGTTAGGGATGGATCGCGGGGAGAGAGGGACCTTGTGAAACTCCTCTGGGAAAAGGATTTTGCGGCCATGAGGGCACCGGCCTCTGGTGGGGCCACAAAGAAGCCCCTACCTGACATCATTGCAGGGAACGGAGAGATATACCTTGCAATCGAGGTTAAGATGACATCCGGTGAGCGCATATACATTGATTCAGGAAAGATAAAGGGGCTTCTGGAGTTTTCAGAGATGTTCGGTGCAGAACCCTATATCGGGGTAAAATTCAGGTACAGGGACTGGATCTTCCTTTCACCGGCTGACCTTGAGATGACACCATCGGAAAATTACAGGCTTGACCTTGATATTGCCCTTGAGAGGGGCAGGGATATACATGAGATCACCGGTTGCGAAAGGCAGACCCGCCTCAGATGAGGGGACCGCAAACTTTAAATACTAATTCTGATATTAGTTACTCTATGCCAAGGTAGCTTAGTGGCGAAGCGGTGGACTGCAGATCCATTACACGTGAGTTCAAATCTCACCCTTGGCTTCAACATTTCTATCAAATGGGGTCATGGTGTAACCAGGCTATCATCTGGGACTCCAGTTGTCTTTGAAGAAAATGTGCGCTCTGACTACAGTATGATGACCGATTGGAGTACTGAGACAAGAGAAATCCTAGGATCTGGGTTCAAATCCCAGTGACCCCATCACTCCCTTTTTCTGAGGCGCTTTCATGATACAGAAATTTGATAATATAATAGCGATTGAAGGAACACTCTTTGATTCTAACATATACATCCTTGGAGACACGGTGGTTGATACAGGGACCGGAATGAACCCTGATAACCTCATGAGGAAGATAAGGGGGGCCGGTGTTGAGCCGGGCAGCATAAAACATATAGTGAACACCCACTGCCACTTTGACCATACCGGGGGAAACAGGCTCTTCGATGCAGATATAGCAATTCACAGTCTTGATGCAGAAGCACTCAGGGAGGGTGACGACGCGAAGACGGTTGCCTACATGTTCTCGGCATCCATGGAGCCAATGGAAGTGGCTGTTGAAATCGGGGATGGGGACTTCATAGGCGACTTTGAGGTTATCCACACACCCGGCCATACACCAGGATGCATATGTCTGTATGATGGTAGATCCCTCATCTCAGGGGACACGGTTTTTGCTGATGGGGGATTCGGTCGGGTTGATGTTGGCGGAGACATAAATGAACTTGCAGAGTCCATTAAAAAACTCATGAAACTCGACATCGAGTACCTGTTCCCTGGCCACGGCCCATGGGTTGATAACGGTTCAATGCATGTGGAACTGGCTGCGGCCTTCCTTGGAATAGGGTAAATGGTTGGTTCCGGGATTCAGGGTGATGTTATTTCCATTTTCTGCATGTAAACGGCCTTTATCCCCGGCAATTTTCTGTTCCTGAGTTCAGGTGTGATTTTATCCACCGCTGGATAGAAATACTCCCCGTAGACCCTCACATGGTCCCCGCTTTTCAGGGGACTTGCTGAACCATATTTAACAAGCACGTAACCGGGCCCTGGGGATACGCTGAGTACCATAAGGGTCACTGTTCTGTTGATACTTTCAAATTCATATTTCCTGAATATTATTCCATCAACCCACACCCTTTGCTTCTTTAGAAAGAATGGGTTCTCATCAACGTCTGATAGGTTGAGCTGAGAGCAGGTGTTTTTGTATGATATAATGGCCGTCCCATTTAACGGCTCAGGGTAATCTACACCTTCATCAAGGGGTGTCTGGGTGTCATCTGAAATCCAGCTCTCAAGGTAGGTACCAATCAGAATACCTGTGACCAGTCCAGTGATGAGGCCAGCCATGAAGTACCATTTAACCATAGTTTACCACGTATAATCACAACTATCCTTCTGGTTATGGCTTATACGGATCAGTTGATCTTTGAGGTTGATTCAGTAAAAGCAATCAAATTAAAAAGACTGGGGGTATTTAGCCTGTGAATTTCTTTGTAACCTCATTCACCGCCTCTGTCTTTACAAGTACGGATATCTTGGCTCCCCTCTCAAGGACCATGTCTGGCTGGGGTATGATGAGGTCACCGTTACTGTATATTGCCACGATGATGTACTTTTCAGTGGGGGATACATCCTTGACCTTCTTTCCAACAATTTTACTGCTCTTTATCTCCATATCAAGGATCTCGGCATCCCCATGCCCGAGGACGATGAGGTCAGCCACCTTTGGCCTTGTTATCAGTTTCTCAAGGTAACCTGCAGCGGTCCTCTCCGGGCTTATAACGTGATCTATGCCAACCTTCTTGAAGGCGTCCTCGTGGTCTGGGTTGCTGACCCTTGCTATGATCTTGGGTATGTTGTACTCCCTCACAAGTATGCAGCTTAGGAGGTTGGCCTCATCATTTCCTGTGGCCGCAACAAAGACATCTGCATTGTTTATGTTGGCTTCCTCAAGGGTTTTTATGTCTGTACCGTTACCGCAGATCACAAGGGCGTCCAGTTCAACTGCAGCATTTGCACAGAGTGTTTCATCATTTTCTATGAGAGTTACATCATTTCCATCTGATATAAGGAGGTTTGCGAGTGTTAAACCAACTCTTCCTCCACCCATTATAACAACATACATATCCACACCTTTCAGACTTCAGGCAGAATAAAGATAATCATTACTCGTGTTTACTTGTGTTAAACGTCATCATTAATAAGGTTTTTCAGTGAAGATAATGACCACGCGCTTATCTCGAGGTTCAGCTAACCTTGAAGGCCTCCACGAAACCACGTATTAATACAAGCACAGGGATTATCTCGAGTCTTCCAAGCCACATGCTAATTATGAGGGCCATTTTCGGTATCAGGGGGA
This sequence comes from Methanothermobacter sp. KEPCO 2, assembly GCF_041228365.1. Taxonomy (NCBI): domain Archaea; kingdom Methanobacteriati; phylum Methanobacteriota; class Methanobacteria; order Methanobacteriales; family Methanobacteriaceae; genus Methanothermobacter; species Methanothermobacter sp. KEPCO 2. The sequence goes on along the minus strand of NZ_CP166185.1, from coordinate 1,293,578 downwards.
GATTGAAACTGGTTATCCCCATACTGAGCCCAACATTTCCCTGGGCAGAGGCCGCCTCAAAGAGGGAGTTGAGGGGGTCATATCCATAGGTTACAAGAACCGACCACGTGAAAAACAGGAGGACAAAATAAAGGCTTATGTATGACCCGGCCTCCCTTATCTCAGCGTCACTCACAGACTTGCATGATATCTTTCTCGGTATAACCGAACCCTCAGGTGCCAGGATCCTCATGATGTCCCAGTAGACACCCTTAAGTACAGTTATGACACGGATTATCTTCACAGCCCCTGTGGTTGAACCTGCAGCCATACCTGTGAGCATGCATATTATTAGAACTATCTTGAAGTACCCTGACCAGGCAACCATCTGACTGGTTGAACTTATACTTGAACCGGTGCAGCTGAGGGCTGATATCACATGGTAGACGGATTCAAGGGGGGCCACGCCCCCAATGTAGATCGAAAGGACCGTGAAAAGGATTATAAAGGCAAAGGTTGCCTGCAGCTGTATATCCCTCAGAACATTTGAGAATCTACCCTTTATTGCCTGGTAGTGCACAAGGAAGCTTGTCCCCCCAAGTATCATGAGAAACATGGTTACAAGGTAGACGGCATCGCTACGGTAGTAGCCGATGTTGAGGTTCTTTATGGACATTCCCCCGGTTGAGAGGTTCGTGAGGGTGTTGTTGATGGCATCAAAGAGCGGCATCCCTGTCAGCCCATAGAGCACGATCCCGAGGACCGTGTAGGTGAGGTAGATCCACCAGATAGTCCTGACGGTGTTTGCTATGCTGGGTTTTATCCTTTCCTCCCTTGCTTCGGACTTGTATAAACGTGCAGCAGCTGTACCTGGCCTTATGAGGACACCTATAACAACTATAACAACTCCAAGCCCACCGATCCACTGTTCAAGGCTTCTTAAGAATAGAATTGATTTTGGGAGTGCTTCAACATTGGAGAAAACTGTGAGTCCACTGCCGGTCCAGGCAGACATGTTCTCAAAGAAGGCATTTGCAAAATCGATGTTAAGGGCTGACATCATTATGAGGCTACCTATGAATCCAGCCCAGAGCCAGGCAAGACATGCGACCATCATACCATGTTTCAGGCGTATGGAGCATTCCTCAGGGGAATATCTTTTGAGCACAGTTCCAATGCTGAGCGAGATAATTGAGGGCACAATAAAACTTAAAAAATTGCCTTCACCGTAGATCAGTGCAACAATGAGGGGTAATGCAACAACGAAGCCTATCCCCTGCATTATATTGCCAAGATACTTTCCAACGGTAAAAAGGTCCCTCTTTCCAACATATCTCATGTTACCATATAAAGAATGGGATTGTTCCAATATAAATTTTTAGAATAATGGATAAAGAGATGGTAATACTTCAATGGGGGAGTAGGCAAAAAATAGAAGTTCTAAATTTTTAGAATAATGGATAAAGAAGGGGGTAATACTTCAAGGGGGAAATGAGCAAAAAATAAAGTTCTTTGGGTAGAATAATCTACTCCGTATATAAAATTCAATCCAGCTTATTCTACAACTTCAGCGAAAGCAAACTTGCGCCTGGTTGCACTTATCCTTATTTTAACTTCGTCTCCGACACCTGCACCAGGTACAAAAACAACAAAACCTTCAACACGGGCTATTCCATCGCCATCTCTGCCGAGGTCTTCAATTTTAACTTCATACTCCTCACCAACATTTACTGGTGTGGAGTAGGTTTCCTTCCTGTAGTAGCTATCTCCAAACAATTCATCACATCCTTAAGTAGGGACGCACAAAATCATATAATTACTTCCAACCAGAAACAGTAAGAAATAATATAATGACCTCACCGCATCCCATACATAAACTTAAACATCATAGTATATAAATGTATGTAGATCACTGTATCTTTTGCGGGTGGTTTGTTTGATAGGACTGGTGGCTGATTCGCATGATAACCTTGATTCAATAAGGAAGGCGGTCAATTTATTCAACAGGGAATCTGTGGATCTTGTTATACATGCAGGGGATTTAATATCCCCATTCACTGCACAGGAATTTGGAAGGCTTGAGATGAGATTTGAGGCCATATTTGGAAACAATGATGGTGAAAGGGATGGGCTGCGTGCCGCGTACTCTGAACTCACAGAGCTATCTGACTTTAAGGAACTGGAATTTGATGGCCTGAAAATAGCGGTTATACATGGCCATAACAGGCAGATCCTTGACTGTGTTGCTGGATGTGGTAGATATGACCTTGTGGTAACCGGCCACACCCATGAGAAGAGCATTGTGAGCGCAGAAACCATAACGGTTAATCCTGGTGAACTCTGCGGTTACCTTTCAGGGGAGAGCACACTGGCGCTTTTTGACACAGACAGGCTTTCCTGTGAATTTGTAAGGCTTTGATTTACTCTCTGAAACAGAGAGGTCTTAATCATGATATAATATCTGAGAAAGGATCTCGATGGTTTAAATGAAACACAAAGGCGCAATTCTTATTGCAATAGGGGTACTGGCCCTTGCGGTTATGATATCTGTCATAGGGCCTGGAGAGATTGAGGAGGCCCTAAGGAAGGCGGACCCACTTTATGTGATCATGGCGGTTGCCCTGGAATTCATAATTCTTGGCCTCTTCACCGTGAGGTGGGCCATTACCACGGGGGCTGTTTCAATAAACATAAGAAAAAGGCACCTCTTTCCAATGCTACTTGTGGGAATGGCAATAAATAACCTCACACCGAGCGCAAGGGGTGGGGGTGAACCTGTAAGGGCATATATACTTGGAAAATACTCCAGGGCTTCAATGGAGGCTGCTTTTGCAACCGTGATAGCAGACAGGGGTCTTGACACATTCCCCTTTATTTTCCTCGCCATACTCACCATAGTCGCAATAGTCCTCTACTTTGAACTTTCACCATGGATAGTGGCCGCACTTATAGTTTCGGTTATAATAATAACCGCGGCCTTCTTCCTGGTCCTTTACATATCCATTGACAGGGAGTCCGGTGAGAGGATACTTGGCTGGATACTTGGCATTGTAAGGAGGTTCTACAGAAAGAACTATGAAAAACTTGAAAAAAGGTTAAGAAATGCGCTCAGAGAATTTCAGAGTACCATGAGGATAATGCTGGCTGATAGGAGAGTGCTGCTGTATGGAATACCACTTTCATTTCTCCTCTGGATCCTTGAGATCATAAGGGTATACCTTGTATTTGAGGCATTTGGCACAAGCGTCTCACTTATTGTGATAGCCGAGGTCTTCATTCTGGCAACACTCATTGGCATGATACCGCTCCTTCCAGGAGGCCTTGGTGCCGTTGATGGGGTTATGATAGTCTTCTATTCGGCAGCAGGCGTATCGCCGTCTGTCAGCGCAGCCGTAACTGTGGTTGAGAGACTCATATCTTTCTGGATGATCTCAGCAATGGGTGTGGCATCTCTACCCTACTTTGGGGCTTCTGTATCTGAGAAACTGATGGAGAAACTTTAGGGAGGTCAGCATAGTACTCATTTGACTACTCTGGTGAGTATCCGGGAAACTGATGTAAAACTTCAGGGTTATTGTGAAATCTGACACAACACTGGAAAAAGATTTATGGGTCAATAATCAGATCTATAGATTGACCGCTGCAGCAGGTTAGGGGGATAATCATGCTTGAAAGGGTTTTCTTAACCGATAAGTTACACGACGAAAAAATGTATGAGAACCTCGTGGAGGAAATACGTTCATCACCTGATTACCTCAACCTCCTCCTGGAATCTTCTGAACCCTGGATATTACAGGATATAAATGGTTTCATACTTGACCTGAGCAATTCCTTCGCTGATAAGCTGGGGTATGATCCTGATAATCTGCGGGGAAGGTACCTTCCAACATTGAGGGCGATTCCCCTCATTCAGAAGTCCAGGCTGAGGATAATACTCGACCGTCTGGCCGAGGAACCCCGCCCATGCACAACCATCATGGAGTTCATGGACTCAGATGGCCGGGATGTGCCCCTTGAACTGAGCTTCAGACCCCTGGAACTATCAGGCCAGGATTTTATCCTTGTAACTGCAAGAGACGCTTCAGAAAAGATTCATGAGGTGGCCGAGCTCCGTAAAACGATCTCTGAACTGAGGAATACAATAAATGGCCTCTACAGGCAGATCGACAGGAACCTTCAGCTTATCACAAGCATAGTTAATCTCCAGTTCCCATATATAAAGGATGGGGATGATTATGAGCTCCTCAGAGATACCCAGAATCGTCTAAGGTCAATAAGGAAAGCTTATGAGAAGTTTATCCATGAGGGATCCTTTGAGTCAATAAACTTTGCAGGGTATGCCAGGAGCATTGTTTCAGGGATTTTAAGCACATACTCCCCTGAACCGGGAAATGTGAGACTTGAGATGTACTTTGAGGATGCTGAAATGGGCCTTGACCTGGCGGTGCCCCTTGGGATGATACTCTCAGAGCTACTATCCAACAGCTTCCGACACGCCTTTGCCGAGGGACAGGATGGAAAGATAAGGGCTGTTTTCAGGAATAAGGATGATCACTACATGCTTGAGGTCAGGGACAATGGTCGTGGCTTCCCTGAGGACGTGGACTTTGAGAATGCAGATTCACTGGGTCTGCAGCTTGTAAGAAGCCTTCTGAATCAGATAGAGGCAAAGGTTGATTACAGGCTCTCCCCTGGAACCTGTTTCAGGATAAAGGTACTGAAACCCGCTGACGGTGAATGAAGCACATCTTGGATTAAACCTCCATGAGGATAATTCATGCAATTTCTTTACTCTGGTTTACTGATAGTTTTTCTCAAAGTCACTTTTAATTCTGTAAAACATCCTGTAGATTCATTTAAGGCAGTGGTTTAGTACTTTTAATTCTCCAGAAGATCATTTAGATTCATTTAAAGTGCTCTTGGGGTGCTGAGAAGATAACTGATTTTTGAAAGGGCCTTAATACCTAAACAAAATTAGAAAAATATATTAGCAGTTCTTCCACTAAATCAACTAGGTGATAATTATGGAGATAAATGGTGTTGAAATAGAGGATACATTTGCGGAGGCCTTCGGTATCAAGGTTTCAAGGGTTCTTGTAACTGCGGCAACCAAAAAACTTGCAAAGATAGCTGCAACCGAGGCAACAGGTTACGGTACATCTGTTATAGGGTGCCCTGCAGAGGCAGGTATAGACTGCTACGTTCCACCAGAGGAGACACCCGATGGAAGGCCTGGATACATAATAATGATCTGCAACCCATCAAAGAAGAACCTGGACCATGAACTCCTTGAAAGGATAGGGATGGGTATACTTACAGCACCAACAACAGCAGTGTTCGATGCTCTCGATGACGAGGACGAGAAGCTCAACGTGGGATTCAAACTCAAGTTCTTTGGGGATGGCTACGAGAAGGAACTTGAAATTGATGGAAGGAAAATCCACTCAATCCCGATAATGTCAGGCGACTTCCTCATTGAAAGCGAATTTGGAATAAAGGACGGAGTTGCAGGCGGAAACTTCTTCATCATGGGTGACAGTCAGGCATCAGCCCTCCTTGCGGCCCAGGCTGCAGTGGATGCAATAGCTGCGGTTGAAGGCACCATAACCCCATTCCCTGGTGGTGTGGTGGCTTCAGGCTCAAAGGTTGGATCAAACAAGTACAAGTTCCTCAATGCCTCAACCAACGAGAAGATGTGCGTGACCCTCAAGGATGAGGTTGAGGGCAGCGAGATACCTGAAAACGTCAACGGGGTATATGAGATAGTTATAGACGGTGTCAACGAAGAGGCTGTAAGGGAGGCAATGAAGGAGGGTATAAAGGCCGCATGTACCGTCCCAGGCATAATTAAGATAAGTGCAGGGAACTACGGTGGCAACCTTGGAGCATACCAGATCAAACTCCATGACCTCTTCTAAATTCTATTTTTTATTCTTAATTAGAACATTTTTTATTCTATGCAGAACTTCTCCATCATTTCACTTTCAACTATATCCCATATCTCATCTTCAGAGAGGTTAACACCAAGGAGCACACCACTCTTTTCAAGGTCCCTCTCAATCTTCTTTATAACCTTAACGTCACTTGCAGCGACGGTGTGTGAGTGTATATTCCTTGATATGCTGTACAGCGCCTTCAGGGATCTCCTGGCGTCTGGTTTTTCAAGTTCCTCCTGGCACCTCCGGAGGTCATCCATGTTCCTTATGTTGAGGTTCCTTGTGACCACCTGCCTCACCCCTGGAAGGTAGTGCTTTGAGTCAAGGATTCGGCCGCCCCTCTTTATAATTGTCTCCTTGTCGTCCATGTTACCCAGATCATGCTTCAGGAGCATCTCAACAACCCTTCCTGATTCCTGTATTATGGATTTGATCTCAGCGAGGTCCAGATTAACCCCTATAAGGAAACCCTCCTTCCTGAGTTCCGCCTCCACCCTATCAAGGCTCTTTGAGTCTGGGCCCGATATCCTGTGTGTATGTATACCCCCACCTGAGAGGGTGTAGAGTCTGTCAAGGGATTCCAGTTTACGGGAGTCACTCTGGAGGGTCTTTATGAAACGGTCGACGTCCTCCATTGAATCAACACCTACATTTCTTCTGAGGGGCTCTGAGAAACCTGGAAGGTAGTACTCTATGTCCTCGATTGTACAGCCATTCTTTATTATGATCTCTGCTTCCCTTCTTATGTCATCCACGCCGTGGTTTTCAACAATGCTCATCTCAGGTTTAATTATTATCTCAACAAGCCGCCCATGCTTCCTTGCAACTTCCTTTATCTCATTGTCATCGAGGTTAACGCCGAGAAGGATACCCTCCTCTCTGAGTTCATCTATGACCTTATCTATACTCTCCCGGTCTGGCCCGGATATCCAGTGGGAGTGTATTCCGCTCACAGACTCATAGATCCTTGTAAGGGAGCTCTTTCTGGCAGGGTCACCCTCGAGGGCATTCAAAAACCGTTCAAGTTCCTTTTTCTCGGATACTCCGATCTTCCTCACCAGGGGCTCCTTGAACTCAGGGAGGTGGTACTCTATATCCTCCAGTGTGCAGCCATATTTGAGTATTATCTCCGCCTCCCTTCCAATATCCTCAACGTCATGCTTAACTGTTATCTTCACCATGGTGGGCTCCATGGCTGCAAAGTAGATGTCCTCCCCCCCGCTGATCTCAGGGGAGATCACACGGTTGGCCCCTGCACGGTAGAGCCTCTTTATGTTTTCCCTCTTACTGGACCTTGTCACGATCCATATGTCTGGATTCAGCTCCCTGCAGGTGAGGGTTATGAAGAGGTTGTCAACATCATCCCCGGTTGTTATTATAACCCCACGGGCCCTCTTTATGCCGGCAGCCCTGAGTGTGTCCTCATCTGTGGCGCTTTCAGGTATTGCAAGTACGTTGGGATCCTCCCAGAGTTCCTTCTCCACTATTTCCCGGTCCTTCTCAATTATTATGGTCTTCTGATTCCTTTTCTGGAGTTCCTTAAAAACGGCGGATCCAACACGGCCAAAACCACAGAGAATGAAGTGGTTGTTCATTGACTGCATTAACCTCCGTATCCGGGCACCTGATATGGTCTCCTGCAGTGTCATCGTGATCACCGAAACGGTTAAGCTTAGAACATAGGCTATGAGTCCCACACCACCAAGGGCAAGGGTAACAGAGAATATCTTCTGGGATACCGTGACGGGTGTTATGTCCCCGTAACCCACAGTGGCGATGGTGATCACTGTGAAGTAGATGGCATTGTAGAGGTCAAGACCCATTATGTACATTGAGCCAAGTATACCATAAATTATGAGAGCCGCCAGAGCCGCGAGGGCATAGTATATGACTGATAGGGGAACGTATGGGATATTCTCCACCAGATTCCTTTTGGGTGGCATGGGAAACCTCACCTGTATGTTAAATATCTGTCAGTCAATAATATAAATTCAGACTATCTGGAGTGGGGGCTCTAGAATTAACCCTGAAATTCTAAGGATGGTGAAACAGTCATGAAGCCGATTGATGTGGCAGCAGCCGATATTAATGCGGAGTACCTTGGTATTCCAAGACTTTCCCTTATGGAGACTGCTGGAAGGGCAGTTGCAGAGGAGATAGGGAATTATGCGGATGGAGGAAGGGTCGTATTATTTTGCGGATCGGGGGGAAATGGTGGTGATGGGTTTGTTGCCGCACGGCATCTCCTTAACATGGGATTCGAGGTTGAGGTTCTCCTACTCACGCACCCCGAAAGGATACGGTCAGCGGAGGCACGGCGTAACTGGGATGTTCTCAGGGCCATGCAGCCGGAGCCAGGCATACTCGGTGTAAGGGCAGTCAGTGATTCATCTGAGCTTTTCCCTGTGGATGCAGATGTGGTTGTTGATGCAGTACTTGGCACGGGTGTCAGGGGGGTTATAAGGGAACCATCAAGGTCAGCAATTGAACTCATAAACCGTTCAGACGCATTTAAGGTTTCTGTGGATATACCGAGTGGACTCAACCCAGAGACTGGCACCGTGGATGATGTGGCTGTATCTGCAGATCTCACAGTGACTTTTCACAGGATGAAGGATGGACTTGAAAAGGCGGACCCTGCAATCACAGGGGAAATCGTGGTGAGGGAAATAGGGATACCAAGGGCAGCCGAGGTATTTGTGGGTCCGGGAGATCTTCTAAGGATACCCTCAAGGAGCCCTGAGAGTCATAAGGGGGAAAACGGGAGGGTCCTGGTTATCGGTGGAAGCCATCACTACTCAGGGGCCCCTGCACTCGCAGCCATCTCCGCACTGAGGGCAGGTGCAGACGTTGTAACCGTTGCAGCACCGGGCAGCGCAGCCAGCGCCATCAAATCCATCGCACCTGATCTAATAGTCAGGAAACTTGAGGGTAAATATATAGGGCCAGGGTCCCTGGGGGAGCTTCTGGAACTTGCAGAAAATGCCGATTCTGTTCTTGTGGGCTGTGGGGCTGGTAGACACCAATCAACATCAGAAACTTTCAGAGAACTTATTGGAGCACTCCAGGAGATGGGAAAACCTCTGGTACTCGATGCCGATGCACTCAGGCTGATTGATTACTCCCATGTCAATGACTACAGGGATCTAACTGTCACTCCACATATGGGTGAATTCAGGGAGTTCTTTAAACTCAGATCCGAGATATACGCCGATTTCAGTGAACGGGTGGCTGCCTTCAGCTCTGTTTCCTCAAGGATAAGGGGAACGGTACTTCTGAAGGGCCATGTGGACATGATATTCCAGGGTGACAGATTCCGCCTCAACAGGACGGGCTGCCCGGGGATGACTGTGGGCGGTACAGGGGATTGCCTTGCTGGTTTAACTGCGGGTCTACGTGCAATGGGGCTTTCATCATTTGATTCCGCCTCACTTGCAGCATTCATAAATGGTAAGGCAGGGGAACTGGCAATGGAGAAATATGGAACAGGATTTTTAGCATCAGATATCCATGATTTTATTCCAGAGGCAATGGATATGCGGACCTATGGCTTCTGAGCCATCAAAAAGTAATAGTTGAATTAATAGCTTAAGGGGAGGCTGAAAGGGGCCTCCTTTACACTGCGCCGTCAAAATAATAATTCGAATATAGGGGGGCATTCTCAGACCAGCCCTAGGATGTTTCCAATGAGGAGTATCCCGACTCCTGTCACCCCACCAAAACCAGCCACAAGGACTGTGAGAAGGTTGATGGGGATGTTTACGAATGGCAGCATATTAATACTAAAAAGAAGAAAAATACCAAGCACTATGTTTCCTGCAAGTGCCAGTATCTTCCTTCCAACACCAAAAAGTATTCTGAGGGACGCAAGACCCCCTGCAATTATGAATGTGGCAACCACAATGAGAACAAGGAATGAGAACCCTTCCATCAGTTCTCCTTCCTGCACACCCTGTTGTATATCCCTGCCTGGAGGGCGTAGTTCTTGACCATTCCTGCCATCTCCCTCTGGTCAAGGGTCTTGTCCTCAAAGGATACTATCTCCTCACTGTAGAGGCTGTAGGGTGACTTTCTGCCTATGACCCGCATACTGCCCCGGTGTAGCTTGACCCTCACCATTCCGGTTACACGCCTCTGCATGTGGTTTATTGCCATGTCAAGGTCCTCACGGAGGGGGTCATGCCAGAGTCCACTGTAGACGAGTTCAGCATAGGTGCTGCTGATTATATCCGCAAATCTAAGTTCGCTCCTTGTAAGTGTTAGCTGTTCAAGGGCCCGGTGGGCCTCCAGGAGGAGGAAGGCTGCGGGTGTTTCATAGACCTCCCGGCTCTTCATACCTATGATACGGTCCTCCATGATGTCAACCCTTCCAATTCCATGTTTACCAGCGATTTCATTTGCAAGGCCTATTAGTTCAAGGGGCTTTATCTCATCACCATTCAGTGCAACGGGTACCCCCTTTCTGAATTCAATCTCGACCACCTCTGGTTCTTCAGGGGTTTTATCGATGGGCCTTGTCCACTGGAATGCGTCCTCAGGTGGTTCCACCATGGGGTCCTCCAGGATGTCGCCCTCTATTGCACGCCCCCACAGGTTTTCGTCTATACTGTAGAGCTTATCGGAGGGCAGGGGTATGCCGCAGGATCTGGCGTATTCCATTTCCTCTGTCCTTGTGAGGTTCAGGTCCCTTATGGGTGCGATGACCTCAAGGTCCGTCCTTGACCTTATAACCGCCTCAAAACGGAACTGGTCGTTCCCCTTACCTGTGCATCCATGGGCTATTGCAGATGCGCCCTCGGATTCGGCCACCTCAACTATCTTTTCTGCTATTAGGGGTCTTGCAAGGGCCGTGCTGAGGGGGTAGCCCTCGTATACTGCATTTGCCTTTATGGCGGGGAATATGTAGTTCTCTGCAAACTCCTCCCTTGCATCCACTGTGTGGTGTTTATAGTTTCCGAGTTCCTCTGCAACCCTTGCTGGTCTTTCAACCTCCTCCCGCGGCTGACCAACATCCACACAGGCTGTTATGACTTCCATACCATATTTTTCCTCAAGGAGCTTGATACATACAGATGTGTCAAGACCTCCACTGAAAGCAAGAACCACCTTATCCATAACAATCACCTTATAAGAATCAAATGCTCATGTTTTTATTACCGGCATTATAGATATAATGGCTAGGTGTTATTAAGTCTGTCCCCGGTGTAGCCGGAGACCATATGGATGGGTCAAGGTGCTATCACCACTTCGGGTTAACTGAGAGATCTGCACTGGGGATCCCTGATACTCTATTAGGTTTATGGTTCTGTGCGTGGTGACCTTGATGTTTGTGAGGGAGGATTCGATCAAAATTTCAACTGTACATGAGGGCTCGGGGGGTGATGTTACTCTCAATGATGCTCTACGGCCACATTTAAGCTCAGAACTTTCCCTTGAACTGGCAGAGCACTCCAGGAAGGGTACAGTGATGCTCACCCTTGGAGGGGGGAGGCCAGTGGTGATGATAGTGGCTGGGGTCCATGGCAATGAGATACCCCCACAGGTAGCGGCTGTAAGGATTTCAGAACAGCTTTTATCCATGGATATCAGGGGTACCGTTCATGTGATACCATTTGCAGCCCCATGGGCAACGATGAAGAACAGCAGGTGGTTCAGGGGCCATGATCTGAACCGCTCAGCCAGCGTTGAGGGGTCTGTTACAAATTCCATATTCAGGAGGGCATGTGTGATGGGGGTGGATGCCCTTGCAGATTTCCACTCCACGGCACCTGGAAGCAAACCTGGTGTTGAGGGTGTTTTCTGTTCAGAGGAACCTGAACATGAAAGCATGGAGATAGCCCGTTACATAACTTCAAGGACTTCATCAAAACTTCTATGCTATGAGAGGGCGTCTTCCCATTACAGGGGGGCCCTTGAGGATGAATGCAATCTTGCTGGCATTCCCTCTGTAACCTGTGAGGTTTTATCTGAGAATGGAGTTGTCAGGGATGGCAGTGACGGGAGGTCGCTCCTGCAGATGAGGCTTTTCCTCAAGTACATGGGTATTCTATCATGAGGTGTTTGGATGTGTTCCTTCAGTAGAGCGGGGTGGGTCAGTGTCTTCATATAAGAAACATGCCGCCTTTTCAATCATAATGGCGTCCCCAATTTTCCAGGCGGTTTTCCCGGTTGCACTGGCACTTCTGGGGGCTATGATTCCTGATATGGACCATGAGGTTAAATCAGAGAATGTGTCAACGGTGTTTCTTTTTGGACTTGTGATATTCCTTGTATTTTATATCCTGGGTCTTCCCTACCTTGCGGGGATTGCCCTTATGGATCTTGCCCTCATATTCTACCTTTCAAGGCACAGGGGATTCACACATTCAATTCTGGGGGCTCTCATAATCTCTGCCTGCCTGACGGTATTTGTTCTATCTATGTTCTTCCTTCTGTGGTCACTGGGCCTTGATAGGAAGGCATCAATAGTGGTCATACTCATGGTTCTGGGGTTCATGTTCCTTAACAGGGTGATGATATTACCATTCGTACTTCTGACTCTTCTTGGGGTTTTCCTCACGGATTTTCCCACCATGAATCTCTACACAATAATGGGGCCCCTCCTCATTGGCTTCATCAGCCATGATGTCCTTGATTCCTTCACACCATCAGGGGTCAGGTTCATGAGGCCCTTCTCAGGGAGAACCTTCAGAAGGGGCTTTGGGATCATTATGCTGATTTTCTGGGCCCTTGTGGTACTCTACGTGCTCCTCCTGCCGTAATCAACGACTATCACATTTTTATTACGATTTATATAGAAAACTTTATATTATCATAAATAATCATGTTAATTAGAACTGGTACTAAAGAGAAGGGAGCTATAAGATGTTTATCACAAGGATTCTGTACGGTATCGCCTATTTCCTGGTCCTGATATATGAGATACTTAAGGCAACAGCTGACGTGGCAGTAAGAACACTGAATGGAAACATTGAGCCTGTAATAGTGGAAATAGAGACTGAACTCACAAGGCCGGTGTCCCAGACGATACTTGCAAACAGCATAACCCTTACACCAGGAACACTTTCGGTTGACCTTGATTCTGAGAACAGAATCCTGAAGGTCGCTGCAATATATCCCCGCAGCAGGGAGGACATAATACCATTCGAGCCCTACATAAGGGGGATGCTTGAATAGGGGGTTTTTCATGGATCTGCTGATAATATCAGAATATATTCTCCTGGCTTCACTGGCAGTATTCTCCATTGCAGCGGTGAGGATCGCAACAAGAAAGAGCATAGGGATGGGCCTTGTTGGTATATCGGCGCTCAGCCTGGCCACCGCAACGATACTCATACTTATAAACAGGATCTATGGGGTTGGCTTCTGCCGTGATATAGCCTACGCCCTTGTTCTTCTGGGGCCAGTTGGCACCATAGCATTTGCGAGGGTTCTGAGGGGTTGATAGAAGTGTACATCATGATTTTAAGGTCCGCTATCCTGATCATTTCATCCATACTCGTGATACTGGCAGCCATAGGTATACTCAGATTCAGGGACGATATAGAGAGGGTCCTGTATGCAAGGATCCACGTCCTCGGCATTGCCGATGTTGCATGCATACTGGCACTCCTTGCCCTTGGAGAACCACTCCTGGCCGCAACATACTTCATACTGGCACCATTCGTCTCACATGCAATAGCAAACGCCCACTACCATGGGGAGGGGGATTAGATGATAGAATACGTGATAATGATCATAGCCATACTTGGAGCGGTGCTTGCACTGGTCCAGAGGGACCTCCTGAAGGCAGCAATACTCACAGGGGTCCCCGGGGCTGCGATAGCCGCCCTTTACCAGCTGCTACTTGCACCTGATGTTGCACTTACACAGGCGATAGTTGGATCCGCAATTATACCTGTCTTCTTTGCACTTGCTGCTTACAGGACAATGAGAATGGAGGAAGAATGATGATCTCTTTACAGCTGGCATCCCTACTGACAGCAGGAAGTCTCATGGTCATAGGCGCTGTGGCCGTGATATTCATAGACAACCTCATAAAGAAGGTTATAGCCCTTTCATTCATAGCCGACGGCGTTAACCTCTTCCTTGTGACACTGGGCTACAGGCCGGGGGGCATAGTCTACATTTACCTCCCAGGAATGTCAGGGACATGGTTTGCACAGAACGCATCCTACCCGCTGCCCTTTGCACTTGTACTCACAAGCATAGTTATAGGGGCCAGCACCCTTGCTGTGATGCTAGGCATAATAATAATCCTTTACCATAAGCACGGCACCATAAGCGCGTCCAAGGTGCTGGAAGAGTGAAAAATCAGGAGTTTAACAGGTGAGAAATTATGAATCCACTTATACCGGTCATGGTGGTTTTACCGATTCTGTGTGCACTTCTACTTAACCTCCTTCATGGAAGGGACAGAACCGTGAAGGCACTGGCTGTTGCAGTGGCAATCGTGCTTCCAATCATACCCCTCCTTGCAGGGTACGGTGCACATTACTTTGGGGGCTACGCCCCACTATCAGAGAATCCTGCCATTGCATCGGGACTGCCCGACTCCGTAAAGTCATCGTACCTCTACTCGTTTCACCCAGGGATAACATACCTCTTTGGAAGTGCCCAGAGGATATTCCTGCTCATACTATCAATCGTGGCGTTTCTGGCGGTTTTAACATCCCTCAATGAGGTCAGGAAACCTTCAGGCGTCTACGCATTCCTCATGTTTATGGGGACAGCAGCTGTTACAGCCATAGTCCTCACAGATGACATATTCAACCTCTATGTCTTCTTTGAGATAGCGGCACTTGCACAGGTTGGTGTGATACTCTGCTCGGGGGTGGAGCGCAGCTATGAAACCGCACTCAAATACATGATGATAGGTGGAGTGGCAGCCCCAATGCTCCTCCTGGGGGTGGCCATACTCCTTGCACTGACAGGTAACGTTAACATATCAGATATAGTGTTTTCAATGAGAAACGGCCTTGTTAACCCTGGCAGCCCCCTGTTCCTGCTTGCATCATCACTCATACTCTTCGGGTGGCTCTATGGAACTGGGCTCCCACCATTCCACACCATCAAATCAGCGGTCTACAGCAGGGCATTGCCCCATGGGGCGGCACTTCTTCAGGCCTTCTCTGTCTTCACCTTCACAGCCCTTGCACTGGTCATACTGAGAATGTTCTACCATATGCCGCTTGTGAGATGGGCCATGGTGTTCTTCTCACTGGCAGGGATGGTTCTTGGTATAATCATGGCCCTCATGCAGACAGATCTAAGGAGGATGATAGGTTTCCTTGCGGTGGGTGAACTGGGGTACATTGGAATAGGCCTTGGCCTTGGAACCGCAGCCAGCATATCGGCAGGTCTCTTTCAGGCTGTCAACGAGGCCCTCATAACAGCATGCATATTCCTGGGCTTCGGGACAATCTTCTACATGACTGGAAGATCTGACCCTGAGAGGATAGGGGGCCTCATAGCATATAAACCCGGCCTTGCAGGTCTCGTGATGCTTTCAGGATTCATAATGGCGGGTGTACCACCATTCAATGTATTCCAGAGTAAACTGATGCTCATACAGGCATCCATCCAGGCGGGATTCCCTGAGCTGGGTGTTGTGATGATACTCCTCAGCATAGTCACCTTCATGACCTTCCTCAGGGCATTCTATTCGGTTTACCTCAGACCCGAACCTGAGGGAATGGAACTGGAATCAGAATCGGTCCCCAGGTCAACGGTATTCTCACTTGTGGTGCTGATTCTCATATGCACGGCACTGGGACTGGCGCCCTGGATTGCAACATCCCAGTTCACATCACTGATACAGGGTCTTATAATATGAGAGGGGATGAGATGAGCTTCTATGATACGGTAATAGACAGGATAAGGGAATTAACAGAAAAAGATGGTGAGAAGGGAGTAAGCAACATTTCGGCCTCAGCAGCACTCACAGCAGAGATAACCGTAACTGCAGCTGTCCTGATAGCTGCGGTGATGCTGAGGAAGATAAATTTCATCCTCATGGTGTTCACGGTTCTCCTGCTGGCAGTATTCCTCCTGACCTCGTTCCCGCTCTCTGTGAGACTCAGAAGGGAACAGGGGGATGAGTTCAGCAGAATGATATTCTATGCGCTCATGACTCTCGGAATACTGGTTTCAATATTCTACTGGGGTGGTTCAGGTGTCTGAATCCATCAGGGGGCTCATGGCAACGGTGGCCCTTGGACTCTTCGGGGTAACACTCTTTGATGCCATCATTGACCTTAGCAAGGTTATAAACCCCGGGATAAGCATTATCTACAATTACCTCGGAACAAAGATAGCCCCCAACATGGTGACGGTTGTCGTGTTTGACTGGAGGGCCTACGATACACTTGGAGAGGCCCTTATACTTGTCACGGCTGTACTTGTAACCCTTCTGGTATTTGGAAGGGGTAAGGTCCAGATAGGGAGAGATGATGGAGGGAAAGAGAGATGAGTACAATACTTAAGATATTCGCATTCCCAGCAGCAATATTCATAATGTGCCTGGGGATCCTGACAGTGCTCGGGGGCCACATAACCCCTGGAGGAGGCTTTCAGGGGGGTGCGATGGTTGCAGCCGGGTTCATATTCTGTGCAGTCGTATACGGAATCGAAAAGAGCCCCTTCCAGTTTTCACATGAATTCATGTCTGCAATGGAAAGCATAGGGGCGCTTGGATACGTTGCACTGGGACTCTGCGGCCTGTTATTCTCAGGTTTCTTCCTTTACAACCTGGGAGTTGACCTTTATGGCATATCACAGAGTGTCAGCGGCTTCTTCAACTACCCGGACCCGACGCATGCAGGTATAATACCCTACCTAAACATAGTTGTGGGCCTCAAGGTCCTCGTGGGGCTCAGTGCAATTGTAATAACCTTCATGGAGTTCAGGGGTGAAGAGGTCACAGAATAGTGGGGAATCAGGAATGTTTACAGGTCCAATAATCTTCGGGTTTCTACTTGGATTCATACTTGGAAGCAGAATAAGGGATGATGAGTTTCCTGCATCCACCTACATTGTGCTGCTCCTGGTCCTCATCCTGGTGGCATGGAACATCGGCCCATTCCCGTACTACACCGATATCCCCATCGCCACAGGGTTTGCAGCGGCAGCAGCAGGTATAGTGGCGGGTAAACTCTTACTTGGGCGCTGATAATATCATGGGGTTAGTATCATGTTCATATCAACAGGAAAATGTGAGGGACTTGGAGAATGCATCAGGGCATGCCCAACTGAAGCAATAAGGATGATTGATGGGAGGGCCTTCAGCTGCATAACCTGCGGTGCATGCATGGAGGCCTGTCCAAACAAGGCAATACGCAGGAACAGATACGGGGGATACGTGGTTGACAGGGCAAAATGCAACGCCTGCGGTGTCTGTGAGATGACGTGCCCCGTAAACAGCATAAGGATAGAGGACGGTGTCGTTAAGGGCATATGTGCAAGGTGTGGTCTATGTGCGGATAAATGCCCGCTGGGTGCCAGGGTGGATGCATTTGACCTCATAGAGGACAGACAGCTTCGCTTCCTGGAATCGCTAAACCTGGCGGTGAAACCACCGGTGAGAAGAACACCACAGAGCCATGAGGCCACCAGGATAAATGTGATCACAGACCCTGAGAAATGCACCCTCTGCAGGAGATGCCAGTACTACTGTCCAACAGGGGCGATAATCGTTGATACAGATGAGGGAGTATGCACAGAGTGCCGTGTCTGCGAGGATGTCTGTCCTGTGGGGGCAATAGAGGACCTTGAGATAGACCCTGAGAAGTGCACACTCTGCCTCAAATGCCTCAGGGAATGCCCGAGCAGAGCAATATACGTGGATGACTTTGAGGTGAAGATAAGGAGGCCAGAAACAGAGCGCGAGGGCAGCATAGTATCCTGCCTCAACTGCGGGCTCTGCGCCGGAGCCTGTGAAAGGGGCGCCCTGAAAATGGTTGACGGCAAGCTGAGATACGACCCATCCCTCTGCAGGGACTGCGATGAAACCCCCTGCATAGACGCATGTCCTGTCGGAACCCTGAGGATGGTTGACGGGGAACTGAGGGGCTACTGCGTATCCTGTGGCCGCTGCGTCAGGGCGTGTGATGTGAGCAGGGCCCGTGACTTCAAGACGGTGAGATGGGACGGCTCGGTTTCAGAGGACTGCATATCCTGTGGTGTTTGCTCAGAGATATGTCCTGTTGATGCCATAACCCTTAAGAGGGGCTCCATAGAGGTGGACACCGATAAATGCATACTCTGTGAGAAGTGCGGAATCCACTGCCCCGCAGACGCCATACCAAAAACTACCATGAAGAAGAGAAGGATAACAGGCGGTTTCACACTCATAGACCCCCGCCTATGCATCGGATGCGGCCTCTGCCTGGATATATGCCCCGAGGATGCAATATCAAGGGATGAAAGCGGTCTCATGATGGTGAATGAGGATAAATGCATACACTGCGGCGCATGTTCAAACATATGCCCTGCAAGGGCGGTTCTCTTTGAGAGGGAGTTCGGTTTATCAGATTAATGGATGGTGGCTCAGGTGAAGAACATATTAAGGATAATGCTGGAGGGTTCCTACACAAACCTCAAGAGGATACTCTTTGCAGCAGACAGGGTAACGGACATGGAACTGAGAAAAAGGATCCTTGAGGGCACAGTGGAACCAGAACCAAAGGTTGCGGAGGTATCATGTATAGGATGTGCTGGATGCTCAAATGCATGCCCAACAGGGGCCATTGAGATGAAGGACCTTGATGAACCGGTTGAGATAATAGAGGGCCTCATAAAGAAACAGATACCGGTCCTCAACAGTGAAAAGTGTGTTCACTGCTATTACTGCCATGACTTCTGCCCACTCTACGCCCTCTTCGGGGAACCAGGGACCATCCACCCCAATGATGTGGGTGAGGCGGAATTTGACGCCGGAGCCGTACTTCAGAAACCCATCAAGATAAGTGAGGACAAACTGAAGTTCATATCACAGTTCCTGGCGGATAAAAGCGTTATAAAGAGGACCGACACCCTTGCAGAGGCTGCAAGGAAGATGTAGGTGATGGATTATGGGTCTCAAATCATTTTCAAGGGCAAGAGCTGTACATGCAATGCTCGTATACACCGGGGGATGCAACGGCTGCGACATAGAGATAGTGAACGCAGTTCTCTCACCAAAATATGACGCCGAACAGTACAAGATCTTCCTGACATGGAACCCCAGGGAGGCTGATGTACTAATAGTAACCGGTCCGGTCACAAAACAGAACGAGGGGCCACTTAAGGAGATATACAATGCAATACCAGAACCCAAGGCTGTTATAGCTGCAGGGGCCTGCGCTCTGATGGGCGGGGTCTACAAGAATATACATGGGGACATCCCCTCAGAGGAGATCTGCGGCCCAGTGGATAAGGTCATACCTGTGGATGCAAAGGTCCCTGGATGCGCGGTAAGACCTGAAGATGTCCTTGCAGGGGCAGTTGCGGCACTGCCAAAACTTCTGGAGGCAGATTGATAAATCAGGGTGCTTACAATGGATGGAAAAAGGGAGATAATTGAGACAGAAATAACAATGGGTACCGTGCACTCGGCAGCCATAGAACCCTACCGTGTGAGGCTGTTTGTTGAGGATGAAATAGTCAGAGATGCGGAGATAACCGTCGGGGTCAACCACCGGGGAATTGAAAGGATAATGGAGGGTCTTCCTGTGGAGAAGGCCAACAGCCTGACAGAGAAGGTATGCGGGATCTGCTCAGGCGTCCACCTCTGGAATTCAGTCCTGGTGGCTGAGAAGGGCCTCGGCGTGGAGATACCCGAAAGGGCATCCTACATAAGGATAATAGTTGGGGAACTTGAAAGAATCCACAGCCACCTTCTCTATCTGGCCCATGGAAATGAGGTCCTTGGCCATGAAACATTCTCCATGAGGCTATTCTACATAAGGGAGACTGTCATGGAACTTCTGAGGCTCATAGGGGGTAACAGGGTACAGTACGGTGTACCCATCATTGGTGGTATAAGACCGAGGGCAGACCTTGATGAGATGAAGATCCAGAGGATAAGTGAGGGAATGGACTTCATAGAGGAGAAGGTTGAGGCCTTTGCAGAGAGGTTCACCGCCGATCCAATGGTGATGTCCCGTATAACAGGGGTCTGCCCCATAAGCAGGAAGGAAGCACTCAGATTACATGTAACAGGCCCAACACTCAGGGCAACAGGTGTTGAATTAGACATAAGGACTGAAATGCCATGCTATGACCCATTCGAATTTGAGGTCATAACCCGGGATGGTGGAGATGTCAGGGCAAACCTCCTCATGAGGGTCCTCGAGATATTTGAATCCATAAAGATAATAAGACAGGCCCTGAGGGACCTCCCGGATGGAAGGGTTGTTGACAGGAACTGGGAGATGCAGGATACAGGGATAGTGAAGAGTTATGTTGAGGCCCCAAGGGGGAGACTCTACCACTCCTATGCAATAGAGGATGGGAGGGTGAGGGGTTCAATAATAAGGACACCCTCAATGTCAAACATTGGTGCCATGCAGTATGCCTGCATAGGCCATCACATCACCGATGCACAGCTCGGTATAGTGCAGTGCGACCCCTGCTTCACATGCACAGACAGGGCAATTGAAATAATAGACCTCAATGCTGAAAGGTGATCAAAGTGGACGCATCGTATTCAATCATATCTGTCACTGGAACAGTCCTACTCGGATTGATTGTAAGCCTCTGGCTGCCAGGTATTGAGAGGAAATTTGTCCATGCAAGGATACAGCAGCGCATAGGCCCCCCTGTTTCAAGCCCGGGACTCATGGCTGCACTTAAGTTCTTCTACAAGAAGACCATTGAGCCATGCTCACCACTCCCACGCCTCTACAACTCGCTCCCCATTGTAGGGTTCATATCAGCACTCCTCATACTTCTCTTCCTCATACCCCCCATGTACACCTTCGGGGCCCTCGCAAGCCTCGTGGCGGTTGTAGGATTCCTCAAGATAGAGGAGGTGATCTACGTCTTCATGGGTTCACTCTCAAGGTCAGTAATGTCCCTCAGAATGCCATTCCCTGACCTTGCAAAGGGGGCCAAACACCCCAATGTCCAGAGGTACTTCCTTGAGGATCTAAGTGCAATGAGGGCTTTCAGGCTGATTGCATTCGGCTCATTCCCCATATACATCGCACTCTTCGTACCTGCGGTTATGGCTGGAAGCATATCCATTAGGGACATCGTGGCATACCAGGCAGCCAATGGCCCGGTACTCTTCACCCTTGCAGGGGTTATAGGTACCGTGGCATTCTTCATCGGCTACATGATACTCCTCAACGAGTACCCCTTCGCCATACTCAAGACCAAGGCCGATGTTATAGAGGGGCCATACATGGAGTACGCTTCAAAGTACAGGGCATTCGTCTACATAACCAGGGGATTCCTCATGTTCACACTGGGGTGTCTGTTCTCCGTACTTTTCATCGGGGTACCCCCAAACATACTCAGCTGGGGCATACTCGTCAACCTGGCAGCTGCAGTCATATTCCCCATAATCATGGCAGTCTTCAGTGCATTTGCACCGGTATTCACTTTCAAGCAGTTCTACCCGGTAACAGCAGCGGCATCGGTGATAGGGGTCCTGGCACTGGTGGTGGCATTTGTATGAAGGTGATAGCATGAAGATGGTTATAAGACCGCATCACATGATAAGCCTCGGTGGATACATAGTGGAACTGGAGTTCCCCTACAGGAACATCATAGTCGTGAATCCAACCGACGAGCACATCAAGATAGAGGTCCCTGTGTTTGATGAGGACTGGATAGAAGAACACAGGGAACTGGGCCTCAGAATAATACCTGTAAGGGATGAGGATAACTACCTGAGCCTCTGGAGGAGGGAGAAGGCTCTCCTGGAGGCTTCAGATTAAATTTTTTTCGTGGTTTAAATGAGTTCAGCGGCTCTCAGTATAAAGACGGTTGAGAGGCCAGGGGTTCTCAGTGAGATAACCGGCATGATAGCCTCAAGGAACATAAACATCACCTACGCCCACCTTTACGTTGAAAGGGATGGCCATGGCTCCATATACATGGAACTTGAGGATGTGGAGGACATGGAGTCCCTCCTGGATGAAATCAGAGCCTCGGAAACCGTGGTTGATGTCAGGGTGCACAGGTCACTCGAGGAGATCTATGGTAAGAGGATAATCATAATAGGGGGCGGGGCCCAGGTATCCCAGGTTGCCATGGGTGCCATCAGCGAGGCCGACAGGCACAACATAAGGGGCGAGCGCATAAGCATCGACACCATACCTCTCGTGGGTGAGGCTGAACTTGCAGAGGCTGTCAGCGCCGTTGGGAGGCTCCCAAGGGTGGCCGCCCTGGTACTTGCCGGTTCACTAATGGGTGGGGAGATCACAAGGGCCGTTGAGAGGGTTAAAGGTGAACATGACATTATCGTTATAAGCCTCAACATGCCAGGGAGCGTCACAGATGTTGCGGATCTTGTGGTGACAGACCCCATACAGGCGGGGGTTATGAGTGTAATGGCGGTTGCAGACACAGCAGTTTTTAACATCGAAAAGGTAAGGGGTGAAAAATTCTAGCCACCCGAATAAAGGGTAAAAAAGAGTTAGGGCTTCAGCTCATCTCGATAGCCCTTATAAGTTTACTGGCCGCGTTTTTGAGTTCAGGATCCTTTATATCACCACTTTCCCTTATTTTAAGGGCCAGTTCAAGGACCTTTGATACATCTGATGGCTTGAGGTTCTCTGCCATTTCAAGGTATGTCTGGTCCTCTTCGGGTATTTCATCCTTCTTCTTGGCAGCCAGTTCCAGGAGAACACGGCAACTGCTCATCACATCCGGGCTGTCAATATCCTCACACTTTTTAAGAAGCTCCTCCTTCATATCATCACCTTGAATTATTATGTTTTAACGGTTATTTAATTCTAATCATTTTAGGGGCAGTAATGTCGGGGTCTTTTTTACATTCTGATGATTATTGTACAGCGGATTGTGATCTCATGTGGATTTATTGGTGTGCGGGTGACGCTATAATACAGTCATTTTAGCGGAACCTCCCGTGAGCAGGTCTCTGCAAGACCGCAGCTGGCACATTTAGAGGGTTTCACCTGAACTTCAGGCACCTCACCGTCATCCTTTATCCTCCTTATATCATCCAGGATATCGAAGAGGTACTCCCTTCTCCTGTAATCTGCCAGGACGGGTCTTCTCTCACCGGGAAGTATGTATTCTATGAATGAAACCATGGTCTCTGTCTCAAATTCCCTCTCAACCAGGATCGCATGTGCTGTGAGTTCAAGGCTGTCGGCTGGCCAGACACCCCTGAAGGGAGGTTTGGAGGTCTTGATCTTCAGGGGGTAGTAGGAGCCATCAACCAGCTCCATGGTTACACGTCCATGGATCTCAAGGGAGGGATCGTTTATCGGGTAATCCCTGATCAATGGGGGAAACAGCACATGGGCCACCATGTCCCCTGAAAGCCCAAGGGTGCTCATAGCCCTGATTATCCTGTTTGCAATGGCTTCAACCTCAAAGAGCATGAGGTCCATTGTCTTATCCCTTTCAGTTTCATCAAGGCCCCTTATTATCCCCTCGAGGTCCTCCCTGAGGATGGATTCCAGTTCATCCATCCTGATATCCTCGTCAATCTTTCGGGCTCTGCTCTCAGCAGCTGCCCTGAAATCGAGGTAAGTATCCCTTAACCTTATTGCAAACCTGTTACCCGGCTCACTGATCCCCAGGAGTTCACGGAGATATACCTTCATGGGACAGAACATGAATTCAGATATCATGGAAACCGCAATGGACATAGGATTCACCACCATATTATTATTAATTTATTAATAAGTATTAAGTATGGTGGTGGAAACCCCATGGATGAAGGAACTCATGGCATGGGGTTTACGTGATATATAAGCCTGAAAAATAAAAAGAGGAGATTTAAAATAATTAGAGTATTTTAAGGCGGACAGGTTCACCTGTAACCCACTGGATTTCAGATATCTCCCTGATGGCGCTCTGAATGTCACCCTCTGCCGCCTCATGGGTTACTATGTATATGGGTACAGATTTGCCCTCAAGTGCACCCTTCTGTGTAACCGATTCAATGCTTATTTCATGCCTGCTGAAGGCCCCGGCTATCTCATGGAGGACCCCTGGCCTGTCAACTGCATCGAGCCTGATATAGTACCTTGATCTGGTTTCTCGGAACTCCCTTATGGATTCAACCATCCTGACACCGGGTCCTGGCTGCAGCGGACTTTCAGGGTTCAGGGCGATGTCCATACAGTCTGCAACAACTGCACTTGCAGTGGCCCTCCTCCCGGCCCCCTTACCATAGAACATCACAGGGCCGGTGAAGTCACCTGTGATGTATATGCCGTTGAACACGCCATTTACAGATGAAAGCAGGTGTTCATGGGGTACAAGGAAGGGCATGACACCCATTTCCAGCTCACCATCATCCAGAGAGGCCGTTGCAAGAAGTTTAACACTGCACCCAAGCTCATTATTCGCGTATTCAATGTCATCACGCCTTATTTTGCTTATACCCTCCACGTGGAGGTCCTCTTCAGGCACATAAACACCAAAACCCAGTAGAGCCAGTATTATTAGCTTCTGGGCGGTGTCATGACCCTCAATATCGAATGTGGGATCTCTCTCAGCATAACCGAGCCTCTGGGCCTCCCTGAGGGCATCATCAAATTCCATGCCCTCAGAGGCCATCCTTGTGAGGATATAGTTGGCTGTGCCGTTTATTATACCATAAATGGATTTTATCCGGTTGGCTGCAAGGGACTCGTTGAGGGCCCTCAGCACGGGTATGCCCCCACCCACACTGGCCTCGAATGCGATCCTCACACCATTCTCCCTTGCAGCGGCCATTATCTCATCCCAGTACCTGGCTAGGAGTGCCTTGTTGGCTGTTACAACGTGCTTACCATTTTCCAGCGCCCTCAGTATGAAGCTCCTGGCTGGTTCATAGCCCCCTATGAGCTCTATCACGATATCGATTTCCGGGTCATTGAGGATATCATCAGCGTCTGTTGAGAGTATCTCAGGGTCTATTTCAACGCCACGGTCAGTTTCTATGTCAAGGTCCACCACCCTCTTGAGTTTCAGGTCCTTTCCAGTTTTTTCTCTTATGAGGTCATGGTTGGTGTTGAATATCTCCACAACCCCGGCCCCGATTGTTCCAAATCCTATGAGTCCAACATTCACATGAAAACCTCCAATTTAATGAACAGTATAACTTCATCTACTGGTGTTCCTCCACCATCCACCTTTGATGATTTATCGCATTTCAGTTTAATAATAGTTCAGCTTCCCAATAAAATCAGGACTTTTCATAGGTTTTTCTGTTCCTGATGAAAGGGCTAGATGTGGCACCATTCGAAAAGGCTAGATGTGGCACCATTCGAAAAACATGCTCATTTAACCAATATTTTAGGTTTATTTAATAAGGCGGAAAATTATATATTGTTTTTTGTTCAAAATATATCTGAATAAAGTTGGGGGGAGGTGTATGTATAGAAAGGTATTTATTTTGTTATTGGCTGCTTTTTTTGTGGCTGCCCTTTCCGGCACAGCCTCGGGGGCTGTTTACAATGAGAGGAAGGGAGAGGTTTATGACACAATTCAGGGGGCACTGGATGATTGCGGACCTGGCGATAGTATAAGGGTGGATGATGGAACCTACACCGAAAATATCCAGATAGACAAGGAAAATGTGTTTCTCACATCAATAAATAGGGGAGCTGTTGTTATAAATCCAGTTGATCCCAATCGGCCCGTAATCAGCGTAAAGGCAGCAGGTGTTGGTATACGTGGATTCAATATAACCGGTGGCAATGACTATGGAATAGTTGTGAATGCCAGCAACTGCACAGTATCAAGAAACTACATCACCACAGCTGGAGGTATTAAACTTAACGGTTCCTCCAACAGTACAATCATATACAACACTATAACCAGTGGCGGAGACGCAATAGATCTCATAAATTCTTCAGGTAACCTGATCTCACGAAACATTATAACTCTCAGATAGGAGTATACCTTCAGGATTCCTCATACAACACCATATCCCAGAATACATTTGAAGATAACACGTATTCAATTTCCATGAACGGGGCCGCCTTCAACAGCATAATTGATAATAACATGACCGACAATAATTTCGGAATCTACAATTACGGTGTTAACAACACCATAACAGCTAACAGGATAGCTAATTCGATCTGCTCCAATATTTATCTAACCGGTAGCGATAATAGCATCTACGGAAACTATCTCATAAACGGTTTGTATTCCTTCGTAGCAGGTAACCGCCTTAACAACACAGAGATAGGTAACTACTGGTCATATTACTCAGGGAATGACACCAATGGGGATGGACTGGGTGATGTACCAACAACCCATGGAGACCAGAGGCCCCTCATTGTTGACCTTGCGGTGATTGATGCCACAGTAACACCCACAAACATTCAGGTGATTCTAAGGAACAACGGCAGGGCCAACCTCACACGCATAGACCCCACAGGACAGTTCATGGTTAAGATAAACTGTGATGGCAATGAAACGGTGCACTACATAAACGCACTCAATTACGGCGAGACACAGACCATAACAAGGCCAGTGGGCCTTGGGCCAGGTATCCATGTTGTCAACATAACAATCCCCTACAATGGCACAACCCAGCTTCTGGAGGGCAAAAATATAAGGGATGCCTGTATAAGCAACAACAATCGCACAGTGAACAGGGAGCTGATACAAGCCACTATAACCTACGGTAACCTCGCTGTAACACCTTTGAAGGGAATTGAACCATTAAATGTTACTGTAACGGTTGAGATCACAAATATCGGTGATTTTTCAAAGGATGAGATTGTATTGCTGGTTGTGGATGGCGCTATAGTTGATCAGGAGACTGTTGAGGTTGCTGGACAGTCAACGGTTACGGTGACATTTAGTGTCCTTCTTCAGAATGGAACCCACAGTGTGACTGTAAATAACATGACACCGCTTAATGTTACAGTCTTCAAACCATTACGTGTCCTCTCAGTTGACCCGGCCAACGGCACCCTTTCAGTTTCACCAACCAAGAAGATTGTTATAACCTTCAGTGAGAATATCCTCAACGGTACTGCCTATGATAAAATAACTGTCAAAACATCCAGCGGTGTCTCCAAGAAGATTTACAAGACCATAACTGGTAACAGGCTCTACATTACCCCTGTTGGGGGATGGAGCGCCGGTGTCAGGTACATAATTACGGTGCCCAGGAACTCAGTTAAAACTGTCAATGGGGTTACCCTCACCTCGGATTTCAGTTCTTCCTTCACATCCGCAATTGCTGTGACCTACATTGACCCGAAATATGGTGCGACAAGGGTTTCAAGGACCAAGATTATTGTTATAACCTTCAGTAACAGTATAATTGCGGGGCCGGCCTACAGTAGGATAGCGGTTAGAACATCCACTGGAGGGATGAAGTCCATCAGTAAGAGAATAAGCGGTAACAGGCTCTACATAAAACCTGTTGGCAGCTGGCGTGCACGTACAAAATACATCATTACTGTTCCAAGGACTGCAGTTAAGACCAGCACAGGTAACATGATGGCAGCGGACTTCAGATCAGCATTCACCACGGTTTAATAAACCCACTTTCTTTTTTACTTTAAGTATATTGGGTCTTTCACATGTTTATTTTATAATCGGAGTTCCTTTAGCTTTATGAACTCGTTCTCGGCCTCCCTTGTTGTCCCCACAACAACCCGGTACCCGTTTTCCCTTCCACTGAACCTTTCAAGCTTACCCCTTGCGATTATCCTTTCACCCTCCCTGGCCTGCCCCGCGTAGGTATGGGTGAAGGACACAACCTCAGTGATTTCAGCTTCAGACCCCTCAAGTACACTGACATCCTCCACAAGGTACCTTGCAGGATTGTCAAAGGCCTCGATGGCATCAGATACTGTGCACTCGACGGTCACCCTGCCGCAGTCCTCATAGGTTGTATCGGCCCATGAGCCCTGGATTTCACTCCAGTCCCTTGCAGCGAGGATATCGAATAGGGTTCCATCGATTATTCCCCTGTTGTTCTTTCTCATCTCATACCAGCAGAACTCCCTGAATGAGAGCGTGTCATCGGTGATCCTTTTCCTGTAGACCTTCATGAGCTGTTCCTCATCCAGTCCATTCAGAGGACTCTCAGGGTCCCCCTTTAGTTCACCGAAGGCTTCCATGGCCCTCCGGTGGTTCCTCAACCCGTAAACCACAAAGTCGATATCAGAGTTCAGGGGGTCATACAATCCGGGAAGCACTGAACCTGAGACCCCCATGGAACTGTAGGGAATCCCTGCGGCATCATGCAACGCTTCGGCAACCATCACAACCCTGGTGAGCAGCTGATCGGTGGGGGATTCCATTATATCCAGAAGGCGCTCCTCTGGCCTCAGTATACTATCCACCCTTTCAGGGGGAACACCCATCATGAGTACACCGAGTTCCTCATAGTGGTGGAGGTAGATGGGGTGGTTCTCCTCAAGGAAGGCGTATGCCAGCTCAGAATTCACCTTTGAATATCTTGCAGAATTCAGGGACCTTTCACCTTCACTGTCGGGTATGTAGCGTAAAAAGGATAGTATCCTGTCTTCTGGATGAACGTATGATGTAACAGCAAAGAATAGATCATCAGAGGTGTATATGAAGTCACGGATTCGGGCTTTCATAGGTAAATTAAATGCATGATGAAACTATAAACCTTTTCATATTCTGCTGGAGGTATCATGGGAGGCCGTATCTTTGGTTATCTGGATTCCCATGCATAATTTAAATGAGGGCGGATCTGCAAATCATTTAATATGATTCTCCTAAGACTTGAGCCTGGAATGGATCTCATGGCTGAGATGGAGGCACTTGAAGTTGAGGGTGCCGTTGTATCGGGTATAGGTAGCCTCAATGGCGTGATGATAAGGACCGCGAATGAGAGCATCCTTACGGTTGAGGGCCCCCTTGAGATAATATCCCTTCAGGGGACAATTACAGGCGATGGTGTCCACATCCACATTGCAGTGGCTGATTCCTCTGGAAGGGTGCTTGGCGGACACCTCAAGGGCTATTGCAGGGTAAGGACAACCGTCGAACTTGCCGTGATACCCTATCATGGTAAACTGAGAAGGGTGATGGATGATAGAACCGGTTACAGGGAGCTACTGGTTCTTGACTGATTTCAAGCACATGGGGAGCTCAAACATGGAATCACTTCCCCAGCGGGGTCTCTGTTATGGCTTTTCACGTGACTCAAATCCTACTTATAGGACCACCTCCAAATATTTAGATGGTGATTGAATGATATATGAGCACCTTGAGGACCCTATCCTTTATGATGGAAGCCAGATAGAACCTGCATGGGCCCTCAGTGAACTTGGAATAAAGGGTTCGAGCATAATAACCTGGATAGGCCCAATGGATGTGAAGAACATCGTGGATTACGAGGATGTTGACCTTGAGATAAAGTCTGAGAATGTCCTCCACTTCATTGTTGAACACTTTGATGAACAGCCATCAAGTCTGCGTTTATCCTATCACAGGCAGAGGATTCTGGTCATGCTCCTCATGGAGGAACTTCGGGGTCATGGGTTTGAGATCCGGAGGGAGGGTGATGACCTCTACGTAGGTTCATCCAAGTTAACTGTTTCCATAGCAACTGCCTCGGTATCCAGCATGAAGATACACCTCGGTGTGAACATCCATGAGAAGGGCACACCAGATGATGTGGATACCGTGGGGCTCCTGGATGAGAGGCCTGAACTTGGAATGGAGGGCGTTGTCCAGATAGCAGAGAACGTTGCCATGGCATACATACATGAGATTGACTCCATCGAGGAGGACATATGCAAGACCAGGATCTTCTGAAGAGGCAGGGACACTTCTGATAGTAGATGTGGTTAAAATGAAAATAGTTATCAACGGGATACATGCCAATTTGAGGTTTTCAGCGGCACACATGATACCTGAACACGAGTCATGTGGATGCATACATGGACATTCATACATAGTTGACGTTAAGGTGGAGGGAAAAAGGAGTGGCAGGCACGGATTCGTGGCTGACTTCAAGGACGTTAAGGCAGTGGTGAGAGAACTATGCAGCAGATTTGATCATAAACTCCTCATACCCCTCAGAAGCCCCCTCATAAATTTCTCATCAACAAGTGGAAACATCAAATTTGAGATCGGTGGTAAGGAGTACAGCATACCCGAG
Organism: Methanothermobacter sp. KEPCO 2; assembly: GCF_041228365.1. NCBI lineage: Archaea > Methanobacteriati > Methanobacteriota > Methanobacteria > Methanobacteriales > Methanobacteriaceae > Methanothermobacter > Methanothermobacter sp. KEPCO 2. Next base: position 1,263,386 of record NZ_CP166185.1, on the reverse strand, counting down.
GAGGACTGCTGCCTCCTTGACCTGGAATCCAGTTCTGCAGAGGAACTTTCACGTTACTTTGCATCCACCCTCTTTAAGGAGCTTGGCAGAAGGTACGACATATCCTCGGTTGAGGTCTGTGTAAATGAGGGAATAGGACAGGGGGCCATCTACACCATATCCCGGTGATCCATATGAGGGCACCCATTATGGAGGTTTTCAGCAGCATTCAGGGTGAGGGCCTACTTGTAGGGAAAAGGCAGATTTTCATACGGTTCGCCGGCTGCAACCTTAACTGCAGCTACTGCGACACCCCAGAGAGCAGGGACACATCATGTGGAGAGGAACTCTCAGCAGACCAGCTTCAGGGGATGGTTGAAAATCTCGTGACCCCTGATTTTCATTCACTGAGCATCACGGGGGGTGAACCGCTTCTTTACCCTGATTTTATCAGGGAATTCCTTGAGGATTCCCCCTGGAGTGCTCTTCTTGAAACCAACGGCTCTCTCCCGGCCAGTGCCCGGAGGATATCCCACCTCTTTGATTACGCATCGGTGGATATTAAAACATCTGAACATTTTTCAGGGGATTTCAACCAGAATATTACAGAATCCGATATATCCGGGCCGGATGACCTCATTGATCGGGAGGTTCAAGTCATAAACATATTAATATCAAAAGGTGTAAATACATATTGTAAGGTGGTTGTGATGCCCACAACGGGGGCTGAATACATCGGGGCCCTGGCCATGCGGCTCCGTGAAGGCGTTGATGACCCTGAAAAACTTTCAATGGTTATACAGCCCTGCAGTCCCCCTGAACAGTGGGCTCTGTACACTCCTCGCCTGCTGGAAATGTCTCAGGAAGCCGGAAAGTATATGGATGTTTACGTTATACCACAGATGCATAGGGCCCTTGGCCTTAGGTAGGAGGTTGTCAGATGGAAATGGAAACAAAGGTTACAGTCCATGATGCCATGACATCGAATGTTATAACAGCAGACCCTGGCATCAGCGTTGCAGAAGCAGCATCGATAATGACAGAAAAGAAGGTCGGAAGCATCATTGTGAAGAGCAACTCCGAACCTGAAGGACTCATCACAGAGAGTGACATCATAAGGAAGGTGGTTTCCAAGGACCTGACTGCCAGCAAGGTTACAATTGGCGAGGTAATGAGCCGCAACCTCATAAGCATAGAACCTGAAAGGGAACTCAGTGACGCCGCAAGGCTGATGGCAAAGAACAGTATAAGGAGACTCCCTGTGGTTAAGGACGGTGCACTGGTGGGGATACTTACATCCTCTGATGTCATGATGGTCGCCCCTGAACTCACCGAAATCCTTGTTGAGAATGCAAGGATTGAGGAGAACAGGGCACTGACACCTGAGAATGAGCGCTCTGTCCCAGGGGTGTGCGAGGTCTGCGGTAACTATGAGGAGTACCTTGAGGAGTATGATGGTAGATACATATGCGAGGAGTGTAAAGAGGACCTAGAGGGTGAATGATTTGTTTGTAAGAGACGTAATGACCTTAAATCCCGTCTCAGTCTCACTTGAAACTGCCGCCACGAGAGTAAGATCCATTCTAAGGGATGAGGATTTCAGATGCGTCCCTGTGGTTGAGGGAGAGAAACTGAGGGGTCTTATAACAAGGGGTGATGTGCTCAACATCACAGCAACCAAGTCAAATCTTGAGGCAAGGGGAATAATGGAGAAACCAAAGGTTATCCTGACCCCTGAGATGGATGTGATGAGGGCAGCGTCTGACCTTTTAAAGGCCGGTGAGATACAGGCCCCTGTTGTTGAGTCAACCGACAGCATGAAACTTGTGGGGATACTGAGCGTCATAGACCTCATATCAGGCTTCCTTGAAAACGGCTATGAGCCTGTCAGAAGCCCTGTAAGTGAGATAATGTCCCCAGTGCCTGTTACATGTGAACACAGCGACCAGCTTTCAGCTGTATGGGATCTTATGGATGAATCAGGGTTTTCAGGTCTTCCTGTGATGAAGAATGGTAAAATGATAGGTATCATAACCAGGAAGGACCTTCTGAGGTACGGCCATGCAAGGATACACAGGGAATCAGGTGAAGTGAAATCCGTGGCGGTTGAGAAGATAATGAAGACACCCCCTGTTGCCATAACACCGGATACTCCTTCTGAAAAGGCTGCCTCTCTCATGCTGGAGAAGGATATTGGAAGGATCCCCGTGGTTGAGAACCCGGTATTTGTGAAGAGGGACCCCAGCATGGTGAAGGAGGCAGATCTTCTGGGTATAGTGTCCAGGGAGGACGTCCTGGAAGCATATATCAAGTGAAATGGTGGCTTGATGAAACCTGAAAGTCCCATCAACGAGAAATTAATTTTTATTAAAAATATTAGTTTGGGTAATAACGATACTTACTTCATGTAAGTATATCTCCCAGAGAGGTGTGTAAATGAGAAAAAAAGACACCATAAACCTGGTAAAGTCTAGGGACCGTGGTCCCATTGAATTCGAGAGCAGAAACTTCGACCATGAAGGCGATGTCATGACAATCGCCGGGAAGGACGTAATTTCCATACCACAGACAGCCACCATCAAGGAAGCAGCGGAGATAATGGTTAAGAACAAATTCAGGAGGCTTCCCATAACAAACCCCGGAACAGGGAAGCTCCAGGGGATAGTAACGGCCATGGACATCCTGGACTTTTTAGGAGGGGGAGATAAATTCAAGATCCTGGATAAAAAGTATGATGATAACTTCCTCGCAGCAGTCAACGAACCGGTTAAAAGTATAATGACACGCGATGTCATTCACATAACCACCAGGGACTCCATATCAGATGCGGTTACCATGATGCTGGAAAACAGTGTCGGCGCCCTGCCGGTTGTGGATGATGAGGGGAGAATAGCAGGTATAGTATCCGAGAGGGACTTCGTGCTCCTCATGGCAGGTGTATTCATCGATGAGGTCACGGAGGATCACATGACGGTCGATGTCATAACGACAACACCTGGAACACCGATAGAGGGGGCCTCCAAGATAATGGTAAGAAACAGGCTCAGGAGGATACCTGTTGTTGGTGAGGAGCGAAGAACACCCCACCCAGAGGATGAAAAACTTGTTGGAATTGTTACCTCCACCGATATACTCGAGTTCCTTGGAAGGAACCAGGCATTCAACTCAATGAAGACCAACAGTGCCGAGGAGGTTCTCGCCACACCTGTAACTGAAATCATGGAAAGGGAGGTCTGCACCGTCACATCATCAACCACCCTTGGAGAGGTCTGTGAGATCATGGAGAAACATGGAATTGGCGGTCTGCCAGTGGTGGACTATGGAAACCTCAGGGGAATCATAACAGAGAGCGACCTTCTGAGGGCAATAACAGGTTAGGTGGTCCCATGAACGTTGGTAGTATAATGACAGATGAAGTCTTTGTCATGGAAGACACACAGCAGGTTGCATACGCCAGGAACCTCATGTTAAGGCATGGGATAAGCAGGGTAGTCGTAGTGGACTCCGAGGGGAAACCAGTAGGCATTGTCACAGAGACAGACATAACAAGGAAGCTGAGAATTGATGGACCAGCATGGAAGAGGAGGCCCATAGATAAGATATCAATAAGAAGGGTCATGAACGAGAACCCCATCAGCGTGGATATCAACGCCACTCCAAGGGAAGCCGCCGACCTGATGCTCAAGAAGAAAATAGGCTCACTCCTTGTGATGGATGGAGAGGAACTTGCGGGCATCATAACCAAGAGGGATCTTCTCAGATTCTTCAAGGACAGGTGCGCCGGCAGATGGAGGGTTGAGGATTTAATGACCCGGGACGTTAAAACTGTGACAGCCAACCACACACTGGCCCATGTTATAGATGTCATGGAGGAGAACGACATATCAAGGGTTGTTGTAACCGGGAACGGGGCTGTTGAGGGAATAATAACCTCCGAGAACCTCTCATTTGCAACGTTCGAGGACCCTGAGAGGGGCATACCTGTTGAAAGGGTCTACTTCATAAGCCGCGCATCCGAGGAGAAGAGGAGGGCCAGGACAATCGCAATGTTAACTGCCGGCGATATAATGACTGAGGACGTCATAACAGTCGAACCCTCAGCCGACGCATCAGAGGCGGCTTCAGTGATGCTTGATAATGGAATAAGCGGACTGCCCGTTGTTGAGGATGAGGAACTGGTGGGAATAATAACCAAAACAGATATAATAAGCGGGATACAGTAGGTGAAGAGTATGATAATTAAAAATATCATGTCAGAGGATCCTGTCTGCATCGATAAGGACCAGAACGTCTGCGACGCCCTTCGATTAATGGGAAAGAAAAACGTATCAAGGCTCCTTGTGATCAACACAAACAGCGAACATGAGAGGGAACTTGTGGGGATAGTCACCGAGAAGGATATAGCCATAAAACTGGGATCATCAAGGTACGGGAACATGGCACCATCCCACTTCCATGTCTCAACGGTCATGACATCTGAACTCATAACTGCAGATCCAGACATGGATGCAGGAAACGCAGCAAGTCTCATGCTTGAGAACAACATAGGAAGTCTGCCTGTTATCCTTGATGATGAGATACTGGGAATCGTGACCAAATCAGACCTCCTTGATATATGCAGGGGAAGGGCCTATGAGAGTTACACAGCGGCCGATGTCATGAGCACAGAGATGATAACAGTATCCCCCCAGGAGAGGGCTGTCCATGCAAGGAGGATGATGATTGATGCAGGCATAGGACGGCTTCTGATCATGGATGGAGGGGAACTTGCCGGTATCCTCACCGCAAAGGACATGACACGTGCAGTTATAAACTTCAGGAAGGTGGTCCCGGATAAGCACAAATCATCAAGGATAAGAAACCTTCTGGTTGAGGATATAATGAAACAGAATGTCAGGACCGTTGAGGCAGACACGCCGGTAACTGATCTTGCATCAATGATGATGGAGACAGGTTACGGCGGGTTCCCTGTTGTGGACGGCGAACTTGAGGGTATAGTGACAAAGACGGACATCCTTGATCTCATAGTTGAGATAGAGGGTGTCTTCTAATCCTTTATTTTTTTGAATAAGCTGAATACACATGTTTATAATTGAATGATCAGCGTGAATCTGATGAATACAGACATTCCTTTCCATGAGATCACAGAGAAAACAGGGATTCCATCTAAAAGACTGGAGGCGGGGCTGGCCAGGGGTGCCATCAGGGTCACTGAAGAGGGTGGCATGAATGCACTAATTTTCAAAAAGTCCCTCATGGACCTTGAGGCAGGCACGGTGATCTACACTGGAGATGAGGTTGAGGTTATCCGGGGATTTCCGAAGATCAGAAGAACACTTCTACTAGCCCCCACCCTGATGGAACACTTCAGGGACAGCGTTGCAGTAGAGGAGAAGATGAACGGTTACAATGTCCGCATAACACGCCTTTCATCTGGTGATACGGTTGCACTCACACGAGGAGGCCATGTATGCCCCTTCACAACCCGGAAGGCGCTGGAACTCATGGACCTTGACGGGTTCTTCTCTGACCACGGGGACCTTGTTGTATGCGGTGAGATGGTTGGAAGGGACAATCCCTATGTTTCACAGGACTACCCTGAGGTGGGGTCCCTGGGTTTCAGGGTCTTTGACCTGAGGGAGAAGAACACCAACAAGCCCCTCCCAATAAAAGAGAAGAGGGACCTTCTTGAGTCCTATGATCTTCCACCCGTCCGTTTATTCGGGATTTACCCTGTTGAAGATGCTGCAGAGGAGGTTGCAGATATAATAAGGGCCCTGGGGAAGGAGGGAAGAGAGGGGGTTGTCATGAAGGACCCCTCAATGGATTTACCACCCCTGAAGTACACATCATCCCAGGCACATGCACGGGAACTTGCATATGCCTTCAGCTACCCCTTTGACTTTGGGAGACCCTTCTTCTTCAGCAGGGTTATAAGGGAGGGTTTCCAGGCCTATGAACTGGATGAGTCAGATGAGGAAACCCTTGAGAGGGCTCACCGCCTGGGAGAGGCAATAATATACCCCATGCTTGAGAGGATAAAGGCCATAGCAGATGGTGAGGCCGCCTACGAGGACACTATCATCGATGTGGAGGACAGGGAGACCGCCGAGGAGTTCATAAGGCACCTTGTACATCTCGGTGTCTCAGCGACCCTCGCAGACTACAGGGACGGTAAGGCCACGGTGAGGCGATTCTACCAGGCAACAACAGACAGGATAAACAACTACCTGGAGGGGGGCCTCTACTGATGGCAGAAGAATCCATAGCCTACCTCGGGCCTGAGGGGACATTCACCGAGGAGGCTGCGCTCCATATTGGTGATGAACTTCTGGCATTTGACTCCATACTTGAGGTTCTGGGGGCTGTGGCATCAGGTAAGGCTTCAAAGGGGGTTGTTCCCATTGAGAACTCAATTGAAGGGCCGGTTGGGGTAACACTCGACCTTCTGGCATGGGAATATGATCTTTGCATAGAGAGGGAGATAATACTTAGGGTAAGGCACAACCTCCTTGTCAACAGGGGGGTCTCCCTGGGGGAGGTGAGGGAGGTTTACTCACACCCCCAGTCCCTTGCCCAGTGCCGGAGGTTCCTGGAGGAGCTGGGTGTCACAACACATTCAGCACCCAGCACAGCAGCAGCGGCCAGGACGATAGTGGGGAGACAGGAACTTGCGGCGATAGGGACCCTGAGAGCCGCGGATATCTATGGCCTTGAGGTGATCGCAGAGGACATACAGGACTTTGACCCCAACTTCACAAGGTTCATAGTCCTCTCGGAAAAGGATCATGAGCCAACAGGAAGGGACAAGACCTCCATAGTCTTTTCACTGGCAGAGGACAGACCAGGGGGGCTTTATGAGGTTCTGGGATTCTTTGCAGAGCATGGAGTGAACCTCACAAAGATAGAATCCAGACCCTCAAAGAGGGGGCTTGGCAAGTACATATTCTTCATAGATTTTGAGGGACACCGGAAGGACGCCGTCATAATGGGTGTGCTTGATTGTATAGCTGATAGAACACCTTTCTTTAAAATTCTGGGATCCTATCCAGAGGAAACTGTTTATGAATAGCCCTTTTGATTTTTCAGGAACTCACCTGAGCACCCGGGTACCTAGGTATAAAGCTACTTTGCCTGTTAACGGAGCATCAGGGGTTTAGGTGTTCCATCCCATATAAATTATATATACCCGGCTGTTCAATATAGATCCAGTTGATATCATCGATTTATCAGGAGATGATTATGATTGGTCAGGATAAGAAAATCATCCTGAGACAGCTCAAGAAACTTGAAAGGGACCTGGAAGAGGGTAATATTTCAAGGAAGGAATACAGTGAACTGAAGGAACAGTACACGAAGGAACTTGAAACAATTGAGGCAGTTGAAAATATAAGGCGCCTTCAGGGGCAGAAAACCCCGGAAAAAACCCTCGACCACTGGGTGGAGGAATCACGGAAAAAGAAGGATGAAAAGGAGAAGGAGGAACTTGTCAGGAAGTACGTCAGGACAGATGAGGTTAAGGGAAAGAGGGGTCCGAATCTGTCGCTCATAGGTGCCATAATAATTGTGGCGGCATTCTTCTTTGGAACGGGTTTTGGACTGTACTTCATGAACGTGAAGGATGAAACCCCCGTTACAGGGACAGTTACCGTGAATGAAACAGCATTCCCATCCTTCAACAACACCGTTAAGAATGTGACAGTAACCCACCCCACAAACAGGAACCCCACCAACACAACACCCACGGCACCCACCACTCCAGAAAAGCCTTCAACACCCACCACTCCAACAGCACCCGATAATCAGGGGACCGGTGGCGGTCAGAATCCACCATCATCACCATGAGAGTGAGGAAATTGCATGAGGAAGCACTGGTTCATCCTTTTCATAATAATGGTCGTTGCGGTGTCAGGATGCACCTCACCTGACAGCAACTCAGAGAACCAGACCAAAAGGTTCTCCGGAAACAACATTTCATTTGAGTACCCATCCAACTGGGTGACGGCCAATTCACTGGCAAACGAAACCATTGCAGCAGTTGGGGACCCGACATCAGTTGATTCATCTGGACTTGCACAGGTATCGGTTGTTATCCAGTCAAGGGAGCTTAAGGGTAACATCTATGATATGTACAGGGACAACTATGATGCACTGTTCACTAACTCCAGTTACAGGAGGGTCTCAGAGACAAACACAACCATAGGTGGTTACCAGGCAATAGAAAATGTCTATATTGTCCTTGATGGAGTCCAGAAGAAGCATAGGGCCATCTGGATACAGAACAACAGAAGGGTCTATGTGATACTCTGCACAGCCCCGGCTGACAGGTTCGATGCTGAAGGAAAGAACTTCGACCTCATCGTAAACAGCTTCAGGTTTATTTAACTCCACCTTCCTTTCTTTAGGGATAGGCCAAAACTATAAATTTATATTTATCAAAATATTATTAAATTATAAGGGTCACTGCAGTGATAACTAAATGGGCTCTTTTTATTTTATCTCCAGAGGTTTAAAGACTGTACTGGGTTTTTAAACCGGGATTTATAGGTGTGGCCTTGTTTGCGATAACCACGGTAACCACTAAAGAAAAGGAGGAAGAAGGAATGGTATTGCCAATATGCGATGTCTGTCTTAAAAGCGGAATTTTATGTCAGGGCTGTGAAAATAAACTTAAAACAGGGGAGGTAACCGAGACTGAACTGGAGATATCAAAGGTTCTATACAGGATTGGAGAGGGAAAACTAGGATTTAAAAGGGCCATAGACCTTGATGGAATAGTTATAATCATAACGGAGTCTGATGAGGTCGGAAAACTGATAGGTAAGGGCGGTAAAATCGTAAGGGCAATATCAAGGGCCCTGGGTAAAAAGGTGAGGGTGGTTGGTGAGAACTCTGACCTCAAATCAGTTGCAGAGGATGTCCTTGCACCTGCAAGGATTTCAGGGATCAACATAGTATTCGGGAAGGACGGTGAGGAACGCTTCAAGATCAGGGTTATGCGGGAGGATGCAAGGAGAGTGCCAGGCAAACTTGAAACCCTCAACGAGATAATAGAAATGCTGACAGGAGAGAAAACGGTTGTTGTTATAGATGACACATGATGGGGATGGAATGGAGATTGTACTTTGCGTTACAGGAAGCGTTGCCGCCATTGAGGCAGTTAAACTCGCGAGGGAACTGGGAAGGCAGGGTGCCAGCGTCAGATGTTTCATGAGTGAGGACGCCTGCAGAATAATACACCCCCATGCAATGGAGTTTGCCACAGGAAGTAAACCCATCCTTGAACTTACAGGGGAGATCGAGCACGTTAAGTACGCCGACGCAGACCTCATCCTGGTGGCCCCTGCAACGGCTAACATCATAGGTAAGCTTGCCTTTAAGCTGGCCGACAACCCCATATCATCCCTTCTCCTCACGGCATCCGGGATGGGGACACCCATAGTTATGGTTCCATCAATGCATGAGGCCATGTATGCCGCCGCAGAGGGGAACATAAGGAGGCTGAGGGAGGAGGGCGTTGTCTTTGTTGAACCCCGCATGGATGAGGGTAAGGCCAAGTTCCCGGACATCAACACCATAGTACTTGAGGCCATGAGGCAGACCTCAAAGCAGAGGTTGAGGGGTAAAAGGGTTCTCATAAGCCTCGGCGGAACATATGAGCCAATCGATCCAGTGAGGGGCATTACAAATAGAAGTTCAGGTAAGATGGGTCTTGCGGTTGCACGAAGGGCATACATTGAGGGTGCAGATGTTACACTCCTGGCGGGTATCGTCTCAGTGGATATTCCCCAGCAGTTCACTGTTAAAGAGGCTGAGACAGCGGATTCCATGGCAGCCGCAGTCAGGGAACTTATAGGGGAACATGATGTATTCGTATCGGCTGCAGCCGTCGCTGACTTCAAACCCACCTGCACTGAGAGGAAGATATCCTCAGATGGAGAGCTCACACTCACACTGAAACCAAACCCCAAGATCATAAAAATTGCAAGAGAACTTAACCCTGATGCACTTATTGTTGGATTCAAGGCTGAGTACGATGTCCCCAGGGAGGAACTTATCGGATCTGCAGAGAAGCAGATGCGGGAGGCTGGTGTGGATATCGTTGTTGCAAATGATGTTTCAGTTGAGGGTTTCGGCTCAGACAGTAACATGGCCATCATGGTCTCAGATAGGACCCTGGAACTTCCTGTAATGAGCAAGGATGACCTTGCATCCCTCATAGTTGATGAAATTGCAGCAAAACTTGAAGAAAAGGAACGAAGTTCTTGATGAAGTTTAATGGAAAATAATGGCTTTTTATTTTTATTTCATCAGGAATCAGAAAAATGGAGTTATTCACTCCAGGTTATTGTGTTGCAACAATAACCCGGAGGTGAAATTATGGCCTTCAGTTGGGATTAAAATTATGTAACTAACCCAATATATACCTTTTTTACTAAAAATCTGATTAAAAAAATAAAAGGATATTTTATGATCCAATATAGGGTCTATCTTTTTTTGATCTTCTTTTTTGTGCTTTTTCTTTTGCTATTTTCATAGCCTTTTTTAGTTTTTTGGTATCTATACTTTTTTTGGAGTGTTTTTGGTAGTTTTGGATGAATTTTTTAATTATTTTTTCCTTGGTTTTTCTTTTTAGGGTTGAAGTGCTGTCGATTATGAAGAAGCATATCTCTCCCAGGTCATGGATGGGGTCTCCATAAAATGTATTTTCGAAGTCGATCCCGTATACTCCCTTTTTTGTGAATATGAAATTTTTCAGGTTGCAATCTCCTTTTAAGATAGTGGTTTCATCGTGTTTTATGTTATGGAGCTTTGCTAGCCATTTTGCAAGGTCTTCAACCCAATCTGCACTTGTATGGATTGCTTCTCCTATTGTTTTGCCGTCTATAAATTCTGTTATTAAGATGTTCTTATGGGAGTTGACTACTTTGGGCACGTTTAATCCGTGTTTGTTTAATCTTTTAAGAGTTTTTTCTTCCATGACTCTGGAGTCTTTATTCTTGTATATTTTCACTATGAACTGCTTATTTTTGTATTTTATAGCGTAGACGTCATTTCTTTTGCTTTCAAGCTTTTTTAAAACGGGGCGTATCAAAGTATTTTTTCTCCTTCAAGGTTTTTTGTGTCAATGTTAAGTTTTTAGAGACCGCCATCCTTTATATATAAATTTTTCGTTTGAGGGTTGTTTCGTTAATTTTATTAGTTGCTTCACTTCATATATACGAAGTGCATTTTGTTGCATTTCGACTAAGGACGACTAAGGAGGTGAAAGAAATTAAAGAAAAAATAATACACTTTCTAATAATATCAGTAATAGTCATCGTACTCAGTGGACATGCCTCAGCATCCGACCTTACAAACATTACAAAAAATATGGCAACAGACGCACAAAACACACTAAACTTACAAAATCCACACAACACATTATTAATAACCACGGCAGGACCCGCGAAATATGAAAATTCAACAACAGAAGACGCTCTACAAACCGTAAAAGACGAAATCCCCTTACAATATTCAAACATACTCCAACTAAACAAACCCAACGATCCAGTGACATTCACATTCGTCAAAAAAGAAAACAACAACGCTTATGCAATAAAATACACAATCCTCGAATCAGGATGGGAAAAAACACAAAAAATTAACATAGGACCGCAGATGACAGGAACACAATTCACAACCGCCAGCAAAGAACTAGGATATGACATTTTAGCTATTGCAAGCGCTTGGACAGCAGGAGCACCATTAGACATGCTAAAGATAGCAGCATGGACTGGAACAATCAACGACGGCCTTATAACCGCCTATGCAGCATCTAAACAATTCATACAAAATTATCCTCTCGAATCAAATACAAACTCATACCATGTAATAACATCTGTAGGCGGCGGTGACGACGATGTCCCCATGTTCTTCATGGATTCCACACCACTCAAATGGAACGGCAACTACTACAACTTCAGATCAACATATGCAAAGGATCCGAACGAAAACATCTACATATGGTGGGACGCAAACTCAAAAACGGGTAAACTGCTTTATTGGACAATAAACGATAATGTAAAATACAGTGGTCCTACAGGAACGCTCACAGAACTAAAACATGACCTAGAATTGCTCACACTACTTTCAACAAACCCAGCATCTCTCTACAAAACCCTGAAACTAGCCACAATCAATGATGAACAATTCTCACACCTATGGGCCACAGGAATAGACAAAGAATATATAAACAGTTTGCCACAACCCCAAGAAACTATGAACACAGACATTCCAGTTTTACCAATAAACAATTACAATAGCCTTTACGAAAACGGTAAAAAAGCAGTGGATGCAGCAAACCAAGCATTCAAAGAAGCTGGACTACCAACACTTACCAAGGAAGATCTTCTCATAACATCAGCCGGCTACTCACAAACCCTCGGACTAACCTATGCAGCCATCGATGGTGTGATAGATTCCACAGGGATGCTGTTAAAGAACATTTATTCCCTTAAAAGAGGCACCCAAACACCACTCTGGTACGTCTTCGTGAAAAAACCGACGATTGCAGACGGACCTTTATATGCAGTTTTCATCGATTCTGAAGGGAAAATAAAACCAGTACTCTACAATGGTGTAAGCTATAATGTCTTCGATATCAGCGCAAAAAACCTTGAAGGAAACAAGGGGACAGAAGGTTATACAAAATCTCTCGCAGTCTATGGAACATACACGTATGATATACCAGCATATGCTCAGCAAGATTATTATATAGTTAGCCTTGCAAACCAATGGGCAGTCGGAATGCCATACGACTTCATGTTAGCGGCCATTGGAGGCGGCTGTCCAGGTTCAGGACTGACACAGGGATATGTAATAGCAGATCTCATAAAATCATGGCTACCATTAACAGGAACACAATATTATGTATACATTGGAGTACCAGCCCATTGTAAAGAACAAGTTATAATGCAAGTTCTCGGACTTTCAGCTTCTAAAGGAACATACTACACCACAGGGGTTAGAAATACACAAGCCTTATCCTCATCACAGGGTATAGCGATAAGATGGGATCCGTCAAAAAATACAGGTAAAGCAATCCTCATAGACTATGACAAGAAAATTCTAACTAGTATACAACCTGATAACAACAATTACTACAGGACAATGTACTGGGCCCTCTGGTACATTACAAGCGCATTCCCAGGAAAAGAGCTTTATAGCCAATTACAGGAAGCATACAGCATCAAAAAGGAAGTTACACTCACAAAAACGGAATATTATCAGCTATTGGCGGCTGGAGACCCTGTTGAATACCTATTAAACTTCCAGGATGTCACGCCACCAGAAATTACGGCAACAGTAAAAGATTCAACAGTTTACATGGACATCAACGAAGAAGGTACCATATATTATTCAACAGACGGTTCAACATGGCAACAATACACAAATCCAATAAAACTTGAAAAAACAGCTACAATATACTATTATGGCGTTGATGCCAATGGAAACAAAGCAGAAGCTCAAGAGATAACAGTACCAGTTAAAACTGAGGAAACTCAACCAACAACTCCAGTCACTCCAACGCCGGGAGCGCAGTCAAATGTGATAGTATTGCCTAGAATTTCAAGCATTTCAATGGCAGAGGGGCAGGCAAGTGTAAGTCATTATGCAATGCCAGCTCCTACAACGCCTCAACCAGTCAAGAAGGCTTCATATCTAAGCCCACATAAAACCGTCGCAGGAACTTCATACCCAGCTTTAGCTTTGATCGCAATACTCATAATAGCAGCGCTAGGTTACATCAAAAGAGGCAGCATTCTCCATACAATCAACAATGTTAAAAGCACGCCAAAAGGCAAATAATTTTTTCCTTTTTAACTTTTTTTGAAAACTGATTTTTTGAGACACCTAAATTTTCATCGAGATCTATAAACTCAATTTAGTCTTCATTTTAGATGAGAATTTACTTAAAAGTGGGATGGTACTAGAAAATCATTTATGGTATTACAAATAGGGTAAGGTGATATTATGGTAAGTGTTACAAGAAAGTATCAAGTAACAATCCCTAGGGAAAGTGCGTGAAGACCTTAAAATCCAAGCAAAAGACAAAGTAGTCTTCATAAAAGACAAAGAAGGGGGGAATGGAAGCTCATGAAACTTGAACAACTAGCAGAGAAGATAATAGAATCATAAGATATAAAGGAAACAGTAAAAGAATCAAGAGAAGGTTTTAAGAGGTATAAGGAACCTCAAATCCCTAAGATAGTATAGGTGATCATGGTAATCTTAGATACTAATGTTTTTAACGATAAAATATTTTTGTAAGTGGGCTTTTGAACTCAAAACAAAAATATTTGCCATCAATTGCTTACATGGAATTTCTATACCATCAAATGAACAAAGGAATACGGAGTCCATGGTAAACACCTTCCTAAAAGAAGCAAATATTAAATTGTGCCATTCAGAGAAAAAGAAGCAAAAAAGCCGTTGCAAGCGCCTCGACAATTGGGATTTCAGCGAAAATGCTAGAGATTATGCCATAGGCGGCACAGCACTCTCATTAAATGCAAAATTAATCACAAACAACAAAAAACATTTTAAATGGATGAATGCTATAACACCCAAAGAATCCCTCAACCAACAAAATAAAGGTCTCAAAATTTGGTTAACAGACAAACCCATCTCCTCTAATTGTTCCCCCATGATCATGGGTTCTAAAGTTTGTAAAGAGTAGAGGGGTTAGACACCCAAAAAAACTTCACAATACACCGAACAAAAAAACAGAGAGGAAAGAAAACCCAACCTACTATATATCCAAAGAATAATAACTTTCCTAGTGAAAAAAATTCCCCTTTACCATAATCCTTGGCAAACTTCTGAAAAACAATAAGCTTCCCACGCTAAAATTAAACCTCCTAGCAGAATGTTAATGAGATCCAAACTCCAACATAATGTGCTATGATTATAACCACCAACGCTATAACCACATGCTCCACACTATCCTCCAAGGATCCCTCTTCTGTTCCCGGGCGATCTGAAAACTGAAAATTCCCAAAAGAAACAAACCCCAAAAGATATTCACCACAATTGCAATTGATAAACTCAACAATAAAAGTGGGATGACAAAAGTTAAAGCAAAAACAAACTTAGACAAGAAAGTGGCCAAGTCGCCTACCATATCTCCCTTGTAGTATGCCCATCCTCAGCTTCTTCAGAAACATGGATACCCAGCGCATCAGAAAGAGCGTCAGCAACCGCTATCGTTAATATACCACCAATAACCACAAACTTCGAATGTGTCCCGGAATTCAAACCCACCATCAAACCTAGGGTTGTGATTACCGCGGAAGTCAAACCAAAACTAAACCCGGTCTTAAATGAATGCCTCATCATAACAAAGAAAACATATCTCAGTCCAAGTTTATAAAACATTTGACTACAAAAATCTCAAGATAAATGGATACTAACTATTATTTTATCCAGAGAATTATTAGGTGTTGGTATGTCCACTGTTAAGATAATTTCATGGAATGTTAATGGCCTGAGGGCTGTTTATCGTAAAGGTTTCCTGGACTGGTTCCTCACAGAAAAACCTGACATATTATGTCTACAGGAGATAAAAGCAAACCACAGACAAATCCCAAGAAAATTAAGGCACGTTGAAGGTTACAGCACATTCTTCACACCAGCCCAGAGAAAAGGCTACAGTGGAGTTGCCATGTACACCAAAATCAAACCAAAAAGCCTGAGAGAAGGATTCGGAATAAAAAAATTCGACATCGAAGGCCGAATCCAATAGCAGATTTCAATGATTTCCTACTCTACAACATATACTTTCCCAATGGTAAAATGTCCGAAGAACGCCCCAAATACAAACTAGACTTCTATGATGCATTCCTCAAGGATGTGAACCGCGAAAGAGATTCAGGACATAACATAATAGTCTGCGGCGATTTCAACACCGCCCATAAAGAAATAGACCTCGCAAGGCCAAGGGAAAACAGTAACATCTCAGGGTTCTTCCGGTTGAGAGGACATGGATTGACACTTTCATCGAAAACGGTTACATCGACACATTCAGGGCATTCAACAAGGAACCAGGACAATACACATGGTGGAGTTACAGGACAAGAGCCCGTGAAATGAATGTTGGATGGAGACTAGATTACTTCTTCGTTAACAAGGAATTTATGGGTAATGTTAAAAAATCATGGATATTATCAGATGTTATGGGATCAGACCACTGCCCCATAGGACTCGAAATCAAAATATAAACTTTACAATCTAGAGAAACATATTTTAAGGTTTACAAAATATTAGTTATGTTGGTGTTGTTAGCGGGACTTTGGGGATTCTTCGCTGGTTCAGCCCTTCTAATCGGCGCCATAATCGGATACTTTTTCAGGATGCCCAAGCGTCTTGTTGCTTCTATCATGGCATTCGGGGCTGGTGTGCTCATATCAGCCATAGCATTCGAACTAATGGATGAAGCCTATAAACTTGGAGGCTTTCTACATGCTACCATTGGCTTTATAAGTGGAGCTGTCATCTTCACTGGAGTGAATGTTTATTTGGCGCGTAAAGGGGGTAAGCATCGTAAACGTTCCGGTGACTATATGCTGGAATGTGATAGTCTAGCCATTGCAGTAGGCTCGATCTTGGATGGTATACCAGAATCTGTTGCGATAGGCCTTACTATGATAAAAGGTGGTGTTGTGAGCATGGCTACTGTAATCGCCATATTTTTGTCCAATATACCAGAGGGTCTTTCAAGTTCTGTGGGGATGAAAAAATCGGGCTGGAAGGCTATTTCAATTTTTGGTTTATGGCTTTTCGTAGCATTTTGCACTGCAATGGCATCACTTGCAGGTTACACGCTCTTCAATAATCTACCTAATGGTTTGATCGCGACTAACATGGCCCTTGCAGCTGGCGCCATCCTGGCCATGCTCGTCGATACGATGATACCAGAAGCTTTCTCAGAGACTCATGAGCTCGCGGGGCTTATAACAGTTCTAGGTTTTATAGTTTCATTCATTTTATCAAAAATTTAACATTGGACTAAGAACCTTTATAGTGCAATTTTAGGGCCTATTAGTTTGTTTGTTACGATGCCCTTCTTCCAGTTTTATTAGTTTTTTGCTGTTTTTGGATTGTCTATCATCCACGTACTTTAGTATTATGAAATAACCATATGACACTCCAGGTTCACTGGTTCTCCCCAGTATCTGGTTCTCCAGTCCGGTAGGCCTCAAGGGCTGCGTAGGCAAGCCCCAGGACCAGCGGCCCCACTATGAACCCTGCCACACCCCATACAACCGGGCCCCCAAGGAAGCCCACAAGGAATATCATGGGGTGTATATCAGCATACTTACCTGAAAGCTTTGGCCGAATGTATATGTCGATTGTGCTGAGGAATATCCCGAAGATCAGGACCAGAGCCCCCCTGAGGATATTCCCGGTCACGAAGTCATAGATGGCAAGGGGGGTGTAGGCCGCCCATGGACCTATAACCGGTATGAGCTGAAATATCCCTGTTATTATACCGAGTAGTATCGCGTAGGGGTAGCCCAGGAGGTGAAAGCCGGCGCCCGCCATGATGCCTATGAGGAGCGCTGTGAGGAAGTGGCCATAGAATATGCTCATGAGTACACGTTCTGTCTCAGAGGCCATCCTCCTCATGAAGGGCCTGGCTTCAGAGGGTATGAGACTCCTTATATATGAAATGAGCCTTTCACCATCCCTTGCAAAGTAGAATGTTGATGAGAAGAATATAAAGAGCTGCAGGGCTATCATGGGGACTGACTGTATCACATCGATCACATAGTTCAGGGATCCGCTAAGTATGTCGGTTAGAATACCCCTAAAGGTCCCCAGGGTGCTCCCGGAATTCTGGAGCTGTCCCGGAAGGTGGGGGATATCAAAGCCCTTTGCAAGGTTTATGAGTGAAGGGGTGGAGTTTATGAGGGAATCAACGGTGAAAACCACTATACCAACAAGGGGCATTATAACAAAGACCATTGCGATGATTATGGAGACCGAGAGGTATGGTATCCTCTCATTTATCCTTAAAGCCACTGGCCTTACAATGTAGGCGAATACCGCCCCCAGGAAGAGCATGGTCCAGAGGGGATATATTACAATGGCCGATAGAAGTATCAGTGAAAGTACAAGGAATGAAGTGGATGTGATGGTGCCTCTGAGCCTCTCTATCATGAAACCACCACATTACCAGCTGATTCTCCGGCCGGCAGCGTCCCTTCTGTACCTGCCAAATTCACCCACACACCTTAATTCATGGTCCCAGAAAACAGGGCCCTCGGCACAGACCCTCCACCCTGTCCCATCAACGCAGCACTGGCCGCAGATACCCACGGCACACTTCATGTACCTCTCAAGGGAAAACTGGGCCGGTATTCCCCTCTCATCAAGCACCTCCTTCACATGGAACATCATGGGTTCCGGACCGCACACAGCAGCCATGTCATATTCTCCATCCACCTCAGAAAGGCGTTCATGTGCAAATCCCTGAAACCCGCAGGTTCCATCATCTGTACATGTATGGATATTAACACCTGCGCCCTCAAGTCTCTCGGTGAAGAGAAGCTCATCTGATGTCCTTGCAGCCACAACCGCATCCACATTCATGCCCCGTGCCACAGCCTCCTCTGCAAGGGCTGTGAGGGGGGCCATGCCTATCCCTCCACCCACAAGGATCAGATTTCTTCCTATGAGTTCAAAACCCCTTCCGTAGGGTCCCCTGACTCCCAGGAGATCTCCCTCGCCCAGTTCATGGACCGCTGACGTGAATTCACCAACCCTCCTTATGGATATGCCGATCTCAGACCTTTTATGATCAATGAGCGAGACTGACATGGGTTTCTCGTCGCTGAAATTCCAGACCATGACGAACTGTCCGGGCAATATTTCGCTCGTGAAGTCCCAGTCAAATATGAAGGTCTTCACGGTCTCAGATTCCTCAACTATCCCCTTAATTTCAAGAATCTCCGGAACATTTCCCATGGAACTCACACCCCCTCATGGGCCAGTCCAACCATCTCATCAACCGATGAGAAGCCCTCCTCAATCATGAACCTCTCAAGGCCCCTGCATATCCTCATGAAGATCCCGGGACCATCATACATTATGGCTGTACCAACCTGAACGGCCCCTGCACCTGCAAACAGGAATTCAACCGCATCCCTGAAGTCCCTGACACCACCAGCACCAATTAGGGGGATCTCAACACTGCGGTAAACATCATAGACGCACCTTACAGCCACCGGTTTTATGGCGGGACCGGACATTCCCCCAAAGGCATTGGAGAGTACAGGTTTTGCTGTTTTTATATCGATCTTCATCCCGGGGCCAAGGGAGTTTATGAGGGTCAGTGCATCTGAACCCGCTTCCTCCGCACTTTTTGCTATCTCAACAATATCTGTAACGTTTGGTGTGAGCTTGGTGGATACCGGCACCCCAACGGCGTCCTTTACAGCTGACACCACCCTGAATGTCAGCCCGGCATCCTGCCCTATGGAAGCCCCGCAGCCCGCCATGGCATGGGGACAGGACACATTGAGTTCAATCATGTCAACATATTCCTCCACAGAAGCAGCGGCCCTGGCAAATTCCTCCGGTGAAGACCCATAGATGGATGCTATGAGGGACACATCATCATCCACCCCCCTGAGCTCCTCTTTAAATGCCTCAACCCCTGGATTTGATAGGCCTATGGCATTTATGATCCCGCCGGTAACCTCGACTGTGGTGGGATTTTTATAGCCCTCATTGGGTTCCAGTGAAAATGATTTGGTTACAACGGCCCCTGCACCCGCACGGTAGACCCTGTTGAGGGATGATGCCATGCTCCCCATAACTCCCGCGGCAAGCATGGTCGGATTCCTGAGCTCAATATTACATATCCTGGTCCTCAGCATGAAAAACACCTTCTAAATATATTTATAGTCACCACCTATAGATGTACCCCTATGAAGTGTTATCTTACAGGCTGCGTTGCTGGTTTTGTTGCCTTCAGTGAAGATCTGAAAGTCATAGATTATGAAACTTTCCCGCTGGATGAGGTGGCCGGCAGGCTCAAAGAATCACAGATGGGAGGAATCACACCTGAGGAGAGGAGTATACTTGAAAGGCTAATTGCTGAATACGATGAAGTTATTGTTGAGGCCGAACCCTCACCTGCATACTCTGAATTCGGTAAAATCAGGTTCGAAATGCCATCAGGCGCCGGAGTCCATCTGAGGGAAAACCTCGATGAGATACTGGAATCCATCACTGATATACCCCCCTCCAGATTAATACACGACGCCCTCATCTCGGCAGCCCGGGAAAAACTGAGGGAGTCCCTCAGAGAATCCGACAGGTTCCTCATACAGGCCATAAATGCCCTTGATGAACTGGACGAGGAGATCGGGAAACTGATAGAAAGGCTGAGGGAGTGGTATTCCCTTCACTTCCCGGAACTGGATGGTGTGAGGAGCCATGAGCAGTACGTTGAGCTGGTTGCCAGGTACGGTGACAGGGAGAGGATACTTGAAAATTTCAGGATGGATGTTGAGGAAAGTATAGGCTCAGATATCAGCAGCGAGGACCTTCATATCTTCATGGACCTTGCAGAGAATATCAGGAGACTTCAGAGGCTGAGGCAGGACACCGAGAGGTATATTGACCTCAAAATGGAGAAACTCGCCCCCAACCTCAGGGCACTTGCAGGTGCTAATGTTGGGGCAAGGCTTATTGCACATGCAGGTGGCCTGAGAGAACTTGCCATGCTCCCCTCATCCACTGTACAGGTCCTTGGGGCTGAAAAGGCCCTGTTCAGGCACCTCAAATCAAATGCCAGACCACCAAAGCATGGTGTGATCTTTCAGCACCCATCCATACGGTCATCGCCCTGGTGGATAAGGGGCAAGGTTGCAAGGCTTCTTGCTGGCAAAACAGTGATTGCGGTGAGAAAGGATGTTTTCAGCGGTGAATTCGATCCAGAGATCATTGAAAGTTTCAATGAGAGATTAGAATTGATTAAAAAGAAAAATAAAAAACCTCCCGTCAAAAAGAAGAGGTTCAATAGGAAAAGATAATCGGAGTGGAGGGTGTGTCCAGTGAAACGTGTTAAGGGTCTTGATGGTGTTTTTATGATGAATGACTCTCTCCTCACAGTAAACCTCAACCCCGGTGTCAGGGTCTACGGGGAGAAGCTCATGGAGTGGGGTGGCCGGGAGTACCGGGTCTGGGATCCCAGGCGATCCAAACTTGCCGCTGCCATTCACAACGGCCTCAGAGGCTTCAGCCTCAAATCCGGTTGCCATGTGCTGTATCTTGGGGCTTCGGCCGGAACAACAGCCTCGCACATCTCGGACATCGTGACAGACGGCAGGGTATACTGCGTTGAATTTTCACCCAGAATGATGAGGGAGCTTCTGGAGGTGTGCAGTGCCCGTATGAACATGTTGCCGCTTCTCGAGGACGCCTCAAGACCCAGAGATTACCTTAGGATGGTTGAGGCCGCTGACCTTGTCTACTGTGACATTGCACAGCCAGATCAGACCCGGCTGTTCACCGAGAATATGGAATATTTTCTGAGGGATGATGGCTACGGTCTCATAATGATAAAGGCCAGGAGCATAGATGTTACAAGGAGCCCCCGTAAGATCTTCCGTGAGGAGGTCAGGAAACTCAGGGACTCAGATTTCCAGGTGATCGATCAGGTGGGTCTCAATCCCTACGAGAAGGACCATATGGCTGTCCTTGTTAAAAATGATTGAAGTTCATGTGATTTTTTTAACAAAAATTACTTGAAAGTGACTTGATATTGCAGCGTCATGAACGTGGAGATTATATGATTACTGAAAAAGGATATAATCTACTCATAATGCTCAGTAATTTTAAAAAATATTTGAAAAAATAATCGTTTCAGAACTATTATCCCCTCCGGTTGAACTATTGAAAACTGGAGGGGGGGCATTCTTAAAATCAATTGAAAATTATTGATTGTTTAATATTTAATCTGTAGTGAAAGCAGTAGGACTTAATATTACTGCAAATTATTCTATTTTTCCAGCAAAATAATCTAACCAAACGCACATACATTCATTATATGACGGACATTCAGTACAACGGGACTTATGCTTATTTTCTTTACTATTGGGCTTATCCATTTTAATTTCTCCATTAAAACCTATTATAAGATAATAATTAATTATCCTTAAAAAAGAAAAGAAAGAAAAAGTAGGAAGTCGATTTTGGCTTATAATCCTGCTTTGTTCACTATAGTAT
Source organism: Methanothermobacter sp. KEPCO 2 (assembly GCF_041228365.1). NCBI lineage: Archaea > Methanobacteriati > Methanobacteriota > Methanobacteria > Methanobacteriales > Methanobacteriaceae > Methanothermobacter > Methanothermobacter sp. KEPCO 2. Next base: position 1,241,126 of record NZ_CP166185.1, on the reverse strand, counting down.
CTGCAACTTCTTCAGCACTTTTAAATGGAAAATCATCAGCAGTAAGTACTTGTCCAGCATCAGATGCTTTTAATTCTACATCTCCAGATTTACAAGTAGTATCTGGACCGTTTGGAAGCGCTGCCATTAGTTCTTCTGGTGAATTTATTGGGAAATCGGCTCCTGCTAATGCTCCTATAATTTGTCCACGAATATCTTCTTTAACTCCCATTTTCACATCTCCATTAAGTTTTTAATTTCAAATATAACTATTGTTTATTAGAAATATATACTAAACCGTCATTAAAATGTACTAAGTACAGTTTTATACACAAATATGACTTAAAAGGTCAAGAAAGAAACCTTTAATACTATCTAAATCAATAAAATAATTTATGGAAAATCTAAATAAAATGGATAATCCTGAATTCTATGATGCCCGAATGAAATTAGAAGCTATACATCAGGATATCAAGCGTTTGATGGAAAAATCTAATCAAGAATACCTTGATTTAATGCTAAGCAACTTAAAAAAGGATATTTTGAATTCAGTATCTGTTTATATTTCTGATGATATTGAAAATGATTTAGAACAAAATATGGTTAATCCCTGTAAGATGCGGGAAACCTGTAAAGAGAAATTTAACGGATTTCTACAAAATAATTCTAAACTTATAAAACAGGAACATGTTTCCAAAGAAATTATAGAAGAGAAAAGAGAGGAATTAGATGAAATAAGGAAAAGTGCTCCTTTTGATAAATGTGATATTTGTTTTAAGGAAGTAGACTCACTATTTGATAAGCAAATAAATCTAATTGGCTCTCTACAAATATATGACAATAATAAAGAGGATAAAACTGAGATATCTTCTATTCCTGAAGAAATTATGGTTAAGAGTGTTCTTGAACCTATTTCTAATAAACAGAGACTTCAAATTCTTAAATCTATGGCCTCTGAAACCATGACATTCACTGCTCTTTCAGAACTTACAGGGCTTCGTGGTGGTAATTTACTTTTCCACATACAAAAATTACTTGAAAGTGACTTGATATTGCAGCGTCATGAACGTGGAGATTATATGATTACTGAAAAAGGATATAATCTACTCATAATGCTCAGTAATTTTAAAAAATATTTGAAAAAATAATCGTTTCAGAACTATTATCCCCTCCGGTTGAACTATTGAAAACTGGAGGGGGGGCATTCTTAAAATCAATTGAAAATTATTGATTGTTTAATATTTAATCTGTAGTGAAAGCAGTAGGACTTAATATTACTGCAAATTATTCTATTTTTCCAGCAAAATAATCTAACCAAACGCACATACATTCATTATATGACGGACATTCAGTACAACGGGACTTATGCTTATTTTCTTTACTATTGGGCTTATCCATTTTAATTTCTCCATTAAAACCTATTATAAGATAATAATTAATTATCCTTAAAAAAGAAAAGAAAGAAAAAGTAGGAAGTCGATTTTGGCTTATAATCCTGCTTTGTTCACTATAGTATCTGCAACTTCTTCAGCACTTTTAAATGGAAAATCATCAGCAGTAAGTACTTGTCCAGCATCAGATGCTTTTAATTCTACATCTCCAGATTTACAAGTAGTATCTGGACCGTTTGGAAGCGCTGCCATTAGTTCTTCTGGTGAATTTATTGGGAAATCGGCTCCTGCTAATGCTCCTATAATTTGTCCACGAATATCTTCTTTAACTCCCATTTTCACATCTCCATTAAGTTTTTAATTTCAAATATAACTATTGTTTATTAGAAATATATACTAAACCGTCATTAAAATGTACTAAGTACAGTTTTATACACAAATATGACTTAAAAGGTCAAGAAAGAAACCTTTAATACTATCTAAATCAATAAAATAATTTATGGAAAATCTAAATAAAATGGATAATCCTGAATTCTATGATGCCCGAATGAAATTAGAAGCTATACATCAGGATATCAAGCGTTTGATGGAAAAATCTAATCAAGAATACCTTGATTTAATGCTAAGCAACTTAAAAAAGGATATTTTGAATTCAGTATCTGTTTATATTTCTGATGATATTGAAAATGATTTAGAACAAAATATGGTTAATCCCTGTAAGATGCGGGAAACCTGTAAAGAGAAATTTAACGGATTTCTACAAAATAATTCTAAACTTATAAAACAGGAACATGTTTCCAAAGAAATTATAGAAGAGAAAAGAGAGGAATTAGATGAAATAAGGAAAAGTGCTCCTTTTGATAAATGTGATATTTGTTTTAAGGAAGTAGACTCACTATTTGATAAGCAAATAAATCTAATTGGCTCTCTACAAATATATGACAATAATAAAGAGGATAAAACTGAGATATCTTCTATTCCTGAAGAAATTATGGTTAAGAGTGTTCTTGAACCTATTTCTAATAAACAGAGACTTCAAATTCTTAAATCTATGGCCTCTGAAACCATGACATTCACTGCTCTTTCAGAACTTACAGGGCTTCGTGGTGGTAATTTACTTTTCCACATACAAAAATTACTTGAAAGTGACTTGATATTGCAGCGTCATGAACGTGGAGATTATATGATTACTGAAAAAGGATATAATCTACTCATAATGCTCAGTAATTTTAAAAAATATTTGAAAAAATAATCGTTTCAGAACTATTATCCCCTCCGGTTGAACTATTGAAAACTGGAGGGGGGGCATTCTTAAAATCAATTGAAAATTATTGATTGTTTAATATTTAATCTGTAGTGAAAGCAGTAGGACTTAATATTACTGCAAATTATTCTATTTTTCCAGCAAAATAATCTAACCAAACGCACATACATTCATTATATGACGGACATTCAGTACAACGGGACTTATGCTTATTTTCTTTACTATTGGGCTTATCCATTTTAATTTCTCCATTAAAACCTATTATAAGATAATAATTAATTATCCTTAAAAAAGAAAAGAAAGAAAAAGTAGGAAGTCGATTTTGGCTTATAATCCTGCTTTGTTCACTATAGTATCTGCAACTTCTTCAGCACTTTTAAATGGAAAATCATCAGCAGTAAGTACTTGTCCAGCATCAGATGCTTTTAATTCTACATCTCCAGATTTACAAGTAGTATCTGGACCGTTTGGAAGCGCTGCCATTAGTTCTTCTGGTGAATTTATTGGGAAATCGGCTCCTGCTAATGCTCCTATAATTTGTCCACGAATATCTTCTTTAACTCCCATTTTCACATCTCCATTAAGTTTTTAATTTCAAATATAACTATTGTTTATTAGAAATATATACTAAACCGTCATTAAAATGTACTAAGTACAGTTTTATACACAAATATGACTTAAAAGGTCAAGAAAGAAACCTTTAATACTATCTAAATCAATAAAATAATTTATGGAAAATCTAAATAAAATGGATAATCCTGAATTCTATGATGCCCGAATGAAATTAGAAGCTATACATCAGGATATCAAGCGTTTGATGGAAAAATCTAATCAAGAATACCTTGATTTAATGCTAAGCAACTTAAAAAAGGATATTTTGAATTCAGTATCTGTTTATATTTCTGATGATATTGAAAATGATTTAGAACAAAATATGGTTAATCCCTGTAAGATGCGGGAAACCTGTAAAGAGAAATTTAACGGATTTCTACAAAATAATTCTAAACTTATAAAACAGGAACATGTTTCCAAAGAAATTATAGAAGAGAAAAGAGAGGAATTAGATGAAATAAGGAAAAGTGCTCCTTTTGATAAATGTGATATTTGTTTTAAGGAAGTAGACTCACTATTTGATAAGCAAATAAATCTAATTGGCTCTCTACAAATATATGACAATAATAAAGAGGATAAAACTGAGATATCTTCTATTCCTGAAGAAATTATGGTTAAGAGTGTTCTTGAACCTATTTCTAATAAACAGAGACTTCAAATTCTTAAATCTATGGCCTCTGAAACCATGACATTCACTGCTCTTTCAGAACTTACAGGGCTTCGTGGTGGTAATTTACTTTTCCACATACAGGTTTTTACAGAAATTATGGGCCTTTTCATCATCTCTAACAATACAATTTAGTATCACCAAATATTTCTCTAAGCACATCAACCATTTTCTGAACCTCACCTTCTGTAATTAGATTTACAATAATATTCTCATTCTATGACAGACATAAAATTTACCTAGATTTCAAAATATTCTGTATCCATTAAATTACGTTGATTTATAATAAGTTTATGGATGAAATCATCTAAAAAAGACTTATTAGCTTTGCACCTTGTTTTGATCTTCATGTTAAGCATAACGGCTAGTTAAAATGCAAAGGTTAAAGCAACAAGCCCCGTAAAAGTGTTGCTGAGATGAAAGTGCCCCCTAAAATAGGCATTACTAAATAGGTTAAAGTGTGTAGGAAACAAAAAAAGCTTAACTAAAAGAGGAAATTACAATGGGGGGGTGAAAATCCAAATTTTTAAGATCGAGGTGAACCACCCCACCGACAGACGAAACTTCTCCCGTTCTGCCTTGATATGTCAAAGAGCTTCATTTTGGGAGTTCCGGGAGACGGCTCCCTCATCCCAAACAACAAAGATAAAATCTTTCATTTCCCTAGAACCATTCCATATTACCACAAAAAACCAGATACAATGACCCTCTCCAAATATGGAGACTACAAACTATGTTAAATGTAACCTTCACAGATTATATGAGAGCCATATTCTCCTCTAACCTCTTGTTTTATCATGAAGAGTTTTTAAATGCTAGAAAGGTTTTCAAGAATTGGTTAAAGGCCATACTATTCAGATTTGGCGTCTCGAACAGATTCCTAGGGGAGCTCAGCAATGGAGAAAAAGTAGAAATAGAAAATCTATGGGACTATTATCGTATCTTATTCTCACATGCTACAGGATGCTAAGATTTGGGGTTCCATCATAAAATTCAAATTCAAAAACCGAAACCTTAGATTCTATTCAAGTAAAAGAGTGCTACTAGACGCCCTCAAAGTGTTAAACGAGATCTTTGGCATGGAAGTCTACAAACAATTAAACGTTAAAGGGAAAATTGTGGTTGATATAGGCTCATATCGGAGATTCACCAATATACTTCATACTAAAGGGGGCGGGGCAAGTATATGCCTTCGAACCCTATCCAAGCTCATATTCATTGCTCCTAAAAAACATTAAAGTTAATAGCTTAGACAAGAAAACAATAGCATTCAACGAGGGGGCCTCAGCAAGAACATGGAAAAAATAAGGATAAAAGAAGATTATGAAGGCCTGGCCACTTCACAATTAAAGGATTTCCACCAGGAAAGCAAGTAAAATTAACAACCTTAGAAGGGATTGTGAAAAGATTCAATTTAAAGGAAGCTATCCTGAAAATGTATTGAAGGCTATTTTATCATCGATTTTTCCATAACGATGAGCCAAGATGTTCCTAAAGGCTTTCATGGCCCTGAGTTTTTCACCCATCTTCTCGTTTATGATGTTCTCCCGCATCAGGTTTTCGAACACGTCTTCATCTTCACCTGGAACTCCAAGTTTTAGATCAGAAGCATATGTCAAATATTCTCCATGGAAAATCCCAATCTTTTATAGATCCCGTCCTTTACAAGTCCTAGCCTGGAAAATTCCTTGAAGGTCGTGGGAGTATTCTCTTTCACCGACTTTATGCTTTCTTCTATTTCCCTAAGTTTCGTTCTTATAGTAGTCTTCCTTACCATCCTCACTCCCTTATCCTATTGACTTTTCTCCAATATAATCATAGAACCTATGTTTAAAGGTGTCGAATTCTTTTATAGTTTCCCATGCAACATCATGCAAGAATGTTTCATCCTCACAGTAGATTAATTTTCCCTTCAACCTCTATTCTAATGTACAATGGGAGAAGTGGAAAATCTCAACATCAAATATTTCCGGAAGCTTTGATAAGAGCCTGAATCTGAAATCCCCAGCCTCTTCCTTGTCCCCATCATAATAGATCCAAAGGTCTATATCGGAGCTACTGTGCTCTACCATGGGCTGCTGATCCATACAATATTATGAACTTCACCCTCTCAAAGCCTTTAGTTGCCTTTATCTATTAAGAGCATTACTTATCATTTCCATAAGATTCATGATACCATATTTTATCTTCTCCACGATTAATTAAACCAGTACGTTAACAATTTGTGTGATGGATATTCAAGAACTTTTTTCTTTCTTTTTTGCGCTGATAGGCTAGGGCCCTCTAGGAAGACAACTCTCGTAAATATTCTCATTTGCTAGTTTAAGAAGAGTTATATATTATATGATTGTGAAGAGGAGCTGATATGAAATTTTCTGCATTCCAGGTAAAACGAATGACCCCTTCATTTTTCACTGGAACATTTTATTAGTCCCCCAAAACAGAGTAAATTTTATGGACAGATACAGTATGGTGCTCCTTGACATCGACTACCTAACTGTCGATGAGATGCCGGTCATCAGACTATTTGGTAAGGACAGGTCAGGGAATGAGCCAATCATCGCATATGACAGTTCATTCAGGCCCTACATCTATGCAATCCCCACTGATACAGATAGGTGCATGGATGACCTCGCTGAACTTGGACTGGAAAAGCTTGAGGTCACAGAGCGAAGGGACCTTGGAAGACCAGTGGAGGTTATAAGGATAGAATTCAGGCACCCCCAGGAGGTTCCGAAGTTAAGGGAGAGGATAAGGAACCTTGAATCCGTGGCGGATATAAGGGAACATGACATCCCATTCTACAGGAGGTACCTCATTGACAGGTCAATCGTGCCAATGTCAGGGATAGAATTCAGTGGGGTGGAGGTGGACTCGGCACCATCCGTCAAATCAGATGATGTGAGAATCATTGAGATAAGAGATGAAATAGAAACATCTGATTCTGGCTTCCCTCAACTGGACATCCTCAGCTTTGACATTGAGGTTAGAAACCCCCATGGGATGCCTGACCCTGAGAATGATGAGATAGTGATGGTTGGTATTGCCGGCAACATGGGTGTTGAATCGGTGATATCAACAAGGGGCGAGCACCTGGAATTCGTTGAAATGGTTGAGGATGAGGCTGAAATCCTTGATAGGTTCGCTGAAATCGTCAGGGAGAAAAAACCCGACATCCTCGTGGGCTACAACTCCGACAACTTCGACTTCCCCTACCTATCAAGGAGGGCCGAGATTCTTGGAGTGGAACTTGACCTTGGATGGGATGGCTCAAGGATAAAGACCATGAGGAGGGGATTTGCAAACGCAACAGCCATAAAGGGAACGGTGCACGTGGACCTCTACCCTGTGATGAGGAGGTACATGAACCTTGACCGCTACACACTTGAGAGGGTCTACCAGGAACTCTTCGGGGAGGAGAAGCTGGACCTTCCCGGCGATAAGCTCTGGGAGTACTGGGACCGGGAGGAGCTGAGGGATGAACTCTTCAGGTACTCCCTTGATGACGTCGTTGCAACCTACCGGATCGCAGAGAAGATCCTCCCCCTCAACATGGAGCTCACCCGTATAGTTGGCCAGCCCCTCTTTGACATATCCCGCATGGCAACAGGACAGCAGGCCGAATGGTTCCTTGTAAGGAAGGCATACCAGTACGGCGAACTCGTACCAAACAAACCATCACACTCAGAGTTCTCAAAGAGAAGGGGTCGCAGGGCCGTTGGAGGGTATGTTAAGGAACCTGAGAGGGGCCTCCATGAGAACATAGTCCAGTTCGACTTCCGCAGCCTATACCCCAGCATAATAATCTCAAAGAACATATCCCCGGACACACTCACCGATGAGAAAGATTGTGACTGCCACGTTGCACCAGAATACGGTTACAGGTTCCGTAAGGAGCCAGCAGGTTTTGTACCCTCGGTTATAGGTGAGATACTCTCTGAGAGGGTCAGAATCAAGGGGGAGATGAAGCGCTCAGATGACCCCATGGAGCGAAAGATACTCAATGTACAGCAGGAGGCCCTCAAGAGGCTTGCAAACACCATGTACGGGGTCTACGGTTACTCAAGGTTCAGGTGGTATTCAATGGAGTGTGCAGAGGCCATAACCGCATGGGGAAGGGACTACATAAAGAGGACAATAAAAATAGCCGAGGAATTCGGTTTCCATACGGTTTACGCAGACACAGATGGTTTCTATGCCACATACACAGGGAGGATGTCCTAGGACCTCACCTCATCCATGAACCTCTCTATTATCTCCTCAGGGCTTAAATCTATGACAGGGACATCCGCGTTACCAGGTTTTACAGGCACATGGGCAAAAACTGGCCCATCCTCCTCAAGGGCCCTTTTAAAGTCAGGTTCCTCGTGGAATCTGATAACATTGAATCCCATTGACCCGGCAACATCCCCCAGGTCTATGAGATCTGCGTAGGTGCACTGGGAACCAGTGCTTCCGTAGCACCGGTTGTCCAGGAGGACTATGACGAGGTTTCCGGGTGCCTGGGCAGCGGCTGTTACCAGTCCCCCCAGGTTCATGAGGATGGATCCATCACCATCAAGTACCACAACCCTCCTATCCTGTGAGAGGGCAAGGCCAAGTCCAATGGAGGATGCCATACCCATGGATCCAAGCATGTAGAAATGTCTTGACGAATCCTTGATACTGTAGAGCTCCCTCGATGGGAAACCTAGGTTGCATACCACGATTTCATCATCAAGGACCTCCACGATCCTTTCTATGGCTTCAATTCTTGTGAGCATGTTATCACCAGTAGGCAACCTCAAGGAGCACAGCCACAGGGTGCCTCTTTTTGAGTGAGAGCGCTGTGAGTTCCACTATGGATTCCCTTGCCTCTGAGGGCGTTTCAGGGGTACTGTAGGGTATTTTGAGGACATCCAGTATCTCGGTCGTGGCCCGCCCCATGGGGACCTGGGCCTCCATGAACTCACCCCTTGTCCCCCTGTGGCTTACAATCATTGTTATGGGGATATGGTAGAGGCTGTAGAGTGATGCGAGGACATTCACGGAGTTACCGAGACCTGAGTTCTGCATCAGCATGGATGTGGTCTTCCCGGCCATGTAGGCGCCGGCTGCAACACCGAAGCCCTCCTCCTCACGTGTAACAGGCACGTGTCTGATTCCGGGGTCAGTGTCCACCATTTCAAGGACGAACCTGAGGTTCACACAGGGGACGCTGACTGCGAAGTCTATCCCCGCCTCCTTCATACCCTCGTAAACAGCCCTGCTGCTATCCAACTTCATAACCCCTTAATTTTGAGGTTCAGGCCGAGTTCATCTGATATTTGATTCAGCCTTTCAAGGAGCTTTTCATCCACATCTATTCCCTCTTCACGCCCCCTCTTTATATTCATGGCCTCAATGTCACCTGGTATGAGGACGTCACCGGATGATTTAACCTCCTCGATGAATTCATCCACTCTGGATTTGAATTCCTGGGGGTCGACCATCTTTGAGGGGTCTATGGCCATCATGAGGTCACCCTTGGTGCACATCTCCCGGGGGTTTGCGGTTCCCTTCACCGCAGCCCCAAAGGCAGCCCCCACAAGGGGACCTGCCATGATCTCTATCATGAACGAAAGCGCATAACCCTTATGCCCACCGAAGGGGAGTATGGACCCCTTAAGGGCAAGTTCAGGGTCGGTTGTGGGGTTTCCATCGGCGTCCAGTGCTATGTTTTCAGGTATCCTCTCACCCTTCCTGGCTGCCTCCAGGAGTTTGCCCCTGGCGGATGCTGAGGTTGCCATGTCAACCGAGACATAGTGCCTGTTTGATGGTATCCCTATGGCCACGGGGTTTGTTCCCAGGATGGGTGTTTTGCCACCTATGGGTGCCACGGCAGGCTCTGTATTTGCTATCACAACTCCTATCATGTCGTTCATGACCGCCATGTCCGAGTAGTATCCGGCAACACCAAAGTGGTTTGAGTCATGGACACCAACAAGCCCGACGCCGGTATCCCTGGCCTTTTCAATTGCAAGTTCCATGGCCCTGCAGGCAACAAAGTGTCCGAACATGTGGTTACCGTTTATGAGGGCCGTTGAGGGGGTTTCCCTTTCAATGGTTATATCACCGTGGGGCTTTATTGTTCCACAGCGCAGCCCCTCAACGTACTGGGGGAAACGGCCTATTCCATGTGAACTGAAACCCTTCAGGTCAGCGTCCAGGGTAACATCAGCCACTATCTCTGAAACCTCCTCTGGAACCTCCATGGCGGTGAGTATTTCCTTTATGATTCTAACTTCCTCTTCAGCACTTATCCTCATAAGAGTCCTCCTAAAGTTTTATTGATTCACCAGTGTAAGTTTTAAGGGCAACCTCCGCTTTCCTGGGTGTTACGTTACCGATATGGTGGGCGCCGTCACCAAGGACATCAAGGGCGTCGTCAAGGTCATCCTGGCTGACGACAGCACAGAAGCCAACACCCATATTGAAAACCCTGTACATCTCTGTTATATCGACCCCTGATTCGTGGATGGTCCTGAATATCTCCTGTGGTTCTGGCAGGGAATCAAGATGGTATCCGGCGTCCCTGTTGAGTCTCTTGAGGTTCCCGAAGCCCCCTCCTGTTATGTGGGCAAGGCCATGGACACTCACCCCTGACTCAAGGAGTCTCATTACGGGATCCACGTAGATCCTTGTGGGTTCAAGGAGTTCCTCGCCCACTGTTTTAGTGGAGCCTGGCATTTCATCGTCCACTGAGAGTTTCAGCTCATCAAAGAACACCTTACGGGCAAGGCTCAGGCCGTTACTGTGTATGCCGCTGCTTTCAAGGCCTATAACAGCGTCACCCTCCCCAACATTCTCACCGGTTATTATGCGGTCCACATCCACAAAACCGATCCCGGTGGCTGCAAGGTCAAGGTTTCTGATTATACCTGGTAGTGAGGCTGTCTCACCACCTATTATGGCCACCTGTGCGATTTCAGCACCCCTTGCAAGGCCCTTACCTATCTCATCAGCAACATCAGGGTCTGGTTCTTCAACGGCGAGGTAGTCAACGAGTGCCGCCGGCCTTGCGCCCACACAGAGTATATCGTTTACCACCATTGCGATGCAGTCAATCCCCACGGTGTCGTACCGGTTCATCATCTCAGCGACCAGTATCTTGCTACCGACACCGTCGGTGCTCATGGCTATGGCCACATCACCCATCCTGACCAGGGCTGCGAAGTGGCCGGCCCCGCTTATAACGTCGCAGTATCTGAGTGTGTCCTTAAGCCGGGAGGTTAAGCGTGATACGGTCAGCTCCTCCAGGTCTATATCCACGCCGGATTCTGAATAGGTTACCATTCAATCACCACTAAAGAATAGTTTAAGGTCATCTAAATAGTTAGCCTCACTGTATACGTACTGTTTCAAGGTTCAGCGGTGTTTTTGTTTCGATGCGGTACGTCCTGTAGATGCTGGATGCAAGGTCAAGGGTCTTGTAGTTATCACCGTGACAGAGCAGTATCTTCTCAGGTTTGGGTGAGATTCTCTTCACGTATTCCATGAGCTGTCTTCTATCTGAGTGACCGCTGAAACCCTCAATGGTCTTTATGTTCATCTTCACATTGTAGACCCGCATCTTGTCCTCCTCATCCTTGAGGGGGATCTCCTTCCACCCCTTCTGGATCCTCCTACCAAGGGAGCCCTCGGCCTGGTAACCCACAAATACCAGTGAATTCTTGGGGTCCTCGCAGAGCCACTTGAAGTACTCCAGGGAGTTTCCGCCTGTCAGCATACCCGATGTTGACAGGATTATTGAGGGTTCTCCCTCAACGATCTCCCTGCGCTCATCCATACCATTGACCTTATGGAAGATCTCTGAGATGAAGGGGTTGTGGCCCATGTGGAATATCTGGTCCCTGAGGTCCTTGCTGAGGTACTCGGGTCTTGCCGTGTGGATGGCGTTGGCTTCCCAGATCATACCGTCTATGTATACCGGGACCTCATCGATTATACCTGTCCTTATGTACTCCTCAAGGACTATCATGAGTTCCTGGGCCCTTCCAACCGCGAATACCGGTATGAGTATCTTACCGCCCCTTTTAAGGGTGGAGTAGATTGTTTTCACAAGTTCCTTCTCTGCCCGTGTCCTTGGTGGCTGCACGTCCTCGTGTCCACCGTAGGTACTCTCCATCACCAGGGTTTCAATTCGCGGGAACCTGCTGGCTGCTGGTTCAAGGAGCCGGCTCTGCTCATACTTGAAGTCCCCTGTGTAGACCATGTTGTGCTGGCCGTCGCCTATGTGGAGGTGGGCCATTGCCGATCCCAGGATGTGGCCTGCATTGTGGAGTGTCAGCCGTATATCCGGTGCTATGTCGGTCACCTCGCCGTAATCCAGGGTTATGGTGTGTTTGACGCTCTTCTTCACGTGTTTAACGTTGAATGGAAGTGGTTCGTCCTCCCTGTGGGCTATGTCTATGTGGTCAAGCTGCAGGAGCGTCATGAGGTCCCTGGTTGGGGCTGTGCAGTAGACGGGCCCATCGTATCCGTAGTGGTAGAGGTAGGGCAGGAAACCTGAATGGTCAAGGTGGGCGTGGGTTATTATTACCGCGTCCAGGCTGTCCAGTGTGAATTCAGGGACATTGAGGTAGGGGTAGGAGTTCCTGTCATCCCCACCGGCAACGTTCACCCCACAGTCAAGGAGGACCCTGCTGTTGGGGGTCTGGAGGTAGAGGCAGGATCTCCCCACTTCCCTGAAGCCACCCATGGCTGTAAGCCGTGCCCAGTCATTCTCATATTTTGGTTTCTGGTGTATTCTATTTCCAAGCTGCTGCAGAATCTTCTTCCTTTCCTTACTGTTCTTCCTGAGGGTTCTGCGTATCCTCTCTATTATTTCAGAGGATATTGGAGGTGTTCTCAGTATCTTGGGGGCCCATCCAGTGTTCTTGACTATCTCCCTGGATGTTGAGCCGTACTTACCTATTACGAGCCCTGGTTTTCTTGCCTCGATGATGACCTCGCAGGTGACATCGTCAAAGGATATGTTGGTTATCTTCGCCTCCTCAGGTACTATCTCATGGATCCTCCTTATGGTCTCCTCAGGGTCCATGAGTACCGAACGGTCGGACCTTATTATTATCCTCTTGCGTATGTCCTTTGCAATGTCCCTTATGAGGTTACCGTTCTCGGTTATTATCTCGGGGTTCTTGGTGTAAATGACGACCTCGGGTCCCTCAAATTCCACCTTTGCAACCTGGACCCTCTCAGGAAGTCTCTGCATTATTGTCCTTTTGATTTCTTCAAGCATCTCTGAAACCATAAGATCACTTCTAAAAAACAGGGGATCAACAGTAAACGGGACGTTTACTGCAGATTAAAAAAACAGGAAAAAATCAGTTGAGGTCTTCAAGCCTTTTCTGGATTTCTTCTGGGCTGAGCATCCTGAAGCCTTCCTCCTCTGTGACAGTCGCCACAAGGATGCCGTTGCCTGAATAGGTGTCCCTCTCCATGGCTGACTTTATGGCCCTTATGGCGATGTCAATCGCATCATCAACATAAAGTTCATCGGTGTACCTGTCCTCAAGCACACCGTAGGCCACAGGCGAACCTGAACCTGTGGATACAAACCTGTCAGGTATCATACCCCCTGATGGGTCAAGGGAGTATATCTTTGCACCTGTTTCATCAACACCACCGAGGAGTGTCTGTACAATGAATGGGTAGAAACGTGATGAGTGAAGTATGTTGGCTGCAAGTGCAGCTGCAGCTTCTATGCTTATCCTTTCTGAGTTTCTCATGCGGTAAAGGGCAGCCTCTGCCTTGAGGTATTTCATGAGGCTCTGGGCATCTGCAACTGAGCCCGCTATTGTGGCTGCTATGTGTTCATCTATTTTAAAGATCTTGTCTGTGGCCTTGTGGGCTATGAGGTTGCCCATGCTGGCCCTTCTCTCTGTGGCAAAAACAACTCCATCCTTGCATGTTATGCCAACAGTTGTGGTGCCTTTCAGCGTTTTTTCATCTTTCATAAATACACCTCAATAAAAATAATAAAAAACCAGCTCCAGTTCTTAATTGTGTTTTATGATGTAAGTGGCTGTCCATGAGGACATAAAAGTTCTGTACCTTATATAAATTGGAGGTCCTTATTAAACTTTGCGATTTTTTTATAATAAAATAAGGTTAAGGGGGTTATCATTTCAGGATTTTCCGGATCCAGAATGAAAGTGGGGGTGCTATGTTATGATTTCAGGCAGGCGGTCTGTCTCTGAGGCCACCTTTATCTCCCTTGCAACACGCCGCCCCATGCTCATCCCCTCCCCATGGAGGAGGTAACTGTAGGTGGATCCATGCATGAAGGTATTTGTTCCCCCATCTGTACGGGCACTCATCTCGAATGTAACGATCTCGAGGTTATCTGTGCACATGGTCTGAAGGCAGAATGGGCCGTTCATACCGGGGGGCACGATTTTACTGGCTGCCTCAACCATACGGTCGCCCATGTCAAATGCCTGGGGAAGCAGTGATTCCCTCATTGCAACAGGGTGGTTACCTGTTATAACATATGATGGGTCCAGGTTTATCTCAAGCTGGTCCCTTGCAGGGATCCTCACAAGGCCGTCGATGTTTGACTCAAAGCGGCTGTCCATACCCATGAGCTCCACTTCATCGTTCATTATTGAGTAGAAGTAGTGGATACAGAAGTTCGTACCGGATACATACTCTTCAATGTGGGCATCATCAACATCGTCCTCGGTTATCCAGCCCCTCTCAATCATTGAATCGATTTTATCGTTGAATTCCTCTGTACTGGAAGCCACAAAGTATCCCCGGCCACCCCTGGCCCCCGGGAACTTGACCATCACTGGTCTGTCTATTTCTTCGGGGTCAGTGTACTTGAGGGGTATCCTTATACCAGCCTCCTTCATGAGTTTCCTCTCAAGGTCGCGTTCGGATTCCCATCTCAGTATGTCCCTGTTACCGAACATGGGGACATAGAAGTCGTTTTCGATATGGTCAAGGCCTGCGTAGGCCACAAATGATCCGTGGGGAACTATTATACTGTTCATGGACCTTAATTTGTCCTGAACATCATCATTTACAATGTCACTGAACTTATCAACAATTATGAATTCATCTGCAACCCTGAACCGCTGGTATGGTACCTCCCGGCCCTTTTCACATACCACAGCGGTTCTGAAGCCCTCCTGTTTTGCACCATTGAGTATGTGAAGTGATGTGTGGCTGCCAAGGGTTGCAACTGTTATGTCTTCCCTGCTGTATCCATCAAGGATGCTGAGTATCTCATCACGGTTTACCTTACTCATAAAAAAACCCCTCAAATTTATATATAAAGGGTTGGATTTCATGCTAGTTATCTTTTTTGCCTTCAACAGAAGCCATTAAATACTTTGATGAAGAAGAACATTTATGGATTTATTTTTCAGAAAGCCCTCCTAGCAGTGAAAACATGAAATGGGTGAGGATAGGGGACATTATAGTTCTAAACAGGGATGTTGAGGACCCTGAAAGATTCCTTGAAATGCCCGGTGTGAGGGGTGTTCTCCTTGTTGAGGGGATACGTGGACCCCTGAGGAAGCCCAGGGTCAGGGTCCTTGCAGGTGAATGCACCGGGACAATCCACAGGGAAAACGGCTGCCTTTTCAGGATAGACCTTTCCAGGGTAATGTGGTCAAGGGGCAACATAAATGAGAGGGCCAGAATACCCGGACTTGTGGAGGACGGCGAAACCGTTGTTGACATGTTTGCGGGTATAGGCTACTTTTCGATACCGGTGGCGGTCCACTCAAATCCTAGGAGGGTTCACTCCATAGAGATAAACCCTGACTCATTTGAATTCCTTAAATCCAATATAGAACTCAACAGGGTTGAGGGGGTCGTGAAACCACACCTGGGCGACTGCCGTTCCATCGCCCCTGAACTGGACGCTGACCGGGTTATAATGGGTTATGTTGGAACCACCCACCACTTCCTTGAAGCTGCGCTGGAATGCGTCAATGAGGGGGGCGTTTTACACTACCATGAAACTGTCCCTGAGAGTATAATGTTCTCAAGGCCCCTTAAGAGGATTGAAAGGGCAGCACACCCAAGGAGGGTGTCTGTTCTTGACAGGCATGTTATAAAGAAGTACTCGCCGGGTGTCTGGCATGTTGTCCTGGATGTAAGGGTCCACTGAGGGGTAGCGGTGTCTGTTGCAGGCGTTGATCTGGCTGCATCTCATGAAAACGAGACAGGCGTGGCCATAATAGATGGTGGGAAGGTGAAGGTGTTCAGTGTCTTCTCATTTGATGAGATAATCCATTCAGTGAAATCCGCAGATACAGTGGCGGTTGACGCGCCACTCTCACTTCCCAGAGGGCGCTGCTGCCTCAGGAGTGACTGCAGCTGCAGCAGGCATGGCCACTTCAGAAGGGCTGACCTTGAGATCAGAAGGTATGGCAGTGTTCTACCATTGACCTGGAGGGGGATGAGGGAGCTCACCATGAGGGGTATCAGGATAAGGGAGGCACTTGAATCCCGTGGGGTGGAGGTTATTGAGACACACCCCAGGACAGCAGAGGGGATGCTGGAAAATGCAGGGCTGCAGCTGGAACTCTGTGATACCTCCACCATGAGCATACACCAGAGGGACGCCCTCACGGCTGCACTGGTCGCCCTCCTCTATTCAGAGGGAAATTTCATGGAATTAGGGGATCCCTCCGAGGGAACCATAATACTCCCAAAGGTTGAGGAATCATAATCTAAAAAACAGTTGGATAAACCAACCCCTTAGGGACCCATAAATTCTCAAAGAAGGGTTTCATACAAGGAATTCAGGGTAAAGCTTTTCTATTGTCTCCATGACCTTTGGACTTAAAAAATCACGGTTGATGAACTTCCTGTAAACCGGTAACCTCTCCTTTAACGTGAAACCAGCAGACTCTGTGAGCCTTCGAAGTTCATCTATCTCTGGCCAGGGGGCCTCCGGGTTCACGTAGTCCCTGCTCAGCGGTGAAACACCACCCCAGTCATCTGCACCTGCAAGCAGGAAGACCTCACCTGTTTCCCTGTTGAGGTTTGGGGGCACCTGTATGCTCACATCGGGAAAGAGGAGCTTGGCCACAGCAACCATCCTCACCATTTCAAGGAGTGAGGGCTCTGGGTGGCGCTCCATGGGTATCCCTGGCTTTGCCCGGAAGTTCTGGATTATTATCTCCTGCAGGTGACCGTACCTGTCCTGGATACGCCTGAGTTCAAGGAGTGATTCAGCCCGCTCCTCCACTGTCTCACCTATACCCACGAGTATCCCTGTGGTGAATGGTATTTTAAGGCGCCCAGCGTCTTCTATCATCTTTATCCTTAAGGCAGGATCTTTACCCGGGCTTTCACGGTGTGCCTCTTCCTTCATCAGCCGGGGACTTGCAGACTCAAGCATGAGGCCCATGGACGCGTTCACCTCCCTGAGCCTCCTGAGATCCCTGTAGCCAAGGACACCCATATTTGTGTGTGGCAGAAGACCATGATCCAGTGTGGCGCTGCAGAGGTGATAGGCATAGTCAACCATATCACGGAATCCGAGTTCTTCGAGTTTCTCCATCACGTCAGGGAACTCATGTGCATTCTCACCGAAGGTGAAGAGGGCCTCTGTGCACCCCATATCCCTGGCCATCCTGACATCCCTGAGGACGTCCCCTGGGGGAATGAGCGGGGGGTCAGGGGAGTCTGACCTGAAGGTGCAGTAGCCGCAGCGGTTGCGGCAGGCCCTTGTGAGGGGTATGAAGACATTCCTTGAGTAGGTCACCTCGCCTGGCTCACAGACACGCTTCATGAGGTCCAGTAGTTCAGGGCCGTCAACAAAGAGAAGTTCCAGGATTTCTTCCTTTCCAAGAACCATGGAAGCACCGCTAAAATAAGTTTAATCTGAAATATCAGAGACAACAACCTCAACAAAGCAGGGTCCCACACCACTCCTGTCCCTGTAGAGAACAACAAAGAGCCCTGTATCCTCTGTCATGCAGAGCCTGTAATTCACGCTGAAGTTCATATCCTCAAGGGCCTCCTTGAGCCTGTGGATACCCCCGATATCGGTTTCTGTCCCTACCTCAACACAGGACCTTATCTGCTCATCCATCACACCAATGAGGGCTGTGCCCTCCTCGGATATGAGCTCCAGTTCCTCTGCACCCAGTTTCTCTATAAGGCCATCAAGTTCCCTGCCCATGTCCTCAATGTTCATCCTCTTTCTTGACATTCCCCTTACTATGAGTATCTCCTTTGAGTCAAGGGCAGGTCTTGAGCCCTCAAACGCTTCAAAGTAACCCATGATCTCCCCGGCTATCCTGTGCAGTTTCATCAAGGTTATCACTCCTCTGATCCGTTAAGTTCCTCTATCTCGTATCTAAGTTCCCCCATCGTTGCAACCTTCTCAGCAAAGGCATTGTGTCTGTGTATGCTCTCCTCGTTTATCTGCCTTACGGTGACTATTGTATCGTCGGGGAGGTGGGGATACTCGCTGACTATCCTGTGAACCATGTTACGGACGCAGTCCTCAACGAACATGGGGTTCTCATGGGCACTCACAACAACGGCATTTTCGTCAGGCCTCTTGAGGAGTTCATAGACAGGTGAACTCATGGAGCTTTCTATGATGTTTATGAGGTTCTCGGCCCTTATCGTCTGGTCCTCAGGGACCTCTATCATTATCATGCCGCGCCCCCTCTGGTTGTGGGAGGCGAAGGATACACAGTCAAGAACCCTTTCAACTGTTTCAGGGTCAAGGAATTCCAGGAGATTCTGACGGGATGTTTCCTTAACCGATTCCTGTGCACAGGGGCACACGGTCATCCCCACCACCTCTGCCCCTATCATCTTGCGTATCACTATACCGTCATCGTCCCTGTACCCGATGGCGTCTGCCATGATTTTTGTCATCTCCTGGCTCTTCTTAGCGGTGACAGGGGATTTCTTCATGAACATGAAGTCGCTCTTCATGCTCACCTCTGCTCTGCGGGCGTACCTGTGCTTTTTGAGGAGTTCATTGACTATCTCCGCGCAGAGGGATTCCAGTTCAAGGGCACTGTTTTCAACAACCTCCTCGAGGACGTCACTTATGGCCTCGGGGTTCCTTGACATGTGGATCCCCCTCTGCCTGCTCGGGAGGTCCACGAATGCATCGAATGTTGGAAGAAGTATTATGGGTCTTCTACCATCCCTTTCTATCTTCAGAAGCTTCTTAACACCTGTAACACCCACCCTTGTAAGGTGAACGGGGATGCTAGGAATCTTGTCCTGTGTATCTGGAAAACAAACTAAACCCAAATTTTACACCCCATAACAGTAATGGTTACCTAGGTTTTAAGTATAGTATGAAAACTTTGCTTATATACTTGTCCGGTGATTATGAGTTCTCTGTGAAAGGATATTACACCGATGCTGGTTTATTCGCCGGGCTTCAGTCTGGCCTTCTGAATGGATACAATCACGGAGGGTAGGCTACATGGACCCGATCATGTATGGAACTGCAGGTATCATTGCCACCAGAACCAACCATGGGAGATATCCTCAGACACGGTCTTCCGGTTCTATGAGAGGAGCTTCAGTATCTCCTCAGGGCTGAGGTCCCTGATATTCTCATCCAGCCTCACACCGGCACCATACAGTTCCTCCGCCCTTGATGCAAGGAGGCTTGTGCTTTTATCGGGCTCCCCAATAACAAGGATTTCCCCAAGGTCTTCAAGCTTCCTTTCAATGTCATTCTTAAGGTGCTCTATCTTCTTCTCTATGCCCTTAAGGGCAGCATCAGGGATTCTGGGGTTTATCTTCTTCATGTCATCCACTGAGAGAGGTGCACCTGCAACCAGGATATTTCCAGGTTCAACGCCGACCTTAACAAGGAGCTTTTTAACTGAGGAATTGTTCACAATTATAAGTTTACCCTTCGAAGCTTTCTTTATCCTTTCAGATGGGTCTTCACGTTCAATGACACCGAAATCTGCAAGCATGCCGTCAATGGCCTCCCTCGCAGCCATGAGCCTCCTGCAGAAATCGTATACATCTTCCCCGGTGAGCTCATGTGATGGAAGGCTGGCGTATATATGGTCCTCGGCTTCAATGAGTTCCATCAGGGCCTCCTGAAATTTTCTGGTGTCTATGACGCCATCATGGGGGTCCCTGAACCTGGATTCCCTCCGGATATTCGCGCATGATTTTCTTATAAGCTCCTCTGCCTGTTTAACTCTGATTTTTTCCATCTTCTGACCCTCTCAGAAATTGAAGAATGGTGAAAACACATCGCTAATCTCATTGAAGATTTCAGCCACCGCCGGTGACCTCTCATATTCCACCTTAACACTGGAACCCTCAAGGCCCCCCATGAATGAGACATTCGAGTTTCCAAGGGCCTGCAGGTCATAGCCCCCCTCAAGCACAGCTGCGCATGGCATCCCTGTTTCATGGATGAACCATCCCATCCATGAGAAGAACTCCTCATCCACCCTTATATCTGCCAGTGGATCCATCCTGTGGGCATCGAACCCTGCAGATACGAATAACATATCTGCTCTGAATTCACTGAGTACCTGTGGGAGCACCTCTGAGAGTATCCAGATATAGTCGCTGTTCCCTGAACCCCGGGGCATGGGGATGTTGAGGTTGAAGCCCTCACCCTCCCTGTCTCCTATCTCCCCAATGAAGCCGGTCCCGGGGAAGAGTGTCCTGGGGTCCTGATGGACCGAGACATACATGACTTCCGGGTCGGTGTAGAATATGCTGGATGTTCCGTTCCCGTGGTGAACGTCAAAGTCAATCACAGCCGCCCTTGAAATCCCGAGGTTCCTGCGGCTGTGCTCAATGGCTATGGCGATGTTGTTGAATATGCAGAAACCCATGGACCTGTCATAGGTGGCATGGTGACCAGGGGGCCTCGCAACGGAGTATCCCCATCCACCCTTCAGCGCCTCCTCAGCCGCGACCATGGCACCACCTGCGGCGAGCCTCGCCACACTGAAGCTCTCGGGTGTCATGTAGGTGTCATAGTCCAGCCATCCACCGCCCCTCCCTGAGAACACCTCCAGGTACTCCACATGGACGCTGCTGTGGACCATGAGGATATCATGGATCCCCGCCATCCTTGGTTCCATGAACTTCAGCTGAAGCCCCGAAGACTTCAGGGCATCAATGATTGCACCTGTCCTTTCCTTGTTCTCAACATGGCCCTCATTGTTGTGGAGGTCATAGGTGCTGGAGTGTATAATGGCCATGGTTGAATTTTTTGGTGCAAGGGAATAAATAATTAATCGCCTATCATCCTGGTGGAGGTCATGTCCTCCTTCACTATGTTGAGGACTGTCTGGGTGTAGGTCCTCTGAACGTCACCCTCACTCAGCAAACCCTTGATGAAGCCATCCAGTTCCCCGGTATCCTTGAATTTCCCTATGAGTATGGCATCGAATTCTCCTGTGACGTCGTAGACTGCAAGGACGTTTTTGTGGTAGGCTGTCCGTGTCTCCCAGTTCCTCAGGACCCCACCCTTGACCTTCACACCTATTATGGCTGTGAGTTTGTATCCAAGTTTTGAGTGGTCTATTACTGGCACGAATTTCTTTATAACACCCTTCTTGACCAGCTTCTCAACACGGTTGTGCACAGTACCCACCGAGACATCGAGTATCCTTGAGATGTTCCTGTAGGACATGCGTCCGTCCTCATTCAGGAGGTCTATTATTTTCCTGTCAATATCATCGATTTTGACTAGATCATCATCCATTGGAATCACCACTAAACAATGTATACCTATGGAAGTTATATTATAAACTATTTTAAATTACAGTGCTTTAGAAGAAGTTATTAACTTTTATAGATAGGAGGTATTCCCTTATAAATGTTTAGCTGAAACCCATCTGCCTGCAAATAAACTTGTGCCTGATATGAATGGTATTCCCTTATAAATGTTTAGCTGAAACAGGAAAAAGTAAAAAAGGGTTAATCTATTCGTAGGCGTACCTGAGTGCAAGTGCCCTGTTCCAGAAGAGCTGGATGTAGGGGTATATTATGAGCACTGCTATTATGGTACCGATGATGGGTATTGCGTTCAGAAGGCCCGCAACGAATGCAATAACAGCTGCGATGAGACCGACAACGATGTACCAGATGATGTAGTCGAGCCATCCGATCTGGGAGATCACATCCAGTATTTCACTGAACCTGAATGCCGCTCCAAGTTCACTGTCATTGTAGGCCATGTGTGCTATTGCGATGGCCTCTATGAGTCCAAGGATTATTGCAAGTATCACACCGATTATCACGGTACCCCCAAGACCTGTGAAGGCTGTGGGGTTTGTAATAACACCGGTATCCGGTGAAACCATTGTTAGGGATCCGAAAGTACCTGCAAATATTATTATCAGTGGAACTATCATGTATGCTATCTGGACAACGAAGACCTTTAATCCATCAACGAACATTTCACCCCATTCATCAAATTCAGGAAGCTCATCAAAACCCGCTATTGAGGCCTTGAGGGCCCTGAAGCCGTATCCCATGACAAGGAAGATGGGTAGTATGACAACACTGGCTATCATAAGGACACCCAGTATTATGACCTTCTTCCAGTCACTGGAGGGATACCTTATGGCGTCGTTTACGATTTCACCTATATCCAATTTTCACACCTCCGCGGATTCCCGCAGCTAAAACTATATAAATGATTATATATAAAACTGCCTAATCTGTTTAGAGGAAGATATAAATCGCTGCACAGTTAATATACAACGGAGCGGGTGAATGGATGAAGAAGGGGATACTAATCGTTGCTTTGCTGGTGATCGTCGGGGGCTACTTCTACTTTACATCCACTTCAGGAGATTTTGAACCACTGGGGAGGCTCGGATTCGTTAAAATCGCAAACCCCGACATGTACCCTGGTCACATACACTCAAAGTTGCTTGCAGATTATGCCCGGGAAAGGGGATCAAGGTGCATCCTTGTTGTCCACTATGGGGGAAGCTCCAATTACCGCTGCTACATGGAGGGGGATGTCTACATCCTTGAACTTGCATACGTCGAGAAAAAGCAGTACAATCCTGGCATAGACTGGAATGAGGTCTGGCAGGAGGGAATATATGGTGTCCCTGACGACAAGTGGACCTACCGTTCAGATGGTAAGGAATTTGATACACTGGATGAGGCACTGGCTTATATAAAGGAGAGGGCCGCGGAGCACGGGCAGGTGGGCCCCATACCAATGGTGTACCACGGGACTGTTAGGGAGGGGGACATTTTCATAAACCAGGGGTGCGGTTTCCCCCTGTACTACAAAATTGCAAGGGAAGAGTACGGGCCCATCGCAGCATACTACTATGTTATAAGGGGAATAATCTTCCCTTACCTCAACAACCCCTACCGGAACTTTGAAATCAAGAATGCAAGGGCCCTTCAGTACTACTACACCCACAACATGCTGAACTATGAATGAGCACAGTTTTTGGTTGAATAGGGATTTGAATTGTAGGACTACGAACGGGAACCGTGGAGGTCCATTATGATCTCCTCAATCTCCCTGACCCCTGCATCTGTTTTTATGCCGGTTGGCCTTATATGGGTCCTTGAAACCCTGAACCCTGCCTCCCCAAGACCACCCATAACATCCATAAGAGGGGGGGCACTCACACCCAGCTTGCTGCAGATCTCATGGACGTCATAGAATCCGGGCGGCATTCCCACCTCCCCAATACAGGTCTTGAGCAGTTTCAGGACATCCTCTGATTTATTGAGGGCTTTATTTTTAGCTTCAGCCATCATGGATCCGATGAATTTTTCATCATGCAGGTCCCCGAGCCAGAGGGGTCCGGCAGCATCCATTTTAGCCCCGCAGAGGGGGCATTTTCTGTCTTCAGGCACGCCCCTCACATCTTCATGGTGAAGGCAGCTGAAGCAGTGGAGCATGTGGCCAATGTTTTTGAGGGTTTCATCGGCCCTCCTGGCACCCCTCCTCACATGGGCATAGATCCTCATGTAGTGCTGGCTGCTGTGTGATAGAAGGAATGATGCACCCTTACTGTACCTGGCAAGGTTCATTGCAGTGAAACCTGCAAGTATCCTCAGCCCTGTCTCATGACAGTACTCTGTTTTGAGGGGCCTTGCCGAGTACTTCCTGAGGCAGGGTTTTATATAGGTTCCGCAGAGACCCGAGGTGTCCGTGGCGGTAACAGCAAGGAGTGACCTGTTCCTGGCGGATGCCGCCGCAGAGTCCATGAATGGCGCCGGAGTCCCGAAGGGGTCCACATCGATAACATCAAAGCGGCCGGGGTTCCCTCTGAGGAAGATAGCAGCATCCTCCCTGCTGACCAGGGGGGATACAGAATTCAGCTCTGAATTATGCTCTATGCATTCAACTGCAAGGGGGTTTATATCATTTGCAGCGGCCTCAGAGACACCATCAACCTCCACCAGGTACCTTATGGCCCTTATGCCGCTCCCTGAGAATGTATCCGCTACACTTATCTCCCTATCAAGTATCCGCTGAAAGGCCTGAACCGCGAGCACCGACACATCCCTGTTGAACTCCATCACAGGGTTATAGAAGACAGGGGCCCTGGATGATACCTTACTGAAATCCGGAACCTCAATTGTGACTGAACCCTCATTTATGGTTATCATATTCAACACTTCCCTACCTAAACACGATAATAATCCACAGTTATAGTTCGGGACTTACATCCAATAAATGAAACTCGATTAACATTCACATTCTTATACTCTGGGAGCAACCCTAATGAAACGCAGTCACATACCAGGGATCAGCATCCAACATTGAGACTCACATCAATCTCAGTTACATACCAGGGATCAGCATCCAACCCGACTAACATCAATATGTTTATTAGTGCCGGATGATTTAGTGATTACTGTGATACTCAGACAGGATTTAGTAGGAGGGCCGGTGAATCAATGAGGGATTTTCTGGACAGAGTCTACACTGGAAGAAATGAGCCATGGCGTTATATGCTGACGGTGCTCCTTAGCTTCGTGGTGTCCAATGTGGGCGCCGGTTTTATGGTGGGGTTATTCCTGGTGGCCATCCTCATAATCACAGGGAGAATGGATGCATTTGGGGACATCCCGGGCTTCAGCTGGCCAGCTTTACTCATCATGGTGGCAGTGGCCTTTTCTACCTCAATGTTCTTTCTCTACGTTGGGTTGAAGTTCATCCACAGGCGTGATTTCATATCAGCCGTGAACTCAAGGGGTAGTGTCGACTGGAGGCGGATACTCAGTGGAGGGGTGGCCTGGTTTATTATTGTCGGGATCCTTGACCTGATCTCGATTGTGATGGATCCGTCTTCCGTCAGACTTAAGTTCACACCAGCATTCTGGTGGCTTCTGATACTTGCATTACTTGCATTTCCTGTGCAGGCTTCCTTTGAGGAGATATTCTTCAGGGGATACCTCATGCAGGGGATGTGGATGATCATTAAGAGGCCCATCCCACTGATGATCATGAATTCACTTATATTCTCAATCCTTCACTGGTGGAATGGCACGAACCTTACAATGAGCCTTTCAATAACAGCAAGCACATTCATCATTGGGCTGGTACTTGCACTCATAACACTCGCAGATGATGGTGTGGAACTCGCCATGGGGGTGCATATTGCAAACAACCTCTATGTCAGTGTTATACACAGCTCCCCGGAGGCCGGTCTTGGAAACCTTCCATCCCTGATGGTAAGCCCATCGGATCCCTACGCCTCCCCACTGGCACTGATCCTTGCATCGGCTCTTCTTGTGGCCATACTATTCAGGGGACGCTATGGGGATGTGCTGGATGTTCTGAGGTACCGTGGATGAGGATTGATAACCCACTGAATCGGAGTAACCTGGTTGGGTTATCACATTTTAACTGATTGCAGGGTTAGGGTATCACTTTTTAAGTTCCAGTGAGAAACTAATAACTCAGTAACTCTTACTCAGGTGTTC
This sequence comes from Methanothermobacter sp. KEPCO 2, assembly GCF_041228365.1. Classification (NCBI taxonomy): domain Archaea; kingdom Methanobacteriati; phylum Methanobacteriota; class Methanobacteria; order Methanobacteriales; family Methanobacteriaceae; genus Methanothermobacter; species Methanothermobacter sp. KEPCO 2. The sequence goes on along the minus strand of NZ_CP166185.1, from coordinate 1,215,289 downwards.
ACATGATACCGGTTGCTACTCCCATAATCGATGAAGAGGAAATAGAGGAAGTCGTGAAGGTACTTAAATCGGGATTCATTGCCCAGGGACCACGGGTGGCGGAATTTGAGGAGAAGTTTGCATCCTGCGTGGGTACGGAACACGCTGTTGCAACAAGTTCAGGGACAACAGCCCTCCACCTCGCCCTCCTGGCCGCAGGGATTGGAAAAGGGGACCAGGTTATAACAACACCATTCAGCTTCGCTGCAACGGCAAACGCAGCCCTATACGTTGGTGCTGAGCCTGTATTTGCAGATATAGATCCCGAAACCTACAACATAGATCCTGAGGGGATCGAGGAACTCATAACACCCAGCACAAGGGCAATAATACCCGTACACCTCTACGGACAGCCCGCCGACATGGACCCCATCCTGGACCTGGCTGCTGATCATGACCTCCTGGTGATTGAGGATGCTGCCCAGGCCCATGGTGCAGAGTATCATGGGAGGATGGTGGGTTCAATGGGGGATGCCGCATGCTTCAGTTTCTACCCAACAAAGAACATCACAACAGGCGAGGGCGGGATGATAACAACTGATAATGAGGAAATTGCAGAAATGGCACGGATTCTGAGGGCCCACGGGGAGACAGAGCGCTACAATCACGCTTACCTTGGCTACAACTTCAGGATGACCGATATTGCCGCGGCCATTGGCATAGCCCAGCTAGGAAAACTTGAAGACTTCAACAGAAGGCGAATCAAAAATGCAGAGTACCTCACAGATAGCCTCAGGGACCTTGAGGGAGTATCAACACCCCACGTTGCAGCGGGGGTTAAACACGTCTTCCACCAGTACACCCTGAGGGTTCCGGGTTCAAGGGACAGGCTCATGGAATTCCTCAACAAGGGGGGCATAGGTACCGGGATTCACTACCCGAAACCCATCTACAGGCAGGAACTCTACCGGAGGATGGGCTTCAATGCCAGCTGTCCGGTCAGTGAAAAGGCTGCGGAGGAGGTCCTATCGCTACCGGTACACCCTGCCCTTACTGATGAGGACCTTGAAAGGATTGTGGATTCTGTCAGGGATTTCTTCGGGCAGAACTAACATTCTTATTATCTCAGGTGCAGTGTGGTGTTGAGAACCTGGCATAATTCTATTTTTTATATGTAACGCCCCATGAGGATGTACATTTAAAAATTAAACTACTGAATAACACTTAAGGGAGTTTCAGAGACTCAGCCGTTATTAAGGAACATTTTTCCTTACTGGAGCTTTTTCTTTACAGATTCAACCTTGTCACTGAGGCCCCTGTCGGTGTCCCTTCTATCATCGATTTTGATTGTTGTGTAGACCCTCTCTGAGCCCGCCTCCAGGACGGCCTCATGGGCCGCCTTAACAGCCTCAAGGAGTTCATCCAGGTCACCGGCCTCAACAAGAGTCCCCATACCTGAGATCTCATACCTCACGTTCATTTTCTCGAGGGCACTGACTGCAGCGGCCACGTAACCGCTGAGGGAAGTGCTGCCTGTACCGAGAGGTATTATGGTGAGCTCTGCGGTTATCATGGTGAATATATATGTCGGCTGTTTTATATATAGGTTCCATGGATGTTCAGGAATTCAACCGGAGAATCATGGCCAGAATAAGAGGTCTCATGGAATCACATAAACTCGTAGAGAGGGGAGAACACGTTGCAGTGGCACTTTCAGGCGGCAAGGACAGTGTGCTGACACTCCATGTGCTCTCAGATTTAAGGGAGGAACTGGATTTTGAACTCACAGCCATCACGGTTGATGAGGGTATAGAGGGCTACAGGGGGGAGGGGGTTCTCGCAGCAAGGGAAAACGCCCGTATAAGGCGGGTTGAACTCATAGAGAAATCATTCAGGGATGAATTCAACTTTGAACTTGACGATGTTCTGGAAGGGTTCAGAAGCCCCTGCATCCCCTGCGGTGTCTTCAGGAGGTGGATACTCAACAGGACAGCCAGGGAAATAGGAGCATCAAAGATTGCAACGGGCCACAACATGGACGACGAGGTTCAGTCATTCATCATGAGCCTTGCAAGGGGGGATGTGAGGAAGTTCTCCAAGTTCGGCCCGAAACTTCAGAGGATACACCCCCGGATGGTACCGAGGATAAAACCCCTCTGGAGCACACCTGAGGAGGATGTCAGGCTCTGGGCTGAGCTCAATGATGTGAAATTTCACAGTGCCCCCTGTCCCTACTCCAGCAGATCAATGAGGGCAGGGATAAGGGATTTCCTTAACCGGATAGAATCAGATAGTCCCGGTGTAAAGGAGATGATCATGAAATCATTAAAGGTCACATTCCAGCCTCTGGCGGAGGATTATGGGATTGGAGAGTGTTCAATCTGCGGAGAACCAGCGTCAGGGATTAAATGTAAGGCCTGTGAGTTCCTTGAAATTATAGGAGAAGCGGATCGTTAGGCAGAGGCTTTTGTTTGATAAACTGTTTATTCCAGGATTCTGGTAACTGAGCCGATACCCTTGCTCCTTCCCTCACGGAAGATTATCTTCTGACCCTCCTTCACATGGTGGGGCCTGTACTTGAACCTCATCCTCACCCTGCCCCTGTCACCGGCTGACATGAACTCTGCATCAAGGGGTTCCAGTATGGTGGTCTCGGCTATTGTTTCAATGTGGGTTACGCTCTCATAGCCCGCCTTTATGGTTGTGGGATGCACCAGTATGGCCACGTCGGCCTCAAATTCCCTGACCGCCTCTGGTTCATAGTCAGGGTGGGCCAGTATCATACCCCTCTCTATTTCATCGGCGGATGCCCCTGAGATGGATATTCCAACTATATGTCCTGGCTCTGCACAGCCTATACGGTAGTGGTGCATCTCGATGGATTTAACGGTGACTTCCCTGAATTTCCCGGTATTCATGGGGCCAAGGAGCAGGGTATCACCCTTCCTGACAAGGCCCTGCTGGATGGTTCCACTGACAACGGTTCCAACACCCCTGATGGTGTATACCTTGTCTATGTACATGAGGAACGGCTTCTCGTCCCCGTTGACGTCACGCTTAACCTGGAGGTTGAGGAAGAGTTCATCCAGGACTTCAAGGCCCTCCCCTGTGACAGAGGATGTCTCTATTATGGGTACTATATGCTGGTTCATCTTGCCGGCTATTTCCCGTGCAGAGTCCCTTCCGGTCACATGGAAGGGTATCCTCCCAACCAGTTTAAGGAGTTCAGATATCTTCGCCCGCACACCCCTCCTCTGGGAGGGGGTTGCCATGTCGGTTTTTGTGAGCACAACGATCACGGGGAGCTCCATTGCAATCATTATACCCAGGTGCTCCCTTGTTATATGTGTTGGGCCCTCATCAGCGGCAACGGTCAGGAGGCCATAGTCCAGGTTCTGCCCCACAATCCCCCTTATTGTTGTCCTCAGCCATGGCTCATGTCCAACGGTATCAACGAAGGATATTACCCTGTCGGCCTTATCCATGAGCCCTGATTTCTCCTTCCGGTCCAGGGGATTTTTGAGTCTTATGACCCTTCCATCCCTGAATCCATATATGGCGAAGGATAGATCCGCTGATAGGCCCCTTTCTATCTCGTGTTTCTGGACATCAAGGAATATCCTTGTCTTACCGCTTCCATCGTCGGGGGTTCCCGTTGTGAGTGTACCTAGGAGTGTGCTCTTTCCATGGTCAACATGGCCGGCGACACCTATGAGGAGGTGTTCCCTTTCTGTTTTCTGTTTCCTTGAGATTATCACCTCGGCAACCCTGCCGTGGGTTCCCTCATGGAGGTTAACCTCCTCCACAATGGCATCTATCTCCTGACTCAATTTTTTGAGGACCTCAACTGACTCCTTCAGTTCCTCATCAGGGAGGCCAACCGGTTCACCGCTGTCCTCCACGCCAAGGAGGTATACGGCCCTTCCACCGCCCCTCTCCATACGGTACTTCATCTGGGAGATGAGGCTCTTCTTCCGGTCCATCTTCAGATGATACCCGGGTGAGAGTGCCTTCTTGAATTCTATGTTTCTCCTCTCACCGGGTGATGTGAATGATCGGATATCTTCTATCATATCTCGTTCTATTCCCTTTTCACTGGATTTGTGAAATGGCAGGTACCATACCTTTCTTCCTGGAGTTTTCTCACGATTTCTGCTGCTTCCTCGAAGCTACCGGCCTTTCCAAATATGCGCCTTTTTTTAACCTTCAGGGTTCTTCCACAGACGCACTTCCTGGTATCTGAACCCTCCTTTGAGTAGAGGGCCCTTCCACAGTCACATCTGAATATGACGTACATTGCATATCACACTGCTCTTTCCACAGTAAATATTTATTGGACCGGTATTTAATGAATATTTTTCCCTGTCATGGCATTACTCTGAATGATGTCTTGTAATATTATTCGGGGCCTTGTGGGGTGTGCCCTGGACATTAGTCTGAATGATGTATCACCGGATATTCACATGAGTTCTTCAAGTGGGGGGAGTTCATGCGGGTTTCTGAGGTAATGCTCTATCCCCCTCCTGTGGCCTGCGCCCACAACGACAACAACCCGGTCCTCCTCAATGGAGAGGAGCCTGTGGGCCATGAAGGCATCCCTCTCCTCAACAAGCACACGGTATGCTGAGGGTGATATTTCGCGGAATTCCCCCATAACCTCCAGAAGGGTGTCGTCACTTTTGAGGCTCTCAATATCCTGCACATCCTCCCCCCAATGAAGGATCTCATGATTGCAAGGAAGAACCTCAGCTTTTCCCTCCGGCTCATGGACTCGATCGCCCGCTGCATGGTCACCCCTATGTCACGGTCAATGAGGGCCACCCCAGCACCAACCTCATGGGCGGCATCTATCGCCTCAAGCATCTCACTGCCCGGCTTGACACCCATATCCTCACCGATCTTCCTCTGGAAATAGGTTAAAAACCAGCCTGCAAGGATGACACCGATGTTTCCACTTCTGAGGGCGTCCCTAAGGGAAGGTTCATCCCTTTTGATCCCCATTTTTTCGTCCATGAGCCTCCTGTACCTCCCGGGGTCAAGTTCCACTGCAACGACGTCCGGTTTCATCTCGAGTATGGTTCTTCTCACCTCATCCACACTTTCTCCAGATACGTGTGCGGTACCTATTATCTTCAGCTCCTCCAGATTCATGTCCACTGCAGCCTCCTAGATCAGCGATATCCTGCCGTCCATGTATACGGGTACGTTTTCTGTTATATTCCTTCTGAGGCAGTATTCAATATCACCGGCAAAGCCAAGTTCCCTAAGCCTCCTGGCTGACCTGGATTTTCTTATGGCATCATCAACCATGAACCTGTCCTGAACTGCAAGTACCGAGGCCTCAGCGTACTCCTCAAACTCACCACCAATGGCACGTATTATTTCACCGGCGCAGAGGAAATCCTCTATTGCAAAGCGGCCATTAACACCGGCCATGACCACCTCAACCTCATCCGAAAGCTTTTTCGCAGCTGAGGCTACCGCATCCAGATTGTTGAGGCAGCCCACAAGGGCCTGTGATTCAACTGACTCAAGGATCCTTGTACCGTTACTTGTGGTTAGCACAAGGGCATCACCTGAATGTTCCCTCACCTCAAGGGGAGAGTTGGCCAGGAATCCCGGCAGGGTCTCACCACCACGCTCCCCTGACACCACATAGCCCATCCTGGAGTATTCCATTGCCTCCTCAACGTCCCTGACAGGGATGACCTCCCTGAAACTGTCCAGGGCAGCGGTTATGGTTGCACTTGCCCTCAGGAGATCCACCATTATGCAGAGTCCACTGCCCTCTGGTTTTTCAAAGCTGAGACTCACCCTCATCAGCACACCTTATAAATGATTATAGAGAGATTTATTCACAAGGTATTTATAGACTTCACCGGTGACTCAATGAGGATTCTTACAACACCAATGTGTGAGGGCATACTAAGGATTGCAGGTGTCAGGGGGTACGATGTGACCCGCAAACCTGAGGATGAGGATGCAGACCTTTTATTTGTGCTATCTGAGACACCAGTCAGTGGGGCGGTTAGACTTAAACTCAACACATTCCCCCAGATAAGGGAGGCCATAGGAACTGTTTTCAGGGCTGTTCAGGACATGGATCCTGGAAGCCTCAGGTACTCCTCGGTTGATGAGATAGACTTTGAGGTCTGCTCCCCCTGGTGGCATGACCCTGCGGGGTTGCGGGAGATGAACAGCAAAATAAAAGTAAGGGTTTATTCAGATTTCTTAAGGGAGATCGTGGAGGACATGGGCTTCACCATTGTTGATTTGAATGAAGATTTCACTGTATGCCCTGATTACATGGAACTTGACTGCATCAGGGTTCCCTCACATAGAAGCCTTCCAGTTGACCCTGTTAAGAGGGCTTTATTCAGGTACACGTATCTGGAGAGGAAATTATGTATGAAACTTTAACCTATCAGGGCGGTGTGCACCGCCATGAGGAAATGAAGGAACTGATTGAGGACCTCGGCGGCTTTGTGCTCCAGGAGAATATGCTTCAGATGGACCTCATACTCACACTGGCCGTCCCAATTGAGGACGTGGATAAGGTGAGGGAGAAGGCCAGGGAGCTCCTGGGGAAGGTTAAGGTTGCCCCGATGGCCGGTACCGAGATAGCCATCGTCTCCCCGACCCTTGCACGGCACCATCTCCCCCATTCTGCCTGTGATATATCCGAGTACCTCAGAAGATACGGTGCCAAGGATAACATGATAGGACTTGCCCGTGGGGCGGGTAAGGGGATCTCCAGGATATCAGAGGATGAAAAGAGGCTCATAGAGGAACATGACCTTGCAGTTTTTGCTCTCGGAAGCTTTGAGCAGTGTATAAAGGATAAGACCCACCTTTTCAGCGATATAAACATCCCGGTGGTCGTTACAGGGTCCCCTGAGAAGATTGACCTCAGCGAGCTTCCAGGTGCCGACGCCTATGTTGGGGGCCTCGGGAGGATACCCCGGAGGCTGAAGAGGGGTGAGGATATAAGGGCCCTCAGAAAACTTGTTGAGGTGGTCGAGGATATACTTGACAGGAGGAGGCGTGAAATGGCGGCGGACCCACCTCTGGTTCCATCAATACTTGTTAAGACCGAGATTGAAAATCAGGTGCCTGCCCTTAAGGAGGTCTACTCCCCCACACCTGTAACAAGCCAGCTTGATGGGGTCCGTGTGAAGCTCAACTATGACCGCTACCATGACGAGATAGCAGATGTGAGGGTTTCTGATTACCGGCTTGGCGACATATCTGAGATAAGGAAGTCAATGATGTACGACTACATCCTCGTTAAGTTACTACCTGAAAGCTCCATACTGTGATCCCATGAGGAGGGAGTTCCAGGTCCTGATATTTATTCTGATCTTCTCCTCAGGATACTATCTTCTTAATTTTACTGTCCTGGAATCTCTTGGTATGGGAATTCTGAGCCTCCCGCTTACATTTCTTTTACCGGCAGCCATAATCTCCGAGAGGGTATACCCATCCTTTATCTCAAGGGCTGCCTATGTGGTCTCCATGGTATGGGTGGGAATGGCTGTTTACATCCTCATTGGCCTTGGGTTAACCTTTGCAGCATCACTTGTTCCAGGCATTCCGTTCTCCCCTATCCCTGCGGCGGCCTTCTCCATCATAATGGTTTCCTATGGGCTGGTGAGGGCCCGGGATATTGAGGTCAGGACTGTTAGGATCCCGTTTCCCTGCAGCGATGAACTGAGGCTGGTGCAGCTTTCAGATCTTCATGTGGGGACTGTGAGGTCCGGCGGTTTCCTCAGGAGGGTTTCATCTCTTATCTCTGAAATTGAACCTGATGCCGTCCTCATAACGGGTGACCTACTGGATGGTTCAAGGCCCGTTGAAGCGTCAACACTCTCCGAGCTTAAGGTGGAAGTTCCCGTATTTTTTGTTTCTGGCAACCATGACACCTATTCAGGGGACTTCAGGTCTGCGGTGGAAGGGGCGGGTATCATGTGTATTGATCAGCGTGTTGTTGATTTCAGGGGTGTGCAGGTTGCAGGTGTGGGTTATTCGATGGGGAGGCATGCGCTTTCTGCGATTCTTGATATAATGGAATTTGACCCGAAGAGGCCCCTCATACTTCTTCATCATCTTCCTGTTAACTGGGATGACGCCAGGAGGAGGGGTGTTGACATCCAGTTATCTGGCCATACGCATGGTGGTCAGTTCTATCCCTTCAACCTCCTTGTTGGCATGATGTTCCCCTTTATCAGGGGACTTTATGAGGATTCAGGACGTTTTCTATATGTTTCACAGGGTACAGGCACATGGGGTCCCCCTATCCGTATAGGATCATCCTGTGAGGTCACTGTTATTGAGCTTATCCCCTCTGATCCTGGTTTCAATGGTGATTAAGGGGGAATTGGATATTTATATTTCTCTGGTTTTTTGGTGATTGCTGGTCTGGTCAGGGGGCTGGCTTCCCATGGTTTCCGGCCCCTGATGAAAAGCTTTAAATACAAGTTTTGAATATATATTCAAAACATGCCTAGACCAAGAAGATACAGAAGAATCCTGGGAGAACCCCGTGTGGTTGCATTTTCGCCTGAAGTCAGTGAGGAAGGAGTTGAGGTTGAGATAACCCTGGATGAATTTGAGGCTGTCCGTTTAAGGGACTACCACAATATAAAACAGAAAAAAGCCGCTGAAATCATGGGTATATCACAGCCAACATTTCACAGGACACTGACATCCGCACGGGCCAAGATAGCAGAGGCACTGGTCGAGGGCAGACCAATAATACTGAAAGGAGGTGATTACATCACAGACAGGAGAAGATACAAGTGCATGGACTGCCAGTTTGAGTGGATCTCACCTGAAAAGGAATACAAAAAGTGCCCCGACTGTGATTCAGAAAACATAACGCTGGTATCAGCAGATACACTACCAAGGATGGGAAGGGGCGGCTTCGGAAGAGGTTTTGGCGCTGGACGTGGAGCACCACGTGTCTGCAAATGCATTGAATGCGGATACGAGGCACCAAAAACACCTGGAGTTCCATGCAGAATGGAGAAATGTCCAGAGTGCGGCGCACCAATGTGTGGATCCGACTGAAACTTTAACGTGAAGACCTGTATTCAGCGATTATCAGATTACGCTGAATACCACCCATATCTAGATGAGAAATACATAACAGCTTGTTTTATATGTGATTTGACGCTGTACCACCTCCATCTATTTTGGTGAAGAGTGGGGTGGTAATCGTAATTTAGTGATTGTATCGGAAGAGGGTTAGTTCTCAATTAGGAGCATATATTGCAGTTATGTGTATTTACCAGATGATTTAACTCTTATTCTGGAAAAACAGATCATGTCATGTCTGCAAAATTAATAATAGAAAACCGGCATTTCGAATGAAGCTGATTTAGCACCAGAATTTTCAATTAAATGATGCAGATTATTCTTCTCAAGGAATTAAACTACATGGTTAATGACCTAGAGTTTCCTCTTCAACATACGTGTAACAGTTTCTATATGCTCCTGCTGATCCCTGGCCTCCTTCTTAAGTGACCTCAGGAGTTCATCGGTTACCGGGATGGGCATGCTCCTGAATACGTATGAATCAAGCATGAAACCGAATGTCCTCTCCTCAGCCAGACTCCTGAACTTCCTGTCTGATGGCTCCATGAATACAGGATTATCTTCATCTTCAAGGCCCTTAACCTCGTCACCAAGATCCGTGCCGGGTATCGGTTCAGCGATGCTCACAAAGTAGTCGTCGAGCATGAGTTCATCTGCAAGTTCCAGGGTCTCCTCATAGTCCCTTTCATCTTCACAGGGGTACCCCACTATGAATGACCCTGCAACCTTCAGATTGTGCTCCCTGGCAAGTTCAACAGCCTCAATAGCATCCTCGGGTTTGATGCCCTTCTTCATCTTTCTGAGGATCCTTCTGCTCCCTGACTCTATACCATAGAACACCCAGCCATTGGTGTACTCTGATATGGCATCAAGGATCTCAGGGGTCACCATATCAACCCTTATATCAGGTACCGTCAGATTCCTGGGCCCTGTGATTTCACTTATGTCCCTGAGGAGTTCAGTGAATGCATCCTCATCAATACTCCTGAACCTGCTGCTCCCGTAGAGTGTTCCGGTTCCCCCACTTATTGCAAACCTCCGGGCACCGGATTTCCTCAGTTCCCTGACCTCCCTTATGATATCCTCCAGGGGCCTGCTGCGGACCTCACGGCCGAAGAATTCCGGGACTTGGCAGAATGTGCAGTTACCGGGGCAGCCCCTGTGGGTTTCAATGTAGACACTGGCACCCCTTATGTTCTCCTTTGAGATATCTGCAGGCACAAGTGGGAGGGCCCTTTTCATGGAGCAGCGGGTTGGTTCATTGGTGATGATCCCTGCAGGTGATTTGAAGGCCGCTCCAGGAATCTCAGATGCATCACAAATTCCTTCCGCAACCTCCATGGCCATCCCCACCTTATCCTCACCCTCGCCTTGAATTACAAGGTCAACGTCCAGGTAGCGGAGTACAAGTTCAGGGTCCATGCTCACGGGACCCCCCACCACCCTGAAGCCCCTTATATTATTAATAACATCCCTGTACCTCAGGAGGTGGATGGTCGACTGGAGGCTTATGAACACCACATCTGCGCCGGCACCCTCAAGGCCCTTCCTGAGTTCAACGCTGTGACCAAGGTCCCTCAAGACACCGGCAATGAGCATTGAACCGTAGGTGTAGTGCTCTGGTGTTAAAACAACCACACGGGTCATTCAGAAGCACCGAAGAAATTTATGGCCTGTATAAGTTCATAGAATGCTTCCATCTCCCTCTCTATAACATCATACTGGGACAGCGTACCGCTCATCTCCCCATCAACGGTGAGCCTTTCAGGACCCCTTATGACTATCCGGTCGGTACCGTCGCGGCTTAGAACCTCCTTTGCCTGCATTTCATGTACGAATGCCCTGCCAGGGATTATCACTGTTTCCTTAAGTTCGCTGAGGTCCACACCCTCCAGGTCCTTCCTGGTGATGAGGCATGCTATGTCCTTTTCAACACCAACAACGTTCACCATGTCATCTGCCCCAAGATTCCTTATTATCCTCCTTATGTAGGGGGCTGCAATGGATCCTGTGATTATGGTTGCCTCGCCCCTGATTTCAGGGAGTATCTCAAGGTACTCCCTGCTTGAGTCATCTGCAAGGACAAATGGTGTCCCGTTTTCAGGGTCACAGACAGGTGTCCCTGTAACCCGGAGATTGAAGTCCCGGTCAACCATCCTCACAAGGTCCTCAAATTCTTGGACTGTGTGAGGCTCTATACCCTCAATTATTGGCTCATTTCCGAGTATCAGTCCCTGGTGCTCATAGTTTGCAAAGCGCATCATTATGAATCCTGTGGCTCCCCATTCCTCAAGTCTGGAGCAGGTTTCAAGGAGGTCATCACCATCATTCACACCGGGTATGATCACTGCTGCAGCGTGGACCTCACAGGATTCACAGAATATCCTGAGGGCTTCCAGTGCATTTTCAGCGTTCCTATCACGCATCCACTCCCTCCTCAGGAGGGGGTTCGCTGAGAACACAGTGAAGGTTACCTCATCCACACCATTTCCAATGAGCCTGGATGCCAGTTCAGGGTCATCCATGCCCTTACCGCTCGTGTATCCAAGGTGTATGGGTATCCCAAATTCACTAAGCCCAGCTGTCAGCTCCTCAAGGTGGGGGTAGCAGCTCACATCACCCCCGCCGCTGATGTTTATCTTCAGGTCCTTATCCTGAAGGTTCCGCATCATCAGTGTTGTCTGCACATTACCCATGACAAGGAATGGGGGTAAAAATTCCCTCCCCCTCTCTGCAACATCACTTCCACAGGTTTCACAGCCCACCCTCCCCGGGGAGCAGTTCCTGCATCCGAAGGGTTCAAATTCCCCCACCTTTCTGAAGTAACAGTACCTGCAGAATCCCCTGCAGTCCTTACCAGGTATACCACCCAAATCCGCTATTATCTGCATGTCCCTCTTTCTGTGCCGCGCCTTAAATATAATTTATTACCCTGCGGCCATCATACCTGCGGCGTGCATGATCATAAAAATCAACGCAGCCGTACAAAAAATCCATAAAACCCGAAGAAAACGTGTTGATACATATAAATCTTTCGACTTGATTCAGAAAGAAATCTTAATTAATTATGATCAAGTTAAATATGCACCGTATACTAAAACGGGTGTTTTAACACCCTCCAAGGGCCTTCTTGCCTTTCCTGAAAAGGGGGGTCTTGGATGTTTAGTATACGGAACTGATTGTTAGGAGGGAAAAAATGGCGAAGTTTGAGGATAAGGTCGACTTGTACGACGACAGAGGCAACCTCGTCGAAGAACAGGTGCCATTAGAAGCTCTAAGTCCATTAAGGAACCCCGCCATTAAAAGCATAGTGCAGGGGATTAAAAGGACAGTGGCTGTGAACCTTGAAGGTATAGAAAACGCCCTGAAGACAGCGAAGGTCGGCGGACCTGCCTGTAAGATAATGGGCCGTGAACTCGACCTCGACATTGTCGGGAACGCCGAGTCAATAGCAGCCGCTGCAAAGGAAATGATACAGGTGACTGAGGACGACGACACCAACGTCGAACTCCTTGGCGGAGGTAAAAGGGCACTCGTACAGGTCCCAAGTGCAAGGTTCGATGTTGCAGCAGAATACTCTGCAGCACCACTCGTAACCGCCACAGCATTTGTCCAGGCCATAATCAACGAGTTTGATGTTAGCATGTACGATGCTAACATGGTTAAAGCAGCCGTTCTGGGAAGATATCCACAGTCTGTGGAGTACATGGGGGCAAACATAGCAACAATGCTGGACATTCCACAGAAACTGGAAGGCCCAGGATACGCACTAAGGAACATCATGGTGAACCATGTTGTTGCAGCCACACTCAAAAACACACTCCAGGCAGCAGCACTATCAACCATACTTGAACAGACAGCAATGTTCGAGATGGGTGATGCTGTAGGAGCATTTGAGAGGATGCACCTCCTTGGACTTGCATACCAGGGAATGAACGCAGACAACCTGGTCTTTGACCTTGTTAAGGCCAACGGTAAGGAGGGTACAGTTGGATCAGTCATAGCAGACCTGGTTGAAAGGGCCCTGGAAGACGGTGTCATAACAGTTGAGAAGGAACTCACAGACTACAAGGTCTACGGCACAGACGACCTTGCAATGTGGAACGCCTACGCAGCAGCCGGGCTCATGGCAGCCACAATGGTTAACCAGGGTGCAGCAAGGGCAGCTCAGGGTGTATCATCAACTCTGCTCTACTACAACGACCTGATAGAATTCGAAACAGGACTCCCGGGCGTGGACTTCGGTAAAGTGGAAGGTACAGCTGTAGGATTTTCATTCTTCAGCCACTCCATCTACGGTGGAGGTGGACCAGGTATCTTCAACGGAAACCACATCGTTACAAGGCACAGTAAGGGATTCGCTATACCCTGCGTGGCAGCCGCAATGGCACTGGATGCAGGAACCCAGATGTTCTCACCAGAAGCAACCTCTGGACTCATAAAAGAAGTATTCAGCCAGGTTGACGAGTTCCGAGAACCACTCAAATATGTTGTGGAGGCAGCAGCTGAGATTAAAAACGAAATCTAAATAATCTCTCAGAACTGGGGGCAAAAAACCAATGGACGTTCAGATATTTCCTCACAGGTTGCTAGGGGCTGACACCACAGAGAAACTCCTTAACCGCCTTGAGGACATCCACGGCGTTAAGCGAATGGTGATCCATGGACAGAGACTACCACCAGAGGACCACCCTGACAGGCGCATAATCAACGTGAAAGGCCAGGAATTTGAACTTCAGGTTAAAACTGGCCGTGTGCTGCTTGAAGTGGAGGACGAGGAGACAATAACAGATATCAAGAGGGTTTGTGAGGATCTCCTGCCCTTTGGATATGATGTTACTCCCGGCAAGTACATAAGAACACAGAAAACCGTCACAGACGAGATAAAGTACGGCGAGGATCTTGATGAGATTCCTGATGAACTCATCGGCCTCACGGATCAGAACGCCAGGCTCAGTGAAAGGGCCACAATAATAAAAAGGAAGAAGGAGCATTAGATGATCGGAAAGTGCACTCACGTGGTTGACTGTAGAGAGACAATGGGCATGGGTGAAGGAGGAGGAATAGCCCAGAGGGGCACCTTTGCCCAGTGCGGAAGTGAAGTTCTGGCAGTGGCAATGTCACCTGGCAGGCGCCACATAACCAAGCCTGTCTGCGAGATAACATTTGCCCTGAGGGAAGCAAACATAATGACCAGTACCCTGGTACTCAACGCAGGCGCAGGGGTTCCACAGGACGCTCCAAGTGCCGGTGCAGGAAGCCTCTTTGGACTGACACCTGCTGAAATCGAGCAGATGAAGCGGCACAGACTCCTTGTGGTGCACCTTGGCGGAGTAAAGAACCACATCACCTACAAGGCACGCCTCATACTCAGAAACGTTGACCGCCCATGCATAGTCATATGCGAATACCCGGTTGACTTTGAGGATTTTGCGAAGATAGGTGTCAAAACCAGGGCCGTAATGCCGGATGAACCGAAAACCAAGGGAACAATCGTTGACATCGTGAGTGGAGTTATTAGAGGAGAAACCTGTCCCCAGGAGAAGCTGGATGAGATTATAAGAAAGGTTAAGTTAGCTTTAGGAGGTGCATGATATGGCACAATACTATCCCGGAACAACTAAGGTTGCTCAGAACAGAAGGAATTTCTGTAACCCTGAATACGAACTTGAAAAACTGAGAGAAATCTCAGATGAGGATGTAGTAAAGATTCTGGGTCACAGGGCCCCAGGGGAAGAATACCCAAGTGTTCACCCACCACTTGAAGAGATGGATGAACCAGAGGACGCAATAAGAGAAATGGTCGAACCAATAGACGGTGCAAAGGCCGGTGACAGGGTCAGATACATACAGTTCACAGACTCAATGTACTTCGCCCCAGCCCAGCCATATGTGAGGTCAAGGGCATACCTCTGCAGGTACAGGGGTGCAGACGCAGGTACACTCTCAGGTCGTCAGATCATAGAGACCAGGGAGAGGGACCTTGAAAAGATATCCAAGGAACTCCTTGAAACAGAGTTCTTTGACCCTGCAAGGTCAGGTGTCAGGGGTAAATCTGTCCACGGACACTCACTGCGTCTCGATGAGGACGGTATGATGTTCGACATGCTAAGAAGGCAGATCTACAACAAGGACACCGGCAGAGTCGAAATGGTCAAAAACCAGATCGGTGACGAACTCGACGAACCCGTGGATCTTGGTGAACCACTGGATGAAGAAACCCTGATGGAAAAAACCACCATCTACCGCGTGGATGGTGAAGCCTACCGTGATGATACAGAAGCCGTGGAGATCATGCAGAGAATCCACGTTTTAAGATCACAAGGAGGGTACAACCCAGAATAATCCGGGGGAGGTGTAGATTATGGCTGACAAATTGTTCATAAATGCTTTAAAGAAAAAATTTGAAGAATCCCCTGAAGAGAAGAAAACCACATTCTACACACTTGGTGGCTGGAAACAGTCCGAGAGAAAAACCGAGTTTGTGAACGCTGGTAAAGAAGTGGCAGCAAAGAGGGGCATACCCCAGTACAACCCTGACATAGGTACCCCACTTGGTCAGAGGGTGCTCATGCCCTACCAGGTTTCAACAACCGATACCTATGTTGAAGGGGACGACCTGCACTTCGTAAACAACGCTGCCATGCAGCAGATGTGGGACGACATAAGGAGAACCGTTATCGTCGGTCTGAACCATGCCCACGCTGTTATAGAAAAGAGGCTGGGTAAGGAGGTCACACCTGAGACCATAACCCACTACCTTGAAACAGTGAACCACGCAATGCCGGGTGCAGCTGTCGTCCAGGAGCACATGGTGGAAACCCACCCCGCACTTGTGGCAGACAGTTACGTCAAGGTATTCACAGGTAACGACGAAATAGCAGACGAAATCGACCCTGCATTCGTCATAGACATCAACAAACAGTTCCCAGATGACCAGGCAGAAGCCCTCAAGGCAGAGGTTGGAGACGGAATCTGGCAGGTTGTCAGGATCCCAACCATAGTCTCAAGGACCTGTGACGGTGCAACAACCTCACGATGGTCCGCCATGCAGATCGGTATGTCCATGATTTCAGCCTACAAACAGGCAGCAGGTGAAGCCGCAACAGGTGACTTCGCATACGCTGCAAAACACGCTGAAGTCATACACATGGGTACATACCTGCCTGTGAGACGTGCAAGGGGTGAAAACGAGCCCGGTGGTGTACCATTCGGTTACCTTGCCGATATCTGTCAGAGCTCAAGGGTCAACTATGATGACCCGGTCAGGGTGACACTGGACGTTGTGGCAACAGGTGCAATGCTCTACGACCAGATCTGGCTCGGATCATACATGTCAGGTGGTGTCGGATTCACACAGTACGCAACAGCAGCCTACACAGACAACATACTTGACGACTTCACCTACTTCGGTAAGGAGTATGTGGAAGACAAGTATGGACTCTGTGAGGCACCAAACACCATGGACACAGTCCTGGACGTTGCAAGTGAAGTTACATTCTACGGCCTTGAACAGTACGAGGAATACCCGGCACTCCTCGAGGACCAGTTCGGAGGATCCCAGAGGGCAGCAGTCGTTGCAGCTGCAGCTGGATGTTCCACAGCATTTGCAACAGCAAACGCCCAGACAGGTCTCAGCGGATGGTACCTCTCAATGTACCTCCACAAGGAACAGCACTCCAGGCTCGGATTCTACGGTTACGACCTCCAGGACCAGTGTGGTGCATCCAACGTCTTCTCAATAAGGGGCGACGAGGGGCTGCCACTGGAGCTCCGTGGACCTAACTATCCAAACTACGCCATGAACGTGGGACACCAGGGTGAATACGCAGGTATATCACAGGCACCACATGCTGCCCGTGGAGACGCCTTCGTGTTCAACCCGCTGGTGAAAATAGCCTTTGCAGACGACAACCTCGTCTTCGACTTCACCAACGTCCGTGGTGAATTCGCCAAAGGTGCTCTGCGAGAGTTCGAACCAGCCGGTGAAAGGGCACTCATAACACCCGCAAAATAGATTAACGAAGGTGCATTACACAAACTTTTTAAGTGTAATGCACCTAATTTTTTTTATTCAAAAAAATAAAAGGAGGAAGAAATATGGACCCTATGATAACAGGTTTAGGTGTTGTAGCTCTCATGGGTGCAGCTGCAACCATAGCAGGAGCCGCAGAGGACTTAGAGTCTGACGTAGGATCCCAGAGTAACCCCAACTCACAGGTTCAGCTGGCACCACAGATGGGACATCTGCACCGAATAATCAACAAGGCCGTTTCAGGGGAACCCGTTGCCTACGGGACCTGGTGCGGAATTGCTGGTTCAGTTGCATTTGTCCTCATGAATTCAATGCAGCTGCCTGTGATAATGGCCATTGCAATCGGTGCTGTAATTGCCGCAATGGTACACACAACCTACGCTGTAACATCCCACATGGGACGAATTGTCAGCCAGTCCCAGTTCAACCAGCCACTCTTCATGGACATACTGGTTGAGCATTTAGGCCCGATTGCAGGGCATGGATTTATTGTGACATTCTGTGTTGTAGGATTATCATATCTCATGACGTTACCGATCCCTGGATTCGCACACCCCTTCCCGCTGCCACTTCTTGCAGTGCTCTGGGGTATAACCATAGGTGCAATCGGTTCATCAACAGGGGACGTCCACTACGGTGCTGAAAGGGAGTACCAGCAGTACCCATTCGGTGGAGGTATACCTGTTGCGATTCACGGTGACATAACAACAAAGGCAGAGCTTGGAGCAAGGAACTCAATGGACGTCGTTCACTTCTGTGCAAAGTATGGCGGCCCATTAACAGGTTTCGCATTCGGTACAATAGTATTCCTCAGCTTCTGGAACACAATAGTCTTCGGCATAACCGGTGGAATAATATCCGGTCTCATAATAGTCTTGTTACTGATAATCCTCAACAACAGGCTTGAAGTGTCTGCAAGGAACAGATATGGACCATACAAGGAGGAGGAATAAATGGATCCATTATTACTGATAGGAGCTATAACCGCTGGAGGAGTACTCATAGGTGGAGGTGTCCACTTCGTACCCGTGGGTGGTGCACCAGCAGCTATGGCAACAGCAACAGGTGTGGGTACCGGTACAGCGATGCTGGCTGCCGGGGCAGGTCTTACAGGACTCATAACTGCCGCAGCTATGACCGGACAGTCACCCCTCATGATAATGGCTGCCGGTGCAGTTGGTTCAATGCTCATGATAGGTATCACCATGCTGGTGGGTAACCTGATCTATGTGTATGGTGTTGGTACCGTCCCGGTATCTGCAAAGGTCAGCGTGGACCCAATAACCGGCATGGAACAGGAAAAATACGTCACCCCAGGTACCGAGGGCCATGGTCTTCCAACGGTCTGTTTTGTCAGCGGTATAATTGGAGGGGCCCTTGGTGGAATTGGTGGTGGACTCATATACTGGGCACTCAACGAAGCCCTCAAGACCCTGTCATATGGTGCAATGGGTGCTGCAGGTGTTGCAGCGATCTTTGCCGTGGGTATATTCTTCATAAACGCGGTTATTGCATCATATAACATTGGAGGTACAATAGAAGGTTTCCACGATCCTAAATTCAAGAGGATCGGCAGGGGAATAGTCGCATGTCTCATAGCCTCCATTGTTGCAGGGGCCCTTTCAACATTACTCGTATACGGAGGTGTCTTCTAATGTCAGTAGCAGCTGGAGGACCGGCTGGCGCAGCCATACCTGAAAGCAGGCTCATGGCACTTGGAATAATCGGCGGACTTGCAGGCATATACGCATCCGCAGTTAACCCGGTCATAGGGCCAGTTCTGGCATCCCTTGGGGCCGTCTGTGCAATAGTATGGGGTGCGGACGCCATAAGGAGGGTTGCAAGTTACGGTCTCGGTACCGGTGTGCCATCAATCGGTTACATGTCAGTTTCAATAGGTATAGTTGGCGTGGTCGCTGGACTGGCATCAGTCTTTGCGGTACCTGCCCTTGCAGTACCCGTTGTTGCACTGATACTTGCAATGATACTCGGTGTGGTTGTGGCTGTGCTGGGTAAGAAGATAGTCAAGATGAAAATCCCAATCCTCGAGAAGTGCACCGCGGAGATCTCAGGTGCAGCAGCACTTTCAGTCCTTGGATTCTCAGCAGCCATTGCAGGTAGCTACACAATGCAGGCAATGCTCACATCAGTTATAACAACAGGATTCATAGGGCTGCTATTCATACTCAACACAATGGCGATCCAGCACCCATTCAACGCATGTCTGGGTCCAAACGAGAACCAGACAAGGACACTGAAACTCGCAGCATCAACAGGGTTCATATCAATGGCCGTTGTTGGTCTGCTTGGAATAGGGCTCAACCCTGCCTGGTGGGTTGTTTCACTTATCGGCGCACTCTGCTGGATACTGGCATTCAGGGCATTCGTGAGCGCATCCTTCGAGGAAGCAGCATCCGTGAAATGGTCAGGTCTCTGGCCTAAGGAGGAAGAGCACTAGGAGGCTTTAAAAATGGAAATGTTACCACTTGTTAAGATCGCTCCGGAATACAACCTGACCCTTGATCCTTCCACCGGTATGATAGGGGCTGCCCTTGGAAGGGAAGTCATAATATTATCCATGGACGAAATAAACGAACAGATAGCTGCATTAGAGGCTACAGCAGATGATCTGATTAACTCACTGGACCCAACAACCATCCCTGAGGGTTCCTACCCTGGAAGGGAGGGAGTGTACCTGACGGCAGGTAAACTCACCAACATGGTTTACGGGTTCATACTTGGTCTGATCATCCTGTTTGCCCTGCTCTTATAGGAGGTGTTATAAGTGGTTGAGAAGAAATCACCTGCTGAAGGATGGCCTGTGGTCAACGGTGACTACATCGTGGGCGACCCTGAAAGTCCTGTGGCTGCCACCACCCTCGCCTCACACATTGAGGACATACCTGTTGAGGCAGGAGCTGCCATCGCAGGGCCATGCAAGACAGAGAACCTTGGAATCGAAAAGATGATCGCAAACCTCATATCCAACCCCAACATCAGGTTCCTCATACTCTGCGGTTCAGAGGTACAGGGACACATCACAGGTCAGAGTATAGAGGCCCTCCACCAGAACGGTGTGGACCCTGATAAGAGGAACATCATCGGTGCAACCGGTGCCATTCCATACATTGAAAACATACCTGATGAGGGTATTGAGAGGTTCCAGAAACAGCTGGAGATCGTCAACCTCATAGACGTTGAGGACGCCGACGCCATCAAGGCCAAGGTCAAGGAATGCATCGAGAAGGACCCCGGCGCATTCGAAGAAGAGGCCATGATCATAAAGGTCGAGGAAGGCGGAGAAGAAGAGGAAGGCGAAGAGGTTAAACCTGTGGCACCGGAAACAGCCCTTATTGAGGCCAGGATGAGGAACATCCAGACACAGGTTAAAATGATAGGTTCCACCAACAGAATGTTCGCCGGTATGTACTCAGGTAAGGTTCAGGGTATAATGATAGGTCTTGCCTTCACCCTGACACTGGGTATACTTCTACTGGTCTAGGGAGGTTTCCAGATGATTATAC
This sequence comes from Methanothermobacter sp. KEPCO 2, assembly GCF_041228365.1. Classification (NCBI taxonomy): domain Archaea; kingdom Methanobacteriati; phylum Methanobacteriota; class Methanobacteria; order Methanobacteriales; family Methanobacteriaceae; genus Methanothermobacter; species Methanothermobacter sp. KEPCO 2. The sequence continues at coordinate 1,194,655 of NZ_CP166185.1, read as the reverse complement.
TATCCAACAAACCCAATATACGTGGCATTAAAAATGTTGTAGAGGACATAAAATACCGAAACCAGCTCATCGGTAGAGATGGCAGGTTATTTGCGGGTCTCATAGCCACAAGGATTTCGGGTATAGCCATAGGGTTCCTCCTGGCTGTCCTCCTTGTTGGTGTACCTGCAATGATGAGCATATTAGGGGTGATCTGATGTCAGAGGAAGAAAAAACCACAATACCCCGCGTACTTGTCTCTGCTGATGAATTCAACAAGGCCAACGAAAGGCTTGATGAAATCGAGGAGAAGGTGGAGTTCACTGTCGGTGAATACTCACAGCGCATAGGACAGCAGATCGGTAGAGATATTGGTATTTTATATGGTATTGTGATAGGTCTGATTATCCTTGCAGTAACCAACATACTGTTTGCAGGATTGTTAAAAGGACTTTTAAAATCCCTATTCGGACTATAGCTTGGAGGTTTACATATGTTTAGGTTTGATAAGGAACAGATCGTACTGGACATAGCTGGAACCAAAATTGGTGGTCAGCCAGGAGAGTACCCAACCGTATTAGCAGGAACAATATTTTATGGTGGACACAGCATCATTGAGGATGAAAAGGCCGGTGTCTTTGACAAGGACAAGGCAGAGGCCCTCATAAAGACTCAGGAAGAGATGTCAGATGTCACAGGTAACCCGCACATCGTACAGACCTTCGGTCAGACACCTGAGGCAATCGTAAAGTACCTGGAGTTTGTGGGCGACATCACCGACGCACCATTCTTCATAGACTCAACCTCCGGTGAGGCAAGGATCGCAGGTGCACAGTACGCCAGTGAAGTTGGCCTTGAGGAGAGGGCCATTTACAACTCAGTCAACATGGCTGCCGACGAGTCAGAACTCGAGGCACTCAAGGACACGAAACTGTCAGCTTCAATTGTTCTCGGCTTTAACCCAATGGACCCAACAGTTGAGGGTAAAATTGGAATCTGGGAAGACGGTGCAGGCACAATAGATAAGGGGCTCCTTGAAATGGCTGCCGAGTGCGGTATCGACAAGTACCTCATGGACGTTGCAGTTACACCACTAGGTCAGGGTGCAGGTGTTGCTGTGAGGACATCCTTTGCAGTTAAGAGCAAATGGGGATACCCTGTTGGTAGCGGTATTCACAACGTGCCATCCGCATGGGACTGGCTCCGTGGGTACAAGAAGGACCACAAGGAGGCCTGGCCTGTCTGTGACGTCGGATCCAACCTGATCCAGCAGATGGCTGGTGGTGACTTCGTACTCTACGGTCCAATAGAAAACGCCAGGATGGCATTTCCTGCCTGTGCGATGGCTGACATATTCATAAGCGAAGCAGCCAAGGATATAGGCACGGAACCTGTGGAAGACCACCCATTCTTCAAGCTGCTCTAGGAGCAGCCAGAAATTTCATTTTTTTGACTGCTGTTATTATTAAACTGTTAATTTTTATTATACAAATGATTTAAATAGAAGAAAGCGGCAACATATTTCCGACACAACTTTTATGTGTCAATATGCAATTAATATGCTGGTCTTGAGGGAATGGAACTGGTGATAATTTGCTTGAGAGAGTATTGATTCTTATAGCGGCACTGGTGGTCTCACTGATTCTGGTTATAAAATCTGCAGATATCTTTGTGGACAACCTTGTGGATCTTGGATCCTCGCTGGGCATATCTGAAGTCATACTGGGCGTTACAGCATCTGCAATCGGAACCTCCCTTCCTGAATTTGGTTCGGCTCTTATAGCGTCACTCTCAGGTAGCACCGACATAGGGGTCGGGTGTGTAATAGGTTCAAACATATGGAACATAGCAGGTATACTTGGGATATCGGCACTGGTCGCGGGGGTCATAGAGACAAATGCAGATGGCCTGAAAAGGGACTTCAGCGCGACCCTCATAACCGGGTTGATTCTCCTGTTTTTCATGTTCATGGGGGACATAGGGAGACTGGCAGCGGTTTCAATGGTTCTACTTTACTCTGTTTACCTTTGGAGACTCATAAAGGCCCAGAAATCATATTCTGATGAAAATTCAGATGACACCCGGAGGGAACCACTTGACCTTAAAAAACTTGCCCTGACTGTTGCAGGCTTCACAGGTCTTGTTATAGGCTGCCGGATTCTGGTATACAGTGGTGTTGAGCTTGCAGACATTGCAGGGATACCTGCCATGATAATGGGTCTCTTCACACTGGCCATAGGCACAAGCATACCTGAACTTGTGGTCACACTATCATCCGCGGTGAAGGGGCTTCATGAGCTATCAATAGGCACGGTACTTGGAAGCAACACCTTCAACATACTCATAGGCATAGGTGTCCCTGCACTCATAACCCCTGTGCCGGTTGAACCACTCTCACTCAGTTTTGACGCACCGGTCATGATACTTGTGACGGTACTCCTGGTCCTCCTTATAAGGCAGGGGAACATGAAACTTAAAAGGAGTGGGGGCGTAATTTTACTTGCAGTATACATATCATACGTTGTTATGAGACTCTTTGTACTGGCGTGATTGAAATGTACAGGAAAATTCTGGTTCCAACAATGGGAGAATACATGGATGAACTCATAGAGCACACCCTGGACCTCCTCCATGGGAGGGAGGCGGAGGTTATATGCCTTTATGTGGTGGATACCTCTGTACCCTTTCTCACACCAAAGAAGGTTAAGGAGATGATGGTTAAGGAGTTAACGGAAAGGGGTAAGGAGATCCTAAGGGATATGGAGAAGGGACTCACAGGTCCAGAAAACCCCAACGTGAAGTTCAGGGGGGTCATGCTCGAGGGGGACCCTGCAGATGAAATAGTTAAACTTGCAGAGGAGGAGGACGTGGACGTCATAATAATGGGTACAGGTAAGAGCCTTGTTGACAAGCACCTCCTTGGCAGTGTGTCAGAGAAGGTTGTGCACTACGCACCCTGCACGATACACCTTGTGAGAACGGTTTAGCATCTAGACTAAGGGCCACTGAAAGCCCAGAGGAACACCTTTTATTCTTTTTCATCTGGATTTATTCATAAAATTTATATTATCCCCCCGGATACAATATTACATTAAATGAGGGGGTAAGCAGTTGTCATTTTTGAGCAGAATATTTGGTCCAAAGCCAATTATTGCAAGGAGCAGATTTATAACCATAGAGGATACAAAAACAGCGCCATTCACAAAGAAAACCGTGGGGTCTGGTTACTCGATGCGCCCCGACGTCTACTACATAGTGGCATCGGTTGAACTGGGTAACACAACAACAAAGTGCATACTGACAGCCACCAACCTCAACACAAGCAGAACATACCTCCTTGATAAGACCGTGAAGATGACCCGTGACATAAGACCCCCAAAGGAGGGTGAGGAGGTATTCGGTAAGACGGTCTGGGGTGTTGAACTCACAAAGGAATCTGTCTCTGAACTCGTACGGGACACCATACACGAATCCCTAAGAAGGGCGAAGGTTGACATAGAAAGGGACCTCGACTTTGTTGTGAGATCAACTGGTGTTACGGCAGGCTTCGGATCACCTGAGGAGGTGGGTAAACTCATAATAGCCCTTGCAGACGGCTGTCTAGCTGCAGGGATACCCCCAAGGAAAATGGCCCCAGCACTCTCCATAGAGAACATTCCCGAACGCCTCAGGGACTTCTCATACCTTGACAGGGTCATATTCGATGGTGCGGTTGCAAGTGTAATACCCCCAACAGGAAGGGAGGTTGTTGCAAATGAGATGGAGGGTGAACTTGTAACTGCAGGTATAAAGGTAGGCTCAAAGTGGACAACAGTTGATTACAGGAACCCCTGTGTCTCCCTGGACTTCGGGACAACACTTGCAGGTCGAATAGTCAATTCCGATGAACCATATGCAAGGACCGTGGGGAACTTCTGTGGACTTGCCGGAGCAATATCCGATGCCATAATCAGGGGTACTGAAATGGTTGACTGCAGGGGTGGAGCCGCACTTGATCTCTACAAGAAATCCGTGCTGAAGGGTGCAAACTGGAAGAAGGCCAGGAAACACGCCGAGATGATACATGATGAAATAATAGATATACGTAAGGTACCCGTAAACAGGAAAAGATTCGGGACAGTCCCTGTGGACACAGGGGCAGCATACAGCGCAGGGACAACACTCATAGGGTGCGACGCCGGTAAGAATGGGGATAAACTTCAGGAACTAACAGAGGTTGGCCATAATATCTACCAGGAGGACGGCATACACACCCTCTTTGCTACACTGGACCATGTGAGTGCACTGATAGTCAAGAGGCTCATAGATGAGGCCTTTGATGAGGGGGTCATCGAGGAAGGTTCAGTTCTGGGGGTTACGGGAAGGGCAGGTATAACAGGCACAAAACCCAGGCTCATACTGGAATACGTGAATGACCGCTTCAGGGACTGCATATTTGTATCCGATGCCCTTGCACTCGGGGCGGCTGTCATGGCCAGGTGCATGAACTCCATGGGAACACCCCACACCCCCCTGGGCGGAAGGCAGAATGGTCCATGCATACTCGGAATGAGAAGAAAGCTCCAGTCAAAGAAAGAGGATAAATGGATTGAATGATATGCTTGCCCTGGTAATGGCCGGTGGGAGGGGGATGCGTCTCGGCCTTGAATGTGAAAAACCCCTTCTTGAGGTATATGGAAGACCAATGATAGACCATGTACTTGAAAGCCTTGAGGCTGCAGCGGGTGTTCATGAAATAATGGTTGTAACAAGCCCAAACACACCCCTCACCGAGGAACATGTAAAGGGGCACAGGATCTTCAGGACCTCAGGGAGAGGTTACGTTGAGGACCTCCAGGAGATCCTCTCCCACCTTGAGAAATCCCTGGATGAACCGGTCATGGTCATAAATGCAGATCTCCCACTTATCTCCCCATCAACCATCGACTGGATAATAGGGGAGTACCTGTCAGGTGATGAGGAGGCCCTCTGCGTCGCTGTACCTGAAAAACTCTGCAGAGTGTATGGACTCGATTTTTCGGATTCAATGGATGGGTTAGTACCCTGCGGGGTAAATATATTAATGAGTAAAAACAGAGTACAAGATCAGAGGATCCTTGAGGCTTCCATGCTGGAGCTGGCAGTGAACATAAATAGCTGCAGTGATCTGCATGTCCTGGAAAAATTAGGTGAGAATGATGGAAGAGAAGAAACTCATAAAAGGGGAAGAGAAGTACTGGAGTGAAATAAAGGGCTACCAGGTTGCAACCAACAATGCACGTATCCTTGGGGAGCTTGAGGAGCTCATAATCAACGATAAAACAGGAAAAATAACAGACGTTGTCATTAAGGTTGACAGCGGGAGAAACGTTACGGTCAAGGGCGCCAAGAAGAAGGGTGACTACCTCCTTGTCCCATTCGGAAAGGTTGAGAAGGTTGGCGAGTTCATAATAATCGCAGAATAGATTGATATTATCTGATTCGTTAGCCCCGCCTCTTAACTTATTCTTTAATGGACGATTTAATATCCTTTTCGTCTCTTAATCCACTCTTTAAAAAATGAGTTATATTGCTGGACACAGATCCAGCAATATCACATGCCCTTGAGGCTCATATCAAGCATTCTCTTTGTTTCAGCCGCCAGTTCAGGTGGGAGACCGGTTATATCCATACTCAGGAATCCTCTTACAATCATTGAGGCGGCCTCCTCCTCTGTAAGACCCCTTGAGGTCAGGTACATGACCTCCTCCTCTGCTATCTTACCCACTGCGGCCTCATGTGACATCTCAAGTTCAGTGGCGCTACCCTCAAGTTCAGGGACAGCGTATATCATGGAGTCATCTGAGAGTACAAGGCCATGGCATTCAAGGTGCCCCTTGACCTCTGGCACACGACCAGCAAGGTGCCCCCTGGAGTATATCTGGGATGAATCCTTTGAGACTGCACGTGAAACCATCTCTGCGCTTGAGCCCCTACCCTCAAGGATGACCCTTGATCCCATATCAAGGACAGAATCCTTCTGCCCACCAAGTATGGACTGGAACACAACCCTTGAGTTCTCACCGCTACAGTAGGCCGTTGGGTAGGACTGGATGCTCTTCACAGGGCTTGTTAGTATGTAGTTGCTTATGTAGGTTGCATTATCACCCACCATTATACCGGTACGTGGGCGCACCTCAACCTGCTCGGCCCAGTTGTGGACCATGGTGAATGTTATCTTGGAGCCCGGCTTCAGGTAGAACTCGGATACACCAACGTGCAGTGCTGAGCTAACATCCTCACCCGTTGCGCACCCTGTTATTATATGGAGCTCGGAATTTTCCTCGGCGATTATGATATTGTGGGCTGTCTGCATGACCCTCTCATCACCTATGAACATGCATGCCTGAAGGGGGAAGACTTCCCTTGCACCGGGCTTTGACCTTATGAAGTAGCCACCCATTTCCCCCTCAGCTTCCCTGAGGGCCGTTGTGGCTGTGTACTTGTCTGTGTCAACTGCGACCGCCTTCCACATGTAGTCCCTGAGCCAGCTGTACTTATCGAGGGCGACATTCATCCCCATGATTTCGATTGACTCTGATGCGCATGTTGTGCAGATGCCTGACTGGTCAACCTGTATGAATGTACCTGCACGTTCCCTCTCCTCAGGGTCCACACCAACCTTGAGGAGAGTCTCCTGGACCTCCTTTGGAACCTCCCTGGCCCTTGTCACCTCCTCGTGTTCACCGGCCTCCTCCTTTATGAACCTTTCAAGGTCGATGTCCTCGCCGTAGAGTGCCTTCTTCTCCTTTGCCTTCTCAGCCTTCTTCAGTGTATCCCGCAGCATTCAACACACCCCTTGAATCCATCCTTCCTTATATCCTCAATTATCTCCTGGGGGTTACCTGAACATGCGATGCGACCGTCCATGAGAACATGGGCTGTGTCGGCACTCACAAAGTTCAGTATGTAGCCCAGGTGGGTTATAAGGAGTCCCGCCTTCTGTCTCATACCAGGCTTCTTGTCCTTGTCCAGCAGTACGTTAATCTCCTCTGCAAGGAGCTCAACGTTCTCTATATCCACACCTGAGTCGGGTTCGTCAAACATTATGAAGTCGGGTTTCTGTGCAAGGAGCTGGAGGATCTCGGACCTCTTCACCTCCCCACCTGAGAATCCAAGGTTAACATCCCTCTCAAGGAAGCCCTCATCGAATTTCATCTTCGCTGCGAGTTCCCTGAGTTCGGGTGTGAGTTCATCATCTGTGCTGAGTCCGCTTTCCACCTTGAGGAGGTCCATGAGCTTCACACCCCTTATGGAGGGGGGGTTCTGGAAGCTCACACCTATACCCATTTTCACCCGCTCAGTTGTACTCATATCAGTTATATCCTCTCCCTTGAAGAGTATCTGGCCATCTGTGACCCTGTACTTTGGAAATCCGAGGATTGTCATAAAGAGCGTGCTCTTACCTGAGCCGTTGGGTCCCAGGAGGACATGTGTTTCACCCCTGTCGATGTAGAGGTCTATGTCCTTGAGGACCTGTTTTCCGCTAACCTCAACCGCAAGGTCGGTTATTTCAAGAAGCAGTTAAACCACCACCTATTTTTTCCTTGTAGATTAATATAATGTGAATACAATAAATAACTTCTGATATTATGGGGGGCTGATAAAGGATTCAAATAACTCCAGCGCCCTCCTGATTCCTGATTTCTGTCTTGCAAGGATCTCATCCGGATCCGAAAATCGGAGGTCCGCCTCCACATCAGAGTTTATAACATCCTCCCTCTCATCTGATACAACGGCAATACCGCCCCTGCCTGTACCCGCGGTTGTACCTATACCTATATCCGCGCCTGTTAGCCTTCTAACAGAGCGGGCCATCATGAGGGCCACCCTTTCATCCTCCCTTTCAGTGTAGACCTTTATGTCGTTGAGGGTGGCAGAGGGCTCGGGGGGCTCAAATCTGAGGATGCTACGGACACCTGAAAGTGTGGGTATGAAGAGGCCCGCCACAAGGGAGACCTCAGCATCAACACTCCACCGGTAGTTCATGGGGTAACCCATCGAGTAGGCGTGTATCTCCCTTGCAACGATGCCATGGGTGAAGCACTCTGCTGTGGCAACCCTTATCATCTCTGGACCCCCTGGAGGAGTTTGAGTATCTCTGCCGTCATGACCTCTGAGACCCTGTCCAGGACGTGGGGTGTTACAGGTTCCCAGTCCCTTATGAGTTTACCTGTACCCACAAGTACGTGCTCATGGATACCCTCGGCCTGCAGATAGGCTGCAATGGGGTTTTCAGGGTCCGCCTCTTCTATATCCACCACTGAGACGTCCTCTTCACCTATCCCGAATACCCCCATGGTGCTGATGGTGGCTGCCCCCCGCTCCTGGGCATACCGGATTATCTCTGCGGTGATGGGCAGGGTATCACCCCCTGCGATCTCCACACAGACCACATCCCCGCCTATGAGGCTAAGGTTGTCCACTGTGATGTACTCGGGTATGCCCTGAACGGTTCTTGAAAAGCCATCACAGGCGAGAGATTCAATGAACTTCACCTTGTATTCACCTATATTCGCCCCCATGAGGCGGAATATCAGGTCATCTGCAGATACCCTCTGACCATCGATGACCTTTATCCTTTCAGGGCCCCCACGGTGGATCTGCATGAGGTTGAGGGCGGTGCGGAAGCCCAGTCTCCCGGCACCGACAAGCGTGACCTCTCCACGTGGCACCTTCTTACCTTCAAGTTCAGAGATCTCCAATCATATCACCCGCTTGTGCACTGCTAGAATGTTTCATAGCGGTACTCTGTCCAGGGAGTACCTGTATCAATAAGGTCCACCATCAGCCCGAGGTCCTCTATCATATCGCGGAGCCTCAGGAGTCCCGGCATTTCCGTTGCATGGTGACCTGCATCAATGAGTGTCATGTTGAGGTTTCTTGCAAGAACCGCTGAGGCATGGGTGAGGTCACCTGATAGGTAAACATGGACCTCCTCAGAGAAGGCCCTTTTTATGAGGGCCCTGTCGGAGAGACCGAAACCTGATACAACCGCCACCCTGTCCAGGTATTCTCTCGGATTCACGACCCTCAATGTCCCCGGCCTCAGAATGGAGATTCTCTCCATGAGCTCCTCAAGTGGAATGTCTCCACTACATATGCGTCCCAGCCCGGTTTCAGGGTCAAGGAAGGATTCAACGTCCAGTCCAAGGGCATCTGCGAGGGCATCACAGGCACCGCCATCGGCAACGTCCCAGTTGGAATGTGCAACATAGTATGGAAGTGGAGGCTCAAGCTGGGGTGGGTGGTGGAGGACCAGGATGTCATATCCATCCACAGGCACATCATCCAGGTAGTCCATGAGCACCAGGACAGATTCAACCTCAACTTCAGGGCCATGGTATCCTATCCTGTCACCTGGAAGTGCAAGTTCAGGCGGTGCCAGGCTCTCCATGAACTCTATAAATGATTCTATTCTGATATTATCACCTTCGGACCTTTTTGGGTGCTTAAGGATGCACCGAGGAGCTCGTTGACTTTATTCTGATATTAATCACCTTTGAACATGATGGGATGAGGAAGTATGTGGTCTTGGATAGGGGTTAGTCTGTATCACCTTCAAGAGGCTAAAGAGGTATCATCTGTTATTCAGGAATTATCCTTGATTTTATCATCTCAAGGTTCCCTTCTATGATCCCATCGCAGTCCAGATCTTCAAGTGATGAAACCACGAGGGCAGGCGATTCAAGACGCCTCAGGAATCTCTCAGGGTCCCTGTCCTTAAAGAGTATCCTCTCAAAGAATTCAAGGGTTGCTGTTGCATAGAGTACGCCTTCAAATTCAAGTGCATCGGCCATAGACCTCCGCATGACCTCCACTGTGAGTGTCATTGTACCTGAGGTCTTTGCTCCGATGCCATAGGTGTGGAGGGATCCTGAAATTTCAGATTCAACCATTCGGAGTCTTTCGCATGTCCTGTTGAATTTCCTTATCTTATCATCGCTGCCATCTGATGTGGGGTCCTCAACTATGAATATGTCTGCGGTGATGCCCCCCAGTTCATCCTCTGTGACACCCCCAAGACCAGTTGTATCAACCAGGAGGTCCCAGTGACCCCTGAGGTCCATAACGCCTTCCTGGAAATTCACATCATCGCCAAGCATAAAACGTGTCTGGGGGTTTATATCTGCAACGGTCACATCACAGTCAAGTGAACCTGCAATCGCTGCACCCGTGAAGTATGAGCCAATTATAAGGGCGCTTTCAGGGTTCATATCGATTTCAGTGAGCCATTCGATAACAGCGGCCGATTTGACTGCGGATATGTGCTTGATTATGTCGTGTACCCTGTATGTGGAGAAGAATGTTTTAACTGTCCTTGTTATGCCTGTTTCATGGTGTTTCATTCTTATCCTCTGCTGAAGCCTATACGCTCAAGGGCATGGATCATCTCGGATCTCACGGCATCCTGAACGCCCATTTTGTGTATAACGTGTGGAGGTGACATGGCCGCTGAAAGGATCCTTCCCCTGGAGTCCATGATCACAAGGAGAGATCCAGAACCCGGAACCCCAAGCCGTCCGCGGGCAATAACAAGGTCTGCCCCTGATATGTCAAGTGCCATGAGGGCCTTTGTAATGGCCGGCATCCTTGTGAGGTCCGCCCAGTTGGTGTTGAACTGAAGGTGCTCTGCCTCAGTTAGGTTGAAGGACCTGAGGACCTCGTTTATCACATCAACCTTTTCACGGTTCCAGTTTGGAACAACAGTCCTTCGAGCGCCTCTTATATAGTCCCTTACTGCTTTAACTTCATCCTCACGGTCTCCTCTGCGACGATCCTCTGCAGATTCAATGTATGCGCTGGCTATTATATCCTCCAACATGACCACACCACTGTATATGATAAGACTCAAGGGTATTCAAGGGCTATTAAAGACCAGACCACTGTATTGATAAGATTAAGGATATGCACAGGCTATCTGACTAAACCCCTTCTATTAATCAGATCGCAAACCCGTCAGCCGCGGGGTTTGCTGATAGCTGGGGCTTCAGTCCCAGTTCATCCACAACCCTCAGCACATCGTTGAGGTTTCCATATCTTGGGGACCCGACCCCCTTAACATCATGGGGGTAACCGTCGGGTATGACCGTTGCAAGGTTATCCGCCCCTGCCATGAGGGAGAAGCGGACATTTTCAGGACCTATGGTGGGTGTTGGGACTGTTATCCTTATATCCGGGTACATTATACGTGTGATGGCTATTGTCTTCATCTGTTCCTCAAGCGGGCAGGGTGGATGGTTCTCCATGGGAGTGCCGGGGTAGGGGTTGAATCCCATGATGGGTATCTCTCCAAGTGTTTCAAATTCACCAAGGAACCTTAGGTGGGCAAGGCGGTCAGTGTAACTCTCACCAAGACCTATAAGCAGACCACTTGATAATTCTATTCCACTTTCACATACAAGTTCACAGACTCTTATCCTGTCTTCTATCTTCTCACCTGGCTTAACCCGCCTGAAAAGTTCCCTGTTGACGGTTTCAAGGTTACAGCATACCGTATCAGTGCCATAATCCGCAAGTTTCTCCACTGAAGCCCTGTTAAGGTCGGATCCAACGTTTATGAGCAGTTCAAGGGAGGTGTTCTCCTTCACTATTTTCGCCGCCTTAACGGCGTGTTCACCGTTGAATCCATGGGCTCCTGAGCAGCTGACCCTGGGTATTCCAGATTTCTCTATTATCCTGGCAGCTTCAAGGATCTCGTCATCGGTTTTGAAGAATGAAGTGTAGTATCCATTACGTGATGTTCCAGCGGCAAAGCCACAGTAGCCACATCTTGGCCGCACCTGGCAGATATTTGTTATGTGGACGGTGGATGTGAGTTTGATAACCCCTCTGTGCTCCTTCATGATGCTGAATGCTGTTTCCATGAGAAGGGCAAAATCTTTCGGGTCATCTATCTGGAATAACTGTATGATCTCGTTATCATCGAGGGGGTATCCCTCAGCCGCCTTTTTGAGTATTTTATCCATCAATTTAACACCAGTTTCAGCTGCTTGGGAACATAAAAGTCAGTTGGATCAGTATAAATCAGTTGGTTAAAAAAATAAATAAATTTTTGGGCTGGTGCCCAAGTTATTTCTTCCTCTTCTCGAGGATTTCAAAGACGGTTGGGAGTATGTCTGCTGATGCTCCGAAGTTCATGGAGTCAGCTGTACCCAGGAGTGCACCAGGGTCGAGGTGCTCCTCCATCTTGTCTATTCCAACCTTTTCCATGAGGGCTGTTATCTGATCGAGGGACTCCTTGGCCATCATCTGTGCGAAACCTGCTGGTGCGCCGAGTACCTGTGTAACTGAGTCCCTGTAGGAGAGTATACCTGCGTAGGTTATCGCTGTGAGCGCTGAGCACATGTCGCAGACAGGTCCGAGGAGTTCTGCTGGTAGCCTGTATGCGTTACCCCTTGCCTTCTGTCCAAGTTCAAATAGTGTGTTTATGGCTTCCTCTGAGGCGTAGCCCTCTGCAATGTACACCTGTCCCTTCATTTCAGGAACGGCACCTGGGTGGTAGGATGTTACGTTGAGTGTTTCAGGTTTGGTTACGAGGTCGCCGTGTTTTTCTTCAAATATCTTGTAGAACTTTGTGGTTGGAATGGTGCATGCATGGGTGACTATGGCGCCTGGTTTCAGGTCATCTATGAACTTGTTGATTATGTCTGGCTGCATGTCACCCTTTGGGAACCAGGTCATCACGAAGTCTGCGTCTGCGATGGCCTCTTTGTCATCTGTTGTTATTTCGAATCCAAGGTCTTCAGGGTGTGTGAAGTGTATTGCACCTTCTGGTGGTTTTGGGAGCTCCTTTGCAACTTCGTTGACCTTTTCCCTTATCTGTGGCATTATCTTTTCAGGGTCCTCTTTGTGGGCCTCTATGACGTCCTCGTAGGCGAAGTCGTCTATTACTGTGAACTGGTTGTCGAAGACGGGGTCTGCAACCACGACTTCATCCACACCTGCAAGTTCTTTTAGCTCTGCACCCATTGTTATTGTGGAATGGGTCATGGCTATTTCTGGTTTTCCAACCATTTCAGCGACTTCACAGGCCCTGGAAAAGTTTGTTATTCCACTGGCCGCGTGGGTCCTGTAACATCCTGCACCTAGTATTGCAAGTTTCATATCTATCACTCCATTTCTGTAATACTACTCATGTATTTAGTAGTACAAATTAATCGGTTTCCGCTATAAATATATTTTTTGATAATTCTCAAACCAAAAAGCTTATAAATTGAATTACATCTGCCTGTGACCACTGCATCTTGCAAATCTAATACCATGCCCCCTTTGCAGAGTGTCAGCAGGGACATGGATTACCATGGATTACCATGGGGGCACCATGAAGATATTCCGGCATCCAGTATTGCATGTCACAGTTACACCGGCCGGTGCCTGCTTCACTCTGAGGTTATATGCCTCATATAGGGTTTAAGTCATCAGCAATGTTCAGCCCCCTATTCCTGAGACCAGGTGGTACCTCCCATTATATATGAAGATAATTAAAATTATTAAGATATTAATATCAAAATCTGGATTTTGCGTGGCTTCAATCCATGGGGCAGCAGTAGAATGTTGCCCTTAACCCGTGAATGTGGTGTTGCTCACTCCTATGAAGAATTGAGGTACACATTAACTATAATATTAAAAAATACTTGTTTATTATGAATTGAATTTCCTGACGTAAATATTAACTGCGGATTTACAGACATCTGGATACAATTTTTTTGGTTTTTAAGGATTTAATATTGCATTTAAATTAAAATAACTAATTTTGAGCTGTTATAATTCTTTTAAATGGCCTCAGAGAGCCTTTACATTTTAGAAACATTTATATATGTAATACTTGTTAGCTCATTATTATGATAATCGCGATAAAACCGGAGGTTGTGGTGAAATCATGGAGATCCAGATTCAGAAAATTGGACTTTTTCGTCCTGAAAAAAACCCAAGATCATGTACCCTGAGCCTTGACATGGACTGGAAAATTGACTACACACATTTTAGCAGGGATTCAGTTGAATACACATTCTATGTGGAATCCCTCAAAGGACTACCCCTAAATTTTAAAATAGAGGGGAAAGTTGTACCGGAGGATTCTGAAAAACTACCTGGAAATCTTTCAGAAATCCTCCTTGACTTTGGACTTAAAATCATGGTTGAATTATTCAACATAACCCGTGACAGGACCCTCAGCGTCCAGAATGAACTTGTAAGCATTGATGAATTCCAGAAAAAAGTGAAAAATTTAGAGGTGTAGAAAAATGATGGTGAAACACACGGTATGCCCGTCCTGCAGTGCAGGTTGTGGTGTGAACATTATAGAGATGGAAGGTTCCCCTGTGGGGACCTATCCCTACAAGAGGCACCCTGTGAATGAGGGGAAAACCTGCAGAATTGGCAGGGAATGCTATGAAATCCCTGTGAGCGGAAGGTTAACAGCACCAGCTCTTAAAAAATCAGGGAGGCTCAGTGGGGTGAACTGGGATGAGGCCCTTCAGAAATTGGCAGAAATGCTCTCATCCATGCCATCATCCATTATAACAACGGGGACACTCACAAATGAGGAAGCCTTCAGACTGAGCAAACTGGTTGAGAGGGTTGAACCGGATAAATCTGGTGTAATAACGGTTTTCCCGAAATTTGATTACCCTGAGATCGACATAAGAACAATAAAGGATAGGGATAACATTGCGGTCATAGGTGATGTTATAGATTGCGCCCCCCTCATCGGGAGGCGACTATTCCATGCGATGGCATCCGGCGCTGATGTCAGATCCTATGATACCAGGGAGATCACAAGGACATCCCTGAACACACCATCCCACACAACGTTTTCACAGGCATCAGACCTGGTGGACAGTCTCAGAGAACTTCCAGAGGGATCCCTTGTAATCATCACCCATGAAACACCCTGGATCATAGGAGAGGTCATCCAGCTCTCATCTGAAATGGGATTTGAGATCCTCCCCATCTTTGAGGACTTCAACACCAGGGGTGTTATGCAGCACATGGCACCCATCAGTGACATACCTGAAACAGATTTTCTATGGTTAATTGATCCAGGCGCGGTTTTTTCTGGAAATACAGAGACATCAGGTTTCCTGGCTCTCCAGTCAATAGGGACAGGGGACCTGGATCCTGACATGTTCCTTGCAACTGCAGCATGGTGTGAAAAATCGGGTTCATACACCAGTGCAACGGGCTACACTGTGAACCTTGAACCTGCATTAAAGGAACCAGAAGGGGTTCTCACTGATGGAGAAATCTTTGACAGAATACTGGCTAATCTGGGTGATTAAAAATGAAATACCTTCTTGCAAGAGCTAAGGATGAGGAAATCCGGGAAAGGGGAGAATGTGGCGGAGCAGCTACAGCCATCTTCAAGTACCTCCTTGATAGTGACATTGTCGATGGAGTGCTCACACTCGAAAGGGGCGAGGATATCTATGACGGTATACCCGTACTCCTTGAAGACTCAGATGGAATAGTATCCACATGCGGGTCGCTTCACTGCGCGCCAACCATGTTCGGGGACCTCATATCCACATATCTCAGTGATATGAGGCTGGCTGTGGCAGTAAAACCCTGTGATGCAATGGCCATAAGGGAACTCGAAAAGAGGCACCAGATAGATCCTGATAGAATATATAAGATAGGCCTGAACTGTGGCGGCACACTGTCCCCTGTCTCTGCAAGGGAAATGATAGAGGCCTTCTATGAAATAGACCCCGACGAGGTTGTGAAGGAGGAGATCGACAAGGGTAAATTCATAGTTGAACTCAAAGATGGAACTCACAGGGAGATATCCATAGATTACCTCGAGGAGGAGGGGTTCGGAAGACGTGAAAACTGTCAGCGCTGCGAAATGATGGTGCCCAGGAACGCTGACATAGCCTGCGGAAACTGGGGCGCAGAGGAAGGATGGACCTTCATAGAGGTCAATACTGAGAGGGGTGAGGATATAATCGAAGGAGCCCGCAGCAGTGGATACATTGAGGTTAAAACACCACCTGAAAAGATGATAAAAATCAGGGAAAAGATTGAGAATGCAATGATCAGCATGGCCAGGAAGTTTCAGGATAAATACCTTGAGGAGGAATACCCCTCACTGGATGAATGGGATGAGTACTGGAAGCGATGCATCAACTGCTTTGCATGCAGGGACGCCTGTCCAGTATGCTTCTGCAGGGAATGTGAACTTGAGAAGGACTACCTCAAGGAGTCAGATGAAAAGGCACCGGACCCCCTCACATTCCAGGGGGTGAGGCTCTCGCACATGGGCTTCAGCTGCATAAACTGCGGCCAGTGTGAGGATGTCTGCCCCATGGACATACCCATTGCAAGGATCTACCACAGGATACAGAAAAAATACCGTGACAGAACAGGCTTCATGGCAGGAGTGAGCGAAGAACTGCCCCCAATGTACAGTGGGGAGAAGGATTAGAGGTGATATGATGAGTTTCGAGCCGAAGATAGTCGGGTTCTGCTGCAACTGGTGCTCCTATGGCGGAGCAGACACTGCGGGAACAGCAAGGATGCAGTACCCTCCCAACGTCCGTATCATAAGGGTGATGTGCTCTGGCCGTGTCAATGCCTCAATGATACTCAAGGCCTTCCGTGAGGGTGCAGATGGTGTCTTTGTTGGGGGATGCCACATAGGTGACTGCCACTATGATTCAGGAAACTACAAATGGAAACGAAGAGCCCGGTTCATTGAGGACATACTCCCTGAATTTGGCATAGAGAAGGAGAGATTCCGGTGGGAGTGGATATCGGCATCGGAGGGTGAAAAGTTTCAGAAAACTATGCAGGAATTCTATGAAACAATAAAATCCCTTGGACCACTGAAGAGGGCAGGAAAATAGCAGGTATTAAAATTATGGGTTAAGGTCGCATGTTTTTATTAACCCATAATTTTTGTCAAAATTTATAACATCAGCCGCTTCATAGTGAATCACAGTGACCTATAAAGGTGAAACAATATGCACGATATCATCAGGGAAGCAGTGGATAATCCTGAAACTGCATGGGAAATCATGAAAATGGACAGGGATGTCACGGCTGTGGTGGATGCAATTTCTGACCTTTCAATGGAGGATAAGATTAAACTGGGGGCCACCTTCAAGAGGTTCCCCCTGGGCTGTGACCTCACAGAGGTCATTGTTGGCACCTGCGCATCTGACCTTGAGAGGACGGATCTTATTGGAAACTGCATCCTTTCAGACACGATAGGTGCAACAATACACGTCTGTGCCTATGCATTTGCAGATATAGCCGAGAACTATGGCATGAGGCCTGTGGACCTCATGAGGGAGGTGCGGGAGACCACTGAGGTCCCCCTGGACCTTGACCACTTTGGAAGATACGGCCCAATGAGGTTTCCCCGGTCAATAACCGGATGCGGAGGACAGTGTTACCTTGAGGGGCCCCCATTTGAGGGCTGTCCACGCAAAAGAATACATTCAAGACTCCTTGAAAATGAAAGGGAGGGCTTGCCTGACAGGGATGAATGGGTTGAACTCGCATCCTCTGTGGCGGTTAACCTGACACCGGTTCAGGGGGCTGAAACCCACGCAGCACCCCTGGATGAGGCACAGGAGGTTCTTGAACTTGCAAGGAAACATGGTAAGGGTGTTGAGGCCATAATGTTCGTTGGAGACGGATACGATGACCTCATATCCGGCTTTGAGGCAGGACTTGATATGGGCGTCGATGTATTCGTACTTGAGGGCGGCCCCTTCAACCTTGCGTCTGACAGACTTGACGCCTTTGCAGGGGCTGTTGCCGCAGCAAGGATCCTTACACCAGGTAGAATAGTTGCAACCAACGGCGCATATGAGGACGAGTGCCGTATAGGACTCAGGTCAGGGCTTAATGCCATAATAACAGGATTTCCAAAGAACCATCATGGTTACATGTGTGGTTACAGTCCCGGCACAGCAAGAAGGGGTAACTTTGGTCTTCCCAGGATTATCAAGATAATGAGGGATGAGGTTAAGGCCGGTCTCACACCAGTGCCGGTACAGAAGCCCCAGCTTGAGGCCCTTGCAGCTGCAGTGAAGGTATCTGGAACAGAGAATGTCTATCCAGAAACCATCGGGCATACATATGTGGGTGACGCCCACTGGGCTTGCCTCCCATCAACTCCACTCTATGAACGGGTGAAGATAAAGAGGGACGTGGATACGCTTGCTGAGATGACCAGAAACGGCGACATACATGGAACAGTGGCAATCTTCGGCGCAAGATTCGTATCCTGGGTGATTGCAAAGAAACTTGATGGAATGGTGGATGAATTCGTACTTGTGGACAGTGACCCGTGGGTTGAATGGGTCAGCGTGGACAATCTCAGATCAGAAATTAAAACCGAGGTTCGCTGTGGCGGTTCCAGTGACGCCGATGCATACAGGGATTCTGATTCAGCCATAGTGTCCACAACCATCCCGGAGATCGCTGCAAAAATTTCCGGGAAATTCAGAGACGCAGTGACCCTTGTATGAACGTCATATTAACGGTTTAATGGGGAGATGGCAGTATTAAAAATAATAAAAATTTTAACCACATATATAAAATTTTCGAAATTGTTTCATAAGTAACCTTTATACTTGCCACTCCTAAACCATATACCAAGTACAATTATAAGTACAACCCAAGCAAGGAGGAAACTCTATGGCTGAAGATGACATAAAAATTGTGATGTTCTGTTGTAACTGGTGTTCCTACGGTGGAGCGGACACTGCGGGAACAGCAAGGATGCAGTACCCTACAAACATTAGGGTTATCCGTGTGATGTGCTCAGGAAGGATAGAGCCACAGTTTGTTTTCAAGGCATTCAGGGAAGGCGCTGACGGTGTTCTCGTAACAGGATGCCACCACGGTGACTGCCACTACGACGCAGGAAACTACAAGCTCGACAGGAGAATGAGACTGATCTACAAACTGGCAGATGAACTCGGAATTGGCAGGGAAAGGATCCACCACGACTGGATATCCGCATCAGAGGGTGAAAAATTCGCCGAAACCGTCAAGATGATGGTTGACAGGATAAGGGCCCTTGGTCCATCACCAATCAAAAAACAGCTAGCTGAAGCATAAGGAGGATGTTAAATGGCTGAAAAGGCAAAAATAGGAACAATGTGGCTTGGAGGATGCTCCGGGTGCCACCTGTCCATTGCAGACTTACACGAAGCACTTCTGGATGTCATGGAACTTGCTGACTTTGAATTCAGCCCTGTTTTAATGGACACAAAATACGATGAAATCCCTGAACTCGATGTTGTTATCATCGAGGGCGGAATCGTAAACGATGAGAACAGGGAATTTGCAGAGGAGCTCAGGGAAAAGGCCAAATTTGTCATAAGTTACGGTACATGTGCTGTATACGGCGGCATACCAGGCCTCAGGAACCTCTGGGACAAGGATGAGGTCATAGAGGAAGCCTACATCAACTCCATAACAACACCAAACGAAGAGGGCGTCATCCCATCCGAAGAGGTACCACACCTTGAGGGAAGGGTTAAGCCACTGGGTGAAGTCATAGATGTTGACTTCGAAGTTCCAGGATGCCCACCAAGATCAGATGTTGTCGCCGAGGTTGTTCTCGCACTCCTCAAGGGCGAAGAAATAGAACTGCCAAGCACAAACCTCTGTGAGGTCTGCCCAAGGGAAAAACCACCAGAAGGCCTTGCAATGGACTTCATAAAGAGGCAGTTCGAGGTTGGTAAACCAGAGGATGACCTCTGTCTCATACCACAGGGACTCATCTGCATGGGCCCAGCAACCATATCAATCTGCGGTGCAGAGTGCCCGAGCATAGCCATACCATGCCGTGGCTGCTACGGTCCAACAGCACGTGTCGAGGACCAGGGTGCCAAGATGATAAGTGCCATAGCCTCTGACTACAAGGTCGAGGAGGACAAAACCGTCGACCCAGAGGAAGTGGCTGAACAGCTGGATGACATTGTTGGAACATTCTACACATTCACACTTCCAGCAGCACTCATACCAATGAAAATAAAGAAGGAGGGTAAATAGATGGTTAAACTCACAATGGAACCTGTGACCCGTATTGAAGGTCACGCCAAGATTACCGTACACCTCGATGATGCAGGTAATGTTGAGGACACAAGGCTCCATGTTATGGAATTCCGTGGATTCGAAAAATTCCTCCAGGGAAGACCCATAGAGGAAGCCCCAAGGATAGTTCCAAGGATCTGCGGTATCTGTGACGTGCAGCACCACCTGGCAGCCGCAAAGGCTGTTGACGCCTGCTTTGGTTTTGAACCAGATGATGTCCTTCCTGCAGCCTACAGGATGAGGGAGCTCATGAACTGGGGCTCATACATGCACTCCCATGGCCTGCACTTCTACTTCCTTGCAGCCCCTGACTTCATAGCAGGTAAGGACAGAAAGACAAGGAACGTCTTCCAGATAATAAAGGACGCACCTGATGTTGCTCTTCAGGCCATAGAGTTACGTAAAAATGCTCTGGAAATCGTCAGGGCCACAGGCGGAAGGCCAATTCACCCAACCTCCTCAACACCAGGAGGTATATCAACAGAACTGGACGATGAAACACAGAAGGACCTCCTCAAGAAGGCCCAGAGGAACGTTGAACTGGCAGAGGCCACCCTGGAACTTGCAGTTCCAATATTCGAGGAAAACATTGACCTCGTGAACTCACTGGGCAACATCGAGACCTACCACACAGGTCTTGTCAAGGACGGTGTATGGGATGTCTACGATGGTATAGTACGGATAAAGGACAAGGAAGGAAACATGTTCAGGGAGTTCAAACCAGCAGACTACGCTGACACCATCGCTGAACACGTTAAACCATACTCCTGGCTCAAATTCCCATACATAAAGGACCTCGGCTACCCTGACGGTGTATACAGGGTATCACCACTCTCAAGGCTCAACGTCGCAGACAAGATGCCTGATGCAGCTCCAAAGGCACAGGAACACTTCAAGGAGTTCCAGGACAACTTTGGGTACGCACAGCAGACACTACTATACCACTGGGCAAGGCTCATAGAACTCCTCGCATGTGCTGAATGTGCAGCCGATGCACTTGAAGGAGACCTATCAGGAGAGAAGTTCCCTGATTCACTTGAAAGGCAGGCAGGCGACGGTGTGGGCATAGTTGAGGCACCCAGGGGAACACTCACACACCACTACACCTGTGATGAGAACGGCCTCATAACCAAGGCAAACATCGTGGTTGCAACAATCCAGAACAACCCTGCCATGGAGATGGGTATCCAGAAGGTTGCCCAGGACTACATCAAACCTGGTGTTGAAGTGGATGATAAGATATTCAACCTCATGGAGATGGTCATAAGGGCATACGACCCATGTCTCTCCTGCGCAACACACACCATTGACAGTCAGATGAGACTTGCCACCTTAGAAGTATACGACAGTGAAGGCGACCTTGTAAAAAGGATCTAATTTCACCCGGGTAAAGGTGGTAAAATGATAGTTGTCAACAAAGAGGACTGCATAAGGTGTGGTGCCTGCCAGGGGACCTGCCCTACCGCAGCCATTGAGGTAACACCGGAGGATGTTATCTACTGTGACATCTGTGGTGGAGAACCAAAGTGTGTTGATATCTGCCCAACAGGCGCCCTCAAACTTGAGGACCTGGTGGTTGATGAGGCAGGTAACACACAGGGCAGGATAGTCTTCAACCCTGATAAATGTAACGAGTGCGGGGACTGTGTGGAGGTCTGCCCTCCACAGATCCTCAAACTCGACGGGGGGAAGGTCAAGAAGATTCCGCTTCAGGGCTTCTGTGTCATGTGCCAGAAGTGCGTTGACATCTGCCCTGTGGGTGTCATAGGCGTTGAGGGCATCAAGGAACCAGCGAAGGTTGAACTGGAAATCGAAGGACCCATATTCATCGCCGACTGTGTCGGCTGTGGAATGTGTGTCCCTGAATGCCCGGTGGATGCCATAACCCTTGAAAATGTGGGTGGAGTCATAGAGATCGATGAGGACACCTGCATAAAGTGTGGTGTCTGTGCACAGACCTGCCCATGGAACGCCGTCTACATCTCAGGCAAAAAACCAGAGAAGAGGGCCAAGGAAATCAAGAAATTCGAGCTGGACGAGGAGGCATGTATAGGCTGCAACACCTGTGTGGAAGCATGCCCCGGTGACTTCATAGTTCCAAAGTCATCAAACCTTACAGTTGAACTTCCAGCCATCTGTACAGCGTGCGGACTATGTGAACAGCTCTGTCCAGTGGATGCCATAGACCTTGAGGTGGAACTCGGACCCGCCAAACCTGCAAGTGAGGAGGGTCTTGTCTGGGATGAAGGAAAATGTGAGTTCATCGGTGCATGTGCCAACATCTGCCCCAACGATGCAATAAGGGTTGTAACGAAGGAGGGCATGAAGCTCCCTGACAATGAGAAGGTGGATGAGGAACCGTCCTTCGCCATGTGTACACGCTGCGGTGCATGTACCATGGCCTGTCCAAAGGGTGCCCTCAGCCTTGTGGATATGGACAAGGTCATTGATGGTGAGGTTGTCAAGAGGAAGAGGATCCAGTACAACCCTGCCCTCTGTGACCAGTGCGGTGACTGCATCGAGGCATGCCCATACGACATGCTGAAACTCACCGATGAGAAGGTTCCACTCAAAGGGTTCTGTATACTATGTGACCAGTGCATACCCGCCTGTCCAAATGGTGCGCTGTCACTGAAATAAACCCACTTCTTTTTTTGTTTTCAGGATTATCCCTGACTTTACATGCCACATATTATTATTCAGAATAATATTTTTATGAAAAATTATTTTTCATATTTAAAATTTTTCTTTTTTTTCTTTTGAAAACATTTATATTATCCTTCTTTCTTATTCAATAGAGTCATAGATGTCCAGAAAATGAAGCATAAGCGGTTATATCTGGATTAATACAGATTAATACCGATATGTGCAGTATGGCTTGTTCTATAATGAGCTATGCTCTGGAGGTTGGAGGATGAACTTCGGTATAACCTGAAGGCCCATTTCGAGACATCGAATCTGAGATGAACACTGTTAAGACCATGGAACCCTCTTAAATCACTTAAAACCCTGATTCCATAACCCCCTCACATTCAATAATAAATTAATAAATTTTATTAATAAACAAATAAAAACCAAGAGGTGTGAATACCATGCCAATGTATGAAGACAGAATAGATCTCTATGGGGCAGATGGTAAGCTCCTTGAGGAGAATGTTCCTCTTGAAGCCATAAGCCCCCTTAAAAACCCGACAATAGCAAACCTGGTAAGCGACGTGAAAAGGTCAGTTGCAGTGAACCTCGCCGGAATTGAGGGAAGCCTCAAAAAGGCAGCCCTTGGAGGAAAGTCCAACTTCATCCCTGGAAGGGAAGTTGAACTGCCAATCGTTGAAAACGCAGAGGCAATCGCTGAGAAGGTCAAAAAACTCGTCCAGACCTCAGAGGACGACGACACAAACATACGCCTCATAAACAACGGCCAGCAGATCCTGGTGCAGGTCCCAACAACAAGGATGGGTGTAGCAGCAGACTACACTGTCTCAGCACTTGTAACAGGTGCAGCCGTTGTACAGGCAATCATCGACGAATTCGACGTGGACATGTTCGATGCAAATGCAGTTAAAACAGCTGTAATGGGAAGGTACCCACAGACAGTGGACTTCACAGGGGCCAACCTCTCAACACTGCTCGGACCACCTGTGCTCCTCGAGGGACTCGGATACGGTCTCAGGAACATAATGGCAAACCACGTCGTTGCCATCACAAGAAAGAACACACTCAACGCATCAGCACTATCATCCATACTCGAACAGACAGCAATGTTCGAAACAGGTGACGCTGTCGGAGCATTCGAAAGGATGCACCTCCTTGGACTTGCATACCAGGGACTCAACGCCAACAACCTTCTCTTTGACCTGGTTAAGGAGAACGGTAAGGGCACAGTCGGTACAGTGATAGCTTCACTGGTGGAGAGGGCAGTTGAGGACGGAGTCGTTAAAGTGGCCAGGGAGATGAACTCAGGCTACAAGGTCTACGAACCAGCCGACTGGGCACTCTGGAATGCATACGCAGCAACAGGACTCCTTGCAGCAACAATAGTCAACGTGGGAGCAGCAAGGGCAGCCCAGGGCGTTGCATCAACAGTACTCTACTACAACGACATACTTGAATACGAGACAGGACTTCCAGGCGTGGACTTCGGAAGGGCCATGGGTACAGCAGTAGGATTCTCATTCTTCAGCCACTCCATCTACGGTGGAGGAGGTCCAGGTATATTCCACGGAAACCACGTCGTAACAAGGCACAGTAAGGGATTCGCCCTGCCATGTGTGGCTGCAGCCATGTGTCTTGACGCAGGAACACAGATGTTCTCAGTTGAGAAGACATCAGGACTCATAGGATCCGTTTACAGCGAAATAGACTACTTCAGAGAACCAATAGTCAACGTCGCAAAAGGTGCTGCAGAGATAAAGGACCAGTTATAGGCTGAAACGGGGAGTTTAAAATGCCCGGAACAGGATTCGTCGATGTTAAGATATTCCCCCAGAGGCTCCTGAAACCCGAAACCGTTGAAAAACTGCTGAACAGCATATACGATCTTGAAGGTATAGTCAGGGTACTGGTTCATGGACCATCCATACCCGACAGGGTGTACTATGGACCGGCCAGGGGCACAGAGGTTAAACACAGCGACCGGAGAAGGATAAGGGTACGTGGAGAGGAGGTTGAACTCCGCGTTAAGGTCGGTGAGGTCATAGTGGGGATACTCCCGGAGGCCCTGGAGGAGAACATGGATAAAATCGATGAAATCCTGAAGGAAGTGCTCCCCTGCCCCTATAAGGTATTCATAGGTGCCTTCACAAAGAAGGACATCACCATATCCGATTACCTCAAATACGGTCTCAACTTTGAGGACAAAATCGATCCCAGGATAATAGGTATGGCTGATCCAAGTTCAAGGGTGAAGGACACTGTTGTTAACATAAAATGATTGTGAGGTTATGATATGTCTTACAAAGCCCAGTACACTCCTGGAGAAACCCAGATAGCTGAAAACAGAAGAAAACACATGGACCCTGATTACGAATTCCGTAAATTAAGGGAAGTATCAGACGAGGACCTGGTCAAGGTCCTGGGACACAGAAACCCTGGTGAAAGTTACAAGTCAGTGCACCCACCACTGGATGAGATGGACTTTGAGGAGGACATCGTCAGGGACATGGTTGAACCCATACAGGGTGCAAAGGAAGGTGTGAGGGTCAGGTACATCCAGTTCGCAGACTCCATGTACAATGCGCCTGCCCAGCCCTATGACAGGGCAAGGACCTACATGTGGAGGTACCGTGGTGTTGACACAGGTACACTCTCAGGAAGGCAGGTCATTGAAATGAGGGAACTGGACCTTGAGGGAGTCTCAAAGGAACTGGTTGAAACAGAACTCTTTGATCCCGCAACAACAGGTATAAGGGGTGCAACAGTTCACGGACACTCCCTCAGACTCGATGAAAACGGTCTCATGTTCGACGCCCTCCAGAGGTACGTCTTTGATGAGGAGAAGGGCCACGTGGTCTACGTCAAGGACCAGGTTGGAAGGCCCCTTGACGAGCCAGTGGACATGGGCCAGCCCCTCGGTGAGGATGAACTCAAGAATATCACCACAATCTACAGAAAGGATAACATCGCTATGAGGGATGATAAAGAGGCAATTGAAGTTGTTGAAAACATACACACCGGCCGTACCCTTGGCGGATTCGGTATGGACGTATTCAAGGATGACCTAAGAAAAAGGCTAGGTGATGATTAATGGATGAAAAGAAACTATTCCTTAAGGCTTTAAAGAAGAAGTTTGAGGGGGAGGACCCTGACGAAAAATACACAAACTTCTACTGCTTCGGCGGATGGGAACAGTCCGCACGTAAAAAAGAATTCACAGAGTACGCCAAGAAGGCTGCTGAAAGGAGGGGCGGAATACCATTCTACAACCCTGACATAGGTGTCCCGCTGGGTCAGAGGAAACTCATGGCATACCGCGTCTCAGGAACAGACGCCTACGTTGAAGGTGACGACCTCCACTTCGTGAACAACGCAGCCATCCAGCAGATGGTGGACGACATAAAGAGGACAGTCATAGTGGGTATGGACACAGCACACGCGGTCCTTGAGAAGAGGCTGGGTGTGGAGGTAACCCCCGAGACCATCAACGAGTACATGGAGGCAATCAACCACGCCCTCCCGGGCGGTGCAGTGGTCCAGGAGCACATGGTGGAGGTCCACCCAGGACTCGTGGAGGACTGCTACGCCAAGATATTCACTGGTGATGACAACCTGGCAGATGAACTGGACAAGAGGATACTCATAGACATAAACAAGGAGTTCCCTGAAGAACAGGCCGAGCAGCTCAAAAGCTACATTGGAAACAGGACCTACCAGGTTAACAGGGTCCCAACAATAGTCGTGAGGACCTGTGACGGTGGTACAGTTTCAAGATGGTCTGCAATGCAGATAGGTATGAGTTTCATATCCGCCTACAAACTCTGCGCAGGTGAAGCAGCAATCGCTGACTTCTCATACGCTGCAAAACACGCAGACGTTATAGAGATGGGTACAATAATGCCTGCAAGGAGGGCAAGGGGACCAAACGAGCCAGGTGGAGTGGCATTTGGAACATTTGCTGACATAGTCCAGACCTCAAGGGTTTCAGATGACCCTGCAAACGTTTCACTTGAGGTCATAGCCGGCGCAGCAGCACTCTACGACCAGGTATGGCTCGGATCCTACATGTCAGGTGGTGTTGGATTCACACAGTACGCAACAGCAGCCTACACCGACGACATCCTGGACGACTTTGTCTACTACGGTATGGAGTACGTGGATGACAAGTACGGCATCTGCGGAACAAAACCAACAATGGACGTGGTCCGGGACATCTCAACAGAGGTCACACTCTACAGCCTCGAACAGTACGAGGAATACCCAACACTCCTCGAGGACCACTTTGGAGGATCACAGAGGGCAGCTGTTGCAGCCGCAGCAGCAGGATGTTCCACAGCCTTCGCAACCGGAAACTCAAACGCAGGTATCAACGGATGGTACCTCAGCCAGATACTCCACAAGGAGGCCCACAGCAGGCTCGGATTCTACGGTTACGACCTGCAGGACCAGTGCGGAGCATCCAATTCACTCTCAATCAGGAGCGACGAGGGACTCATACACGAACTCCGTGGACCTAACTATCCAAACTACGCAATGAACGTGGGACACCAGCCAGAGTACGCCGGTATAGCCCAGGCACCACACGCTGCAAGGGGAGACGCCTTCTGTACAAACCCACTCATAAAGGTTGCATTTGCAGATAAGGACCTCTCCTTTGACTTCACATCACCAAGGAAGTCAATCGCAGCAGGTGCCCTCAGGGAGTTCATGCCAGAGGGTGAAAGGGACCTCATCATACCAGCTGGAAAATAATTCCAGCATAAAACCCCTTTATTTTTTAAAATAAGTTTCAGAAATTACGATAGGGACCTCTGTATTTAGAAAGTTTAAAAATTAAGCTGGTTCTGATCTTTATTGCGGTTATGGACCTATTGAATAAATAGGAAAACTGTTATTTCTGTTTTATGTAAATTCTGTGCTTATCGAGGTCCAGCCTTGTGAGTTTTCCTTCAAACTTCCTTGTTGAGTTGAGGACATCCGTTGCTTTGATTCCATCTTCAAGGACCTCAATTAGTATAACGTCCTCCATGAGGAGTTCACCGTCTTCTGAGTACAGGTTTGATTCACACATTGTTTCACCATCCATATGTATTGAGGTTTGGGGTATCTTTATTATCAGATATAAATTTTTTCATTATTAATCATGTTCTTTCTGGTTGTGGCATGCCATATACCTTCCCCTTCCCTCAAGGACCTCACCATCATCCATAACAACCTCCCCACGGACAATGGTCATCACAGCATCCCCCAGGTACCTGAAACCCTCAAAGGGTGTGTAATGGGCCCTGCTGTAGAATTCATCGGCACGTATCTCTCCTTCTCTCCTCAGATCCACAACAGTGAAATCAGCGTCCATCCCCTCCCTTATGAATCCCTTGGAACCCAGTCCAAAGATCCTTGCCGGCCCCTCAGCAAGCATCCTCCTTATGGTTGAAATGTTCATCCTGCCCTCTGAAACCAGTGTAAGGAGCACTCTGAGGACGACCTCAAGGTTTGGTATGCCTGGAGGCGCCTCCCAGACACCCATCTCCTTTTCAGGGAGTGTATGGGGGGCATGATCGGTTCCAATTATATCTATATCAGGAAGATCCCCTGGGGATAATCCGCTTTCAGCTGACCTCAGTGGGGGATTGGTCTTTGCAAGATTACCGAACCTCCTCAGATACCCTGAGTCCAGGAGGAGGTGGTGTGGTGTAACCTCGCAGGTCACATACTCCCTGAAGGGTTCAATGAACCGCAGGGCCCTCCTGGTGCTGAGGTGACATATGTGGACAGGGTGCCGGTAATGACATGCGAGTGCCGTCGCCTCTGCAACCGAAACCTCCTCTGCAAGGGGTGGCCTTGCCAGTGAGTAGGCGTAGGGGTCCCCCACTCCCCCAAGATTTTCACAGGAATGCATTATTATTTCACGGTTTTCACAGTGCAGGGTGATGGGCACCATTGATCCAAGTTCCCTGAGTCTTCTGAAGAGGACATTAACATTACCCATGGTAATGGAGTCCATGAAGACCTTGAATGAGGCCGGACCAAATTGGAGTATCTCCTCAACCTCTGAGGGGTCAGAGTAGCCGGCGTGGAGTCCAAAATCAACCATACTCTTACGCTCACCTATCCCTATCTTCCTCTTAAACTCGGATGCATTATCTGTGGGCGGCAACGTGTTTGGCATGTCAATGACCGTGGTGAAGCCCCCACGGGCAGCGGCCATCGAACCGGTCCTGAAGTCCTCCTTGTACTCCAGTCCAGGGTCCCTGAAGTGCACGTGGGCATCTATGAGCCCGGGGAGCACATGATAACCACTGAGGTCAATCCTCTCAGAGGCATCCATACTCCCACGGGTTATATTCACTATCCGTCCATCATCAACACCTATATTGAAGGTTCCCCTCTCGGTTCTGCAATTTTCAAGGAAGAGGTCAACTGGCATGGTATCATCCATTAAATTATTTACCCATGGCTTTATATTAATTAACATGCCTTCAGAGGAATTTCTCAGGAGTATAATTGAGGGGGACCTTGAACTCATCAGGGCGGATGCCATTGATAAACCGGAATACGGGGACCATGCATCTGAACCAGGGATCATGGCAGACTTCACAGAGTACTCCCCCTTTCACAGGGGCCACAGACACTGCATGATGGAGGCAAAAAGGCTCAGACCTGGCGCCCTCTTTGTGGCTATAATACCGGGACCCCTTGAGAGGAGCGGGAGGGGCGTCCCCTACATAATGACCCGCCAGGCAAGGGCAGAGATAGCCATCAGGGCAGGGGCTGATATAGTGGTTGAGGGCCCCCCAATGGGTGTTATGGGTTCTGGCCAGTATTCTCTCTGCCTTGCAAGGATGTTCAGGGCCCTCGATGCTGACTGGATACCCCGCGGCTACAGGCCGGTTGATGGGTTTGATGAGGTCCTTGAAAGGATCAGAAGGGGCCACAGGGTTGTGCCAAGGCCCTACAGGATAGTGGACCTTGACACCTCTGAGACCGTACTTGAGGGTAAACTTGAGGAGGACAACTATGTCATAGCATCCCTTGCAGGGGCCCTCGGCAAGATCGGATTCAACTTCAGAAACAGGTTCATATTCATAAAAAGACTTGAGGGTGTGAGCGGAACCAGAATACGGGATGCGGTATCCCGGGGCGAAATTGGGGAAGTCGCACATATGCTTCCCGCCGAGACGGTTGAGGTCCTTGAAGGGGAAATCTCAGAGGGGAGGGCACCCCTGCATGATCTGAGGCTCTCAACCGAGATACTCACAGCTGCAAACAGCCTTGAAATTGGGGAACTTAAGGATCTCAACCTCTTCGATGAGGTAACAGCATCTGCAATCGTAAGGAAAAGACCATACAGTTCACTTGCCGATGTTGAGGCCGCCATACCCCCATCATTCAGCAGGCACCACAGGCAGCGCATAATCTCGGTCCTTGAGGCAAAGGTTCATAAGGGACTGGTCCATAAATATATAGAAAATTATCCATCTGTAATTCGAATTCTTGCATTTAAGGATAAAGAGATCCTTGAAGAATTTAAGGATAGAATACCACACAGGAGGCTAGAGATATGGCAGTGAATAAAGGAGACTTTATAAAAATCGAATTCACAGGTAAGGTCAAGGAGACCGGTGAGGTCTTTGACACAACAGACGAGGAAGTGGCTAAGGAGGCAGGACTTCAGATAAAGAAGACCTTCGGCCCCATACCAGTCGTTGTTGGAGGAGGACACCTCATAAAGGGTCTTGACGAGGCCGTTATCGGAATGGAGGAAGGCGAGGAAAAACACGTTGAGATTGAACCAGAGGACGCCTTCGGTAACAGGGACCCAAAACTTGTCCAGCTCATACCCATGGGCGAATTCAAGAGGCAGGGAATAAAGCCCTACCCTGGGATGCCCCTGACTGTTGAGGGACATGAGGGCAGGGTCCTCAATGTCTCAGGTGGACGCGTGAGGGTGGACTTCAACCATGAACTTGCAGGCAAAACCCTCGAATACGATTTAAGGGTTAAGGAGATAATCACCGATGATGTTGAGAAGGTAAAGAGCATGATACAGCTCCACTACCCATCCCAGAACATGGACATCGACAAAACAGAGGTTGAAATAGATGATGGGCGCGTGAGGATCTGCATGGATGAGATGACACGCTTTGATAACAGGCCCTACATGGATGTTACCCTCACAAGGTTCAGGATAGCGAAGGACATCTGGGAGAACATTGAGGGTGTCACCAAGGTTGAATTTGCCGATGTATTTGAGAAAAGGGAAGAGGAGAAAGATGAGGATTCAGAGGAATAACTTCCTCAGAATCCACAAATACTTGATTGATTCTTGTACAGAACTTAAATTCATCAAACTGAATTGCTGATTCTATTTTTATTCCACTGATGGGTTCACGATAACTCACTTTTTCCAAAAATTATTAGGACCCCTGAAGAGAACAATATAATATGGATCCCCAGAGAGACGCACTCAGGATATCACTCTATTATGCAATCTTCAGCATTCTCTGGATACTCTCATCAGACTACATCCTCTCTCTCATAGCGCAGCCCCAGGCTCTTGTTCGGCTTTCAATCATCAAGGGGTCCCTCTTCATAATCCTGACCTCACTTTTTCTTTTCGCGGTTCTGCGCCTCTACCTGTGGGCACTGAGCGATAAGGAGGAGTCCCTGAGGATCAGTGAGAAGAAGTTCAGGTCCCTCTTCATGGAACTCCCTGTGGGTGTTGTCCTCATGGATGCCGATGGAAGGATACTTGAGTCTAACCCCACCATCCGGGAGATTTTCAGGCAACCAGCAGATAACAGATTATAGGTGAACTCCACGGGGACCTTGCAGCTGTCAGAAAAACTCAGGGGGAGTTCATGATAAGGCAGGGGGATAGATGGATACGGGTACTTATAAGAAGGATTGATGGGGGTTCTCTGGGAATCTTTGAGGATCTCACAGATATAAAGAGGTCCGAGGAGAAAGCAAGAAGGTCCCTTGAGGCCAACAGAACACTCCTATCAGAACTCCACCACCGTGTCAAGAACAACCTTCAGATCATCTCAAGCCTCATAAACCTACAGGCAAGGGGAATGGATTATGATTCCTGTAAACTCATGAGGGCTCTGCAGCTTCGGATAAGGGCCATGGCACTGGTCCATGAGTTACTCCTTTCCAATCCAGAGGCCAGCACAGTGAACTTTGCATCGTACACAGAGAGGCTCCTGTCCTACCTGCGCGACATGTACAGGTCCAGTGTCCAGATTGAGGCGGACATTTGTGAGGCTGAATTCAAAATTGAGACGGCAGTTCCACTGGGACTCATTCTAAATGAACTTGTATCAAACAGCCTGAGACACGCATTCGATGATGGGGGAACCATCAGGGTATCCCTTGAGGATACCTCTAATGGTTTCCTTCTCAGGGTCAGTGATAATGGGAGGGGCCTTCCAGAGGGCTTCAGCCTGGAGGAAAACGCAGGTCTTGGCCTGAATCTTGTGGCGGGCCTTGTGAGGCAGCTTGACGGGACACTCAAATTTGAGTCGGGGGAGGGCACATCATTTCTGATAGAGTTCAGGGAGCCCAGCTACCCCTGGAGGGTTTAAGTGGAGATCCTTGTTCCCAGGAATCTGATTATCCTTTCAGGGTCATTCATGAGTATCCCTAGCACGTTTTCAGGGCTGCCATAGTATGGTGCAAGGTACACACTGTAAATCAGGTATGATAGAACAGCAAGGATACCCAGTATTATGAGGATGGCAATGAGTATCTTAACCCCGAGACCCATTCCCTTCCTTTCCCCTTCAGCGGACTCAACCCGCTCCCTGAAGAGCTTATCAGCACACCTCTCACAGTAATTCTTCCCTCCAAGCTTCAGACGGCACTCCTCGCAGAGTATCCTCCCGCATATTATGCATGATGCCACACCTTCACGTTCAGGGTGCCTGTCACAGTTCAAATGACCACCTCAGATCAGTCCTTGCCGGGCCAGGTAATTATACGGGGAGCCTCAACACCCTCAACCCGCTCCCTTATGAACTCTGGCCATTTCTCAGTATCAAAGCCCTTCTGGGCCAGGAAACCGTATATCCACCTTGAAAGACCTATACCCGTGCATCCAGTCCATATGTTCATGTTACGGGCCTCCCTGATTGAGAATCCCTCAATGAAATGTGTTCCGTGGACATTGGCAGATACAACTGCCACTCCCTTCTCCTGCCCTGGCAGTGAGAGCCTCATCTCATATTTGGGGACATCGGGAAACTCTATTCCCCTCTCCTCAACCCTTCTGCCCTCAAGGTAGAATGGGTCATCCCCCACCTCGGTGTACCATTCAAGTTCCAGTTCATCGGCGGCGTCATATGAGAGTTCAACGGTGCGGTCGCGTATCTCCTCGGTGTCCCGTGGTGCTGCCAGCCATACAAGTTCTATCCTCTGGAACTCATGGACCCTGTCGAGGCCCTTGGCTCCCCCTGCCTCCCACCTGTAGGTCCAGCCGCTCCTGTCAAAGAACTTTATGGGGAGGTCATCCACATTCACCACCTCATGTGAGAGGAACTGGTAGAATGGTTCGCACTGGGCCGGCGCAATAACGTACCCGGGATCCTTCAGACCCCTCTTGAGGAGGTCCATGGGCACCTCCCTGTTTATGATGAGTTCATTCTTGAACTCCTCAAAGGTTTCAGGGTCCCTGCTTGGGGCGCTGCAGTAGTACATCCCCTCAGGCAGGCCCTCAAGGTACCTCATCTTGTTCATAACATCGAGGGGTATGAGCTTCGGGAAGAGGCACTCAACGAATCCCAGGGGCTTCACTATCCTTTCAATGAGGAACTCCTCCAGGGCACGGTGCAGGGCGGTTATCTGGGGCCCGTAGAACCACTGTCCACGTCCAGGAAACTTCTTAACCCACCCGAGCCTCATGGCCTCCTCTGTGGGGTCTCCGTCAAAGAAGAACTCCCTTTTTTCGCTTCTTGCAACTATCTCACCGGGGGTTGCTCTTGTGACCCTGGTTGTGAGGTCCTGTGAGGATTCAACGAGGCTGAGGGCGTGCTTCACAACCCTGTCCACGACGTGTTTCCTGAGCTCTGACTCATCAAGGGGCTGGAATCTCACCCTTATGGTGCCCTCTGAGATATCTGCATCCTCCACAAATGGCAGCTCCCTGAGGCCGGGGATTTCTGATACTCCCCGGGCATCCATTTCAAGTGTGTAGTCCTCCACATTAACACCCCTGACACCGACCCTGTAACGGGGCCCAAGGAGCTGTCCCAGGGGCTTTTTGAGTCTCAGAAGACCATCATGGGCCCTTACACGTCTCCCTGATTCCATTTCAAGTTTCAGGGTGTCCCCCATGAGCTTCCATGATTTTATATGTGAAGCCTCCCTCTCCTGGCCGTCAGGGACTCCCCTCCTGAGAATGTCTTTTTCAGCCTCTTTCAGGAACTCTTCAATGTCCTTCTCTGCCTCTGGAACCTCTTTACTGAGTTTTATTATTCCCTTAAGTTTGAACTTCATCCAATCACCATATGCTATAAGCTTGATTAAATCTGAGTTCATTTATCCTCTGAATTTTCTGACCCGACACCCATCATATTTTCAACTACCATGACCGAGAATATGAGGTCATCTGCGGTGTTCAGGGCTGTTCCAATGGAATCTGATTCCATGGTGAACCTTACTGTTGATCCGTCAATTTCAGATTCAACGTATGATCTGTTTTCGGGTTCAAGCGCCTTCATAACTATCCCCGCTTCATCCTCTGATTCGTATTCTGCTTCTATGGTTACTGATATCCTCATTTATTATCCCTCAGTCGGGCATCTTCATTTAAGTTATCTCCCATGGAGACTATCCTCCCGGAGATTTCCATTATGGCCCTGAAGGCAGCTGATTCTGGGTGCATGGCAAGGGGCTCGCCCCCCATATCAGCCACAACGACGGTCTTATCTGCAGGTACACAGCCAAGCACGTCAATTCCAGCTGCCTCCAGCCGTTCACGCATGAATTCCTCATCCTCTTTGCCTGATACCTTGTTGATTATGGCCATTATTCTCTTAACCCCGATATCGGCCGCTAGCTTCTTTATCCTGGATGCTGTTTCAAGTGATTTGAGGCCGGGTTCGACGACCACCACCATCAGATCAACGGATTCTGCGGTCCTCCTCCCGAGGTGCTCTATTCCAGCCTCCATGTCAAGGATCACCATCTCATCCTTTCTGAGTATCAGGTGGCGGAGCAGGGCCTTGAGGAGCACCGAGGCAGGGCAGACACAGCCGTCGCCACCATGCTCCACGGTGCCCATCACCATCACCCTGAGGTTGGGTCTCCTGGGGTGCTGGATGGAGAGTGAATCTGGAAGGTCACTTATCCTGGGGTTGAGCTTGAATACCTCACCGAAGGATGACCCTGGCTCCGCTCCGGTGCGCTCCCTTATAATATCCCTCATACGGGATATGGGTGTTATCTCCTCTTTTATGCCTATACTGGATGCAAGGTTCATGTCGGGGTCGGCGTCAATGGCAAAGACCCTGAATTTTCTGGAGAATATGCAGGCCAGGGTGCCGGCTATGGTTGTCTTGCCCACCCCACCCTTACCGGTTATGGCTATCTTCATGATGACACCATGGAAACTTTTAAAAACCATCCCTGCTAATTATATGTATCCTTATATTTTTCAGGTTGGATCTATTAACTGTTTGGCTTCCAAGACAATATTTATTAATGGTTACCGAGATACTCATTTCATAGTTATTCTCATGGACATGATTACAGGAGGATTATTTATGGTTCGTGCATACACAAGAAGAGAGTACATCAAGAAGATTCCAGGTTCAAAGATAGTTCAATATGATATGGGTAACCTCTCAGCTGAATTCCCGATTTCACTGAGCGTTGCTGTTAAGGCACCAACCCAGATAACCCACAATGCCCTGGAGGCAGCCAGGATAGCCTCAAACCGTTACATGCAGAGGAAGGCCGGTAGGATGGGTTACCACCTTAAGATAAGGGTCTACCCCCACCACATAGTCCGTGAAAACCCCATGGCGACAGGGGCAGGGGCTGACCGTGTCCAGGACGGTATGAGGAAGGCATTCGGGAAACCAGTGAGTACAGTGGCCCTTGTTAAGAAGAACCAGAAGATAATCACAATCGAGACAAACAAGAAGAATTTCAAGGATGCCAAGGAGGCCCTCAGAAGGGCTGCAATGAAGTTCCCTGTTCCATGCAGGATTGTGATTGACAGGGGCGAGGAACTGGTAAAATAATTCTATTTTTTTCACATTCACATTTTTAATGACACCAACTAGTTCAGGGGATAAAATGGTTAAGTATGTGGCGTTTTTTGAGGAACTCGGTAAGGATGATGTGGGAATCGCTGGCGGAAAGGGTGCAAACCTGGGTGAACTTACACAGGCAGGCATACCTGTTCCCCCGGGGTTCGTGGTGACAGCGGCAACCTATGACAAGTTCATGACAGACACGGGACTTCAGCCCATTGTAATGGACATGCTTGAAAACCTTGACGTCAATGATACAAAGGAACTGCAGAGGGTTTCTAAGGAGATAAAGGACATAATAACATCCACAGAGATACCCGAGGATATACAGACACTCATAATAGAGTCATACAATGCACTCTGCCAGAGGATAGGAAAGGATGATGTTTACGTCGCCATACGTTCCTCAGCCACAGCAGAGGACCTCCCTGAGGCATCATTCGCTGGTCAGCAGGACACCTTCCTTAACATAAGGGGTGCCGAGGATGTCATGGAGTATGTCAGGAAGTGCTGGGCGTCCCTGTTTGAGGCCAGGGCCATCTTCTACAGGGAGGAGAACAACTTCGACCACTCCAGGGTCTACATAGCGGTTGTTGTCCAGGAGATGGTTGACGCTGAAAAGGCAGGGGTCATGTTCACCGTCCACCCATCAACCGGGGAGGATAAGATCCTCATTGAGGGTTCATGGGGTCTCGGTGAGGCTGTGGTTTCAGGTTCAGTGACCCCTGACACCTACTGGGTTGATAAGAGCACAGGCAAACTCCTTGAGTTCACCGTCGGTGAGAAGAACGTCATGTTCACAAGGGAGGATGGCAGGACAGTAAAAAAGGAGGTCCCCCCTGAACTTCGAAATAAGAGGGTCCTCTCTGATGAGGAGATAGCCGCCCTCTCGGAGATGGGCAGAAGGATACAGGAACACTATGGCTCACCACAGGATACTGAGTGGGCCATAATGGATGGGGAGGTTTACATGCTACAGTCAAGGCCCATAACAACCCTCGGAGAAGCCGTGGAGGAAGGAGAGGTTAAATCGAAGGATGTGATACTCAAGGGCCTCGGGGCAAGCCCCGGCCTTGCATCAGGTAAGGTCAAGATAATAAGGGAGATCCATGAACTGGATAAGATACAGCTCGGTGACATCCTCGTCACGGTCATGACCACCCCTGACAT
This sequence comes from Methanothermobacter sp. KEPCO 2, assembly GCF_041228365.1. Classification (NCBI taxonomy): domain Archaea; kingdom Methanobacteriati; phylum Methanobacteriota; class Methanobacteria; order Methanobacteriales; family Methanobacteriaceae; genus Methanothermobacter; species Methanothermobacter sp. KEPCO 2. The sequence goes on along the minus strand of NZ_CP166185.1, from coordinate 1,157,513 downwards.
GGTTCCTGCAATGAAGAGGGCCAGCGGTATAATAACCGATGAGGGTGGTGTCACCTGTCATGCCGCGATTGTATCAAGGGAACTTGGAATACCCTGTGTTGTGGGTACAGGCAATGCAACCGAGGTTCTCAGTGAAAACCAGGTTGTCAGCATCGACGGTAACAAGGGACTCGTCTACGAGGGCCGCGTCGTAGAGGAGGAGAAGAAGGAGTCTGCCCAGGAGGCTGTCACCGTCGAGTCACCCATACTCACAGTTACTGAGGTCAAGGTTAACGTGAGCATGCCTGAGGCTGCAAGGAAGGCCGCGGCAACAGGTGCAGATGGTGTTGGACTTCTGAGGACCGAGCACATGATGCTCACAACAGGCGTCCACCCGAGGAAATTCATTGAGGACGGACGTGAGGATGAACTTGTGAGGATCCTCGCAGAGAACATCCTCAAGGTTGCAGATGAGTTCTACCCACGCCCTGTATGGTACAGGACCCTTGACGCGCCCACAGATGAATTCAAAACCCTTGAGGGTGGTGAGAATGAACCCTACGAACACAACCCAATGCTGGGCTGGAGGGGTATACGCAGGGAACTGGATGAGCCAGAGATCCTCAGGGCAGAGTTCAGGGCCATAAAGAAACTCCATGAGCAGGGCTACACCAACATAGGCATAATGATACCCCTCGTACAGCACCCTGATGAACTCAGGAAGGCCAAGAGGATAGCAGAGGAGGCGGGCCTTAAGCCCCACAGGGACGTTGAATTCGGTATCATGGTGGAGACACCTGCAGCCGCACTTATAATCGAGGACTTCATTGCAGAGGGTGTCGACTTTGTGAGCTTCGGTACAAATGACCTCACCCAGTACACCCTTGCAATAGACAGGAACAATGAACACGTGGCAGACCTCTACACAGAGGGCCACCCGGCGGTCCTCAAACTCATTGAGAGGGTTATAAAGAAATGCAATGAGGCAGGGGTCAAAACCAGTATCTGTGGCCAGGCAGGAAGCATACCACGTATAGTTGAGAAACTGGTGGAGCTCGGGATAAGCAGTGTATCCGCCAACACAGATGCCGTTGCCGAGGTGAGGAAGACCGTTGCAAGGGCAGAACAGAGACTCCTCCTTAAGGCGGCAAGAAAACTTCTTTAAAACCTTTTTTCACATATAAATTAATTTTCTGGGCGTAAAAATGGATGAAAAGGGCCTCCCCGAGGAAAGGGTCCTCGAACTTCTTGAGGAATTCAGGTCAAGGGACATGACCTACACCTCAGGCAGAATACTTGGATCCATGTGCACATCATCCCACCCCCTCGCAAGGAGGGTTTACTGTGACTTCCTGGAGTCCAATCTTGGCGACCCCGGTCTTTTCAGAGGAACCAGGGACCTTGAATCCCGCGTTATAGGGATGCTTGGGGAACTCCTATCGGAACCCGCTGCAGCGGGCCACATAATAACAGGGGGCACCGAGGCCAACCTCATGGCCATGAGGGCTGCCAGGAACATGGCCGGAGCGGATAAGCCCGAGATAATAGTCCCTAAATCCGCCCATTTCTCCTTCAGAAAGGCCTCGGATATAATGGGTCTTGAACTCAGGGAGGCGGAGCTGGATAGGGACTACCGTGTCGATGTGGGGTCTGTCAGGGAGATGATATCAGATAATACCGTGGCCATAGTTGGGGTTGCAGGGACAACTGAACTTGGGAGGATAGACCCCATAGCTGAGCTCTCAGATATCTGCATTGAGGAGGGCATTCACCTCCATGTGGACGCAGCATTCGGGGGATTCATAATACCCTTCCTACGGGATGCTGGTTTTGAACTCCCTGAATTTGACTTTAAACTCCCTGGTGTCTCATCCATCACCATAGACCCCCATAAGATGGGCCTTGCCCCGATACCCAGTGGCTGCATACTCTTCAGGGACGAAACCTATCTGGACGCCATGAGCATAGAGACTCCCTACCTCACAGAGAAGCAGCAGTCAACGATAGTTGGCACAAGGACTGGGGCCTCTGCAGCTGCAACATGGGCGGTCCTCAGGCACATGGGCCGCAGCGGGTACCGTGAACTCGCCCTGAGGGTGATGGAGGTGACCTCCAGGTTGAATGAGGGCCTTAGGGATCTGGGCTATGAACCGGTAATTGAACCGGAACTCAACATAGTCGCATTCAATCACCCATCCATGAGTCCAGAGAAACTTGCCTCCAGACTCGAGGAGATGGGATGGGCAGTCTCTGTATCAGCATGCCCACCAGCCATAAGGGTTGTTGTCATGCCCCACATCAAGGCGGAGCACATTGAACTATTCCTCGAGGACCTTAAAACCCTTATTTAGAAGATTAAAGTTGATATTTCTATGGATATTAAAGATCTGGAACTCATGTGTTCTTGATGGTGATTATGAGGATATCTGCAGCTGTTAAATGACTCTGGATGGTAGTAATTATGAGGATATCTACACCAACAACGAGAAGGGAACTTGAGGGGCTCAGTCCCGGGGACCGTGTTATCATAGATGGTATCATATACACTGGAAGGGACGCGGCGCTCCCCAAACTTGTGGCTGCCCTTAAGAGGGGTGAGGAGCCGTTTGATGTGGGGGGTGCTGCGATAATGCACACAGCAGTAAGCCCCGCTGGAATAGCCCCCACAAGCAGCAACAAGGAGGACATAGAGGAGAGCATGCCCTACCTGGCATCGAGGGGGGTGCTGGTACACATAGGTAAGGGAAAACTTAGGGATGAAACCGTGAGGGCACTCGGTGATGCCGGGGCGGTTTTCATTGTAACACCACCCGTTGCAGCACTCCTCACAAGCCGTATTAAATCAAGAAGAGTTGCGGCATTTGAGGAAGAGGGCATGGAGGCCATCTTTGAGCTCAAGGTGGAGGGGATACCCGGCATAGTGGCGGCAGCCGGCGGAAGGTCAGTCTACGATTGATGATCAGTCACTAAACCCATTATTTTTTTGTCTGGGATCAGTTCTGGTGGTTGGGATGTTAGGATCACCACCCATTTTATTGTTATCTATTCTGATGGCCTTCCAAATGCAAGGTCCCCTGCATCCCCCAGCCCCGGGACTATGTAGCCCCTGTCGTTGAGTTCCTCCTCAACACTGCAGGTGTAGACCTCCATATCCATTTCAAGAACCCTCTCAAGGCCCGGCCTTGAGGATATGACATTGAAGAGGACGGTCCTCTCAGGTGTTCCGTATGCCTCAAGGGACTCGAGGATCCCCATAATCGTGTTACCTGTTGCAAGCATTGGGTCTGCTATCACCATTATCTTACCATCCAGTTCAGGGACCCTCAGGTAGTCGACTGAAACATTGAAGGGAGGATCATCTGATCTGCAGGCCCCGACTATTCCCTGTTCTGCCTCAGGGAAAACCCTCATAACTCCCTCTGTGAATGGAAGTGATGCCCTGAGGATGCTCAGCACAACGATCCTGTTTCTATCTGTGATCTCAACACCTGAGGCAACCCCCAGTGGCGTTTCAACATCAACCTCACGCCAACTGAGGGTATCTGCGAATTCATAGGCCATGTAGAGGCCTATATTAGATATGCCCTTCCTGAAACTGGCGGGGTCAATCCCCTTCCTCCTTATACCTGTTAGAATCTCCCTTACAACAAGGTTATCTATCACCCTGAGCATCAGCATCACCTCCCCTCTCAATCAATTTCTTTCCGTGGGCCTGGGGCACAACCTCTATCATGGGGTTCTCAAATTTGAGGTCGAATTCGCCTCCATCAAGGAGCATGTGGAGGAAGACTGCAAGGGATGAGACCTCGGAGTGGGGCTGATTCGTCACCCCAACATTGTAATCTGCAAGCCTGTAGACCTTCCCGGGGACCCTGGCGCCCCCGACAACCACGAGTTTACCTGCTGGGCTTTCCCTTAGGTCGGGTATAACGTCCCTTGCAGGGAGACCGTACATTGTGAGGTGCACCACCTCCCCTCCCACCTGCTTCCAGGACTCAATGACTCCCTGCCAGTTTCTCCTGTAACTCACCCTGAAGGGTCCTCCCCACCTCTTAACAACATCATCAACGCCCTCCATGAGTTTCGGGTCCTCCTCACCACTCAGTATGACCTCAGATGCCCCGAAGGCCCTTGCGGTGAGGCACACGTGTGTTGTGATCCTTGCATCCCGTGACTTCCTGTGACCTAACCTTAAAACCCTGATATCCATTATAATGACCTCCATAAATCAGTATAAAATCATGTTAACTGGATGGCTGCAGCAATCCCCAGGAGACCCATCATCCTCCCAATCTCATTTGAGGCCCCGAGAACATCACCCGTGCTCCAGTAGAAGTTTCTCCTCGCGGTAAATCCGATGAATACTCCCGAGGCAGCGGCCACGGCAACACCAAGAGCCCCCGGGATCCCGAGTAACAGGTAGGCTGCAGCTGACCAGAGGAACCACACGGGAACTATGAGGGGGCTCCTGGCCGCAATTATGAAGTGCCTCCCTGTGCCACTGTCAAGGGGCCTTGAGACCAGTGCACACCCTGTAAGGCATATCTTTGCAGAGACCTCTGAAATTAAAAGGCCCTGGAATATGATATCTGATGGAAGGGAATATACTGATGCCACTGTCAGTGAGGAGACCATAATGAGGAGTCCCAGTCCACCGGTACCGATACGGGGGTCCCTCATTATCTCTATCTTCCTCTCGAAGCTCCCATGGGACATGAGGGCGTCACCCATGTCTATGAGGCCATCAAGGTGGTGGAAGCCGGTGAACCATATGGCAAGGGCATATGCGGCACAGGCAACCACCGGGTAGGGGAGTATGAGGGATGCTAAAAGACCTCCTGAACCCACAATGACACCTATGAGGGCCCCCACAAGTGGCCAGTGGAGTGTGAGGGAGGCTATCTCCTCAACGGTCGCCTCTGAACCCACCGGGAATATGGTTGAAAATGATATGAGACCAGCGAATTTCCTCAGAAAATCCATGAAAAACCACCATCACTCAAAAAGCCTTGACATGCAGCCTGCTATGAGTCCAGCGACTGCATCATCCACCATGGGTCCGAGTTCCCCTATCACACCTGGTTTCTCCTCATCGTAGCGCTTGAAGTTGAATATTGCCTTGGTGCCCGCCACCTGATTGGCAACCGCCATGCCTATCACCTCATCACTGTAGAGGTAGGCCGGGTCATCTGTGAGGTCAACTCCAAGCAGCCTCCTTCTTCTGATGTCATCCTCCATATGCAGTGCCGCGGCAAGCAGCACACAAACGTTCAGGTCCCCCAGCGCACGGCTTATCTCGGAACGCAGCCTCTCCCTCAGTTCATCTGTGACCTCAACTCCAACCACGAGCTCCATACCCGCATCGACCATGGCCTCAGCTGTCACACCGTGCAGCTCCAGGAGTTCCTCAACCCCTGGGCCCTCAAGGAGTAACCTCTGAGATGAAAGCCTCAGGGACTTTTCCAGGTCAGGGGCACTGAACCCTCCATCACCAGGCATGGAGACCACGGTTACCCTGGGCTCCAGGATTTCTGCGAGTAACCCCAGGGCCGATGTTACCTCCCTTACAGCAAGCTGCAGGATTTCCAGTATGCGGTCACCGCACTGCTCCCCACACACCACGAGGACGTGGAGGAAATCTCCGGCAGAGAATACCGAGAGCACGTTACCTGCACATGCAAGTTCGGGGGGCCCTGAAAGTTCAAGGGTAACCTCAGTGGATGTGCTGATGGTTCTGGAGGCAGCCACAAGCCCGGATTCTGCCCTTACCCTCACAAGATCAGATTCGATTACAACCTCTGCACCGTTAAGATTTAACTTTTCATTCAAGGGTTTCACCTTCAGATATAAGCACCATTCTTCTTAGTGAGATTATCTAGACACCAGTATCGGCATCATTTTATTCCTCATCAGATTTATTATCTACACACCACATATCTATATAGGGTGATATTAATGAAGGTGCATCTACGGGTATTCGTGGAGGTTGAGAACCTGGGCCGCGTCATGAACATACTGGCAGATGAGGGCGTCACAGGTTTCTACATAGTTGAATACAAGGGCGTCTCCCCAACGGAGTGGAGGGGATTCTCAATCAAGGAGGACCCCAAGTCAGCAATCTCACTCATACACGACTATGCAAGGGACGCGGTCCTGGTATGCTCGGTGGTTGACGAGGAGCTCGTTGACCCCATTGTGGCGAGGTTCAGCAGGGAACTTGCTGATGAGAAGTACACCATAATAGAGATACCCATAAGGAGAATAATAGTCAATTCACCACCAGAGTGATCAGAACGGTGCTTGAATGGTAACGGTCATAGACCCCCAGCTTGCAGGGGTATCAGGTAACATGATGGTGGGTGCCCTCATGGACTTGGGGGCCCACCCTGAGCGTACAGCGGAGGTCATGGAGGAGGCAGCATCCCACTTCGGCGGGGCCAGCGTGGAGGTGTCAGAGGTTAAGAGGTCAGGCCTCCGGGCAACCCACGTGGATGTGAGGGCAGACGACTCCCTCAGCATAGGTTACATGGAATTTTTAAAGCGCCTTGAGAGGATCAGCCATCCTGGCATTGACGATGAGATGCTGTCAATGGCAAGGGCGGTCTTCCATACCATGGCACAGGCAGAGGCCACGGTGCATGGCGTGAAACTGGATGAGGTCCACTTCCATGAGGTTGGGGCTGCCGATGCAGTTGCAGATGTCCTGGGGTCTGTATTCGCCTACTTTGACCTCAACCTCCACAGGGATACGGTCTACACGCTACCTGTGGCGGTTGGGGGAGGTACAGTGAATGGCGCCCATGGAAGGATACCTGTTCCTGCACCGGCCACCGTTGAGATACTCAGGGGGTTTCCTGTGACTGGAGGCCCGGTTGAAATGGAACTTGCAACCCCCACAGGGGCCGCGCTCCTTGTTAACATGGTGAGGGGATACAGGAGGTTCTACCCTCCAATGGAGATCCAGGCCACAGGTTACGGGGCAGGGGACATGGACCCTGACTTCCCGAATGTCCTGAGGGTGGTGAGGGGCTCAGAGGCTGTGCACCATGACACGGTAACGCTACTTGAGACCAACGTGGATCACCTCAGCGGGGAGGTCCTGGGCAACCTCTTCGAGAGCCTCATGGATGCAGGGGCCCTTGACGTTACACTCACACCGGTTATAATGAAGAAAAACCGTCCAGGACAGTTAATAAGGGTTATATGCAGGGAAAATGACCATGAAATGATACTCAAACGCCTATTCTCTGAGACAGGAACCCTTGGTGTGAGGATATTTCCCCAGGTTCACAGGGGCGTCCTTGAGAGGAGAGTCATGGAGGTCGAGGTTGATATAAAGGGGAGAAGAATGGCCAGGTTCAAGGTGGGCCTCCTGGGCTCAAGGGTTGTGAATGCAAGGATAGAATACGAGGATGCAAGGAGGATATCACTCGAGACAGGAATACCCCTAAGGGATGTCATGGAAATGGCCGAGAAACAGTTCAGAAACTTCATGGAGGATAAGAATGGAAAATAAAGTAATGGTGGGGAGGCCTGAGGTGATAATCTCAATCAGCATACTGGTAGAACACAGGGAGGCTTCTGATGATTAGGTTGATCAGCATACTGGTAAAACATAAGGGATGGGGAGGTCTGAAATGAGCAGGGCTATCAGCATACTATCAGCTGGCATGGACTCTGCAGTTGCAACAGCACTGCTAGCATCTGAATATGAGATCCACGCTTTAACATTCGATTACGGCCAGAGAAGTGCCTCAATGGAGATTGAACACGCCAGGAAACTTGCAAAGCACCTTGGCATTGAGCACACAACCATTGAACTCCCCTGGCTTGGAAGGCTTGGTGGTTCCGCCCTCACAGCGGGGGGTGAAATACCCTCACCAGCGGATCTTGATGACAGGGAGGAGTGCCTTGAGACGGCAAGGAGGGTCTGGGTACCCGGGAGGAACATAGTCTTTACAGCTATTGGTGTTTCCTTTGCAGAGGCCCTGGATGCAGATGCAGTTATAGTGGGGTGGGACCTTGAGGAGGCCGATACCTTTCCTGATAACTCTGCAGAGTTTCTTGATGCATTCAACAGGCTGTTGGGTATAGGTACGCTCCGGGGTGTTGAGGTGAGGGCTCCACTTATAGGAATGACCAAGAGGGAGATCGTTGAGGTTGGCTCTGATCTGGCTCTGCCCTTCGAGTTGACCTACTCATGTTACAGTGGAGGTGAGGTCCACTGTGGTGTCTGTGAGTCCTGTATGAGGAGGAGGAGGGCCTTCAAACTTGCAGGTGTTGAGGATCCCACAGAATACCTTGAATAGAGGGTTGCCCCTCACACTGGAGGCTTATTATAGTTTTTTTCTGAACACAGACCTTTTTAACTGAGGGAAGGTGGGGGAGCATATGTTTCTCCTTAACCTCAGACTTCTTAGATGAGAGAATCAAGGAATACTTTTTTATGTATTCATATTATATTATCACCTGAGGTGATGGTAAATGCACATACCTGATGGTTTTATCCCTGCCTGGCAGCTGGTATTCTACAATGTAATTGCAACTGTGGTACTTTTCCTGAGCATTGCATGGGTTATAAGGGGTCTTCTGTCCATGAAGAGGGATGAGGGAACACATGTAGACTTTACAGGTTACCTCCTGATCATGTTAACTGCACCACCTTTAATCTTCTTAATCCAGGCTTTCTGCATACCTGTACCCTACGGCGTACCGCTTACCCTTAACGGGGCCGCACTGCTTTCAGTAATCCTTAAAAGTCCCTTCCTGGCATTTATCCTCATGTCTGCCGTCATGCTTGTACAGTCCATCTTCTTTGGCTTTGGTGGAGTAACATCACTTGGCGCAAACATGATCGGTATGGGGGTTCCTGGGTGTTTCCTTGGATTCTACATCTACAGCAGGGCAACTTGGGGTTTGGGGGGAAGGAGGGTTCTTTCAGGTTTCATCGCCGGTTTTGCATCATATGTGCTGGCAGGTATCCTCACAGGCATCCAGCTTGGGGTTGCAGGTGTATTCCCCCTCATAAGGGCAGTGGTGAGTATGGGGATCTATTCAGCAACATGGGGCATCCTTGAGGGTTTACTCACGGCCGCTGGCTGCATCATCATGTCATCATGGATTGAGCGGATCTGGGATCTTCACTGATCAGCTGTTTCATGGATTTACCTAATAGAAGAAGGGTCCTGAGAAATAGATGATTGCAATCCCATAGGAGTTAAAGGGATGCAGAGGAATATCCTGGACATAAAACTAGGTATGGGCCCCCATATTGAAGCAGAACCCGCAGGTGTCTGCTATGGCCACGGTGTAATTAAAAAATATAAAAATTTTATTTTATGACCATGAGGATATCACCGGCTTCAACCCTTTCACCCTCACCTGCGTATATTCTCTCAACAACGCCGCCGTGGGGTGTCTGGATGTCGTTCTCCATCTTCATGGCCTCAATAACAGCCACAACATCCCCTGCATTCACATGGTCACCCTCACTGACCTTCAGCTTCACAACCATCCCCTGCATCGTTGACCTGACCGCACCCTCAACGTCCACGGGTTCAGGTTCAGCCTCCTCGATGGTCATGTATCCTGTGGGCACGACCTTGACATTGAATTCGTCACCGTCCACCTCAACATGGAAGACCGTTGGCACATCACCGGATGGTGCCCTTTCCTCCACCGGGGGCTCTAGTGGTTCCTCCTCCACCTCTCCCTTCAGGAATTTGGGTGCTATGGCAGGGTAGAGTGCAAGGGTCAGTATGTCCTCCTCCTTCTCTATTATGCCCATCTCCTCACCCCTCTTCCTGCACTCCTTGTACTGGGGCTTGAGGATGTCTGCGGGTCTGCAGTCGATGGGCTCCTCATCGCCGATTACCTTCCTTGCAACCTCCTCATTTACAGGTGCGGGCGGCCTACCGTAGAGTCCCCTGAAGTAGTCCTTCACCTCATTGGTGACCATACTGTACCTTTCACCACTCAGGACATTCATAACAGCCTGTATACCCACTATCTGGCTCGTTGGGGTTACAAGTGGCGGGTAACCCATGTCCTTCCTGACACGGGGCATCTCCTCAAGTACCTCCTCGTACCTGTCAAGGGCGTTCTGTTCCTTGAGCTGTGCAACAAGGTTTGATAGCATACCTCCGGGTATCTGGTAGATAAGGACGTCTGTGTCGATCTGCTCGGCGATGGGGTCCAGTATGCTGCTGTACTTCTTCCTGATCTCCTCGAAGTACTTCTTGATGTTCTTCAGGATCTTGAGGTCGAGTCCGGTATCATAGGGGGTGTCCCTGAGGGCGGCAACGAGGCTCTCGGTTGGAGGCTGTGAGGCACCCCATGATAGGGGGGATATTGCGGTGTCAAGGATATCAACCCCCGCCTCACAGGCCGCATAGTAACTCATGGGTGTCATACCACTTGTACAGTGGCAGTGAAGATTTACCATGAGGTCTGTTTCCTCTTTAAGGGCACTTACAAGTTCGTAGGCAGCGTGGGGTGAGATTAAACCTGCCATATCCTTAATGGCAACTGAGTCACATTCAAGGGCCTCAAGTTCCCTTGCAAAGTCCACGTAACTTTCAAGTGTATGGTAGGGACTTATGGTGTAGCAGATAACCCCCTGGACATGGGCGCCCTGTTCCCTGGCAACCTTTATGGCATATTCCATGTTGCGGAGGTCATTGAGGGCGTCGAATATCCTGAACACATCAACGCCGTTTTCATATGACTTCTCAATGAACTTCCTTACGATGTCATCGGGGTAGTGCTTGTAACCCACCAGGTTCTGACCACGGAGGAGCATCTGTATGGGAGTCCTCTTTATGTGCTCCTTGAGTTCCCGCAGCCTCTCCCATGGATCCTCGTTCAGGTAACGTATGCAGGTATCGAAGGTTGCGCCTCCCCATGCCTCCAGTGAGAAGAAACCAACCCTGTCCATCTCCTCTGCGATGGGTATCATGTCCCTTGTCCGGAGGCGAGTTGCAAGAAGTGACTGGTGCGCATCCCTGAATGCTGTTTCAACGACCTTTATCCCTTTCATCGTGACCCTCTCATGAGATCAGTTAATCCTTTATATACATAGTAGGAACTTCCTTAAATACACACCAGATGTATTAATTATCCATAAATTTATCCCAAGCCTGAAATGGTTATAAGGAATGAGATACTAATCCTAACCATTAAATTTACAACGAATTTTAAGGGAGAATCAAAATGGCAAAGATAATCATAGATTATGATGAATGTGATGCATGCGGAGAATGTGTCGATGTATGCCCGATGGAGGTACTCATAATAGTTGACGGTAAACTCAAGGTCCAGCACCCTGAGGAGTGCAATGAATGTGAGGTATGTATGGACGTATGTCCGAATGAGTGCATAGAGGTTGAGGAGGACTGACCCTCAACATATAATTTCTTTTATAAAATAGTTTTGATTGGAGATTTTTTTATTTCTCTTTGGATTCATCCGCAAAATTAAAGATTACAGGTTTATCTCTCTCTTTTACCCTCAATGAACTCGTCCACCATGCTGGCAGCCACATCATCGGTGTACTGCACCGGCGGATGCTTCATTGTGTAGGCTGATATTGATGTGAGGGGTCCTCCCACTCCACGTTCAATGGCAAGTTTGCAGCACCTTATGGCGTCGATGACGCATCCAGCAGAGTTGGGTGAGTCCTCAACACTAAGCCTCAGCTCAAGGTTCATTGGGACATCCCCGAAGAGCCGGCCCTCCATCCTGAGGAAGCAGATCTTATTGTCCTTCTGCCAGGGTATGTAGTCGCTGGGGCCTATGTGGATGTTCTCCTCATCCAGCCGTTCCTCACCCAGTATTGACTGAACTGCTTCAGTCTTGGATTCCTTCTTTGAGTCAAGCCTGTCACGGTTGAGCATGTTGAGGAAGTCCGTATTCCCGCCGGTGTTTATCTGGTAGGTCCGATCAAGCCTGACACCCCTCTTTTTGAAGAGATTTGCGAGGGTTCTGTGGGTTATGGTGGCTCCAAGCTGGGCCTTTATATCATCACCAACAATTGGTATCCCCATGTCCTCAAATCTGGCGGCCCATTCAGGGTCACTGGCTATGAAGACAGGCATGTTGTTTATGTAGGCAACCCCGGCTTCGAGGGCGCACTCAGCATAGAACCTTGCGGCCTCCTCTGATCCCACGGGTAGATAGTTGAGCAGTATCTCAGCCCCGCTCTCCCTGAGGACCTCAACAACATCAACGGGTTCGGCGTCTGCTACAACGAATGTCTGGTCTTCAGGGTAATCCTTCATGTGGGGCGCCACACCATCAAGGACGTGCCCCATGGATACCTCAACACCCATCCGGGGTATATCATCACAGAATACCGTCGTGCAGTTGGGGGGTGCGAATATGGCCTCACTCACGTCTTTCCCGACCTTTCTCTTATCCACATCGAAGGCCGCCACAACCTCAATGTCCCCTGGCCTGTAACCCCCAATATCCCAGTGCATGAGTCCTATTGAATCACGGGCATCCTTGTTACGGTAATAGTATAACCCCTGAATCAGGGAGCTGGCACAGTTTCCCACACCGACTATTGCAATCTTTATCTTATCCAATTGAAACACCTTTCAGAGATTTGTGATAATCATAAAATCAAGGCTATAAATTGATCAACTTACTTTTTAAGATTTGCATATTAAACTATTAAATGTTTCGCCCCTTTTCTGGTGGGAATCACCAATTCACGATTGAGGCCCTTAGAATTAGTAGAATTATCCATGAGGCAAGTAGGATACCTTCCCTGAACTTACTGTGTTCTGGAAGCCCCCTATCAAACCTCCAGGTAAGTATAACGATTAAAATTAGTGAAAGGTTAATGAGGTTTCCCATTATATTTAGTGGGTTTCTGAGGTGGGTGGGTATCCATCCTGTAACGATTAAAAGGACTCCTGCCCAGAGAATCCATCTGATGTCCCTGTGTTCGTTCTCTGAAAGGTAACCGCGCCATGAGAGGAGGAGAAGCACAAGGAATGACCCCATCCCCATGGCCATGCCCAGAAAACTGGAGGAGATTGGGGAGTACGGGAACACCGAAAACCTCTGACTTCAGGATGGGGAGAATGAAAATGGCGTTCAGGGCCTCATCCGGCGGGAAGGATTCCTCTTCCCCCACAGCAAGGACGTAGCTCCCCCTGTTATTCTGATTACTCACCCTGAGGTAGTATGTGCCTGCCCCAACGGTCCTGTTGAATTCAGGGCCATTAAAGTAACTGTCACCACCAAACTCCTCGAAGTAGGGGCTCCAGGAACTCAGGTTACCATCAAGTGTCCCTATAACCTTACCATCCCTTATTATATCCACAGAGACAGCCTCTGCATCAGGGGAGAGAGGAACCAGAATATTAACATACAGTTTAAAGGGGCTCCCTGAATCAACCCTGAAGTAGACGGGTTTCCCCGCAAGTTTACCATAGAATGCCTGTGACACCTCTGGGTTCTTGACTGTAACCTCATCATCACTCACAAGGCGGGGCTGGTGTGCATATGCTCCCTGAATTAGTATTAATATTAGTATGAGGATGATGGCCCGCTTCATGGTATTATATCTGCACGTCCCATTTAATAAGATCTCTCATGTGATGATCACCGTGCCTGTCTGGAGTGGATTGACATTAACTGGACCCTCAGCAAGACTGAGTCGTGCCTCCTCTGATGTGCAGTGACCAGTGTAGACTGGGCCTCTAACAAAATCTCCAAGCCTGGATGCAACCCCCTCTGAGGACCCCTCAAGGTGGAAACCACCCACAAGAAGATCCAGGGGTTTATGAAAGATATCAGAGGCCTTACTGACAATGTTGAGTATGCCGTTGTGGGAGCAACCCGTTATTAGGTTAAGATGAACCTCTTCTTCAATTACAAGGGCCAGTTCATCGGAAAACCTGTCAGGAACAGGTTCGCCATTTAAACATGCAAAGAGAGTCCTGTTGCCACTGGGCCTCTCGAAAAGATCTCCAAAGTCCCGGATCACCGTGAAACCCGGAAAGCTCTCAGTTTTAGAGATGAACTTTATCCTGTCGTCGTGGATTTCCTCAATGCCTATGAACCTCCAGTCACCATTAACGGCATAGCGTGGGGTGAATGCCCCCTCCCCCATGAGGACATCTGCAGAGTCATTGATTTCGAGGAAATACCTTAGTCCACCCCCATGGTCATAGTGGCCGTGTGATATAACTGCCACATCCACATCCCTGAGGTCAACGCCCAGTTTTCTGGCATTCTCTGCAAAGAGTCTGCTCTGCCCCATATCAAAGAGTATCCTGATGTCAGACTCGATGTACAGTGAGAGGCCATGTTCACCCATCAGAGGATCTTTTGCGGTGTCCTCAACAAGGCAGATAATTTTCAGAGGCATCACCATCCAGGATGTCAAGTATCTCGTCTATTCTTCGCTGCACATCAGCTATGGGGTCCTCTGTGTTTATTATGTACCAGCCACTGGCAAGTTTGAGTGCCTTCTCCCTTGTTTTTGTTAGGTCCTCCATGTTCTCGAACATTTCATGTTCATCCCTCTCCCTTAACCTTCTCAGGGACTCCTCCGGGGATACGTCAAGGAAGAACATGTACTCCGTGGTGGGAAGGACCCTTGAGAGGAGGCGGTACAGTATTGATGCCAGGGGCCCCGGGAGGTAGGCCACACCCATGAGGTACCTTGAGAATATCAGGGTGTCGGGGCCGGGATTGGAGCGCCAGTGGTACTTCCAGAGGGACCTTATGACGTCCAGGGCATAGAAAACTGCGGCTTTTATATGGTTAACCTTTCCGCCCATGAGGAGGGCCTTCCTGGCTCTTCTACCGTAGGGGTTATCCTCCTCAGGGTGGGACCTGAATATTACGCGTTCACCACGCTCAAGGTACCTTTTTCTTATGAGTTCGGCGTGGGTGTCCTTTCCTGCCCCGTCAAGGCCATCAATGACTATGAACCTCAAACAGCCACCCCCCCGAGGATTAGGTAGGCTGCAACTGCCCCAAAACATGCTGTAAGGTTGTCAAGGCCCCTGGGGGTGAGGGCCTCCAGTACCGTTGATACCAGGGCAACCCCCACTATGACCAGTGGGGCTATGTTCTGTGAGTAGTAGAGGAGGACGACGGGCAGCGTCACAATGAGTGTCAGGAACATCCCCAGGGAGCCCTCCAGGCTCTTCCTATCTCCCAGTACACTGAAGGTTGTCCTGCCGAACCTCTCACCTATCAGGCTTGCAAGGCCGTCGCCATAGGACATGGCTGCTATCCCTATACCTGTGACCCAGGGGGTGTTAAAGAATAGGTAGGCCAGCACGGTCCAGGATATGGAGTAGTAGACGAGGCCAAGGCCGTGGCCATAGGAGGAGGCCCTGTGTTTTATCTTCAGTGGGGAGTAGGGGCTTATGAGGAATGTGAGGGGTATGAATGGCGCCGCCGCCAGGAATGTTATAACCATGCGGCTATCAAAGAGGGGTAATATAAATAGGATGTTACCAACCATTATATGTACAAATTTCCGGCTCAGGTTTGGTCTATCACCAAGGAGCCTCTCAGATACAATCAGTAAAACCGCAACATACAGATATACCATCAGAAGTCCAAGAATGTCACTGCCGCTCATAGGAATTATGGAGTAGTTCAAGGTATAAGTGGCTTTTGATTTATCATGATTGATACATGTAAAAGCTGGGAGTAATTCAAGTAGTGGCCTTTTGTATGAAGAGATGATGGAGGTTTTCTGCATGAACCCTTACATTGAAATACTGAGACCCGTAAACGCTGTCATGGCTGTAATAACCGTTATACTCATGGCCCTCATTGCCGGCAGATTTGATGTTGATGTTCTCCTCGCATGCATAGTTGTTTTCACCGCCACAGGCGCAGGTAATGTGATAAATGACTACTTTGATCATGAAATTGACAGAGTTAACAGGCCATCACGCCCCATACCCTCAGGGAGGATCACAAGAGGGGCCGCTGGCATCTATTCTGTCTTACTTTTTGTTTTGGCCTCAGCACTGGGGTTCTACCTGGGCCCTCTACCGGGCCTTGTGGTTGCTTCAAGTTCCCTGCTCATGGTATACTATGCCTGGAGCCTCAAGAAGAGGTGCCTTGTTGGTAACATAACCATATCCTTCCTCACAGGGATGAGCTTCGTCTTTGGCGGCATAGTTGTCGGTGAGATCTCTGCGTCCATCTACCTTGGAATCTACGCCTTCCTCATGACCATGGCAAGGGAGATAGTCAAGGACATGGAGGACGTGGAGGGGGATCTGGTTGAGGGTGCAACCACACTACCCATAACACATGGTATGAGGGTTTCAGGGATCCTTGCAGCCGCATTCATGTTATCCGCAAGCCTCACAAGTCCAAGCCTTTACATTATAGGGATATTCTCAATCCTCTACATCCCGGTCCTTGCAGTTGCAGTGCTTTTCTTCCTGAGGGCAGCCTTCATGATACTCAGAGCACAGGATAGGGAAACAGCATCACGTGTTTCAGGACTCATAAAGGTGGGGATGGCGGTGACTTTCCTGGCATTTGCTGCCGGAAGCGGCACCGTAACAGGTATGGTCGGTATGATACTTTAGATGTCACAAAAAAGATGCGAATGGGTGAAATTATTCACAAAAAACCTTTAGTGTATGTGAATGGTAGGAAACAATAGGGTAGGTGAAGGAGTAGATGTTCATCCCCCCAACCTTCATTTAACTCCTTCAACACCCTAAACTTTTTCTACATTTAACCCCCCTAACCTGTTCCGGGTGGCCAGCCACCTGGAACCACTTATTCTATGAGATCTCTAAGGAGACTTAAAACTGCGATTATGACATAGAACCACTCATTCTTGAGGCCTACTCACCGCTTTTTATGCCCACAATGTCAACCACATCAACCAGCTTCCATACATAGGAACGGTCCATCTCCACAAGGCATGTCAGGGGATCCTCAGGTGAATGACCAAGGGCCTTCAGGATGTTCCTTGATAGGCCGTGCTTCTCTATGAGGTCAGCGAACATCCCCTTAACCCTCTTCCTGGTTGATGGGTCCTTCTCCTCGACTATCTGGCCCTGCAGTGTAACGAAGCGATAATCTGATAGGTCTTCCTCATAGTGTTCTATCTCCACTGCGACATAGGGGTTTTTCTTGAGGAGCTCTATCTTTCTGCCATACCTTGTTGAGAGAAAGTAGATGTGCTCCCCATCGAATACATAGAGGAAGGGTGCTATGTATGGATAGTCACCGTTGAAGGCTATCCTGCTCATGAAGTTATCCCTTATGAACTCATCATACTCCTCCCTGCTCATGAGGGGGATCTTAACGATACCCATCACTCACACCTCCACTACGGGGTAACCAGCCCTCAGCCAGGCCCCAATACCCCCAAGTACAGTTGTGGCATTGAATCCATGCCTTTCGAGTATGCTGGCGGCTATCGTTGACTTGTAACCTGAATCGCAGTATATAACCACGTCCTTCTCGGGGATCATGTCGATGTTATCAGGGAGATCCCCCACCCAGATGTGCTCTGAGCCCTCAATGTAGAACCTCTCCCTGTCTGTGATCTTACGCACATCAAGCAGGAAGAGGTCACCCCTGAGTTCTCTGAGCTCATGGACGCTTATGGCACTTATGGCATTGAATTCGAGTCCGGCCATGTACCATGAGGGAAATCCCCCTGCAAGGTAACCTGCCATGTTATCATAGCCGAGCCTTATGAGGGACCTTCTAACAGATTCAACGCCACGCCCATCATCCACCACCAGTACAGGGTCGTCGTAGTTGAGGAAGTAGCCTGCAAAGGCCGCGAAGCCGTCCTGCCAGATGTTCAGGCTTCCGGGTATGTGGCCAGAGGAGAAGCTTGTGGGGTTCCGGACATCAACCACCTGGGCCCCATCATTCATGAGTTCCCTGAAGTCAGAGAGAAGCAGGGCTTCAAGGTTCGGGTTCTCCACAGGAGCACCCCTCAGGTTGTTCTCCTCCATCCTCCTGAAGTATGGTGGTGTGTAGAGCCTCTCGGACATCTTGTGCTCAATGAACTCATCCCTCCCCATCTGGAGGTAGGGGTTTGTGAGCCTCTCATACCCCACAGTTGTAGTGTCCATGTCCCTTATGTCAGCCCCGCAGACTGAACCCGCCCCATGGGCCGGGCAGACCACAACATGGTCCCCCAGGGGCAGTATCTTCTCATGTATACTATCATAGAGTAACCCGGCGGTTTCAGGGATTTTTTCAGGTCCAAAGAAATCAACACGCCCTGTTTCACCTGCGAATAGCACATCACCAACGAATACCATCAGATAATCATCTGAAACGCTACGGTCCTTCACCGCCACAGAGATGCTCTCATAGGTGTGGCCCGGTGTCTCCAGGACCTCAAGTTCAAGGTTTCCCAGCCTGAAGGTGTCACCCTCCACCACAGAGGTACCATACCTGAAATCCAGATTCGCCCCGTGGAGTATCTCGGCATCCACATACCGCGCCAGTTCCATGGATCCGATGGTGTAGTCCTCGTTCCTGTGGGTCTCAAATATGTACCTGATATTCACGCTGTTTTTCTCTGCAAGTTCAAGGTACACATCCACATCCCTTCTTGGATCCACAACAGCAGCCTCACCACCAGATGCAAGAAAATAGGAATTATGGGATAGCCCCTCAGACTTTATTATCTCAAATATCATGCACCTCACCGGATAATAATATGTAAACCGGCTTATTTATCATTTTCCAGAAAAAGCGGATAGCTCATTGAAGTGGTCTGCGGCGTTTTAATGGGGGTTTATGGGCCCGGTTTTTCATTCAAGGACAGGAGGGGTTTATGGTACACAGATCACCCCTTCCATGAAAGGTAAGCCCATGATAGGAGCATAGTGATAACCATAAGGGATGCAGTAAGACCGAGTACCTCAGCAGCACCGAGGGTTCTTCCAGTGTAATTAATGGAGAAGGTCAGGAAACAGATGAAAACAAGGCTTACATACCACCCATAAGCCGCCCCCATCACAGCCGTCCCATTTTTAATTGACCTCTGGGGCATGAAGCCACCTGCTACAAGAAGTCCTCCGACAAGGAACAGTATTGCAGAGACATCATGGATCCCGGCCACCGCACTGAAGGCCGCCAGGAGGATCACTGCGAGGCCACAGGCCATGGTTGCAGTGTAAGCATCAACGTCCATCTTCAAACTACCAGCTCCCTTAATTCAGTTTCTAAAGGGGGAAAACAAGGCTCACAAGCACGCCGTCATCCCCACTGATTCTGAGTTCACCATCAAGCTGCCCTGCAAGGTTTCTCATAAGATCCATACCAAGGCTACCGCCGGTATCCGTATCAAAGTCGGCTGGAAGACCGGGTCCGTCATCCTCAACCTCCACATGGACCATCTCCTCCCTCAAAAAGAGGCGTATGATGAGTTTGCCCTCTGATTTGAAAGCATGCTTCATGGCGTTGGTGACGGCCTCGTTGACTATTAAACCCGCAGGTATGGCCCTGTTTATATCCAGGTGAACGTCCTCCATATCGTAACTCACAGATATTCTTTTTTCAGGATAATTTGACCTGATCTCAGATACCAGGTCAACTATGTAATCGGAGAATGGTAGATCAGCCAGGCTCTCTGACTGGTATAGCTTCTCATGTATCATGGCCATGGACTTGACACGGTTAACACTATCGGTGAATACTTCAGCAGCCCTCTCATCTTCAATGCAGTATTTCTGGAGGTTAAGGAGGCTGGATATTATCTGGAGGTTGTTTTTGACCCTGTGATGTATCTCCCTGAGCATCACCTCCTTCTCCTTAAGTGATTCCCTGAGGGACCTCTCATATTCCCTTAGGCGGGTGATATCGTGGATTCTTATGAGGAGGGCCTCTTCACCCTCCCAGGTAACAGGGTTTACACTCATCTCGGCGGTCTTCAGGGATCCATCCTTGGATAAAACCTGTATCTCCTGCATGGAATTTTCGAGTGGAACCCCGAGGGACATGCCAATATTTCCTGGTGTCAGTGAGAGGTATTCCTCTGCCGCGGGGTTCAGGTAGAGGATCTCCCCATTCCTGTTAACTATTACTATGGGGCCAGGGCTACCCTCAACTACACCCATGAAGTTGTTCCTTGACATTTCAAGTTCTCGCTCATAGAGCCTCTTGGATGTTACATTCACCGCATATCCACCCACGCCCCTGGTTCCATCAGGGAGGTCAACCGCAAATTTATGTACATCATATACTCTTCCATGAACCACTTCCTCTGTCTGTGAAACGCCATTCCTGAGGGCATTCCGGTCAGAATCGTGGCATGTCCTCGCCACCTCTTCATCGAGTATATCGTAATCTGTTTTACCAATGATCTCCTCGGGTTCCATTCCGACAAAGTCGCAGAACTTTCGGTTAACAACGATGTACCGCAGTCTGGAGTCCTTAAGGAACACTATGTTGGGGTTGTGGTTTATGAAGCTCTCATATATGTATTCAAGGTTTTCCAGGGTTCTTATGAGTCTGTTTTCCCGGTCCATGTTTTTGAGCCAGTTTTCAACTTCCACATCATCGCCACCACCACTGAGGAGGGTGTCGGGGTCTATGTAGTAGGGGTTGATGTATACGCTGTGGTTCCATAGAACCAGTGGATGGGTGAGCAGCACACCCTTCATGATATCTGCCTTGAATCGTGGCCTGTGATACTGGCAGATGGCGATGCACTCGTTTTCACTGAAGAAATCGTTCAGGAGGGCCTCATACTCTATTATCCTCTCGCTCCCGGGGGCACCCTTGAGTATCCATGTCATCTCACCGGTGGCCCTAAGGCCACTGAAACCAGCAGCGAGGGCATTCCTTACCTCATATTCAAGGAAACTGATCATGGATTGGGGATCAAAGACACCTCCAGCGGTGTAAACTTCACTTGCAGATACCATGATAAACTGGCCGGACTTCTCTGCCTCAGAAAGGGATGGGATATCATCGGAGAGGACAGACCTTACGTGCGGGGCATCATGTTCTGATGTTATGTACATGCATCTCTCCCCAGCCTCAAGACCGGCCCTGATGAAGGGGACCATAACTCCAAGCCACTCATCCTCATCCTCATAGATGAGGCAGAGGTGATCCCCCTGCTTCATGTCAAGTATTAGTGACTTGAGGTCGCGGTGATTTAACCAGGAAAGCCACTCAGCCCGGTAGCCAGTCGACTCAAGATTAAAGGCTTTATAAACATTGTCCCCTGAATTCAGGCGTCTCATTGCCCGCACCCGAGGAATTTTTTGAGGGCCTCTCTGTCTGATAGGTCACCTATAACCCTCTTTCTGGGTTCAGGTCTCACCCTCTCAAGGGTTGGGATGGCCACAACACCATGCTCCCTTGCAAGCTGGGGAGACCTTGCAACATCAACCACCTCAATGTCAGCTTCATCCCCCAGAAGCTTCCTGACATTGTTCAGGGCCGTGTCTGAGAGGTAATCCCCACCCACAACATAGAGCCTTAGCTGAAGCCTCACCAGGATCCCCCCTTGAGGAGAATCCCCCTTTCACTGAATCTAAGCTCCGCGACGCTGCTTGAGTGGTTCATCCCCCTGCTCTTGAGTATGCGGAGGAGCCTCTTGTAGTCACCGTTGGCCCTCACATGCTCCAGGACGATCCACGTATCAATCAGTGATGAGATCTCAAGTTCGGTCTGGGTTGCTGTGACCGGTGACCTTATAAGGTACGTGAAGAGTGAGGTCACACCCCGTGACTTCAAAAAATCGGTGAACCTTATGAAGAGGTTCTTTGCATTGCTGGCCCTGTTTGAGGGGCCACCTGCAGCTGCAAGGCCGGTAACAGGGTCCACAAGTACAGTATCAGGTTTGAAGTCCATTACAAGGTCCTGCATCTCGGTGAGGTGGGATTCAAGTCCCAGTGATGTGGGCCTGTCAGCGTGTATCATGAGTTTATCATCGATGTGGTCCTTCAGGTGGATCCCCACCGATTCCATGTTACGAATAACCTGATCTGCTGGCTCCTCATTGGCAAAGTAGAGGCAGCGTTCACCGCGGCGGCAGGCCTCATAGGCAAACTTTGAAAGAAGGGTGGTCTTACCGGCCCCTGTTGTACCGGATATCAGACACTGGAACCCCTGTATACACCCCCACCCAGCATATCATCCAGGTCAGGTATCCCGGTGGAGACAAGTTCCCGGCTGACACTGTAATCCAGTTTGAGGGAGGTTATCGGAAAGATTGAGATTCCCCTCTCATTGATGAGGAAGGGGTACCTGTTGAGGCCGTGGCCGGAGCCGCGGTACTTGACTATTCGCATGTGTCTTGTTCCAACCTCCCCATCGAAGGTGTGGGTGAGGTGTATGACACAGTCAGAGATGTAGTCCTCAAGTCCATGTGTTGGCTTGCCCCCGGAGTCCCCGGCGGTGAATACGCTTGTGACCCCCATCCCATTCAGCCAGGATATGAGGTGGCGCAGTTCCATGTGGAGGGGCCCCCTGTCTGATACCCCATCAAAGAGGCTGTCCACCTTATCAAGGACAACCCTGCTGGCCCTGGTGGTTTTAACAGCATCCCCGATCCTTATCTTAAGGGCATCCAGACTGTAGGATCCTATACTGGGGTCAGGTGCCCCTGAAACGTCTTCAATAAATATTTTATCATCTTTAATCAGTTTTTCAAGGATCCTGTCATCGGACTGGAAGTTCTCAACAATATTATCTGCCGGTTCATCAAAGCTCACAAGGACACCAGGCTCCCCATAGTAGGATGCCCCATTCAGGAGAAACTCAACTGCAATGAATGTCTTCCCGGTACCGGGGCCACCATAGATGAGGGTGTTCCTCCCCTGGGGGAAACCACCCCCTGTTACCATATCAAGGCCCTTTATACCGGTAGGTGACTTTTCAATGGACCTGAACCTCAATCAACCACCCCACACAGGAAGAATACTGGGAAACCCTGATGTGATCCCCTACTGGATTTTCACTTAATACTATATTAATCACTGGAGGCATAAAATACTTGTGACGACCAGATGTGAGCATCAGCTGAAGGGGTTCCTATGGGTAACATAATTGAAACAGAGGGTATAAGCAAGAGATATGATGATTTCCTGGCTGTTAACTCCGTGGATCTGGAGGTCCCTGAAAACTCCATTTACGGTGTCCTGGGACCTAACGGTGCAGGTAAAACCACGCTGATATCAATGCTCTGCACCATACTACACCCCACATCAGGGAGGGGCATGGTAAACGGCTACGATATTGTGAGGGAGGCCAGGAAGGTGAGGGAGTCCATAGGCATAGTCTTCCAGTCAAGGGCCCTCGACGACATACTCACAGGGAGGGAGCACCTTGAAATGCACGCCGCCCTCTACGGGGTCCCCAGGAATATAAGGGAGAGGAGGATAGACGAGGTCCTTGAACTCATAGCCCTGGGTGATAAGGCCGATGAGTATGTGAAGACATACTCTGGGGGTATGAAGCGGCGCCTAGAGATAGGCCGCGGCCTGATACACCACCCCAGGGTACTATTCCTTGACGAGCCAACCCTTGGACTCGACCCCCAGACAAGGGAGAGCATCTGGAGGTACATAGAGAGGCTCAACAGGGAGGAGGACGTTACCGTGCTCCTGACCACCCACTACATGGAGGAGGCAGATAAACTCTGCGATGAGGTGGCCATAATGAGCCGTGGGGAGATAATAAAGGCTGACAGCCCCTCAAACCTCAAGAGGGAGCTTGGAGCAGATACCATAACGGTCAGGGTTGACAGGGCAGACGAGTTCCATGAACTCCTGGTCAAACAGGAGTACGTTAAGAAGGCCTACCTGGTGGATGACGAGGTCAAGGTGCTGGTTGAGAGGGGCGAAAACCTCGTACCAGAGATAGTTAACCTTGCAGCGAGGACTGGATTCTACGTGAGGTCAGTGGAACTGGAACACCCCACCCTTGAGGACGTCTTCATAAGGTACACCGGTAGAGGTATAAGTGAGGCATGATATGCTAGAAATTGGGGGTAGTAGGTGAGGTTTGATACCATGGCGGAACTTGAGGGCATATACACAATATGGCTGCGTGAGATGAAGCGTTTCTTCCGTTACCGTTCAAGGATAGTCACATCTGTGGTAACCCCCCTACTATGGCTCATAATATTCGGCACAGGTCTGGGGGCTGCTGTGAGGTTCGGCGCAGTGGCAGGGGGCTACAGGGCCTTCATCTATCCGGGTATAATAGGTCAGACAATACTCTTCACCAGCATATTCTCGGGGGTCTCTGTGATAATAGACCGCCAGTATGGGTTCCTGAAGGAGATTCTGGTTGCACCCATATCAAGGCCCTCCATAGTGATCGGAAAGGCACTGGGGATAAGCACTGCCTCGATGATACAGGCTGCCATACTCCTTGTCCTATCCTTCATAGTGGGAGTTACAATGTCCCCCATCTGCTTCGCTGTTAGCATGGTGATAGCCCTCATAATATCCATGGGACTCGGTGGCCTGGGCCTCATGATAGCGGCCTTCACAGACAGCATGGAGGGGTTCAACCTTATAATGAGCTTCATAGTGCTCCCCATATTCCTCCTGAGCGGGGCACTCTTCCCAATAACAGGACTCCCCGCCTGGCTTCAGGGCGCGGTCTATATAAACCCACTGACCTATGCAGTAGACGCCCTCAGGTTCACAATACTGAGAAATTCGGTGCTTCCACTTGAGGTTAACGTTGCAGTGATATCGGTTTTTGCAGTTATAGCCGTCCTTGCAGCGGCCTTCCTCTTCAACAGGAAGGAGCAGAGTTTAATGTGATGAAATAGTTAGGTGCTAAATATTATAACAATAACTGTTAATGTGCTAACCATTAACATACATTAAAACTTTGTTATTTTTATTTAATAGATAATTATATATAACTCTCTTTATAGTAGTATATATGATAGTCACTACAATGATAATTCAATTCAAATACAGTGAAATTGAGGTATTGTGAATTTATGAGACTACTTATCAAATTTAAAAGTGATGAAGGATTCGAATACTCTTCAATTAACAACTACACTATTCAAGGATTTATCTATTCTTTTTTAAAGAGAAGTAATTCATTTCATGATTACCATGACATGGAGGGCTTTAAGTATTTTTGTTTCTCTAATATTTTCCCAGTATCTGATTTTAAAAAAGGAGAATTAAAAAATCTAATAATATCTTCTCCTAATTTTAAGCTCATAAAGGTGCTTGAAAAGGAATTGAAAAAGAGAGAATCAGCATATCTTGGTAATTATCCAGTTAAAATAGAATCTGTAAGTCTATTCAAACCCAGACTTGAAAGACAGTTCATAACCAGCACCCCCATTGTTCTTTATAAGGATGGTAGAAAGAATTACTATTTCTCAATGAAAAAGACTCACGACTTTCAGTTTTTCATGGATCGCTTGAAAGAAAACGCCCTCAAGAAATATAATTCATTTTATGATGAGGAGTACTACTTTGAGGGGAACATTTTTGATAGGCTTGAATATGGTCGTGAAGTTGCAGTCAGACTCAAAAAGGCGGATAAACTTTTTATAGTAATAGGTACTCTCTGGAAAAACCTTGAGAAGTTTAACATGGATAATAAGAAGTTTTACTATTTTTTACTGAACTGCGGCCTTGGAGAAAAGAATTCACTTGGATTTGGAATGTTAAATACGATGGGGAGTCTTAAAAATGCTTGAAATAAAATTTGACAAACACGACTTTCTCTATGACAATGGGATTGTGAATATATTTTCAGAGTTAAGATCAGATAAAAGATTTGAAAATGTTGACGAATACAAAGTGAAGTACAAAAATTCAGATTTTATACTTAAAGATACGTGTCTTGAGTTCAAGGGAACATTTGAGGATTTAAAAGAATCATATTATATTTTAAGGAGTATTTATTATTCAAGAGTATTTGAAGAAACCCAAAACTACAAACCTTATTATGATCAGAAGACTGATGATGTCTTAATACGACCAAAACTAAATGTTAAACCATTCCTTCAGAGATCAGAAAGGACAAAGGATCTTTTACCAAGAATTACCGTTTCCAAAGAAAAATTGCAGCTTTTAAAAGAAAGAGAAATCGAAGTGAAAAAAAATTTTGACAAGAAGATAGGTAAAAATGAGAGTCTTCAGTACGGCAAAAAGAGTGAGGTCATGATTTACCTTGAACCTGAGGAACTTGGTAAAAAGATAGCATCGCGAATAAAGGAGATTTTTGAAGGTGATGAATGTTTTCTTTGCGGACTTAAATATTCCAAATACCTTGACGATGAAAGTAAAGAGAAGAAATTCAAAATATTATCTTCGAATCTGATATTTGATTTTGGAACAGGTGATTCAAAGCCCTCTTTCAGAGACTTAAGATCGGGAAAAGACATAACAGCTTGTTTTATATGTGATTTGATATACAGGTATGGCCTTGTTAATAATTATTTCCAGCAAAACAACGTTTTTATAGTCGCAGCACCTTCTTTAAGGTTTCTTTATCATGTCAAGAAGAATTTGAAAATCCCTATGGATTATATTGAGGAATCAAATAATGGTTCTAATTTCATTGTTGCAGGGGATTTTGCCGCAACTGATGTTTATTCAAAATTACTATTGTTACTTTATAAAATCAAATCTAAAATCATTAGCATGGATGATCTATCATATCTCTCCGTTTTTTGCTTCATGGTAACTGGAAGAGGAGTAGATGATTTAAGGGCATATAACAAACTCTCATATATATCAGAATTCTTTGATAGAACTAAGACCATAAAGAACAGTTCAGAGAATTTATTTCTAAAAACTATAATAAATTATGCCTATTATAAGAATATAAATAAGTCTGAAGGCAAGAATTTGCCAAGGAAGGAACTTTCAAGGAGAATACTGTTTGGTCTTCCTTTGGACCCTGTCATTATGGATCTATCTTTTTACAATCTTTCTTTGGATAAACCCTCGGTTCTGAACCCCTCATTACTCTATCAATTTCTTACGGAATACTTGGAGGTAAGTGGAATGACAGAATTAAAAGAATTACATAGAATATGTAGACTTGTGGGGGATAGAATAGGATATTTTGCAGCCCAATATGGGAATAAAGATATACTGTACCCTTTGAGAGAAATAGGGAATCTTGAAGGACTTACAGAGTTTTTTAAGAACCTTGAATATGAAATAATGAAAGAAAACGCTGGAGCTCTATGGAATTCTAAAGCAAATGAAACAGATAAAAAATACAGCGAACTGATAAATGACCTCCTTGAAGAAGCAGATAATAACAGAAAAATTCTTCTGATAAGGAATTACCTTGCTATTTATGCTATACAGAAATATCTATCGGCCATATATGCTAAAAACAAAGGAGGATCTTAAAATGAGTCGGAAATTTGTGAATATTGGATACATTACCAAGGTTAACATAGACAACCTAAACAGCAGTGAAAACCCAGGTAACATGGTAGTTTTGAAGAAAGTTCAGGATAGCAGAGGAAATTATTTCCCATATGTCTCAGGACAGGCAATGAGGTACTACCTGAAGGAAACAATGAATCAGCTGGGAATGAAGATTACAAAGTTAGATAAGAATGGTGAATATATAATTGAGGCCAAAAGTGAGGGAGATGAGAGATATACAGAGATACTGAACAACCATCCCGATCTTGATCTATTTGGATTTATGGAAGCAGCTAAGGGCTCAAAAAAAATGGCCCTAAGGCGCTGGTCTCCTGTAAAGGTATCGCCCCTCATAAGTATATTTCCTTGGAAGGGGGAGACAGATTTTCTTACAAGAAAGAAAGAGGGGCAAGAAGGTGGAGATCTAGTTAAAGTTGAGATAAACACCTTTAATTTCATGAGAGGAAATATTGTAATGGACTTTGACGCTATAGGGGCCAGTGTTGATGAAATGAGCTATGAGATTAAGGATGTCATAGATTCTGAAGAAAAGAGATCACGGATAGGCTACCTTGTTGACGCAATAAAAAACATCGATGGGGGAGCAAAAAAGGCGAGGCTTCTTGATGATTTAACTCCCAAACTAGTGGTCGTAACCCTACAGAAAGCAGGAACCCCAATTTTCCTCAACTCACTTGACGTTGATGAAAATGGAAATGTTAAAATAGAGTACATAAGGGAAGCAATAGACGAGTTCAGCGAAATAATCGAGGATTACTGCATAGGTATACGTTCAGGAATATTTTCCAATGAGGAAGAGATAAAATCATCATTTGATGATGTAACCTCGGTTAACAGAGCTCTTGACCGTGTGAAGGAATGGGCTTAACGGTGTTAAAATGGAAGCAGTGAGGTTCATTGCAGAGGGACTCATAAATTCCTTTAGAATGCCCCAGACATCAGTTTTTCAGTTGACATACCTTGCACCGACTAAAACACAGATAGTGGGGCTCCTGGCAAATATTATGGGCAAAAACGAGGAAGGATACTACAAGCTTCTTAATGATATCAAGGTCGGTATAGTACCCTTGTACATAGAATCAATTTTCAATGATGCATGGACCTTCAAAAAATGGAAATCCGCTGGAGCTGGTAGGGACATATTACAACGTGAAAAGATTTACAAAGGCAAATTCTTGATATACCTATCTGCCGAGGAGCATGTTCTTGAGGATATCTTTAAATTTTTGAGGTATCCCTCAAGGATACCTTCTCTTGGCATGGACGATGAAATGGTTCTCATAAGAGATATAAAAAAGATTGAAATGGACTACAAAAATGATTCGGTTGTACATAGCATCTTTAGTTACAATGAGGGAATGAAATACACTTATCACCCTAGAGATAATGGTCTTCCAGTATTATTTCCACCAAGGATAATTACCACTAATCTTAACTTCAACAGAGAAGTAACCCCCCGAAAACCAGCAGACCTTGTTCAGATCGTGGAGTTCCTCGGGTTCGAATTTATGCTCAATGAAACCAAGAAAGTTTATTTTGACAGAGAATATTCATATAATATAGAAATGATCTGAGCCACGACTAAAATCATGAGTGCATGCCATGATCGGACTAAGGGATTTTGTGGTTAAACATAAGGATGAATTTGTTAAAATTTACGGTATAGACCCATCCTTTTTTGAAAGGAATATCATAGCAAAGACTGCTACGGACGGCCCCTTTACTCTGAAAGAACACACTGAAAGCGCTTTGAATTCTCTCAAGGATTTTTTAGATGAAAACAGTGAATCTATTGATTCATTTGCAAAGAGAAATGATATTGACAAACAACCTCTTCTGGATTCGCTCTTTTTTTCGGTTTTTTTCCATGATCTGGGAAAGGGGACCATGGAATTTTATAATGATAAGATTTTAAACAAGGGGAAATCATACCATCCTCTTTACTCAATCTATTTTACACACGACCTGGGTCTGACCATAAATGGCATTGATTATGTTACACTGGCAGTCCTAACACATCACACGGTTTTACATGAGGATATTTACTCTGATGAAAAATTTAAGGACATGGAACCCCCCATTTACTTCAAAGAAACAATTGAATTCGCTTTTAGGTATCCTGAGTATTATAAAAAATTTTTTAAGAAGGAATGTCCTTACAAATTTAAGTTTAAAATACCCTCTAAAAATCCTCATGACCTATTAAGGGCTAAATTTTCTTGGAATTTCGATGAAAAGGGGATTTTGGATATTCTGAATAATTTTCTCAGCGAAGCCAGTATTCTGGAGAAGAAAAAGGTAAAAGAGATCTATGGATTTATAACAGGTAATTTAATAAGAGCAGACTGGTCTGCAAGTGGTTCATACAACATAAGTCAGGAATTTATTTCAAAGGATGAATTCTTGGAAAAAATTAAACTTAGAGCCTCTAAGAAGGGAAGAAACTTTGTTAAAAAAGCGTTCCAGGAAAAAGCTTCTCAGAGCCATGAAAACCTTGTCATAAAAATACCTACGGGGGAAGGGAAAACAGAGGCGGCACTTCTATGGGCCCTAAACAATGTGAGAAATAAACATACCAAAATAATATACACAATGCCGACCCAGGTCACGAGTAATTCAATGTACAAACGCCTGAAAGATTACTTCGGGAACGAAAACGTAGGCATACTGCATGGATCCTCATCGATTATACTTAGAGATGAATATAATGATAATGAAACGATATGGAGGGAAAGTATACTTAATAAGACATTTTCAAAACCTGTAACTGTATCAACATTGGATTCATTCATTCTTAGTTTTTTTAACGTGAAAAAATGGCCCCTTTCACAATTGAATATTGAAAACTCACTTCTAATAATTGACGAAATACACTCCTATGATTGGCAGATGCTGGGGGCCCTTAAAAGGATATTGCATGAACTTAAAGGCAGAGGGTGTAAATTTACAATAATGAGCGCTACCTTTCCCAAAAACATTGAAAAAACTCTTTTAAAAGGCTTAGAATACAGAATAATAACTGAAAAGGAGCTTTTTGATTACAGGCCATTCATTTTAAAAACAGAGAACTCTCAGATAACAGATGTAATAGATCATATAATCCATGCGTTCAATGAAAAAAAGAAGGTCTTAGTAGTTACTAATACTGTAAACAGATCTAAAGAACTTTATAAATACCTAAAGAACTCAGGATTTTTTAATACAAGAAAATCACCTAATGAAGCTACAGATCTTATACTTTACAATTCACAATTCACCAAAAAGGATAGGAAGGATAAAGAGAATGAAATTGAACTTAAAGAGAAATGGAAAGATAGAGGTCTAGTCTTGGTTGCGACTCAGGTAGTTGAAATTTCCTTAGATATAGATTTCGATATATTGTTTACTGAAATAGCGCCACTGGACTCTATAACACAGAGGGCTGGAAGAATAAACAGAAATAAAGATCCTGGAAAAATTGGGAAAATTTACATATCAATGGACATTGAGGCTGAAAATGAGAGAGGGCAGTGGATTTATCCTTATGGAAGAAACGTGATAGAATGCTCAAAAACTATAGTTAAAGAAGGAACCCCTTCCCTTGGTGAAATGGCTGAAATGGTATCAAATCTTTATGACTCCCTCTTTGAACTTGAAGATATCTACTTTGAATTTAAAAATAAGTTTAAAAGGGGTTATGATAAATACGACGTTGTTATAGGAAAAAAAGGTCCCTACACTATCAGGTTTAGAACGGAGGATTTAGAGGAGATTTCTGGATTACTGGCTCTTAGGGACATTGATGAGCGCTTTGCAAAAATTGATGTTGTTCCAGCGGTTCTTTTTGATGGAGAGGATATTGACCGATTTGAAAATACGGTTGGCATACCAAAGTGGCTTTTTATTAAAATGTTAAAGGAGGGTAAAATAGACGAAATGGAGAGATTTTATCTTGCCCATGGATTCAATTACGATTATGAAATTGGAGTTGATTTGCAAGAAGAGGATGATTGGAACTTTATTTGAATGTGATTTCCATGAGAGTAACGGGTGTGATGATACAGTACTATATAGCTTGTAAAAGAGAGCTATGGTTATTCTCAAAGCAGATAAACATGAACTACGATAATGAGGATATTCTTATTGGAAGACTAATCCATGAGAAGAGCTATTCTCGGAAGAATAAGAGTATAAATTTTGGGGAGATTGCTATAGATTTTATAAATAACAAAAACTTGACTGTTTTTGAGATAAAAAAATCAAGCAAACTTGAAGAACCCGTCAGATATCAGCTTTATTATTACTTATGGTATATCAAGAAATTTACAGGACGGGATGTTAAGGGAGTAATCCTTTACCCCACAGAGAAAAAACGGGAAGAAGTTAAATTGACAAGAAAAATTGAAGAGGAGATAGAGGAAATAGTGGAGAACATAAAGAAAATCCTAAAAAAAGAAAACCCACCACCTGTTATTTTTAGGCCCTACTGTCGTAGATGCAGTTATTATGAGTTTTGCATGGCATAAAGGAGAGATTATATGAAGGATCCTTTGTATATAACTTCCCATGGTACATTGTCTCGTCGAGGAAACACTTTATATTTTATTAATAAAGATACTAAAAAACCATTACCAGTTAACCGTATAAATGAAATAAATTGCTATGGGAAGGTTACCCTGAAATCAGGAGCATCATCTATGCTAATGAAAATGGGCATACCTGTTAATTTTTTTAATAAATATGGTTATTATGAAGGATCTTTATATCCTAGATTGCAGCTCAATTCTGGACTGGTGGTGGTGAAACAATCTGAACATTACATAGATCCTGATAAAAGATCTCAGATTGCTAAAGAGATGGTTTTAGGTATCAGACACAACTTACTTAAGTCTTTGAAATACTATAGAAAGAAAGGTAAAGATGTTGATTCATACATAGATACCATAAAAAAGGAGAAGGTGGAAGGAGATATCCCACAACTGATGAGTAGTGAGGGACGCATGTGGAATGCGTATTATCAGAGCTTCAATTGTATTCTAAAAAAATTTAAAATGGTAAAGAGGGAGATAAGACCCCCAACGACTGAACTCAATGCCTTGATCTCATTTGGTAATTCTCTGCTTTACGTGAGTGCATTATCAGAGATTTATCATACGTACCTTCATCCTTCTATCAGTTTTCTACATGAACCTGCTGAAAGGAGGTTTTCACTTTCTCTTGATATTGCGGATATCTTTAAGCCATTGATAGTCGGTAGAGTCATATTCAAGTTAGTGAATAATAATATGATTTCTGAAAAGGATTTTGAGAGAGATGTTGGGGTTATGCTTAATGATAGAGGAAAGCAACTTTTTTTGAAGGAATATCAAAATAAGCTTGATACAACCATAAAACATCCGAAAATCAAAAGAAAAGTTTCATATAAATATTTGATGCGATTAGAGGCGTATAAGCTAATCAAACATGTTCTAGGCGATCAGGAGTATGAAAGTTTTAAAGCATGGTGGTAATGGGTTAGTTGCTTGTATCTTACTTGTAGTTTATTATGGGATCTCGCGGTGTAGTTGAGTATCTGGTTGTGTGGTCGCATGTATTTACTTGTAGTTTATGATGTAGATGTTAACAGAGTTAATAAAGTGCACAAGTTTTTGAAAACATATCTCCACTGGAGACAGAATTCTGTATTTGAAGGTGAGATCAGCAGAGCACAATTTAATGAAATAAAAAGAGGTCTTAAAGAGTTGATTGATGAAACTTCTGATTCTGTCCTGATCTATAGGTTGCCTAATAAGAATTATTTATACATAGATGTTATAGGAATTGAGAAAAACCCCATTGAATTTATTATCTAGGTCTACCTTTATAAGTAAATTGCATTATTGCAGGTAGACTTATATGTATATTGAAACAAAGGATTCTCAGTAAGTATTTCATTAAAATATCAAAATATCGGCTCGGCTTTAAACTAGACGAAATCGTATGGAAATAATTTTATAAAGATTGGGATGAATTCCTTAACTTTTATGCTTTAAACTAGACGAAATCGTATGGAAATTAAAATTTATCTCCAGGAATTGATCAGCGATATAATTGCTTTAAACTAGACGAAATCGTATGGAAATATAATACAACAATAACCAACTACATAAATACAGTATACGCTTTAAACTAGACGAAATCGTATGGAAATGATGTCGGCATAATAACTAAGGAAGAATACGATAAGGGCTTTAAACTAGACGAAATCGTATGGAAATATAATTATATTGAGGGATATGGAGGGGTGAGTAATGGCTTTAAACTAGACGAAATCGTATGGAAATACTCCTTCTCATACTCCATATGACCAAACTGGAGGATAGGCTTTAAACTAGACGAAATCGTATGGAAATACCCTCACCATCTCAATCACCTCTTTGTTTTGTAGTAGCTTTAAACTAGACGAAATCGTATGGAAATTCGATCCAATCCACGAGCCGGAGGGTGGCCCATAACTGCTTTAAACTAGACGAAATCGTATGGAAATCTATAAAATATTGGAGGATTGATATGGTATGGCTGAGCTTTAAACTAGACGAAATCGTATGGAAATATATAGTGTTTTTATTTGGGTGTTCATGGGGGAGGGTGCTTTAAACTAGACGAAATCGTATGGAAATTCACCTCTTTTTTTTGTTCTGCAACCCTTTCCGGCTGGCTTTAAACTAGACGAAATCGTATGGAAATTCAGGGTGAGGATCTCGCGTGGATCACCACCCCCCTCGCTTTAAACTAGACGAAATCGTATGGAAATCATATGCAAACACATCCTCGCAGCCATCAAAAAAATGCTTTAAACTAGACGAAATCGTATGGAAATTCTGAGGAATCTGAGGAAATATTTGATTATCAGGAATTGCTTTAAACTAGACGAAATCGTATGGAAATCTATATTGCCCAGTATCATTTTTATTACGTAATCTAAGTGCTTTAAACTAGACGAAATCGTATGGAAATACCACCCCACAAATACCGACTCAACCTCCGTGAGGATAGCTTTAAACTAGACGAAATCGTATGGAAATTTCTGATAATCGCCTGAGAATATCCTTATTCTCATCTAGCTTTAAACTAGACGAAATCGTATGGAAATATTGACAGGGAATATTATATGAGGGCTGGCGAGACCCGCTTTAAACTAGACGAAATCGTATGGAAATTTGCTCGCATATGAAAGGGGGGTTGTGTTTGATGAGAGCTTTAAACTAGACGAAATCGTATGGAAATACCTGCCAGTGTATATGAGTGCGGGGGCAGTGTATGGGCTTTAAACTAGACGAAATCGTATGGAAATTGCATTTCTTGGGGAGTATCATCCTGCGAGGCCATATGCTTTAAACTAGACGAAATCGTATGGAAATGGTTTAGTATTGCGAGGGCTGGGTTGCTTGAAGCCCGCTTTAAACTAGACGAAATCGTATGGAAATCCACATATACCTACCGACCCGACCCGGGCACCGACCGCTTTAAACTAGACGAAATCGTATGGAAATGAGGTTAACTATGATGTGACCGGTGAGGCGGCCCTCTAGCTTTAAACTAGACGAAATCGTATGGAAATTAACTTATCATTTTTTAGAGTAGGATTGCGATGATGAGGCTTTAAACTAGACGAAATCGTATGGAAATAAAAATACGGGTTATATGGGCTTAAAAAAATAAGCGAGCTTTAAACTAGACGAAATCGTATGGAAATACGGGATATTCCACCCTGAAATGAGGAATGAAACACCAGCTTTAAACTAGACGAAATCGTATGGAAATAAGAATACGATATATTTGTAGATAACTGTAGCATAAGCTTTAAACTAGACGAAATCGTATGGAAATTTGAATCAGATAACCTTCACCGCTGAGGATGTTAGCGCTTTAAACTAGACGAAATCGTATGGAAATAAGCTCCTCGAAGACTCACCCCCTCCTCCCTTGAAAGCTTTAAACTAGACGAAATCGTATGGAAATTGGGTTAAACGACTGGCAAGTTCTTGCTTGCTTATTAAGCTTTAAACTAGACGAAATCGTATGGAAATCCGCATATCCTGCATGCTTTAACCCACACTATTCCTGCTTTAAACTAGACGAAATCGTATGGAAATCTATTCAAAATTCCATGAATACTACATTAAAACACAGCTTTAAACTAGACGAAATCGTATGGAAATTGACATTGAGAGGTTCTTCCTACTCTCCGATACATCATACACTGGCTTTAAACTAGACGAAATCGTATGGAAATAATTCACTAACGACCACTACGATACGTTCTATTTTCAGCTTTAAACTAGACGAAATCGTATGGAAATTCTCCTTCACCTGCCGATCCGACCCCATAATGAAGGCTTTAAACTAGACGAAATCGTATGGAAATATTTTGGCGTTTTTTGGTACTAAATCACCCACTACATATAGCTTTAAACTAGACGAAATCGTATGGAAATCTCGTATAGAACCCAATATTCAGTTTCTTTAGATCGCTTTAAACTAGACGAAATCGTATGGAAATCATTGAAATTGCGGAAAGTGTTCATGAGGCCGAGGGTGGCTTTAAACTAGACGAAATCGTATGGAAATAAGATGACCGGATCCACCACCTATGGATACCTGTTCAGGCTTTAAACTAGACGAAATCGTATGGAAATCATTGTGACATTATCGTATCTTTTTTTATCTTCAGTGCTTTAAACTAGACGAAATCGTATGGAAATTATCACCCTTCTGTTGCTACAGTATTTGCTGTAGCATAGCTTTAAACTAGACGAAATCGTATGGAAATCTTCATATTCACCGTTGTAGCCAACTTCATTTATATAGCTTTAAACTAGACGAAATCGTATGGAAATCATGGTACGGTTTGAGCAGGAGGGCGGGGCCTCCTCTAAGTATGGCTTTAAACTAGACGAAATCGTATGGAAATATCGTGATTTCAACCTCCCCTGGGAGTTCCTCCACCATCGCTTTAAACTAGACGAAATCGTATGGAAATTATGAACAAAAAAGGAGGTGATTGATGTATGGATAAGTTCAGGGCTTTAAACTAGACGAAATCGTATGGAAATACGCGATTAGCACGATGAAAAGGGCTGCTGAGGATTGGCTTTAAACTAGACGAAATCGTATGGAAATAGTAAACAATTGGTTGAAGTTGGGATAATAACACAAGCTTTAAACTAGACGAAATCGTATGGAAATAAGGGTTTGCAGGCGCGAGACAATAACCTCATGTGCTTTAAACTAGACGAAATCGTATGGAAATTGATGGACAGTAATGAATATCTCAAGAAGTTCAGTAAGCTTTAAACTAGACGAAATCGTATGGAAATCAGATGAAACTGTAATCCGCATTCACCGAACGGTACTGGGCTTTAAACTAGACGAAATCGTATGGAAATGATTAAAAAAAGAGATAGAGGGTGATATAGATGGATAGCTTTAAACTAGACGAAATCGTATGGAAATAAGGGTTTGCAGGCGCGAGACAATAACCTCATGTGCTTTAAACTAGACGAAATCGTATGGAAATTGATGGACAGTAATGAATATCTCAAGAAGTTCAGTAAGCTTTAAACTAGACGAAATCGTATGGAAATCAGATGAAACTGTAATCCGCATTC
Source organism: Methanothermobacter sp. KEPCO 2 (assembly GCF_041228365.1). Taxonomy (NCBI): domain Archaea; kingdom Methanobacteriati; phylum Methanobacteriota; class Methanobacteria; order Methanobacteriales; family Methanobacteriaceae; genus Methanothermobacter; species Methanothermobacter sp. KEPCO 2. The sequence continues at coordinate 1,120,516 of NZ_CP166185.1, read as the reverse complement.
ACCGAACGGTACTGGGCTTTAAACTAGACGAAATCGTATGGAAATGATTAAAAAAAGAGATAGAGGGTGATATAGATGGATAGCTTTAAACTAGACGAAATCGTATGGAAATGACACATGCAACCAGTTAACCTGAAGAGTGCCAAGGGCTTTAAACTAGACGAAATCGTATGGAAATTAAGTAATCTTCAAGTTTAATTAGTGTGTATTTTATTGCTTTAAACTAGACGAAATCGTATGGAAATTTTTTTATTTTGACTTCAGGATATGGACTTCAGGATAGCTTTAAACTAGACGAAATCGTATGGAAATTTTCGATTAATCTCTCATCTGTGTTGATGAGAGATTTCAGGCTTTAAACTAGACGAAATCGTATGGAAATTGGAATACGGCTATGGAATACAGGTTATGGAATACAGCTTTAAACTAGACGAAATCGTATGGAAATACGCTACAGGCGCCGATGAAGATGGGAGGCGTGCAAGGCTTTAAACTAGACGAAATCGTATGGAAATAAAAAAAGAATTTATATTTTATGTAAAAAGTTTATTTTGCTTTAAACTAGACGAAATCGTATGGAAATTCATCAACCCCGACTCTTGATTGTGGGGGATCCATCGCTTTAAACTAGACGAAATCGTATGGAAATTTTTTTGTTTATTATTTGTTTAGCATAATATATGTTGGCTTTAAACTAGACGAAATCGTATGGAAATTAATGTGTAAATATTGCATATTTGTTGTGTTCATATGCTTTAAACTAGACGAAATCGTATGGAAATTTTGAAGTATTGTATGAAGACTGTTGAGGAGGATTCGCTTTAAACTAGACGAAATCGTATGGAAATTAAGGTTCTACTTTAATCCTAAAACAGAAAGTGAGCGCTTTAAACTAGACGAAATCGTATGGAAATAGCGACAATACTTGGTACTTTTAACTATAGGATTGGTGGCTTTAAACTAGACGAAATCGTATGGAAATTAGATGAATTAATCGATAATATATTGGTATTGTTCGCTTTAAACTAGACGAAATCGTATGGAAATTCTTTTTTAGTCTTCCTCTTAGTTGTTCTCTTGACAGGCTTTAAACTAGACGAAATCGTATGGAAATGCGTTGAATATAATATGTTTACTGATTTTAAAAATTTATGCTTTAAACTAGACGAAATCGTATGGAAATTTTTTCTCCTATCTTCATCTGGAATATCAGATGAGCTTTAAACTAGACGAAATCGTATGGAAATATCGGCGTAGGAGGTCGCTGTTTTCGATGAGTGCTTTGGCTTTAAACTAGACGAAATCGTATGGAAATTGAGGAGGAACATGTTTTCGTTGAGATACCACTTGCTTGCTTTAAACTAGACGAAATCGTATGGAAATGCATCTAAACGACTGGCAAGTTCTTGCTTGGTTATCAGCTTTAAACTAGACGAAATCGTATGGAAATCAGTACGACTATTCGCCCCTGCAGTGAGGATGATCAGGCTTTAAACTAGACGAAATCGTATGGAAATTTCCCCTTGTATTTCTTTATGGGCGCGGTGTCGACGGCTTTAAACTAGACGAAATCGTATGGAAATTAGACGACCTGATGGGTCCTCAGAGTCTTTTGTTGTGCTTTAAACTAGACGAAATCGTATGGAAATGGTGAAATGTTCTGCAAGGCCACAGGCACCCAACCAATGCTTTAAACTAGACGAAATCGTATGGAAATGTGTTGATAGAGGGCACAGAAAGATAGAAATACATTCTGGCTTTAAACTAGACGAAATCGTATGGAAATTATCATTCTTTTTATTCTTATCAATCTCTCATTATTGGCTTTAAACTAGACGAAATCGTATGGAAATGTATGAATGTGGGTCTGGCTTTCCTCTGCTCGAAGAGCTTTAAACTAGACGAAATCGTATGGAAATAGAAAATTCAATATTTAGATAATATTGAAGAAGAAAGCTTTAAACTAGACGAAATCGTATGGAAATGCCGAGGCCGCGGCTTCATCCTGCCTATCCTTAAATTGCTTTAAACTAGACGAAATCGTATGGAAATACAGTGGAACACCACATGAGGGGATGCTGAAAGCAGTGCTTTAAACTAGACGAAATCGTATGGAAATCACGCGAATGCAACATATGAGCAGATACTCCTCTGCGCTTTAAACTAGACGAAATCGTATGGAAATACAGTGGAACACCACATGAGGGGATGCTGAAAGCAGTGCTTTAAACTAGACGAAATCGTATGGAAATTGGAGTCTTTTATCTCAATGAGGGCATCACTAGCGTGCTTTAAACTAGACGAAATCGTATGGAAATATGGGCCACACACCATTGGTGAGCATGAGAGGACATGCTTTAAACTAGACGAAATCGTATGGAAATAAATAAGTAATCTTCAAGTTTAATTAATGCGTATTGTGCTTTAAACTAGACGAAATCGTATGGAAATCTCAACTATCAATTATCGATTAAATCATTAAAAAAATGCTTTAAACTAGACGAAATCGTATGGAAATTCAGGGCAAGCCGAGAAAGTGGAGGATGACGGGGAAGCTTTAAACTAGACGAAATCGTATGGAAATTCACCGCCGTGAACAAGTGGCTCCGCAGATTCAAACAGCTTTAAACTAGACGAAATCGTATGGAAATAGTAATGCCCCTGGTTGATGACTGGTGTGTCAAAGTTAAAGAGCTTTAAACTAGACGAAATCGTATGGAAATATATTGGGTATACAGTTATATGTTCATTATTTTCATTAGCTTTAAACTAGACGAAATCGTATGGAAATCCCGGATTTCATCTATATGTGACGGGTGATTTAGTGCCAAGCTTTAAACTAGACGAAATCGTATGGAAATATATTGGGTATACAGTTATATGTTCATTATTTTCATTAGCTTTAAACTAGACGAAATCGTATGGAAATCCCGGATTTCATCTATATGTGACGGGTGATTTAGTGCCAAGCTTTAAACTAGACGAAATCGTATGGAAATATGTTAGGGTGGCCTGGTATGTCTTTTTGGCCCATGTGCTTTAAACTAGACGAAATCGTATGGAAATCGTGTCACCGTGGAGTCCGTCTCTGGGACTATGCAGGGCTTTAAACTAGACGAAATCGTATGGAAATGGGTCTACGGTATGGCCTCCTACTCGGATTGGGACCGGGCTTTAAACTAGACGAAATCGTATGGAAATCCATCAGGGCTAATCAGATTCTATGATTACCCTGACATGCTTTAAACTAGACGAAATCGTATGGAAATTTCCCTTATCTCTATAGGTTTCCTACCTAATTCTTCGCTTTAAACTAGACGAAATCGTATGGAAATCTTCCAGATTGTAGGTTTCTCCATCCAGTTCATCCAGCTTTAAACTAGACGAAATCGTATGGAAATCCCTGCAACATCTGATTCCCCAACGCCGAGCCTAATAGCTTTAAACTAGACGAAATCGTATGGAAATTTATGCTCCTGAAATCGGAGCGTATCCCCTTCCACGGGCTTTAAACTAGACGAAATCGTATGGAAATCAGACGGGGGTGGGTGTTGATGATGCGACGACATTCCGCTTTAAACTAGACGAAATCGTATGGAAATCCCTGCAACATCTGATTCCCCAACGCCGAGCCTAATAGCTTTAAACTAGACGAAATCGTATGGAAATTCACCTCAATCATCTATTTCATGTACTGGATGAACAGCTTTAAACTAGACGAAATCGTATGGAAATGTGACAAAATAAGGAAAAGGGTGGAAAAAATCCTTCCTGCTTTAAACTAGACGAAATCGTATGGAAATATGTATCTTATTAGGTCATTAAACACCGGTGATAATGGCTTTAAACTAGACGAAATCGTATGGAAATGAAACTAGTCTATCCAGGAATGTGGATGGTAGGCTCGCTTTAAACTAGACGAAATCGTATGGAAATTCCACATAGGCGTTAATATAGGTAATATTCTTTAATGCTTTAAACTAGACGAAATCGTATGGAAATTTCTCATCGACGTACTTCTGGAGGGCCTCGCAGAGGGGCTTTAAACTAGACGAAATCGTATGGAAATAGTTCAACCATCTACCCACATCATGTACGATGTGGTGGCTTTAAACTAGACGAAATCGTATGGAAATAGGATATGGACTTTAGGATATGGACTTGAGGATATGGAGCTTTAAACTAGACGAAATCGTATGGAAATTCAATATATAACGAATATCCAGGAGAATAAGCAATGCTTTAAACTAGACGAAATCGTATGGAAATGGTATATTGAAGACATTGAAGAAGAAATACACAACATGCTTTAAACTAGACGAAATCGTATGGAAATCGTAATGCTAATGCTGCCCTTGAGGCCATCAGAATGGGCTTTAAACTAGACGAAATCGTATGGAAATAAAAGTTTGCGGATGCGTGGTGATAGAGATGAACATCGCTTTAAACTAGACGAAATCGTATGGAAATCTTTTTTTGCTTGAAAAGATTAAAAGGAGGCATAGTGCTTTAAACTAGACGAAATCGTATGGAAATTGGGTGACGCTGAAAGACTCCATGGGGGGTATGGGTTTTCGAGCTTTAAACTAGACGAAATCGTATGGAAATCCATATTTTCCCTGGGAGGGGCTTTGAACCTAAACTGCTTTAAACTAGACGAAATCGTATGGAAATTGAGGGGACTCTTCGGTGAGGGGGGGCGGTTGGCGAGCTTTAAACTAGACGAAATCGTATGGAAATTTCCACCTCCTCGGGGATGTTGTGGAGGAGTATGTTTGCTTTAAACTAGACGAAATCGTATGGAAATGGGGTTCTCCGGCCGCGTAGGGATAGGTTCCGGTTAAAAGCTTTAAACTAGACGAAATCGTATGGAAATTCAGAGAACATCTTCACCTCACAGTGAAAAATATGCGGGCTTTAAACTAGACGAAATCGTATGGAAATTATACTCTTTTGCATATATATGCTCCGATGCAAAAGCGCTTTAAACTAGACGAAATCGTATGGAAATTATACTCTTTTGCATATATATGCTCCGATGCAAAAGCGCTTTAAACTAGACGAAATCGTATGGAAATTAAGTCGTCTAGATGGTGGTGCCGTAGGGGTATATTAGCTTTAAACTAGACGAAATCGTATGGAAATACATCCTCCGCACCGCCGCCCAGGACGCCTACACAAGCTTTAAACTAGACGAAATCGTATGGAAATACCTTGAAGTGCTTGGTGCTCCTGCAGGGCCACCAGCGCTTTAAACTAGACGAAATCGTATGGAAATAGGCGATATTCGTCTCCGGGTGGAGGAGTCACTGGACTTGCTTTAAACTAGACGAAATCGTATGGAAATAAGATGAGAAATATGATGATATAAAAATAATTAAATCAGCTTTAAACTAGACGAAATCGTATGGAAATAACCATCTATAATGTGTGCACCGACACCACATTGGGATAGGGCTTTAAACTAGACGAAATCGTATGGAAATACCCCAAAATCTGTCGGTTCACCTCCAAGATAGGTTAGCTTTAAACTAGACGAAATCGTATGGAAATCCGATATCTACCCCGTAATCCTCAAGTGTCTGTTTCAGCTTTAAACTAGACGAAATCGTATGGAAATCTATCAAAGTCTTTTCCTCCAGAAATTCAGGATTATAGCTTTAAACTAGACGAAATCGTATGGAAATTCCTCATCATTAACAAAGAATGAGGTTTCAGCATAATGCTTTAAACTAGACGAAATCGTATGGAAATTTATCCTCCTTCAGGTGGTGGTAGGGTAGTGGTAGGGGCTTTAAACTAGACGAAATCGTATGGAAATTGGAATGTAACGGGACTATGGAATGTAACAGGGCTTTAAACTAGACGAAATCGTATGGAAATAGAGGAAACTAGAGGCCGCCCTCGAATTATCAGGGCAAGGCTTTAAACTAGACGAAATCGTATGGAAATGAAAAACAGGAGATGATAAATATGGATAAATATACAGCTTTAAACTAGACGAAATCGTATGGAAATTCCACTTCAGATACGCCTCCACAGGGCCTATTGGCCCGCTTTAAACTAGACGAAATCGTATGGAAATATCAACTATTAGTTGACAATTAGTTCAATAGATAAATTATGTAAATAAATATTTGGTATTGTGTGTGGTTAAGTTCTTGAATTGGAAATATCTTAAAATCAGACCAAATTGGGATATGCGGGACATTCACGGATTCCTCTTTCACTGCAGCAAAATATCTTAAAATCAGACCAAATTGGGATTGAAATTGACATGACTTGACTTCGTAATATATAGCTATAACGAATAAAAAATGAGGGCTCATCCGGCCCCACAGAGAAACCTTCCACTTACAGCGTCAACCCATGCCTCACCAATCACCATTTTGTAGGAGGGACTGGAGGGATTCCAGTCATACACCAGGACATGGTAGACGGGCCTCTTAACTCTAAGACGGACAATCTTCCCCCTCGTATTAAAACCTGAGATGTGCCTTGGGGGCTTCTTTATCAGTTTCGCCTTCAACTTTAACTTACTGTAATCCCCTGGAACGGATTTTTTAACAACCTTAATGGCCTTTGATGGGGATATAAGGCCATAGGAAGATTCGCTGAAGACTATGAACCCCACAAAAACAATCGATACAATTAAAGCAGCGATGGTAACTCTTCTCACAGAAACACCTCCCATAAATGATGAATCAGATCATCAACTCTCAATTGATTTTATAATTAACATTTCATTACACCCGGTCTCCTCATGGTATGGGACGCGCTGGATAAGTATTTCATGATCAGCAAATTCATCCATTATCCCCTGAAGGTATATGGACCTCCTTCTTCTGTGAATGTTGGTAACCGGAAATATCCTCACCTCTCGTCCCACCCTCAGCATCTCACGCACAGCCTCAACATGGAACCTGTAACTCAGTTTTTCCTCATAGAGGAAGAGGAGATTTGCAGATAGGACAAGATCAAACTGCAGGTCACTGAATGGTAGATGTGGCAGTTCCCCGGCAATGTAACCTGCAGGGTCTTCTCGGTAGTCACTCAGGAACTTCCTGAACACGGCCCTCCTGTAATCTTCAAGTGGCACGCCCTTAACCTTAATTCCACTGAGGAAATCACCATGGAATATTCTGTGCCTCTTAAAACTCTCTTCTGCCAGGGCTTCGAGTTCATCTGGTTTTCTACTGTAGATGGGGTCAACTGCAGTTACATCAAAACCCTTTCTATTCATTTCGCTCCTGAAGGAACTCACACCTGCGGCACAGTCAAGTATCCTCTTCCCTGCAAGTTCATCATCTTTAAGGTTGAACATGTCGGTGTACTCTGAGAGCCCCCTTCCAAGGAGAAGTACAGATTTCATAAATATGTGTTCACTTTTATTATATAAGTATTCATTCAAAATCGTCGGATTTTGACGTGGCCATATATATCATGAAATCAAAATACGAGCTTTTCGTCAATTTTTCTTCAGTTACGCCCTGATGCCATACTTTAAGGATTTTCATGTAATACTGGAATCATTTAGAACATTATAAATACAATGGCTTACATAAAAGAGTTTGTGTAAAAAAATAAAGGGGGGGTGAAAAATGAGAAAATTTACACTGACACTATCAATTCTTCTTCTAATGGTTGCAGTTGGAACTGCGAGCGCTGCAGACACTGACAACCAGACCGACTCTGATTCGATTATCACTGGTACGGTAACATACTGTAACAGTACAGAACCATTTGAGGGTGCAGTTATAAATGTGGCGTCCATGAACGGTTCTAATCTTGCTTCAGGTTTAACAGGTCCTGATGGGAGATACTCTGTCAGTCTTCAGTCACCTGATAGGACATTCGTGGTATCAGCGGTTGCTCCCGGGCATGTGATACCATCAAAGACCGTGACCCTTGATGAATCAGGTAGGGCCACAGCTGACTTCAGACTCGGTACACTGCAGCTGACCAAGGGTTCATGGGATACCCTCGGACTTGACCACAACAATGTGAATGTTGGGCCAAACCAGTACCTGATCCAGATCAGGGTTAAGAATAATGCACTAACAACGGCAAACAATGTAACAGCAAATTTGACCTTCGTTGCACCAACCAGTCCATACATCTACCTTGCGACAAATGAGACCCCAAACAAATATCTTGGGGACATAGCTCCAGGTGCCACTGTGGACGTATTCTACCTCGTGGAGGTTTCAAGAAATACCGCCGCGTATCTACAATCAAGAGGCTACACAGTAACGGTTGGGGGCACCAACACTGGAACACCGGACACAATAACTGGCACACTATACGTTGAGAAACTTGTATCACAGAACCGTAACGATGTGGTCTCCATAACTGTGAGCAATCCCACACCAGCCATAGGGGATGTGATAGCTGTCACCGTTGTATCAACTACATCGTCAGCCAACTATGATGTTGTTAACCTTCCACTTACAAACTACAACCCGGCTATTCTTCAGCCACTGAATGTAACAGTAACATATGGACCCAACACCAGCAACAATGTGCGCCTTGATTCACCAGGACAGACGAACTTTGTATCAGTCTGGCTCTTCAACGTGACCGGTGCCGGCGTAACAAGGCTCTTTGGTCTTATAACAGACAGAAGCGGTTCAAGTTACCACTACAACTCAGACTTTGGTGAGAACATAACCATAAAGGCCGTTGAGAAGGCAGACCTTGCCATAGCAAAGACTGTTGACAATGCAACACCCAACATGGGGGACACGGTTACTTTCACCTTGACGGTTGTAAATTACGGACCCAACAACGGTACAGGGGTCTATGTTGTTGACAAACTTCCAGCAGGTCTCCAGTTCGCATCAGCAACGGCATCCAAGGGTACCTACAATAACAACACGGGCATCTGGACCATAGGAAACCTCAACTACTTTGAAACTGTGACACTCAACATCACAGCCATGGTTGAAGCAACGGGAACCATAGTTAACAACGCCAACGTGACAGGTGATGTGTTTGACCCCAACATGGCAAACAACTATGCATCAGCAACGCTTAATTCTCCACCAGCATCAGACCTCACCATCGACAAGTCCGTGAGCAATTCTGAACCCTATGTGGGCGATATAATCCAGTACATAATCACAGTGAGCAACAGGGGTCCTGATAATGCACCGGCAGTTGTGGTGGAGGATATTCTACCCGCTGGTCTCATACTGGTAAGTGCAACACCATCCAAGGGCATCTATACCATGGGAACATGGTACGTGGGGACACTCAACTACCTTGAGGTGGCAACACTCACCATACTCGCGAAGGTCAACGCTACAGGCATCTTAACAAACTTTGCAAATGTAACATCACCGAACTTTGACCCGAACCCTGATAACAACAACGTGACACGGGATGTGCGTGGAATCCCTGTGGCGGATCTACGCATCATAAAGAACGTGGATAACCCAAGGCCCAACTTTGGATCCAATGTGACCTTCACAGTTGCAGTCACAAATCTGGGTCCAAGCACGGCTACAGGAGTCAAGGTGACTGATATACTGTCACCGGGACTCGTCTACCTCACCCACACGGTTACACAGGGTTCATATAACCCATTAACAGGGGTATGGACCATAGGAACACTGAACTATGCCGCATCAGCCCTGATGAACCTCACGGTCCTTGTTAACACTACGGGAGATTCAAATAACACGGTCTCAGTGACCGGTAATGAATACGACCCTGACAGGACCAACAATAATGCCATATCAGTCCTTAATGCAGTATCAGCTGACCTCAGTATCCAGAAGACCGTGGATAGATACGTTATAAACAACGGGGAAACAGCAACCTTCACAGTAACCGTGAGGAACGCCGGACCTGATACGCCATCAAATGTGGTTGTAACGGATCTTCTCCCAGCAGGTTTATCAATCATATCATACACGGTTACCCAGGGAACCTTCAGTGAGGCAACCCGCACATGGAATGTGGGATCACTTCCAGCCCTATTCCAGGCAACACTCACACTCTTTGTGAGGGCAACCCAGGCAGGATTCCAGACAAACATAGCCAATGTATCATCAGAACTGCCCGACCCAATGCCACAGGACAATGTTGATGCAGTTACAGTCGATGTGAGGCCATCAGCGGATGTTAAGATCACCAAGACCGTGAGCAACACCGCACCGGACTTCGGTGAAACCGTCGTGTTCTACATCACGGTAACGAACCTTGGACCGGACACCGCCACAGTTGTGAGGACGGTTGACGGACTGCCAGCAGGCCTTATCTACCAGTCCCATGTGGCATCTGCAGGGGTTTACTTCCCAGAGTTCTATGTCTGGGCTGTTGATTCACTTGCACCTGGCGCCTCAGAGACACTCAACCTGACGGCTCTCGTTGACGCAACAGGCGAACTCATAAACACAGTCTCAGTAACAGCAACAGAATATGATCCTGACATGACCAACAACTACGCAGCAGCTGTAATTAACGGACGTCCACTTGCAGATATCGCGGTTCAGAAGACGGTCCTTTTAACACCCATCAACAATGGACAGCGCACCAACTTCACTGTTACCGTTACAAATAACGGACCAAACGATGCAACAGGGGTTACTGTAACTGATATACTACCGGCAGCACTCACAATCCTGAGTTCAGAAGCATCACAGGGAACCTTCGCTGGCGGCGTATGGACAGTGGGCAACCTCGCAAATGGGTCATCAGCAACCCTAGTACTTGAGGTACTTGCAAATGCTGCCGGTATCTTCACCAACTATGTGAATGCATCAGCCGACGACCAGTACGATCCAGATATTTCAAACAACAATGCCACAGCTGTACTCACCGTGAACCCATCTGCGGATGTTGCAGTCACTAAGACGGTTAGTAACAGCACACCGAACTTCGGTGATCTGATAACATTCTATGTGACTGTCATGAACAATGGACCGGATAATGCAACAGGAATCACTTTAACAGAGAGCCTGCCTGCAGGACTTGTCTATAGGTCTCATGCGATATCACAGGGAGTATGCTACCCACTTGCATGCATATGGATAGTTGGGGATCTTCTGCCTGGTTCATCAGCGACTCTGAACTTCACTGTTCTTGTGAATAGGACTGGTGATGTTGTAAACAGGGTTCTTGCTGTGGGTGAAGAGTTTGATCCTTACCCTGAGAACAATACTGCTGAGGTTACGGTTAGGGTACCTGCGGCTGCTTATCTGGTGATTGATAAGGTGGTCAATGCGAGTGTTGCTAACTTCACTGATACTGTGAGGTTTACGGTTTCAGTGAGGAATGATGGTCCTGACACTGCGGCTGGTGTTGTTGTCACGGATCTGCTTCCGGCTGGTCTTGTGTATCTGAGCCATGTTGCTAGTCAGGGTACTTATGACGGTGTGACTGGGGCCTGGATTGTGGGTTCAGTGGTTAAGGATGCTGTTGCAACGCTTGAGATTGTTGCGAGGGTTGCTGTTAGTAACACTACTCTGGTTAACATTGCGGATGTGACGGCGGATACCTACAACCCGAATCCGGATACAAGTGCCAATGCCACTGTAACTGTGTATCCTGCTGCGGATGTTGCGGTCACTAAGACGGTTAGTAACAGCACACCGAATTTCGGTGATCTGATAACCTTCTATGTGACTGTCATGAACAATGGACCTGATAATGCAACAGGGGTTACTGTAACCGATAGCCTGCCTGCAGGACTTGTCTATAGGTCTCATGATGTTTCAAGGGGATCATTTAATCCACTGACCGGTGTCTGGCTGGTTGGGGATCTTCTGCCTGGTTCATCAGCGACTCTGAACTTCACTGTTCTTGTGAATAGGACTGGTGATGTTGTAAACAGGGTTCTTGCTGTGGGTGAAGAGTTTGATCCTTACCCTGAGAACAATACTGCTGAGGTTACGGTTAGGGTACCTGCGGCTGCTTATCTGGTGATTGATAAGGTGGTCAATGCGAGTGTTGCTAACTTCACTGATACTGTGAGGTTTACGGTTTCAGTGAGGAATGATGGTCCTGACACTGCGGCTGGTGTTGTTGTCACGGATCTGCTTCCGGCTGGTCTTGTGTATCTGAGCCATGTTGCTAGTCAGGGTACTTATGACGGTGTGACTGGGGCCTGGATTGTGGGTTCAGTGGTTAAGGATGCTGTTGCAACGCTTGAGATTGTTGCGAGGGTTGCTGTTAGTAACACTACTCTGGTTAACATTGCGGATGTGACGGCGGATACCTACAACCCGAATCCGGATACAAGTGCCAATGCCACTGTAACTGTGTATCCTGCTGCGGATGTTGCGGTCACTAAGACGGTTAGTAACAGCACACCGAATTTCGGTGATCTGATAACCTTCTATGTGACTGTCATGAACAATGGACCTGATAATGCAACAGGGGTTACTGTAACCGATAGCCTGCCTGCAGGACTTGTCTATAGGTCTCATGATGTTTCAAGGGGATCATTTAATCCACTGACCGGTGTCTGGCTGGTTGGGGATCTTCTGCCTGGTTCATCAGCGACTCTGAACTTCACTGTTCTTGTGAATAGGACTGGTGATGTTGTAAACAGGGTTCTTGCTGTGGGCAAAGAGTTTGATCCTTACCCTGAGAACAATACTGCTGAGGTTACGGTTAGGGTACCTGCGGCTGCTTATCTGGTGATTGATAAGGTGGTCAATGCGAGTGTTGCTAACTTCACTGATACTGTGAGGTTTACGGTTTCAGTGAGGAATGATGGTCCTGACACTGCGGCTGGTGTTGTTGTCACGGATCTGCTTCCGGCTGGTCTTGTGTATCTGAGCCATGTTGCTAGTCAGGGTACTTATGACGGTGTGACTGGGGCCTGGATTGTGGGTTCAGTGGTTAAGGATGCTGTTGCAACGCTTGAGATTGTTGCGAGGGTTGCTGTTAGTAACACTACTCTTGTTAACATTGCGGATGTGACGGCGGATACCTACAACCCGAACCCTGATACAAGCGCAAACGCCACTGTAACGGTTAACCCAAGGGCAGAGCTCACCATTAACAAGACAGTGGATAGAAGGGCTGTGCGCATTGGTCAGAATGTAAGGTTCACCATAACGGTAACCAACAATGGACCCGACACAGCACTTAACACAATGGTTACCGACAGGCTGCCAGATGCCATGAGGTACATATCATCAAACGCCACCAGGGGTTCATACAACCCTGCAACTGGTGTCTGGATGGTGGGAGACCTCCCAGCAGGTTCAAGTGCAGTCCTCGACATCGTGGTTCAGCTCATAAGGCGCGGCACATTCGTCAACGTTGCAACCGTGAGCTCAGGTTCAAGTGGGGGTAACAACACCACGGACGTTGAGATCGATGTTGAGCCATCACCAGGTCCAGGACCATCACCGGGACCATCACCGGGACCTAGACCTGTACCAATGAAGCCAACAGGAGCACCTTTAACTGCACTTGTTGCAGGAATGCTTCTTGTGGCAGCAGGTTCAGCGATATCCAGGAGAAAATAAACCCTTTCCTTTTATTTTTTTAGAATTCACCTTGTGATTGCTATTCTTAACAGATAGATTATGTATATAATGAGAAGCACGACTCCTTCCACTCTTCTAAGCTCCATATCTGGTCCACATGAAGTACATTACAATAACTGTCAAAACTATCAAAACTGGGGCATCAAGCACAATTGAGAGGGCCTCGACAGGGATTTTTACGAATAATGATGGAACCCCTATGCCTATGAGGATATTGAATATGTTACTCCCCAGTACCGTGCCCAGTGAGAGGCTACACATGTGCTTCCTTGCGGAGTTAGCGGCGACAACAAGTTCAGCAAGGCTTGTTCCGATGGCAAGGGCAAAAAGGCCGACTATCATCTCAGGAATATGGAGAGCCACGGCAATTTCAACTGCGCTGTAAACCAGTACCCTCCGGAACACCAAAAGGCGGCGAAACTTAAAACTGCAGTTACAATGGTCTTCCAGCCAGCATCACCACCCTCTATGAGGTGGCTTGTGTTATTTCCTCTGCTTCTTTATAAGAATTAAAAGGTAAACACCATAGAGGCTGAGGAGAACGGCACCTGTAAGTGAACCTATGGGTCCCATGAGCATGAAAGATGAAAGTATCAGGATGCTGAGAAGCCCGAACACTCCATCCCTCCGGATATCGTCCCTGTTTGTTGTGACAGCACAGGAGAGAGTGGCAGATATTCCTATGATACCTGCAATGTTCCATATGTTTGAACCTATCACCACACCCACACCGAGTTCAGGCTACCTGTAAGGACAGAGATCATGGTGGACCCGAATTCCGGAAGAGATGTCCCTGCAGCTGCAACCGTAACTCCCAGTATTATCGGGGATATTCCAACTTCCCTCCCGATATCAACGATCTTGTCCACAAAGATGTCCGCGGATATTATAACACCGATCAGTGAGGCGCAGAAGATTAATATTAGGATGATGGGTGACATGATTAATAATCCCCGTGCTTAATAAATCCACTGCCAGTTATATATATGGATCATGATAAATAGACCTTAACTGTAATTGGTGGTAGCCTATGAAGAATCTTTCAAGGGAACTGGTTTCAAGGATACATGAGATATCACGTCCTGTTAAGATAATGCACGTCTGCGGTTCACATGAACACACTATAATGCAGCATGGAGTAAGATCACTTCTCCCGGATGAGGTTGAGGTGGTGGCCGGGCCGGGGTGCCCTGTCTGCTGCGTACCTGCCCGGGAGATAGACGAGTGCATAGAACTTGCAAGGCAGGGCGTTACAATCACAACATTCGGTGACATGCTACGTGTTCCTGGTTCGAAGGGGTCACTTGCAGATGCCAGGGCCGAGGGCGCCGATGTCAGGATAGTCTACGGAGTGGGAAATGCTGTGGATATAGCAAGAAAACTTGACAGGGAGGTGGTCTTCATGGCGGCCGGATTTGAGACCACCGCACCAACAACAGCATCGGAGATACTATCAGGCCCACCAGAGAACTTTTCAGTCCTATCCTGCCACAGGCTGATACCTCCGGCACTCAAATTCCTCATAGAATCAGGGGAAGTTAACCTAAATGCCCTCATAGAGCCGGGCCATGTATCAACCATAATCGGCATGAAACCCTATGAGCCATTCTCAAGGGACTACGGAATACCGCAGGTCATAGCGGGCTTCAACCCCCTTGACATACTAATGGCAGTGTACATGATACTCAGGCAGATCGAAAGGGGCGAGGCAAAGGTTGAGAATGAATATAAGAGGGCAGTGAAACCTGAGGGTAACATAAAGGCCCAGGAGGCGATGGATGAGGTTTTCCGCATAACCGAGAGGGAGTGGAGGGGATTCCCGGTCATACCTGAATCTGTATATGAGATCAGGGATGAATTTTCGGAGTTCAATGCAAGGGAAAAATTTGATATTGATGTTGCTGACGCCGTTGAGGTGCCAACTGGCTGCATATGCGGCGCAATACTGAGGGGTGTTGCAAGGCCAGAGGAATGCTCACTCTTTAAGACCCAGTGCACACCCACGAACCCTGTGGGGGCCTGTATGGTTTCAAGGGAGGGAACCTGCAACATAGCCTACCGCTACAGTTCATTCAGGGTGCAGTGATGAGGGCCATTGCAGTTGACATAGATGGCACAATAACCGACAGCTCCAGAAAACTGTGCATCAGTGCTCTCAGGGCCCTCAGGGGCGCTGAAAGAAAAGGAATCCCTGTCATAATCGTGACAGGGAATGTCCTGTGCTTTGCAATGGCAACATCCGTCCTTATAGGGACAAGTGGTGGTGTTGTGGCTGAAAATGGTGGCGTGATATACTCTAATGGGGATATAAGGGTCCTGGGTGATATCGAAAAGGCAGAAACCGCCTACAATCACCTTAGAGAGATTTACCCTGTTAGTAAGGTCCAGTTCTCTGATCTCAGGTTATCTGAGGTTGCAATCACCAGGGACATCCCTGTTCAGGCCATCAGAGAGGCCCTTGGGGGATTTGATGTGGAGGTCTATGACACGGGCTTTGCAGTGCACCTTACAGACCCCAAGGTAAATAAGGGCTCTTCCCTGAAACTTGTGGCAGAGTCTATGGGGATTGAAATGTCTGATGTCATGGCAATAGGGGACAGTGAGAACGATATTGAATTCCTTGAAAGAGCGGGCCTCAGTGTGGCCGTTGCCAATGCAGCCCCTGAGCTCAGGGAAATGGCAGATTATGTGACTGCAGGGAAATATGGTGATGGAGTTAGGGAGGCTATCCATAAATTTGCCGGGGTGGATATCTGATGTTTGATTTCGCTGAAAAGGCCCTAAAGCTGGCCTTAAGGAACTCTGAAATGGCTGAGGTCTACATTGAAAGGGAACAGACAGTTGAGGTGCAGGTTCAGAGGGACATCATAGACTTTGGTAAGATAGAATCCATGACAGGTGTCGGTATAAGGGTACTTAAGGGGGGTAGGATGGGCTTTGCATACACTTCAGATCCATCGAATCTCCAGCGAGCCGTTAAAATGGCCACAGAGAATCTCAGGCTTGCCGATCCAGATGAAAATTTTGGGTTCTCAGAGCCGGCCAGCTACCCCACCGTGAAGGATATCTTTGACGCATCATTCCTGGAACTGGACGTTGGGGAAGCTGCCAGCATCGCAGAGGTCATGGTTGATAAAACACTTGATGAGGGCTGCAGACCAACAAGCGGCGGGTTTTCAGCATCCATGGTTGAAACATTCATCCTGAACTCGGAGGGTGTTGAGGCTTCATCAAGGTCAACGGGATTCTCAGCATACATATCGGTGAATGCCGAGAAAAATAGGTCCAGGACAACGGCATATGAGTCTGATTCATCATGCAGCATGGACATAGACCCTGAATGGATAGCTGGAAGGGCATGCAGGATAGCCAGGGATTCACTTGGCGGTGAAAATGTTGAGAGCGGAAGGGTGTCAGCTGTACTGGATTACCATGCGGCTGCAGGGTTGCTCGGCACATTTGCCGCGGCATTCAGTGCGGATAACGTTCAGAGGGGGAGGTCCATCCTGGCTGATAGGATCGGCACTGAAATAACATCCCCTGACCTCAGCATATACGATGATGGTACACTGGGGGGTGGTCTTGGCTCATCACCCTTTGATGGGGAGGGCACACCATCCCAGAGAACACTCCTTGTTGCCGATGGAGTCCTTGAGGGCTACATACACAGCATCTACACCGCATCTAAGGGGTCATGTGAGAGCACAGGTAACGGGCTTCGAAGCTACTCGGACATACCCCTGGTTTCAACCACAAACTTCGTCCTTGAATTTGGGGATGAGGTTTCAGTTGATGATTTCAGCGGGATATATGTGACTGATGTGCTGGGTGCCCACACAGCAAACCCCATCTCAGGTGACTTCTCGGTTGAGGCCAACAACGCTTTCCTTGTGGAGGGTGGCGAATTCACGCCAGTGAAGAAGGCAATGCTCTCTGGTAACATATTCGACCTTATGAAGACCGTCTCATCCACAGACCTTGAGAGAAGGCAGATTGGAGACTTTGTAACAGCACCCCTCATTGTTGAGGGAATCCATGTAACAGGTTAAAATGTCACTGAAAGATGCTCTTGGCCACTACCTTGATGTGAGAGATGGAGGGAAGAATGCAAGATTTCTTGAGGCAAAGGCCACTCCAGCATCCTTCAGCAGGGAGTCAGAGACCAGTGAACTCTGGCGGGAACATGAAAGAATAGAGCAGGGCTTTGAGTGTTCGGAGGAGTGCAGGAAATCATTCCTTGATCTTAAAATTGAAATTGCAGAGAGGATTTTCAGGAAATGTTCACTGTGCCACTGGAGATGCGGTGTTGATCGTAACCTGAAACCTGGAAGATGCGGTGTCACATCACCCAGGGTTGCATCGGAGTTCCTGCACTACGGTGAGGAGGCGCCGCTGGTGCCCAGTCACACCATCTTCTTCTCGGGCTGCACAATGAACTGTGTCTTCTGCCAGAACTGGGACATATCACAGAACCCATCTGTGGGTGTCAGCATCCCTGAGGATAGACTCGCGGCCCTCATAGAGGATCGAAGGCGGATGGGTTCAGCCAACGTCAACTTCGTTGGGGGAGACCCAACCCCTGCACTACCATACATTCTACGTGTCCTCCGGCGGATATCCATCAGCGTACCGGTGGTATGGAACAGCAACATGTACCTCTCACAGGAATCCATGAGGCTCCTGAGCGGTATCGTGGACCTCTACCTCACCGACTTCAAATTTGGCAACAGTGACTGTGCATTGAAACTTGCCGGTGTAAGGAACTACTTTGAGGTCGTATCAGAGAATCACCTCAGAATAAGGGGTGAGGATATGATAATAAGGCACCTGGTGATTCCAGGCCACCTTGATTGCTGCACAAAACCCATCATATCATGGGTCGCGGATAACCTGGGAAAAGACATCGTAATGAACATCATGGGCCAGTACAGGCCCCTCTACAGGGCATCATGGTACCCTGAACTGAACCGTTATCCATCCCGTGAGGAACTTGAAGAGGCGAGGCGATGGGCTCTGAGGGAGGGTATTGAAAATCTTATTTAAGTACTTCCTTGGGGATGATTTCATTGAAATCATGGGTTTTGAGGTATTGAAAATCTTATCTGAGGATCAGTTTAGGTGATTTCGGTGAAGATTTTAATAACAGGAAGGCCTGGAAGCGGGAAGAGCACCCTTATTGAGAGAATAAAGGATCACCTGGAACTCGCGGGTCTTTCTACTGGGGGTATATTCACCCCGGAGGTGAGGGAGGGCTCATCAAGGGTTGGCTTTGAGGTTGTGGATATAAAATCAGGTAGAAGGGGTCTTCTTGCCTCGGTGGATAGCAGGGGGCCGCGTGTTGGAAGGTACGGTGTGAACATTGAGGTTATTGATGAAATCGCTGTTCCAGCGATAATGAGGGCGCTGAAAGAGGACGACTGTGTCCTGATAGATGAGATAGCCCCAATGGAACTTAAGAGTGAGGGGTTCAGGAGGGCTGTGGAGGAGGCGCTGGATTCAGAAGTTCCTGTGGTTGCAGCGGTCCACAGAAAACTTGTTCAAAGTATAAGAAAGAGGGGTGACATAAGAGTATTTGTTGTGGATCCTGAGAGTCGCGATGATGTTTATCGGAGGATCATTGATTTACTGGGTGATTGATTATGGAATGTGCTGATTATGGTATTACAAGGGCACTTGAGAGGGACAACCTCAACCTCAACCCCCTCCAGAGGGGCGGTGTTTTACCTGCAGCCGCCAGAAAGGCCCTATATGAATTTGGGGATGGCTACAGTGTCTGTGATTACTGCGCTGGCAGACTGGACCAGGTTACAAGGCCTGCTGTGAACAGCTTCCTGGATGACCTCGCAGATTTCATAGACGCAGATGCTGTCAGGACGGTTCATGGGGCAAGGGAGGGCAAATTTGCGGTGATGCATGCCCTCTGCGAGGCTGGTGACACCATCGTTGCAGATGGAAACGCACACTACACCACACACCTCGCTGCAGAGAGAAACAACCTTGAGATTGTTGAGGTCCCATCAACGGGATACCCTGACTATGAGATAAAGCCCGAAACCTACAGGGAGGTCCTTGAGGATGTCGCTGACAGGGTTGATGTTAAACTTGCGGTTCTAACACATGTGGATGGTAATTACGGTAACCTCACCGATGCAGAGGAGGTAGCCAGGATATGCAGAAAGATGGGTGTCCCCCTCCTCTTGAACTGCGCCTATTCCATGGGGCGCCTCCCTGTTAAACTCAGAGAAATCGGAGCGGACTTTGTTGTTGGAAGCGGGCACAAGAGCATGGCGGCCTCTGGACCGATAGGTGTTCTTGGGATGAGGTCTGAATGGGAGGACACCCTCCTCAGAAGGTCAGGGAGGCATGAGAAGAAGGAGATTGAGATGCTGGGCTGCACATCACGTGGAGCGCCACTTGCCACCCTCATGGCTTCCCTTCCACACGTTGTGAAGAGGGTTTCCAGGTGGGACGATGAGATTAAAAAAACCCGGAGACTTGTCTCTGAACTTGAGGAGATGGGTGGTATAAGGCAGATTGGTAAGAGACCCAAGGAACACGACCTTGTGAGGTTTGAAACCCCAGTATTCCATGATATAGCATCTTCCCATCCCAGAAAGGGTTTTTTCCTCTACGAGGAACTTAAGAAGAGGAGGATTGTGGGTATAAGAAGGGGTCAGACCAAGTGGTTCAAGTGCAGTGTCTATGGGATGACAGATGGGCAGGTTCAGTATGTCATTGACTCCTTCAGGGAGATCATCGAGAAAAACAGGAATTGAATTTTTTTCATGGGAAATGCAGTTAAATCATACTGCATTTTACTTTTAAGAAGAACAGGAATTGAATCAATAAACAGGGAATTCCCTTATAGTATAACAGGGAACTGTATTTCCCTTACCTTTTCACGGTATATCTCCCGTGGAGCCCCTATTATGTCAATTCCGTTCTCCTCTGCGTAAGCTATGAGCTCCTCATAGGTTTCATTCCGATTTTCAGTGTATTCTTTAAATATGACGGTGTGTTCGGGGATCGTAACAATTTTAATGTCACCGGCACCCTCTGATTCACCCTTTACTGGTATTCCAGCATCATATCTGCCATCATCCTTGAGGGGGCTTGTGTAGAATATCACTAGAGGGGCACCTGCTATTTCAAGGTCCTCTGATGAGATGAAGTCCCTCACCTTCTCAATGAGTTCGCCGGCTTTGCTTAGAGGTCCGCTGAAGGTTATAAGCGCCAGTTTCTCATCACTTAATGTCTTTTTTCCTGTCATTGAATCACCTTCACTTATTTACCCAACTACCAGTATGGGGGTTTCTGCAGATTTAAGAACCTTACGCGTTATGCTTCCTGATATTATGCGGTCGAGGCCGTGTTTACCTGAACTGCCCATGACGACCAGGTCCACATCCTCATCCTCCATTGTCTCGAGGATAACCTCTGCAGGGTTGCCCTCAAGTATCTGGGTATCTAGTTTGCACTCCTTCATCCTACCGTTTTTCTGCATTGATGAAAATTCGTCCTTGAGGATGGATATTGCCTTCTCTGACTGTTTTCTGAGTATCCTTTCAATGCGTCTGCTGATATCTTCATCCCAGACCTTCCTGTAGGATGTGTCAACTACACTTATCCCGAGGATATCTGCACCGCTCATCTCTGCAATTCTGAATGCGTGTTCTGTTGCCTTCCTGGCGTCATCTGAGCCATCTGTGGGTATTAGTATTCTCCGGTACACCATCAGACACCTTCACCTATGAGTTTTATGGAGTCATCTGCCGAGTTCTGGAGTGCTATGCTGAACCCGGGCTCTGCACCTATAACAAGGGTTTCCTTCCCGTTCTCCTTTGCTATGTTTATTAGGGGGAGGAAATCTGCATTACGGGTCATCAGTGCAACCACATCAATGTGGGGGTTATGTATGAGTTCAAAGGCCTCCACTGCAAGCTGGACATCCACGTCCCCTGCGACTATCATGGGAGAAAAGCCCTGGTTTACAACTGCCTCGATGAGTTTATCTGAGGCGTACTGATTGAGGAGGACCTTACCCACCCTGAGGTTTCCCCTGTCAACCAGAAGGTTCTTAACAAAGTCAAGGTCTGAGCAGAATTCCTTTCTGAGCATGTTTGGACCATCCACAAGGAGTCCAAGATTCTTTTTATCTTCCTGGCTGTTGTCTATTATCACGAAGTTAGCTTCATCATCCATATTCATTCTTTTCCTCACGCATATCGTTACTTTAAATACAGATTGTATCTAAAACCTTATATAGTTATTTATGTTGTGGCTGCTATTCATGAGTCTCCGCTTTCTGGCTTCTGATTTTTCAGGGCCGATTCAAGGAATATCTCAAGGTCCCTCCAGAATCTGTCCCTACCGATTTTTCGAGCCTCAAGAACCATCCTTGATGTGAGGTCGAGGTTGAGGGAATTTATGGCCAGTGTATGTATGTATATGGATAGCTCAACTGGGTCGAGGTCACTGCGAATGCTGCCGTCCTTCATACCCTCTATGATTGCCTCAACCATGAGTCTCCACATCCCTGTACGGAGATCCACTATCTCCCTTGCATCCTCAGTTTCGCTCATCTCAAATCTTTCTGTGCCACTGTAGCAGTATATCCTGAAGTAGTCAGGGTGTTCCTTTGAGAATCTGTAAAGGGCGTCCACCATGGCCTTAACCTTGCCGTAACCGTCTGTTTCAAGTTCTGAACATTCTGAGTACATCTTGTGGAGTATTCTTACACCGTAGAGGTTAACGGCGAAGAAAAGGGCCTCCTTATTTTTGAAGTAGTAGTAGAGGAGTGCCTTGTTGACCTCTGCCCTTTCTGCTATTTCATCCATGGTCACATTGTCGTAGCCCCTCTCAAAGAATGCCTTCTCAGCAGCCCTTATTATCTGCATCTGTCTTTTCTGCCTTTCACGTTCTCTCCTGGAAGTCGGGGCCATCTTGATTCACCTTTTCTGTATCTGTAGGATATCTGTTCTGCGGCTTTAAAAGACTTTTACCGGAAGATTTATATATTTTTAACTACAAGTTAAACTTTAACCAGAAGTTAAAAATTAACTGATGGTTAAAGGAGGTGTTTGTAATGGTTGACAAGAAACCGGTACCCGAGGACTGGCCCCACATAGTTGGGGACTATGTGGTTGGTGATGCCGAAAGTCCGGTTGCGGTTGTCACCCTCGGGTCCCACATGGAAGATGAGCCTGTAAGGGCAGGCGCAGCGATTTCAGGTCCACTGCACACAGAGAACCTTGGAATAGAGAAGGTCGTTGGTAATGTAATTGCAAACCCCAACCTAAGATTCCTCCTTGTATGTGGTGCAGAGGTCATGGGTCACATCACGGGCCAGACCATGAAGGCCCTCCACAGCAACGGGGTTGATGGAGAAAGCGGAAGGATAATCGGGGCCACCGGCGCCATCCCCTACATAGAGAACATGCCTGATGAGGCCATAGAGAGGTTCAGAAGGCAGGTGGAACTTGTTGACATGGTAGATGTTGAGGATCCCGCTGCAATAGGAGAAAGAATAGGGGAGTGTGTGGTGCATGACTCAGGGGCAATTGATGAGGAGCCCCTCATTTTAAGGCCTTCTGAGGATCTGAATAAAAATAAACCCGATGAAAACACCTGATTACTTTTTTTAAGGGTCCAGACCGCCACTCTAATGGCGGTCTCTTCCTCCTATATTTTAAATTCTTATTCTTATTCTACGCCGGGACTGGGATTTGAACCCAGGCGGAGCATGGCTCCACAAGATTTCCAGTCTTGCGCCTTACCTGGCTAGGCTATCCCGGCAGAATAAGTTATTAGTTTTAGAAAAAGGTTTTTAAGCGCCGGGACTGGGATTTGAACCCAGGCGGAGAGAATCTCCACGGGATCTCAAGTCCCGCGCCTTACCTGGCTAGGCTATCCCGGCAGCATCAGATAAAAGAGATTGATAAACTCTTATTTATATAGTTTTTGGTCCCTGAATTTGGTTATAGGGGTTTGCACCCCAGTTAACTCTTGAGTTCTATTTCTATGCTGACGTTGTCAGGTACATTGACCTTCATGACCTGACGCATTGCCCTTTCATCGGCCTCTATACCCACAAGTCTCTTGTGGATCCTCATCTCCCATTTCTCCCAGGTTGCGGTTCCCTCACCATCAGGTGATTTTCTTGTTGGGACCACAAGCCTCTTGGTTGGGAGGGGTATTGGGCCTGACATGTCCACGCCTGTCCTCTCAGCGATCTTCTTCAGCTGGTCACAGACGTATGCCAGTTTTTCAGGGTCTGTCCCTGTGAGTTTAATCCTTGCTTTGTGCATCTGAATCCTCCTTTAAAAAAGGGAAGGGATGGGATTTATTTTGCTGGTACAAGGTCTATACACATTCCAGCAGCCACTGTCTGTCCCATGTCCCTTATGGCGAACCTTCCCATGTGTGGGATGTCCTTTATCTTTTCAATGACCAGTGGCTTGGTTGGTTTGACCTTCACGACAGCAGCGTTACCTGTTTTGAGGAAGTCTGGGTTTTCCTCTTCGACCTGACCTGTTGCAGGGTTCATTTTCTGCACAAGTTCAAGGAATGTGCAGGCAACCTGTGCTGTGTGGCAGTGGAATACAGGTGTGTAACCGACTGTTATGACACCTGGGTGCTGGAGAACGACGATCTGTGCTGTGAACTCCTTGGCAACCTTTGGTGGGTTGTCCAGGTGTCCTGCAACGTCTCCCCTTCTGATGTCGTTTTTACCGACACCCCTTACGTTGAAACCTATGTTGTCACCGGGTTCTGCCTGGTCGATCATCTCGTGGTGCATTTCGATGGACTTGACCTCTCCACTGACACCTGCTGGTTCAAATATTACGTTTTCACCCTTCTTGAGTATACCGGTCTCCACACGTCCAACTGGGACTGTACCCACACCTGTGATGGAGTAGACGTCCTGTATGGGTATCCTCAGTGGAAGGTCCACAGGTTTTTCAGGTGCTTCAAGGTCGTCGAGTGCTTCAACGAGTGTTTTACCCTTGTACCATGGTGTGTTGTCGCTTTTGGTTGTTATGTTGTCACCCTCGAAGGCTGAGAGTGGTATGAATTCAACGTCGCTTGGCTTGTAACCAACTGTCTTGATGAGGGCTGCAACCTCATCCTTGAGGGCGTTGAATTTTTCTTCGTCGTAGTTGACAAGGTCCATCTTGTTGATGGCCACTATGAGCTGGTTTATACCCAGTGTCCTTGATAGGAAGACGTGCTCCTTGGTCTGGGGCATTACACCGTCGTCAACTGCAACCACAAGGACTGCGGCGTCTGCCTGGGATGCACCTGTGATCATGTTCTTAACGAAGTCACGGTGTCCAGGACAGTCCACGATGGTGAACTCGTACTTGTCTGTTTCGAATTTTGCGTGTGCAAGGTCGATTGTAACTCCCCTTTCCCTTTCTTCAGAGAGCCTGTCCATGACGAACCTGAACTTGTCCTCACCGTCAGCCAGCTGCTGCTCGGCGATTGCCCCTGCCTGGAGGAGCAGGTGTCCCACTAGCGTGGATTTTCCGTGGTCTACGTGTCCAATAAACGCCAGGTTCATGTGTTCTTTTTCTTTAGCCATATTATACCTCCATATGTGATGATTTAGCCTGATCTAGATTCAACACCTACACGTGTTGTTTGTCTAAGGTAATTTCCTATATTCTTTTTAATTATATAAGTTTAATGGGGTTAACCCAGGTAGTGGTCTGCCCTGTATGGCTCAGGACTTAGACCCTTCCTGGTCCTCACTTCCCTTATTATTGTGTGCTGCAGTTCATTTGGCAGTTTCTCGAATCCAGCGTTCTCTGTTGACCAGAGACATCTCCCCTCGGTGGCTGACCTGATATCACCTGCGAATCCGAACATCTCTGCCACAGGCACCACGGATTCAACGGTTACCATGTCACCCTCCTGGGTCATGTTGACGATCTGCCCGCGCCTGTTCTGTATTTCACGGGTTGCGCTTCCCATGTAGTCCTGGGGCACGTTGATGAACACCTTCTGTATGGGTTCAAGCACCGTGGGCTCGGCAGACATCATGGCACCGAATATACCCTTCCTTATGGCGGGTAAAACCTGGGCTGGACCCCTGTGGACTGCGTCCTCGTGGATCTTGGCGTCCATGAGCTTTATCTTAACACCCATAACCTTTTCCTTGGCGATGGGGCCGTTGTCCATTGCGCTCTCGAAACCATCAAGGAGGAGCTCCTTTATCTCGTCGAGGTACTGGATACCACGGGTCATGTTGATGAAGAGGTTCTTCTCATAGACGTCCCAGACCCTTCTGGCCTCTTCCTTGTCCATACCTGCCTCTATGAAGTCTTTCGCGGCTTCTTTACCCTTGACGCGGCCCTCTTTTATCTTACCTTCCTGTATCGCCTGCATCACTGATTCTTCGACGGGTTCAATTTCTATGTAGAATCTGTTGTGCTTGTTGGGTGATTTACCCTCAACCGGGCCTGCGGTTCCTGAAACCGTTTCCCTGTACACCACTATGGGCTCTGAGGTCTCTATCTCAACACCCTTCTCGTTTATCCTGTAGGCTATGATCTCAAGGTGGAGTTCACCCATACCTGATATGAGGTGCTCACCGGTCTCCTCGTTGATCTCAACCCTTACCGTTGGGTCCTCCTTACCAACCTGTCTGAGGACCTCTATGAGTTTTGGAAGGTCCTTGGTATTCTTGGCCTCAACCGCAACTGTAACCACAGGTTCTGATATGTGCTCGAGGCCCTCGAAGGCCTTTATCTTCCTTCCGGTGTCACAGATGGTTTCACCTGCAACAGCATTTTTGGCACCGGTTATTGCGACTATGTTACCTGCAGGAACCTTGTCGGTGTTGACCCTCTCGGGTCCCATGTAGACACCGACCTGCTGGACACGTGCCTTGCTGTGTGAACCAACAAGGAAGACCTCGCTTCCCTTCTCTATTGTACCACCGTAGACACGTCCGGTTGCAACTTCCCCTGCATGTTTGTCTATACTGACATCTGTAACCATAACCGCAAGGGGGCCGTCCGGGTCTGTTTTGAGCATGGCCTGTCCTTCCTCGCTTTCAAGGTCCCCTGACCATATGATGGGCACCCTGTATGCCTGGGACTTGGCAGGGCTTGGCAGATGCTCAACCACCATTCCCAGGAGCACCTGGTGGAGGGGCACCTTCTGGGCGAGTTCCTTCTGGTTGTCATCCGTACAGTACTGGTAGATGTCGTTGAAGTTTATACCTGTCTCCTGCATTATAGGGACGTTTATGGCCCAGTTGTGGTATGCTGAACCGAAGGCAACGCTTCCATCCTCCACACGGACCTGCCATTTTTCCCTGAATTCCTCAGGGGCCATGTTCTTGATGAGTTTGTTTGCGTTGGCAATGATCTTTATGAACCTCTCCTGGAGCTCACTGGCGTCCAGTTTGAGTTCATTTATGAGCCTGTCAACCTTGTTGATGAAGAGGACGGGTCTAACGTTTTCCTTGAGGGCCTGTCTGAGCACGGTTTCTGTCTGGGGCATTATACCCTCAACTGCGCATACGACAACAACGGCACCGTCCACAGCCCTCATAGCCCTTGTAACGTCACCACCGAAGTCCACGTGACCCGGGGTGTCTATGAGGTTGATGAGGTATTCTTCTCCGTCATAGGAGTGGACCATTGAAACGTTTGCAGCGTCAATGGTTATCCCCCTTGCCTGTTCCTGTTCGTCGAAGTCAAGGAAACGCTGATCCCCTGCCAGTTCGGCGGAGATCATCCCTGCACCAGCCAGGAGGTTGTCTGAGAGGGTTGTTTTACCATGGTCGATGTGCGCCACTATACCGATGTTACGGATGTATTCCGGCTGGTACATGAGCTCCTTAATCTTGCTAATCATTTTTGCACGTCTGCTCACTAAAACCACCTGTAAGTTTAATGTGCGGATCTGGCTATCCTTTCTTTCTCTTCCTTCTTCTGGATTGCAAAGCTTCTTGTGTCATACTCTGCGGCCAGCATTATTTCGTTTGCCAGGCACTCCTCTATGGATTTCTTGTTCTTGAATGCCGCCTGCATTGCGCCCTTGGTTATGAATCCGAGGGACAGGTCCACCCTTCTCTGTGGGGATATGTCAACTGCAACCTGGTAACCTATACCACCGTACTTGATCCTTGTGGTTTCCTCCCGTGGGGAGGTGTTTTCAACGGCCTTGACAAGGATCTGGACCGGGTTCTCCTTGGTCCTCCGGTTTATGATTTCAAAGGCCTCCTTCACTATCTTGTAGGCCTTGTTCTTTTTACCTGAGTTCCTCTCGGTCCTCATAACCTTGTTTATCAGTCTCTCAACTATTGAAACCTTTGACTTTGCAAACTGCCTCTTAACGTGTCTTCCCATTGTGTGGGGAACCAGGATACTGTCAAGGCATATGTACTTTGCAAGGCCCATATCCTCAACCTTGACTTCCTCCAGTTCCCATTTATCAAAAACTAAACTCATAAGGATTACCTCACAGGTTTTTCTATTTTCCCTTTAACCATTTCCTGCAGGGAAACATTGTTGACCTTTGTAACCTTCCACCTGACACCGGGAATATCACCCATGGACCTTCCTGATGGTCCACCAATACCCTCAACAACGACCTCATCGTGTTCATCGATAAAACCAATAGCGCCGTCTCCAGGTGCGAAGGCTGTGATCTGTTTACCGTTTTTGATTAACTGGACCCTCACACATTTCCTTATTGCTGAGTTTGGCTGTTTTGCCTCTATACCCACCTTCTCAATCACTATACCCCTTGCCTGGGGTGCGCCTTCAAGGGGGTCAGCCTTAACATCAAGGCGGAGTGATCTCCTCTTGTAGTGGGTGTCCTTCCATCTGAATTTCTGCCTCTTGCTTTTGAGTTTTTTTGCTGCGAATAATCCTGGCAAATAAGATTCCTCCTATAAGATTTATTTTATTATAATATTGCTTATGTTGTGCTGTCTTCTGGCCAGTAACCTGGCCCTCTCAATGTTCTGTCCGCCGCGTCCAATGGCGATTCTCTTATTCTTTGGATCGGTTTCCACTGTGGCTATCTTTTCACCGTTTTCCTTCTGAAGTATCCTGATGCTCCTTATCTTGGCGGGTGCCATGAGGTTCTTTATGAACTCCACGGGGTCACTGGAGTGTTCGATTACCTCAACACCCTTGTCGAGTGCCTTCTGAACCTTGGCCACTGTACTTCCCTTTTTACCAATGGCAAGGCCCATATCACCCTTTTTCACAAGGAAAGTTACCTTGCCGTTTTCGTCATCCACAATGCAGTCCTTCACCATTGCACCGGTCATGCTTTCAAAGAGTGCAATGTATCTTATCTCGTTTGTGGTAAATTTGATGGTCACAGCAACCTACCCCACCATTTCCAGTATTGTTGAATCACCTGGATCCTGGATTAAGAGCGCCCCCACTGTGAAGGGTTTACCGCAGACAGATCCCAGTTCAACGCTGGTGCCCTCATGGGTGTAAACCGGAATATCTGACAGCTCTGCGTAGTATTCTATGTCCTCTCTGAGGTCCTCTGGAATGTTACTGGCCATTACCACCAGCTTACCCTTACCCAGTTTGAGGCTCTGAATTGTCCTCTTTGATCCAAGGATAACATTACCAGTATCTACAGCGACTCGTATTCCTCTATCTATGTCCATCTACTGCCTCCTATTTTCTTTCTTTCATCACAACACTAACGGAACCTGTACCCAGAGGTATAGGCTGTCCTATAATAATGTTCTCTATGATACCAGTGAGGTGATCCACCTCTCCCCTGATACTTGCTCTCAGAAGGTGCTTACCTGTTTCCTCAAAAGAAGCTCTTGCAAGAACGCTTGCCTTTTCACCGCTTATACCATGCCTTCCAATGGATTTAACAGAACCATCAGCAGTCATCATATCTGCAACAAGCATTATGTGACGTATGTCCACTGTGAGACCCTGCTCCTCCATGGTTCTTTTTGCTTCGTGTATTATTGCGTTTCTCGCTGCTTCTATGCCCAGAACGGTTTCTATTTCGTGTATGTCGTTTGTTGTCGTCCGGACCTTATCTACACCCTCTTCTTTAAGAACAGCTCCAAGGTTTGAACCCTCTGTATGGATTACCCATTCATCATCCTCTTTACGGATAACCACCTTTCCTATGTTTTTAACCCCACTTATCTGGAGTTTCCTCACCTTATCAGCCAGTAACCTGAGCTCCCTTATGGTGGGTTTCTGGGGTTCAAATCTCAGTATGCTGTTATCTATTTCTACTTTCTTAAAAGTTTTTTCCACCTTTGCTATTATATCATCATATTCAAGGTGTTTTTCAAGGATCTTTTCCTCGTCCAGTTCTGCAACCACTGCCATATCTGCGTACTGGATGCTGAAGTTTTTGAGGACATCGTTGAGGGTGCTTTTACCTATCTTGTTGGCCTTTTTGCGCACAAATTCCTCATCATACCTGAGGTCACCCTCAAAGTAGATACTCATGGTTGGTGTGGATATCTTCTTTCTGGCATCCACGATTTCGATGAGCCTTGGGAGACCCAGGGTAACGTTGAGTTCCGCCACCCCTGCGTAGTGGAAGGTACGCATTGTCATCTGGGTACCCGGTTCACCGACTGACTGGGCTGCGACTGTCCCAACCGCCTCACCGGCCTCAACCTTTGCCCTCTCATAGGCCCTTCTGACCCTTCTTATAAGTTCATCCAGTTCATCGTCGCTGAGGTTGTGTTTCTTCATTGCATCGGCTATTTCCTCAATGAGTCCCGGCGGAAACTTTGCCCTCTTCCTTTTAACAAGTTCCTGGACCTTCAGGATGCGCTGGTATTCGTCCTCAACTGCGTCGAGAAGCTCGTCTCCTTCAATACCCTGGTTTCTCTCTGAGATCCTGCTGAAGAGTCTCACCATTTCATAAAGATCTGCTTCCTTCAGTTTTTCCTCCTCAGCGATCCTGGCAACATATTCCACCACAGGATCTGGAAGCAGGATCCCGTTCTTTGAGGAGTAATCCTCTATCTTAGTTATAATTTCCTGCACAGAATCACCTTACCCCTTTGATTTGAGCCTTATTTCCTCTACGAGTTTGTCGAGGTCCACGATCTTTCCGTAGTCGCTCTTGGCAGGGTCAACGCCGTCCTCACCGAATCTCGTCTGTATTATAACTCCCCTGTTGTCAACGACCTTTCCGTCCTCGTTGACTGTGAGGTCCTGGAGGGCGTTTACAAGACGCCTCTGCATGTAACCGCTCTGGGCTGTACGTATGGCTGTATCCACAAGTCCCTCTCTTCCCCCCATGGCGTGGAAGAAGAATTCTATGGGGTCGAGACCATCCTTGTAACTTGAGTGTACGAATCCGCGGGACTTGGCACCGAGTTCACCCCTCTTGAAGTGGGGAAGTGTCCTGTTGTCGTATCCCCTGCTTATTCGTCCACCCCTCACTGACTGCTGCCCCACACAGGCTGTTATCTGTGTTAGGTTGAGCATTGACCCCCTTGCACCGGTGAGTGCCATTATGACCGCGTGGTTTTCATCCATGTCAAAGTAACTCTCTGCTATCTCCCCTGATTTGTCCCTGGCCTCACCCAGAACCTGCATTATCTTCATCTCCAGGGTCTCCTCAAGGCTCCTGCCAGGGAGTGGTTCCAGTTCCCCGTTCTCGTAGGCCTCAATCAGCTGGTCAACCCTGGCCTCGGCGTTCCTCAGATGGGCCTCTATCCTTTCACGGGCCTCCTCAGGGATCTCCTCATCGTTGGTACTTGTGGTGAAGCCCGCATGCATTATACCTGCAATCGCAAGCTTTGTTGCGGAGTCAAGGAATTTTCTTGCCTCATCTGTGCCGTATTCCTTGACGATGTGGTCAAGTATCTTACCTGCGAATGCACCGTAGGCCTTCTCATCAATAACGCCTGATATGAGATTCCCGTTCTCTATGACAACATAGGCATCGTTTTCACAGTCCATCTCCAGGCATTCCTCACATTTTCTGCATATTTCGGCCCGGTAGACCATGTTGAGGTCATCAGGGAGGACCATGCTGAATATCTCCTTACCTGTCCAGTCACGACCCCTCCTGTCAGGTAGGGGCAGACCTGCCTTCTTGAGGATCTGGAAAACCTTATCCTCACTGAAAACAGCCCTCTTCCTTGTAAGGAGATAGGCACCTGATATGTGGTCGTGTATTCCTCCAATTATGGGACCACCGAACCTTGGGGAGAGTATATGTTCCTGCACGCGCATGAGTGTCTTGGCCTCTGCCCTTGACTCCTCGGTCTGGAATACGTGCATGTTCATCTCGTCCCCGTCGAAGTCCGCGTTATATGGGGGGCAGACGCAGAGGTTCAGACGGAAGGTCTTGTAGGGTAGGACGCGGACCTCATGGGCCATCATTGACATCCTGTGGAGTGATGGCTGACGGTTGAACAGGACTATGTCACCGTCCTTGAGGTGCCTTTCAACGATGTAACCTGGTTTGAGGTTCTCAAGGACAACGTCCTTGGTCTCGTTGTAGATCCTTATCTTGCGGCCGTCTGGTCTTATAACGTAGTTGGCTCCCGGGTGTACGTCGGGCCCGTTCTCTATGTACTCCCTCATGCGGTCTATGTTCCATTCTGTAACGTAGACCGGTACTGTGACCTCCCGGGCTATGATTTCAGGGACTCCCACCTCGTTGATGCTTATGTTGGGGTCCGGTGAGATGACGGTACGGGCAGAGAAGTTAACCCTCTTACCTGAGAGGTTGCTCCTGAACCGCCCCTCCTTACCCTTGAGCCTCTGGGCAAGGGTCTTGAGGGGTCTGCCAGAGCGGTGCCTTGCAGGAGGGACACCGGAGGCCTCGTTGTCGAAGTAGGTTGTCACGTGGTACTGTAGGAGTTCCCAGAGGTCCTCGACGATCAGCTGGGGGGCCCCTGCCTCCATGTTCTCCTTAAGGCGCTGGTTTATCCTGAGGATATCCACGAGTTTGTGGGTCAGATCGTCCTCTGACCTCTCACCGGTTTCAAGTGTTATTGATGGCCTCACAGTTACAGGTGGAACCGGGAGGACTGTGAGGACCATCCATTCTGGCCTTGCAACCTCAGGGTTGACTCCTAGGATTAATGCGTCGTCGTCGGTTATCCTCTCAAGCCTCTCCCTCACTTCGCTGGGTGTTAGCTTGTAGTCACCCTCAACGATGGAGACAGGTTTATCCAGTTTTATTTCCTCCTGTTCCTCCTCACAGTGGGGGCACTTCTCGCGTCTGGCCTCGGTGTATATCTCCTTTATTATGGGTGTGAGGCTCTCCTCCTTCTCCATCGCCTCAAGTATCCGCTGCCTGTACTCTTCAATCTCCACCTCTGTGAGCAGGACCCTGCTGCATTTCCTGCAGATTGACCTGAGGATCTTATGTATTGTATCCGCGAACCCCACGTGTATAACGGGTCTTGCCAGGTTTATGCTTCCAAAGTGCCCGGGGCACTCACCACCCTTGGCCCCGCATGTCCTGCACCTGAGGCTGGGGTCTATGACACCAAGCCTCGGGTCCATGAGCCCGTTCTCGATGGGGTACCCGTCCTCGTCATAGGTGTCAGGTGTCACGACCTGGGTAACGGACATCTTCCTTATATCCTCAGGGGACATGAGACCAAAATTTATCTGGGAAATTTTCTTTAAAATTCCGCTCAAGGTATTCTCTCCTTTGATTTATTCCCTCAAATCTGTAATCATGCCTTGTCTTCCAGTATGAGTTTTGGGAAGATGCATAGACTCTTAAGCTCATCAAGGAGTAATTTGAAGGCGTATGATATCTCCACAGGGAATGACTCTGAGTCCTCACATATTGGACAGTACTTCTTATCCCTTATCTTGTCGTAGATTGCTATCATACCGCACTCGGTACATACCAGTGCCTCGTATTTATCTGATTCATCAAGAAGCCTTTCCTTCAGGGCGAGCGCTGCTCCATGGGCAATCAGACAGTCTCTTTCCATTTCACCGAATCTGAGACCTCCTTCCCTGGCCCTTCCCTCGGTCGGCTGTCTTGTGAGGACCTGCACAGGACCCCTTGATCTTGCGTATACCTTGTCTGTTGTCATGTGGTGGAGTTTCTGGTAGTAGGCCACGCCTATGAATATTTCCGCCTCTATTCTTTCACCGGTTATTCCGTTGTAGAGTGATTCCACACCTGCACTTTCAAATCCATTGGCCCGGAGGGCCTTCTTTATGTCCCTCTCGTCCTCTCCGGTGAATGGTGTTCCGTCCACCCTGCGGCCCTCCATGCATGCGGCCTTACCTGCAAGCATCTCAAGGACCTGCCCAACTGACATCCTTGATGGTATGGCGTGGGGGTTTACTATGAGGTCGGGCACAACACCGTCCTCTGTGAAGGGCATGTCTTCCTGTGATACTATGAGGCCCACAACACCCTTCTGACCGTGCCTTGATGCGAATTTGTCACCGAGCTCTGGCTGTCTCTGTTCCCGCACCCTTATCTTGGCGAGTCTGCTGCCCTCAACGGTTTCTGTTAGGAGGACAGCATCAACTATTCCCTTCTCACCGTGTCGAACGGTTACTGAGGTTTCTCTTCTACGCTCCGCCACTGTTCCAAATTCATCAATTTCTTCAAGGAACCTTGGTGGTGATGTTTTACCTATGAGGACGTCACCTGATGATACAACTGCCTCGGGGTTTATTATGCCGTCCTCGTCAAGGTGTCTGTAGTCGCTTTCTGACCTGTAGCCCCTGACCCCCTTCTCAGGTATCTCGAAGCGGTCCTCCTGACCACCGGGGTATCTTCGCTCTGCGGCCTCGTAGGATCTGAAGAATGATGACCTTGCAAGTCCCCTCTCAAGGGATGCCTTGTTGAGTATCAGCGCGTCTTCCATGTTGTAGCCCTCATAGGACATTACGGCCACAACGAAGTTCTGACCTGATGGCCTCTCATCGTAGCCGGTCACATCTATTATCCTTGTCTTGACTATGGGGACCTGGGGGTGGTGGAGGAGGTGTGCACGCGTATCTGTCCTGAGGTCATAGTTGGATGCATAGAGACCAAGGGCCTGCTTGGTCATCCCTGCCTCCATGGTGTTCCTCGGTGATGAGTTGTGGTTTGCGAATGGAATGATACCTGCACATATCCCCAGCATGGTGGAGGGGTCTATCTCAAGGTGGGTGTGTTCATCTGTGAGGTCCTCTGGACTCATTGCTATGTAGGCGTTTTCCTCTTCCTCGGCATCCAGATACTCTATTATGCCCTCATTTATGAGGTCATCCCATTCCATTTCCCCTGATTCAAGTTTTTCAAGGTGCTCCTCCTTTAAAAGAGGTTCTCCGTCTTTCACAATAATCAGGGGTCTTCTGGCCCTTCCAGGGTCTGTGAATATGTATATCTCGCGGTTTTCAGGGTAATGGGTTATGTTCATCTCAGGGGAGACCTCTCCTGATCTCCTCTTATCCCTC
The DNA here is from genome assembly GCF_041228365.1 of Methanothermobacter sp. KEPCO 2. Classification (NCBI taxonomy): domain Archaea; kingdom Methanobacteriati; phylum Methanobacteriota; class Methanobacteria; order Methanobacteriales; family Methanobacteriaceae; genus Methanothermobacter; species Methanothermobacter sp. KEPCO 2. The sequence goes on along the minus strand of NZ_CP166185.1, from coordinate 1,085,595 downwards.
ATCTCCTGTACAAATTCTTCAGGGTTTTCACAGGTCCCTATAAGTTTCCCGTTAATGTAAATCTTGGTTTTACTCACTTAACAGCCTCCCGGTGGAAAAATTAGTTCAGAACCCCCATTTTTTTGATTACCTCCTCAACCTCCCTGGCATCTGAACCCTCGGATATCTTTGCAAGGAGGGCGAGGTTCTTGACAAGACCACAGTTTGGACCCTCGGGGGTCTCGTTGGGGCAGATCTTACCGAACTGTGTCGGGTGAAGGTCCCTTGCCTCGAAGTGTGGCTGGCTCCTGCTGAGGGGGGAGACAACCCTTCTCATGTGGGATAGTGTACCCATGTAACTTGTTCTGTCCAGGAGCTGGCTCACACCTGCCCTTCCACCAACCCAGTTACCTGTCGCTATGGCGTGTTTGAGGTTCTCTGTGAGGACGTCTGACCTCACAGCCTGCTTGACTGAGGGCTCCTTACCCCTTGCAAGGCTCCTCTCCAGCTGGTAGCTCATGTCCCTGCTGAGACTTGTGAAGGCCACCCTCAGGAGGTCCTCCATGAGGTCACCTGAAACCCTGAGCCTCTTGTTGGTGTAGTGGTCCTTATCGTGGGGCTTTCGCTCACCGGATATAACCTGGAGGAGCATTTCGGTCATCTCAGCCAGGTATATTGCCTTCTCCAGCCTCTTATCTGGTTCTGTTCCTATGTGGGGGAGAAGGTAGCGGTCTATGACATCCTCAGCCCTTTTTATCCGGTAGTCCTCGGTCATGCCCTTGGCGACCCGGTTACCGATGTATCTTATGGCGCTCCTTACAAGGTACTCCCTTCTCTCCTCCTCGTCAAGTTTCTCCATTTCATCCTTTTTGAGGTTCAGCTTGTCCAGTGAGACCTGTATGTCGTCGGCTGCGATCATCTGGTAGTTGAAGTCATCTGATATGCTTGTTATGATGTCCTGGTCGGTTGCAAGTCCAAGGGCCCTTAGCAGTATCACCAGCGGGAGTTCTCCTGGTACGTAGGGGAATGATATCCTGAGGAACACCCCGCTCTTCCTTGGCTTCCTGTATTCAAGGGATATCCTGGCCCTGAAACCACTTCTTATAGAGGTGACTATTGCCCTGGCCCTGTTTTCATCCTCTTCCCCTATCCTTTCAAGTATTATCTTGTTTGGGGCTATTTCCTCCATGGTGACGATTGATCTCTCTGAACCGTTGACGATGAAGTATCCGCCGGGGTCTGCAGGGTCCTCGCCCTTTTCAATGAGTTCATTTCTGCTGAGGCCATGCAGGTGGCATATCTCTGATTTCAGCATAACAGGCAGTTCACCGATGTAGACCTTTTCGAATTCTGTTTCTGGACCCCCCTCCTTTATGAGTCTCATCTCCAGGTTCATGTGGGCCGAGTAGGTTAAATTCCTGAGCCTGGCCTCTGTCGGGTATATCTTGCTCTTTGAGCCGTCCGCCTCCTTGATGAAGGGTTTTTCTATGCTTACCTTCCCTGTCTCCACACGGTACTTTCCCTGTTCCAGTTCTATGGGTTCGCTTGTGTCTATTATCTCCTGTATACGGTTACTCACGAAGTCATTGTAGGAATGTATGTGGTGGTCCACAAGGTCGTATTTATCAAAAAACGCGTCTACCAATCCCCATGCACTTTTTTTCATGGACTTCCTCCAAAACAAATTAGATGATTGAATTATGAGCTTACGGTTTTACCCGAAAAATTAGTCCTGCACGAGCCTATATGTAATGAATTCTTCGGCAGTTGGACTCTTACGGATTATTTTCACGATATCCCCCCTTTTAGCACCTATGGCCTTCACCACAGGGTCTGTTGTTTTTATTTTTGGAAGCTGTTCTGGATGGGCATCCAGTTCTTTCAGCACCCTTTTTGCTTCAGAATCATTTAAAACCACGTGTTCCGGAACCAGATGGTGTTTCAAGATTTCCCTCTTCACAATTTAGTCCTCCAGATAAAAAGTCACCGTAAAATTAGATAGCGGGCCCGACGGGAATTGAACCCGCGACCACTTGGTTAAAAGCCAAGCGCTCTGCCAGACTGAGCTACGGGCCCTGAAGGAACGCCCTGGCCGGGAATTGAACCCGAGTCGCGGGCTCGACAGGCCCGCATGATAGCCCCTACACCACCAGGGCAGGTCTTCAGAATGAGAGCATTACTGTGTTCTCTCGTTACCTGCTTATATACTTTACTATTGCTGTATGACATACATGTTATGAGTTCTATTTTTCTAGTATTTAAAGCTTTCACACTGTTGGTGAAGTCCCGCCTGCCGGACTTGAACCAGCAACCCTCGGATCTACAGTCCGATGCTCTGCCAATTGAGCTAAGGCGGGTTGATATACATCATTGGGGGTGATGTATATTTAAGCTTTTTGGATGGGACCACCCGGATTTGAACCGGGGTCTCAGGCTCCCAAAGCCCAAAGGATCGACCAAGCTACCCTATGGTCCCCTTAGGAAGCCCCGGACGGGAATTGAACCCGCGACCACGAGATTACAAGTCTCGCGCTCCACCAGACTGAGCTACCGAGGCATTTCCAATGTTAGTAACTACTCATTTATATAGTTTGTGGTTGATCTAGGGGGCACCATGGAGGGGAGGTTCAGCACCTCCCATTGGGGTTAGTGGGGTGCGGACTCCTCAAGCACCCTTACAGCAGGCAGATCCTCACCTGCGAGTAGACTTATGCTGGCACCTCCCCCACTGCTTATGTGACCTATCTTATCCTCAAAGCCCATTTTGGCGGCTGCAGCGGCAAGGTGACCCCCACCTATTATTGAGAAACCCTCAGATGAGGAGATGGCATTGAGTATATCCTCGGTGCCTATGCTGAAGTCAGGGTTTTCAAATACACCTGCAGGACCATTTGCAAACAGGGTCCTGGCCTCACGTATCCTCTCAGCATAAAGTTTTATCGTCTCCATACCTATATCCTGTATGGGGTGGTTGGGTATCTTTTTCACGGGTACATCCACCCTTTTTCCATCCCGGCTGATTGCAACATCAATGGGAACCAGTATTTTCTCAGGGAACCTCTTTTTCAGCTTCTTCGCAACCTTTATGAAGTCACAGTAGCCCCTGTTTTTGATGAAATCCATGTTCACCTTCCCGATTTTAACACCACAGCCTGCAAGGAATATGTTGGCAACAAGGCCCGTTGTGAGTACAAGGTCTGCGCTGCCATTCTCAAGGACGTTCTTCATGACCATTATGGAGTCATCCACCTTCACACCACCCAGTACATAGACACAGGGCCTTTCAACGTTTTCAAGGGCACTCCTGAGTGTTCTGAGTTCACGCTCCATGACCCTGCCAGCCGCTGAGGGTACCCGCAGGGCAAAGCCCACCAGTGATGGCTGGGATCTGTGGGCAGCTGCAAAGGCGTCGTTGATGAAGTAATCAATGAGGGGTGTGAGTTTCCTCACAAGGTGTGTCTCTGCCTGTTCCTCAGGTTCCCTCTTAAGCACCTCCTCTGAGTAGAACCTCACATTCTCGAGGAGGAGTATCTCGCCGTTCCTGAGCTCTCTGATATTCTCCCTTGCGGCGGATCCGAATATGTCCTCCACGTACCTGACAGGCCTTCCAAGTATCTCTGAGAGTTTATGGGAGTGCTGTTCAAGGGTTGTGAAGTCTTTCTTTCCTGGTCTGCTCTGGTGGGCCATTATGACTGTCCTGGCACCTCTATCTGAAAGCTCCCTTATGGTTTCTGCATGGAGCCTCATCCTTGTATCATCGAGTATTGCGCCGCTCTGGGGATCCACCGGCGAGTTTATGTCAACACGCACAAGCACAGTTTTCCCCTCAACCTCAAGGTCATCCATGGTTCTGAATTTGAAGGACACGGGATCACCGTCACACTTTGCTTACAAGGTCCCGGAGTGCGTCCCTTGGGCTTTCTGCGAGTATGATGCCCGAGGCAAGAAGAACACCCTCGGCCCCAAGGTCGAGGGCAGCCCTCATATCCTCACCGGTGGATATTCCAGCACCACAGAGGACGCTGACATCAGGGTTTATATCCTGCACCGCACTGACGCTTCCTGTTATAACCTCTGGTTCTGCCTTTGAAACAGGTATGCCTGACCCTATGAGTTCAGGGGGTTCAACAGCCACGAAATCTGGTTTAAGTGCTGCTGCGGCCGCTGTGGTGCTCACATTGTTGGTGCATACGACTGAGGTCATGTTAAGTTTCCTTGTCCTTGATATGACATTTTCAATGTCTGCAAGCTTCATCCTCTTCTCTGAGTGGTTTATGAGGGTACCCGCCGCCCCTGCCTCCAGGGCACATTCTGCAAGGACGCCTCCTGTGTGCCCTCCGGCCTCTATGGGGTCGATGTGCTGGGCCAGTACAGGTATATCCACGGCCTCAGCCACCGGCTGGAGGTCCATGTGCTGGGGCGCCACTGCGATGTTAACGCCTGTTTCATCTGCAACCTCCTGACAGGCACCTGCAAGTTCAAGGGCTCTTTTACCTGTGGACTCAGTGTAGGTCTTAAAATTCAGTATGACGATAGGTGTTTCCATCAACTCCAAATCCTCCGGCATGATTCTGATGTTTCATAGGTATGGTTGATGTGTTATAAAAATATGCCATTCTTGATTGTTTGCTGGGAACTTCTGTTATGGAATGAAAGAGCAGGGTAAAGCATATAATGAATTTTTTCAGGTTTTCAGAGAAATTGTTGCTGAGAATAAAAGAGGCATGGTGTATAATTTGGTTAGAAGATTGTTGGTGGGAATAAAAAAAGGTAGTAAACATTATACTACATGTTGTAGGTTTTCACAACAGTCGTTGCGCGCCCACAGGTTGCAGTATAATGTTTACTTCCATAACGTTTGGTTACCAGTGACGGTTCAAAGCTTGTCCACCTTCCCTCAGAGTATACGTGCAACCATCTGTGTCTTGATGATGCAGATGTGGCTCCCTGGACTACCTTCACCTTGTAGCCGTTTGCAGCAAGTTTCTTTGCTGACCAGTCAGATAGTCCCCAGCAGTCTCCGTATCCTGTCCTTTCAACACCCTCAGCGGTGTGAGGACCTCCAGATCGATGGTTGAAGTTTCTGTTGATGTATGATGCAAGTTTTTCAAGTCCCTCATCGCCCTGGAGATCATCCAGATCTTCGGAACTCGCCGCCCTTGTGTATGCCCTCTTTGTTGTTGTGGTGTAGGTTGCCTTTGTACGGTACCTCTTGTGACTTGTGGTTTTATAGGTAGCCCTTGTCCTGTACTTTTTCCTTGTTGTTGTGGTGTAGGTTGCCTTTGTCCTGTACTTCTTCTTTATCTTTTTCTTTGATTTGGCGTAGACCTTACTGTATTTACTGTACTTTGAGGCCGCATCAACCTTTGGGGTGGATGCTGATTTTGTCTTTATCTTTTCGCCACCGGATTCCAGAAATTCCATCTGTCCAAATGGTATGGTACTCACTGCTACTGCAAGTGCAAGTAGAGCGAGATAACGCGAGTGTCTCTTAATTTTACCGCCTCCGATAATGGCAGGCTATACCCGCCGGACCTTACCATGGACCTTAATCACATCAAGCATATATATAAACTTTTGTTTCCCGAATAAGACAAAAAGGCTTATATATGGCTTATTTCTGGATTTGGGAGCATCTGGTAAAGAATTGATTGCGGGTCTCCAATTCTTTTCTTAAATGTTTTATTTCATCCAAAAAGGAATTCTGATGGCTTAAAAATGATTGAATGGCTTTTAAATCTGTTCAATAATTTTAGAGGGAATATGCTTCTTTTAAACCATTCAGTACTCTTAAAACGGCTTAAAAAGGCGTATATGTATGAATGGAATTTTAAGATACTGTTAAAGATCACAGATATTTAATATTGATGTGGGCACAAGTATTAAGTTATGAAGCATTTTTCTATCAGTTCATGTGACCCACATCCAGGATCAATCTTATAATATATATTACATAAATCACAACGAAAATTAACATTGTACCAGCAAGGATCGTTTGAGATGGGTTGGCAATGTATGCGGAAAAATCTCAGAGAAGAATGGAAAAAATGGGATACCGTTTTGTAGGTGAGAACAGGCATTCAGCAGTTAAAACCTGCCTCTGGACAAAGAAAAGCATAATCAATGAGGGGGTCTGCTACAAGGAGAAGTTCTATGGTATCAGAAGTCACAGATGCCTTCAGATGTCTCCCAGTGTACCTTTCTGCCAGCAAAAATGTCTTTTCTGCTGGAGGGACCTCTCTTCAACAGAAACGGCATGGAATGGCCCCCATGATGAGCCGGCAGATATAATTGAGGGGGCGATTGAGGCCCAGAGGAAACTTCTCTGCGGTTACTTTGGCAATGAAAGGGCAGATAAGATAAAGGTCCTTGAGGCGCAGGATCCCACGAACGCTGCAATATCCCTTGCAGGCGAACCCCTCCTCTACCCTGACATGGATGGGCTCCTTGCAGAGTTCCATAAGAGGAACTTCACAACGTTCCTTGTGACAAACGGCCTTGCATCCAGCAATCTTGAGGCACTCTCTGTTGAGCCAACACAGCTCTACATATCACTTGACGCCCCTGACAGGGAAACCTATGAGAAACTCTGCAGACCCCAGATCCCTGACGCATGGGATCTTCTCAACAGATCCATTGAGATCATGCCATCCTTTAACTGCAGGAAGGTTCTGCGTATAACAGCTGTCAGGGACATCAACATGAAGAAACCTGAAATGTTCGCCAGGATGATAGAAAGGGCCCAGCCAGATTTTGTTGAGGTCAAGGCCTACATGTATATCGGGTACTCAAGGAAAAGACTTGAAATTGACAACATGCCCCTCTTCTATGAGGTTCATGAATTTGCAGATAGCATTGCAGAGAGCTGTGGAATGGAGATCGTTGATGAGTCAAGGGAGAGCAGGGTTGTTCTCCTGGCATAGTTGTTTTTTTGTTATGTGGCTTATATGGCGCTTATAATGTAAGAGCTTTTTTTGTTTTTTGCTTTGTTTGGCACTCATCATGTAGAAATTTTGTTTCCGTGGCCACAGATTAATACATATAAATATCTCCTCATGTATTAATTAATAAATGGAGGTATTGTTATGAGGCGACTTATCATTGCGCTTTTGGTTGCATTCATGGTAACCGCACCGGTGTTCGCGGTCTCAGGGTTCTCTGTGACACTCGGGGAGGCAACAGACAGCAACCCCTCATACCGGAACGCGGTGATGGACTACTTCAAGTCAAAGACAGATAAGGATATCAATAGCGCAAATATAAAGATTGTAACAGCATCTGAGGTAAATGAGGTCTCCAGGGGAGTTACGGGTCGTGTATATTCGCCATCACAGATACTCTCCTGTGCCATGGTTGACCTCTCATACTCAGATGGAATCAAGGTCTCTGTGGATACCGGTAAGATAAGGGTTGTGACCCCTGAGATGTATGCCAGTGCCCTCCGGTCATCTGGTATTGACCGCGGCTACGTTGTTGTAACATCTCCGGTACCTGCCTCAGGGGAGGCAGCCCTTGCGGGTGTCCTGAAGTCATATGAGGTGGCTGTGGGTGAGGAGATACCTGAGGAGGCCAAGAAGGCATCTGTTGAGGAGATCTACCTACAAAGCAGGCTTGTGAACGAGACCAATGCAACCGGCGATGAGGTGGCACAGCTCTTTGATGAGGTCAAGAACAGGACACAGGATCAGAACCTTCAGAACCCTGATGATATAAAGAATATTGTCGTTGATGTTTCACAGCAGATGAATATCAACCTAACAGAAAATCAGGTTCAGCAGGTTGCAGATTCGGTTTCAGCATCCCAGAGGGCCCAGGGAAACCTCACAGAATTTAAACAGAGGCTTGAAAGTGTAAGTCAGCAGTTTGGAGGCTCAGGGATCCTTGATCAGATCTACGCATTTCTCCAGAGCATCTATGACTACATTGTGGGGATGACGTCCCCATAGCTCTTTTTTTGTTCATGGCTCAGTGATCAAGGGGACGGCATTCTTTCAGTTACTTTTTCTGGCCATGGCCCGGTGATCCATTAATTCATGACAAATTAGAGAATGATATATATTATAGGTTAATACAATATCCATATCATGTTTATAGCTCAGAATAACCTTCAGTTCATACTTGAAGTTGCAGTGATAATCCACGTTGGCATAATACTCCTCTTCAATGTGGTTGCAGTACCTTTGAGTCTTGTGATGTTCCTTGGAACGGTAATAACGGTTATACTGGCTCTAATATTCTCATTTGATGCCGCCTTTCTTCTCCTGCCATTCCTCTCACACCATGAGTTCACACACCCCTTTGGCCCATTTGCGGTTCTATTCTGGGTTACAATGGTGGCATCATCAAATCTCCTCACAGAGGCGGGTATAAGGTCTACATCGGTTAAGAAACTCTCCCTACTCCTATTCTTCATAATAGCAATTGCAGGGGGACTCATGCACCGCTCCTTCCTGGTTTTATGGCTCCTTGGCTGGGCGTTCGGGTACTTGCTCATGTCAAAGAGTTTCAGGAGAAGCACAAGGATAACCAAAAAATCGGTTCTATCATTTGTTCTTGCAGGTGCAGGAGCATTTGCACTGATGGAGTTCCTATCAAGGGTTCTCCATAAAAGCGTTCTAAGCCCCATGCTCAGGATCACAAGGCTCGAGGAGAACACCATCCCAAGCCTTTCGCTGGTGCTTAAGAATACCACATTCTGGGGCCATGTTCAGGGGTCATGCTACTGGAAATCAGCCTGCCTTGGTGGCGCCGATGGTTACATCACACTTCCAGTTACCATGATACAGAACTTAGGGCTCCCATACCACATATTCTATGGGGTTCTGGTTGTAAAGAAGGACTACATAGACTACATGCTGCCAGGGATATTTGCGGTGGCCTTTGATGCAGGGTTCTTTGGCCTGCTTTTCCTGCTTGCTTGGGTCATGATAGTCACTTTCTCTGGTCTCAGGGTTCTTAAAAAATACCAGGAGCAGAGGCTCAATGGGAGCAGAATGTACCTGGGAAGGGAGGCCCTTCTCATAGGTTCACTCGCAGCGTTTCTCTCACAGAGCCTGGTGGGCCTTTTCATATTCAACAGGTCCTTTAACTCATCGGCCCTGCTCACCTATATAATAATATCAGCCCTTGTAATGGCACATACAGTCACTGTGAAGAGGACAATTCAGTGATGTTTGCGATGACATGGTTTTTTCTGATCATTCAAGTCCAATGGGGCTGTGAAGAGGACCATTCAGTGGTGTTTACTGATTTCCACTCTGAGAAGACTGCCGGGGCATGCCTCAATACATGCCGGAATCAGAACGTCAGCATCAAGGCACAGGACGCACTTGTCTGCCACCAGATCTTCAAATATTATGCATCCTTCAGGACAGGCCTCAAGGCAGAGCCTGCAGCCAACACACCTTTCAGGGTCAATGACAGGAATCTTATTTATTATCTTAAAGGCGCCAACCCTGCAGGCCCTTAAACAGGGGGCGTCGCTGCACTGTCTGCAGAACACAGGTTTTTCTGCGTACTTCATTTTTTTCTTGCCATGAACCTGCTGGCAGGCCCTGACACAGAGGCCACAGCCTGAGCACATCAGCTCATTTTTAATTACTATTCCGCCCATGGGATTCACCTGATGATTGTGGGCTCCTTTACCGGCTCACGTGGTTTCCAGTTCTTTTTCCTCAGTATCTCCAGTATATCATCTTTATGCTTGTAGGGGATCTCCCTCTCATTCCTTACGAAGAGGTCAATATCTGCGGGTAGATCGCCGTAATATTTCAGGTGGAGGTCAACGTAGTTGCTGAGCTTCACCATTCGCCCTCGGGGTGTGTCGTTGGGTCTTATGCACATCTTTGAAGCCATAACCAGGCATTCGTTGATACTCTCTGCCGCGTAGGTCAGGTGGGGTGGGGCCGGTTCAGAGGTGACCATGCTGTCATCAGATTTATCCCTTATCACCCTTGGGCTGGATTCACCCAGGTAAAGCCTGCGATACTTTGATGCGTGGGGCCCAAGAACTGCAGGTATACCCCACCTGTTTGCACCTGTGACTATTGCAAATGCCTTCTGTGACATGGCACCCCATCCTATCACACAGACACCTATCCTGTTGAGTATGTAATCTGCTATTTCAACGGTGTTTCCCTTCATGGGCACCCTTGCGAATATATTGGCTATCTTTATGGCGCTTCCAATTGCATGGGAGTTCCCGACACATGGGCCGAGGTTGAGAAGTCCTCCCCTATCGAAGTCTCCAGGGTATTTTTCATAGAGTGTTTTGCCCTCATCATCATGTGTGAGGGCTATATCCATGGCTGCACATCCTGCTGCAAGGACTATATAGCCCCTCTTAAGAAACTCCTCAGCGATTATCTGCACATCCCTTTCACCTGAGGGGTAGTTGGAGCATCCTGCAAGTGATATGACGCCGGGTATATCACCGAACACTATCGGGGCACCCACCCTCCTTATCTCTATATCCTGGACCGGCCCCCTGCCTGCCCTTATGAGGAATCTTTCAGGGGTTTCTCCACGTGATTCTCTTATGATATCCAGGATTGGCACTCCCACCGGGCATACCTCCATGCACCGGCCGCAGCCACTGCAGCTTTCATAGAGGGTCCCTATGGCGCGGAGGTCACCGTTCTTTGCATCATCTATTGCCTCCATGATGGGCAGCATTGCCGGACAGACACGGTTGCATTCTCCACAGAGTTCACAGTATCCCAGCACAGAATTCAGGTCAAGATCTTCCTGTTTTTCGGGTTTCCTGGATGGCGTGCAGTTTGAATCACAGGGTGAGCACCTCACACAGTTCACCCTGAAACGGTCTGATGTTTCGGGGTCCCTGCCACGGGTAAGCTGAAGTGCAAGGTTCACAGCGACCATGGCAACCTTTTTTTCATCCTTTATAAGAACCCCTGGTATTTTTTCCTGCAGTATCCGGTTTATTATCCTGTAGGGGTTCTCCTCACTCATATCCTCAAGGCCCATACTGCACTTGTCACTTGTTGCGATCACAACCATCCCCATTTCACCGCACACCTCATATACATCTGACCGTATGCACTGTTCATCCAGTACAACCACATCTGGGATACCTGATCTGAGGAAGGTGAGCTGCCTTGATATGGGCCCAACTATCTTTGATGATTTTGAGTACCTTCCCATCTCCATGGCTGTGCAGCAGAGGCCACAGATCTCGATTTCCTCCTCAGCACCGATATCCTCTGCGTAGTCTATTATCTCAGCTGAGGGCGCTATGTTGTGTCCTATGCAGAGTATGACAGGTTTTGTGCTGTCTATAACGTCCATTCCAATTTCCAGCATGTGTGTATCTGCTTTGCCTGTGGGGAGTCCATACTGGTTTATCTGTGCTATCTCGGCCAGTTCAAGCGCCATGGTATCTAACATGCCGGCATGGAGGGCCTTTGACTCGAAATCGGTTACTTCAGTCTCCTGCCCGGTATGAACTGAGGCCATGAGATTTGTGAGCTCCCGTTCTATGTATGTCATTATCCTGTCGAGGTCCTCTGGTGTTTCAGGTTCCACACCGGTTACTGTGGTGGATATTGGTGTCTTTATGTCTATTGAACTATCATAATGGAGTTCTGATGTGGGCTTTTTCTCGATAAGGGTGTCCACAAGGTGCCTTGCATGGGCTGCATGGGCCGATGCACCTATAACTGCAGTTGATAGGGCCTCCCTTGCCTGCTGTTTCTCGAGGTTTATACCGCAGGCACCCTTCTTACCCAGAAGGTCACATTTGCCGTAGGTGCACATGCAGCATAGGTCACAGAGGGGCGCATAGAATGGCTTGAAATGGGATAGGAGATTGAGGTCCCATTTTCTAAGCTCATCGTAGTCCACAGATACCCTCTTGCCATAGTATGACTTTCTTTTGAGGTACTCGTCAATTTCACCGAATTCAAGGTGAAATCCCTTAACATTTATTATATCCTTTGATGCTCTGGGCATGCTGTCACCATATGCCATCAACTATAAATATCATTATTAATCATTATAATTGTAAAGGAAGTATTTAAATGTTGTGAAAGCATGACCGCTTGGAATCCAGCTCTAACATCAATAAGGAATGCGACCGTCATGCCCCCTGAAATGGTTGCATCGGCCATAAAAAAGTCTGAAAGACCACTCATGGTGGTGGGGTCACTGGTAAATGACCTTCCCCATGATATACTGGACAGGATAGTTAAAATAATAAAAAAAGGGAAAATGGATATTGCCCTAACCGGAGGATCAGGTCTCAGGCTAAATGAACTGAGAAGGAAAAACATAATAGGGGTAATCGAACTTGTAAACAACCTCAAAAATCCTGACTGGGAGGGCTTCGATGGAAATGGCAACTATGACCTTGTATGCTTCATAGGTGTCCCATATTACATAGGTTCACAGGGCCTTTCAACCCTCAAGGCCTTTGCACCCCACCTTAAAACAGTGACCCTCTGCAGGTACATGCATCCAAATGCAGACATGTCATACCCCAGCATGAAGTACACTGAATGGCTCAGATGGCTCGATGAACTCATAGATGCCCTGGAGCAGTAGCTCATGGAAATTAAATAGATGGGGTGTTCTGATATTGAAGCCTTGTCATGAAAAATTAAACATTCTTTCAGAGGGCCTTTGATATTTCAACAGCCTTCTCAGCGGCCCTCTCAAGGGAAGTCTCAAAGGGGATCCCTGCATCTGTGAGGATCCTCTGTCCCTCCTCCTCATTGGTTCCTGTGAGCCTTATTACAAGGGGCACATCCCTCTCGGCATCCTTCAGGGCATTCACAACACCCCTTGCAACATCGTCAGCCCTTGTTATACCGCCAAGCACATTCAGGAACACCACTTTCACATCAGGGTGGGATATTACCAGGTTTATGGCCCTCCTTATGATGTCCTCTGAGGCACCACCACCTATATCAAGGAAGGTGGCGGGTTCACCCCCCTTCAGTTTTATGAGGTCCATGGCGGTGAGGGTAAGGCCAGCACCATTCCCTATTACTGCAATATCACCCTCAAGTTTAACAAAGGCAAACTCCTCTGGTTCATACTCATCCAGTTCCATGAATTCACGGTGACGGTAGATGGAGTCATCATCCACCTCAAGCTTTGCATCTGCTGCAATAACATCATCACCTGAAAGTACAAGAGGGTTTATCTCGGCAAGCCTCGCATCGTACTTCCTGAAGAGATGGTAGAGCTTCCATATCACAGCCCCCACCTTTGGTATGAGTTCACTTTCAAGACCCATCTTCCTTGCGATCTCCCTTGCCTCGTAGGGGAGGAACTCGTCAAGGGGGTTTACATGGTATCGCACTATCTTCTCGGGGGATTCTGCTGCAAGCTCCTCAATATCAACCCCGCCCTCACTGCTTGCCATTATAAGGGGCATCCTGGCTGCCCTATCAATAACGACGCTCACATAGAACTCCCTGTCGATGGGTATCTTCCTTTCAACCAGGACAGATTTAACCTCCTCGCCCTTAACCCGGGATGCGAGGAGATCAGAAGCAACATCAGCCGCAGTTTCTGGTGTTGCAAATTTTATACCACCCGCCTTTCCCCGGCCACCGGTTAGGACCTGTGCCTTGATGGCAACCTCTGAGTCAATATTCTCAGCGACCTCAGATACCTCCTGGGGGGTCCTGGCAACGGATCCCTCTGGGACGGGTATGCCCTCACTCCTGAAGAGTTCCTTGGCGCTGTACTCGTAAAACTTCATTTCTGTCCCTCCATGATGAGTTCACGACCTGCCTGGAATGCCATGATGTTCTTCTCCTCAGTGCCGGGAGGCACACTGTTCTTTATGGCCTCCTCAGCGGCCCTTACACTTACAACTCCAGTGGCCTCTGTGAGGGCCCCTATCATCACCATATTGGCCACGATGGTTATACCGACCTTTTCCTCGGCTGTCCTAGTGGCAGGTGCACGGAAGTAACTGATGTTCCTCTCATCCACGAAGTCCTGGATTTCATTCTCGATGACCATGTCAGGGTCTGCGATGAGGGTCCCGCCGGCTTTGAGATCATCCATGTAGGTCAGAAGTGCCTGGTGTGACATTGCAACGAGTATGTCAGGGCTCTGGACCTTGGGGTAGTCTATCTCCTCGTCACTTATAACAACCTCTGCCCTTGAGGCACCACCCCTTGCCTCTGGTCCATAGGACTGGGTCTGTACAGCGTAAAGGCCATCATATAAACTTGCAGCTTTACCCAGAACTATTCCTGCAAGTATAACACCCTGACCACCGAATCCAGCAATTCTGATTTCCTTCCTCACTTCAATCATCTCTGTAGGCTGATTTGATTATATCAATTTTTCCGGATTTTTCTTCAACCATCTCATAGATCCTGTCACATAGTTCAGGGCGTGGGGCATTGGTAAATTCACCGATGATGAGTTTTCCATTGACCTCTTCGGGATCCATTTTGAGGGCTTTCCGCCGGTTGATGCTGTTTTCCTTCATGAATTTCATCATCTCAACCGGGGAACGCATCCTGTTCTTTCTTCCGAAGTAGGTTGGGCACTGTGAAACAGCCTCTATGAATGAGAAACCCCTGTTCTTGAGTCCCTTCTTTATGGAGTTTGCAAGTTGCAGCGGGTGGGCAGCTGTCCACCTTGCAACGTAACTTGCACCTGCGGCCCTGACGAGTTCAGAGAGATCAAATGGGTCCTCAAGTGCACCGTATGGGGCTGTGGTACCGAAACTCCCCTCCGGGGATGTGGGGCTTATCTGCCCCCCGGTCATTCCGTATATGCTGTTGTTTATGCAGATCACTGTGAGGTCAATATTCTTTCTTGCCCCATGTATGAGATGGTTTCCGCCGATGGCTGCGGCGTCACCATCCCCTGTGAACACCACAACATTCAGGGAGGGGTTGGCAAGTTTGAGTCCGGTTGCGAAGGCTATGGGCCGACCATGGGTTGTGTGGAGCGAGTCGCATTTAACATAACCAGGGATCCTTGATGAGCAGCCTATACCTGAAACCATTGCAATGCTGTCAAAGTCAACTCCAGCCATTTCCATGCCCTTAAAGAAAGTGTTGAGCACTATCCCGTTACCGCAGCCTGCACAGAATATGTGGGGGAGCCTGTCCCTTCTGAGGTACTTGAGGTATGGGTTTTCCTTTACATTCATCTGGACACTCCTTCATTTCATCATTATAATGGTGGGCTTGTTTCTTACATTCATCTGCGCACCCTTCATTTCATCCCCATAATTTTGTTTAGGATCTCATCGGGGCGGTGGATCTCACCACCAATTTTTGGAAGCAGTTCCACCCCGGCCATGCCTGAGGCAACTCTCTGAACCTCATAGAACATCTGCCCGAGGTTCATTTCAACAACCAGAAGCTTCCTTGATGACTCAGCGGCTTTCTGGATTTCAGTCTCAGGGAACGGCCATGGCGTGTTTATCTTGATGTAACCTGCCCTCACACCCTCGGACCTGGCCATCTTAACTGCGGTTGCAACTGAACGTGAGGGGGCACCGTATGAGATGACTGTTATATCCGCATCGTCTGTCCAAACCTCCTCAACATCCACTATTTTATCTCTGTGATTCAGTATCTTGTCACAGAGTCTCTTCACGAGTTTTTCGTGGCCCTCAGGGTTTGAAGCATCAGGGTACCCCCTCTCATCATGTGTGAGTCCCGTCACAGGTACTCTGTACCCATCCCCAAAGGCCGGCATCTCAGGGATGAAGTCTCCATTGGGTTTGAATGGGATGAACTCACTTGGGGGACTTGTGGGTGACTTTCTCTTTCTGATCTCCACCTTGTCGGGTATGGTTATCTTCTCCCTCATATGGCCCACTATTTCGTCGCTGAGGACCACCACAGGCACCCTGTATTCCTCTGCAAGGTTGAATGCCCTAACAGTGAAATCGAAGCACTCCTGCACAGAGGATGGTGAGAGGGCTATTATTTCATAGTCCCCATGCGAACCCCACCTTGCCTGCATCATATCGCTCTGGGATGCCATTGTTGGCTGTCCGGTTGAAGGTGAACCCCTCTGGACATCCACAATCACAAGGGGGGTTTCTGTCATGGCAGCGTATCCCACATGTTCCTGCATGAGGGAAAAGCCCGGCCCTGAGGTGGCGGTCATTCCCTTAACACCCCCCCACACAGCACCTATAACTGCCCCGAGGGCACCTATCTCATCCTCCATCTGAACAAAGACTCCACCTTCCCCTGGAAGGAGAACAGCCATTTCTTCAGCTATCTCTGTTGATGGTGTGATGGGATAACCTGCAAAGAACCTGCAGCCGGCACTTATGGCACCACGGGCGCAGGCATCGTTTCCCTGAATAAAGTACTCCTCAGTCATCGTCATACACCACTATCGCCTGATCAGGACACATCAGCATGCATATCTTGCATCCCGTACATTTATCCAGATTTTTAGGGATGGGTTCATGCACTCCCTTCCTGTTGAGTTCCTCTGACCTGACATAGACACCTTCAGGGCAGAACTCCCTGCATATGTCACATCCCTTACAGAGATCTGAATCTATCTTTATCATGGTAATCTTCCATCAATGTTCTTATCATAGCTTTGCTTTCAGAATTTAAATAATTAATCAAGATAGATTTTTTGGTCCATCAGTGCGGACCCTGAAGTTTCACTATCAATCCTTTATATACATGAGGGACACCTCATGCAGCTGGATGCAGATTCGCAGCCATTACAACATCAATCCTTCACATACATGAGGGGATACCTCAGTTCATCGAGGTACTCGAGGCAGATCGTTATCCTTGATGAACCATATTCAACGTCTAACCTCACCCTTAGCATCTCACCGGTGAGGGAGACATAACCAAATTCTCCAGTAGCCTCCCTTACCATGCCTCTGTCTATATGGACCTCTGCATCCCTGATTGCCGGCTGGAGCTTTATTGATTCGGCAATTGCACCCTCAAGGACTTCAACGGTTTCAAGGTTAACAGGGGTTCCAACGAACTGGTGGAAGAGGGCACCCATACTTATGCCGCCCTCAAATATGGCCCTTTCCCTGTCTGACAGATTTGAAAAGTACTCTTCTCCAGGTTCTCTCATTTTAAACACCTTAAGCTTCACTAAAGTCCAAATATGCTGTTGAATTCAATGAGTTTCTCTGATATGAACTCTGGGGGGATCGGGAAGATGTAACCCAGCAGCAGGAAGAGTGTGAGGCTGATTACCGCTGCAAGGAGAAGTCTCCTATCTTCATAAACAGGATAGAGTCTGGTGATCAGAAGACCAGCCCCAAGGAATCCGAGTATTATGAGTAGCGCATAGTACCTCTTGGGGTTCTCAACCTTGAGGTTTCTCTGGTAGGGCTTTATGCCTTCAAGTTTACACTCAACTATCAGTCTCTCCCTTGTTGATCCAAGGGGGTGGCATGTGATGAGAAATAGCCTCGCCCCCTGATTCACGGATATCTGGTAGGATGCTGGCACGATGAATGATCGATTAACCCTGTAAGTCGCAAGGCCAACCCCTGGCCAGTTAAGGTTGACCTCATCCCCCGGCTTCAACTTATCAAGGTTCAGGAAGGGTGAGCCGTAGAGTGTCCTGTGTCCGAAGAGTATGACGGTTCTGTTACCAGGGAGGTAGGACATGGGTTCATGGTAGACTCCATAGAAAACGGATCGGTTGTTGATGGTCTCCTCAAGGTTAATGGATGGTATCTCAATGACCGGAGCCCTGATGTCAGGGTTCTGAACAATTACCTGTGAGGAATAGAAACTCACCTCAAGAAGGGCGTAGAGCGACACTATGAACATGCCTGCAATTATCAGAAAAGTTGCCAGCCTCATGAATGTCCCCATAAAAAAGTTAAGGTGGGATGATTAACGTATGATCTTTGTGTAGGCAACTGCGGCTGCAGTCACAAGCACACCTATCACCAGTGGACCGTAGGGGGCACCTGTCTTAGCACCTGGAACAGATGATGAACCGGTTGTCCCCTGAAGAGTGCCTGGCGGGTAATAGCCTCCACCACTGGTTGAACCGTTACCTCCGCTTACCTTAGCGGGCCATTCGTAGGTGTATACGAACCTCTGTGAGGTCTCCGGGTCCATTGTGACATCCCATGCAGCAACCTGTGTGCTCACAAAGAGGTCATCATCCACAAATGCCTTGGGTGAACTGTACACTAGTTTTGAGTTTGCAGGGGCAATGGGGGCCCTCACGATACCTGAAACCTTCTCTTCATCGATGTTGATCAGAGTGAACCCAAAGGTCCCCTTCCAGTATCTGAGATCCAGTGATGGGTTTAGGACCTCTATCTCATTGGGCATGAACCATGAGGACATGAGGCCAGGCTCATTTATAAGTGGCCAGTAATTGCTGTTATCTGACTCAACATTAACGATGTAACTGGGTATCTCACCCATATCCCCCGTGGCCCTGAGGCCAAATGACACTGTTTTTGTCTCCCCAGGTTTCACCTTCCAGCCGTAGTCACCCCCCAGTTCAGGCGTCCTTGACTTGACCATTTTAACCGCCGCTGGATTCGTCCACTGGATGAGCCATTTAATTGTACTGTTCTCTGAAAGGCTTCCCTGGTATACCTGCCCTATCTTGAAGTACTGGACGTTGTTGTCATTGTTCTTTATCTTTACGGTTATAACAGCGGTCAGGTCCTTCAACCTGAAACTGGTTGCAGATGGTTTTTCAGAAACCCATGTCTCCTTGGCAGCTGACCCTGTATCAGAGACTCCCAGAATGGAAAGCATGAACACAGCAGCTATAACAACATACACCCATTTTTTCATAAACATCCCCACCTAGAATATTAAATAAAAATTTAATAAATTTTTTGGCTTAGTCAGCCGTATATGCTCTGAAGCTCCCTGATCATCCAGTCAGGGGCGTTCTGTGTTGGCACAGTCAGAACGATGCTGTTCATGTTCTGTATCAGGAAGAGGACATCCTCCCTTGGGACCTCGAGTATTATGAGGTAGTTGGCATCAAGCTCTCCCAGATTTGATGACCTCTCATAGTTGGACAGCCTTATACCGTAGTTTTGGAGTATGGCATTGATCTCGGCTTCATTCAGACCACCTGAGGCAGCCGCCCGCAGGAGCTGCTCCACATCTGTTGATGATGTTCTTTCATTTTCGCTCTGTGAGGTTATTGTGTTTAGTGTTAACCGCTGAGTGTTTAGTATGCGCGCGTCCACTGTACCGCTGTCCTTGGATCTAAGAATTGCAAGTACAGTAGCCCCGCTTATTCTTGGTGTTGATGCTGCAGCTGATGTATTGTTCTCGGTGGCGTTCTGGTTGAGGTAGACGTCGACCATGTTACCCACACTTATAAGGCCGCCTGCAGCCTGCAGTCTCGTGATCATTATTGGCACAGCAACGGTATCAGGGGTCTGGATCTGCGTATTTGCAAGCACGGTCGCATCGGCCTGGCTCACAAATTTCTTTGCATCAGCAACCTTCATTATCACGCGCTTTTCCTGACCGTTGTCTGTATAGTTGACCATGACCCTGCCGACACGGTCCTTCTTTATATTTATCTGCTGGTTCTGATAGGTACGCCACGACTGTGTTGCGGGACCCACAACATCAACCGCTAGGGCCTCCTCGGGTGTAACAGCGGCATCTATCTGTGCAAGTATGGCTTGCTTCTGGGGATCAGTTGCGAGGGGGCCCTTGAAGAGTGCGTCCACCTCAGCGATCTTTGTGGCCTTGGCGTTCTGCAGCACCTCCTGGTATGGCTGGTAGACCAGGAAGTAGTAGCCTGCACCAGCAAGGACCATGAGAATAACACCAAATACGAGAGCGCCAACAAGGGTTTTCTGATCTTCGTCAGGGATTTTTCGACCTATACCTCCCGATGGACCACCAGGTCGTTTGGGTGGTGGTGTGAGTCTGGGTTTAGGCTTTTCACCACCCCTGAGAGGTTTTTCAGGGGTTTTCCCTGCCTTTGACTCTTCAGGGGATTTCAGCCGGGGCCTGGGTTTTGGCATGGGTCTGGGTTTTTTCTTATCTGAGCCCTCACCGCCACCGAATTTACCCACAAGTCCCTTAAGTTTGTCCCCAATCTTTGAGTCATCTTTCCTGTTGTTTTTCCGGAGATCAGGAGGATTATTCTTTTTCTCCCTGTCATTACCTTTAATCTTATCAAGCATTCAGATCACGTCTCATTGGTGTTATAGGCACTGCAATGTATGCCACAGTGGCCATAAAAAGCATGATAGCTGCTGGAATAGTGGTCATTTCAATCAAGCCTGTTACAATTGCTGCTATTATGAGTATGAAAGCAGCAGAGGCCATTTTACCCCCCACACGAGGATATTCGATACTGCTGACCATGAGGATACTGACAGCGAGCATCATGACCCCCACAACTGTCTCACTGTAGAATCCTGTGAGATAAAATGATGATACAACAACCGCCGCCACGGGTATTGGAAGTCCCGTGAAGTTCTTCCCACCCCCTGTGAGAACATTGAACCTTGAGAGTCTCAGTATGCCACATATTACTATTAAGAGACCTACTAATATATTAATATATCGAAAATCGGCACTTGTTAAGTAGATAAGGATGGCTGGGGCAACACCAAATGAGATTACATCTGAAAGGGAGTCTATGTTTTTGCCAAATCCATGAATATCAACTCTACCAGTTCGGCGTGCAACCCACCCATCAAGCGAATCGAAAATGACAGCCAAGAGCATCAGAATAGATGCAGCACTAAAAGCCCCATGAATGGACATTAAAATGGAAAAATAGCCTGATGAGGCATTTAAGATCGATAAAATATCAGGTAATGATATGAAGGATGTTATCTTCTTGTCATTCATCAGCGCCACCTGCAGATTTATAGTATATAATTGTGTCTGAGTTAATTAAGTATTATTGCGGTCATCTTCATTTTCTATGAACCTTGCGAGCACGGTCTCCCCGCCAATGGGTCTTGACCCTGTCTTCACAAGCACCTCACAGTTTTCTGGCAGTATAAGGTCTACCCTTGAGCCGAACCTTATCATACCTATACGGCTCCCCCGCTCAACATAGTCTCCCTCATTGACGTACTGAACGATCCTCCGTGCAATGAACCCTGCTATCTGCACCACCCCAACATTGCCATGCTCTGTTTCTATCACGATCAGGTTCCTTTCATTTTCGGTGAGGACACGTGAACGTGCAATCCTGAATTTGCCGTCAAGGTGCTCTGTGTATATCACCCTCCCTGAGACAGGGGCCCGGTTTACGTGGACATCAAATGGTGACATGAAGGTACTTATGAGAATACCCCCATCACCCCCAGGGAATATCCTGTCAATGAGGGGATAATCTGACCCAACCCTTTTTATACGGTCTATCTTGCCGGATAAACGCCTACCATCTGCGGGGGCAACGATGATATTATCTTCAGAGGGAATATTTCTTTCAGGGTCCCTGAAGAACTGCATCATGAAGGCTATGAGGCTGAACATGAGTATACTGACAGCGTGGTAGCCCAGGAGAAATGGTATGGTGGCCACACTTATGAGAAAACTGGCTCTTTTTGCAACGCCCTTAACAAACACACAATTCACCTATTCTAATAATTGTAGAGGTAGAGGCACATGAAGACCCTCTTGAAGAGTAACACCCTGGCTTTCACTCATCAGCACCTCACTGGATGTTGAATAATAATTAGTGAAACATATATATAGTCATGTGCTGAAGATTAAATGTAATCTGTGATTGATATGCATGTGTTTTCCTCTGGAGCAGGGGAACTTTCTTTTAAGTTCCTTTTAGAGTAGATGTGATGGTGATGATAGAGAGTAAGATAAAGGTTCTCAGAAAGGCAGCACAGGTTTCAACAGCCCAGAGTTCAGACAGGCTGTGGTGTGTGATTGCAGGTAATGAGGAGATGGTCAACTCTGTGGCATATGAAGCAATCACATCCAGGGATCTTGTAAAGATACTCTTCAGGGAACACGTTACCATCAAGGATTCCTTTTTAAGAAAACGCTTTGATTTGATAATGCTTTATGGCGAAAGCAACAAAATAAGAGATCTTTCACTTATATGCAAGGAAAAGGGAGGGGCCTATATAAAGATAGCCCCATATTACGTTGAGAACGAGCCCAACCTTGTGCTTCTTGTCGCCCCTGAGAACTATATGAAAAGGTTTGCAGGGGAGGCTGAAAAGAATAAAATAGGTTTTTCCTTCATCCTTGAGGACAGAACGAGCGGTTTTATAGAGACAGATGTCTACCTTACAGAGAGGCTCCCGGGATTTATAAGGAACATAATCGACCCCCTCTTCAAGGTTACAGACGTTGTCCTAGTGACACTGCTTATCTCTGTTCATGAATCAGGGGATGTTGAGAGGATAAATGAGATAGCATCCCGCAACAACATATTTGCAGTTGACTTTAGAGACATATTTGAGGAGGAGTAGCATGTTTTCATTTGGGAAGAAGAAATCTGAAGAAAAACAGGAAAGGAAGAGTGCAATCACCAATACACTCGGAATAGACCTGGGTACCCTCAACACCGTGGTTGCCAAACCCGCAGGGGATAAATTTGATATCTACAAGATTCCCTCTGTGGTGGCCGTCAAGAAGGAGGACCCATCATATGTCCTTGCAGTGGGTGAAGAGGCAAAGATGATGCTCGGAAGAACTCCCGAGGACATAATTGCTGTGAGACCACTGAGGAAGGGTGTTATTGAGAGCGTTGCACAGGCAGAGGCACTCCTTGTATATGCAATGGAGATGGGGGCAGGAGATTCTGATTCCATTGACAGGATAGTTATAGGTATACCCGGGGATGCCTCAGAGGTTGAAAGAAACGCCGTTGAGGAGATAGGAAGGAAGGCAGGGGCAAATTATGTCCTGGTTATAAGTGAGGGCCTTGCAGCTGCCATAGGGGCCGGGCTGCCCATAGCAGAGGCGTCAGGGACCATGGTTGTTGACATAGGGGCCGGTTCCAGTGACATTGTCGTGATATCCCTTGGAGGCATAACCGACATTGAGACAATCCGGGTCGGCGGGGATGATATTGACACCAACCTTGTTGAACTGGTGAAGGAGAAGTACAATGTTGAGATAGGCATCCATGAGGCAGAGAAGGCAAAGATAGAGGTTGGGATGGTCAAGTGTAATGAGGACCTTGAAAACCTCAAAACAGTGGTTATAGGCAAATGCATGGAGACAAACAAACCTAAAAAGGTTGAAATTGACTCTGAAATGGTTGCAGAGGCTGCCGAGCCTGTTGTAAAGGGTATAGTGGATTCCATAGCAGCGGTACTTGAAAGGCTCTCACCTGAACTCATCTCAGGGGTCTACAACAAGACTGTTGTTGTGGGTGGAACCTCACAGCTCAGGGGCCTCAGGGAGAGGATACTGGACGAGGTTGGCATTCCTGCCGAGATATCAGATGACCCCATGACAGTGGTTGCCAAGGGAGCCGCAATAGTTGCTGCAGAACCAAGGGCACTTGAACCTGAGGTAAGGCTCAAGGCAATGAAATAATTATTTTTTCTGATCTGATGAAGGTTCTTGGAATTGATGAGGCGGGGAGGGGTCCTGTAATAGGTCCCCTTGTCGTGGCGGGTGTTATGGTCCCTGAGAGGAAGTTCTCGATACTCCGGAAAATGGGTATAAGGGACTCAAAGAAGCTCACACCCGAGAGGAGAAAATTTCTTGCCCGGAAGATAAGAAGGATCTCAAGGGTGTTCACGGTTAAGATATCGGCATCGGATATTGACACGATGCGTGAGAAGGGCTTCAACCTAAATGAGATAGAGAAGATAGCAATAAAGAGGATAATAGCCGAGGCACAGCCGGACTCTGTCATAATAGATTCAGTGGATGTTAAACCAGAGAGGCTGGCTGAGGAGATAAGGTCCCACTTCGGGGACATCGAGGTGAAGGCCGAGCACGGTGCAGATGCAAAGTATTACCCCGTTGCAGCGGCCTCAATAATCGCCAAGGTTGAAAGGGACCTTGAAATAGAGAGGATACAGAAGCTGAACAGAAAACTGGGGGACATGGGTTCCGGTTATCCCAGCGACCCCCGCACCAGGGCTTTTCTGGAATCACTCAGCTACGATGAACTCCCGGACTTCGTGAGAAAGTCATGGGCCACGGTCCAGAAGAGGAGAAAAAACTGATTTAATCAGAGAAAGTCATGGGCCACGGTCCAGAAGAGGAGAAAAAACTGATTTAATCATAATACAGCCAGACCACTATTTTTAAATATATCCTCTCCGGTAAATACCCATCAGGTGAGGCAGAAAAATGTTTCTCGAACCAGTCTTCAACTTCTTTGGGACAGTACTTGAAATGTTCCGCAGTGGCGGTGTAATAACATACATAATAGCAATCACAGGCATCTATGGTTTTATCACTTCCATTGAGAAAATACACTACCTAAGGAAGATTTCGCGTGTTAGCACACCCCAGATAATAGGCAAGGTCAATGAATCCATGGAGAAGGGCGGAGCACTTGAGGCACTCAGGGAGATAGGGCAGTACCAGAATCCAGTATCAAAGATAATATCAGAGGCCCTTAAGATAGGCTACAGGAACCGTTCAGAGGTTGAGGATGCGATGGAACGTGTTTTCATTGTTGAGATGAGCAACATGACAAAGGGTCTCGGGACTCTCAGGACAATAATAGAGGTCGCCCCAATGCTGGGTCTTATAGGGACCGTCATAGGGATATGGTACACATTCAGGGCCCTGGGTGTTAACGCTGATCCTGCTGCAATGGCTGAGGGGATCTATGTTGCACTTATAACCACGATACTTGGACTGGCAGTTGCCATAATCCTCATGCCCCTCTACTCCTACATAACAGGCAGGATAGACGATGAGATAGACAAGATTGAACTCATAAAGAAGATGACAAACTGGGGGTACGCCATCATGAGGATAAGGGTTGATGGAGACGTCGATGATGTGGTCGAGGCCCTCATGGAATCGGATGGTGTTGTCAGCGTGAGGACGGTTGATGACCCTGAGGCAAACCTTGTGGTGGCATTCAAGCCCAGCATGCTTGAGAAGAGCATAAACAACATAATACTCGAAAGGTGCGGTAAGAGCGCCGAGATCATTGAAAGTAAGCTGCGGCAGTGATAAAATGGTCCTGGATACAGAGAGGTACAGGAACAAGGTCCATGGAAGGCCAAAGTTTAACATGGTCCCCTTCATCGATATACTCTTCACAATACTGATTTTCCTTGTGGTAACAACCACCTTTTCAGGAGGGGCAGGTGAGGCATCAGGAAAGCCCCAGATAAGTGAAAACACCGGGCCATCAGAGTACTACCTCATACCTGTCGCAGGCCTGAGGCGGGTAACGGTTAATGGCATTGACATGTCCAGCCACATAAAGAACAGTGCGGTGGCGGTCCACACCAGGGTCATAGATGAGGGTGAAATAATAATAAGGCCCAGGGAGGGGGCAATAATCATAACAGCACCACCTGACCTTCCGGTCGACAGGGCGGTTAAAACACCATCATAATTTTGCAGGTGATATGATGTATCTTGGAAGAATACTGGCAGTTGGAAGAAACAGCAGCGGATCCTTCGTGGCTTACAGGGTCTCAAGCAGATCCTTCCCAAACAGGACTGCAAGGCTCCTTGACGAGAGGGTTGCGATTGTACCAGTTGAGGGCTGTGAGGGTGACGTATTCAAAAACCCCTACATAGCATACAACTGCATAAGGATAGTTGATGGGACTGCGGTTGTATCCAACGGTTCCCATACAGATACCATTGCAGATAAGATATCCCTCGGGATGAATCTGAAGGATGCCCTGGGCTTCTCGCTCCTTACAATGGACTATGAGAAGGATGAACTCAACACCCCAAGAATCGCGGCGGCAATCAATGACTCGGATGCGTTCATAGGAATAGTTACAGAGGATGGGATAAATGTCAGAAGGGTCCCTGAAGGCGTTTCAATGTACATATCAACCTATGAGCAGACAGAACCAGCAGAAACCACCTTTGAAGCTGGAAATGCAGAGGAGGCTGCAGAGTTCATACTGGGCGGCGGAGATTTTGCGGCATTCACACACCCTGTTACCTCGGCAGCGGCATTCAACAGAGGAGACGGTTGGAAGCTGGCGACAGGAGAAAAATGAATTCCGGTGCTTAAATGCAGATAACCCTAACTGGAGTGGAAGGTCTACCACTTGTCTCAGAGGGTGATGACATAGCAGCCCTTATAGTGGACGCCCTGAAATCCTCGAACATGGAACTCCTTGATGGTGACATAGTAGTAATCGCTGAAACACTGGTGGCAAAGGCAGAGGGCAACACCGTTGACCTCAGGAGGATTGAACCATCCAGAAAGGCACTTGAAATAGCATCAAGGACAGGTAAGGACCCCAGACTCGTTGAGGCAATCCTTGAGGAGTCCACTGAGATACTGAAGGTTGGCCATGACTTCATAGTATCCGAAACCCGGCACGGATTTGTATGCGCCAATGCAGGTATTGACGAGTCAAATGTTGAGGATGGACTGGCAACCCCACTCCCAGAGGACCCTGACAGAAGCGCCAGAAGGATACTTGAGGGTCTTCAGGAACTCACAGGGAGGGAAGTGGCTGTCATAATCTCTGATACACAGGGAAGGCCCTTCAGGGAGGGGGCTGTCGGTGTTGCAGTTGGAGTCGCTGGCATTTCACCGGTGTGGGACAGGAAGGGTGAACTGGACCTTTATGGCAGGAGCCTCCAGACAACCAGGGTGGCGGTTGCAGATGAGCTGGCAGCCGCAGCCTCCCTTGTGATGGGACAGGCAGATGAGGGCGTACCCGCCGTCATAGTAAGGGGTTACCCATGGGGGCACCTCCGCGCCACTGGCAGCGCAATGGAACTTTTAAGGCCCCGGAAACTTGACGTCTTCAGGGATTAGGTGGTTCAATGATAACAGTCCTCTCTGGGGGTACAGGCACACCAAAACTCCTGCAGGGCATTGTGAGGGTTGTGGACCCCTCTGAGGTTACGGTGATAGTTAATACGGTTGAGAACGACTATTTTTCTGGAGTCTATGTCGCACCTGACATCGACACAGTTATCTACACCCTTGCAGGGATAATAAACGAGGAGACCTGGTATGGGGTCCGGGATGACACATTCATAACCCATGAGAGGCTTGCTGAACTTGGATGCCCGGAGCTCCTGAGGATAGGTGACCTTGACCGGGCATTCAAGATACAGAAAACCCTCCTTTTAAGGGAAATGCCACTCCACAGGGCGGTGGAACGCCAGTGCAGGGCCCTAGGTGTGGAATCAAGGGTTATCCCCATGAGCAACCAGGAATCCCATATCAGGATAATTACAGATGAGGCTGAGATGGGGTTCCACGAGTTCCTTGTGGAGAGGAGGTCAGAGCCTGAGGTCCTGGATGTTCAGTTCAGCAGGGTTAAACCGGCACCTGGTGTTTTAGAGGCGGTTGAGTCTGCCGAAAGGGTCATAGTGGGACCATCCAATCCTGTGACATCCATAGGACCCATCCTCAAAACAGAGGGTGTTAGGGATGCCCTCAGAGATGCAGAGGTATCTGCAGTATCACCATTTATAGGCAGGAGGCCATTCAGTGGCCCTGCAGGGAAATTCATGGAAGCTAAGGGCTATGAGGTCTCGAGCCTTGGCCTTGCAGAGATGTACAGTGATTTTCTTGACATGCTGGTGATTGATGAGGCCGACTCAAATCTCAAGACGGAAATAGAAAAACTAATAAAAGAGGTAACGATAACAAAGACCATCATGGAAAACATAGGGGATAAAATAATGTTGGCCAGAATACTTTTGGGTGAAATATTATGATACAGATGACCTTAATTCAGATAGACAATTATGGGCCATGGACAGTCACACCAGCCCCACGTAATGAGGCTGATCTTCAGATACTCCAGGCAGAACTTTACGCTGACCTTCAGCGCCAGTTTGCTGCCCGTCAGGGACTTGTTTTCTTCACAAGATTCGATAATATGCTCGCCATTACCAATGGTATAGGAGTGGAGGACCACAGAAGGATACAGAGGTCCATAGGTAACCGTTACCCCATAACCGTGAGTATGGGTGTAGGGGCCGCTGAGACACCCTATGATGCCCAGAGAAACGCTTCAAGGGCTCTTCAGAGCCATGGAGGGGCCCAGTCAGAGGACAGGAAGGAGGTCCTTGCCATAGATGGTCTTGTGGATGAGGGTTATGTGCAGATTGCACATATTGATATAAATGGCATCACAGAGACCATGACCGACATTGTGCCAGCCTATGACACATCATTCATTGTTAACCGGGTCCAGCACTTTCTGATGAAGAAACTCATAAAGGAGGGCGCCCTTCTATTCTTCATAGGTGGGGATAACTTCATGTCCCCCTGTAACGGCCTTGAACCGCAGGGTCTGCTTCGCATACTCAATGAGATAGATGACGAGATAAACGTTGCACTCAAGGCAGGTATCGGTAAGGCACCAACAGCTGAGAAGGCAGCCAACCTGGCAGACCTGGCCCTCGAGGAGATAAGGGGCGGCTTCACATATGACCTGGTCCATGTGATGAAGGAATAGGTGGATGAGGTCCCGCATTATCAAGATTTTCTAACCAAAAACCTGTGGTTGCTGATATCATAATTGTCCTGGCCCCAATGGCAGGTATAACCGATGCAGAATTCTGCATGAAACTTATCCCCTATGGTTTTGATGCTGTTACACTGGGCGGCTACAATGCAGATGAGGAAACATCCAGGGCTGGAAGGCTAATAGCCCAGAGGGGCAGACCTGAATTTGATTTTGACTCTTCTGAACTTAAATCCATAGTAGAATCTGAGGCATCAAGGATAAAGGACAGTTTTGAGGTGCTGGTCTCTGTGAACCTCAGGGCCCTTGACCCCGAACCCATCATGGAGATATCATCCATCAGGGAAGTGGATATTGTTGAGATAAATGCACACTGCAGACAGCCAGAGATAACCTCCCTGGGTGCCGGACAGGCGATGCTCCATGACCCTGAATTCATGGAGGACTTCACATCTGAGGTCGTGAAGGGTGCCAATGCAGAGGTCTCTGTCAAGATACGGGGAAATGTGCCTGGAGTTGATACGGCTGACATTGCAGGAATGCTTGATGACCTTGGGGTTAGCTACATTCACCTGGACGCCATGAAACCAGGGGAGGATAGGGCCGACCTTGAACTCGTGGGTGAAGTTTCACAGAACTTAAGGAATTCGGCCCTCATAGGTAACAATTCAGTGAGAGACCCTGAATCCGCCGCTGCAATGCTTGCTGCAGGTGCAGATGCAGTATCAATTGCAAGGGCCGCCATATCTGGCAGGATAGACTTTAATCTCAGGGAACTCAGATTTAATCTGGACTAAAAATTTAGAAAATTTTAATAGTCCCTTTATCAAAAGAATAATACAGATTCATCTTTCACTGGTAACGTTAATTTTAGCAACTGAGGGTGAGCACATGTCTTTCATAAAGCTGGAAAACGTCACAAAGAAGTTTAAGGGTGTTGAGGTTTTAAAAAACATCAGCGTTGAAATCGATGAGGGCAAGGTCCTTGGGATACTGGGAAGAAGTGGGGCAGGAAAATCTGTTCTCATAAACATGCTGAGGGGTATGAAGGAATACAGGCCCGACTCTGGCCGTGTGATCTACAACGTGGCAATCTGCCCTGAATGCCTCAGAGTTGAACCCCCATCCTTTGAGGGTAATGTATGTGGATGTGGCTCAAAATTTTCACTAAGGGAAGTGGACTTCTGGAACTGTGACAAGAAGACCTTCGCCGCCGTCAGGAGAAGAATAGCCATAATGCTCCAGAGGACATTTGCCCTCTATGAGGATGACACGGTAATCGATAACGTCATAAAGTCAATGCCGGATGTTGAATATGAAACAGCCCTCTACCATGCCCTTGACCTCCTTGAAATGGTTCAGATGAGCCACAGGATAACACACATTGCAAGGGATCTCAGTGGTGGTGAAAAGCAGAGGGTTGTCCTTGCAAGGCAGCTGGCCAAGGAGCCAATGGTTTTCCTGGCTGATGAGCCAACAGGTACCCTTGACCCCCAGACAGCTGAGCTCATACACGACGCACTCCTTGAGGGTGTCAAGGATAAGGGAATAACCATGATCATAACCTCCCACTGGCCCGAGGTCATGAGGGACCTCTCTGATTATGCCATATGGATCGAGAAGGGTGAGATAATCGAGGAGGGAGACCCCGATGACGTGGTTGCCAGCTTCATGGAACAGGTGCCCGCACCTGAGAAGGTGAAGGAGTTTGAAAGGGAAACCCCCATCATAAAGATGGTTGATGTTAAGAAGCACTACTACTCCATTGACAGGGGTGTTGTAAAGGCTGTTGACGGTGTTGACCTCACAGTCTATGAGGGGGAAATCTTTGGTGTAGTGGGGCTCAGCGGAGCCGGTAAGACGACGCTCTCAAGGATAATAATCGGCATAACCGAGCCAAGTAGCGGGAAGGTCTGCGTGAGGCTGGGTGATGAATGGATAGACATGACCGAGAAGGGGCCCCTTGGCCGTGGCCGTGTAACGCCCTACCTTGGGATACTCCACCAGGAGTACAGCCTCTACCCCCACAGGGATGTGCTGGGTAACCTCACAGAGGCCATCAGCCTTGAACTTCCGGCAGAATTTGCCCGGATGAAGGCTGTCTATGTCCTCAAGGCCGTGGGCTTTGATGAGGAGTACGCAGAGAACCTCCTTGACAAGTACCCCGATGAGCTCTCAGGTGGTGAGAGACACAGGGTCGCCCTTGCCCAGGTCCTCATCAGGGAGCCCAGGATAATAATACTTGATGAACCCACAGGTACCATGGACCCCATAACCAGGGTGCAGGTTACAGATTCAATCCTGAAGGCCAGGGAGGAACTGAATCAGACCTTCCTGATAATTTCACATGACATGGACTTCGTGCTTGATGTCTGTGACAGGGCATCCCTCATGAGGGGAGGCAGAATCCTCAAGACAGGTGAACCCGAGTCAATCGTCGGGGACCTCACCCCCGATGAGAAGAGGGGGATGCTCAGGGAATAACCCCCTTTATTATCTGCAAACCACAATTTATTTATCAAAAAAGCTGTTAAAGGCATTAAGTGGTGTTATTTTAGATACCATGTAATGGATTATTATTAACAGAATAAACATAATTAATAAAGGAGGACTGTGTTTGGTATGGAGCGACGCACCATCCCATGTCTGCAGGGGTGGTGATAAAAGGGCGCTTACATTCTGCTGCCCACCGGTGAAGCCCTGCCCCATAATGATAGCACTTGAGGAGGCGGGACTGACACCACAGGATTACATTGAAATCAAGGAGTCATTCGCAAGAAATACAAGGCTTGGTGAGGGCCAGGGGACATGCTTCGGTTCACTTGTCTGGTGCTGCAAGCCCTCAAAGCCCTGTCCACTCAGGGACATGGCCATGAAGAGGATTAACATGACAACTGAGGAGTACATGGAACTCAAAAAGAGGCTCTCAGAGGAACTTGTGGGCACCTCTGAACCTGACACCGAGAGCGTGAAGGCCCTGGCAGAAGCCTTTGAGGTATCCATTGAAGAGGCCAGGGAGGCCCTTGCCGAGGCAGATAATGACCTCAGAACAGCAATGAAGATACTCAGAATGAAATCCCTCTGACGGATGGTAAAATGTCCCTCACACCCCTCTACATTGACATGGAAGGTAAGAGGGTACTCGTGGTGGGTTCAGGTGAAGTTGGAAGAAGAAGGGCGATGAGGTTCATCGAGGCCGGTGCAGAGGTTGCGGTTCTTGGACAGGAAGTTGAAGGCGCTGTTTCAATAGCCGAGGAAAAACTTGAGGAGTGGATTAAGAAGGCAGACCTCATAGTTGCCGCAAGTCCCGATAGAAGCCTCAATGAAAGGGTAACTGAACTTGCAGAGGGTAAACTCCTTAACCGGGCAGATGACCCATCAAGGGGTAACGTGGTTGTCCCATCGACATTCAAAATAGCGGATGTTTCAATCTCAGTATTCACAGGGAAAAAGAGTCCACTGATGGCAAAACACCTCCGCAGGAGGATCCAGGAGGTCATAAAACCAGAGGATATACTAATGATTGAGGTTCAGGATGTATCCCGTCGCGTGCTCATGAAAGAGGTCCCGGATCACAGAAAGAGGCGCAGAATTCTCTATGAGATCTCAGAGGATAAAATGGTACAGGAAAAACTTGAAGCTGGTGATCTGGAGGGTGCCATAAGAAGGGCGCGGGACATAATCATGGATAGGGGGGGCTTCAGGTGATTCTTAACATAAGACTCGACCACAAGACCTCTGATGTGAAGACAATGGAGACGGCATCAGGCAGAATAGAGGAGATTGTGGGTGAACTTGAGGCCCTTGAAGCCGTGACCGAGAAGGTGCCCCTCATGACCTGCAACAGGGTCGAGTACTACCTTCATGTCACAGGGGTCCCACCTGAATTTGATTTTAATGGATTTACAGTTGAAAAAGATGAGGATGCCCTTCTACACCTTCTGAGACTGGCTTCAGGTCTTGAATCAATGATAATCGGGGAGGACCAGATACTTGGACAGATAAAGGCTGCAAGGTTACAGGCCCTACGTGAGGGTACCTGCGGGCCCCTTCTTGATATGGTGTTCACCAAGGCGGTCCATGTGGGACAGACCGTGAGGCGGAAGACGAAGATAAACAGGGGTTCTGTCTCAATAGGATCAGCGGCTGTTGATCTTGCAGAGTCAATACACGGGGACCTCAAATGCAAGAAGGTCCTTGTTATAGGGGCAGGTAAAATGGGGACACTGGTTGCCCGCGCCCTCGCCGAAAAACACCTCAAGGCAATAATGGTTGCAAACAGAACATATGAGAGGGCCTACCAGCTTGCATGCGAACTCGGTGGTGATGCAATACACTTCGACAGGCTCAACAGGGCCCTCAGGGATGCAGATGTTGTTATAAGTGCCACAGGCTCACCCCACTATATACTCACCCGTGAGCGTGTCATGGAGGCGGTGCCCCCTGAGAGGAGGTCCAGCATTGTGATGGTGGACATAGCCAACCCAAGGGATATAGAGGAATCCGTGAGGGAACTTGGAGTCAGGCTATTCACAATCGATGACCTCAGGGGCGTGGCCGAGGAGAACCGAAAGAGGAGGGAGGCCGAGGCAAGGGAGGCCGAGGGGATAGTGAGGGCTGAACTTGAACTCCTCCTGAGGGCAATGAAGCACAGGGAGGTGGAGCCACTTCTTGCTGAGATAAGGGGGAGCATGGAGTCCCTCCGGCAGAGGGAGGCAGGTAAGGCAATTAAGAAAATTGAAAACAGCAAGGACCCTGAGAGGGTTGTTGAGGGCCTCACAAGGTCAATAGTTGATAAGATATTCCATGATATTGCACTGAAAATCAGGGATGCTGCAGAGAGGGATGATAAAGAGTTCTTGAGGATGTGTTCTGAGCTCTTTGATTGTGAGGAATCTTAGGTTTTTTTGGATTTTCTGATCTCTTCATGTAGAGAATTTGGTTTTTGTACTCATGGAGTCCTTTAACCAGGAAAAGACTGTAGAGAATTGGGTTTTGTGCTCATGGAGTTCTTTAACCACTAAAAAAATTAAAGTTTAAACGGATTTTATAAAATTAAAAAATTGATCTAGGCGAACATGTGCCTGGGTTCGCCCTTCAGTTCACGCTCCTTAAGAGCATATTCTATGTGTTCACGCTCCACCTTTGGACTTTCATCTGCCAGTGCCCTGTGGAGGGCTGTTTTAAGCACCCTCTCCTTTATGTCCCTTCCTGACATTCCCTTTGTCAGTTTAACAAGTTTGTCCAGGGAGAAATCCACATCCAGGGGCATGGTCTCAATGTATTTCTCAAGCATCATCCGCCTCTCATCATCCCCAGGTAACCTGAACTCTATTTCCTCCTCAAAACGGCTTCTTATTGCATTATCAAGAAGTTCAGGGTTATTGGTGGCGCCTATGGTTACAACACCCCAGTTCTGATTTATACCATCCATCTCTGTCAGGAGTGCGTTAACCACCTCTGAGACGTCCCCACGGAGGGACTGGAATCTCCGGTCGAGGCCAATTGCGTCCATCTCATCTATGAATATAACTGATGGGGCAGTTTTTGATGCCAGTTCATAGAGTTCATGTATCTGCCTTGCACCGTCACCCACATGCTCACCTATGAGGCTTGTGGCCTTTATAAGGTAGAGGGGTACCCTGAGTTCATTTGCAAGGGACTTTGCAAGCATTGTCTTACCTGTACCCGGGCTTCCATGGAAGAGGACGTTCCTGGGCGCCCAGTCCCTGAATCTGTCCGGGTCCTCAAGGTACCTCATGATTATCCTGCACTTTATCTTGGCGTCCTCCTGACCGATAACATCGTCCATGGTGATATCACTTTTCACCTCATGGAACTCCTCCCTCTCGTTCTCCAGCAGTATAATGGAGGTGTTCCTGGTTATCTTTGAACCGTCAGGGTGGGCCCTTATTATTTTGAATGCATAGTCAGGGAGCAGTTTCTGGTCAAATAGATAGGAACCCTCAGTTGCACTGAAACCCTCCCACTGGTCCCTTGCATAGATCTCAAAGAGTTCCTTGTTAACGGCGTCTATCCTTGGGGACTCCATCAGGTTGCATACGAAGGGGTATCCAACCGGCTGGAGAACAACAAGTTTTGCCTCCCTTTCAGGATCAGAGGCCTTCACAGGGAACTTTTTATCTGTTAGCTGGGGGTCATAGACTATGTTATTGAATTTCACCACATCACCTGTTCTTCAGAAACAAGTTCTGATACTGTGATATACTCAAGAAATAAACTCATCATAGGTAAATTGTGCATCGGGGTGTATAAAGTTTTAGGTACACTCCGAGGGATCTGTATTTTCAGTACACTCAATGCAGTTAATTCAAGAAACATCGGAGCATCCGTGTAGATTTTTTGGTCAACTTCATGCAGCCCATATAAAAAACTGGATTTGTAGATTTTGAGACATTCCCCACACCTTATTTCTCTGGACCAGCGTCACCTGCTGAGGTACCCCTCAAGTAGGGTCTTTATCCTCCTTGCATCCTCATCCTTTCTGGGTGTCTCGGAGATTATGGTGGCATCCCATCCACCATCAACCAGCACCTCAAGGAGGGGCTCAACAGGAGGGCCAAAGCCTTCGGATAGGGTATGGTGCTTTCTCTCTCCTGCATCTGTGTACTCTATCCCTGTGAAGTGGCAGTGGAGGTGCTCCACTCCTAATCTTCCCTCAATCTCCTCAAGTATCCTCCTGTAATCACCGGCGCCCCCTATGCACCCACCACCCCTTGCATGTATGTGTGCAAAGTCCACTGTGGGCATGACGTTATCAAATTCCTCTGAGAATCTTATAATCTCCTCTAGACTTCCCACCTGTGACCTCTTACCGGTGGTCTCAGGTGCAAGGGTGAAGTCCCTGATACCGGCACTTTCAAGTCTTGAGATGAGTTCCCCAAGGGACTTCCTGCAGAGCTCAAACGCCCTTCTCCTCCCCAGGTCACCGTAAAAGCCGGGGTGGAATACAATACGGTAGGCACCCATCCACTCCCCTGCAACCGCACAGTCAAAGAGCCGGTCAATTGATTTCTCTATGGTCTCCTCCTTGGTTGATGAAAGGTTTATATAGTAGGGGCCGTGCATTGAGACAAGTATATCATTCTTCCTGGAATTTTCACCAATCTTAAGGGCGTTTTCCTTCTTCAACCTGAGGCCATAGGTTGCCTGGTACTCATAGGCGTCAAGTCCCATGGCCCTGATCTTTCTGAAAACACTGACTGTACTGCCACGGTAACCCACGGGGTTCCCTGCAGGACCAACCCTTATCAAAAAAACACCCGGTTAAAGGGTTAAATAGAAAAAATTGGTTTTTAGAGTATGCCCATGGCCCTGTTGGTCTTCATTATGGACTTCATGTTGTCCTCTTCAAGTTCAAGGAGGGCCCTTATTGCATCCACACTCTCTGGGACGGCATCGGATTCCTGGTGGACCGCCTGCATGTAGAAGAGTTCCCCTTCAACCACGTTTATGGACTCCTCCCAGACGGGTATCTCGAAGAGGTCATTCCGTGACCTTCCAAGTTCCTTGGCGTACTCCATTATCTCTGCGGTTGATGCAAGGCCCTCTGAGGCCTTCACAAGCATTACCCTGGTTGTCTCGTCTAGCTTCGCCTTTATCTCATCGGCGTCCACAGGGTTCTCCAGTTCCACCATTATGTTGTGCTGGTGCATCAGTGTTGTGGGGACAAGGAGTGCAACGGTGTGGATATTAACGCCCTTCATGACGGTTTTGAGGTCAGGTCCGTGGTGTGATGGGACCGTTGGGGGGTTAGGTACAATGGCGTTTATTGGACCCTTTTTCACCTGTACAGGGTCGCCACCCCTTCTTACCATCACTGCCCTCACCTTCTTTATTCCACAGAGGTCATCTATTGGTTTCAGGGTCCTGCAGAGGCCGGTGGTGTTGCAGGAAACAACCCTTGTGTAGTCGGCCCCCAGTGACTCCGCGTAGTTTGTGAAGGAGTTGAATGAGAGTCCAATGGCGTCGTGCTTTTCACCACCCTGGAATATGGCCTTTATCCCCTTTTCACGGTACAGTTCAAGGTTCTTGGCACCGATGCCCTCGGGTGTTGCATCAACCACGATGTCTGCTTCCTCCAGCATGTCCTCCACGGTACCGCTAACAGGGATTCCAGCATCATCAAAGAGCTTTTCGCGTTCAGGGATGCTTACATAGAGGTCATAGCCCTTTTCAATTGCAACCCTCGCCTCAAAATCAGGTTTTGTTTTGCTGACACCAACGACCTTCATGTCGTCCTGGGCAGCCACAGCGTCGGCGACTCTCTTTCCTATTGTCCCATACCCGTTAATGGCTACAGATATCATTAAAGAAACCTCCTATCCCCTGAAAACTTCTGTTCCCAGAGGAACCTCTTAAGTTTAAAGGTGTAATCTGATATTATTTCTCATTGATTATTTTATATAGTTATCTCTGTGGGGTGAGGGGGACTTTAGGTTTATAGTTATCTCTGAATGAGTTACTCTGGGTGGATAACCATTAAAAACCAGTTGAGTTTAAGACATGAGGAATTCTCTTATTCTAAAAAATAAATAAAAACAAAAGTTATGGAGACAGTTTTACTGGTTCTCCACGGCTTCAAGTTTCTCTGGAAGATACGTGTCAACCACGTACTCAAGACCATATTTCGAGAAGGACTGCTGTTCTGCCTTCTTACCGATCTTCAGCATCTTCTTTATTTCGGTCTTCCAGAACTCATCCCTGTACCTTGGATCGTTCAGGAGTTCCTTGAGCCTCACCACATCGATGTCCTTGAGGGGATCTGTGGGGAGGTCATAGTTTATTATGTCACTTGCCGTAACCCCCAGGAACTTTGCATCCGGGGTTGCAAGCTGGTGGTTCACATGGGCGAGCTTCGCACTCCCTGAGATTATGACCATGGCGATGTGGAATCCCCATGGGTCTCCGTCGTTACAGATGTACACTGGAAGGTCCAGTTCCTCGTTGACCCTCTTTATGAACCTCCTGGTTGCCCTTGCGGCCTGACCCTTAAGCCCAACGATGAGGGCGTCGAACTTCTTGTAGGCCTTCTCCTGCACGAGACGGTGGAACATACCCATTGTCTCTACCGCAATGACACGTTCAACATCGTGATCCACGAATTCAACCTCATCTATGGTGGGTGATATGTTGTAACCTGATTTGCCAGATCTGAGGGCGTTTATCTCTATATCACCCTCACGGACCGTCAGGGCACCGTAGACAGATGCGCCGTCCTCCTCTGGCATGAGACCCAGCTCCTCCCTGGTCATTCCCAGGGTAACCTCAAGGTCCTCTCCAACGATGTTGGATTCCTGCTGGTCTGCAAAGTCCACCTCCCATCCCTCTGAGATGTAGTAGAGCTCCCTGAGGGTGGCGGTTTTCTCCCTTGCCACCAGGTCCTTGCAGAAGTTGGCGGTGTATAGCATCTGACCTATCTTCTTTATCTGCTTCACATTACCCATTGAACGTGTACCGTAGCGGTCACCCAGGATGTAGTGCCTCTTCTCTTCATCATAGATTATGTTGGATGTACCCCTTGATGGAACCTTTATCCTGGGGATCTTCCCACGGCTCACATCGTCGAGTATGACGTCTCCAAGACTTTTAAGTTTGTTAATGGCTATTTCCCTTCTATTCATCTAGTGATTCCCCCAGAATTTCAAGTTTTGCCCTTCTTGTAACTGTGTCCAGGAGTTCCCTGTAATCAGGTGCCTCCCTCTCTGCCAGGAGAGCCGCCTGCTTTATGATCACCGGAACGTATGTTTCAAATACCTTGGCCCTCTCAGCCTCCTCCTTGGCGGCCTTCTTCTTCCTGAGGTACTTGTAGAGTTTTCTTGCAGCTATCATGGTGGCCTGCCTGATCTCATGGAGTATTTCAGGTTCAGGTGCCACGCTCTGCTTACCTGTTGAGAGGTAAGGGACGTTGGTTGATACGATATTCACGAATATGGTGAGCGGCGTATTTTCAAGGTCCCTTATGCCGTAGCGCCTCCAGTCAAGGCTCTTAACACCCTCGGTTATTGCGCAGCTGCCTGCGTCAAAGGTAAGGGGGACCCTGTTGGCGAACCTCATTATCTCGGCCTTCCTCTGGTCACCAACCATTCTACCGGAGTTTCCACCGTAGGCTATACCGGCCTCAACCACAAAGGCTATACCACCACGGTAGGTTTTGGGTTTCCTTGTCACGGTGGCGGTGAACTCTGGCTGGAGTATCTCCCTCATACCCTTCTCAATCTGCTCCTCTCCAATGGGTATGAGGCCTGAGGTTGGTGGTGACATGAACTTCATCTTCTTGAATGCCTCAACTATGCTCTCGGCCTCCTCCCACTTCATGTCCTTGGGGCGCTTGTTGAGGTCTATGCCGGTGAGTTCTTCGAGTTCCTTGATCTTCTTGGAGGACATCCTTGAGAGGTTGCTTGTAAGCATGCTCCTGAAGCGTCTCTTGTCGGTGTGCTTTGCCATGAATATGAGGTCATCGGCTGTGACACCCCATGGGTGGGGGAGGACCTCCTTTGGCATTGGTGGGATGACGTCTGATGCCCTGTTGAATACGTAGCGGTTCCCTGTGGGGTCATTGAATATTATCTTTGCATGGGGGTTGGCTATCATTGTCCTCCTTATGTACTCGTAGGCCCCCTGCTCTGAGAGCGAGTAGGAGACGTCCTTGAAGTGGAGCTCTATGCAGACCCCTGTGTCCTCAACCTCCACATCCTCCTTTTCGAGTATGAGGCCCTGGTTTTTCTTAACGTCCATCTTGAGGGTCATCTTGACCCCCTTGAGTTCGCCGTTTTCCCTGGTCCCTGATATGACCTTTATGGGCTTACCTGTGGTCATCTGGGATAATAGCACGCAACCACTGCATCCAAGTCCCTGCTGCCCCCTGGACTGGATGTTCCTGAATTTGGACCCGGCGAACATGGTACAGAATACCTTTGGAATGTACTTTTCAGGTATCCCGGGGCCGTTGTCCTGGTGTCTTAGGATGTAGTGGTCCTTACCAATTCTCTTGAGATCTATTTTGATCTCAGGGAGTATACCTGCCTCCTCTGCGGCGTCAAAACTGTTTGTTATGAGTTCATGAAAAACTATCGTCAGTGACCTTATTTTCCCTGTAAAACCCAGCATCTGCTTGTTTTTCCTGAAGAATTCTGAGGGAGTGAGTTCCTGGAATCCTTCGTCAAAGAGATCCAAAGCTTGCCTAGCCAAAAGTTCGCCTCCTTAAATAATTTTTCACAGGATAATACACATGGGATCCCATGTTCATATACACATATGTGTAACTTATAGCATATAAACTTATACCCCTAGATGTAACTATTACAGAAAGCATAGGTTGGGCGATACATGTGAAATAATTGAAATTCGCCCTCACAAAAAACAGGTTTATGGTGGAGTTTACATGAATTTAACGCCTTCCTGAAACTCCTTCATTTTCATTTCCTGTTTCTTCTTTTCAAGAAATGCGTACACAGACTTGTGCCTGGCGCCATTAAGTATCATTTCAACGGCTTCCCTTGCAACAGAGAGTTTTTCAAATTCACCTATCAATGCAACGGTTTTTCCATAGACCGATATATCCACACCGGTCATATCATGGATTATGCGTCTGGTTATACCACCCCTACCTATTACACGACCTTTCTGCCTTGCTATGGCCTTTTTGGATTTACCGACATAGTCGGTTATCTTGATGATGTCAAGGGCAACATCGTCATCCAGGAGCCGGAGGGCAACCTCCGGGTTGAAGCCACGTCCTATGGCCCTAACTATGTTCCTTGCCTTCCATGGTGACAGGGGGTCGTCGAGTTCATCCTGGGGTATGAGTGTAACTGCACCGGTTTCGCTGTCAATTTCAAGGTCTGTCTGGGTGAGGCGCTCAATCTGTGACTTGACCTCACCATTTTTACCTATCAGAACTCCAACCCTTTCTCGGGGTATTTTGAGATATTCCTCGGTGGGCATCTGATTCACCTCAATGAATAAATAAGGATAAACGTTTATAAAACCTACAATAACTTCCTGTAAAGTATCCAGTGGAGTTTCCATTTCTGCTCTGTTATCTGGGATGGATCCTTCTTTTCAGGTTCCAGGTAATGTTTTAAGGTTTTCTTTTTTAATTCTTTCTGTCAGGTTGTGGTTTTTTCCGCAGTTCTTTAATTCTTTTCCTGGTTGTTGGTTTTTGCAGGGGGCTCAGGTTCTTTTTTAATTTTTTTCCTTATATCATCCTCACTTACACTGACCCCCAGCCTTTTAAAGTCACGGACCACGTTCTTTATATCCCTTTCAAGGAGTTCCATGGCCAGTGGGTGGTCAAGGACCATTGCCTGGGATACATCGATTATAACTGGTTCTCCTGAATGGTTCAGTATGTTGAAGAAGGATAGATCCCCATGCACAAGCCTTGCACCAGTGTAAAGGCGGTGCATGTACTCAACTATCAACTCAAGGACCCTCGCAGGGTCATCAGGTGGAACCTCCCTCATGGTGGGAGCCGGTTCACCGTCATCGCCGATGAACTCCATTATGAGTATGTTGTCCCTTGCAACCACGGGTTCTGGCACACGGACACCCGCTTCAAGGGCCCTTTTCAGATTCCTGAACTCCTTGTTAACCCAGGCCTGGACAAGCTGGCGTCTGTTGGTTGTCCTCACCCTGAATCTCGGGTCGCCCTGTATGTAGTACTGCATCTTCTTGAAGTCAGATGTGGCGACACGGTAGATCTTGACAGCAACAAATTCGTCGTTATCGGTTATACCCTTGAAGACATTCGCCTCCTTACCTGTGCTCACAGCACCATTGAGCACCGCAAGGTAACCTGAGTTGGCAAGCTTGTAGAGTGTTTTGAGGGTAAGCTCATCAAAGACCTCACTTCCCACCCTTCGGTCCTCAACACCCTTCAACCTCTTGACGGCCTCCATCCGTCCAAGATCAGAGTCTACCCTATCCACAGCCCCTGATTTAAGTGCCCTGAGTTCAGGGGCCTGCCCTGTTTCTTCAGGATCCATTAAAATCAACTTCTCTCGGGACAATCAGAGTTTGAGGTAGCCCTTCCTCTCAAGCCAGTTGGACTCTGTACGGGTGTACCTCCACACTATATCGGCCTTCTCCTCGCTCTGGAACTCCCATGGCTTCACAAGTACAACGTCACCCTCACGGATCCATATCCTCTTCTTCATCTTGCCCGGGATCCTGCCGAGCCTTATATGGCCATCGGCACACCTCACCTTGAGCTTCCCGTGCCCCATTATCTGCTCAACAACTCCAGGTATCTCGCCCTTCCTGGGCGTCCTCACACGCCTAACTTCCTGTGTCTGATGTCCTCTACTCAAATACTCTCCTCCTCTTTTTTTCGTTGATTAACTTTGATTCTAATGCGATTACACATTCAGCAATCAAAGAAATAGACAGTATAATTTATTACCGGTGCAGATATAAATAAATTGCTTAGACTGCTTTTCATGGTGATCCAATGGGAGTCGAATTTCTTGATATAATCGATCTGGACGATGCAAGGAGGATAATGGCCGATCTCTTCAGGAAACTTTACAGTGGAGGTTCCGAAACCGTTAATATTGATGATGCACTTGGGAGGGTACTTGCAGAGGATGTTAAAAGCCCCATCGACCTGCCACCATTTGACAGGGCATCCCGGGATGGGTATGCGGTGGTGGCCTCAGATACCTTCGGGGCAAGCGATGAGAAACCGGTGAGGCTCAGGTGTATCGAGACGGTTGAGGCAGGCTCTTTGCCATCAGGGAGAGTTGAAAGCGGTTCATGCACCAGGATAAGTACGGGGGCACCGGTACCTGAGGGTGCCGATGCAGTTGTCATGGTTGAGTACACTGAGGTTAGTGGTGAGGACGTCTACATCCATAGGCCGGCATACCCCTCGCAGCATATCGCGGCGGCTGGATCTGATATTGAGGCGGGGAGTGTACTTGTGGGGGGAGGAAGGGTACTCTCACCCGACAAGATCGCGGCGCTTTCAGCTGCAGGTGTCACCTCGGTGAAGGTTGTATCGAGACCATCGGCACATGTCATATCAACGGGTAATGAACTCACTGAGCCCTCAGGGAGACTTGAACCTGCAAAGATATTTGATTCAAATTCTCTGGGAATATCTGCGGCCCTCAGGGATGCCGGCTGCAGTGTCAGCCGTGGGGGTATAATTAGGGATGATTACGATGAACTCAGAAGTGCCCTCATTGAGGGGCTGGGTAAAGCGGACCTCGTTATAACCTCAGGCGGCACCTCTGCAGGGGCGGGCGATGTCCTGGCGGATGTGCTTGAGGATCTTGGTGAGGTGGTCATTCACGGCATCTCCATGAAGCCGGGTAAGCCCACCATAGTGGGAGTGGTTGACGGTAAGATGGTGGTTGGGCTCCCTGGTTTCCCGGTTGCAGCCCTTCTGGTTTTCAGATCAATCGTAGAACCATTCCTCAGGGAACTTTCGGGAATAAAAGCCCCTGAAGGCTCTGTGAAGACACTTAAACTTGCCGAGAGATTCCACTCATCAAGGGGCAGGGTCCAGTATGCCCTCGTGAGGGTTGATGGCCAGTATGCAAGGCCCATATTCAGGGATTCCGGTGCAATAGCAGCCCTTGCAGGGGCCGATGGATACATTGAGGTGCCAAAGAACGTTGAGATACTCAATGAGGGAGAGGAGGTTGAGGTTGTCCTCTTTGAGAACCGGTGAACTTATTCTTTAAAGATTTAAAAGCAGTTATCAGTTTCTATTCTAAATTTTTTTAGCGCATGTTCTTTAAGATTAAAAGCAGTTATCAGTTTCTTTTTCTATTCAGGATATCTGTGACATATTCCACAAGTTCATTAATGTCATGGAATACCGTCTCGCCTTTCAGGTCAACCCTTGGCCTCTCAACGAGGATGATGGGTATTCCAAGCTCTGATGCAGCGGCAACCTTCTCACGGAGACCCCCTGTCTCACCACTGTCCTTGGTGATAACCGCACCTGCACGGTATTCCTTCATGAGCACCCTGTTCATCTCTGGGGAGAATGTGCCCTGCATTGCGATGATCTGTTCGGGGGGCACCCCGAGCCTGTGGCATGCCTCAATTGATGAGGTCTGTGGCAGGACCCGGACGGCAACCCTCTCTGGACCCAGTGAATCAAGAACCTCAGGTAGTGTTGAGATCCCTGCAAGGTGCATCGCCACCTCACCCTCCCTGAGGAGTGATGAGGCCACCTCCCCAGCCTCCCTGAATGAGTCAACCCTTATGGCGCCCTCAATATCCAGCCGTGGTCTTTCGAACCTCAGGTAGGTTATGCCTGTATCCTGGCATGCCAGGAGCGCATTTTCAGTGGCCCTTGCCGCGAAGGGGTGGGTGGCGTCTATGAGGAGTTCAGCGCCGATTTCATCTATCAGTCCGCTCAACCCGGACCTGTCAAGGGGCCCTCTGACTGTTCTTAATGCCCCTGAACTTTCAGCGAGCTCAGCACCGTATTCGGTGGTTGCTGTGGCTGTTATATCAATTCGAGGATCCCTTGAGAGTTTTTCTATGATTCTCCGGGCATCCCTGGTCCCTGCCATCACAATAACATTCATAGGTCATTCCCGCCCGTCAGCAAGCCTCATGATGGCCTCCGCAATCAGTATGAGGGAAGCCACTGCGATTATGAGGATCCAGTCTGTAACCGTGAGGGGGACGGTCCTGAACACACCCTCCAGGGGTGCAAGGTAGACCACAAGGATCTGCAGCAGGAGAGAGGCTGCAACAGCAACAAGGAGAGTCCTGTTGGAAAACCCGGTCCTTGACTTGCAGTTGAATACGTTGAATATCTGGAACATCACAAAGACCGTGAATGCAACTGTCATCGCCCGCTCAACACCGTTCCCTGAGGAGAGCATGTACATGTAGAGCCCCAGCGTCCCTGCTGCCATGACAGCACCTGCAATTACTATACGCAGCAGGTTCCTCCTTGGCATTATATCCTCCCTCTCCGGTTTTCTGAGCATTATATCGGATTCAGGGGGCTCAACACCAAGGGACTGTGCAGGGGGACCGTCCATTATTATGTTTATCCAGAGTATCTGTATCGGGTTGAATGGCACAGGAAGGTTGATGAGCGAGGCCGATACGATTGTGAGGATGGCCCCGACGTTTGTTGAAAGCTGGAACTTAACGAAGCGCCTTATGTT
This sequence comes from Methanothermobacter sp. KEPCO 2, assembly GCF_041228365.1. Taxonomy (NCBI): domain Archaea; kingdom Methanobacteriati; phylum Methanobacteriota; class Methanobacteria; order Methanobacteriales; family Methanobacteriaceae; genus Methanothermobacter; species Methanothermobacter sp. KEPCO 2. Next base: position 1,040,901 of record NZ_CP166185.1, on the reverse strand, counting down.
ATCGAAGATGGTCCGCCCCTCCCTCACCGCCTTAACTATCGTTGCGAAGTTATCATCCTGGAGCACCATGTCAGAGGATTCCCTTGCCACGTCCGTCCCGCTGCCCATGGCAACACCTATAGCGGCCTTCTTGAGGGCGGGGGCGTCGTTTACACCATCACCGGTCATGGCAACCACGTGGCCCCGCCTCTGGAGGGCCTCAACTATTCTGACCTTCTGTTCAGGGAAAACACGGGCATAGACCCTCACGTCCTCCGCCATCTCCTCGAATTCATCATCAGAGAGATCATCGAGTTCCCTTCCTGTGAGGGCCAGACCATCATCCATGAGCCCCAGTTCACGTGCTATGGCAACCGCAGTGTCCCTGTGGTCGCCTGTGATCATAACAACCTTTATACCCGCCTTCCTGCATGTCTCTATGGCATCTGCAGCCTCCTTTCGTGGAGGGTCCATCATACCGACGAGGCCAGCGAACACAAGGTCCCTCTCCTCATCCTCGCCATCAGGCAGTTTCCGGTATGCAAGGGCCAGAACACGGAGGGCCCTTGATGTCATATCGTTGAGTCTGGACATCCATTTAGCCAGTTCATCATCATCCATTGCCCTCAGGGAGCCGTTATAATCCACGTAACTGCATCTGCCGAGTATTATCTCAGGGGCCCCCTTGATGAGGAGGTATCGCCCGTCAGCCAGCTGGTTTATGGTGGTCATCCTCTTCCTTTTACTGTCAAGGGGTATCTCCATGAGACGGGGGTATTTCTCCTCAAGCTCCTTCCTGCTGTATCCATTTTCATCCGCAAAGCTCAGCATGGCTGCATCGGTTGGGTCACCTATGACCCTATCATCTGAGATTGTGGCGTTGTTGCAGAGTGCTGATACAAGGAGTGCCATCTCTGGTGAGGTGAGCTCTGATTCCCTCACCGTCATACGGTTATGGGTGAGTGTACCCGTCTTGTCGGTGCAGATAACTGAACATGAACCCAGGGTTTCAACTGCAAGGAGCCTCCTTACAATGGCATTGCTCCGGGCCATCCTCTGCATACCCAGTGCAAGGGTTAGTGTCAGTATGGCGGGAAGGCCCTCAGGTACTGAGGCAACTGCAAGTGAAACAGCGGTCATGAAGGTGTCAACCAGTGGAAGTCCGCGGAGGAACTGTATGGCGAATACCATGGCACATACAACCACCGCTATGAGCCCAAGGCTTTTTCCAAGGGAGGCTATCTTCTCCTGCAGAGGTGTCTTACCCTCATCCTCCTGTATCATCTCGGCTATCCTGCCTATTGAGGTATCCATACCCACCGCTATTACGGCACCCTTACCGCGACCTGATACAACGTCAGAGTCCATGAATGCGATAACATCCCTTTCATCCTCAGGGTCTTCATGTGTCTTCTGGACGGGTATGGATTCTCCTGTGAGGGTGGATTCGTCTATGCGGAGGTCATAGGCTTCTATGAGTCTGATGTCTGCAGGTACATTGTCTCCCTCCTCTATGATTACAATATCTCCTATTGTGAGCTCAGAGGCGGGTATTTTCTGGGTCATACCATCCCTTATAACCGTGGCCTCAGTTGATACCAGGCCCTTGAGTTTCTCCATTGCTTTTTCGGCCCTGTATTCCTGTATGAAGCCAACTGTGGCATTCACAACCACCACGAAGAGTATGACTGCAGAATCGAGCACATCACCCACAAAGTAGGATGCCACAGCCGCAAGTATGAGTAGTATGATGAGTATATCCATGAACTGGGCAAGGAACATTCTGAGGGGACCTGCCTTTTTCTCCTCAACCAGTTCGTTTTTACCATAAGTTTCAAGTCTTCTGGCTGCTTCATCTGAATTTAAACCATTTTCTGACGTTTTAAGTTCCTTCAAGACTTCCTTTACACTCATCGTGGCCCATTTCATTTTTAACACTTTTCAATTTATTTTGGTAATTTTCTTGAGATCTAGGATCATGATATTTTTTGAATTGGATTACCCAGTGACATTCATTATCCAGTTTATAAAGTATATATTATTAATGAAGTGGTGTGATTGTGGTGGGATCACCTATGAATCATATATCATCTCAGGTAAGCCGCTTTTGAGGACATCATAAAAAATCAGATGGTTTATGGACTGTACTCGTAGAAAAAGCTTTTTCTGTAATTTACAAGTTTCATGGGTTTTTCTGTGGCTATATTTTCCCCAGTGAGTGGTTTTATGATCAGCCGGGCACCAGCTGCGTCCGCTACCATCATAAGGGGGTTGTGGAGTTCAGATGGGGGTCTTATGGAGTATATTGTGGCGGCATCCCTGTAGATATCCATATCCGGTGATGTGATGTCATCGTAAATTATGTCCCCACGGGAAGGTTTAATATCTGTTAGAACCAAATCAACTTTTGAATGTTTCATGATATAATCTGAAACATACAGGAATCTACCGGCACCAACCTCAACAACACGGTCGGATGGCTGCGAACTCCTGATTATGTAAAGTGCAAGATCTTTCCACATTGTACCACGGAGATAGAGATGATAGTAAGGGAATTCAGACCACAGGACCTTAAAACGGTTCTGAAGATTGAGAGGGAATCATTTGCTGATCCCTACCCGGCACACCTCCTGAGGGATATATACAACCTTGGAGCAGGTTTCCTCGTGGCCCAGGAGGACGGCAGGGTCGTTGGATTCATAATATTCTGGATCCGATTTGAGGATGAAGGTCATATTATCTCACTTGCAGTTGATAAAGATTACCGCCGTCAGGGTGTTGGGGCTGAACTTGTGAGGACAGCCATAGGTATATTTGAAAAATTTCATATTAAAAATATTAAACTGGAGGTAAGGGCAAAGAATAGAGGGGCCATAAATTTCTACAGGGCCCTTGGCTTCAGTGAGGAGAAGGTTATAGCAAACTACTATGAGGATGGAGAGGACGCTGTGGTTATGAGGATGGATTTCCACTCTGAAGGAGATTCTCCTTATGGTCATGAATATTAATTAATCTAATCAGTCAGAAGTCATGATCACGGTGGTGAAATGTTTAGGGAAGCAAAATTAGCCTTGGAAGATGGTACGATAATAAAAGGAGAGGCATTTGGATTTGAAACAGTGAAGACGGGGGAAGTTGTATTTGCAACCGGGATGACGGGTTATGTTGAATCACTCACAGACCCCTCATACAAGGGCCAGATACTCATGCCAACCTACCCCCTGCAGGGTAACTATGGAATATCTGAGAAATGGTACCAGTCAGATGGTATAAAGGCCGAGGGCCTGATAGTGAGGGAGGAATGCCAGAAACCCTCACATCAGCTATCAGAAAAGACACTCTCAGAGTTCCTGGAGGAATATGAAATCCCTGGCATAGCGGGTGTTGACACGAGGGCTCTCACCATAAAGATAAGGGAGAGGGGTACCATGAAGGGTGCCCTTGCAACAGAGGAGATTGATGATGATGAACTCCTTGAACTGGCAGTGAATCAACCGGACATAACCGAGATTGACCTTGTGGACCAGGTATGTGTTACCGAACCGGTCACCATGAATGAGGACGCAGAGAGGAGGGTTGTTATAGTTGACTGCGGAATCAAGAGAAACAGCATAAAAGCCCTCCTTGAAAGGGATGTTGGTGTTGCTGTTGTGCCATACAGAATGGAGCCAGAGGAAATAATGGAATATGACCCTGACGCGCTCCTAATATCAAGCGGACCTGGTGACCCCACAAGGGTGAAGAAGGCCATAAGCACGGTCAGAACACTATCAGAACAGCTGCCCATATTCGGGATATGTCTTGGACAGCAGATAATCGGCCTTGCATTCGGGGCCAGCATATACAAGATGAAATTCGGGCACAGAGGTATAAACCAGCCGGTGAAGGACCTAAGGACAGGTACAGTCTCAATAACATCCCAGAACCACGGGTTCACCATCGACCCGGACTCAGTAAGGGGGACGGATATTGAGATCACACAGCTAAACCTCAACGACGGGACACCTGAGGCAATAGAGCACAGGGAACTCCCGGTTTTCAGTGTCCAGTACCACCCTGAGGCAGGACCAGGACCACATGATACTGTGAACATCTTTGATCGTCTTGTAAGTGTTATGAAAGAATACTAGGATAAGAGGAAGATGGGGATAAAATGCCGCGGGATGAAAGCATCAACAAGGTACTTATCATAGGATCTGGCCCTATACAGATAGGGCAGGCTGCTGAATTTGATTATTCAGGTTCTCAGGCATGCAAATCACTGAGGGAGGAGGGGATTGAGACAGTACTCGTGAACTCAAACCCTGCCACCATCCAGACCGACATGGAAATGGCTGACAGGGTCTATGTGGAGCCCCTCACACCTGAGATAGTTGCAAAGATAATCGAGAAGGAGAAACCCGACGCGGTACTCCCAACCATGGGGGGACAGACAGGCCTCAACGTTGCAACGGGTCTTGCAGAGATGGGCGCCCTCGAGGGTGTGAGGGTTATAGGATCCTCCATTGAGACCATAAGAAACGTTGAGGACCGTGACCTCTTTGACAGTTTCATGAAGAAACTCAACGAGCCAGTACCCGCAGCAAGAGCGGTAAATTCAGTTGAAGAGGCCCTTGAAGCTGTTGAGGAGATAGGTTATCCTGTTATAGTGAGGCCCGCGTTCACCCTTGGGGGTACAGGTGGCGGGGTGGCCCACAACCGCGATGAACTCATTGAGATAGCCACCAGGGGCCTTGAGATGAGTTTCATCAACCAGGTCCTCATAGACCAGTCTGTACTTGGCTGGAAGGAATTCGAGTATGAGGTCATGAGGGACCGCAACGACACCTGCATAATCGTCTGTAACATGGAGAACATCGACCCCATGGGCATACACACCGGGGAGAGCGTGGTGGTTGCACCGGCCCAGACCCTCAGTGACGAGGACAATCAGAGGCTGAGGGATGCGGCAATAAAGATCATAAGGGCCCTCGGGATTGAGGGGGGCTGCAACATACAGTTCGCTGTCCACCCGCAGACCGGCGAGTACAAGGTCATAGAGGTGAACCCGAGGGTGAGCAGGAGCAGTGCACTTGCATCAAAGGCCACAGGTTACCCCATAGCCAAGATCGCCGCCAAGATCGCCGTTGGGATGACCCTCGATGAGATAGAGAATGACATAACAAAGGAGACACCGGCATCCTTTGAGCCATCCATCGACTACATTGTGACAAAGATTCCAAGGTGGCCCTTTGATAAGTTCAGGGGGATAAGCAGGGAGATAGGGGTTCAGATGAAATCCACAGGGGAGGTCATGGCCATAGGAAGAACCCTTGAGGAATCCCTTAACAAGGCCATAAGATCCCTTGATATAGGCGCTGATGGCTTCATGGAGATACCCTACACAAGGAAGGACCTTGAGAACCCCACTGACCTTAGACTGTTCCAGATCTACACAGCCCTTAAGGACGGTATGGGTATAGAGGAGATACATGAACTTACGAGGATAGACCCTTTTTTCCTGGAGAAGATCTTGAACATAGTGAACTTTGAGTCATCCCTCAACAGAGAATCCCTGAGGGATCCCAGGGTCCTCCTCAAGGCAAAGAGGATGGGGTTTTCAGATTCAAGGCTGGCATCAATAACAGGGCTTGCAGAATCAGAAATAAGGTCCCTGAGGCTCAAGAATAATATAAAACCTGTCTACAAGATGGTTGATACTTGCGCAGCCGAATTTGAGGCGAAAACACCCTACTACTATGGCTGCTATGACCTTGAGGATGAGGTTGAGGTCTCAGACAGGAAGAAGGTCCTCATCATAGGTTCAGGTCCAATAAGGATAGGTCAGGGTATAGAATTCGATTACTGCTGTGTACATGCTGCAATGGCCCTCACTGAGGATGGTTATGAGACCATAATGGTCAACAACAACCCTGAAACCGTGAGTACAGATTATGACATATCTGATAAGCTCTACTTTGAACCCCTCACACTGGAGGACGTCCTTGCTGTGATAGATAAGGAGAAACCTGAGGGCGTCGTGGTACAGTTTGGGGGCCAGACATCCATAAACCTTGCCGTACCCCTGGCAGAGGAGGGTGTCAGGATACTGGGAACACCACATGAGAGCATAGACAGGGTTGAGGACCGTGAAAGGTTCACCCGTGTCCTGGATAGGCTGGGGATACCACAGGCACCCTACGGAATCGCCAAGTCCTTTGAGGATGCAAGGGAGGTGGCTGAACGCATAGGCTACCCTGTACTTGTACGGCCATCATATGTCCTCGGTGGAAGGGCAATGGAGATAGTCTACGATGAGAGGGAACTTGAGGAGTACATGAAGGAGGCTGTGAGGGTATCCCCCGAACATCCCATCCTGGTGGATAAGTTCCTTGAGGATGCAATAGAGGTTGACGTGGACGCACTCTCCGATGGAACCGACGTATACATTGGGGGGATAATGGAGCACATAGAGGAGGCAGGGGTCCATTCAGGGGACTCGGCATGTGTGATACCACCCCAGAGCATCCCAAAGGAGATAATTGAAACCATAAAGGAGTACACAAGGAAACTGGCCCTTGAACTTGATGTTGTGGGCTTAATAAACATTCAGTACGCGGTGAAACCCGACTCTGACCCGTCAGTTTACATACTCGAGGCGAACCCCCGGGCCAGCCGCACCGTTCCATTCGTCAGCAAGGCCACCGGTGTTCCACTTGCCAAGATTGCTGCAAGGCTGATGATGGGGGCAAAACTCAGGGACCTTGGACTAACAGAGGAGAAGGAGATAGACCATGTGGCGGTGAAGGAGTCAGTGTTCCCCTTCATAAAACTGCCAGGGGCAGACTCTGTGCTGGGCCCTGAGATGAAATCCACCGGCGAGGCAATGGGTATCGATGAGAACTTCGGGATAGCCTACTACAAGTCCCAGCTATCTGCCAGCATGGACCTCCTCACAGAGGGCAAGGTATTCATAAGCGTCAGGGACCAGGATAAGGACAAGATAGCCGACATCGTTAAGAAGGCCAGCGACCTGGGCTTCAAGATCATGGCAACCCGTGGGACAGCAAGGGCGGTCAGTGACATAGCAGATATAGAGGTTGTGAGGAAGGTGAGCCAGGGGTCACCAAACATAAGGGACTCCATACTCAATGGTGAAGTTGGTCTCATAATCAACACACCATCAGGGAAGCAGTCAGCCGACGATGGCTATCTAATAAGGAGAATGGCCGTAGAACTTGGAATACCCTATGTTACGACACTCGCCGGGGCAAGGGCGGCCCTTAATGCCATTGAGGCTGTTCGACTTGGGAGGATAACCGTGAAGTCCCTTGACGAATACCATGGGATGTGATACATGGCACCAATTTTCTTTTAAATTTTAAACTATTGTGATATTATAGAATGTATCGGTGAAGGACATGAGATATGGAAAACTCATGCTCGCTGCATTCATAATATTATCACTCACTGCATTACCCCTATCAGAGGCCCACATACTCATAGTTGCAGACAGCCTCTCAGATAGCAGCTGCATGTATGATGAGGCAAAGAAGGTTGCAACAACCCTCAAGAACAGGGGCTACCAGGTAGTTGAACTCTACAAGGGAAATGCAACCGTTAAGAATATACTCAAGGGTATGTACGGCGCAGATGCTGTGATATATGCGGGCCATGGCGGATACATGTCAGGGAACTATGACTGCCGTGGGGGATATGCCAGCCCCCCATTCTCACTGGTTGCAAGTGACGGCTACATATGGGGTGCAGGGGATATGGTGCAGGTCAATGGACAGACCTTTTACCTGCCCTTCAAGGAAGGAATACCCGTAATATTACTACACGCATGCTTCTCAACCGGATGGGTTGAGGATTATGAGGTTAAAAACCCCATAGAGACCATCTACCACTTCTCAAGGATGTTCACAGGTTCAGGCGCCAACTACTATGCCACAGCATGGGATGGTGCAGAGATAATATACGACTTCCTGAACGGCTCCAGGAACTTCTATGATGCCAACCAGCAGAACTTTGAGGTTATAAATAAGAGCACAGTTTACAATGGCACAACCATCTGGCGCAACGACCATGGATATGCAGCCTTTGTGGGGGACTGGAATGGCACCTTCCCAAAAGCCAGCGATACAACACCATATGATGATGCCGCCGCAGAGGAGTGGTACAGAAACAAGGTCAAACCCAACTTCACAGGAAGCAAACCAGTGGCAGACTTCACATACACCTACTGTGGTTCAGAATCACTTCGAACGTTCACCTTCAGGTCAATGGCATATGACCCTGATAACGACACAGTAACACTCAAGTGGAACTTCGGCGACGGCTCAACAGCAGCATGTGAAGAGGTCACCCACACCTATGCAAGGGAGGGCTACTACACAGTTTCACTGACAGCAACGGATAGCAATGGATTAATCTCAGTTAAGAAGAAGACAATCACGGTTGGAAACCCAAAACCCGACCTTGTGGTAACGGGAACAAGAAAATCTGGAAGCACACTCTACATATACGTTAAGAACCAGGGGACAGCTGCAGCCAGAAACTTCTACACAAGGGTGTGGTATGGCAGCTATTCAACAAGGAACTATAAACAGGTGTACACGGGCACACTGAACCCTGGCGCGACGGTCACACTAAAGACCTACTACAGGTACTCACGGGGCACGGTTAAGACAGACTACTACGGCAAGGTCTCTGAGAAATCAGAAACAAACAACATCAGGAAATTCTGAAAAATTATTCCATTAATTCTTTCTTCATGAACTCACAGCAGACGTCTGAATTTAAACTTCATTTTTTTTTATTCTTATCCTTACTTACAAATAATAAAATAGGGCAAAAACCAATAATCAAATATGCTTGTTGTTGAAAACGGGACTGTCCTCCGCGGTGCAAGTCTGAGACCCGAAAGGACAAACCTCCTCATTGAGGATGGCATCATAGTCGAGATAACCCCTGATAGGATCCCGGGAAGCAACAGGATTGATGCATCAGGCCTCATGGTTGCACCTGCCCTTGTGAACTCCCACGTGCACCTTGGAGACTCAGTTGCAATGGACGTTGGTGATGGGAGGCCACTTGAGGATATAGTGAGACCCCCAAATGGCCTGAAACACAGGATACTTGAATCATCACCACAGTGGAAACTCAAGGCAGCCATGAAGGATGTGATGGCTGACATGATGGCACATGGCACAGGATCATTCATTGACTACAGGGAGGGTGGTGTTAAGGGTGTTGAACTCCTCACTGAAGCAATGGCTGATCTCCCCCTGAGGGGAATGATACTCGGGAGGGACCCTGCGGTTTTTGACCCTGAAGCATCAAATGCTGAGATCAGGCGCGCTGTGAGGAGGATCCTTGAGTTATCTGATGGGTTTGCACCAAGTGGCATGGGAGAGATAACCGATGAGGCAGCCCGCATAATCGTTGATGAATGTGAAAGGATGGGTAAGATTGCATCGATTCACGTTGCAGAGCACCCCGAATCCCAGAGGCGATCACTTGAAGAGACAGGCCGGAGTGAGGTTGAAAGGGCTCTGGAAGCCGGATTTAAGCTTCTGGTGCACCTCACAAATCCAGTCAAGGATGACCTTGAAACTGTAAGGGAAAGCGGGGCCTCGGTTGTGCTGTGCCCCAGATCCAACGGGGCGCTCTCAGCAGGCATACCCCCAGTCAAGAGGATGCATGAGATGGGCATAAATCTCCTTCTTGGCACAGACAACGTCATGTTCAACTCGCCGGACCTCCTCAGGGAGATGGAGTACACCCTGAAGGTTACAAGGGGATCCACAGGTGAGTACTTCCCACCACTTGAGGTGCTGAGGATGGCAACCGTTAACTCATTGGGGATAACAGGTGGGGGTGTTATTGAGGAAGGATTTCCCGCGGACCTCATGATCACCGAGAAATTATCCGCTGACCCCTACCTCTCCATCATAAACCGTACTGAATCGAAAAATATAATATACTTAATAATAAAAGGTAAACTAGTTAAGAGGTGAGGCTATGTACAGTAAAATCCTGCTCCCAACCGACGGCTCAAAACATGCCAACAAGGCAGCTGAACATGCTATATGGATTGCCAGGGAAAGTGGAGCCGAGATAATTGCATTGACAGTTATGGAGACATCATCCCTTGTGGGTCTCCCGGCAGACGACCTTATAATAAGGCTGAGGGAGATGCTCGAGGAGGAGGCATCAAGGTCCCTTGAAGCCGTTAAGAAGCTTGTTGAGGAATCAGGGGCAGGTGTTAAACTGACACTCAGGACCGATGAGGGTTCACCTGCAGAGGCCATACTAAGGACAGTGGAGAAGGAGGGCGTGGATCTCGTGGTCATGGGAACCTCAGGCAAACACGGCCTTGACAGATTCCTGCTGGGCAGCGTGGCAGAAAAGGTGGTAAGGTCAGCAGGCTGCCCGGTCCTTGTTGTTCACTGAAAAACCATTTTTTTTAACCGACTCGCTTCTGGTGTTGGTCATGCTTGTAAAGGAGATAATGTCAGAGAAAATACACTATGTAACTGTTCCAGGAAACAGGTCAACAGCCCTTGAACTCATGAGAAAGGAGAATGTATCAGGGCTTCCAGTAGTTAAGAAGGGGACAGAGGAACTTGTGGGGATAATAACAAGATCAGACCTTGTTGAGAATCCGGATGAGGAGCAGATAGCGCTGATAATGACGAGGAATCCTGTCACAGTCGCCCCAGACGATGACGTCAGGGTGGCTGCAGAGAGGATGCTTGAGAGGAACATCCGGAGGGTCCCTGTTGTGGACCAGGACAGGCTTGTGGGTATAGTGACAAGCTATGACCTGGTTGCAGGTGCAATTGCAGAGATGGAAATCGATGAACCCGTGGAGAATTACATGACAAGGAACATCCCCACAACATGGGATAGAACACCCCTCAGTGTGGCATTTGAGATAATGAGGTACTTTGGGCTGAAGGTCCTCCTGGCCCTCAACAACAGCGGTGAACTCTCAGGGGTCCTCACAGAGACCGACTTCATAAATGAGAGCGAGGTTGTCTCTGAAAGTACCGTTCATAATACATCTGTGGGTACAGAGGGTGACAGGTGGTCCTGGGACAGCAAAAACGTACTCTACGTTATAAAAAACCAGCTCAAATTCCCTGACAAGGAGGTCAGGGATGTTGCGACCACAGATATAGTCACCGCAACCACCTCAACCACGGTCACCTCCTGCGCAAGGAAGATGAAGAGGAGGAACATTGAACAGATACCCATCATAGACTATGAGGGAAACCTCACCGGGCTTGCAAGGGCCAATGACCTTATAAATGCTCTGATTGATTCAAATGAGTGACCAGAGGATAACACTGAAGGCCTCAAAGGGCCTTCTGAGGGTGGCGGCTAAGAACCATGGTGAGGTCTCAATAAGGGACATCGAGATCAAGATGCTACTCGGCTACTGCTGGTGGTATGACCTGCCGGTTATTGAGACACTGCTGGATGTACTTGAGATGACACTGAAGAGGGCCATCTCTGAGGTACTCCCCCATGATGAGCTACTGCTTGATTACACGGTGAGGACAAATGACATCCCTGATGACTCCAGTGAGGTTGAGATATTTTTCAATGGGATAAGTGCCGATGGGATTGAGTTCAGCACCCCCTCTGGACTTGTTTTAAGGGGTGATGATTCAAGGGGCCTCCTTCAGAAGATCACCTCCTTCAGAAGGAGGTTAATGAGAATGTTCAGAGGGTCCTGTGACAGGACAATCCAATGCAACTATAATCTGAGGCCCCACATTACCCTGTGACTGGACAATCGTGTTTCTCATCAGGTCAGCGGCCTTATATTCACAGGATATTGGATGACTTATCACTGGTCCACTATCTTCCTGATTGGGAGTGGTTCTGTGTCTGCATGTCCTCACGCTCCCTTATGATGTGTGGCAGCACCTCAAGGAGCACCTCCTCAGCATCTTCCCTGTCCCTCACCCTTCTTGCCACTATCTTCCCGTTCCTGAAGATGGTCACGTTACTATCACCCACCTCAACCATGACAACACCCATCTTCTCTGAGCATCGGGGATTCCTCTCCTCCAGTTTTTCACATGTTTCTTTTACATTGATGTGGTAGGGCAGCTTAACCTCGAACATTATCCTTGATTCAGCATCCCTGCAGGGCCTGTAGAGTACAATGTCATCCTCACCCTTCCTGTAGCCTGTGAGGTCCAGGAACACCCTCTTAAACCCGACGGCCCTCAACTCATTCTCTATATGCCTCAGATTTGCTGCATTGAGGAGCCTCTCAGGTTCATCAACCTCTATTATTGCAGAGTCCCCCTCATGCCTGACCCTCACGGTACCCTCACCGTAGAGCCCCCTGACGAGGGTTTCAGCATATGAGACCCTGTTTATCCGTTCAGGCGTTATATCCTGATCCTTTATCCTTGTTGCAAGGCATGTGGTATTCTCTGAGTATTCAAGGTTCCTTTTTTTGAGATATTCAAGGACGTCACTTCGTGTAATCCCCGCATCGAGTAGAGGGGTCTCTATACCCAGCAGATGGTTAACCAGGGTGCCAGGACGGTCCTCAAACATGTCACTTGCGGTTGTGCCATCAAGGACCGCCTCAAAACCCCTCTTCCTGGCCTCATGGAGTATTGAACTGTATATGATGTTCTTGCATACAAGGCACCTCTCTGTGGTGTTACTCACAAATTCCTGGTTTTCAAGGAGCGGCCTGTTTATTATAAAGTGCTCCACCCCAAGGGATCTGGCGATTGATGAGGCATTTTCTATGAAGCCACGGGGCATAACACCTGTGTCAACTGTGAATGCAGCAACTTCATCAGCGGAATCCCCTGCAATATCAAGCAGTGCTGTGCTATCAGCCCCACCTGAGAATCCGACAGCAACCTTTCTGCCCTTAAGGGCATCCTTCACCTTTTTTATCTTTGATTCAAGATCCATGAGTTTCACATCCATGATACTGATCATCAGAGCTTACCAGTCTTTTAATGTATTTTATAACCTTAAGGGCATCCTCCCTTTTTATATCCCTACCTTCAGATTCAAGGAATGACATGAGGGTTGCCTTTCTGTTTTCAGGTATTTCTGCGTCATGCAGAATTCTCTGGTAGTTCCTGAGGGGATAAAATAGGTTCTTAGCGATTTTCATGAGTTCTCTGAAGTCATCTTCACTTATGATGCCCCTTTCAAGGGCCCTTTTAAAGTTAAAATGAATGCTCACAAGGGAATCAGAGAGGGCCTCAAGGGTTTCAGGGTTGAAGGCAACTGCAACGTCATCATCAGATTCCAGATCACCATTCAGGTAGGCCCTGAATATACGGCCTACTCCCACCATCCCCAGGTCATGGAGTTCGGAAGCCCTTAGCGCCCCCATACTTGCCCCCCCAACAACGGTAACACCCATTCTGAGGGCTTCAATGATTTCACGGTGCCCCACTGCCGGGCTCTGATGGAATACACCGTCAATTATCCCTATTATGTCTGGCCTCTCAGAGAGAGCTTCAAGGACATCACCCCGCCTCACAGGGGGTCTGTAATCTGCCCTGAGGATATCTGATGCATCACTGTGGGAAAGTGATGGCCCTGTAAATATTATGATCTTTCTTCCATGCATATGGATTATCTAGTGCCTCGGGTCACTTAATCATTTCATCTGTGGGACCTTATGATATTTTCACATGGAGGACCTTATGCGTCCCCCCACCCTTTCAGGGTCAACAGAGAAAACCTCAAGTCCAGGCACAATGACCCTTACAACGGGAACACCAACATCACGGGTTAGATCCACGTAGAGTGTCTGCTTCAGGCCCGCCCTCTCCAGTTTATCCAGGGTAATCTCAAGGTCCCTCTGGAATGACCTTGTTGAGAGGTCCTCCATATCCTCAAGTACAATGGTATCATCGGGCTCAGAGAACCAGTGCCTGTTTAGCCTCTTCATCCTCTCATAGCCGGCCCTCCTCATGAACTCCGCCCTTACGGTGTCCTCCCTGGTGCCGTGTATCTGGGTGGCCCGGCTCTGGGCAACCTCTGTGAGGGCCCTTATAACTGCAATTTCAGGGTCAAGGTGGGTCCCCACGCCCATGGTGAGGAGTGCAGGGTCCCTGAGCACAACATCATCGGCAACCGCAGCAACCGTTGCAACGCCGGTGTCAGCGGTGAGATCCACCAGTGTTATCTCAACCCCCGCCCTCTGGAACCTTTCAAGGAGACACGTTATTATCCTGTTATCTGTCCCCGAACAATCAATTTCTATTCGGGGACCCCTTTTCGCCTCAAAGAGGCTCCAGGCGTCCCTCTCTATCACCTCCATGAGGCCGTGGAATATGGCCTCCTCCAGGACGTTCCCGGATGCAAGGCCATTGGTGTTGGACCTGAAGAGACTCACACAGCCCTCGGGAGGATTGTAAGGGTGAAAAACCGCATTTGCAGGCACGTGAATCTTGTCCTGGCTTTTTATATCCTCTGCAATTATCCACTCAACTTCAGAGTCTGTATCAGCGTTTTGTGGAAGAATAAGTGCTTCAGGGTCCAGGCGTTTATCCATCTCAGATGGATGGGCCATCAGTGTTTCGTCCAGGGGACTTCTCTCGGCAGAGTACCTTTCAAAGGCCTCCATCATTGCAGAGGCCCTTGCCTGTTTCCTTGTGGCGCCCTTACCTGCGTATATGCTAACAGCACCCTCCTCCGCTGTCGGCCTTATGGCTGAGAATACAGGTATACCTATACGGTCGAGGTGCGTTATCTCGGTTATCCTTGTGACACCTATGGCCCTGAGTTTTTCCCTGAAGGCCCTGAGTGTTTCTGAGGGCTTCATGGCCCGGTGGGTGCATCCAACATACTTAACAGGAATATCCCGGAACATCTCGATCACTTAGAACATGCTGCTGAATGTGAGTGCGAATGCAGATGCGGCTGCAATGAGCCATATGAGGGGGTTCCATCTGAAAACCTTGGCACCATCAAGTACGGCGATGGGTATGAGGTTAAAGAGGGCAAGGAAGCTGTTAACTGCGTATCCAAGCACAGCAACATCGCGAAGTGGAGATGGGAGTACAGATGAGGCCATGAGAAATATTAGAGCCAGCATTATGTTGGTGAGGGGTCCTGCAATGGATATCTTCCCGTTAACGTCCCTTTCAATGTAGTTTCCATGAATGTAAACGGCCCCCGGGGCTGCGAATACGAATCCAAAGTAGGAGGTCACAAGCGCCAGTATGAGGCCCTCGAGCCACAGCCTGTATTCGGCCCAGAATCCATACCTTATTGCCATTAACTTATGGGCGATCTCATGGAGGACAAATCCAAGCCCCACAGTAACGAGGGTTGCAGGAAGCAGAATCAGCGCGACCTGCAGGTTTCTACCTGAGAACACATAGGAAAATACCCCGGCGATAACAACCATTGAGATCAGGATATCCCTTACCTCTCCCTTACTGAATCTGACCATGTTTATATTAACATGGGACACGTCTTATAATGCTTTCCATTGCTGGATTGAAAGTGACTTTCTATTAAATGGAAGATTTAAGAGCAATCCATCGATGTTATTGACTGAAAAAATTAAAATTCTCTTTTTAGAGAATTATTTATCAGAATCCACTGACATCCTGTCGGTATAGGCGGGTTCCATAAATTCTATCTGGAAAAATCCGCCGTCCGCCCCTGAAAAGGTGAGAGTTCCGTCAAGCTGTTCTGTGAGGATTTCAACAAGTTTGAAGCCAAGGGACTTGCTATTTCTGAGATCCTCCTCATTGAACCCCACACCGTCGTCTTTCACCTCAAGAATACAGGCAGAGTCCCTCCTTTTGAATCTAACCGCGATACTCCCCCTATTCCTTCCTCTGAAGGCGTGCTTGAGTGCATTGGTTACCAGTTCACTCAGTATGAGGCCCAATGGAATTGAGGTCTCAAGACTCACCTTTATATCATCGGCTTCAAGCGAGAATTCTATATCCTTTCCATGGGAATATGACCTATGGAGGTTCTTGAGGAGTCTGGAGGCGTACAATCCAAAGTCTATGGAGCTAAAATCACCTGAACGGTATAGCTGCTCATGTATGAGGCCCATGGACCTTATCCTGTCCTGGCTTTCCTCAATGATATTCCTGCAAGTGGGGTCCTTGATGCTGTGGCTCTGGAGGCTCAGGAGACTTGAAATTATCTGGAGGTTGTTCTTGACCCTGTGGTGTATCTCACTTAGAAGGACCTCCTTCTCCCTCAGTGACCTCCTGAGTTCCGCCTCCATCTTCAGCCTCTCGGTTATATCCCTGGCCACCAGGACAGCGTACCTTTCACCATCAAAATCAACCATATCTACCTTTATCTCAACAGGTATCATTTCACGGTTCCTTTTTATAAGGTGCCCCTCCATTGTTATTCTTTCATCTTTGCCCTCAAGGATACCTTTGAAGAGGGAATGCATGTCCTCAGGCAGAAGATCATAGATACTGTGGCCAGGTATATCCCGGGTTGAATACCCCAGCCTTGTGCAGGCTGAGCGGTTGGCGTCTGTAAGTTCACCTCCAGGTGTTTTAACCAGGAATATGGCGTCATCTGTACAGTCAAGGAGTTTCCTGAACCTCCTGAGTTCTGCGAGTGACTCCTGAAGACGGGGATAGTAACTCTTCCTTATGGATTTTTCACCGAACCCTATTATCTTCTCCCTGAGGGTTTCCCAGTCCCTATCAGACATTTCACCATCCTCAAGCCCCATGGAGGGCCCTCCTGAATATCTCCTCAACTTCACTCTGTTCTGGCCGGACCGGGTTTGTAACTATGCAGGGATCCTCCATCGAGGTCTCTGCAAGGCGGGGTATGTCCTCCTCAGCAACACCAAGGTCCCCAAGTGTCATATCCATTCCCAGGGTCTCCCGAAATTCCCTTATGTGTGCCTTGAGTTCCTCCAGCCCCGAACCACTGAGTCCCATGGATTTTGCGATCTTGAGGTACCTCTCCCTTGCGGCTTTGAAGTTGAATTCAATAACGTATTCAAGGAGAAGGGCATTTGCCTCACCATGGGGTATGTCCAGCATCCCACCGAGGCTGTGGGCCATGGCATGCACAAGTCCCAGACTGGCGTTGGAGAATGCAAGACCCGCTTCAAGGCTTGCAAGCATCATATCCTCACGGTAATCCATGTTATCGGGTTCAAGCACCGCCCGGGGTAGGGCCTGGTTTATGATGCCTATTGAGTCGAGGGCGTTGAGGTCGGTCAGGTGGAAACTTGCATTGGATACGTATGCTTCAATGGCATGTGCCAGGGCATCCATACCTGTTGCAGCTGTCAGCTCCCTATCCATGGTCAGGGTGGTTTCCGGGTCTATGAGGGATGCATCGGGTACCATTGTCTTGCTTATGATTGCCATCTTAACCCTTCTATGGGGGTCCATGATTATCGCAAACTGTGATACGTCTGCACCTGTGCCGGCGGTTGTCGGAATGCATATTATGGGAACCGAGGGTACTGGGATGCGGTCAACGCCCTCAAATTCAAGGACGTTCATCCTGTTGGATACAACAGCACCCATGGCCTTTGCACAGTCAATGGGGCTTCCGCCGCCCAGCGCAACTATCATGTTGCACTCCTCTGCATCAAAGACCTCAGCACCCTCCATGACCTCATGGTCACGGGGGTTTGGTGTTATATCATTGAATATGACATACTCAAGTCCCTCATCATTGAGGCTACATGTAACGTCATCCACGAGACCGGTCTTCATTATACCATGGTCTGTTACAAGGAGAACCCTTCTGGCCCCGAGGTTTGAGGCGTATCTTCCCGCCAGGAACCTGGCCCCGTTTCCAAAAACAAATTCGGCTGTCACAAATTTTCGAAGCTCCCCCATCTTAACCACCTGTGCAGTTACCGGGCATGGGCTGCATATACATATAAATTAGGTTTAATGATTAATATAAACCTTGAGTATTACCCTGTACATAGATTTTAGCGGTGATCATGTGAAGGTCTGTGAGTACTGTGGGGTTGACGGTTATTATGGTCGTGAAATTGCCGGCACAGACAAATGGATTGTTTACCTTGCACCGAGCCAGCGCTACCTTGCAACCTGTGTGGTGGCCCTCAGAAGGAAATGCAGGGACCTCTCTGAACTAAACAACGATGAGTGGGTTGACTTCGCATTGGTGGTGAGGGTACTTGAATCTGCTGTGGGCGACCTTTTTGGACCGGATCTCTTCAACTGGAGCTGCTTTAAAAATTCGGCTTTCAGGTCTGAAAACCCGGACCCCGAGGTTCACTGGCACTTCATCCCCCGCTACAGCAGACCCGTGAAATTCGGGGGTGAGGTCTTCAGGGACCCTGACTTCGGTCACATACCTCTGCCCATTGATTTCAGGGCACCCGATGAGGTTGTGGATGAACTCGAGCTGGTCATGAAAAGGGCTGTTATGGAAAGACTGGGTGATGCACTTGGAAAGGATTGAAAGGGCACTTGAAGCCATCTCTGGTAAAGCTGAGAGGGCACTCATAACAAAAAGGGAGAATATATACTATCTCACAGGATTCATGCCAACGGTCACAGCCTTCCTGTTTCTGAGTGATGAACCGGTCCTCTTTGTAAATGAGATGGACCTTGAGTCAGCAGAAGGGTGTGAGATTAATGTTGAAGCCTTCAGGAGGGTATCCGATGTCTCTGATAGGGTTGAACTAAGGGACATAGGGGTTGAACCATCTCTACCAGTGGGTCTAATTGAGAGAATCGGCGTCGGGAGGGACTTTCAGGTGATGGATCCAATCGCAGATCTCAGGATGGTTAAGGACAGGGAGGAAATAAGAAGGATAAAGGCAGCCCTTAAAATTGCCGAGGAATCATTTAAGAAAATTGAATTCAGAGGAAGCGAATCTGAGGTAGCCGCCAGACTGGACTACCTTATGCGTCTTGGAGGTTCAGAGGGGGTCTCATTCGACACCATTGTAACATCGGCCTCAAGGTCAAGCATACCCCATGCGGTACCCACATCTAACGATTTAGGCTCTCCCTTACTGGTTGACTGGGGCGCTGTTCACTGCGGCTACCACTCTGACACCACAAGGACACTGGTGGAGAGTGAACGTGAACATGAGATCCTTGAAGTGGTAATTGAAGCCAAAAAGGAGGGTTTGAAGGTGGCTAAACCCGGCGTGAGGGCATGTGAAGTTGACAGTGCAGTTAGGGGGGTTATAGAGGAATATGGATTCGCTGATAACTTTATACACTCAAGTGGCCATGGTGTTGGACTTGAGGTCCATGAGAGGCCCTCACTTTCAGCCGACGATAAAACGGTTCTCACTGAGGGAATGGTCCTCACCATTGAACCCGGGATATATCTTCCCGGAGAATTTGGTGTGAGGGTGGAGGACATGTTCGTTGTGGGTGCTGGAGTAATGAACAGCCTACCTGATCACCTGAGTTAGGTGTTAATGAAGATAAATGAATTAAAAAGTGGGTCGTCATGAATAATAGTATAAATAATAGCCCGTAAATAATTAGTAACAGCAAGAGTTCAAGTGGTGTGCAGATGGCAGTATTACCGGCAGCATTGAAACCTGTGAGCGAGGCCCTGGAGAGCATATTACCCGATAAACTGCTCCTCAGGGTGCAGGAGACACTCATAAGGACAGGACTTTATGTGAAGGCATCTGAGATAATAACCCTGGCATTTCTAGCAGGGGCACTCTTTGCTGTTCTTGGATCAGTTGTAGCTGCAGTAGCAGGTCTGAATGTTATCCTTGCAGTCATTGTTGGATTTTTCATACCATCTATTCTTCTTGGGGCATACATCTTTGTCATGATGGAGAGGCGTGTTGACGCCATTGAGCAGTCAACCCCTGACTTCCTCAGACAGATAGCATCACTGCTGAGGGCAGGGGTGGGCCTTGAATCGGCACTGGAGGATGTATCCAAACAGGGGGAGGGGCCACTCTACGATGAACTCAAGAGGGCGGTTATTGAGATAAAAATTGGGCGGACATTCGATGACGCCATCCTCTCCATGAGTGAAAGGCTCAAATCCCAGAACCTTGACAGGACCTTCAGGATGATCCTTGAGGGTAGGAGGGCAGGTGGGAGCCTTTCGGATGTAATTGAGACGGTTGCAGAGGATCTCAGGGCGGTTCTGGCGCTCAAGAGGGAGAGGAAGGCCAATGTTATGATGTCGGTGATGTTCCTTATTGTCGCCGCCATAATCGCGGCGCCATTCGCCCTTGGTATGATAATGGTCTACTCAGGGTTCATGGAGTCTGTGGGGAAACCCAACCCAATCCTTGGGGCAGCCCAGATCGCAGCTTCAGGTTACATCATAATACACTCCATAATCGCAGGGTTACTCATCGGCATCATAATGTATGGGAGCGCAAGGAAGGGTGTTAAGTTCTCTGTGCCACTCTCAATCGTGGCCTACTCGATATTCTATGTTATAGGAAAATTTGGACTGAGCCTTGTTGGAAGCATGGCACCATAGGAGGTTAAGGTTTTGTCTGGGGGTTTAATTGCTGATGATTCAGGTCAGGGGTCAGCTGAGCTGATACTTGTGTTTGGTGGTATAATAGTCATTGTGACCTTTGCAGTGGTGTGGTACCGCAACTATGTGAGGTCATCTGAGACTGCAATGAACTCTGATGTTCAGAATGTCACCAACTCAATTAAGGGGCTCAAGAACAAGTTCTAATTTAGGGTGGTCATATGGATATGATCATTGGTGGTGAGCACGTTGGGGGAGATAACCGTTTCAGTGTCAGGAACCCCTTCAACGGCGAGGAGGTTGATACTGTACCCCTTGCAGGTAGGGATGATGTTTTAAGGGCTCTTGAGGCGGCCCACCATGCAAAGGGTGCCATGTCTGATCTTTCTGCCAGGCGCATCTCTGAGGGCCTCCATGATGTTGCTGATGAGCTCAGGGCAGAGATGGATGAACTTGCCAGACTCATAACCCTGGAGTCAGGTAAACCCATAAGGTTCTCACGTGATGAGGTTAAAAGGTCAGTTGAAACCGCACGTCTATGTGCAGAGGAGGCAAGGAGGCTCTACGGTGAATCAATACCCATGGATGCAGGTATCGGGGGGAAGGGACTTATTGGATTCACTGTAAGGCTTCCCCTTGGTGTTGTGGCTGCAATAACCCCATTTAACTATCCACTCAATCTCGCCATCCACAAGGTTGGACCTGCACTGGCAGCAGGTAACACCACGGTTCTGAAACCTTCACTTGAAGCGCCCCTCTCCGCACTTAGACTCTGTGAGATACTGAATGAACACTTCCCGGCGGGGGCTGTTAATGCTGTAACAGGGAGGGGCCGGGAGGTGGGAGATCTTATAATAGATAGCCCCCTCGTGGATAAGATAACATTCACAGGCAGTGTGGAGGTTGGAAGATACATATCAGGCAGGGCCTCAATGAAGAAGGTAACACTTGAACTGGGGGGCAACGATCCCCTAATTGTCATGGATGACGCAGACATTGACTCTGCAGTTGAGGCCGCGGTTAGGGGTTCCTATCTCTACTCTGGACAGGTCTGCATCGCGGTTAAGAGGATGGTGGTCCATAAAGATGTGGCCGACGAATTTGCAGATAAACTTGTGGAAAAGACCCGCAGGTTAAGGTCCGGGGATCCACTTGACCCTGAGACGGATATAGGCCCACTTATAAATGAAGAGGCGGCCATTGAGGTTGAAAGGCGAATTGAGGGCGCCGTTGAGGATGGTGCAGAGCTCCTCCATGGAGGGTCAAGGAATGGCAACTTTGTTGAGCCCACCGTCCTTGACCATGTGCGTCCTGAGATGGAGGTTGTTGCAGAGGAAACCTTTGGGCCGGTGTCTCCGATTATAAGGTTTGATGATGCTGATGAGGCCATAAGTATTGCCAATGGGACATGCTATGCACTTCAGGCAGGGGTTTTCACTGAGAACATAGGAACCGCCCTCAGGATGGCATCTGAGATCGAGGCTGGCACAGTTCTTGTGAACAAACAATCCACCTTCAGGGTGGACCATATGCCATTTGGCGGTTTCAAGTGCAGTGGAATGGGTAAGGAGGGCGTTAAGTACGCAATAGAGGATATGACGAGGACCAAACTTGTGATTTTAAACAGTAGATGATTATAGGCCCCTCCACAATTTAACATTAAGTGATTAACCGGTTGATTATTGCTATTATTAATGGAATAATGATTATAACTGCTATATCTGAAAAATGGCATTTCTTATTTTTCTAATTTTAATAAAAAACATTGTTGGCCAGTTTTTTAATAATAAAAGAGAATGGTTTGTTGAATCAATTGTATTAATGATTTTAATTAAAGATGAATGGGGCCATATTTTAATTTACTGTTAATTATATGGTCTGATTATAAATTTTTAAATTAACTTAATCATAATAAAATTAGCATAATAATATTTTTATCAATCAATAAATTTAAAATTTACTATTTTATATATTTAAAAAAAAACTTTTATATTAATTACACATATACATATTTTTACAGCTGTATGGAGGTGAAAAATTGAAAAGTGAATATAAAGTGTTGTCATTGATGCTCCTGGTTGCAATTGCAGCGGGCATCTCAGGGGCATCGGCGACAGGAGGAATACCCGAGAATGCCGTGAACCTGACGATGCAGCAGAATGCATCTGACCCAGCACAGATAATTGTGGATGTGAACTACAGTGATGACCTTCAGGATGTTGACCAGGATATAGCTGTCGATGCAAAACTTGAACTCTTAAGCGGCAACATAACAGGCGCAAAGATAAAATGGTACTACACAGGTAACCTAAGCGGCCCCTTTGCAAACTACACTGTCCTTGAAGAGGACAGCGTTGTCTGGCTCAGTTCATTCACAAATGCACCGGTACGGCAGGGACAGGCAAAGCTGTACATGGAGGATGGTAAAAGTTACAGGTGGCTCTTTGTCATTGAAAATGCGACGGGTAAGGTATTCACGGTGAGGGCAAATTCAACAGCCTTCAAGATGGTCAACGGCAGTCCAGCAAATGAAACTGTACTCAATTCAACCCAGCTCACAGTGGACCTGCGACCACACTTCACCCTGGAAAACCTGACGGTCACACCAGTATCTGGCAATGCACCCCTGAATGTGACTGTCACGGTTAAGGTCACAAACACCGGTGTTGCAGACGACTTCACAGCAGAACTCATGGTAAACGGTGAGGTGAAGGATACAGAAACTGTGAACGTCAAAACAGGTGAAACAGTCACTGTAACATTCACATACACGCTGCCAGCGGGGCTCTACAATGTTACAGTCAATGATCTGGCACCTGTGAGTGTCACATCAATCCCTGCAGCACCTGCAGCATCACCTGCTCCAGGCATCTACAGGAACAATGTAACTGTGACCCTTACAGGTCCAGAAGGTTCAGTGATATACTACACTCTTAACGGATCAAATCCAACTATTAACAGCACAAGATACACAGCACCAGTCCTTCTCACAAAATCAGCGACACTCAAATTCATAGCCGTTGTTAACGGAGCATCCTCTGCGGTTTCATCAGCCAGTTACACTGTCATGAAACCGGTAACCCTCAGCTACTACGTGAAGGTGAAGGTCAAAAAGTGGTACAGAAAATGGTACAGGTACATGGGCAAATGGAGATACAAGTGGAGGTACTACTGGACCTACAGGTACGTTAAGAGGACCAGCAGCTACTGGCAGATAACCTGATACCTTTATTTTTTACATTTTTTTGGAAATGTATTAACAGAGTTACATATACTTATCTTATGGACGAACTCAGGAAATGCAGGCTATGCGAATGGAGGTGCGGGGCAAACCGTTCCCAGGTGAGAGGGGGGTCTGTGGGGCTGCTGAGACTGAAATCGCCTATAACTCAATTACAGATGTCCTGAAAAGTTACTCGGTAACCCTTCTGTCATGCCCATTCCGGTGTGCCTACTGCAATGCCTACAGGATATCACAGTACCCTGACTCAGGGTGGGTTTACAGGGGTTATGTGAAACCTGAGGATCTGGCATTGGAGGCGCTAAGGGAACTTGAAGCACATGGCATATCAAATCTGAGCTTCACTGGCGGTGAACCCACACTACACACACTCTACATCGAAAGGATGCTGCATGAAATAAGGGTGAAGGCGATGCTGATGCCATTAGTGGCAACAAATGGATTCCAGACACCTGAGACTTTAAAGCGCATCATAAGGTTCACCTCACTCTTCAGTTTTGAGATAAAGGCCTTTCAGATGAACTCCACAGAAACCTGACAGGGGCCCCAGCGGGTCCCGTGCTCCGAAACGCAGCCTACCTTGCAGAGAAATTCCCTGAAAAGATAAGGGTCTTCAGGACGGTCGTGATACCCGGCATAAACCACCATGAGTATATGTGAGATAGCATCATTCATTGCAGAAATAAATCCCGAGATTCCCTACCGCCTAATAGGTTTCAGACCGAACTTCATCCTCTACTACCACAGGGGACCTGACAGGAAACTGATGGAGAAGCTAGTGGATGAGTGCAGGGCAGAGGGCCTTGAAAGGGTTGATTATTCAGGCTACTACCCCTTATCAGAATTAAATCTTGAGGATCGTCTGAGAAAAGCAGGGTGCAGTCTCCCAAGGGACTGTGGAAGCTGCCGCAATGAAGTGTGCAGGGCGATTCTCAGGGAGCATGGAGGGGTTAACCAGCCAGGAAATCCTCTACGAGGTTCCTTGTCTCGTTGAGGGCCTCAAGGGGTATCCCCCTTGGCATTTCCCCGGGTTTTCCTTCAACGTCCCTCAGAACACCGTCGGCACCAAGGAACATGCCCTCACTCACAACACCCATGAAGTTCTGGGGCGGCAAAAGGGCCACGGCCACCCTATCCTTCTCCCTTACATGAGGGTCATTTGTGACCACCTTTATGGATCTCCCACCCACATTAACATTGCAGATCTGAAGTTTATCCGCGGAAGGGTGCCCCCCAACACTCATAACCTCACCTGCAACTATATCGACTGCAATAACAGGGTCTGATATCTTCCCAAGCATCAGCCGGCCCCTGAGGTTTCCAAGGGTGTTCATGAAGAACTTCACCTTTGCTATGTTCTCCTCGACCCTCTCTCTCTCATCTTTTGAGGCCTCATCTAGGAACTTACGGCTCCACTCTTCACCCCCCAGGGCATCAGTTATCTCCTTAAGTTTTTCCTCAATACTCTTCACCTCTGAACTTGCTGCAAGGTCCTCAGGTTCAAGGTATGAATATATGAGGCTCTGCAGCGTCCTCTCAATCTCAGTTGCCGCTTTAATGGCAGGTTTCTTCTTCCACTGGCCCCTGAAACCACCTGCCTCAAGGGCCCTCCTGAAGAGGTCAACCGCCTTAACTGCAACCATGAGCCTGTAATCCTTACTGGTGTCCCACATTTCAATCACAATCCAGAATCATTTTTTAATTCCAGTAACAGCCTTTTTCTTCCTGCCACTGCAGTAATCTGTTATTTTCCTATAACTATTTAAGCTATAAACAATAATATTAACCAACAGTAGGGTTATGCAGCAGCACTACATGTTTAACTGTCCGGTGGTGGAAAAATGGTTGAATTATCCAGTCTATATGGACTTGAAATATACACCTCAAGGGGTAAGTACGTTGGAAGGGTTCAGGACGTTGTCCTCAACATCAAGAAGGGACGTGTCTCAACACTGAAGGTCCGTCCAATGAGACACGATAAGAAGAATGTGGGTATAAAGGATGTCCTCAAGACCAGCATAAGGATAGTCCCTGAATCAGATGAGATAAGACCCATACAGGAGGAGGGCATCATCGACATAAACTATGAACGTGTCCAGGCGGTCGGCGATATACTCATAATATCCCCTGATGTTTCAGTGGAGAAAAAGGTAAACCCCATTGAATCCTGATTTTTTCTGTGTGATGACATGATCGTGGGTATAGTGGGCTGCGGCGCAATAGCCAACCTTATAACGGGTTTCGTTAGGGACGGTAGGGTACCCGTTGAACTGGGATTCTTCTATGACAGGGACCTTGAGAGGGCAGAGAACCTGGCATCAATGGTTGACGGGACCGCGGTCCTTGATGTTGCGGATATGCTCCCCCATGTTGACCTTGTGGTGGAGGCCGCATCACCTGAGGCTGTAAGGGAACTGGTCCCCGGGATACTTGAGGCCGGTAGGGATGTCGTCGTTATGAGCGTTGGAGCCCTCATGGACCCTGATTTGAGGAGCCTGCTTGAGAAGAAGGCCTCAGAGAATAATGCCGAGATACATGTACCCTCAGGGGCCATAGTGGGCCTCGACGGCCTGAAGGCTGCATCCATGGGCAGTATAGATTCGGTAAAACTTGTTACAAGGAAACCACCACGGTCCCTGGGCATCAGCATGGATGAGAAGAAGGTCCTCTACACAGGGAAGGCATCAGAGGCCGTTAAGAGGTTTCCACTCAACATAAATGTGGCAGCAGCCCTCAGTCTCGCCTGCGGACGGGATATTGATGTTGAGATAATAGCGGACCCGGCAGTTGACCGTAACGTCCATGAGGTTACCGTTAAGGGGGACTTCGGGGAGTTCAAGACGATAACCGAGAATGTCAGGTGCTCCATAAATCCCAAGACAAGTGTGATGGCTGCCTATTCCGCCATAAAACTCCTCAAATCCCTAAGTGAGAACATGCACATTGGAACCTGATGTTATGATGCGGGAACATGAAATCTACTCAAACCTCAGGGTGCCGCCGTCCTCCAGCATAGTACTGAGGCTTGATGGGAGGGGCTTTCACAGGCTAACAGAAAGGGCAGGGTTTAGGAGGCCCTATGATGATGTCTTCCGTGACCTCATGGTTTCAGCGTGCCTTGACCTCATGAATGAGTTCAGCCCATCATTCATATACACGTTCTCTGATGAGATCAATGTACTCCTTGATTCTGTTCCATTCTCAGGAAGGGTTGAGAAGCTTGACTCGGTTTTCCCGGCTTTTGCATCGTCATCATTCACAGTTGGGGCCATAAAAAGGGGTTTATCACTTGATAAACCTGTTTCATTTGACTGCAGGGTTATACCGCTGGATAGAGACATGGTCTGGGAGTACTTCAGGTCAAGGCAGGATGAGGCCTGGAGGAACTGCCTCAACAGCTATGCATACTGGACACTGAGGGATGAAATGGATAGAGATGATGCAGCGAGAACCCTTAATGGGATGAAATCGGATTCCCTACATGAAATGCTCTTTGAGAGGGGTTTGAACATCTCAGAGGTCCCTGCATGGCAGCGGAGGGGTATCGGGGTCTACCGGGCTCCGGTGAAGGTGAGGGGCTACAATCCCATCACTGAGAGGGAGGTCTCTGCGGTGAGGCTGAGGGTGAAGGTTGACATGGAACTTCCACTCTTCACATACGAATTTTTTGCGGGTCTGCGTTTTAAGGAACACATGGGATCAGAGAGTGCCTGATAGAATGGGTTTAATTGATAGGATCCTTGATTTTATGGGTGTAAAACCGGTAAGGATGGTGCTGGTTGATTCCGATGTCATTGAGGAGGCCCTGGAAATCGCAAGAAGATCACATCCCCATGAATTTGTGGCGCTCCTTGAGGGAAAACAGGAGGGTGACGCCCTTCACATCACCGGCCTTATATTCCTGCCATCAAGGACCTCTGATGAGGGGGCTGTTATGGATGTCCTGATGCTCCCACCATTTACAGGTACTGTGGGGTCGGTGCACTCCCATCCTGGCCCCAGCAATTTACCATCAGGTGCTGATATGCAGTTCTTCTCAAAAAATGGTCTTTTCCACATGATAATAGCACACCCCTACACTGTGAAAACGGTTGCAGCCTATACGAGGCAGGGTGTGCCTGTGGGGTTTGAGATTGTTTAAAAAGGGATGTTTTGTTTTGGTATTATTGGGTCTAGTTATAAATAAAAAAAGGGATTTTTAGGGGTCTAATTGTTGGTAGACTTATATTTCTATCTTCGAAGACAAACCACAAAATTCCCCATCAACACATGGTCTATTGTTGGCGGACTTATATTTCTATTGCAACAGCATCGTCCACGTTCTCAAGCTTCTTGACCTCATCTATGACCTCAACCGGGACACTCTGGTCAACCTTGAGGACCATGACAGCCTCTCCACCGATCTCCTTCCTTCCCACCTGCATGGTGGCTATGTTTATCTGGTGCTCGCCCAGCTTGGTGCCGATGGCACCTATGGTGCCGGGGAGGTCCCTGTAGCGTGCTATTATCATTGTCCCCTCTGGCTTCACATCCACCCTGTATCCATTGATACCGATTATCGTGGGCTCCTTGATATGGGTTGCCTCCACGCTGAACTCTCCCCTGTCAGAAACAGCCCTTGCCATTATTATGGACCTGTAGCCATCAGCCTCTGACCTCTTGGCCTCTGTAACCACGATACCCCTCTTCTTTGCAATTGCCGGTGCATTTATGAGGTTCACTGGCTCTGTGAGTATGGGGTTGAGGATAGCCTGCAGCATGGTCCTTGTGAGGATATCGAACTGCATATCTGCAAGTTCACCGCAGTAGGTGACATCAAGTTTCTCTATGTTACCTGGGAGGGCCTGTGTGATGATGCTTCCCAGTTTCTCTGCGATCCCTGTGTAGGGTCTCAGGGACTTGTAGGTTTCCTGGTCCAGCACTGGCATGTTAAGGACGTTCCTGGGTGAACCTCCCTGGAAGACTGTTTTTATCTCATTTGCAACTATTATTGCGGCGTCCCTCTGGGCCTCAGCTGTTGAGGCACCGATATGTGGTGTGAGGACAACGTTCTCAAGTTCAAGTAGTGGACTGCCCTCTGGGGGCTCTTCCTCGAATACGTCGAGGGCCGCCCCTGCTATTTCACCATCCTTGAGGGCCCTGTAGAGGGCTTCCTCGTCGATTATACCTCCACGGGCACAGTTAACTATGAATGCGGTTTCCTTCATCAGTTTGAATTCATCCTCTGAGATGAGGTGCCTTGTCTCTGGGGTGAGGGGTACGTGTATGGTCACAATGTCGGATTCCCTTAGGAGTGTTTCAAGGTCTGTGACGGTCACACCCATTTCCTCGGCGGCATCCCTGCTTATGTAGGGGTCATATACCAGTATGTCCATTCCGAAGGCCTTTGTCCTCACAACAACCTGTGAACCTATACGGCCCATACCTATTATACCGAGGGTTTTGCCGTTTAGCTCTATACCCATGAACCTGTTCTTCTCCCATTTACCCTCCTTGACGGATTTATCTGCAAGGGAGATCTTCCTTGCGAGGGCCAGCATGAGGCCTATTGAATGTTCGGCAACTGTTATGGATGTTGACTCCGGGGCGTTTATGACCATTATACCCCTCTCTGTGGCGGCCTTAACATCCACGTTGTCAACGCCCACACCCGCCCTTGCGATTATCTTGAGGCGGGGGGCTGCCTCTATGACTTCCCTAGTGACCTTGGTCCGGCTCCTGACAACTATGGCATCGAAGTCCTTTATGGTCTCAAGGAGCTCCTCGGGTGTTATGGTTGTGTTAACCACAACCTCCGCCACCTCTTCAAGTTCAGATATTCCCTTTTCATTGATGGAATCAGCAATAAGCACTTTCATCTCTGGCATAATTTCACCACACTTATCACAATGAAGATCTTATAGAATGATAGAGGAATCTATAGAGGTAGGGTATATTATAATTATTGGTGTCATGGAGGAAGATGTGATGTTCACTGGTTCAGTTACTGTTGATGGAGTTGAGCTTCCTGAGGCATTCCTGGGAAGCGCACCGTTCACCGCGGCACCCTACTTTGGGCACCGCTCAAGGCTATATGAGATGGACCTCAAACGGAGGCCTGAAAACATTGCAGAGGTGCTCATGGGGGCATATGATGCGGGTGTGAGGGGCTTCCAGATCATCCCTGAGGGTCCCGTGCTTGAGGCACTTGAAATGGCAGTTGATGCAGGGTGCAGTTTCAGACTCATGGGTACAGTTCGGGAGGGGCGCCTTGAGGAGGACCTCGGGGCCCTCATGGATCTTGGTGCCGGTGCCGTTCTCCTTGATGAGCACTACACGGATCTTCTACCAGCCGTTGAGGTGGCTGAGATCCTTGATGATATTGAGGTCATATCCGGCATCATAACCACAATGCCAGGGGCCACCACAAGGCGTCTCATTGATGAGGGGGTTGATAACTTCCAGCTTTACATGATACCCCTCAACAGGCTGGGTTATATGATGGATTTCCCGGTTTTCCTTGAGGAGGAAAGGGCAAAACTCAGGGATCTGCTCCTTGAACTTGGAAAGGTTGTTGTCGCCGAGAAGGTACTTGCAGCGGGGATACTCTCACCCGGGGAGGCCTTTAAATTCCTTGAGGGTGCTGACTACGTTGACATGGTCACTGTGGGCGCGGCATCTGTTCTTGAAGTGAAGGAGACATTCGGGGAACTCTTCAGGTTATGATTCTGCCTCGGGAGCAGGATCTCCCCACATCATCATATTTAATATTTTCTATAGGAATGAAATCGTAAAATAGAAGTTAATGTTTTAACATTAACATGTTAAAGGACACATTCCATTGTTCATGAATGGACTCCCATTCAGTCGGTGTATATGGGGTGTGGTTATGGATACCGCGACAAAGGTGCTTGTTGTAATCTGTTTTATTCTCATAGGAGCCCTGGGCTTTATCTCAGGGATGTTCATCAACTCACCCCACGGCGGGGATCAGTACTACAATGTGACCATCACCGGCGATACAGAAGGTGTGGGGTCCTCAGGTCCCAGCTGGCACAGGGTCATGACATTTACAGGGTCCGAATCAGATTACCGCTATGTTAACATCAGGGGCAACAGGCTACGAGTTGTTTTTTCAGCGGCTCCTCTGGTGAATTACGATGTGAACAGCATCACCGTGGATGTCCTAAGGGACGGATACACTGTTGCCACTGATACCGTGGACTGGGGAGCCACCGAGTCACCTGCAAGGAAAAAGAGGACCCTTGAGGTTGAGGGGAGCCCTGGCGAATACTGCATCGCGGTTTATGCAAGCGAAATCAGGGACTGGAAGGTCACGGTGTGGGATTACTACTGAAAGCTGATAATGGGCAGGGTTCAGCTGCAGGTCTTCCTTTCAGCTATCACCTTCAGGAAGTCCCGGCTGCTCTCCATCTCACCTATCTCCCAGCTCTTGATCACAGGCACACCCTCGAGGTTCTCACCTATACGGGGGTTATCAATTATAAAAACAGATTCTGAACCACTTACAAGTGACAGGTCCCTCAGAGGCACGGCCATCCTCCGGAGGGTCCTTGAATCCCTCCCCTTCTCAAGGTCCGTTATGACAGTACTCTCAAATTTCAGTTCCTTTGCAACTGCATCAAAGGGGGTCCTCCGGGTCTCGATCATCCCGAAGCCAATATCACCCAGCCTTCCCTTTGGCCTTATTTCAACTTCATCCCTCTCAGGGACACTTAAGATGTCGATTGAGAGGGTTATCCTTATGTTGAGTATCTCCTCGAGTTTCATGGCTGTTTCAGGCGAGGCCCTTGCAAGCCCATTCTCATACTTGTAGATGGTCTTGCGGGATACATGGGCCAGGTCAGCAAGGTCCTTGAGTGAGAGGTTGTATTCCTCACGGACCTCCCTCAGGGTTCTCCCGTCTATCTGCACATAGTAACCGCCACGGTCAGCTATAACCTCAGGGTACTCCCCATCAACCACCATGGTCCTGAAGGTCTCAGGGGCAACGACAGGGATACCGTGCCTCTCATAGACAACATCCTCCTCAAGGTACTCTGTCTTTGACCTTATACCGACGAGGAGTGGTGATGCCAGGAACGTGTGTGCAAGGGTTTTTATCTCATGGGCCTGCAAACTATTTATACCATCAATGTTCACAAGGACCTTAAGCAGAAGTAGAAGGAGCTTCCTCCTGGCCATGAGGTCAAAGCAGCTCCTCTCATATATGTGGGATGTTTCAAATCCGTTGCTGGTAAGAAGTTCATGTATCTCCCTTAATACATCTTCCCTTTTAACAGATTTATCCAACTGGATCACCGGGTGATTTAATGTACAGAATTCATGTGGGTATAGATGATACCGATTCCCCCGATGGGATGTGCACAACCTATATATCATGCTTTATAATCCATGAACTTAAAAGTTGCGGTTTCACCACTGAGGGTTACCCGCGGCTCATAAGACTTAACCCCTTCGCACCCCACAAGACCCGGGGTAACGGTGCAGTGGCATTCACCGTGAGGGCCGAATCAGAGGATGAAATGGATGATATCAGGGATATCGTCATTCGCAGTGTTGAGGAACTTGCAGAGCTTGATAATGAGGGGACAAACCCTGGGGTTGTCTTCTATACCGGTGAGATCACAGATTCCATGAGGGAATTTGCCATATCAGCCATAAGGAAAATACTCAAAATTGAAGATGCCATGAGGGTTGCAGAGGAGGTGGGGGCAGAGGTTCATGGATTCAAAAGGGGGAGGGGGGTCATTGGGGCTCTTGCAGCCATCGGCTGCCCCCTTGAGGACAGTACATATGAACTTCTCACCTACAGGGTCCCTGAAAACTACGGAAAACCCCGCCAGATAGACCCGGAATCCGTGAGGATCATGGACACTGAAACAGGCAGTGAGACCTTTGATAACATTGATGGTGACTACATTGCAATAGAACCGCATACACCATGCCCAATACTCTATGGTATACGCGGCGAATCCCCTGAGGTCCTTCTGAGGGCCATGGAGATGGTTCATGTCTCTGAGGAGATAGAGAGGTTCTGCATCTTCGAGACAAACCAGCACACCGATCAGCACATCCAGGATGCAGACAGCATAGCTGAGATGGAAAAATTCGGCTGCTACCGCATCAGTGGCGAGGTGCTTGACAGGCCAAGGGTGATTGAGGGTGGCCACGTGTTCTTCACCCTTGGCGACGACTCCGGTGAAATCGAATGCGGTGCCTATGAGCCAACAAAGGACTTCAGGAAGGTCATCCTTGAGCTCATACCCGGGGACAGGGTCACCGTTTATGGGGGTATCGGGGCCCAGGGGACACTGAACATTGAAAAGATACACCTTGAGAGGGCTGCCGAGCTCTACGTTGAGGAAAACCCCCTCTGCACCTGTGGCAGGCGCATGAAATCCGCAGGCCGGAATAAGGGGTTCAAGTGTCCCTCATGCGGGCGGAGGGTAAGAAATTCCAGAAAGGTTAAGAGGGTACTTGAGAGGCCACTGAGGGAGGGCTACTATGAGGTCCCCACCTGCGCCAGAAGGCACCTCTCAAAGCAGCTTGTGAGGATGGGAATCTCTGGCGGCTCTTACCCATCTGGCAGGGTTAGGTAGAGAATGGGATTGATGGAGGTCTTTAGCCATCTGGTTAGGTAGGGGATGGAAATTTCTGGCGGCTGTTATTCCTCTGAATTAATAAAAAATGGGAACCTTTATAACAATCACTGTTATATTTAAAGGCAACATAGTAGCATCAATGATGACAGGAAAGCTTGCAGAATTTGTATCATCACTCTCATACAGGGACATCCCTCCTGAGATCATTGAAAGGGCAAAGATATGCTTCCTGGACTTTCTGGGCGTCTCACTCAGGGGTTCAGGGGAGAGGAGCGGCCTTGCGGCACTCAGGGCACTGGGCACCGGCGAGGGAAATTCGACGGTCATAGGCCATGGAAGGGGCTCTGATGAAAGGGCGACTCTTCTCAATGGCATATTTGCCCATAACCTTGACCTTGATGACGGCCATAGGGGGGCCCAGCTGCATCCCGGTGCATGCGTGATCCCCGCGGCACTCGCAGCTGCAGAGGTCCTCGATGCAGAGTTCAGGGAGTTCATAGCAGGGGTTGTGGCAGGTTATGAGGTGGCCATCTTCATGGGCCTCCTCGCAAACCCCGGCCACAGGAAGAGGGGTTTCCACACCACGGGTACCTGTGGCACATTCGGGGCCGCCGCAGCCGCAGCCAGCTTAATGGGCCTTGACTGTGAGGAGACAGTCAATGCACTGGGACTTGCAGGGACCCAGGCAGCAGGGCTCCTTGAATCAGACCATGCCGGGTCAATGGGCAAGCACCTGCACGCCGGGAGGGCGGCCCAGTCAGGACTCATATCTGCAAAGCTTGCGCTGGAGGGTTTCACAGGGGCAGAGTCCATAATTGAGGGAAAGGAGGGGTTCCTCAATGCAATGTGCCAGCCCCCATCAGAGGTACCTGAAACCGGCGTCTTCCACATAGGAGATGTTTACCTCAAGAGGTACCCTGTCTGCAGGCACCTTCACTCCACCCTTGACTGCGCCCTTGAAATACTTGGAATGACCAGATTCTCTGCATCAGAGATAGATGAGGTCCTCGTGGAGACCTATGAGATTGCCGCAGAACACGACAGCTATTCCCCGAAAACGGTTGAGGCGATGAGGCAGAGCCTGCCTGTTTCACTGGCCATAATCCTCGAGAAAGGGGATCTCAGGGTTGAGGACCTTGAAGTGACCCCTGATGTCGGGGAGACCGCATCAAAGATCAGAATAATGGTGGATCCAGAGATGCAGGAAATGAAGAACAGGAGACCCGCACGTGTCACAGTGAAACTCAAGGATGGCAGTGTCCACACAGCCTTCAGAGAACTCCCATCAGGGGAACCAGAGGACCCCTACACCTGGGAAGACATCCTTGAGAAGTTCAAACTCCTGAACCCTGATTACAGAACAGATAAACTGGGGATCCTGAGGGAGGCATGGTCAGAGAATATCTCAGAGGTAATCTCTGAGGTACTTGATTGATAAAATAGACCGAGCTCCTGGTTGACACTGGCTTGGTTGAGACATGCTCAGAAAACTCATCTGGGCTACTGATTAAAGGGTATAATTAAAACTGGAGGTGAAAAGTTTGGAAAAAACCCGCAGATACCTTGATAGAATCGGAATAGGAGTCCCCGAAGGTGAATCAGAGAAGAGATTCAGTGACGGCGGACAGTACCGCTTTGAGGTCCCAGGGATACAGAGGCCAGGGGCCATGAGGGCCCTCCTGGATGCCATGGAAGAACATGACGTCAGGGTCCACAGGGTAACCCAGACAAAGGGTATAATGCTCCTCACCGACGGTGAGATTGAGGAGATGGCTGAACTGGCCCGTGAAGCCGGCATAGAACTCTTCCTTAGTGTGGGTCCCAGGGCAACCTATGATACAAGCGCATCTGCAAGGACCCCTGAGGGTTCAAGGATAGGTTACAGGCTCAGGGGATACGACAACCTGGTGTATGCGGTTGAGGATGTGCGGAGGGCCGCTGAACTCGGTGTAAGGGGTATAGTGGTCTACGACGAGGGACTCCTCTGGGTTCTCGGGAGGATGCGAGGCGACGGTGAACTGCCGGCGGACCTCCACTTCAAGGTCTCAGCCCACTGCGGGCACGGTAACCCTGCATCAGCACGGCTCCTTCAGTATATAGGCGCCGATTCCCTCAACCCTGTGAGGGACCTCCAGATACCCATGCTTGCAGCAATAAGGGAGGCCATTGACATTTCAATCGATGTCCACACAGAGAACCCCAAGTCATCCGGTGGATTCATAAGGCACTACGAGGTCCCTGATATCATAAGGTACGCATCCCCTGTTTACCTCAAAACAGGAGGATCTGTGGCGGGACACCATGGATGGGACACCACAGAGTCACAGGCCCGTGAGAGGATAAGGCAGGTTGTGCTTGTGAGGGACATGATAGAGCGTTACTACCCTGAAGCCGTGTTCTCATCCGGGAAGGACCTCGCGGTACCTGTGGGGGGAAGGTAGATTGGATATAGCGGCACGGGTGAGGGATGCCCTTGTAAGGGCAGGTACAACCACACCACCGGATGTTATGCGGGCATATAAGCGGGCCCTTGAGAGGGAAGAGGATGAAAAGGCCGCATGGATCCTTGAACTTCTAATTAAAAATGCCAGAATAGCCGAAGAAAGCGGCAGACCCCTCTGTGATGACACAGGAATACCCCACGTCATCGTTGAGGTGGGTGAAGATGCCTTCCTCCCTGGTTGCTTCTTTAACCTCATAAGGAGGGGGATTGCTGAAGGCCTCCTTAAACTTCCAGGAAGACCCATGGCTGTGCGGGGCGATGAGATTGAGAGGATAGAGCAGAGCCGGGGCCTCTACAGTGATCCGTCAAAACTTCCCCCAGCACCCTTCCTTGTTGACTCAGTCCCGGGAGACGAGGTCAGAATCCATGTTCTCCTCCTTGGAGGTGGCCCTGAGATAAGGGCAAGGACCAGAAGGGTTTTTCACAGACACAGCTATAGAAAAGTATTTGAGGAAGTTCTGACATGGATGAAAACAGAGGTCCCTTTACTTGGATGCACCCCGTGCATACCGGTTATAGGTATTGGGAGAACTCATTTTGAGGCCACGAGCCTTATGCTCAGGGCAATGGCCACTGGAAGCCTTGATGAGCAGTCTGAAATTGAGGATTACATTACAGAATCCCTTAACAGTACCGGAACAGGACCCCTGGGTCTTGGGGGATCCACAACAGCCCTTGGTTCCCTGGTGAATGTGGGGCCTCAGAGGGCCAGCGGCGTCAGAATAGTTTCAATGAGGCTGGCATGCTGTGTGGAGCCGAGAAGGGCGACAATAAAACTGTAGATCTCTGAGGTGAATGAATGGCTATAGGAAAGGATTCACTTGAAAATGTATTCAGGATGGGTTCCCCGAAGTGGAGGACTTCCATTACGAGGGTTGAGCCTAATCGGATTGTTACCAGGGGTTATTCTCAGGAGGATTTGATTGGTGGTGTTTCTTTTTCTGAGATGGTTTACCTGTTGATTCGGGGTGAGCTTCCTCCTGGTAATGTTGCAAGGATGCTGGAGGCTGTACTGGTGTCTTTCTGTGATCATGGTGTGACTCCTCCCAGTACGCAGGCTGCCCGTATGATTGCCTCTGCTGGTTCTCCTGTGCATGCCTGTATTGCCGGTGGTCTTCTGGCCTTTGGTAAGAATCATGCGGGGGCTATTGAGAGGTCCATGAAGCTTTTCCAGGAGACTGTTTCAGGGTGTGAGTCTGAGGATGAGATTCCTGAGGCTGCTGTGAGGCTGGTGGATGATCATCTGCGGAGGAACAGGAAGGTCCCGGGTTTCGGGCACAGGTATCATAATGCGGATCCCCGGGCTGTGCGTCTCCTGGACCTTGCAGAGGAGTATGACTGTGTCGGCCCACACACAAGGCTTGCGATTGAGGTTCAGAACATACTCCTTGAGCGTAAGGGTGTGAGGATGAACGTTGATGGTGCCAACGCCGGAATACTCTCAGATATGGGTTTTGACTGGCGCACAGGTGCCGGGGTGTTCATGATAGGACGGCTCCCAGGACTCATATCCCACGTATACGAGGAAAAGGTGCGTGAACCAGCCTTCAGAAAATTCTTCGACATCGAAGAAATACACTACGACGGCGAGGAGGAGAAGAACCTCTCTGCCGGCGCAGACCTTGAACCAATGCCTGAGTAGCAGAAACCTTCAGGCAGCATAAAATCATTTTATAGCAAATAATAACCTTTACAATACCCTTAAATTCATTTAAGTCTCATAATATGATTCACTGAACCAAGGGAGGGATTCAAAAGGCTTTGTTCACCGAATAGGTTTAGTTGAGTATCATAAACTCTGGAATAAAATAGTAAAAGATAAATATACCGCGAAATAGACCTTTGCATTAATAGGGTGATTTACATGACAACCATATCGGAAGCTATCACTACCATAAAGAAGGCTGAAAATGACGCTGACAGGTTAATTCAGGAGGCCAGAGAAAAATCATCCCAGCTAATCGATGACGCCAGAACCAGGTCCAGTGAACTCCTTGAAAAGGCTGAAAGGGAGGCCAGTGAGAAGGGCGATGAGCTCATAATGGAGGCAGAGGAAAGGGCCAGAAAGGAAGCCATCAGCATTTCAGGGAAGGCAAAACGTGAAGTGGAGACAATGAAATCAGCGGCAATGGGCAGGGTCCCTGAGGCCGCCAGCATTATCGTGAAAAGTATCTTGTAGCGTGAGTAACATGTTTCTACCGGCAAGGATGCGAAAACTCAAGATCATAACCCTGGACCAGTACTCGGATTCAGTGGTTCGGTCCTTGCATGAGGAGGGAATAACCCAGATCGATGACATCTCCGAGCGCATCCAGCAGGATGCAGAGTGGCGCCAGATCCTCAAACCATCGAGGGCGACACCATACACAGGAAGGGTGTCATCCCTCCTCATGAAGACAAGCGGTATCCTGGACTTCCTTGGCTCAGTGGCAGCCCAGGAGAAGGGCCTCAAGGATACCCTGAAGGAGTTCATCAACCCCCCCGTCTTTGATAAAAGGGAGGTTGAGGAACTGGACACAGAATCACTCCTGGAAAGGGCCGAGGAACTCCTGGGAAAGGTCGAATCAGAGACCAGGGTTATGGAGGAAAAATTGAATGAGCTTGATTCAGAAAAAGCAAGCCTCGAATCAAGCCTGACAGTTGCAGAGAAACTGAAAGAATTTGATATTGATTTTGCCGATCTCCATGCTTCAGAGTACATAACCGGAATCGCCGGGAGAATA
This sequence comes from Methanothermobacter sp. KEPCO 2, assembly GCF_041228365.1. NCBI lineage: Archaea > Methanobacteriati > Methanobacteriota > Methanobacteria > Methanobacteriales > Methanobacteriaceae > Methanothermobacter > Methanothermobacter sp. KEPCO 2. The sequence goes on along the minus strand of NZ_CP166185.1, from coordinate 1,002,396 downwards.
CCCTCTGAAAACCTGGATGAAATCCGGGAAAAACTCTCAGAGATCACAGATGAACTGATACTCTTCGATGCAGAGGGGGAAACCAAGGCAGAGCGCGTTTTAATAATAATAACCCTCAGGAAACATGGGGACAGTGTGGCCTCACTCCTCAGGCGAATGGAATTTGAGAGGTTCGAGATCAGCGAACTCAGCGGAAGACCCTCAGAGGTCATATCCTCCTCAGAGATACGCATTGCGGAAATTGAGGGGGAAAGAAGTGAGATCATCTCAAAGCTGAGGGAGATAAACAGTGAATGGGAGGACGAACTCCTTGTCCTCAAGGAACAGCTTGAAATCGAGAAGGAGCGAAACGAGGTTTTCTCACTCTTCGGCGAAACCGAGAAGACAGTGATGCTGGAGGCATGGGTGCCCCTCAAGGAGGCCGATAGGGCCATTGAGGTTGTTGAGGAGTCATCCGAGGGTCACTGCGTCACCGAACTCGAGGAACCGAATCCCGAGGAGGTTCCGGTGCTTCTGGACAACCCCAGATTCGCCAAACCCTACGAGAACTTCGTGGAGATGTACTCACCACTGAAGTACAACGAGATCGACCCGACGATATTCATGGCCTTTGTGTTCCCGTTCTTCTTCGGGTTCTGTCTCACAGATGCAGGGTACGGTATACTGGATGCACTCATAGGACTCATACTCTACCGGGGCCTTGGTAAGGTCAACGGGTTCATGAGGGACTTCGGTATAATCATGATGTCTTGCGGAGTATGGGCCTTCATCCTCGGGATGGTCACCAATGGATTCATAGGGGACTTCTTCCCACGGTTCCTGAACATTCAGCTGCCAACGGTCATACCGGCCATAGACGCATTTGTGAACCCCCAGAACATACTCATAATGGCACTCACGGTTGGTGTGCTGCACATCAACTTCGGTTTAATCCTGGGGGCAAGGAACAACATAAGGCTCGGGAACATGAGGGAGGCCCTCGGGTCACAGATAGTCTGGCTGATACTTGAACTGGGTATCATCCTCTACATCTTCGGAGGAATGTTCCTGGGGGCGCCAGTGATAATCCTGGCAGCTGCAATGCTGCTCTACTACAACGGCCTCTTTGGCCTCATGGATGTATCAGGGTTCCTGGGTACACTCCTATCATATGCCAGGCTCCTGGCCCTCTGTCTATCAACAGGGGGTATAGCGATGACCGTTAACATCCTCACAGGACTGAGCTATGAGATGATACCGGTCATTGGAGTGGTTCTGGCCCCGATAATATTCGTGTTCGGGCACCTTGCCAACAACGCCTTCCAGAGCCTTGGTGCCTTCATAAACTCACTTCGTCTGCATTATGTGGAATTCTTTGCCCAGTTCTATCTGGGTGGAAAAAACAAATTCAACGCATTTCGTGCTGAAAGAAACTTCACTAAGATAAGGAGGTAAATAGAATGGTTGAAATAGCATTAGGTACTGCTTTAGCAGCAATAGGTGCTGGAGTTGCAGTAGGATTCGCAGGTCTTGGATCAGGATTAGGTCAGGGTATAGCAGCCGCAGGAAGTGTGGGTGCAGTTGCAGAGGACTCCGACATGTTTGCGAGGGGTATCATATTCTCAGCCCTGCCAGAGACACAAGCCATCTACGGTTTCCTGATCGCCATACTTCTCCTGGTGTTCTCAGGACTCCTTGGAGGAGGAAAGGGCCTGGATGTAACAGCCGGACTTGTGGCTGTGGGTGCAGGTGCAGCCATAGGATTCGCAGGTCTCGGTTCAGGTATGGGTCAGGGTATAACATCAGCATCATCAGTGGGTGCAGTTGTTGAGGACCCTGACATGTTTGCGAGGGGTATTATATTCTCAGCCCTTTCAGAGACACAGGCTATTTACGGTTTCCTGATTGCCATACTCCTCATGGTCTTCGGCGGAATACTAGGAGGCTAATTAGATGAGCTCCGGAGCCGAAAAAATTGTCTCCAGTATAATGTCAGAGGCTCAGGCAAAGGCAGACGCCATCATTCAGGAAGCTGAAAAGGAAGCCGCCGGTATACTAGAGGAAGGTGAGAAAAGGGCCAGAATGGCCAGCGAACGCATCCTGGAGTCAGCCAGGAAACAGGCCGATATGAGGTACCAGCAGATAATCTCAGAGGCCAAGATGAACGCAAGGCGTGCAGAGCTGGAGGCAAGGGAAGAGGTAATACAGGAGGCCTTCAGAAAGGCCGAGGAGGAACTTGAAAAGCTGGCATCCGCATCCTCAGATGAATACGTCAGTGCCCTGAAGGCAATGATAAAGGAGGCCGCGGTTGAGATAGGAGGGGGAGAACTCACCGTCAGCATGAAGGAGGGTGATGACTCCCTTGACCTTGGCCTTGATAAAATCGCAGCTGAAGTGGAAGCCGAGACAGGTAAAAAAACAACCCTGGAGGTTGGAGACAGTATCAGGACCATTGGAGGAGCAGTGGTAAGGACAAAGGATGGACTGGTTGAGGTTAACAATACAGTAGAGGCCAGGATGTCCCGCTTCAAAAAGGCTCTACGTTCAGAGGTGGCCAGGGTTCTTTTCCAATGAAAGGGGAGATAACAGATGGCTGACAGCATCACAACAATTGTAACAGCGCTTGGATTCCCTTCAATAGAATCTTTTATAGGCGTACTCCTCCTTGGAGGGGCAATTATAGGTGCTATTGTTGTAATAGCAACTATAAGGCCTATATTAGATTTATTCCCCTTTGCATACCCCAACGCCAGAGTCAGGGCACGTATCGGGAGACTGATAAACGAGAAACAGCTCTCAGAGATCCTTGAGACAGAGTCAATGGAGGAGTTCAAAAACTACCTCAGAGGACTCCCTGACTATGCAGGCTACGTTGACCGCTTCCCAATTGAGAAGGCACTTGAAAGTCAGCTTGCAGAGACCTATGAGACAGTATCAAAGATAGCGCCCGCATCCATAAGGGATCCTTTCAGGGCAAACCTCAGGAAGTGGGATATAAGGAACATAAAGAGCCTCATAACAGCAAAGGACGCTGGTCTAAGTGCTGAGGAGACAGTGAACCTGATAGTACCTGCAGGGGAGATCTACGAGGTCATAGAGGGACTGGTGGATGCCTCAAGTGTTCAGGAGGTCGTAACAGGCCTTGAGGGGACAGAATATGCGGAGGTACTGGAGGACGCACTCTCCCAGTACCAGGAAACAGGTATGCTGCTCCCAATCGAGGCGGCCCTTGACAGGAAATTCCTGGAGGACCTCATAAGGTCAGTTGGAAGCCCCTCAGATGACAACACGAAGATTCTGCACAGCTACTTCGGTACACAGGTGGACGTGGCCAACCTCAGGATGATACTCCGTGCAAAGGCAGACGGCCTCAGCTACGATGACATAAGCCCATACATAGTACCCCAGGGCTACCAGCTGAGGGAGTGGAAGCTCAAGGACCTCATGGAGGCAGAGGACGTCAGTGGAGTTATAAGCGGCCTTGAGGGGACAGACTACGGGCAGATCCTGTCAGAGGCACTATCAGAGTACACATCAACAGGTTCAGTGGCGGTCTTCGAGCGCGTCCTTGAGGACAACCTCAACAGGATGGCCAGGAACTTCGCACTCAAGAAGCCCTTCGGGGTGGGACCAATGATAGGATTCCTCAGCAGGAAGGAAACCGAGGTGCGAAACCTCAAGGTCATAGCAAGAAGCAAGAGGGAGCCCGGGTTCCCTGAATCAATGGTTAAGGAGATGTTGGTATGAGTTCAAATATTGCAGTGGTCGGTGACAGGGACACCGTGACAGGGTTCAGACTCGGAGGCGTCAGGGAAGGTTACGTCGTGGAGACACCTGACGAGGCAGAGGAAACCATAAGGAACCTTATAGGCGAAGGCTTCTCCATAATAATCGTCACAGAAAAGATTGGGGATGAACTGAGGGAATTTATTGAGGAAACCACAAGTTCAAGCGCACTGCCAATGATAATAGAGATACCTGATAAAACAGGGCCCTCAGAACGTGAAACCGATCCACTGAGGGACCTTATTAAAAGAGTTATTGGGGTTGAGATGGTAAAATGACACAGGAAGGAAGGATTATAAAAATAGCGGGTCCTGTTATCATCGCCGAGGGGATGAGAGGATCCCAGATGTACGAAATGGTCAAGGTGGGTGAAGACAAGCTCATAGGAGAAATCATTGAACTTGAGGGTGACACAGCAACCATCCAGGTCTACGAGGAAACAGCAGGTATAAAACCTGGGGAGACCGTTGAGAGAACAGGCGGCCCTCTATCAGTGGAACTCGGACCTGGAATACTGGGTTCAATCTTCGATGGGATACAGAGGCCCCTCGAGGACATCAAGGCACTCACCGGAGACTACATCGAAAGGGGAGTGGATGTACCATCACTCCCAAAGGATAAAAAGTGGACCTTCAAGCCAGTGGCCCAGGAGGGTCAGATGGTTAAGGGTGGGGACATAATCGGTGAGGTGGAGGAGACATCCTCAATAACCCACAGGATAATGATCCCACCAAACGTTGAGGGTAAACTCACAAAGATAGTGCCCCAGGGCGAATACACGGTCCTTGATGATATAGCAGAGGTGGAAACCGATAAGGGCACCGTTAAGGTGCAGATGCTCCAGAAGTGGCCTGTGAGGAAGGGCCGGCCATACAAGAAGAAACTTGACCCGGACGTGCCACTCATAACAGGTCAGAGGGCACAGGACACATTCTTCTCAGTCGCCAAGGGTGGTACAGCCGCAATACCAGGGCCATTTGGGTCAGGTAAAACCGTTACCCAGCAGCAGCTTGCAAAATGGGCCGACGCAGACATAATCGTCTACGTTGGATGCGGTGAAAGGGGTAACGAGATGACAGAGGTCCTTAAGGAATTCCCTGAACTGGAGGACCCAAAGACAGGTAACCCCCTCATGGACAGGACTGTTCTCATAGCAAACACATCAAACATGCCTGTGGCTGCAAGGGAGGCCTGTGTGTACACGGGTATAACCATAGCAGAGTACTTCAGGGACATGGGATACGATGTTGCGCTCATGGCTGACTCCACCTCAAGGTGGGCAGAGGCCATGAGGGAGATCTCAGGAAGGCTCGAGGAGATGCCCGGTGAAGAGGGATACCCGGCGTACCTGGCATCCAGGCTCGCACAGTTCTATGAGCGTGCAGGAAGGGTTACAACCGTGGGTTCAGAGGACAAGGTTGCATCCGTGTCAGTCGTTGGTGCGGTTTCACCACCAGGTGGTGACCTCTCAGAGCCTGTCACACAGAACACACTCAGGATCTGTAAGGTTTTCTGGGCACTTGACGCATCCCTTGCAGACAAGCGTCACTTCCCATCCATTGACTGGCTCCAGAGCTACTCACTCTACGTTGACAGCGTCGAGGAATGGTGGGCCAAAAACGTTGACCCTGAATGGAGGGCCACAAGGGACGAGGCAATGGCGCTCCTCCAGAAGGAGGCAGAACTCCAGGAGATCGTCCAGCTCGTGGGACCCGACGCACTTCCAGACAGGGAGAGGATAACCCTTGAGACAACAAGGATGATAAGGGAGGACTTCCTCCAGCAGAACGCCTACCATGAGGTTGACACATACTGCTCACCATCAAAGCAGTTCGAGATGCTAAGGACAATCATAATGTTCCACAAGAATGCAACAGCAGCACTTGAGAAGGGTGCGCCAGCAGCGGACATCATAGCCCTCCCGGTCAAGGAGGACATAGGGCGTATGAAGTACATACCCGAAGATGAATTCCCGGCAAGAATCAAGGAGATCCAGGAGAGGATCGTCAAGGAATGTGGTGAGGTGTGAAGATGAACGTTAACATCAAAACCCGAGAATACACCACCGTCACAGAGGTTTCAGGGCCTCTGATGATTGTTGAGGGTGTTGAAGGGGTTGCCTACAGTGAGATAGTGGAGATTGAAACACCCACAGGTGAGAAGAGAAGGGGACAGGTCCTTGAGGTAAAGGAGGACCTGGCGGTCGTCCAGGTCTTTGAGGGTACAAGTGACCTCAACACAGAGACCACAAAGATAAGGTTCACAGGTGAAACAGCCAAGATCGGCGTATCCCTTGACATGATGGGTCGTATATTCGACGGTACAGGGAAACCAATAGACGGCGGCCCTGAAATCATCCCTGAGAAGGAACTCGACATCAACGGTAGCCCAATGAACCCCGCTGCAAGGGAGTTCCCTGCGGAGTTCATACAGACAGGTATATCCACAATCGACGGGATGAACACCCTTGTGAGGGGTCAGAAACTCCCGATATTCTCAGGTTCAGGGCTTCCACACAACGAACTGGCCGCACAGATCGCAAGGCAGGCAAAGGTGCTTGCAGAGGAGAGCGAATTTGCGGTTATCTTCGCTGCCATGGGTATCACCCACGAAGAGGCAAACTACTTCATGAGGGACTTCGAGAGGACAGGAGCCCTTGAAAGGGTTACAGTGTTCATGAACCTGGCAGACGACCCTGCCATTGAGCGTATCATCACCCCGAGGATGGCGCTGACAACCGCAGAGTACTTCGCCTTTGAACACGACATGCACGTGCTCGTTATCCTCACTGACCTTACAAACTACTGCGAGGCCCTCAGGGAGATATCGGCTGCAAGGGAGGAGGTCCCGGGTCGAAGGGGTTACCCGGGTTACATGTACACCGACCTTGCAAGCCTCTATGAGAGGGCAGGCCGTATAGTTGGCAAGGAGGGGTCAATCACCCAGATGCCAATACTTGTGATGCCACAGGACGACATAACCCACCCGATACCTGACCTCACAGGTTACATCACAGAGGGCCAGATAGTGCTTAGCCGTGACCTCCACCGTAAGGGTATATACCCACCGGTGGATGTGCTGCCATCACTTTCAAGGCTCATGAGTGGCGGTATCGGCGAGGGAAGGACACGTGAGGACCACAGTGGTGTCTCTGATCAGCTCTACAGTGCCTACGCCGAGGGTCGTGATTTAAGGGACCTCATGGCTGTTGTGGGTGAGGAGGCCCTCACAGAGAGGGACAGGAAGTTCCTCAAATTCGCCGATGAATTTGAGAAACGCTTCATCACCCAGGCACGTGATGAGGACCGCTCCATAGAGGAGACCCTCAACCTTGGCTGGGAGCTCCTGTCACTCCTGCCAAGATCCGAACTCAAGAGGGTCCGCGAGGAGCACATACCCAAGTACCTCCCGGGTGCAGAATAAACACCCAACATATTTTTTCAGGAGAGGTAGCAGATGGCACAGGAAATGATTGAGGGGATCAACCCAACGAGGATGGAGCTCCTGAAACTCAAGCAGCGGGAGAAACTCGCTGTTAAGGGTTACAGTCTCCTCAAGGAGAAGAGGAACGCCCTTATAATGGAGTTCTTCAACATCCTTGAGAGGGTTAAGGGTTCCCGTGAAAAGGTGGAGGAGCACCTCAGGGAGGCCTTCATGGACCTCACAGAGGCCCAGGTACTCATGGGCGATGCCGCAGTTGAGAGGGCCGCAATGTCAGTGAGGGAGTCAGTGGAGGTTGACATAGACTCAAGGAGCATAATGGGTGTCGTGGTCCCTGTTGTGGATGCCCGTGCAACCAGGAGGACGGTGGTTGAGCGTGGCTATGGCTTTGTGGACACATCAGTTAAACTTGACGAGGCAGCCAGGAAATTTGAGGAGTCCCTGGCACTCATAATAGAACTCGGTGAGATCGAGAAGACCATAAGGCTCCTTGCCGGTGAGATAGAATCAACCAAGCGAAGGGTCAACGCCCTTGAGCACATCATAATCCCGAGACTCAAGAACACAGTCAAGTACATTGAGATGAGGCTCGAGGAGATGGAGAGGGAGAACTTCGTCAGGTTGAAGATGATCAAAAAATCCATGGAGATGGAGTGATGGTTAGGATACTTACAAGGCTCGGCCAGGTCCGTGAGGCCGAGGAGAGGTATAAGAGGGAGCTTGTTGACTTCAGGATGGGTGAGGTCTACGGCAACCTCAGAGCCATCATTGCAGACGAGGATGTTGAGGTGAGGGCCGGCGAGGCAAAGCCCGTGAAGATAAAGGAGATCAGCATACCTGCAAACCACATAGTCTTCATGTGTGCCTACGCCACGAACCCCCTGGGTCATCCAATAGCGGCCGGGGAGGAGACACCCCTGCCAATAAGCATGGACCGTAAGGCTGACCATGCTACCTTTGTGGCTGCAGTGGATGGTAAAATAAGCAGGAACGACCTCCTGGGAGTCCTCATAATCCTCCCTGTTGAGCTAACCCACTAATCTTTTTTTAATTTAAAAGAGTCTATGGTTTTAGTTCATAGAGTAAAAAAAGGATCTTTTATCCAAGAAATGACTTCATTGACTCATAGAGTTCAATCATCATGTCCTCGGTGTATTCCAGGAGTTCCCCGGTGTATTCCAGGAGTTCCCTGTAGTTTTCAATAAGGGCATCACGGTTTCTATGGAGCTGTCTCATGGCCTTTGCCTGGGCAGCCGCGGGGTTACCTGTTATTATTCTTTTAAGTGCGGATGAGTTCTCCTTGAGGCACTCAACCTCACTTCTTATCTCTGCCATCCGATCCAGGTAGTAGATTTGAGCCCCCCGGATATCCCTCTTTATTCGCTTCCGGATCTCAAGCAGCTGTTCTCTCCTCTCAGTGAGTTCCATGAGGGACTTCCTGGTTGATGCTATGGTTGATGTGTCGATTTCACTGAAGTCTGCAAGTTCCATCAGGATGCTCTGGTACTCTTCTGGATCCATCACCAACCACCTGTCAGCCAAACTGGATCTTTACCTCTATCAGGCCGTTACTGACACGGGTCTCGGTTTCAATCTCCTCGTTCTCCTTTTCCATTTCACGTATACGGTAGAATATGTTGGTGAGGGCGCCTGTCCTGAATACGCCTGTCCTGTTATCTGGCTTGGAGGATATGAGGAGGATTGAAACACCATCATCTGTTATCTTAACGTTGTAGTTAACCCCATTTATGTATATGCCGTCGGAGAGCCTCAGAAGAAGTTTTATGTACTTTATGGGGAGTCCGCTGCTGCTTATTATCTCCTTTATCTTATCATTTTCCCTGCACTGCTCTATATCAATATCCAAGGTTCACCCTCCATTCAGTTAAGATATTAATCTTTTATAGAATATAAAACATAGCCTATACGATGAGAGGTGACAGGTCAGACAGGCTCATAAAGAAGGAGATCTTCAACCTCAACAGGCACCTTCCATCCAGGAGAAAGACCCTGGAGGAGCTCCTGGGGGAGGATAAACCCCACGTCATTGGTTCTGATGGCACGAGGCACAGGTTCAAGTGGGCTGAACTCGAGGAGCTCAGGGACATGCTGACCCCCCAGGAGGCACGCCGTTTGAGGTTACCCATCTACATTGAGATAGAATCGGATACATCCGGTGCAAGGATAGCGGGTGAGGTTGAGGTTAAGGTGGTGGGTGAGGTTCTTGGCAGGGATGATGATGGGGATGAGATCTACATCTACAGGCCAGAGATCAGGGTGCTGAGGGCGAGGTTTCCAACGGCAACACAGTACATATTCCTTGTGAGGGAACTTTAATGGAGGTTGATGATATGAGTAAGGATCCGCTTAAGGAGTACCTTAAGGACCCGGATAGAAGGGCGAAACTCTTCCTTTTAATGACAGGTGGCATGATTCTGAGCACAGTGCTCATCACCATAGGCACCATAATACTGATACTCCTGCTTCTTGGCATAATATAACATAGTTTTCAATCTTCTGATCATTGAGCACTTCAGGGTGTCACTATTTTTTCTGATTTTGTGGCTAGAGGGGGTTCAATCTTTTCCTGATCATTGAGCACTTCATGGATGCAGCTGAAAGCGCCCTTTCAGGTGTTTCATGTGCAGCCAGCACGGTTACGAGGGGCTCACCCTCCTCAATTATTGCACCGGGGAATGGGAGGTCATGGACCCCAGGGATTTTTATCTCACCCACCATGCACCTTGAGGGGGCGTAGATTATCCTCTTAACAGCATACCTGAGAGGTTCCGGCTTTTCAATGAGCTCACCCAGGCAGGCCATCACATGGGCCTCGGTCATGTTTATACCCAGAGATGCCTCGGCACACTCAAAGGTCCCCTGGATGCGGGGGTTCACCTCCACCACATAAAGCTCAGAGCCCTGCATGATGAAGTCGACACCATTGGAGCCCCTGAGCGAGAGGTCAAGTATGAGGTCCTCCGCCATCTCCTCCATCACACCACGGGGTCCAGGTGTTATGTTACCGGCGTAGATGAACTGGCCCTCAAATCCAGGGATGTTTCTTTTGATGATCTGCCTGCTTGTAAGGACTGTCATTGCCTCAGAACCCGTTGATAGCACCGAGGCACTCACAGGCACGCCCTCAATGTACTCCTGCAGCAGGAACTCGCCGCTGGCATCCTGGAAATCCATCACACCAAAGCCCCCGGCACCACTCACAGGCTTTATGAGGTACCTCTTCTCCCCACCGGCTACAATTTCCAGGGCCTCCTGGGGGTCAGTGATGAGGTGGGTCTCTGGAGTGGGGTATGAGTTCTTTATCCTCCGGTAGAGGCGGTACTTGTCTTCCACGTGTTCTGCATGTTGGTTACCCAGCACCTTATCCTCTGGAAGTCCAGGGGCCCCTGTGAGTGGTATTATGCCATCAGCCATTCCTATAAAATCAGATGCTGCTTCAAGGAGTTTCTCTGTACTGAAGTTCTCCTGGAACCTCCCGCAGCTTTCACCCCTTCGCTCCTGGAGGATGCACCTCCTCTCTGTGTATCCACGAAAGTCCAGGGTGCAGTAGTAGGATGCAGAGTATACACTGTAACCTGCCCTGAAGGCTGATTCAGCAACGGGTCTTGTGTTGACGCCTATTATGAGGAGTTTTTCCATTCTAGACACAGAATAAGTTGATTTGATAGTCCCGAGCGGAGTCGAACCGCTGTCGCCGGGTCCAAAGCCCAGCAGGATTACCACTACCCCACGGGACTATGACAGTTAATAGGTGGTGAGGTTCATAATAAATAGGTTTCGATAAAGGGGGGTTTTGGGGGATAGTCCCGAGCGGAGTCGAACCGCTATCGATGGATCCAGAGTCCATCAGGATTGCCATTACCCCACGGGACTGTATCTGAAAAACAGTTCATATCGGCAAAATAAGTGTTAAGTGGAAGCCATATAAATAGTTTGCGGTTCGATTATTAAGTTGATATTGGGTAATCATCATCGTAATAATGGTGGTACCTCTTATCATGTTAATGAAATTCATTAAAATTTAAACCGAAAAACTTTAAGATGATGCTTGATAAACCAGACTATTGATGAAGTACAGTGCAGGTATTGTTTCAAAATCATTCTGGTTTTTAGAATCACGCAAAACCGCCAGATACATACTTGAAGGTTTAAAAAGACAGGATATAATTGAATTAGCCGTTAAAGAAAACATATATCAGGTAGAATCAGAATACAGGGCCAGAAGAATGGCTAGTTCGATATACCAACGGTTGAAAAGTCTGCCTGAGGATGTCCTAAAATTACTTGTGGAGGCGGATTCTGAGACTTCAAGAATAATCGTTTTAATTTCGATTATGAAGACGGACCGTCTCTTCTTTGAATTCATGCATGAGGTATTCAGAACCAAGATAATAATGGGTGATCACATTCTCGAGGATAGGGACCTCAATATTTTCTTTGAGGAGAAGAGAATGCAGAGCGCAACAGTTGATAAATGGGTTGATTCAACCATCAAAAGATTGAAATCCGAGTATATAAGAATGTTAAGGGAAGCAGGGCTCCTTAGAGATAAAGGGGATAGAAGAGAAATATTGAAGCCGTTCATAGATCTTGCTGCCGAAAAAAGACTTATGAAGGAGGATATGGCTCCATATTTCAGTACTTTAACAGGAAGATTGTAGGGTGACCAGATGTCAGAAATCCACGAAAGACTTGATATGATCGAACTGAAGATAAAGGATCCGGCATTTCGTGAAAACAGGGGCCTTGGTAATGAGGTTGGCTACTACATATTTGATTATGATCCTCGGTATGAACTCGAGGTCCGCAGTTACATTTCATATCTTCGGAAAAAAATCAATGAAAACCCAAACCACCCATTCAAAATCGCTGAATTTGACCTCTATGAAATCATAATCAGCATACTTAAGGAAAAGGGGTACCTATCTAAGACATTTGAGTTTGAGGAGAAGAAGGGAAGTGAATATGCAAAAAAAGCCGTAAACAAATTACTAAAACTTGGAACAACCTCAAACCTGATTGTCTCCTACATTAAAGAGAACACTGAAGAAAACTCCGTTGTCTTTCTTACTGGAGTCGGGAAGGCCTATCCCATACTCAGGTCCCATAACGTCCTCAACAATCTCTATGAGGTTATGGATAATGTGCCGGTCATTCTATTCTTCCCGGGGAGGTACTCCGGGTCTGAACTTATACTCTTTGGAACAATCCATGACAACAATTACTACAGAGCCTTTCCTCTAGTTGAATAATCGGATTTGGTAGGGTGAATCAAATGAAAATTGGAGAAATGTTTGAAAAACCCATTGATAGGGATATCAAGGGTGTTATAAAGGTGGGGCAGGATGATGAAGAGAGCATCTACCAGGAACTCAATGAATATGTTGTGACAGCTGAATTATCAAAACATTTCCGTGAATTTTTTGAGAACTATAAAAAGGGGATAGATGGTCAAACCGATGAAATGGGGGTATGGATCTCGGGCTTCTTTGGAAGCGGTAAATCACACTTCCTCAAGATACTCTCATACATCCTTGACAACAGGGAGGTCAGGGGAAGGAGGGCCATTGACTTCTTCCTTGAGGACGGAAAAATAGTCGACTCTACCGTAATTGCTGACATGGATCTTGCAACCTCAGTCCCCACTGATGTCATACTATTCAACATAGCATCCAAGAGTTCAGGGACTGATAGCAGCAGGGACCCGATACTTGACGTTTTTGTGAAGGTATTCAATGAAATGAGGGGATTCTGTGGTGAAATTCCATTCCTTGCTGAAATGGAGAGTAAACTGGATTCTGAGGGGTTATTTGATGATTTCAAGGCAAAGTTCCTTGAGATAAATGGAAATGATTGGCTCAGTGAACGTGAGGATTTCTACTTCATCCAGGACGATGTAGTTGAAGCACTCTCAAGTATAGGCTATATGAGCCGGGAGGCAGCAAGGAACTGGGTCGAGAAGGCTGAAGACAACTACTCAATCTCCATAGAGAAATTCGCAAAGATGGTTAAGGAATACTGTGACAGCAGGTCTCCAAAACATCATGTGGTCTTCCTTGTTGATGAAATAGGACAGTACATAGGTGATGATTCAGGGCTCATGCTCAACCTCCAGACCCTCGTAGAGGAGCTTGGCATACATGGTAATGGAAGGATATGGGTTGTGGTCACCAGCCAGGAGGACATAGATTCAATCATAGACGTTAGAAAAAACGACTTTTCAAAGATCCAGGGGCGTTTCAAAACCCGTTTATCACTGACATCAGTCAACGTGGATGAGGTCATCCGAAGGAGAATCCTGAAGAAAAATGAGTCAGGAAGCCAGACCCTGGAGGCCCTTTACGATAACAAGAACGCCATACTGAAGAATCTTATAAGTTTTTCCTCTGATACCTCAGAGAAGAAGATGTACGTTAATGGTCAGGACTTTGCAGAGGTTTACCCATTCATACCCTACCAGTTCAATCTTCTTGGAGATGTGCTGACCTCCATAAGAATACATGGAGCATCAGGGAAGCACCTTGCAGAGGGGGAAAGATCAATGCTTGCACTCTTCCAGGAGGCTGCAATTTCCATCATGGAGGAGGAAGCAGGTGCTCTGGTGCCATTTAACAGGTTCTATGACTCACTGGACAGATTCGTTGATCACACCCACAGCTCAGTCATCAAGAGGGCAGCCAACAACGATAAACTTGATGAATTTGACGTTGAAGTCCTGAAGGTTCTGTTCCTGATAAAGTACGTTAAGGGAATAAAGGGTACTCCCGAGAATCTCACCACCCTCATGATTGGGAACATTGATGATGACCGTGTCGAGCTCAGGGAAAAGGTTGAGAAATCACTGGGAAGATTACTTAGGGAGACACTGATACAGAAAAATGGCGATGTATACTCATTTTTAACCGACGATGAGCAGGCGGTCTGGAGGGCCATCAAACAGGAGAATGTGGAAATAGGGGAGATTCTGAATGAAACAGCCAGGATAATCTTTGAGGATATCTACGAAGATAAAAAATACCGTTACAATAAGCGATATAACTTCCCATTCAACAGGGCAGTCGACGACATCTACCATGGGAAACAGCATGCAGAGATGGGGGTTAGAATCATAACACCCTACCATGACATTGGGTACCCTGAGGACAGTGGACAGACAACCCTATCCCCCCAATCAGATAGACAGAGACTCACCATGGCCCTCAGGGCGATGTCTGAGGAGAAAAATGAGGCCATATTCTACCTGGATAATGCACCGTTCCTGGCTGAAATCGAGGAGTTACTCAAAATCAAGAAATACCTTACCAGGGAGATGGCGTTTGATGATAAATCAAAGGCGACCATCATCAACACCATAAACGAGGAGAGGGACGAAAAGAATCAGCGAATCAGGATCTCAATAGAGAATGCACTCAAGGAGTCAGAGGTGTATGTTAAGGGTGAAAGGGTGGATATAAATGACAGAAACCCTTCTGAAAGGATAAACAGCGCCCTTGAGAAACTTGTAAACAAGATATACTCAAAACTTCCTTACATGGAGTTTTCCCCGGTGGACTCTGATATACTTGAAATCCTGAGGGGGGCCAAAAATGAGACACTCACAGAAAAGCCGGAAACCAGGAACCAGAATGCAATTGATGAAATAATGGATTACATTGAAAGACAGACGAGAATACACGCCAAACCATCACTCAAAACAGTCTTTGACCGATTCAGAAGACAACCATACGGTTACATTGACGAGGATATAGCATGGCTCATATCAGTTATCTTCTCCCAGAGGAAGATATCCCTTGAGAGGAAAGGTCAGAACCTATCCTTAAGGGACTACAGTCCAAATGACTTCCTGAGGTTCTTAAAGGAAAGGCGTTTCCATGAGGAGATACTGATTGATAAAAGGGAAAGCATCCCGGAATTCAAAATTAAATCAGTGAGGGAGGTATTCAGGGATCTCTTCAGTGAAACCCTATCCTCTGATGATGAGGAGGTCATTATGGGGGACTTCCAGAGGAGGACAGCGGATAAACTGAAGGAGCTCGGCGAGATATTCCGGGAATATCAGAATGAAAAAAGGCTTCCCGGAAAAAACATAATAGATGAGGCAGCGGAAATGCTCAGGGAAGTCTCAGATTTAAGTTCAACCAGGGAATTCTTTGATTTCATCCACAGTAATAGGGAGGAATTACAGGACTTATCTGAGGAACTGGAACCTGTAATTAAATTCTTTGAAGGAAAACAGAAAGAGATATTCGAGAGGGCCTGTGAGGATATTGATCTCTACGAGAAAAACAGGAACCTCCTTGAAAGCCATGAACTCAGAAACATTGCAGATAGAATCAGGGAAATAATCGAAATGGAAACCCCCTACTCAAAGATACCTGAACTCCCAGATTTATCCACTAAATTTGAGGATATCCACAACAGAGTTCTGGAGGAAAAAAGGGCTCCGGTAAGGGGGTACCTGAAAAATAATCTCAAAGAACTACTTGAACAACTTGAGTCCATGGGAATTGATGGGGGACTCGAATCAGATATCCAGAGGAGCTTCCAGGATCTGTGTGATAAACTGGAACGTTCAGAGTTCATACATGAAATAAACGGGATAAAGGACGAATCCGACAGCATTACAGAATCACTCCTCAATAGAATAAAACCCGATAAGGGAGATGAAACCCCTGAGGAGAAAAGGGTGAACATAAGGGACATCATAAACAGCGGATTCATAACCATAAGGAAAAAAGAGGATATAGATGAACTCGTCACCAAAATCAGGATGCGCTTAGAGGATGAACTTGACAGTGGAACTGTTATAACTCTTAAAATTTAATTGGGGGAATTTCAATAAATAAGAAGGCAATAAAGACATTTGCTGTCGAGGCAAGAAAGAAACTGATCGATGAGATAAAATACAGGGCAAGCCTCCTGGGAATAACAGAAGAGGGAATATCCGATCCAGTGGAAAAAATTGATGGGATGGAGGTCTATGATGTTGGGGGGACGCCATACAAAATATACGACGAGGCCATAGAACAGAGGAAAAGCCTTGTTAAGAGGATAAATGAGAAGGGATTTGATAATGTCATAGAGGAGGTGGCATACACCTGGTTCAACAGGATAATAGCCATAAGGTTCATGGAGGTCAATGATTACTTACCGGGGCATGTAAGGGTACTTTCAAGTGAAAAGGAGGGTAAGATAGAACCTGATATCGTAACCATGGCCCCCGACGTTGACCTTGATTTCAGTGATGAAGAGATAGAAACCGTTTACCGGTTGAAGGATGAGAACAGGCTTGATGAACTCTTCAGGATGCTTTTCATAAAGCAGTGCAATAAGCTGAATGAAATACTGCCTGAACTCTTTGAGGAGACAGCGGATTACACTGAGATACTCCTTTCAATATCCTACACAAGTGAGGATGGTGTTGTAAGGCGCCTTGTGGACCTCATCCCTGAGGATGACTTCAGGGACCAGGTTGAGATCATCGGCTGGATGTACCAGTATTACATCTCTGAGGTTAAGGATCAGGTAATTAATATATACAAAGGCACTGTAAAGAAGGACGATATTCCAGCCGCCACACAGCTTTTTACTCCCGAATGGATTGTTAAATACATGGTTGACAATTCTCTGGGAAGGTACTGGATGGAGAGAAATCCTAACAGTAAGCTTAAAGAAAAACTTGAATATTATTTAGATTATGGGCAGGAAAAGGAAATTATTAATGCCCTTGGAGATGAGATAGGTTCTATCAGCCCTGAAGAAATAAAGTTTCTTGACCCATGCATGGGTAGCGGCCATATACTTGTTTATGCCTTTGATGTTTTTGTAGAGATCTACAGAGAGAGAGGGTACCCTGAAAGGGAAATACCCAAGTTTATACTCAAAAATAACTTATTTGGAATGGATATTGATGATCGCGCTTACCAATTAGCTTATTTTGCCCTAATGATGAAGGCAAGGTCGTACAGCCGCACAATATTTAAAAAAAATATTAAACCGAATATTTGCGCTTTTAGGGAAAGCCAAGATTTGAGAGATGAATTAATAGATTTTATTGGATCTGGAGATTCAGAGATCATTAAAGAATTAAAAAGACTAAGATCAGTTTTTTTGAACGCAAAAGAACTAGGATCTCTTATTAAAATGCCCGACATGGATTATATTAATCTGGAATTAAAAGTTAAGAATTCTTTAAAAAATCCAAAGAATAGCTTAAAGAGCGTTATATTTAATAATGAGGCAATGGAAAAGTTGATCCCTTTATTAGAACAAGCTAAATTACTGTCTGGTAAATATGATGTCGTTGTTACAAACCCGCCTTACCTGAATAAAATGGATAGGAGTCTAAGAAACTATGCCCGGAGCAATTATGAAGAATATTCAAAGGATTTATTTTCCATGTTCATTTACAGGAACACTCAATTCTGCAAGAAGCATGGCTACTGTGCATTAATGACACCATTTGTATGGATGTTTATAAAGGCATATCAGAAACTCAGAAAATTCATTGTAAGTGAAAAATCTATATCCTCCCTTATTCAATTAGAATACTCAGCTTTCAGTGAAGCTACAGTCCCTATTTGCACTTTTGTTTTGTTTAATTCTGACACGGATTATAATGGCATTTATATAAAATTGTCAGAGTTTACTGGAGGAATGGAAGTACAAAGAAAAAAGGTTCTGGAAGCTATAAAAAATCCTGAAGTTGAGTACTTATATCTAAGCAAAAAGAATAAATTTTTAAGAATCCCTGGAAATCCAATAGCCTATTGGGTCAGTGAAAATGTTATAAACACCTTTTCACATGGTAAAGAATTATCATCATTCGCTGAGGTTAAGCAAGGATTGGCAACAGCAGATAATAAAAGATTCCTAAGATTATGGCATGAAGTTGATTTTAACAGATGCGGATTTGGCTTTGAGGACAGTGAGGATGCTAAAAAAAGCGGTAAAAAATGGTTTCCATATAATAAAGGAGGCAATTTCAGGAAATGGTATGGAAACCATGAATATTTAATTAATTGGGAAAATGATGGTGATGAACTAAGAAACTTCAAAAAATCCGTTTTAAGAAATCAACAATATTACTTTAAAAAATCTTTGAGCTGGTCTAAAATCTCAAGTGGAAAGATCGCATTCAGATTTTTTCCTCGCGGCTTTATATTTGATGTAGCTGGCTGTTCCATATTTACAGAGGAAGATAACTGTTACTTACTTGGGTTATTGAATTCAAAGGTATGTGAATATATACTTAGTTTTATATCACCGACACTGAATTATGAGGTGGGGCATATAGCTTCTATACCTGTTATATTCTCTGGGGACTATTCTGAAGAAATAAAAAGATTAGTTGAAGAGAATATAAAACTCAGTAAACTAGATTGGGATGTTTCAGATACCAGCTGGAATTTTACGGTGCACCCACTTTTAACGTTTAAAGAATCCAGTATAGAGAAATCTTTCAAGAAATGGGATGAATTAACTCAGAAAAGATTTTCAAAACTTAAATCAAATGAAGAAAAACTTAACGAAATTTTTATCAAAATATATGGTTTAGAAGACGAATTAACCCCCGAGGCCCCTGATTCTGAGGTGACCATACGAAAAGCAGACCTTTCACGAGATATTAGAAGTTTCATCTCCTATGCAGTGGGGTGCATATTCGGCCGCTACAGCCTCGATGAGGAGGGCCTCGTCTTTGCGGGCGGTGAATGGGACCCCTCAAGGTACTCAAAATTCATTCCAGACGAGGACAACATAATACCCATCCTTGATACAGAGTACTTTGAGGACGATATAGTCGGCAGGTTCATTGAATTTGTCAGGGTAACCTTTGGGGAAGAAAAACTGGAGGAAAACCTGGACTTCATTGCAAAGGCCCTTGGAAAGAGGGGTAAAACCAGCCGTGAAATTATAAGGAACTATTTCATGTCTGACTTCTACAAGGACCATGTTAAAACCTATAAAAAACGCCCAATCTACTGGCAGTTCGACAGCGGAAAAAAGAATGCCTTCAAGGCACTCATATACATGCACAGATACGAACCAGACCTCGTGGCAAGGGTGAGAACAGAATACCTCCATAGAACACAGAAAGCAATTGAAAACAGGATAAAACAGAATGAAAGGATTATAGAAAACTCAAAGACCAAATCAGAGATTTCAAGATTAACAAAGGAGAATAAAAAACTTATAGAACAGCTTGAAGAGATAAAGGTCTATGATGAGGCACTCGCACATATCGCCAACAGGAAAATAGAGATAGACCTTGACGATGGTGTGCAGGTGAACTATGCGAAATTCCAGGGCGTGGAAATAAAGAGAAATGGAAAAACCGTCAAGGTAGACCTCCTCAAAAAGCTTTAAGGATAATTAAAGGGCGCGGGTATTACAATGAACCTGAAATACATCCAGAAAAAGCTTAACCAGATCTTCAAGGGTGATGAAAGGCGTATAGTGGTATGGTATGATGATGACGCTGAGTTCAGGGACATCGTCAATGAACTGGAACTTGAAAACGCCAGGATCCACCACCTCAGGGACAATAACCAGTTATACACCAAGTACCTCCTCGAGGTTGAGGACACAGTAAACAGTTACCTTATATATGCACCGTTCCCAAGGCCTTCTGATGAGGAAAACTATCTGGCAGATATCGTCTACTACTCCACACCATTTGCAGCAGACAGAATATCCCTTATAATACAGGAACTTAAAATCCCTGAGCATTTCAGGCCAGTGCTGGAGAAGTACAGAAAGTTCTGGAATGCAGATAGCCGCATCGGAAAATTTGAGAAGCTAAATATAGATGATTATTCTGATGAAAACATAAAAATAGGTATTCTATGCGTCCTTGCGGGTGTAAAGGTTCCTAACTTCGATGAACTCCTGAAGAAGGTCCTGATTGAGGACTTCCATGAAAACAGGTATCTTTCTGAATTTGAGAAAATGGGGATCCTTGAGGATTTCTGGGAACTCTGCAGGAAGCGGTATGGTTACAGTGCTGAGAGACCAACCATTAAGAACTTCCTGATAACCCTTCTGATAACATATACAGCAACAAGATTCAGGGGAACCATCCCTGGGGCATGGGAGAAACTCATATCAGAAAGGGAAAATAATGTGACGGTCTTTATAAGCAACCTACTGAACAACACCCACTACAGGGATAAATATGATGAGGTGGCCTCCTACATCGCAGAGTCAATAAGAATTGAAGAACACATCAAAAAGATTCCCCCTGAATGCTACCTTGAATGCGGCACCTTTGAAGTTTTTGACAGGAAAATAATAGAACATAACATTGACCTCCTTCTGAGGACAGGTTCCGAGATCAGGGGACTCGACGATGTCTTAACTGAAAGGAAAAGGACCCACTTTTATGGTAAATACAGGAACCACTATGAGGTTCTAAAATGGGCCAACAGCCTCATAGGAATGATAAATATCTTCAGCGAGGAATCATCCTCAGGTATCGATGACTTTGTTGAAAAGTACTGCAGTAAATGGTACATGATAGATCTGGCCTATAGGAAGTTTTATTACGCCTACGACAGACTACCAGCAACAGATAAACCCCATGACCTGGCCCAGCTCATTGAGAACATGTACATAAACACCTACCTATCAAAACTAAACCGCTTATGGTCGATGAAACTTAAGAAAATAAGTATTGAGGACCTTAAATATGATAAGCAACATCAATTCTACAGGAAACACGTCGCACCATCCATAAATAAACACAGAACCGCAGTTATAATTTCAGATGCGCTGAGATATGAATGCGGTTTTGAACTATGCAAAAAACTCAACCAGAATCCCATGAACTCGGCTGAAATTCAGCCGATTATCTCATCAATACCATCATACACCGCCCTTGGAATGGCGGCACTTTTACCCCATGATAGCATAACCTTCACCGATGACTGCAAGGTCCTTGTGGATGGTAGAGCAGCATCCAGTGTCTCGGAGAGGGGAAGGATACTTGAGGAAAACAATGAAAATTCACTCACATGGACCCACAGTGAGGTTATGTCACTCAGGATGGAGGATCTACGTGAAAAAATTAAAAACAGGGATCTGATTTATATCTACCACAACCAGATAGATGCACGGGGGGACAAACAGGCAACAGAGAGCGAGGTTTTCAACGCGGCCAGTGAAGCAATTGAAGAGCTACTTGAACTTATAAAGAAGCTGACAAACCAGGCGGGCATCTCCAATTACATCATAACAGCCGACCATGGATTTATCTACAGAAGAGGAGATGTTCCTGAGAGTGACAGGATTGAAATACCATACGGGGAATTCAAACTTAAAAATAAGAGGTTTATAATCTCGGAGGAAGATCCTCAGATAGAGGGGACCCTTACATTTTCCCTTGATTACTTGGGAATGGACCACATCATGGTCACGGTTCCAGAGTCACTTGAAGTATTTAAAATCAGCGGTGGAGGACATAACTTTGTCCATGGGGGCACATCAATACAGGAAGTCATCATACCCCTCATAAAGCTCAAATCCAGGACTGGAAAGACTGAGCAGAGGGTAGTGGATCTTAAACTGGTTTCAATAGATCGCAGATTAACCAACCTCAACAGTTACCTCACATTCGTTCAGACTGAAAGCGTCTCAGAAACCGTTCTACCACTTGAAGCTAAGATTTACTTTGAGGATGAAAATGGTGAAAGGATATCCAATGAGGTCATAATTCACGCTTCAAGCAGGGCAAGTTCACCAAGGGAAAGGGAATTTCGGGAGAAGTTCACACTCCGACACAGGGAATATTCAAATAGGAAAAAATATTACCTTGTTATTAAAAACATGGAGAATGATGTTGAATTAGAACGATGTGAATTTACCATAGACATACCATTCAGTGATGATTTTGTATTCTGATAGGGAGGGGACCTGATTGGGAGATTATAATGACATTAACGGCGATGACCTCAACACAAAACTCAACAGGTACTTTGCAGGAAGAATAGTGAGAAAGGATCTAACCAAGAAAATAAAGGAGGGTGCCAACGTCCCTGTCTATGTACTTGAATACCTCCTTGGTAAATACTGCGCCACAACCGAGGAGTCACTTATACAGCAGGGTGTCAGGAACGTTAAAAGGATCCTCTCAGAGAACTATGTACGTCCGGATGAGGCCCAGCGAATCCTCTCAAAACTGAGGGAATCCGGAAGCTACACCGTCATTGACATGGTAACTGTGAGACTGAACTATAGGGCGGACCGATATGAGGCAGAATTCTCAAATCTTGGCCTTTCAAATGTGCCGATCTCCAAGGAATACCCCTCAAAATATGAAAGGCTCCTTGGAGGCAAAATATGGTGCATGGTTACTTTTGAATACTTCTATGACGAGGCTGACCCATCAAGGAATCCGTTCATCATAAGGAAACTCGCACCGATACAGATGCCCAACCTGGACCTTGATGAGATACTGAGTGTAAGAAGGCACTTCACAAAGGATGAGTGGATAGATTTAATCCTTAGGTCATGTGGACTGGAGCCCACCCAGTTTGATGACAGGGTTAAATGGCTGCTCCTCACCAGACTGGTGCCCCTAGTTGAAAACAACTTTAACCTCTGTGAACTGGGTCCCAGGGGAACAGGGAAGTCCCATGTTTACAGGGAGATATCCCCTAACAGCATACTTGTTTCCGGTGGACAGACCACAGTGGCCAACCTCTTCTACAACATGTCCACGAGAATGGTAGGACTTGTGGGTATGTGGGACTGTGTGGCATTCGATGAGGTTGCCGGCATAAGATTCAAGGACAAGGACGGTATCCCCATAATGAAGGACTATATGGCTTCAGGTTCCTTTTCAAGGGGAAAGGAGGAAAAAAATGCCACAGCATCCATGGTATTCGTGGGTAACATCAACCAGAGTGTCGATGTCCTTCTTAGAACATCAAGCCTCTTTGATCCGTTTCCTGAGGATATAAGAAATGATACGGCCTTCTTTGACAGGATGCACTGCTACCTTCCAGGATGGGAGATACCAAAGTATCGTCCGGAATTCTTCACAGATCAGTACGGCCTGATCACGGATTATCTGGCAGAATTCCTCAGGGAGATGAGGAAGATATCATATGCCGATGCATTCGATGAATACTTTGTACTTGGCAATAATCTGAACCAGAGGGACGTAACTGCCGTCAGGAAGATGGTATCAGGTCTCATCAAACTCATATACCCTGATGGCGAGTTTGATAAGGAGGATGTGAGGGAGATCCTCATATTCGCCCTTGAATGTCGCAGAAGGGTTAAGGAGCAGCTTAAAAAGATCGGCGGAATGGAATTTTACGATGTTAACTTCTCTTACATTGACAGGGAAACACTGGTTGAGGAATTCGTCTCTGTACCCGAACAGAGCGGCGGAAAATTAATCCCTGAAGGGATACTAAAACCGGGCCACCTTTTCACTGTAGCACCCGCCGATAACGGCATGATAGGTGTATTCAAAATAGAGACTGAAATGATTAATGGGACCGGTAAATTCACCTGTACTGGTATAGGCTCAAAAAAGGAGGTTAGAGAGGCCATAAACACAGCATTCAGTTTCCTCAAGTCCAACAGCCCAAATATAAGCAGGACCATCAGCACAAAGAATAAGGATTACCTTATGCAGGTACATGACCTGAATGGTGTTGGAATGACCAGATACCTCGCACTACCCGCCTTCGTGGCTCTCTGCTCAGCAGCCCTCAACAAACCTGTACTTCCCTCAACAGCTGTACTTGGAAGTTTGAGTATAGGGGGCACAATAATGAAGGTTGAGGAACTTGCCAACACCCTGCAGGTATGCCTGGACAGCGGGGCCAGGAAGGTCCTCATACCAATAAGTTCAAGCCAGGACCTCACAACAGTTCCGCCAGAACTTATAGGAAACTTCAGTTTAATATTCTATCAGTCTGCAGAGGACGCTGTTTTCAAGGCACTTGGAGTGGAGTGAATAAAAAAATAAAATTAGAATGGTTGGAAGACCTGGAGTGGCTGGTCTAATATTTAGAATGGTGAGAAAACCCCTATGAATACCAGCCAGGCCAGTATGGTCTTGGCAACGAGGCTCAGTATGATGTAAACCCGCTCACCGTAGAGGTAGTCCCTCCACTTACCAACACCCTTATACTGGAGCAGCATGTTGATGGAGAACGTGTTGAACATCACAAAGTAGAGGAGGAGTGCGAGGTACACGAAGTCAGGTGGCTGGGTCTCTGATGAACCAAGGGCTGCCACAAAGTATGCCGCAATGACGATCCACGGCGTGAAACCAGCAATACAGCCAAGCAGGTATGGTGACCAGTCGATCTTCTCGGTGTACTGGTTGATCTTCTCCATGAGGTAACCGAACATTATCATTGAGGCGTTCAGCACAAAGATCATCACAAGTGACCAGAGGTCCCACACACCCACAAAGGTGGCCAGTATGACGATCATTATTGAACTGGAGAACGCATACTCGTACCAGCGGTAGGGGTTCATCCCCCTCCTGAGGTTCTCAACGTAACTCTCATTCCTCAGGAAGGCAATGGTGAAGTGTGCCACCGCAGAGATCAGCAGGAAGGATGCAAGTATCACTCCAAGATAGCTAACCGTGAACGCCACCTCCGGGTTCGGAAGCACCTGGAAGGACGGTGGGTTCAGGGATATCACCTTGAACTTCAGGTAGAACGTGTATATGTCCCTGTCCCAGGTCAAAAGGTATCCCAGTGCAACCATCAGGAGACCCTGCAGGAGGTGCAGTGTCCCGGCCGCAATGTTCAGTTTACGGAGTCCCTCAAAGGTTATAGGGGACTTCTCAATCATTTTAAGTCTTTCAACATTATCCATAAAACAACCCCCAGATTTATTATGTTTCTTAAATTATTTTAATATTTTGTAATCTGGGGGTTGAAAAAAAGGGAAGTTACTCCAGAACCTTTTTTAGTATCTTGTAATGGGGGAGTTACCCCAGGAACCTCCTCTGGCTTGCAGCCTCAAGTATGAGTTCCTGGAGGTTGGCGGTTCTGTTAACCCGGAGGGCCCTTATGATTTCATCAGTGACCCTGCGGTGGTCCTCATCATACTCTGGTTCAATGTACTCCTCAACCGCGGATTTAACCTCAGGGCTGAGGAATGGCGAGTCAGGGTTGGCGTACCTCAGAGCATCTCCAAGGTCGCGCCTGAGACCAGGGTAGACATCCTCTATGAATTCAAGGTCCTCAGAGGACAGTGCATTGAACCCCAGAACCTCAGGGGGAACCCCCAGAGAGTAGAGGGCTGCGGTGAATGTTATTGCCCTTGGAAGTGAAACGTTACCCATACTCCTGGCATATCCAAAGAGTCCGATGTGGAGCTTCCTCTTCCTTCTGCCCGGGACGTACCTTGCAACCCTGTTTATGATATCCACGAGGTCCATGACCTGCCTCCGGTACTCCCGACAGTAGGCTGAGATTACTTCAAGGGCACGGTCGGTATCAATCTCAGATGCCCTGCCAGGTTTTGCAGACCTCAGCTCCCTTATCCCCCCTATAACCTCTGAGGGTTCATGGTCGTACTTGAAGGAGGACTGGACAGTGAATGTGTATGCCCCTCTGTATTCCCCTGTAACCTCCCTCACATTATCTGGCCTGAGGTTACCCCTGAATGGGGCTGAGCCCATACCGATGATAGGGTAGAGTTTAACCCCGGTCTCCTCCTCAAGGTCCCTGAAGTCTCTGAGGGCTATCCTGTTGAGTATGGTGGCTGAGACCATACCATAGTTCATTGCCGGGTCTGATCTTGCAAGGAAGACCCTCTGCCCTGTGAGGTCCTTACCATCGAGGTACTCCCCTGTTATACGGGCTGCGTTGAGCATCCCATCATAGTCCTCAAAGAGGGGTATAACATTGATTTCATCGGGTCTGAACTCCCCGATCCACTCCTTGACGGTTACACCATCTGCAAGCTGCAGCTTCTCCTTTCCCTTCACAAAGTCCCGGTAGTAGCTGTGGATCCTGTTGAGGCAGCTGCTGGAGGAGGTCATGGGTAGTATGACCTCGAATACAGGGGCTACGTCCATTCCATAGAAGAGGCCTGCGGTGTCATAGGATCTTGGTATGCTCTCAAGGGTCTCCAGGAGTATCTTGGCCTCGGCCCTCTCCACGGTGGGGTTGGGAACCCTGAGGGTTAACCTGAGGTCCTCCCCCAGCACATGATCCTGGAAGAAGGCCTGGTACTTTGTTAGGAGCTTCTTAACGACGTAGTTGTCAACTTCCTTGCCCTCACAGTCCCACATCTGTTCATCACAGCCGAGGTGTGAGAAGACATAGTAGGCTTCCCTGATTTCATCTTCACCACCTAGTTCAGGTTCTGCTGCAAAGAACGGCGGGTTCACATTGTCTGGATGCTGTGTACTCATGCATCTTGGAACCTTCATGTTTAACACTCCAGAAGTGATATTGTTGGTGGGAATATAATAATATTCTGTCTCAATTACATGAAGCTGGAACTCTTTTTATCTCAAGAAAAGGGACTTGCCGTTCTTTTAAATGAAGGAGAGATAAAATGGAGATGTTCAAAGATGGTAGCAGGATTAAGTATGAAGTTATATACAGGAGTGTTAAGAACCCGAGAATAGAACTCAGATTCGACAGCATCCGACTCATACTCCCCAGGGATTTCAGGGGAAAGCCAGAGGATCTCCTAATATCCAAAAGGGACTGGATCGAGAGAAAACTACATGAGCATGAGGAGATGCTGAGGATTGCATCCGATTTTGAACTTCATGGGAGGGGTGAGGATGAGTTCAGGTCCCTCGTCATGGGATTCCTTGGCCATTATTCAGGGGAGCTTGGAGTGACGTATGGGAGGGTCAGGTTCAGGAGGATGAGGTCAAGGTGGGGTAGCTGCAGCTCCCGCGGTAACCTGAGCTTCAACACACTCATCTCATACCTCCCTGATGAACTCGTGGAGTACGTGGTCCTCCATGAACTGGCGCATATGCTGGAGATGAACCACAGCAGGAGGTTCTGGGGGATCCTTGAATATCACATTCCTGACTGGAGGGATCGAAGGAATATCCTGCGGTATTACTGGGTGCGGCTGCACCTTGAGGGGCTCACCGACTAGCAGGTCACGTGGATTATGGCTGCAACCCTTCTGCCCCTTCTCTTCTCTTCATTGTATCTTTCTATGGCCTCACATGTTGGAAGCACCACAGCGGATTTGAATTCGGTTTCAAGGGCACCGTAAACACCTGAACCGATGATTATACAGTCGGGATTTTCAGTTTTAAGTTCTTCGAGTTCCTCCTCTGCCATGAGGTGTGAGGTCCCGTGCTTCCTTCTTGATATCTCCTTCTTCCTTGGGGTTACGGTTCCATCGACATGGACCACAATGTCTGATGTGTATTCACGCCCCCTGTACTTCACAAGTCCGAAGCGGCAGTCTGAGAACATACCGGACACATCATTCAATCCTTTGCACCCTGAATATGACGGTGCCCCCATCTGTATAGGGTTCACCCGGGTCAACGCACTGCATGTAGGCGTGCTCCTCGTCACCCTCCACTGTGAGTCCCAGCTCCACGGGACACCATTTTCTCTCCAGGATGGTTGTGTAGTGCAGTATAGTTGATAGAGCATGTGTGCACAGCGCATCTGTCTTTTCGAGGTCTATTTCAGGGTCATTTATCATGATACGGTCACCCTCCCTGTATACCGGACAGTTCCCCCTTATCTCATGTACGAGTATCTCAAGCATCTGACCACCTGTGATGGATTATGGATGGTAAAACTTAAATAGGTTTTGAATATATATTCAATTGGTGTCTCTTATGGAACTTACAAGAAGCATGGAAAATTACCTTGAAACAATATACAGGATACGGAAAAGGGGTACGGTGAGAACATCGGATCTATCATTGCGCCTCAACGTTAAACCGGCCAGTGTAACCCAGATGCTCAGGAAACTCCATGAAATGGGGCTCGTGCTCTACCATCCATACCTTGGGGCTGAACTCACAGATACTGGCAGGGAACTTGCAGAGGAGGTCCTCAGAAAACATATGCTCCTGGAGTGCTTCTTCCATGAGGTCCTGGGGATGGACATAGACTCCTCATATGAGGAGGCCTCCCGGATGAAGCATGAACTCTTTACAGAGACCGAGGATGCACTCAGGAGGCACCTCAGGAACCCCTCAAGGTGCCCCCACGGGATACCCATACCCTGAAAATATTTAAGTTAAGATACCAAGTTAAGGACCATGAGGTCAGGAGCAGATAAATTCCTTGGAGAATTACCGGAGATAGCCGAAAAATTCATGAAATTCAGAAACGCCGTAATGTCTGAGGGTAAACTCACAGAGCGTGAAAAGATGCTGATAGCGGTCGCATGTGCCGTTGCAGTAAGGTGTGACGCCTGCACAGAGAAACACGCTGCAGAGGCCCTGAAAATGGGGATAGGGAAGGATGAACTCAAAGAGGCAGCTGCGGTGGCAGCCCTGATCAGGGCGGGCTCTGCAATGAACACGGCCTCAAGGATATTCCTGGACTGAATCCCTGCTAAGGATTCATGGCTAGATCTTCAGGATGAATTTCAGCACGAACTTCAGCAGTTTCAGCCAGCTGGAGGTTGGCGGTGACCCGCTGTCTTAAGGATGAATTTCAGCACGAACTTTAGCCCATGCAGAAACACTGCAACAGCCATAACGACCATGGCAACAAGGAGTCCAAATTTAACAGAGTAGAACACATAGATGTTCCTGAAGGTGAATGGGAAGACACTGTAAAGTGATGAGACCAGGAGGTAGCCAAGGGCACTCAGAACGATCTGGGTGAAGGTCCAGAGCCACTGTTCCGTGTATATTATAAGCGCGGCATTTGCAATGAGATTGGCGGCGATCACAACATTGAAGAGGGGTATCAGCCCCCTGAAGGACTCCGCTACAAATGAGAGGTTCCAGGTCATGACACTGTTCACAATATAGAGGAGTATGATGTTTACCATGATGCCAGCTATAAAGTCCTGATTTTTTAGTTCCTTATCCCTGAGGAACTCCTTCAGAATTTTGTTATCCACTTTTTAGTCCCCATAGATGTATGTTCCCGTGTAGGTGTAATTTTTAATTTCAGGCGCTTTAAGGATTCTGAATTCAGTCCTGTAGCCGTGGTGCTCAAGTGAAATCTTGAGGTGGGCGAGTGCTATTCCCATATCGATGGGGTTCCACCTCCCAAGAATGCGCCTTTTAACAGGGTTCTGGACCCGGCAGTATGCATGGATCATCCCATCACCGCCCCTCAGGTACCAGGGCTGGTTGTTAACTGCGGATGGTGCAAGGCGCACAGCCTCAAGCACATCATCCATCCCCACAATATCTGTTATCTCAGTGAGTGGTTTCCTCCTGAACTCTGATGGCTCCCTGTGCACCGGTTCCGCTACAACCCCAAAGGCAAGGAGGATGATGAATTCAAGGTCAGATTTCACATGTCCCTTAACCCTGGGGATCCCCTGCCAGCAGCTTCCAATCCCCATGGAGGAGAGCTTCAGATCCATCTGCTGCAACATGAAGCCAACGTTGAGCCGTCCCCTCTGTCCCTCTGAGAAGGCCGCGATGTAGTGGGGGGCAGGTTTCTGCATGCGGGTACTGACATCATTCTCCCCTATTATCCTGAATTCAACCGGAGTAGAGGGAAAGAGTGGTTCCAGTCCACCAAGGTAATCCCTGATCTCCTTGAGTTGCTCATCTGATACCTGTGACGAATACTTTCTCGTGGATTTTCTCCTGAAAATGAAAGGGTAGAGTTCCTTCATTATTATTTACTCCAGTTTCATTTCTAAATTTCATCAATAAATATGTCAATCATCTAAAAGGTCTTTTCACAATTTTTTAGGTTGAAGTTTACCTCATCAATGGTTCCCTGGAAGTACCTGCGGTCACCATCAGGGAGGTGCCATGTTGCAGTGCACTCATGGGGGTAGATAAACCCATCGTGTTCCCTATAGGAGAGAACATCAACACTCCAGGGGTGCGCCTCCATGTTGAACTCTGCACAGTGCCTGTCCTCTGTGCGGAACCTCACAAACCTTCCATGGTCATCGAAGCTGAAGATTCCACTGGCCTCAACTCCATGATCACCTATGGTGGCCTCAACTGTGGTATCATCCAGGGCGTACCATTCAATGCACTCCGAGAGGGTGAGGGATGGCAGAAAGAGGGCCTCTGAGAGCACGGTTACAAGGGCTGAACGGTCCATTTCAGGCCCGTGCTCATCTGCAACCCTCAGGAATTTAAGGGCCCTGATGATCATCCTCCCCTGACCCTCTGAGTAGAGGTCAAGGCCCTCCACTGGGATTCCAAAAAAACGGCCGCCCAGGTACACGCACCTGAAGGGTGTGGGGGTGTTGAACTGGAGCATATCTATGTTCATCCACCTCTCACCCCTCCTTATCCTTGAGTCCCCCCACCTGATCAGGAGGTTTTCTGCGGCTTCAGGGAGGCTGCAGAGGTCAAGGTGTCTTCTGATCTGGTCAGGCAGCTCCCTCTCATTCAGGGAGGCATTATTTTTGAGTTCTTCTTCAACTTCCATTTCAAACATTTTTTTAAGCATTGTATCATCTTCTTTTGCGGTATTCCATGTACCTTCGCTTTGAGGCCTCTTCAAGCTTTGAGAATATCCTGAAGAGATCCTCCACCTCATCATCATCCAGTGATTCAAAGAGAGACCCCACAGCCGCCCTATCCCTTTCATCCCTTCCACTCCAGAATTCATGGAATCGGGGGGTTGTCTCAAGGCGCAGTATTCTCCTGTCCCTGTCCGGCTTTATCCTTATGAGACCCTTCTCCTCAAGGCGCACCGCGATTTGCTTGACGTTCTGGTGTGTTGTGCTCATGGCCTTGGCCATCTCATGCATTGAGGGGGGCCTTTCAAAGACATTTCCGAGGATCACAAGAAAAAGCCACTGTTTGGGTGTTATGTTCTCGGGGAGAAATTCACGACCCACTATGTAGTTCCAGCGCTGCTCAATGAGAAAGAGGGCCACCAGTATGTACCTCTCCATGGCATCCCGGGAACCGGCGTGTTCATTCACAATTTCTGCTGAATCCTTCATCAAGGAACCTCACTCTTTTAATACCACAGGTTTCAGTGGTGTTTCCTCTGACTTCATATGGTAATATATTACATATTAAGGTAATATATTACATAATTCTTTTTGCAGCATATAAAGTTTTGCAGAGGAGAAGATGAGGTAATCCTTGAGAATCAGATGATAATCATGTCGGTGATTGGTCATGAAGATTAAGGTTGTTACATGGAATATAAACAGGGCTGCCTATACTAGGAGGAACCTCTGGAATTATATGGGGACTATGGACTTCGATGTGGGCTTCTTTCAGGAGGTCTACATGATTCCCGCTGACATAAGGAGAATGTATCATACCATAAGAGGTGAAATGAATGCAGTACTCCTCAGTAGGAAAACATTTGATGGGGCTATAAGAAACTATATCACCACGGATTCTGGAAATGAATATGTGGATGATTTTTATGTTTCATGCACCACAGAAATTTCTGGGATGGAGCTAAAACTTTTCAGTATCTACAACTATGTTGGACCTGCTGTTGCGGATTTTGCTAAGTTTCTTGATTACCTCTACAAGTATATTGAGGGATGTCATGGCCCTTTAATCATTGGTGGTGACTTTAACATGAGCGAAACCTTCACGAATCTCACGAACTGGGGTATTCTGGCGGCTGACATGATTGAGAGGTTAGCTGGGCTTGGGTTCAGAGATCATCTTCTCGAGAGAAGTGATTCGCTCACCTTCATAACGCCTGATAGAAAACGGAGATACAAGATAGACTATCTTTTTATTCCAGAGGAATTTAATGTGTTGGGGGTGGGATCTCCAGATGAGGATGAAATTTTCGGAGCAAAGCCGCGTTTATCTGACCACCTACCTATTGAGGCAATAGTGGAGATTTAGAGTACTGAAGTTATCATGATTAATTTCTGTGTTAATACACAACAATCGGAATGCATTCTGGGTTGTGGTTTAGAGGACAGTCCCCACTTAACCAATTATACTCAAAAAGTGTACTTTTTTACACTTGAAGTGTACGTCTAAGTGTGTGGTTAAGTAATAATCACGGCTCAGCACTGTTTCCAGCTATCTTCATGTTTACTTTGGTTGAGCAATTTCAACCCCTGAGTTCCTCAAGGATTGAACTGAACTCATCATCACCGATAACAGGTTCAGCCCCGGATATATCAACGGGTTTCAGGGTATTGGCATAGACCATACCCCTCGTCCTCGCTGTGAAGACAGGCTCCCTCAGCCTGAAGACCCTGAGAATCCAAACATACCCCCTTGGGCCCAGGTAGGACCGGACGTGCTCAGGGCTCCAGATATGATAATCACTGAACCTTCCGAGGCGATTTGAGGGCCTTTCCATAACATCGACAACCTCTGCAAGGTACCTGACAGCCGCCATATCACCCCGCATCTCAGGAAGCTTCCTTTCACTTACAAAATCCTGGTACTCAGCCTTGAAGGCCCCCAGAAAATCATCCTTCAGGGCATAACTTTTTGTGGGGTAGAGGAGGAACCTCCCGGCCGATGTCCTGTACTTCCTGATAAGTATGGTCTGAATACCCTCACCCAGGGCCTCCACCACAGCATTCCACTCATTGAGACACTTTGTCATCTCCATAATTTCACCTGAATAGATATTATCATGTGGAATTATAAATACCATTCATCATTTCCTGACAATTCAGCACCCATGCCTGCAAATTCCTGAATAAATTTAAGGTTCCAGGGGAACATAGAAACATTGATGAAAAGGGAAATAGTCTCACTTCTTGTACTCCTCCTTGTCCTCTACCAGCTGAATGCTGCAGAAGCAGTTAATCTCACAGGCCACGTTAGGTACCTGAGCAAGGACATAGGGCCGCGTCCAGCAGGCTCCCCTGCAGAGGCAGAGGCGGCAGATTACCTTGCAGCACAGTTCAGGAAATACGGACTTAAAACAGAGGTCCAGGAATTCAAATATTACTCACTGAGGTCAGGGGATGTTAAAACATCCAGGAACGTGATTGGAACCATTGAGGGCCTCTCAGAGAGGGAGGTGGTGATATGCGCAGACCTCGACACCCCACGTGATACATTAACATCAACCCATGTTGAGGGTGCCAACGATGATGCAACAGGCCTTGCAGTACTCATAGGTCTTGCAGAGAGGTACAGTAAAAGGAAGCCCCTCTACACGGTTAGGCTTATAGCCTTCGGGGCCGGTGAGGACCCATTCACATTCCCCCTTTTCACACCAGATAGAACATCACTTGAACCCGACAGCTACCACCAGATAGTATACATCCCGTACCTTGTGGGTAGCCGCTACCATGTCCTATCCCATCAGGATACCCTTAAAAGTACCGCCGCGGTTATCAGTGTGGAGGCTGCAGGTCTGGGGACGCCGTGTGTGGTTTCATGGGACTACTACCGGGAAAACAGCAGGGTTTTCACGGATTTCATCCTGCTCAGTGCAATGATTGATGGGATAAACGCCAGGAAGATTGAATTCATGGCCATGAACATGACAGTGGCAGGGGAGGTGCCCATCAGCCATGTCCACCTGCCATTCTCCATTGCAGGGGTCCCATCCACATTCATAACGTGCATGATGGACCCCACAGACTCCCCGGTACACACCGAGAGGGAGATTCCAGGGTATCTATCGGTGGATGACACCTATGAGAACCTTCTGAAGTTCAGCGGTGGGGAGGAAAAACTCAACACCCATCTTAACATGATGGTTAACCTCACAGGTGGAGTCATAGACAGATTACCACCACTGGATTTCATGATCCGCATGACGGGGCAATGATTAAATTATGCTAACCACATAAATAAAACACAGTGGGGGGTTAGACATGCGGAATCTACTTGCTCTGGTTTTTATTATTGTGATGGTTGTGGCATGCAGTGGCTGCAGCCAGGATGGTGGAGACGGTAATGGTGGGGAAGTTACAACCCAGCTTAACCGTTCAACTGATTCAGGCGGCTCAGATTCCAGTTCTCAAAAATCCGAATCTGAAGGGGAGACACTTTTTGATTCTGGCAGCGTAACACTTGATAACGGGGAAACCTATGAGTGGAAATCCTACAGGGTCAGTGAGGATAAGATAGTGATCCACAGTATCTACACCATGAGCAACGGAACAAAACTGAAACAGACAAACACACTGGAAAAGTATCCCCAGTCACCGGATACACTCAACATGGTAACCGTGGTTCCAAAGATGAGCGGAAGATCAAGCTGGCAGCATGTAACATCCAACCAGGGGTACACCGACCTCACCGAGTACTACTGGAAGTACTTCAGGGACACCTTCCTCATGGATGGCCCCATACACTAGGGGTGGTTGATTTGAAAGAACTGGGAGCAGTTATAATTTTAACCCTCATCCTTGCAGGGTACGCATGGGCAGATTCAGGTCCACTTATCAGGGAGGACGCGGCAAGGGCCATCGCACAGGACTACCTTAACCAGAACGGCTATGATTCATACAGGGCCGTTGCAACAGGAGAACTACTCTCAAAGGTTAAGTACAGGGATACCGGGGATATAATGTGGATAGATGCAGGTAAGGCAAAGAGGGAGTCTATGGAGGGAAACCCACCATATGACATCATTATCTTCATGGCCCATGTTATAAATGTGGCTGATGAAAATGGAAGGGTTGCAGGTAAGATCTATGTAAACGGAGACGACGGAAAGATAGTTTATAAGGACCTCCCTGAAAAGGGTAAGGCGGATGAGGGTCAGGTCAGCAGCGACTCAGGTAGTTCAGAGCTCACCTATGAGGGCAACGGGACCCAGCAGGGACAGGGTGGTATACTGGATAGTTTAAACGCCTTCATTGAGAGTATACTGAAATTCTTCCAGAGTATCCTGAATTCATTAACAGGTGGGGGTTAAAACCCCCTCTGCTTTTCAAGGGATGTTCACGCTTTCAGGAAGCCTATTATTCTTTTTATACTCTGTGAGGACCTTAACGTATAGCCGCAGCATCATATCAGGGGAGAGGTCATCAGCCCCACCCTCGAAGACACCCACATGGTTGGGGACCCTGCCGTTCTCATCCATCCACCTGTAGGTGCGCTCGGCCATGTCCACGTACTCCTTTCTGGCTATCCTTGCAGATGTGACCGTTCCTGACGGATTGGTTGCATCGGAGAATTTCTTCACAGGGATGCTGCCACTTTCGCCACGGTTTATCATTGCAATCCCCCTTGCAAGGATGTAGAGGCACTGGTTCATGTCTAGTGTCATGCCACGAAACTCCACAGAGGATACCTGGCCCTGAGACTGGGATATCGTGGCTGCAAGGTCAGGGACCTCTGATACGGGTATCCCTTTTTCTTCTGATAGTTTTCCATTATCACTGCACCCTGAAAAAGCAAGGACAGAAATACATATAATTAAAATGATAAGTATCCTTTCCAATTCAACCCCCCATTTTTATTTTTCTTTTACCATATTTTTAATTTTTTAATTGAAATACATTTCCATCTGGAATTTGTCCAGCAAGGTAATGAAAAAGGTTAATATCTCTATAGGCTGGATGGAAAAGGAAATTAGGCGTTTCCCGACTTAAAAATCATCTGGAGAAATTTAAATAATACTTTGGATAAATTAAACAAAAAAGATTCAATGGGTGTAAAACTTGAAAGAGAGGATACCCCTCATAGTTATCTTGATAGCACTCAGACGGGAACATTCTATCAGCCCCGAGGTTCAGTCTTGACGGTGGCGGTTCTATTGATGCTGACTCTGATCTTATCCCTGATTCTAATACTTGTGGGAGGCACTTCTCATGATTAAAGGGTCCTATGAACCTTTATTCTATGTTTTGAAGCATCTGGCATCTGAGGGAGGAAAAATGTATGGTGACACTCTACAATCCAGAGGACATGAAGTTTAAGGAGTTGAGGGTCCATTATCCATTACTTTATGGCTTCATAAATGTTCAGCCATTTGTGCCATTTGAAATTAACAAAGATGAGATTAAAATAAAATTAACAGATAATAAACTGTTTTTCACAGTTTTAGATGGTTTCAATGTTTCAATTGAGTCCAATACAAGACGAAAAATAGATATGATCAAACGCATGTTTAAATTAAAAAGTAAATTTTTTGTATGTATATCCCCACATTCAGGAAATCCTGTAGATTATAAGGTTTATAAAAACTTTTTAATTAAATTTGAGAATATTATGTCATTCATAACCGAAAAACCATTTTATGCTTCATATATTCAAGGAAAAGATAGTGATGGAGAATGGAATAACATAGGAACTCCTGTGATCGCGGGTAAAGTTATGTCAAGTGGACCTGAAAGTTTTAGAATTAAATTTTCTGATATAATAAGTGAGTTTCATGATATACTTTTAAATGCCATTGATTCGTCATTTCAGCATGTTTTGGGATTCTACGTGGATCACCTTTATAATACACATAAGTCATTTGAGGAAGAATTTTTGAGCTATGTTAATGGACTGGAGGCTTATCATAAGATCTATTTTAATGGCGAAGTTAGTCTGAAGACCCGGTTAAAGGAATTAAAGGATTATAGCGACATGAACGTCACACCAAGGGAACTGGACAGAATTGTTAAGATTAGGAACTATCTTTCTCATGGTAAGATAGAACAAGATCATACTAATGAATTAAATTATCTACAAATTGATTTTGAACTCCTTTATAAAAGCAGAAACTTTCTTAAACGATGTCTCCTGAAAAAATTGGATTTCAGGAACGATGAAATAGAGGCCTTATGGAGTATATGATAAAATGTAGACATTATGGTCTCTAGATTAATTACAAAATGTGGGCCCACTTCCTGTTCTTCGTAATATGGAAATATAACGCAATAATCCATCCGCGCTGCACCCATAGTTTCAACCTTTAAACTGTTCTATCAAACTTTAAATCACAAAAAATTGGAAATTTTTAAATGTATAAACAAATTATATTTAATATGCAGGGCCAGTTGATTCATGGTTGTTTCAGCGTGATGGGGGGATCACAGCCATTGAATATTCTGGATCACAAAAAAGGGTGATTGTATGGATGATGACTGCTGCAGGGGAGTTCTGGGGTGTGTGTTTGGCTTACTTCTGCTTTACTTCATACTCAACATACTTGCATAAGTAACCCTATGATAACTCTGGAGGCGTATCATGGTGGATTTCAGATTTTATGGTGGAGTTGATGAGATCGGTGGTAACAGGATAGAGGTATCCTGCAATGGTGATGGGATATTCCTGGACTTTGGGATGAGGTTCAACATTGAGAAACTCTACTTTGATGAGTTCCTGCAGCCAAGGAGCTTCAACGGTATCGGTGACCTTATGGAGCTTGGTGCCCTCCCAAGGATAAGGGGGGTTTACCGTGAGGACCAGATGAGGTACCTTGGAATGAAATTTGAGGAGGAGCCAGCGGTATCAGGGGTGCTTCTGAGCCACCCCCACCTTGACCATGCAGGATGCCTCAAGTACATACGCCACGATATACCCTTCTATATGACAGAGGAGAGCTTTCTTATACTGAAGGCCCTTGATGAAACATCCCAGGGTGGTGGCGAATTTCTTCACTACAAACCCAAATTTCATTTTTCTGAAAAAAAGACCCGGAGTGGCGATACAACACATAAGAGGGATAAAATTAAGATAGAAAGGCCAGTGAGGATTCTAAAGCCTTACAGGAGGTCAGAGGCTGGTGAGTTCAGCATCACACCAGCACCAGTTGACCATTCGGTTCCAGGATCCTGCGCATACCTGATAGAATCAGAGGAGGCAATAGTATACACTGGAGACATCAGATTTAAGGGTCGAAGGGATCATGAATCCAGAAAATTCGTTAAAAAGGCCAGGAAGTTTTCCCCAAACATCCTCATAACAGAGGGGACAAGGATAGATCAGGATAATAGCACCTTCGAGGAG
This sequence comes from Methanothermobacter sp. KEPCO 2, assembly GCF_041228365.1. Taxonomy (NCBI): domain Archaea; kingdom Methanobacteriati; phylum Methanobacteriota; class Methanobacteria; order Methanobacteriales; family Methanobacteriaceae; genus Methanothermobacter; species Methanothermobacter sp. KEPCO 2. The sequence continues at coordinate 964,181 of NZ_CP166185.1, read as the reverse complement.
GATATTGAGAGGAGAACAGCTGATATAGCCGCACATCACAGGGGACTTGTAATTGTCAATTACCCCATAAGAGACCTTGACAGGTTCCTGACATTTTATCTGGCCGCCAGAAACTCAGATAGGACACTTGCAGTGAGCCTCAAACAGGCATACATAATTAGACTTTTTGAGGATCTTGGTTACCCACCTCTGAGTGACCTTGCAGTCTATATGCCCCGTAAAACATGGGGACTCATCGGTGAGGATGCATCTGTCTGCTTTGATGGTGAATGGATACCTGCAGATGACCTTCCTGAGGAATACATTGTTCAGGATTACAGGGGATGGGAAAGGCAATTCCTTGAACTGGACAACGTCATAACCTACAGGGACCTCCAGGAGGAACCAGGGGAGTACCTCTTCCAGTGCGACTACTTTGACTTCAAGGAGTTCATAGACATCAAACCTGAGGGGGCGGCCTACATCAAGTCCAAGACTGAACCCTTCAATGAGGAGATGGAGATCGATGCAGAGAGGGAGAGCAACTGGCTCAGGCACTTCGGCATAGCACAGTACAGGAGGTTCCACTCCTCAGGGCATGCAGGAAGATCTGACCTTGTGGAGATGATACTTGACGTGGAACCGGAGGCCATATACCCCATTCACACAAGGAACAGGGAGGAATTCATGATGTTTAAGGAGGAGGGTATTAGGGTTCTTGATCCAGTGATGGAAAAATAGTGGATGATTTTCATGCGAGGTTAGAGTCTCTGAAAAAGGAGGGGGAAAGGTTCATCCTAAAAAAGTCAATTTTAAAGTCTCCTTATATTCCCCTTTTTATTTCCTGATGCTGTGTTCTTTGCAAGGGTTGAACGCTTGCCTGAGGAGTATATGCCGTAGTAACTGTTGTATGAAGCCCTGTTGTATGCTATAACTGCCCTGTATGAGGCCGAGTTTATACCTGAACCCTTATTTCTGTTTGCAGTGTTGTAGTAGATCTTTGCATACCCTCCCCTTGCAGTTATGCCGTCGCCACCGTTGTACTGAAGGGTGTTGCGGTAGATGGTTACAGATGAGCCCCCGACGTATATGCCGTAGCCCCTGTTGTTGCTTATGGTTGATGAGTAGACAACTGAACCGGCACCGGCGACATAAACACCGTACCTGTTACCTGTTACCGTGCTTTCCTCCACACCTGTGGTTCCTCTGGCGTTTACACCGCAGTTTCTGTTTCCAGAGACCCTGGTCAGGATTATCCTGGAATTTGTTGCAGTGTATATCCCATCGGTGTTTCTGAGGGATGTGCAGTTGTATACGATTGAGTTCTTACCATAGACAGCTATTCCTGCGGCAGCATTGTCTGTTGCATTCACAGATCTCACGATTGTATCGGCACCGTTAACCTGAACTCCGTTCTGATGGTTTGAGCTGGCGTTCCCTGATACGATGTAGCTGCGGGCCCCTGTAAGGTATACGCCGTTTTTGAGGTTTTCCAGTGCTTCGAAGTATGCCACCGTGGCGTTGTATCCTGAAGCATAGAGCCCATGCAGCCTGTTGAGTTTCACGGTGACGTCAATTATCCTGGCATTGATCCCCGTTGAGTTGATACCGCTGAGGGTGTTGTTGGTGGCGTTCCTCACATATGAAAGGTAAAGGTCCTTACCCGCCGAGTAAATACCGTTGAGACCATTATTTTTAACCTCAACGAACCATATGTATGCGTTGTCCCCGAGGCTTGAGATCCCGTTATGGGAATTTGAAGAGACATCCAGTATTATCTGCATGCTTGCATTCTGTCCAGCTGAGAGTATACCGTTTTCGCCATTGTAGGATGCGCTGGTTATATAGAAGAAGCTGGCATTGCCCCCTCTGGAATATATGCCGTTTTTTCTGTTGAAACTTGCATCCACATACCTGAATGAGGCATTTGAACCTGTGGAGTAAACCCCATTTTCACCGTTGTAATATGAGTATGAGCTGATAACAGAGCAACCCGGACCAGCCACATGTATGCCGTTGCGGGTGTTGTTCTGTGCATAGGATCCCTGCACAGTGGATCCGTTTCCTGAAACATAGATGCCGTCGGCACCTGAGTACTTGACGGTATTCTGGGTTATATTTGCCCATCCGCCTGTTGAATGGATTCCTGTGAGGTTGTTACGGAGCACCGTGTTGTTGGTGATTCTTGTACCATTACCTGAGGAATTTATACCGTGCCCTGAGTTGAAGGATATGCTGTTACCTGCTATTGAAACACCTGATGCATTTGAACTTATTCCATCCCCCTTTGAGAGGTAGATGGTGTTACCGCTGGCCACACAGCCATTCCCCCTTATTAAAATTCCGCTTCCGTTGCTGTTTGTTATGGTGTTACCTGTGATTGTTGCGTTTTTCCCGGTCACAAGGATCCCATGGGACGCTGAAGCGTTTATTAGACTGTTGCTTATGGTTACATTATCACCCCTCACGGTAAGTGATGAGGGAGAGCTGAATATCCCTGAGCCATTGACTGCACACGAGTTACCGTTTACAACCAGTGTGCCTGTGATGTTTGTCCTGTTAAGGAAGCTTTTGTTACCGTTTAACTCAACGGATCCATTGACACTGAAACCGGTTATGTTTGCTGCGGAACTCACGTCAATGAACCCGTTGAGCTGCACAATGCCCGATGCAACCAGGTTAATGGCCCTGTTAATGAAGATGTTAACGTTTTCATATATTCCCTCAAGAAATGTGATGGTATCCCCATCCTGGAGGGTGTAATCCGTACCGTTGAGGGTGAAGTTCTCTGAGACGCCGGTTGGTGTGAATATCTGCATGTAGGTTGTGTTGTCCACGGTGTAATCTGCACCGCAGCTGCAGCCTGCCATCATGAAGGATATGAGGAGAATAAGGGGCAGTGTTCTGAGTTTTTTAATAATTAAACCTCCTTTATTACCTGTGAATGTACATTATCTTGGATCATGAATATAAATTTTCAGAATCCAGTATTAACAAAAAAAGAGATTTGTGTGGAACTCAGGCCGTGGCCTGAAGTTCCTGGTAGGTCTGTTTCACCTGCTTGTAGGTCCATTTGTACTTCCACTTGTATCTCCACTTACCGCCTCTCTTGTACCATTTTTTGTACCATTTCTTGACCTTAACATTTGATATCTTGACCTTGTTGACCAGTTTTGCAGGTGTGTTTTTGATTATGCCCATTATTGTTGTGTTGGTGCTGTTTTTGAAGTATTTCAGGATTGTGTTTCCTGTCAGGGCGATTGTCCCGTTGTAGAGTGTCATGTTGCCGTTGCCTATCTGATAGTATGTGCCGTTTTCAAGTTCTATGATTGGTGTCTGGTTGAATATCAGTTTGGGGTATGTTCTGTTGGTGATGTTTCCTGTTAGTGCGTGGTTTATTATGCCGTATTTCACTGTGCCGTTTTTGATTATCATGTACTTTATGTTGAGTGTCCTGTTGAGGACAATTGGGGCTGTGTACCTTGTACTATTGACTGTCGGGATGGAACCATCAATGGTGTAGTAGACGCCATCTGCGGGTGCCGAGGTCACGACAAAGTCACCTGAACCCCCTCTTGGCAGTTCTCCAACACTTATATCATCGGTTGCAGCTGACTGTCCCATTCCAGCAATAACCAGTGCGACAAAGACAGCCATAATTAAACAAGCTGTTCTTTTCATACCAAACCTCCCTTTTTTAGTATGTAGTACATTCAGATACATTAATCATAAATTATATATAAAATTTTTTGTTTAATCATAATTAGCAACTATTAAATACTAAAATAAAATCAACTTTACATATTATAAAATTAATTTGAATTAATCTCTATTTAAATTTAACACATTCCACCAGTAAGCCATGCCTCCGCAAACCTCTATGACCTGTGATACAGAAGATCTCATCTTAAGCATTCAGGAAAAATGGAACTCATAAAATCATTCAGTTAGGACAGTTAAAAAGCTAAAAATCGACTTTATTTCGTTTACAGCCAAAGAGGGAATCAGATAAATCTTCATTTGAATGAATAATTCAGTTTAAGATTTTAAAATCATATAAAAAAGAATAGGTGGGTAAAGGTTGGGAAGCTAGAGTGGCTGGAGTTCGTGGTAGATCCTCTTTACCCATCTGTAGGTCCAGTAGTATCTCCACTTACCGCCCCTTCTGTACCATCTCTTAACCTTGACCTTCATCCATTTGGTCTTTTTAACAGCTCTTGCAGGTGTGTTTTTGATTATGCCCATCATTGTTGTGTTTGTGCTGTTTTTGAAGTATTTCAGGATTGTGTTTCCTGTCAGGGCGATTGGTCCGCTGTAGAGTGTCATGTTGCCGTTTTTGATCTTGTAGTATGTGTCGTTTTCAAGTTCTATGATTGGTGTCTGGTTGAATATCAGTTTGGGGTATGTTCTGTTGGTGATGTTTCCTGTTGGGGCGTGGTTTATTATGCCGTATTTCACTGTGCCGTTTTTGATTATCATGTACTTTATGTTGAGTGTCCTGTTGAGGACAATCGGAGATGTGTACTTGGTACTTTTTACAGTGGGCATGGCACCGTTGATGGTGTAGTAAACACCATCTTCTATAGTTGTATTTCCAGCCACAGCAACCTTTAAGGGTGCATTAGCGGCCGTAGCGCAACCCGTTCCAGCCAGTACCGCCATGGCAAAAAGAACCATGACGACACCCGCATTCATTTTCATGAAAAAACCTCCTTTCTAATTTTTAATATCAAAATGTGAATTTCACCCCTTCTTCAGAACATCGTGGGGCTTGAGTACGCTCACACCTGTTGCCTCACCGACAACCTCTATCTGTATAATCCAGTCAGGATCCTCAGACTCCTTAACTGGAAACCTCTCCATTAAAAACTCTGAAACTGCTTCAACGACCTCCTCTGGAGACTTTATGTACCTGCGCCCCCGGAGGTCACAGATTACCCTGAAACTCTCTCCTGCATTAACCTTCTCAGATACCAGGCTCGCAACCCTTTCGATTATACTGTCCAGCCTTGTTCTCACAACAGCCTCAACAGGGACGACCTTGGATATTACAGTTGTTGGAGAATTCCTGATTATATTAACAGCCTCAAATGGGTCCATATCAAGATCAAATTTCAGGACATTTGGAAAATCAGAATCCCTGACCCTGAGTTCGCCTTCGTACCTTGAAAGCGCCATATCGATCTCTTCAATGCCAACTATCTCCTCACCTGCAGGGCCACCCTTCTGACCGCTTAGGGTCACGATGAGGTTGAAATTTTCAGGAACCTTCAAAGAAATCACACCCCCTATCAATACTATGTTGGGGGATATATAAGTCATTATCCATGTAGCTATGATTCAAGGTCACATATCAGAGATTTTAGGTCCATTTTGCCCTTCTGTAACTCCATTTAAATTTAGGGTTCAAGGTCATATATCAGAAATCCCAGTATGAATCCGAATATTCCAAATGCAACAAAACCTTCAATGGCTGATCTCAGAACGTTCCAGTCCACAGCCATTCTCCCAATCATCCCCCATATAAAGAGGACGGCTGAGCCAAGCACAGCGAGTATCACCGCAATCTTGATTGAGTACTTGATCCTTTCAATCAAGGGGTTCACCTATCCAAGTTTTTCATGGACTCTCCTGAGTTCAGAGGGTATATCGATCATCTGGGGGCAGGGCATGCATGAGCCGCAGCCGGAACAGTTTGATGCACGTTCCCTGGCATCCATGATCTTCCTGTACTCAGTTTCCACGCCCCCGGTGCTCATGAACCTGTATACATCATTCAGAAGCCTGAAGTTGCGGGGTATGTCAACGCCCTCAGGGCAGGGCATGCAGTATCCGCATTCTGAACAGGGGATACTCTTCCTCATGCGGTAGGCCCTTTTAACTTCCCTCAAAATTTCGTGGTCATCTTCCGTGAGCTTTTGGGAGTTCAATGCAATTTCAACATTCTCCCTGATCTCTGATACACTTCCCATACCGCTTAAAACCACGTCAACATCATCCATATCCCATAGATACCTCAGACACCACTCCACAGGCTTTCGGGGGTCCTGGCCATTTCATATATTTCCCTGACCTCCTGTGGGATGTTACGTACAAGTGAGCCTCCCCTCAATGGCTCCATTATCACAGTACCGGCACCAAGTCCGCGGGCATATGCAAGGGTAGCGGGGTTTGCCTGGTGGTCATCCACTATATTGTGCTGGACCTGGATGACATCCCATCTGTATGAGTCGGCTATCTCAAAGAATACGTCAGCTGTATCATGGAATGAGAATCCAACATAGATTCCATCATCCCTGAGCGAGTCAAGAAAATCAAGGACCCCCATATCCTTGAGGGTCAGCCAGGAATCCTTTTTGAGGTTGTGAAGGAGGTATATATCAATTTTGCCTCTAAGGCGATTCATCTGCTCCTCAAAATACATATCCATGTCCTTTCTTCTGTTAACGAGCCAGGTGGGAAGCTTGGTTGCCACCACCGCATCGTCCATGTAGTCACCCTTTTCTGAGAGAAATTCACCAACGAAGACCTCGCTTTCACCGCCATGATAGGTGTAACCGGTGTCAATGTAGTTTATGCCGTTCTTAAGGGCAAAGTCCATAATTTTCGCTGCAGACCCTCTTTCAAGTCTTCCATTCACCTCAGGAAACCTCATGACACCTATCCCCAGTATCGAAGTAGATATGTCAGTTGAACCGAGTTTTCGCCGGATCATCATTTTCACCTTGGGTTTCTGTGTACCAGGCAGACGTCAATCCAGGAACATTCACCACATATATCAGTTAATTCATGGGAATCTAGGAGCGGTGAGATGAGGTCATCGATTTCTGTGGATGTCAGTTCATCCCCGCTCTTTATACCCAGTAAATCCATGAGCATCCGATCCATGAGCCTCACGGTGTCTTTGGCCCTCAGGCAGGTGGATCCATCAAGGAATGGACACGCGGCACAGATATCATCTGGAAAATCAACAATCATTATTGGCTTCTTGGGATTATCATGGATCCACTTGAGGATCCTCTCCATATTATCAACAAATTCCCTGCTGTAGCCGTATCCCTGAAACCCCTGCATACAGAGGAGGTGATGTGCCCTGATTATCAGTTCAGGGCAGCCTCCATTCAGGGAATTTATGGACGTCAACCTCTTCACCATAGGGCTCCTTTGGTGTTATGGCCCTTGTAAGTGCCGCAGCCCCTGTTATCTTAAGCAGATCGCCGGGTATGAACGGTAAAAGCCCCATGACAAGAAGTTCCCATGCTGATGGCATGTGTCCTGTTGTCTGCAGGGTCCAGAGGCCCAGAACAAGAAGTCCTGGGATGTAGATAAGGCCAAAGTTTGCAACAAGCATCAGTGCCATCATCGGCGTGAATTTCCTTGATCTTATGTGTCTGTCAACGAAGTGGCCCAGCAGCAGCGCTGCAAGAACGAATCCAATGAGATATCCCCCTGTTGCACCCATCAGTACAGCGGCTCCACCTGTCATACCGGCAAACCAGGGCACTCCAGCGGCACCAATAAGGACGTATATGACCTGGCTCAGCCCACCCCAGTACCTTCCAAGGACAACACCGGACATGAGGACTGCCAGTGTCTGGGCTGTGATGGGTACCGGGGTCCAGGGTAGTGGAATCACAACCTGGGCCATTATCCCTGTTACACAGGCCATGAAAAATGCCATGACTGTCTTGCTGATCCATGTCTGATTGTGTCTCCATCTGAACAGACTGTAACGTATCCTGTAGTATCCTTCAAGGTCAATGTTCATATCATAACCTCCATGGAGTGAGAATAATTGGAATCCCTTAGATAATTGGGTGTAGGATGATAAAAAAGTTTTGCTGGGTGAGGGTTTTTCATTAGGTGTTTGTTCTGTGGAATGTTCTCTGTGATAAAATAATGTCTGGCATCATTTACTCTTCCAGCTCCTGAACTCTCCTCACATATTCACCTATCTGAAATTTCCGTTCAAGTCCACGGTCATTCATGTACCTGACCTTTCCGAATATCTCCCTTTCGGCCCAGGCCCGGTCATGTTTACCGAAACACCAGGCAACCCCTGTGAAGCCATTGGGGTCCCTTCCATCTATCTCATACTTATCATTGAGGCAAAGTGCTATGTCATAGGCCCTTTCAGGGTGATCTGTCCACTCAAGAATCTTTTTACCCCAGTACATCCTCATGTAACCGTGCATCTTCCCGGTGATAGCCATCTCCTTCTGGGCTGCGTTCCAGTAGGGGTCATGGGTTCTGGCCTCCTCAAATTCCCTGAGGGTGTACTCGTATTCCCTGGGGTCCCTTGCGTGCTCCATGAGGGTGTTCTGGGCCCAGTCAGGAAGGCAGCTTATGCTGCTGTAATTCTCACTGTAGTGCACAAAGTTCATGCTGAGTTCCCTTCTCACAATGAGTTCCTCAAGGAATTCAGGGCATTCACCCGTCTTTGATGCTTTCATGGCAAGGTAAAGCGGTGATATATGTCCGAAATGAAGGTACGGGCTCATATTTGATAGGCAGTTCTTCACAGGGTCATTCCTGTACTTCTCAAAGCATGAAAGTTTCTCTGAAAGAAACTCATCAAATAGCCTTATTGCCTCAGAGGTCCCACCCCTGAATCTGGAGGGCTCCAGTTCCTCAGGGGCCCTGAATTTTCCGGTGACATCATCAAGTTCAGGGCCCGGGTCAAGGTCAAGGGAATCCACAGCCAGCCTTCGCTCCTGGAGGGGGACCATGAATCTTTCAAGCTCCCTTGTTATCTTTGGCCTGAAGGTCCCTGCAGAGTATTCCTCCTTGGGGGAGGCTGTTTCAACGGGTACTATAACGTTGCTTTCAACCTGCATCAATGGGATGTGGAGTGATTCAGCGAGTTCATCCACCCATTCCCTCTGAATGTCAAGGTATCCCCTGTCCACCACCACTGCAGAGGCCTCATCCGCGTATTTAATAACAGCTGAGGGGGGCCTTTCACCTTCAACCACGAGCCTCACACCCCTCTTCATGAGGGCATCCTCCACGTCCCTCAGGCCCTCTATGAGGAACCTGTAGTGGCGGGAGTTGGCATTGGGGAATTCATCTGTGAGTCCAAATATGACAATCAGCGGTTTATGGAGGCTGTTGGCAGTTTCAATTGCATACTCAAGGGCATGATTCCAGTGTGCCCTCACCGAGGCCTGCATCCAGTAGATGACATACTTACCATCCCTGGCTGGTTTTTCAGTGTTGAGGCTCCTTATCCTCTCATCATGTATCATCACCGCCACCTCAAACGATGAGGGTTACAGGAACAAGTTCACGGGGGTATGGTTCAAAGAGGGTCTGGCCCTTAAGGTAGTCATCCCCGAATCTCACGACCCATGACCTCAGTATGCTGAGGGGCACAAGAAGTGGCATGATCCCCTTACGGTACCCCTCAACTGATTCAAGGAAATAACTCTTCTCCCTTCCATTTAGTTCTGATGAGAAGTGGCCAAAGGCATGCAGGAGGCTGTTTATGATTCTTTCAGGTTTCAGAGGGTCTTTTATAACGCTGCAGAGGGTTTCGGAGTATCTCCTGAGGGTGTCATCATGGTTCTTCTGATCTGCTATTATCCTCCCGAGTGTTCTCTGCCCCTCTGGACTGTAGGACATGAGGAGCAGCTTGTTTGACGTGTGGAACTCTATGAGGTCAGCCAGGTCTCTCACCGCACGGAAGTCCCTCACCAGGTAGAGCTTTATGAGGAAATCCTCCCTTATCTGAAGGTTCCTGAGGCGCCCCTCATCCTCAAGGGGGAGGTGGGGGAACCTTTCCATCACAGCCCTTCCAAAGAACCCCACCCCATGGCTGCCAGGTCTTTTACCGGCGCCCATGTAGACCTTAACGTTCCTTATACCACATGATGGAGACTTGTTCTTTAATATGAATCCATCGACTTTATCCAGGGAATCCAGGAAGGAGCTTATGAATGAATTCATCTCCTCTGTCAGATCCCTGCCGGTTTCGGGTTGAAAAAGTCTGAATTCCCCGTTTTTCATGATTATATGTATGGGTGGTCTTGGAACACCCAGACCCATCTCAACCTCGGGGCACACTGTGATGAAATCCGCGTAATCAGAGAACTGCCTCACAAAGGGGCTGGATATCATTGAGCCGTCATAGCGACAGTGATCATGTTCGATGCAGCGGCTGAGTACAACGAGGGGTCTTCTGAATTTTCTCATAAGTATATTATAGGGAGACAGATAAATAAGACTTGCCCAGCAGATTTAGGTGTTATAGATCATGACTGCGGCGCATAAATATGACCTTTTCGACACATTCATTTAGGAATCATAGCTAAAAGAGGATAGGATGACATGCAGGATTCTCATACTTGAGGATGTCCCCCTTGACGTTGAACTTATGGAGAGGGAGATAAGTCGCTCAGGAATTGATTTCATCTCAGAAACTGTTGAAAGTGAGGAGGACTTTGTAAGGGCACTTCATGAATTCAGGCCGGATGTTATACTGGCTGACCATTCACTACCATCCTTTGATGGCCTCTCTGCCCTGGCAATAGCACGCAAGCTGTGTCCAGATGTGCCTTTCATATTCGTGAGTGGAAAGATAGGTGAGGAATTCGCTGTGAAGGCACTTAAGAGTGGGGCCACTGATTATGTTCTTAAGAGCAACTTCTCAAAGGTTCCCGTTGCAATAAGAAGAGCCCTAAGGGAGGTTGAAAAGGAGAGGGAACTTGAGAGGACAAGAAGGTCCCTCGCAGAAAGTCACTGGCAGCTGAAGGAGGCTCAGAGGATAGGTAAGATCGGAAGCTGGCAGTGGAATTTTGAGTCAGAAACACTTTCATGTTCCGATGAGGCCCTGAGGATACTTGGAATCAGAAAGGATGATTTTGGGGGCACCCTTGATGAGATGGTATCAAGGATCCACCCTGAAGACAGGGAGTCATTCATTGATTCAATCACAAAAAAGGAGCCCTTTGAGGCGGAGTACAGGGTGGTGCGGGATGATTCAGTGGCATATGTACTTTTCAGGGCAAAGGTACTCTCTGACTCCCGCGGGAACCCCATATCCATGATAGGAATAAAGCAGGATATAACAGAGGACAAAAACATCAGAGAATCCCTGGAGGCCTCTCTTAGGGAGAAGGAATTCTTGATGTCTGAGATACACCACAGGGTCAAGAATAACCTTCAGCTTATCATAAGCCTCCTGAGGCTTCAGTCCAGGTACATAGATGATGAGGAATCCCTTGAGATATTCACCGAGTGCCAGAACAGGGTGCGGTCGATATCCCTCGTACATGAGAGGCTCTATGGCTCCAGAAACGGGATGGCCGTGAACCTATCTGACTACATTGAGGAACTCATTGGTGAACTTAAGGGCATGTGCCGCGGCAGGGATGTGGTGTTCAGGGTGAACCTGGCTGAAATTGAGGCAGGGATCAACACCGCGGTTTCCATAGGTCTGATAGTCAACGAACTTGTAACAAATGCCATAAAGCACGGTACCGGAGATTCAGGGGAGATAAAAGTTGAACTTGAATCATTCAAAGGTTCAGGGGTCCTGATGGTTGCCGATGATGGTTCTGGCTTACCCGAGGACCTTGATCTTTCAGATCCTCCAGGTTTCGGTCTAAGGCTGGTTAATTTCATGTTAAGCAGAATTAAGGGCTCAATTTCGGCAGAAAATCAGAATGGCGCGGTATTCAGGATCACATTCGATCTTGGTGGTTGATGATGAGGAGAAGGGTTGTCATTGTGGAGGACGAGGAGCTGGTGGCCCAGGATATCAGGGTTATACTTGAAGGTGAGGGCTATGAGGTTCCTGCGATATTTCATTCGGCTGAGGATCTCCTTGAGGGAATTGAGGACCTCCAGCCAGACTCCATAATAATGGACATCATGCTTGCAGGTGAAATGGATGGGATAGAGGCTGCGAGGATCATAACAGAGAAGATGGACGTACCCATCATATACCTCACAGCCTACAGCAGCAACGATATCCTCAAGAGGGCCGGTGAAACAGAGCCCTATGCATACCTGCTGAAGCCATTCCATGAGAGGGACCTCAAGGTCAACCTTGAGATGGCAATCCACAAGCATGAGGCAAAGAGGAACAGACTTAAACTCATCCGTGAAAGAACCCTGAATGAATACCTTAAAAGGTCAATAGCTGAGAAGGAAGCTCTTCTCAGAGAACTTCACCACAGGGTCAAGAATAACCTTCAGCTTATCATAAGCCTTCTTTCACTTCAGATAAGGTATGCTGAGGATCCCGCCATGGAGCACTTCTTCAGGGACTACGTTAACCAGCTGAGGTCAATCGCGGTTATACATGAGAGGGCGTACCCATCAGGTGGCAGCTACATTATTGATTTTGGTGATTACCTCAGAAGCATCTCCTCCCAGCTTCTAGAATCATATGGTGCATCATCATCTGTCCGTCTGGATATAATGGCAGATGATGTGTGCCTGAATATGGACACTGGGGTCCCACTGGCACTCATAATATCGGAACTGATATCAAATTCACTGAAACATGCATTTGAGGGTGAGGGGAGGATAACGATTTCCATTGAAAAAATGAATGGCTCCTACCTGCTGGTATACACTGATAATGGAAGGGGACTTCCAGAGGGAGTAAGATTCCCGGATGGGGGATCCTTTGGGTTCAGGATGATTGAAAACCTTTCCATGCAGCTTGGGGGGAATATAAGGGTGGAAAAACCTGAAAGGGGAGTTAAATTTACATTTGAATTCACTGAACAGGTCTACAGTGACAGAATGTCATGATAAAAGAAATCTTTGGATGCCCAGAACCATTTCAGTATTCCAGGTCATTCAGGAGGTATTCGACCTTTGAGGGGAGGCTGTCATCTGATAGCATGTAGTGGACCCACACCCCTATCTTCTCTGATTTAAGGAAACCTGCCCTTTTGAGTATGTTGAGGTGATGTGAGACCGTTGGCTGGGGCTTTTCGAGTGCTGCCATGATTTCACAGACACACAGCTCCCCTTCAGATAGGAGATGGATTATCTTGAGCCTCGTCGGGTCGGCGAGGGCCTTAAGGGCATTTGCATCCCTTTCTATTTTATCATCATCAGGTAGCCTTTCAAGTCTTTCCTTAAGTCTCTCAAGCTGTTCAGGGCTTGGTTTATCTGCTGAACATGTCCTCATAACAATTACCTAGCATTTCTGTTTTTTGCTGTGGACCACCAGTACAGGGACGGTTGAGTGCCTTACAACCTTCTCTGAGACACTCCCCAGAATGAACCTTTCAAGGGCGTGCTTTCCTGAAGCACCAACGACTATGAGATCAGCACCTTCCTCATCAGCGACCCTGAGGATGGTATCTGCCGCCTGACCCTCAAGCACCATCTTCCGAACCTTAGCAGGACCCTCCATGGAGCCTGCGAGTTCCTCGACCCTCTCCAGAGCTTCCTCGGATTCCCTTCTGAAGAGTTCTGTAACCTTCTTTGTTAGTTCCTCAACCGGGAGATTCTGGAGTGCCTTTGTTTCGGTGACTGAGAGTGCTATGAGTTCTGCCTGGTTCTGCCTGGCGGTTTCAATGGCGTATTCCGCGGCCTGATTTGAGCATTCGGATCCATCTGTTGCAAGCAGTATCCGTTTATACATCTTTTACCTCCAGATAATTCATCCATAAATACTTTAAAGTTTCTCCTTAAGGTTCCGGTAGAGTGCCGTGAGTTTATCCCTGTAAATGGATCTTATATGGTCTTCTTCAGTGGTGATGGGTTTTATGGGAATCAGGTCCATGAGCACATCTCTTTGAGGGTAGCTGTAGAATGCTTCAACCGCACCAAGGGTCATTGATGAGACTGCCGTCCTGACCTCTTCGGTGTCCATCCCGAAGTCCACGGCCAGCCTTTCAAGTTCATCCAGCTGGAACCATAGATAGGTGGGGCCCATTGCAGTTATAATTGCGTATGCCTCAAGTTTTTCCTCATCAACCTCTGGAAAGTCTCCTAAAGCGTCAAAAATTGATTTCAGATTTTCTTTATCTGATTGGGATGCTTCAGTGGCTATGCAGAATGGGTTGTATCCCCTGTTGATGATTGATGGGGCATTGGATATAACCCTCGCAACCTTTGGGTGGTTCATGGCATTCTGCATGTAACCCATGCTTATTCTTGGTGCAAGGGATACCACCAGGGAATCCCTGGGCGGCTTTATATTGGCGAGGACATCCTTCAGGACAGGTGGGTGGAGCGCCAGGAAGATCAGGTCCCCCTCAGCGTTTCTGCAGTCGGTTGATGTATTAACACTGAACTCTTCCTCCAGACTCTTCAGTGTTCCCCCATCGGTGTCACAGACCATAACGTCCTCTGGAGTCCTCCCGACCCTCTGAAGGCCTCCAAGGATTATTCTTACTACCCGCCCCCCACCTATGAATGATATTTCCATTTAGATCATCATTTCATTTTTCTTTCACAGTCCATACAGTAATCTGTGTCCCTGTCGGTTTTGAATAGTTTGCCGCATCCCTTACAGTTAACATATCTGAGTCCTGATTTTTTCTTTTCAAGGATACCTGTCTGGCATGCGCAGGCCCTTGAGGAGATCATGGCCTTTATTTTACCCTCAAAACCCTTTTCTTCCTTGACCATTGAATTCACCATAAAAAGTGGATCAGGAGAGGATCTTCATTATCTCCTCCTTTGAGGCGACCCTTCCCATGATTTTGAGTTCACCGTCAACTGCAAGTCCCGGGAGAGCTGTGAGTCCCGCTTCAAGTATCTCGTCCATGTCCTTCACCTTCTCGAACTCTGCATCTATTCCCAGTTCCTTAACGGCTTCCCTTGCATTTTTCTCAAGCATCTGGCAGTTTGCACATCCTGTACCGTATATCTGTATCTTCATCTTATCACCTCAATCATATTATCAGGTTGAATAGGTAACCTGTAAGTGTTATGGAGACTGCGAGTATTGCTATGAATGTTCCAAGGAGCCTGGACTTCATAACCTTCCTGAGGATTATCATTTCTGGAAGGGATAGGGCTGTTATTGACATCATAAGTGCCAGGGCGGTTCCGGCAGCCATTCCCTTCTCTATGAGTGCTGATATGAGGGGTATGGTCCCTGCTGCATTTGAATAGAGGGGGACACCTATGAGTACAGCCAGGGGGACTGCGAGGATGTTGTCTGAACCGGCATATTGCAGCAGGAAATCGGATGGTAGATAGCCGTGTATCCATCCGCCTATGGCTATCGCGACTATTATGTAGGGCGAGACCCTGCGGAGTATATCCTTCATTTCGTTTTTTGCTATGATGTACCTTTCCCTGAGGGTTGGTTTAGGGAGCTCAACATCTGCTGTGCCCAGCGCCTTCATCTTCTCAAGTGTCTCATAGACGTAGTCTTCAAGCTGGCTTTCCATTTTGAGTTTTCCTATGAGCACACCGCCAATTACCGCTATTATGTACCCTGATATGATGTAGAATGCGGTTATCTGCCACCCGAAGAGTCCCAGGAGGAGCACTATTGCTATTTCGTTTATCATAGGGGAGGATATGAGGAATGAGAATGTGGCTCCCAGAGGCACGCCAGCCTCAACGAACCCTATGAATAGCGGGACCGCAGAACATGAACAGAATGGTGTTATTATACCTACAAGGGCTGCAATGAAGTTTCCTGTATACTTGTGCCTTTTTTCAAGGATCTCTCTGACCCTGTTGGGGGGTATGTATGTCCTTATGAATGATATGACGAATATGAGTGTTGCAAGGAGGATGAATATCTTTATGGTGTCGTATATGAAGAAGTTAACAGCGCTTCCCAGGTGTGATGCGGGTTCAAGCCCAATAAGATTGTAGGTCACATAATCGGCAAATTCCTGTAACAACCTTTAACCTCCAGATCAATATATTCAAATCTATGGATATATTGCTGTTGTAGTTTATATAATTTTTGGTATCAGACACCACTCACTGAGGATAACCCACTGGAAAAATAAGATTGAAGCTAGAGGAGCTTTGCACGGTCATAAACATTTTTAAGGGTCTGCATATCCACACTGGTGTATATCTGGGTTGTTGAAAGGTTTGAATGCCCCAGAAGCTGCTGTATGGCCCTTATGTCCACACCATTCTTTAGGAGATGGGTTGCAAAGGAATGCCTGAGGATATGTGGGGTCACCTTCTTGTTTATACCTGCCTTCCGGGCGTAGTTCTTTATCATCATCTGGACGTACCTTGGTGTGAGGGGGTCCCCGAAGCGGTTTAGGAAGAGGTACTCACTCTCATGGATCCTCCCCCTGAGGTACTCCACAAGGAGGTCCCTTGTGCTCTCATCAAAGAGGACTATACGATCCTTATCACCCTTACCCCTTATCCTAATTGTCCGCTCACCGGTGTCAATATCATTGACCTTGAGTGAAACAAGCTCAGAGACCCTGAGACCCGAAGAATAAAGGAGCGAGAGTATCAGTCTGTCCCTGGTCTTTATGAACCTCTTAATGGCCGAACCATCATCTGAGAGTTCAACGGCATTTATGAGCCTCATAACCTCATCCTCATTGAGGGACTTGGGGAGGGACTTCGTCCTCTTGGGAGCCTTGACCTCCTGCAGGCAGTCTATTTCACTGAACTCAAAGAACTTCTTGATAACAACGGTAACAAGATAAATGTAGTTCTGGGTGACGTTCTTATCCCTCTTAAGGTACTGTATGTACCTCTTGAAGGACCTCAGAACCCTTCTATCATCGTAGAGGTCATCCTCCTCCATCAGAAATTCGTAGAAATTTTTAACAATTGACCTGTAGGTTTTGATGGTGTTGGGGGAGTAGTTCCTGATTTCAAGTTCCACAAGGTAGTCCTCAATGAGTTCCGGGAAATTGTAGCGTTCAAGAAGACCCTGTTTTTCCTCTGACTCTCTCTTCATGTTCATGGTATCTACCATAAATGCCCACTTAAATCTTGCGGATCAGGTATCACATGTAGCTTCGGTCTATGTTCTCACTGTTATAACTTTGATGTGACATCCTCTGTGAACTTGAGAGGTCCTTCTCAAGGGCCTTCTCATAACTCTTGTACCTCCTGAGGATCTGGTCCTCAATGGAAACAGCCTTCCTTATTGCAACCTCCATGTGCTTGGTCTCGATGTATTCGCTGCCATCCATCACAGCAAGGTCCCCGGCCATCCTCACAACACCACCGAGGTCCCTGAGGCGGAGTGTAAGGGCATCATCCATGTCATCAACGGCCCTGGCCCTTCTCCTCGCCTCCTCAATAAGGAGTTCAACAGCGGCAGCCCGGGCATGGGGTATCTTTCCATCGAGTTCTATCTCCTGTGCAACAAACTGCGCGATTTTTGCCCTGTTCTCATCGGTATCAGGCATGGTGGTATTCAGGAGAAGCTCATAGCCCTCCCCCTGAACCCTTGAGCGGAGGGGGGGAAGTATGTACTGGAGATCAGCGATGTTACAGGCACCCACGAATATGAAGTCACAGGGGACCTCATCAACCTTAACGGAACTCCCGGCGCTCTGGGGGTTCCTTCCAACTATGGGGAATGTCTTATCCTGCATGGCAGTGAATATGAACCTCTGAAGGCCTGCTATGTGGACTATCTCGTCTATGAAGAGCACGCCCTCATGGGCCTCGTGGATTGCCCCGGGGACCACACGTTCATAGGGCTGGGAACCCAGGTCAGGATGTCCCCCGTAGGGATCGTGGCGTACATCACCCAGAAGTTCGGTTTCACTTGCCCCTGTGGCCTGAATGAAGGTTTTCCTCTCAAGGGGGACTATGACGTTCCTGGGTTTCTCTTCAACCATCTGCCTCCTCTTTTCAAGGGCCCTCTGATCAAGGACCTTGATGCTGTCTCCACCAACCCTCTCGTAGATCACAACCTCCTCAACACCATCCATTATCCTGGTGGTTGTGACCCTCTTCTGGGGCACGCTGAGGCTCCCTGAACTCATCTCGAACATCCCGAGGAGGTCCCCGATGTGCTTTCTCCTTGCTTTAATGTGGGAGAACTTATCACCCCCACATTTTGGGCAGATGCTGTTGTAGGCGCTGCTGTACTCGCCGCAGTGTATGCACTTGAATCCCAGGCGTTCTGCAACAGCCTCGGGGACACTATGGGGATCTATGAGTTCACCCTCAGCCCTTTCAATCTCAAGGATTTCATCCTCTATTTCCTTACGGCTTTTAACCTCAACGAATGGCCTTTCAGGCCTTTCAGGGTTGTGAACTACTGTTATCTCCTCTGATGGTTCAGGGAGGTGAAATGATATTGCCTGTGCAAGCAGGGACTTTCCTATACCTGGCGGTCCCACGAGAAGCAGGTGCCGCCTCTGCTTTGCAGCTATCTTTATCATGGGCATGACGTCCTCATGCCCTATGACCCTCTCAAGGGGGTCTTCAGGTATCTTAACGTCTTCTGTTGTGTTTATATCCTTCAGGTACTCACGGTTCATGTCGACATACATTTTGATGCCTTCTATGGGTTCAGGTGTGGCCTGTTATGAGTTTGAGGTTGTGGGGTTTCTTGACAATGTCCCCGCTCCTCACAGCCACAAGGTATCTGAGTCCCTTCTCAAATGAGAGGTCAACAAGGCGCTGTGTTATCACGCCATCAAAGACCACCGCGTAGGGGTGGTTGTTGACGCGGCTGAGTTCATCGTAGAGGTTCTCCACCTTGACCTCCTTCAGTATGTTGAGGGCGTCATCCAGTATCTCAGCATTTCCTGTCCCCTCAAGTTCCTTCAGGATGTTCCGGAGGAGCACCATCTTGTCCTCTGATTTCTTCTTTTCCTTCTGCATCCCCAGGTCATGGTAGAACTGCTCAACAGGCACCTTGTTTCGGAGGGCCATCATGATCTCATCCTTCTCAAGGTCCTCCACCTCCTTGCCCTTGGGTGCCCTTGTGACGTAGTCTATGTCCCCCACCTGGAGGAGCTCCTTGAGGATGAGTTCACCGCCCCGGTCACCATCGACAAAGGCCGTCACAGTTTTCTTCTTTGTGAGCTCGGCAACGGTTCGGGGTACACTGACCCCCTCAACTGCAATGGCGTTCTTTATACCGTATTTAAGGAGGTTGAGGACGTCGGATCTTCCCTCCACCACAAGTATGGCGTCTGAGGTCTCAACGTTGGGCCCTGCTGGAAGCTTTTCCTCGCCGTACTCTGTGATTTCATGGACCCTCATGGCCTCCTTGACCTCTTCGATCATTCTGAGGCTTTCAGGGGTAACCTCCTCCATCATACTGGCGTATATCTCCTTGGCCCTCTCAACCACCCTTTTACGTTTAACCGCACGGACATCCTCAACCTTTGTGACCTGAATGTAGGCTTCACATGGCCCGACACGGTTTATTGTTTCAAGGGAAGCTGCAAGGATGGCGGTTTCAACGCGGTCAAGGCTTGACGGGATGATTATCTCCCCCTTTGATTTACCACCCCTGGATGTGATGTTGACCTTGATCCTCCCGATTCTACCTGTTTTCTGGAGTTCCCTGAGATCCAGGTCATTGCTGAGAAGACCTTCAGTCTGTCCAAATATTGCCCCAACAACATCAGGTTTCTCAACGATTCCGTTAGCATTAATTTGAGCGTGAATGAGGTATTTGGTTGTACTTATTTCTTCTTTTCCCATGTAAACCCTCCTTTGAGGAATGAACTGGTTATCAAATTGAAAAATATGATGATAACAGTTTCAGATATTATCAAGGGGGTACGGGCATACCTCCAGCTTCAGCCTTTCGATGTATGATGGAAGGCTCTGTATGTCCTTGATGTATTTTCTGGTCATTCCCATGAGTCTTCGCCGTATTCTGAGGTCTGGATTCGCTCCAAGGCTCTGTATATCAGTGTACAATCTTTTTGCAAGTTCACTGCCCTTCCTGTCAAAATCTGTAAGTATGATAACCCTCGAGGCACTTGCTGCCCGGAGGGCGATTTCAGAAAGTCCCATCATGGAACCTGAAACCTTTATGAAGGGTCCCTCGACACCCAGTTCCCGCAGGGCCTCCTCGTCCTTCCGGCCCTCGATGAGAATGGGTACTCCAAGTTCTCCCTGGTATTTAAGTTCATTTATTTCATGGGTTATCTGCTGAAGCTTTATAAGAGACATATTAAGCCCTTTCAGTAGCTTGATAATATCTATATTTTATATGGAGATACTGATATATAAAATAATCACAGACGTCCCGCCGTGGAATGGGACTATATTTAAATATCCTTTCTATCATAATACCCATATCATTTTAAAGAATCATGGAGGAAAGATGGTGGCTAAGGGCCTTATAAGAATTGTTCTGGATATACTAAAACCACACGAACCCATAATACCTGAATATGCCAAGTACCTGAGTGAACTCAGGGGCGTTGAGGGTGTTAACATAACCCTCATGGAGATCGATAAGGAGACAGAGAACATCAAGGTCACGATTCAGGGAAACGACCTGGATTTTGATGAGATAACAAGGGCCATTGAGAGTTATGGGGGATCTATTCACAGTGTTGACGAAGTTGTAGCTGGAAAAACCATGGTAGAAGAGGTTACAACTCCCCAGGATTGATTATATGGCCATAAAGGGCATAAAACCCATTGAACGCCTGAGAAGTTTCCGCAGCCCAGGGGATCCCCTGAGGCTTCTTTCTAACATATCGGCCCCCCAGGTTTCAGATGCACTCAAGGCGGTGGCCGGTATAAATGGGGTTATACCCTCCATAAAGCCCGTTAACAACCTCAGGCTCTGCGGATGGGCTGTTACCGCAAGCACACCAAGCAGTGACTGGGGGACCTCGGTAATGGCAATAGACGCTGCAGGTAAAGGTGATGTTGTTTTCATAGGGACTGATGGCGATGATATGGCTGTCTGGGGGGAGCTCACATCAAAAACAGCCATGGCCAAGGGTATAGCAGGTGCTGTGATCTATGGATCCTGCAGGGATAGGGATGCACTTCTTGAAATTGACTTTCCGGTATTCTCCAGGGATTATGTCCCATGCGCCGGAGAACCCCTCGCAGAGGGGGGGCTCAACGTGACCCTTGAGTGCGACGGTGTCAGAGTTGAGAGTGGAGACCTCATATTTGGAGATGAATCTGGAGTGGTTGTGGTTCCCGCTGAAATTGTACCTGACGTTGTTCGTGCAGCAACGGAAATCAAAAAGAAGGAATCATCCATCAAGGAGAAACTTGCCGAGGGCTTCACCCTTTCTGAGATTCTTGGATTGAAGTAGTGGGTTTCCATGGGAGAGAGGGACGTTTTTGCTTACATTGGGGAGAATAAGCGTACCATAATTCTCTCCTTCATTGCTGTTGCTGTCTTGATATTCATTATAGGATTATTTGCAGGCTTTGGGGATATTCTGAGGGCCCTTGAGAGGACCAGCCCCTATTTTCTTGCACTGAACTTTCTGCTGGAGGCACTTATACTTGTGCTGTGGACGGTGAGATGGAGGCTTATACTGAACCTGGTTGATGATGCCCCATCGTTTCCCAGGCTCATGATGCTTCTTTTTGCAAGCATCTTCGGTAACAACATAACCCCGGGGGCCGCAGGTGGCGAGCCACTGAGGGCATACCTCCTGCGGGAGGTTGAGGGGACCCCATTTGAGATAGGCTTCGCGTCTTCAACGGCAGACAGGGTCTTTGAGTTCATACCCTTTGCGGTTATATCAATTCTCTCAGCGGTCCTCATCATGACCTGGAGCATATCCATCTGGACGAGGGTTATTGTGAGTATTCTCATCTTTTTCACAATCGCATTTTTCTCAGCTGCAATCTATGCAGGAATGAACCGTGATATTGCCCAGAGGCTTGCGCTTTCTGTTGTGAGAAGAGCTGTGGAGTGGGTTTCAAGGTTCAGGAAGGGTGATATCAGTTTCTCTAGAATACATGAGAGGGTCATATTCTATATAAACAGGTTCAGTGAGGGCTTTTCAACAGCGATAACTGATAAGAGGGTCTTTATAGCCGGTTTTTTTGTTTCGCTTGGAATGTGGGCCCTTGACGTTTGCCGACTCTATGTTTGCTTCCTGGCGGTTGGGGTTTCACCACCTGCAGTGCCCCTTATAATAATTTACACAGTTGGGATTCTGATATCACTTTTGCCGCTTCTACCGGGATCCCTTGGGTTAAGGGAGGGTATACTTGTGGGTCTATTTGCTGTTGCAGGGATAGGGGCTGATTATGTCATGGCTGCCAGTGTGGTTGATAGAATCGCAAGTTACTTTGCACCCACCATTATAGGTTTTCTCGCGGCGCTGTATTACGGGAGATACATAATGGCCCCTGGGGATTGACTCCAAACCATGCGCATCCCTGTACATCAAACACTATTTTAATATAAAATTATCGAAACATTTATATAGTAGTAGGTAAAGAGTACACTATATAAAATTTTCGGTGAATTATGAAGAGTTTAGGGAATATTTCACATGTCTCCAGCAAGGGAAGAATCGTAGTACGTTCCACCAGAACACCGCAGCTTGGAGCACCCGTTTTTACTTCTGAAGGGAGAATGATAGGGAAAGTGCACGACATCTTCGGTCCAACACGAAATCCATACATATCAGTAAAACCAGTTCGTGCAATAAAATCTGAAAAGTTTGAGAACCGAGCTGGAGAGACTTTATACGTGGGTATAAAGAATGTGAAAAAATGGGGGCGAAGGAAACGAAGGAGAAAATGAGGTCTGATGTTTCTGAAATAGAGAAGGAAACAAAATGCCCTGAGTGCGGCTCCGAGGATCTCAGGGGCGACTACGAAAGGGCTGAAATAGTATGTGGAAAGTGCGGTCTTGTCATAGACGATAACCTGGTTGACATGGGTCCAGAATGGAGGGCCTTTGACCATGAACAGCGTGACAAGAGGACAAGGGTGGGGGCACCCATAACTTACACCATACACGACAAGGGTCTATCAACCATGATAGACTGGAGAAACAAGGACATATACGGAAGGGACATCCCCGCAAGGAACAGGGCCCAGTGGTACCGCCTCAGGAAATGGCAGAGGAAGATAAGGATCTCAGGGGCCACAGAGAGAAACCTCGCATTTGCCCTAAGCGAACTCGACCGCGACTCCTCAAGGCTGGGGTTACCGAGAAGCGTCAGGGAAGCCGCATCAATGGTCTACAGGAGAGCCGTTGAGAACAAACTCATCAGGGGAAGAAGCATTGAGGGAGTCGTTGCAGCGTCACTATACGCGGCATGCAGAAGCTGCAATGTACCCAGGACACTCGATGAGATCGCGGAGGTCTCAAGGGTCAGCAAGAAGGAGGTTGGAAGGACCTACAGGTTCTTAACAAGGGAACTCAACATAAAGCTGCCGCCAACATCCCCTGTTGACTACGTGCCAAGGTTCGCAAGTGAACTGGGGCTCTCAGGGGAGGTCCAGTCCAAGGCCATTGAGATCATAGAGATGGCAATGGAGAACGGTCTCACATCAGGCAGGGGCCCCACCGGTGTTGCAGCAGCAGCCCTATACATCGCATCGGTCCTCCTCGGGGAGCGCAAGACCCAGAGGGACGTTGCAGAGGTTGCAGGTGTAACCGAGGTGACAATAAGGAACAGGTACAAGGAGCTCACAGAGCAGCTTGATCTTGGTGTGACACTCTAGTTACACCAGGAACAATTTTTAATGAGTTTTTATCAGGATCTTTCTTTGCACTGTTTTTGGGAAATTCAGAATAAATTTTTTCTTTATATTCTGTATACTTGTTCTGAAATCATGGATTTTCAGATAGACACTATAATCTTCTATTTTTTTCAATTTATAGTCCTTCAGAACTTAAAAATAAGAAAAACAGCTAAAGAACCTTCAGGAACGGTTCTGCGGTTTAACATCCCCTTGAACATTCATCTATTGCCCTCCTAAGGGCATCTATTATCTCGTTGTTACCCCCATCATAGTCCTCAAGGTTCCGTCTGTAGATGTCAAGTCGCCCAAGGAACCCCTCAAGAGTCTCCCTTTCTGTCTCCTCATGGAATTCGCCGTAGCCCAGCTTCTCAAGGTACACCGCATTGAGTATCTGCTCGAACTGTCCCTTAACAGGAACACTGTAGACTGGCTTTCGCAGGTAGAGGGCCTCACTTATCAGTGTGAAGCCGCCGTTTGTTATAACAGCAGCCGCAGACTCAAAGTCCCTGAAGAACTGGTCCTCATTGAATCTCCTGAAGGTGAGGTTCCCATCCACTTCATCCCTGTCAAAGCCGTATACGATGAATTCCCTGTCCAGGTTCTTCAGGATCTCAATGAGCCTCCTGTTTGACCTGCTGGTCTGGTAGACCAGCACATGGTCCCCATAGTAAGGATCAAGATTCATTATCTCCTCCCTCAGGACAGGGGGATACATGGATACCTTCTCGGGGTTTTTGACCTCAGGGAAGAAATAACTGGTTATTAGATATCGCCTGGGCCTCACAATGAATGACCTCACAACAGCCGCGGCCTTGATCTTGTCCCGCCTGAATTTCTCAGGGTACTCTATCCTGCACTGGGTTATGACGTGCATGTTGTCTATGCTTATCAGGGGTATCCTGAGCATGTTGCTTATGACACTGGCATAGAACTCAAAGTCAGACACCACAACATCCGGCCTGAAATCTTTCGCTATCCTGTAGAGGAGTTTGAGGTTCTCCTTGAGGTCCCTGGGGAATGTTTTCATGGCCTTTACGAATGTTTTGATGTCATTTACACTGTTATCCTCATAGACCGTGTTGAAGCCGTATATCTCATGGACATTATCAAATTTGCTGCTCAGGTACCTGTAGGCGCGGTCACTTGCAAATATGAGGACATCATGATCTTCCGTTAGCTTGTCCAGGATCACACCACTCCTTATGGCGTGTCCCATCCCCTCACCGCAGACAGAGTAGAGAACCCTCTTCTTCTTGGAGTGCCCGAATTCGTATTTGAGGTCACCTGCACTCACCTTCTTTCCCATGAAGTCATATATCGTGCTCTTTGTGTACTTGAATGCCAGGTTCCTGAGGCCCTCCTTTTCAAGCCTTCTTATGGATACCAGAACCCTCGGCTTCCTCAGAACCCTGAACCTGCTTATCTTACCTATGCGCTCAATGTAGTCGGTATCCTCTCCAAAGTCAAGGGATTCATCGAAACCACCAACCCTTTCATGAAGTTCCTTACGGGTGAGTATTCCATAGCAGCCTGCCCCGTGGGGTTTAATGGATTCAACGAGTATCATGAATCTGTTTGCGAATTCGTGGAGTATCTTGTCACGCCTTCTTGTTGAGAGGGGTATCATCTGGGTTATGGCGATTCCCAGCTCCTCTGATTCGAATTCCTCTACAGCATCCCTGAGGTACCCGTCGGTGAGGACAAGGTCGGCGTCCAGAAAGAGGAGGAGTTCTCCCCTGGCGACCTCAGCCCCCCGGTTTCTACCGGCTGCGGGCATGCCACCCTCAACCACCCTGCAGCCGTACTCCTCTGCGATTTTCCTGGTATTATCCTCAGAGTCTGCATCTGCCACTATAACCTCGTAGTCTGTAAAGTCCTGTTTCCTTATGCTCTCAAGCAGCGCCGGTAGATATTCCTCCTCATTGTATGTGGGTATGATTATGCTGAGTTTCATCCATTATCCTCCTTCAGAAGAATGAAAAGAAGTTCCATGTCATGAAGAACCCGCTGCATCTACCATCAAGGCGGCGGGTTAACCTATCAAGGAGCACCATCTCGTTCTGATCCGGTGAAAGTTTCAGTACCAGCGTATCACCCTTTCTCTCCTCTGAGAGAACAGGGAGCCCCTCAAGGTTGGGGTTGCCGGATGGCTCAATGATGGTGACCTCATAGTACCCGGGCACTGACCCCAGGATTCCAAGGAGCACCCTCAGAACCACCAGTGAGGCTATTATGAGTGCCGGTATTTTAAGGTTCCCTGGGCTGAAGGGGACCCTGAGGGCGCTCATACCTATAATCCCGGATAGCCCGACAAGTGCGGGGGTTGAGAAGAGTCCCCCGTCTATTATACCTATTATTGTGGATGCTGTGGCGAATATGACTATCGCCACATGGAAATCCCTCCTGTCACCTGTTGATAGAAGCCCAAAGATGTATATCATTGTGATTGAGATGATTGTAACCGGGAGAAGGAATGGGATGTGACCTGCCAGTGATGAACCTGTATGGATGTCTGATGAGGCAGGCACTACAAGGCCGGTGAGGGGGCTGAGGCTTGCCTTGAATACATGGGAGTGTGTCAGGCTTGTTGAGGCAGCTGGATTCATTGATATGAAGGTCGTGAATGGTGATACGCCCATTTGAAGGCGGAGTGCCAACTCAACTGCAAGGCCGGTGAGGTATGTTACAAATGCTACAATCGCCGAGATGTAGAGGTAGGTGTTCTTATCGAGGCCTTCAGGGCCAAAAATTCCACCCTCCCTGAAGAGGGGTGCAAGGAGGAACATGGTCCCCATTATGGTGAAGAATATCACATCCTTGCCCTCTGAGGAGCCCATGAGGAATACATGTGTGAATGGTGTTATTATGGGGTCGAGGATGTCTGTGGTGAAGAGTGTGATTGCCAGTGCAATGAAGATTATGCCGGCTGCCATGAATCTGTCTGATCTCAAAGTTACTCACCAGAAGAAATTAATTTAATTAGCAGGGAGAGATATGGATCTTGTCACTTATAAATTAATCGTGGTAATGATTGATGACTGAACACCTCAGGTTATAAGATGGATCCGGTATTCTATATTGCGGCACTTCTTCTCACAGGCATAGTGGCTGGACTTGCAACAGGCCTCCTGGGTGTCGGGGGAGGCTTCATAATAGCGCCGGTGCTCTTCTTTTTAATGGAGTCCTCAGGCACACCAGAGGATATTGCAATAAGGACAGCCTTTGCAACCAGCCTTGCAGTTATTCTCCCAGCTGCCCTCACAGGGGCTTACTCACATTACCGGAGGGGCTGTGTTGATGCAGGCAGGGCCATACCCATGGGGGCTCTCGGTGTATGCGGAAGCATCCTGGGGGTTCTGACTGCCACATCATCACCCGCAGGGGTCCTAAAGGCGGTATTTGGGTTGCTCCTGATCCTTGTTTCACTGCAGCTCCTCCTGTCGTCCAGGGTTTCACCATCCCATGGGAAAAGGAATGCCGCCATTTCACTGGGCTTCATCGCAGGTTTCCTCTCAGGTCTCCTTGGCATCGGTGGTGGAGTGGTCCTCGTACCACTCCTGGTGCTGGTTGGAGGTTTCGATGTCCTTGAGGCTGTTGGGACATCCTCGGTTGTGATTGCGATGACCGCAGCATCGGGTACAGTCTCCTATCTCCTGAGCGGACCTGGGGGCCAGTTTTCTGTGGGATATGTTAACCTGGTCCAGTTCACGGCCATTGCATTCATGAGTGTCCCGGCCTCACGTCTTGGTGTTATGGTAGCCCACAGGATTGACGTGAGGTACATAAGGTACCTTTTCATAGCCCTGCTCCTTGTCACGGGTTTCAGGATGATCATTTAGGTTTGAGTAGTCCTGCTTCTTGTCAGGGGCTTCGTGGTGATCCTCAGGTTTATGTAAAAATCAGATGAAATTTCATAAAATATATAAAATCAGATGAACATAATAACAGACCGGTGAGATGATGCTGAAAAAATGGATGGGTCTCCTCTCGGTTATTCTCGGTATTGTATTTCTTGTATCTCCGATCTCAGGTGTAACAGCCATAAGCATACTCACGGGTCTTGTGCTCTCGGGCCTTGGTTTGTGGATGCTTGCAAATGCCATCATGGCCAGGAGGTACATGGAGGTGGGGATACTCTGGATGATATTTGCAGTTATAACCCTTGCAGTTGGCCTCATGCTTGTCTTCAGGGTCTTCCTCATAAATCAACTTGCCGGGGTCTGGCTTTACGTTACTGGCATCCTCCTGCTTGTTGCGGCGATACTGATACTTGCAGCAGGTTCCCAGAGTTACCTGAAAAGAAATGCTGGTATAATCAGCGCCATCCTGGGGGTCATATACATCCTTATGGGGGCGCTCTCGTTCAACCCTGCCTTCGTGGGTGTCGCAGTTGGTCTTATACTTGTTGTGTATGGGGTGGCGGTGCTGAGGTCACCGTGAGCCACCCGAATAAAATCAGCTACCTTTTTATTGAGAGCACAACCCACACCACAATGAAAAGCGCGAATACAAGGTAGAAGATTGTCCTTGTTCTCCTCACCCTCTGCTGATTCTTTGATAGGATCTCCTGGCACCTCTCTGAACAGGTCACCTCATCCATGGGTATGGGGGTGCTGCATACAGGACAGTGCTTGTGCGGTTCAACCATTCTCTTTACCTCCATTTTTTGATGAATTTAAGTTTCCACATTTATTCAGGGATAACAGTGGTTCCTATCCCACCATCGATTGCCCTCAGAAGGTTCTCAGGGTCACTGCCATTGGCTATGATGGTCTTTATCCCTGACCTCTTTATCATCTTCAGGGCTGTATGGTCAAAGAACTCGTAGGTACCGGCCTTCACATCGGATTCGCTGAGGTGCTCCAGCATATCACTGGCGCTGATCTCAGGGTAGAACCTTGCGTCCGGGTACTTCTGGGGGTCCCTGTCATAGAAACCATCAACCGACGTGAGGTTTATCATGAGGTCGGCCCCAACTGTTTCGGCCAGTATCGCCCCAACTGCGTCGGTGCTGTGGGCAGGCTCGGTACCACCCATCACAACTATTCTGCCCGACGCTGCAAACCTGACGGCCTCCCTGAAGTTTTCAGGTACAGATGGGTACGCACTTTCACCGAGGGCTGTTATCAGGATCCTTGCATTCAACCTTGTGACATCGATTCCTATATCATCGCACTGGGCCTCCCCTGCCCCCAGTTTTCGTGCAAGCCCTATGTAATCACGGGCTGGTCTGCCCCCACCCACAACCACAAACAGTTCATGTTCATTCCTCAGTGAATTCAGAATATCGGCGTATGCCCTGAACATTTCATGTGTGAATTCACTTATCAGGATTGATCCTCCAATGGTAATAACAATTCTCATAACGATCCACCGTGAAAATTAGTTGACTCTTCCTTTCCAGTTATGGCTGAATCCACTTATATCTTTTCTCCCGACATCCAGTAAACTTTATAATTACCCCGCCCCATATACAGTTACAGTTTATTTTATCATTTTCATGAGGAGTGATTCATAGTGAGTGAACCATCATCAAAGGAGCTTTTCGAATTCAAGAGAACCCTCCAGGAACTCTCAGATAAGAGGGGAAGGGGGACAGAGCTTGTATCGGTATACATACCCCCCGACAGGCAGATCAGTGACGTTGCAAAGCATATGAGGGAGGAGCTGAGCCAGAGCGCCAACATCAAGAGCAAGCAGACCAAGAAGAATGTGCAGTCAGCAATTGAGGTTATAATGCAGAGGCTGAAGCTTTTCCCGAGACCACCCGAGAAGGGCCTTGTGATGTTCGTGGGGATGGTTCCCAGGGGAGGCCCCGGCACAGAGAAGATGGAAACCTACGTCTTCGAGCCACCTGAACCCATAAAGACCTACATATACCACTGTAACTCGGAGTTCTACCTTGAACCCCTCAGGGAGATGCTTGAGGAGAAGGAGACCTACGGCCTGGCTGTCCTTGATAGAAAGGAGGCGACCATCGCAACCCTCAGGGGTAAGAGGATAGACATCCTAAAGACCCTCACAAGTGGTGTTCCAGGTAAGCACAAGGCGGGTGGTCAGTCCCAGAGGAGGTTCGACCGCCTCATAGACCTGGCAGCCCACGAGTTCCTCAAGAGGATAGGGGAGCACATGAACGAGGCCTTCCTCCAGATAGAGGACCTCAAGGGCATCATCCTCGGGGGCCCTGGCCACACCAAGGAGGAGTTCCTCAATGGGGACTACCTTCACCATGAACTCAAGAAGAAGGTCATAACCACGGTGGACACATCATACACAGGGGAATTCGGTATCAGGGAGGTCATCGACAAGTCAATGGACGTCCTGAGTGAAATTGATGTGATGAGGGAGAAGAAACTGGTCCAGCGCTTCCTGAGGGAACTCATAAATGAGGATGGACTTGCATCCTATGGTGAGAGGGAGGTCCGACAGCACCTCCAGATGGGCGCAGTTGAGGTTTTACTGCTCTCAGAGGACCTCAAATACCAGAGGGGAACCTACGAGTGCGCCTCATGTGGTCACAGTATGGAGAAGACAGGTAAGGATCTACCGGACACCGAAACCTGTCCAGAATGTAACGATCAGATGAGGCTCTCAGACAGGAGGGATATGATCGATGACCTGGTTGAGATGGCCGAGGAGGTTGGAACCGAGGTTGAGATCATATCAACAGAGACAGAGGAGGGTATGCAGCTCCTGAGGGCCTTTGGGGGTATAGGGGCGATACTGAGGTACCGCCCCTGATCCTTAGGGGGTTTAATTGAAACGGCACCTTAGGATCCCAGAATAAGTATCAAGTGAAGGGGACCCTCAAGGTCCGCAATGAGTGTGGCTCTTTTTATATCCATCTCCCCCTTCAGATGTAGGTAAATTCCGGTGTAGATGGTAAGGATCACCGCAGCAACACCTGTACCAGGTACAAGTCCAAGGATTATAGCAGCAGACAGAAAAACCGCGCCAGAGGCGTTTATAAATTGCAGGATAACTGAACTCCCATCTGCACCGTAAACTGCAGGAAGTGTTTTGAGTCCCTTCAGCCTGTCTGATTCAACATCCTTATAGTCACTGAAGGCGGTGTTCACGTATACCTTCAGAAAAATGAATGTGAACACCACGAGGTGCGATGCTGTGAGGGTACAGGGATCTACCGGTAGAACGGTCCATGAACTCCATATGATGGCCAAGTAGATGTTTTTAAAGCCAGTAATTCTTCTTGTGAGGTTCTTGAAGAATCCTGTGTAGAGGATCCCTGCTGTCAGAAGAACCACGGTAAGAGCTGTTATGAAGGGGTCCCTGCATATGCCAAGCAGCACGATAATTGTGACTGCACATGATGCAATAATCGATTTACCCCACCGTTCGCTGAAAAGGGACCTCCGGGGGTCTGTGAGGGAATCCACTCTGGAGTCTGCAAGGTAGTCGTAGGCGTACACAGTTAGGGGGAGTATGAAGGATATCGCTGCGTTTATGGGGCTGCACTGTTTTTCAAGAAGTGCGGACGATGCCAGAAGGAGTGATGGCCCCCAGAGCCCGGGGAGAATTCCACCATAAATGAACAGGTCTTTCAGGGCTGAAAAAAATTCCCTTAAAATTTTGACGTTTTTCAGAAAACCGATTTCATATACATGACCTGACATAGTATTAACTATGTTTAAATGAAATCTTATCGATATCTGACGATTTTATCTGAAAAAATAATTCAAAATTAGATGGGATTGTGGTAATCTTTTAATCAATCATCTGATCTGCAGCCCAGTATTAGGCAGAACACTGAATGCATTTAAAAAATGGAGTTCAGTATACAGGTGCTGGAGAGCACATTTAATTGAATGGGATGATATTAAGGTTTAAAACCATTTAAAAGGTTAAATAGGGTATAAAAACCATAAAAGGATTTAGAGTGAAATTTCAGGTTTTTAGAGAATGAAAAAAGTCTTTAGGGATGTGCTCATGGGTAAGGTGGGGATAATGAATTGGGATGGTTATCATCCAAGTCTGCTGACCCTTATGAGTGACTCGACCGGTACACCATCAACCTCAGAGATCCCCTTCTTATCTATGAGGACGGTGACCGCCAGGGGTTTGGCTCCATGCTCCCTGAGGACCCTTACAACCTCACCTATGGTCCTCCCGCTGGTTATCACATCATCAACAACCACAACCCTCTTGCCCTTCACCTTTGCAAAGTTGCTGCTTATGGCACCCTCTGCCCCCTCATCCTTCCTGTGTTTCACGGGGTGGAAGACGGCAAGGGATGTTTCAAGACCTGTCTCAGCTCCCATAACATCGGCCATGAGGGTGGCGAATGGTATGCCGCTTATGGCTATACCGAGCACAACATCTGCAACACCGTACTTGAGTGCCATGTCTGCCATTGCAGCCGAAACATACCTCATACGGGATGAACTGCCGCCGAGGCTTTCCCAGTTGATGGCAAAATCCACAGGGACTTCCTTTGGGGAAACTGAACTGGCGGTCTGAAGCGTCAGCCACCTGGCAGTATCCTTTGATACGTTCAGTTCATCTGCAATTTCCCCTGTTGTAAAACCCCTTTTCCTCAGTTCCCTAGCCTTCTTTATAAGCTCATTTTCCATTACAAGCACCTCAAATATCACCGTTAAGTTTCACGGGCCTGTGTTCCCTCGCAGATTTCATGGCTGCAAGTACAGTTCTAAGGGCGTATATGCCATCCTCACCGGTTATCTCAGGCTCCTCATCGTTGATAACCGATGAGAGGAATGATTTGATTTCATTCCTGAGGGGTTCCTCATGTTTGATCTGGATGTCCTGGGCGAACTTTCCGTACACATCCAGCTTCTGATCGATATAGTCAACGTTTATTATACCATCTGTTCCTGTGATGGCGAGCTTCCTCCTCTTGTAGGGGGTGAGCCAGTTAACCTCAAGCATCCCTGTGATTCCGCTTCTGAACTTTGTCATTATCTCTGCATGGTCCTCATATTCACACTTCTCTAGTATGCTCCCCATGACCGCGTACACCTCTGCCACGGGTTCACTGAAGAGGTAGTGCATGACATCAAGGTCATGTATCGCAAGGTCAATTGTAACACCAACGTCCTTTATCCTTGGAGGGAATGGGCCTACCCTCTTTGCAGATGCGGAAACCACGTCCCCTATCACATCATTTTCAATTAACTCCTTCGCCTTCTGAACAGCAGGGTTGAACCTTTCAACATGTCCTGTCCCCAGCTTCAGACCCTTCCTGCGGGCTGTTTTCACCATCTCCTTGGCCTCTTCAAGTGTGAATGCAATGGGTTTTTCCACAAGAACGTTTTTATCGTGTTCAAGGGCATCCATGACCACACGGTAATGGTGGGTGGTTGGCACGCAGACACTGACTACCTCTATCTCTGGTATCTCAAGGAGGTTCTCGTAGTCCACATACCCTACAGCATCGTACTTGTTGGCAACCTTCTGGAGTGTTCCCTTCATTATGTCGGATACGGCCATAAGATTCGCATTTTTAAGTCTGTAGTAAACCCTGGCATGGTTGTAACCCATGGCTCCAACGCCGATTACACCCACATTTATCTTTCTCAAATATAATCCTCCATTTCTTTGGCAGCTTTTTTACCGATTTCCTCTGCTTTATCAACAGATCCTTTAACATTAACTCTTTTGAGTATCTCACCATCTCTTGTTAGAAGAACAGCATAGAGATTGATCTCTCCATCAGAGGCCCTTGCTATAACGCCAAGTGGGCACTGGCACCCAGCACCCAGTTCCCGGAGGAGAGCCTTCTCGGCTGCGACCTCCTGCTGGGAGGGGTAGTGGGTTATCCTCTCAATTGATTCCCTCAGTTCACTGTCTCTTCTTGTTATAACAGCCAGGGCCCCCTGCCCAGCGGCGGGCGTGAAGTATTCCAGAGTGAATCTTTTTTTAATGCAATTTTCGAGTCCTAGACGCTTTAAACCCGCCTCGGCCATTATGGTTGCATGGACTTCCCCTTCCATCACCTTTCTTATCCTAGTATCTATATTTCCTCTTAGGGGCTCCATCTTAAAATTTTTTTGGTGATGATTGCAGAATGCCTCCCTCCGGAGACTGCTTGTTCCAAGTTTAGCACCGGGGGGAAGTTCATCCCAGTCAAAACGGGATACAAGGACCTCATTGGGGGATTCCCGTGGGGGTACCGCTGCAATCACAAGTTCAGGATCAAGGTCACTGGGGACGTCCTTGAGGCTATGGACAGCAAAGTCAACCTCCTCCTCAAGGACTGCTATGTCAAGTTCCCTTGTGAAGAGACCCCTTGAGTCCATACTGTAAAGCTGGGAATCCTTTATCCTGTCACCCTTTGTCTTTATGATTCTCCTTTCGATCCTCTCACCGCAGATTTTGCTGAGCATATCAATGACGTGGTCTGTCTGTACCAGTGCCAGGCGACTCCCCCTTGTTCCAGCTATCAATGAATCATCTCCAGTAAACGTTAATCACTTGAAAAATTTATGGCATCCTATTTATAAGTTTTTAAAAAGTCACGATTATTAAAAAAACCCAATTTCTGATTACATACACTGCGTTACTCATCATCTTCTTGAGAGGTCACGGTACTCTGACCTGTAAATCAGGATCACGGTTTCATGTTCAAGGGCAGCCTTCAGTGCATCATCAGGGGACTTAAAGTAGGGGCTGTTTTTATGGGTTTTTCTCATTATACTGTACCCCAGTTCATCGGTGAACATGATGTTGAGGTCACTGAATTCTCTAAGAATTTCAGAGAGTC
Source organism: Methanothermobacter sp. KEPCO 2 (assembly GCF_041228365.1). Taxonomy (NCBI): domain Archaea; kingdom Methanobacteriati; phylum Methanobacteriota; class Methanobacteria; order Methanobacteriales; family Methanobacteriaceae; genus Methanothermobacter; species Methanothermobacter sp. KEPCO 2. The sequence continues at coordinate 929,875 of NZ_CP166185.1, read as the reverse complement.
TGTCCTCATCTATATCCTCACAGGTAACACCGTATCTTCCACCTATGATTACTGCAGGATCAGGGAGGTCCTCGGCCATTTTCAGTGTGTACTCGACGGCCTTCACATTCAGACCAGGGTTCACCTCCTCTATTATGCAGGCACCATCCACTTTTCTGATTGATGTGCGGCCAGGTATTCCCTGGAAGCCCTTAACCCCCTGCTGGATGTCACTCACATCAAGGTTAAGTGTGAGAGCGGCGCTGACTGCGGCAAGGACGTTTGATAGATGGTGCCCTGCAGGTGCAAATGTTTCAATTCCAAACTCTGTATTGATCCGGTCACCATCAATGGTTTTAAGGTCCTCCACGATGACACTGGCCACCGTGGAATCAAGGCCGTACCTGATATCGGTGGCATGGACACTGGCACCGGTGTCAACCGAGAATGTGTTTGTTTTATCCTCAAAATTCCGGTAGTACTTGTTGAATGCCTGAAGGTCGCAGCAGACCATTCTGCTTTTGAATATCTGCCTCTTGGCGGAACTGGCCCTTGATGTGCCCCTTCTTATGGTGTAGTCCTCGGCTATATTTGTCAGCACACCCACATCTGCAAGCCCCGTGCCACCAAGGGAGACCTCAAAGATGGCTGAACCATAATCACGGGGACCAGCGAGTTTCACGGTCTCAATCATACTGGCAGGGGTTATACTTATATCCCTCCTCAGGAGTTCAGAACCCGCATAGGACCCCAGGCTGCTCAGGATGAGAGGATTCAGGTTCTCCATGATCTTTCTGAGTATCCATACCGTGCTGGTCTTACCCTTTACGCCTGTAACCTCAACCACAGGTATCCCACGTGCTTCTTTCCAGGGGCCCAGCAGAAGACCTGTTATCTCATGATGGGTTATATCTGCTTTAACCGGGCAGTGGACCGGTGCTATTATGGTTGAATCGGCTATGGGACCATCGACCTCATCGATGCCCATTTCAAGGAGCATTTCATGGTCAGAGCCCTTCAGTGTCCCGTATATGTCCCATGCAAGGACATGGTCCGATATTTTTTTCAGTTCACGGGCAATGGTAACTCCACCATGTGTGAGGTCAACAACAAGTGGTTTTGAGATGGTTTTGAGGTCTTTGGTCATCCGTATAACCTTTTTTAACCTTTTTTAACCTTTTTTGGGTTTTGAGATGGTTTTGAGGTCTTTGGTCATCTGTATAACATTAGTCCAGTTAAATGGCTTTGGTTAACCATTGCGACTACAAGAGCTTAAAATCAGCTTTAACTCTTTATTGAGTCTATACCCCCCTCTATGAGCTTCTCACGCACCTTCCTGTAGAAGTCCTTACTGAGCCTTACAAAGTGGGCGCAGTGATCCGATTTTTTAAATACAACCTCCTCCATGTGGTTGATCTCCTCCTCATACTGCCCATCAATCACTGCGATGGCCTTTTTGCCCTTCCTCAAGAGCTTGACCCTGATGACACTTTTATTGGAGACAACCAGTGGTCTGGCGCTAAGCTTGAAGGGGCAGATGGGGACTATAAGGAAGGCCTCCACACGGGGATCCACTATCGGACCCCCAGCGGACATGGAATAGGCTGTTGAACCGCTGGGTGTTGCTATGATTATACCGTCCGCCCTGAGCTCCTCAACCACCTCGTCGTCAACAGATATCTCTATGTGGAGCATCTTGGCGGGCTTCCTTGTCATCATAACAACCTCATTGAGGGCTGATGGAAGTTCACCGTTATGGTATACGCTGAGGAGGGTTCTCCTCTCAACGGCATAGTTGCCAATAAGAACATCCTCCAGGGCCGAGAAGACATTTTCAGGGTCAACCTCCGTGAGGAAACCGACCGTGCCCATGTTTATTCCAAGGATCGGTATCTCCTTACCCTCTATGAGACTCTGGGTGCGGAGTATTGTCCCGTCCCCCCCAATGGTCAGTATCATGTCGACATCCATGTCCCTGATGTCCTTTCCGTATTCACGGAGTTCAGGTAGCTCCTCTGTGATCTTGAGGTCAACGCTCAGCTCAACACCCCTGTTCAGAAGGAATGAGGCCACCTTACCTGCAAGTTCAACGGCTTCAGGCACATCAAAGCGGGCTATTATACCTATATGCATCAGATGACCTCCAGGGTCTGCATTATCTTTTTGTGGAGTTCCATGTTCCCTGCAGCGATAAGTGAGGTCCTTGCCTTGACGTTTAGCAGACCGTCTATTGATTCGCCCCTCTCATTTGTCACCACACCACCGGCCTCCTCCACGATGAGCTTGGATGCGGCTATGTCGACTATTCGCAGATTCTCCCGCAGGTCCATGAAGGCGTCATATGATCCGCTTGCAACGTATGCGAGTTCAAGGGCCACTGAGCCCAGAATGCGCATCCGGCGGATCACCCTGCAGATGCTATCAACCCTCCGGAATCTCGTACCGTAGATGAATGCACCGAGGGATGTCCTATCCAGGGAGTTCTGGCTTGATGCGCAGATTTTTTTATCATTCAGGAAGGCGCCCTGACCCCTTATTGCCCAGTAAAGGTCTCCAGTTGCAAAGTTCTTCACGAAACCCATGACGACATTGTTGAGGGAGGGGAGGTCGCCTCCAGGGATATATTCTGCAACAGCCACAGAGATCCCGTAGAAGGGTATGTTCCTTATTGCATTGCTTGTACCATCGAGGGGGTCCACAACGAAGATTATTCTGGGTTCATCCGGGGGTTCCTGGTTTATGTGGAGAATACCGATCTCCTCACTTATTATGGTGACTGGTCGATCGGTGTTCTCAAGCACACCTATGGCCTCATCCTCCGCCACGAGGTCTATGAGTTTTGTGGGTGTTCCATCAGCCCCCATTTTGATTATCTCCCCGGCATCTGGAGTTCCTACAAGGGGAGCAACAGCCTTTTCAACCTGCTCGGCCATTTTAACTGCGATGCTCTTCCAGTAGTAGATGTCTGATTCTTCCATTCAACCCCCTTCTTGAGTTCAATCAAGGTAGATGAGCGCTGATACAGCAGCCCCGCACTCTTCAACAACATGGTTTGTTTCTTCTACTATTAATTCATTTATTTCAAGTCCCCTCACAGACATCATGTATCTGACCATTGAGATGGCCTCTTCCCTCACATCCTCAGGGTTTCTGTTAACCGCAGAGTTCTCAACGACACATCCGAACTCATCTGAAGTTGCAGCTGCTATGGCGGCGGATATGAGGTCACCGGGGGTATCTGATATTTTGTATGAGAGCACACAGTTCACCATGGACCCGGGTTCAAGGGGTGGAAGTTCAACTATTTTCGTGCCATGGGGGAGTATGCTTGAAACCTTTATGAGGTTCACGTCACCTATTCCAGCTTCAAGGAGTGCGTTGTCAAAGGCATTGAGCCTGGTGGGCCCTTCAGAGCTACCTGATGTTATAGCAACCTTCATCTCAATCACTTCTTATCAGATTCAATTTAATCACAAGGGGTACTGTTTCTATAAAGCTTTTATATATGTGCACCAGATTAATAGATATACATCTGTCTCATATCACTCATTCTAACAGGAGGTAAAATTAATGTCAAAGAAAGTGGTTGAAGTTAAGACACTTAAGGTTGGAAAGTACGTGATCATTGATGGTGAGGCATCAAAGATTACAAACATCTCAACATCATCTCCGGGCAAGCATGGATCAGCAAAGGCCCGTGTTGAGGCTGTTGGGATCTTTGACAACCAGAAGAGGAGCTTTGTTAAACCTGTTGACTCAAAGGTTGACATACCCATAATCGACAAGAGGACAGCCCAGGTTCTTGCAATAATGGGCGGAGACGTCCAGCTGATGGACCTTGAAACCTATGAAACCTTTGAAACACCCATACCTGATGAACTGAGCGACCAGCTGGTTGAGGGTGTTGAGGTGGAATACATAGAGGCCCTCGGTCAGAGGAAACTCATGAGGACCAAGGGATAATCCCACAAACTCCTTTTTTACAATCTGATAAAATCAGGTTTTTGATCTGAATGCTTTTACATACAGAAGACCCTCTGAAATTTGCTTTTTCAACAACGGACCCTGAGAGGATACCGGAACTTTCATTTGGAATACTGGGGGTCCCCTTTGATTCCACAACCACCTATGTTCCAGGGACACGCTTCGGCCCCCTGGCAGTTAGGGAGGCATCCTACAGCTTTGAATCATATAACCTCAGGTTTTCAGGAGAGCCGGGCGTTAAATGCTTCGACTTCGGTGACGTGGATGTGGTGCCGGGTAATTTCCAGAGAACCGCAGAGTTCATAGGTGACTCCATAGGTGGGGTGCTGGATCTGGGCCTCAAACCCATCACCCTGGGCGGTGAGCACACGGTGACACTCCCTGTGGTTGAGGAACTCATATCCCGGGATGGTGCCCCAGTGGTTATCCACCTCGATGCACATATGGATATGGCGGATCGCTATGCAGGCGAGAGGTACTCCCATGCAACCGTCATGAGGCGCGTTCATGAAATCGGGGCGGAGGTAATACAGATTGGTGTTCGCTCGGCATCAGCCGATGAGGCTGCATTTGTAAGGGAGAACGGTATAAGATGCATAATGGCCCATGAGGTAATGCGAAACCCTGAGGAGACGCTTGATGCCCTCAAGGGTATCAGGGACCCTGTATATATCTCAGTCGACATGGATGTACTTGACCCGGCATATGCACCATCCGTTGGTAACCCCACACCCTGCGGTCTCACGCCATGGGTTCTCGAGGATATCGCTGAGGTTCTCTCCAGGAAGGATGTGGTTGGTTTTGATGTGGTGGAAGTTGCATCCACCGGCTTTGGGGATCAGACATCTGTGAATGCGGCCAAGATAATCTATGACCTTCTGACACTTTTATAATTCTTTAAAGCATCTAAAAGCCCGGATTCCCTTCCTGATCCCAGCAGATTTTATATACTTTGTTGGCCAACCATTTAATTATCAATCCCGGTGGTGTAAATCATGAATACTCGAGAGGTGGAACTCAGGGGTCACATAATTGACAGTCTCATACTCCCCAGGGCCCTTGATATAATAATGGATATGGGCGGGGATTTCCAGATACTTGAAATCGAAATAGGAAAGAGAAAATCTGATCCAAGCCATGCAAGGATACTTGTGGAGGCGGAGACACCATCACTCCTCAACCAAATCCTGGATGAACTCAGTGAGATAGGGGCGTCCATAGCAGAGATAAGGGAGGTTGAGCTGAAAAGAGCCCCGATGGACAGGGTTCTCCCTGATGACTTCTACTCCACAACCAACCATCAGACCTTCATTTACCACGGAGGCGAATGGCTGGAGGTTGAGGGGATAGAGATGGACTGCATGATAGTCGTTGACCCTGAGGCAAAAACTGCCCGGTGCAAACCCATCAGGGACATAAGGGAGGGGGACCTGGTTGTTGTTGGAAGGGAAGGAATAAAGGTGGTACCACCCGAGAGGCCCAGGGGTAAGCAGGGGGTATTTGAATTCATGGGCAGTGATGTTTCAAGTGAGAAACCCCTTGTGACCACCATAAAGAAGATAGCCTCTGAGATAACCGATATTAAAAGGAGGGGGGGTAAGATAGGCCTTGTCGGTGGCCCGGCAATTGTGCACACAGGTTCTGCACCTGTGATTGCAGAGATGATACGGCGTGGTTTTATAGATGTGCTCTTTGCAGGTAACGCCCTTGCTACACATGATATAGAGTCAGCCCTGTACGGCACTTCACTCGGGGTTAACCTTGAGAGGGGTGAGGCCGTAAGCAGGGGTCACAGACACCATATCAATGCAATAAACGAGATAAACCGCGCCGGTTCAATAAGGGATGCAGTGGAGAAGGGGGTCCTCAGGTCAGGGATAATGTATGAGTGCATAAAGAATGACGTGCCATTTGTCCTTGCAGGTTCAATAAGGGATGATGGGCCGCTTCCTGACGTCATAACCGATGTCATGGAGGCCCAGAATGAGATGAGGAAGTACGTTCAGGACCTCGACATGGTCATAATGATAGCCACCATGCTCCACTCAATAGCCACTGGAAATATACTCCCATCACGTGTAAAGACAATATGCGTTGATATAAACCCGGCAACCGTAACGAAGCTCTCTGACAGGGGCAGTTCACAGGCTGTGAGCGTGGTTACAGATGTGGGTGCGTTCATCCCCATACTCCTCCATGAACTCAAAAAGATGAACAACCTGGGGGATTAGATGATAAGGGGTAACATCCTCAACGTCTTCACAGGGGATATATACCCTGCAGAGGTTGAATTTTCAGGTGGCATGATAACATGTGTCCGGAGGGTGGAGGGGAACTTCACCGATATAATCCTCCCGGGATTTGTGGATGCCCATGTCCACATCGAAAGCTCAATGCTCACCCCATCATCCTTTGCAGCCGCTGCAATCCCCCATGGCACCACCGCTGTTGTTTCTGATCCACACGAGATAGCCAATGTTATGGGTGTTGAGGGTGTTGAGTTCATGCTGGAGGATGCTTCGCACACACCCCTGAAATTTTACTTCACGGCACCATCCTGCGTACCTGCAACACCCTTTGAGACATCAGGTGCAGAGCTCTCAGCCAGGGAGATAGAGGACCTCCTTTCAAGGGACTCTGTGGTGGCACTGGGCGAAATGATGAACTTCCCCGGTGTGATATCAGCGGATGAGAAAGTAATGGAGAAGATAGATGCTGCAGGGAAACACAATAAGCCGGTGGACGGCCACGCCCCCCTACTATCAGGTAATGAACTGTGTGCATACATAGGGGCCGGTATATCCACAGAACATGAATGTGTGAGTCCCGAAGAGGCCCTTGAGAAAAGGGAACTTGGAATGAAGATAATGGCGCGGGAGGGCTCCAGCGCAAGGAACCTCAGGGACCTTGTAGCCGTCGACTGTGACTTCCTGGTATCAGATGATATCCACCCAGCAGACCTCCTGGGGGGTCACATGGACAGGATACTCCGAAGGGCTGTTGAATACGGTGTTGACCCTGTTAAAGCTGTGCAGATGGCTACCGTGAACCCTGCAGATCACTACAACCTCAATACAGGGGCCATAGCACCTGGAAGGGCAGCCGACATGGTGGTTGTTGATAACCTAAGGGACTTCAATGTTAAGAGGGTCTACATTGATGGAAGGGTCGTTGCAGAGAATGGAAGATACCTGGAAGCCCCTAAAACCAGTCACAGGAAGATGAACCGCCTTGAAATCGTTGATTTCACTGCAGAGGATCTTGAGGTGAAATCAGATGATGAGGTCACTGTCAGGGTAATTGATGTATTCGATGGCCAGATAGTGACAGGGGAGTTGCAGAAGAGACTTGGGGTAAATGATGGTTTCGTAGCCCCGGACCCATCCCTGGACGTACTTAAGGTATCGGTTATAGATCGTTATGGTAAGGGGAACATCTCCAATGGATTCGTTCATGGCTTCGGACTTAAGGAAGGGGCCATTGCCTCAACTGTGGCCCATGACTCACACAACGTCATAACAGTGGGCACAGATTCAGAACTCATGAAGAGGGCGGTCGATATCCTCAAAAAAACAGGTGGGGGGCTTGTGGCTGTTTCAGATGATGACCAAAGGACCCTTGAACTCCCGGTTGCAGGTTTAATGTCAGATGGAAATGCAGAGGAGGTCGCATCCAGGATGGAGGACCTCAACGATTTTGTTCATGAACTTGGCTGCACCCTGAGTGCCCCATTCATGACGATGTCGTTCCTATCACTTCTTGTTATCCCTGAACTGAAAATAGGTGATAGGGGACTTTTCAGTGTGGATGAATTCCGGTTCGTAGACGTTATTGTTGGGTGATGATTGGGGGCCGCGGTTCTGTTCTGAAGCTATCAGAGGTCGATCACTTAAAATCCTTCGATTCAAGGGCCCTTATTATCCTTTTCATGGCTTCCCGTTCACGGGGTCCCCCAACCTTCCTTGCAACCCTGTTCATTTCACGAATTCGGCCCATCAACTCGTGGGGGTCCATGAAGCCGGCCCGGGTGTAATTTATTAGTGACTCTATAACAGCGTATATTCCCCTGTTGAGGACGATCCTGAAATCTTCACCCCTGAAAATCTCAGGGGTCCTTGCATTTACGATGTGGATCTCTGTTTCACCGTAACGGTCGGTCCTCACCACCTTCTTAACAGAATCAACCTCTGCGGTGAAGAATGCATCGGCGCCCTGGAGGTGAAGGTATCCCCTGTGGGATGAGAACATCTCGTCCCCGAGTTCACCAAGGGTGGCCTCGGTGAAGATGAGGGGATCCAGGGTCACGTTCACCGTGAATTTTCTATTTCTGAGTATATTCTCAAGTGTGTGGGTCCCAGGATACAGGTAGAGGGTCACACTCCGCTCACCGGTACAGAGAACTCCGATGGGGGCGGCATTCCCCCTCATTGATTCATCCCATGTTACAACTATGGTCTCATATAGCTGCCCGGGGATCATATCTAAAGCCGTCAGAGTGGATTCCTGTGTGTACCCTTTGCCCTCGGATGCACCATTATCTTCATTTTTTCTATTTAAATCGATAAATATCACCTTCTGAGGACGAAACCCTCTATATCTGCGTTTATGACACAGTCAAAGTCAAGGAGGTCGTACCATCCGGCCCTTGCAAACATGTCCATGTAGCATATTCCCATGAGCATCCCGCCCTCAACAAGGGCCTCATCGGCGAGCCTTTTAACGTCCTCAATATCTGACCCTATACCTGGCATTGAGAGTCCCCCCAGCAGCACGAGGACATCGACCTTTTCTGATTTCATTTCACCAAGCTCAACGCCGTACTCTGTTAATTCCAGTGTTCTTGCCCTTTCAAAGTCCGTGTTGGGTATAAATATGTTATCCTTGTCCCTTGAGGCGTATGCAAATAGCTGGGCAAAGGGTGTGCAGACCCCGGGTACACCTGCAAAGCCTATACTATCAGCATCCTTAACAGCCTCCCGGAATACACCGAGATGTTCCTTTATACCCCTGAATTCCTTCACCTTCTCCATACTGACACCTCAAAACTTATAGTTATAAATTAATGGTCTCCATATAACTATTTTACTGGAATATTCTCTTTGAGTGATATCATGGAAATAGAGAACGTTAAGATGGCCCTTGATATGCTATCATCATCTGAATGCTTCGGGATTCTCATACCTGAGGTGAGGTCCAACCTTGTAATGGCACGGGAAAACCCCCGCGATATCGAAGATGTTGTGGCGGTACCTGGCAGAATCACAGAGTTCCGTGGGAGGGCCTTCGCATGCAGGGAACCTGAATTCGGGGCATCATCCCACATGGCCCGTTTCATAATAGCCCTCAACAGGCACTTTCCCTGGAAGAGAAGCGCACTTAATATTAAATTTGATGAAAGTATAATTGATATCTGTGGGGACCATGGAATGGTGGTCTCATCATATGACCGTAGCCGGGAACCCCCAGAGATGCGGGAGGTTGAGGGCGGCACCATACCCTGGGGTGTTGAGGAGGCCATAAGAAATTCAGAATCACCCCCTGATGTCATATACCACAGGGGTGCATGGGGTAAGGAGCCAATGATCGTACTCACTGGAGGAGATGCCGTTGAAGTTGCAGAGGCGGCCCTTAGAATAGCTGAGGATTATGAAAAACTTTTGGGGAGATGAAATGAAGTACCGGATGTACAAAGAACTAATGGAACAGCCAGAATCACTTAAAAGGACCCTTAAAGCTGAAGGGGACAGAATGTCCCGGATATCAAATGATATTGCTGACTGCAGACGCATATACCTTGTTGGTTGTGGAAGTTCACTATCCACATGCTACAGTGCAAGGGATGCAGTTGCAATGAACTATGAGCTTAACATTGATGTCATGACAGGCTATGAATTCTACTACCACAGAAAGATTGAGGAAAGGGACTCTGTGGTTATATTCACGTCCCAGTCCGGGGAGACAGCAGATACCCTCGCGGCACTTAGAAGGGCCAATGAACTTGGACTTAAAACGGTGACCATCACAAATGAACCTGAAAGCACCATGGCCTCTGAGTCCCAGAGCACCATAATAACCCGCTGCGGCAGAGAGGAGGCCATACTTGGCACCAAGACCTACATGACACAGCTCCTGACCCTCTACAGGATATTATTTGACATGCGCACCGATGAGTTATCTGAGGGGATACTCTCAGAACTGGACGAGCTACCTGATGAGATCGGGAGGCTCCTTAGGGACACCGAGGATGACTGCAGGGGTCTTGCAGAGGAGCATGCAGGGGAGGATATATTCTACTGTATGGGGAGCGGCCCAAACTATGGACTGGCATACAAGCTTGCCATGACCATGCTCATGGAGGGCGCCCTGAAACATGCCTGCCCACTATATTCAGGTGAATTCAGGCATGGGCTCATTGAGAGGGTGGAGAAGGGGGTGCCGGTGATATTCCTTGATTCAGGCTTCCCGGGTGATGAGCTTACAGAGCGGGCTTTGAGGTTCTGTGAGAGTCTTGGAGCTCTGAATATAGTATTCAGGATGTCTGATTACTCTGACCTCAGTCCACTGCTCTCACCATTTGTGCTTGCAGTTCCCCTTGAGTGGTTCGTATACTACCTTGCCCACTTCAATGGTGAGGATCCTGGAAGCACGAGGCATATCGGCAAGGTCAGATACTAATGAATTATTACTTTCTTTAAAGTAATCCGTGAACCGATTTTTTCTTTAGTTAGCCAGCAAAAATCAGCCTAAAGTTCCAGTGGCAACAAAAAATAGTAGGTGGTTCATTCCACCTTGAGGACCTGTTTCTTTTTGACCTCCACCTTTGGGAGCTCAACTGTAAGGACACCATTTTCAAATTTGGCCTTGGCCTCTTCGACCTTTATCTTTTCAGGGAGCCTCATCTCCCTTCTTGCCTCACCGTATTTCCTTTCCTTTTTGACGAAATTGGCCTCCTTGACCTCAATTTCCTCTTCAAAGACTGCAGATATGGATATGGTATTTTCTGTGAGTTCTATGTTTATATCTTCCTTCTTAACACCGGGAAGGTCCGTCTTTATAATTATCTGATCATCTGTTTCTATGACGTCCATGTTCAGCTTTTCAGGTATGTTCTCGGTGTACTCTGATATCTTCTTCTCGAACTCCTTCTGCATCTCTTTCATGTTCTTTATCATATCCTCCATCATCTTCTCAGCCATCAGCCTTCTCTTCTCAAACATTGTCATGGGTTTTTCCAGTTTCTTTTTCATATAAACCCTCCAGTTTTTTTACTATCTCGGAGACCCCTCTGCCCTGGAATGCAGACACCATCAGTGGTTCCTCAACCATATTAATATATTCTTCCAGATACTTAACATTTTCTGCAAGGTCCATCTTGTTGAAAACCGTGATTATTGGGGTGTCAAAGACGCCCTTTATGCCAAGGTAGAGGCTGTACTGGCTTTCGAGCGTGTACCCGCAGGTTTCTGAGGCGTCAAATATGAAGAGTATGACATCTGCTATGTTCTCAAGGGCAACCATGGCCTGGAGTTCAATATTGTTCATATCCTCAACCGGCCGGTCAAGGAGACCTGGAGTATCTATTACCTGGATTTTCCGCCATTTACGTTCAAGGTGGCCTATCTGTATACCCTTGGTGGTGAAGGGGTAATCAGCAACCTCTGGTTCTGCACCAGTCAGTGTCCTGAGGAGCGTGGATTTCCCCACATTTGGGAAGCCCGCTATAACAACCGTGAATGCATCGAAGTCCACGGTTGGCATGTTCCTGAGTTTGTTCTTTGCAAAGTCAAGGAAGTCAAGGTCCCCTTCAATTCTTCTCACAACTGATGATATCCTCCCGAAGGCCTCTCTTCTTAGGTTGGATGCATCTGATGGCTTTGAACGTTTGATTTTTTTCATGTAATCGGATTCAAGCTGATTTAGTATTCCGACAGCCCAGTTAAGCGCGCCGAGGGACTTTTTGAGGTCATCCACACCCACTGTTACATCGATGTAGTCCTGATAGAACTCTGGCAGTGACTCTATATCGGGTATGCGCTGGATGATCATCTTCAGACGGTCCCTTATAACCTGGCATGCTGTCTGGATGCGTGTGGATTCAATTATCTTGGCCTTCTTCTGTCCAGGGATCTTTGAACTCCTCTTGAGGGATGCGGCCTTTCTGGCCCTCCTGAATCCCTTATCAAGGAGTTCATCTGCTGTTGGAACTGTTGGTATTATCATGAAAATCACTCTTCTCTATTGATAACTTTGGATATGTATTTATGCGTGGTGAAGCTCAGGGGTATGATTTGGGGTTTTTATTCATAATCCCTTTCACTGAATATCTGGGCCTGAAACCTGTAAACCCTTGTCTGGGGGTCATAGAAGCAGTCAGGTGGGAGTCCAGCCTTCATACATGTGTTGCAGAGGAACTCCTCAGCATCCCATCCCCACTCTGTTGCAACCTGTGGCAGGAGAAGGCCCCTGGCCCATCCCCTCTCAACGATGAGGCCATCAACACCAACCCTTATTCTCTGGGGATAATCAGAAGGATTCTCAACCCTGATGGGGCTGGGTGGTGTGAGTACGCTGACCTCAACCTCTATCTCATCAAGTTCCTCGGGTTCAACAGGAGGGAACCGGGGGTCACGTGTGGCCGCGGAGATGGCGGCGTCGATGAGGGCATCTATGAGGGGCCTTACCGGTTCAGGGTAACCTATGCATCCCCTGAGCTCACCATTCTTCTCCAGTGTAACGAATACTCCCCTCTTCTCTCTGAATTTGTCAGGAAGATCCGATGGTAATCTGAAGGTTTCGGAGCCGTGCAGGTGCTCCTCAATAACACTCCTTGCAATTTCAACAAGCAGTTTTCCCTCCTCTCTTGATATGGATTTCATGTTCCACCAACCATTGCATTCAGTATCCTCACATGGGGCCCCCCATCACCCACAGGGACGCTCTGTCCTGATTTACCGCAGAAGCCAATACCAAGTTTGAAGTCTGACCCAACACCATCAACGTTCATGAGGGTCTCAAGAACGTTTCCTGAAAGTGAAACATCCCTGAGGGGCTCACATATCTCACCATTCCTTATCCTGAATGATTCAGCCGCATTGAACTGGAATATCCCCTTACCTGTATCAACCTGACCTCCCCTTGAACCCCGAAGGTAGATGCCGTCACGTATATCCTCAACGAGTTCATCAAATGATAGGTCTCCTGGTTCAAGGAATGTGTTGCTCATCCTGACAATGGGCTGGTCCCCTATGGCTGAACGTGCATTTCCTGATGGTTCAAGACCAAGCTTGAAGGCCGTTTCCCTGGAATTCAGGAGTGATCTGAGAGCTCCATTCTCGACAAGAACAGTCCTTGATGCCTCCACACCCTCTGCATCGTAGCTGTAACTACCAAAACCCTCTACGGTTGGATCGTCAACTATGGTCACAGACTCTGAGGCGATCCTCTCACCGAGCTTTCCCTCAAGGATTGAGTCACCCTGAAGTATGAGGTCAGCCTCTGCGGCATGCCCCAGGGCCTCATGTATGAAGACACCTGTAAGTTCAGGGTCTGTTATTACCTGGAAGCGTCCTGATGGGGGAGAATCTGCTGATAGGAGTCTCACCGCCTTCTCACCTGTTCTGCGCCCGAATTCTTCGATGTCCTCCCTTTCAAGTATCTCAAATCCTCCTGTACCGCCGCAGCTACCATGCCCAAACTGGATGCCGGTACCGTCGGATGCAACGGCATTGAGGAACAGGGCAACCTTTGAATCGTTCATCTCTATGCAGGATCCCTCAGAGTTGAGGAAAACGGTTGAACTCTCCATATCAACGTAGCTCACGGTGGTGCTCACAACCCCATCAACCGATGCCGCATGGTGGGCATCAAATACAAGCTCCCGTTTCTCATCTGCTGGAACATCTGAGGGGGCCCTTGATGATTTAACGGTTGTCTTATCGTTTTGGGGCTGCAGTGAACCAACCTCAACATCGCCCCTCAGTGATTCTGCCATCTTTAAAGCATGGAGTGCCATTCCCTCCAGTTCTTCTGGTTCATCGGTGAAGGCGAATCCCCATGAACCATTTTTGAGCACCCTTATTCTGAACCCTGCAGCCTCTCCTGACTTGACCTCCTGTACGTTGCCGTCCTTGAGTATAATTGAACCTGAAGATGAGGTCCCTGCCCTTAAATCTGCGTATTCTACCTTTTCAGCTATACCGCTGATTACCCTCTCCAGATGATCCATATCGATATCCATTTCCCATCAGCCTTCAAGAAGTTTCTCTAGGTTTATCTGTAAGTGGAGCCTTATGATTCTTTTGCCTGTTTAGTTGAATGGTATCCATTAAGGTTTAGAATGCCATTGCAAGTAGGCAGATCTTGATTGGGAGATTCAGTGGATTAGATAAATTATTTAAATGAACACCCATATACCAACTAATCAGTTTATTTTACAGATAGCACCGGATGTGGTATATTGAAAACAATTGAGGAAATAAACCAGAAGATCAGGGATGGGGATGCTGTCGTCGTAACTGCAGCTGAGATGACGGCAATTGTGGCTGAAACCGGACCAGAAGATGCTGCAAGGGAAGTTGATGTTGTTACAACCGGTACATTTGGTGCTATGTGTTCATCAGGCGCTTTCCTCAACTTCGGTCACTCTGATCCACCAATAAAGATGTCGAAAACGTACCTGAATGGTGTGGAGGCATATTCCGGACTTGCAGCTGTGGACGCCTATATAGGGGCAACACAGCCAAACAGGGACCCTGAGATAGGCCTCAGCTATGGGGGTTCACATGTCATAGAGGACCTCATAAGGGGAAAGGAGATAGAACTGGTTGCAGAGGCCTATGGTACCGACTGCTACCCATTAAAGAGCGTGGAGACCCTCATAAGTCTCGATACAATAAACCAGGCGGTAATGGTGAACCCCAGAAACTGCTACCAGAACTATGCGGTTGCCGTCAATTCAACCCAGGAGACCCTCTACACCTACATGGGAACACTCCTTCCAAATTACGGTAATGTGACATATTCAAGTGCAGGGGAACTGAGCCCCCTCCTCAATGACCCATACTTCCAGACGATCGGTTTGGGCACAAAGATATTCCTCTGCGGTGCAGAGGGCTATATAATCGGGGAGGGCACACAGCACTCAACAGATGTGGATAGAAAGAATGGTGTTCCTATTTCAGCCGCAGGGACCCTCATGGTCAGGGGTGATATGAAGGAGATGGACCCTGAATACGTGAGGGGGGCGACCATGCCAAGGTACGGCCCCACACTCTATGTTGGGGCGGGGATACCCATACCGGTACTCAATGAGGATATAGCAGCTGCAACAGGAATATCAGATGAGGAAATAGTCTGCAGGGTGATAGACTACGGTGTTCCAAGAAGATCAAGACCAGTTATCATGGAAACAAACTATAAGGAGCTCAAATCAGGTAAAATTGAAATAAATGGTGTTGAGGTCCCAACATCTCCACTTTCATCACTTAAAAAGGCGAGGGAGATTGCAGAGGAACTGAAATCATGGATTGAAAGGGGAGATTTCCTCCTCACAGAACCCATAAAACCCCTACCATCGAGGGGCCATTCCACAAAGCCACTGGAAATAAGGAGGCCCTCCATCATGGTGAGGGAACTTGAGAGCAAACCTGTGATAATGACCCATGAGGATGACGACCTCAGGGAGGTGGCGAGGAAGATGGTTGACAACAACATAAACCATATACCTGTTGTTGACAGCCAGGGCATCCTCAGGGGTATTGTGACATCATGGGACATCGCAGATGCAGTTGCAAGGGGTAAGAGAAGCCTTAAGGATGTAATGACCCGTAGAGTAATCGTAGCACGGGAAAATGAACCCGTGGACGTTGTTGCAAGACGTATAGATAAATATAACATATCAGGTTTACCGATAGTGGATGAGGAAAACCGGGTGAAGGGTATAATCACAGCAGAGGATATTTCAAGGCTGATAGGAAAACTGGAGAATAGGGGAGAGTCAATATGAAGGCCTGGCTTAAATTCTCACCTAATATCGTTAACAAATCCATAATATCAGAGGCAATAAAGAGGTACGACATTGACTTCAACATACTCCGTGCCAACATCACACCCCGCGGGGGTAAGATGCTCGTTGAGATAAGCGGTCCGGAGGAGAAGGAGGGAATAGACTTCATCGAGGACGCTGGAATTGAGGTTCACCCTGCAATGAGGGTGGTGAAGAAGGACAGGGAGAAGTGCGTTGACTGTGGGGCCTGCGTCTCACTCTGTCCTGTGAGCGCAATATGCATCGAGGATGACTGGGAGATAAGAATTGACGACCAGAAGTGCATAGGATGCAGCTTCTGTGTGAACTCATGCCCTACAAGGGCCATAATGCTATTTGAATGAAACAAGGATCCGGTTTTCAGATCCTGAAGAAAAGGTGAATTATGGTTCTCATAGTCGGTTCAGGGGCCTCAGGGGCAACCCTTGCAAGGGAACTTGCAGTGGGGGGATTTGATGTTACCGTAATAGAAAGGGGCCCCTACGTTCAGGACAGGGACGCATTTCTGTGCTACGATGAGAGTTCAGATGACCCTGACATCCTTAAAACAAGCTGTGTGGGTGGATCGACACTCGTGGCAGCAGGTAACGCCGTAAGAGTCCTTGAGGACACGCTGAAGGATTATGGTGTTGATATAACAGATGATCTCGATGCCATTGAAAGGGAACTTAATGTGCGGGAACTCCCTGATACACACATCGGGAGGGGGACTGCACTCATCATGGATGCGGCAGAGTCCCTTGGACTTAAAATCAGGAGGATGCCAAAGTTCATAAGACCCGAAAAATGCAGACCATGCGGTAAATGCTCCTTTGGCTGCCCCAGGAGTGCCAAATGGTCTGCCAGGGAATTCATGGATGAGGCCATTGAACACGGCGCGGTGCTGGTTAAGGAGACAGAGGCAAGGGACCTGATCCTGGAGGGGGGGAAGGTCAGGGGTCTTGAAACATCAGCAGGCAGTTTCCATGATGAAACCGTTGTCCTGGCAGCAGGGGCAGTTGAAACCCCAAGAATCCTAATGAGGGCAGGTATTGATGCAGGGAGAAAGTTCTTCATGGACACCTTCGTTACGGTGGGGGGCATACTTGATGGGATCGGGTTCTGTGATGAGGTCCAGATGAATGCACTCATTGAAATGGACGGCTTCATACTTTCACCCCACTTCTCAACCCTTCTCTTCCCTGAAAGGGATAGGGGTGACGTTCTGGGGCTCATGGTCAAGATAAGGGATGAGGCCTGCGGTCGTGTGGAGACGGGTAGGGTTGTGAAGCATCATACCCAGAGGGATGTTAGGTATCTCGCTGAGGGCGCCGCCCTTGCAGGGGCGATTTTATCTGAGGCAGGGGTAAGGGCGGATACCCTACGATCCACACGCCCCCGTGGAGCCCACCCTGGGGGTACAGCGGCCATAGGGGATGTTGTGGACGCAAACCTTCAAACATCCATTCAGGGCCTCTTCGTGGCCGATGCCAGTGTTCTGCCTGAGGCACCAGGGGCCCCACCAATCCTCACCCTCATGGCACTTGCAAGGCGCCTTGCAAGGCACCTGACATCTGATATATAACATTTTATCTTTTTAAACGACCCTCTTTTTCTCTGCTCTATGGATCTACTGGAGACACAATTTTTTTTAAAGGTCTTTTTCTGGAACCAAAAATCAATATAGGATGCTGAATATAATGTAGGGCAGGTGAAGATTATGAGGAAAGTACCGTTGAAATTTCTAACGATTCTTATTACACTTGCACTTTTCCTTTCATCTGTGCCCGTGGCTTCGGCACTCAAAACTGAGATCATCTATACTGGTACCGGTGGGGATGTATCAAAGAACTATTACATCAGGCACTACTCCCCTCACACATCGGTAACATCAGAGGTTTTTCAGGCCGCAAAAAAGGGCACGCCAATGTTCACATTTGGAAATGGTAGCAGGAAAGTTATAGTAGTTGCAGGGGTCCATGGAAATGAACTTCCAGCTTCAATTGCCGCTGTTAAACTCATAAATTATCTTTCAGGTAAAAGGATAAACGGAACGGTCTACGTTGTACCCTTCCTCATACCCTCATCCACTGCCAGAAGTTCCAGGTACTGGAATGGTAAGAACCCCAACAGCATTGCAAATGTGAGGGGCACACCATCCAACAGGATAGTTCAGGTCGCTGCTTCAAGGGGTGTGTGTGCCGTGGGGGACTTCCACTCAACAAGGCCCGGTGGAGTGCCGGGGAAAACATCGATTCTCTGCACAAGGATACCCACCTATGAGAGCTACAGGATGGCATCCTATATGAGCCGCTACAGCGGCTCAGCCCTCATACCATCACAGGTGGCAGGTAAGGATTATCCTGGGGCCCTTGAGGATGTCTGCAACCTTGCAGGTATCCCCGCAGTTACAGCTGAGGTCAGATCCCCCCATGGTTCGGTTGCATCGGGGAGTGTTACAAAATCCTACACCCAGATGATAGCCTTCCTGAAGTACAACGGCATCATCTGATGAGGTCACAATATTTAGGGAAAATATCGGTGTTCAAGGGCTTCTGAAAGAGGTAATTATCGGGAACTTCCAGAGCCGAAGTCTTAGACAAAGGCATCTAGGAATAACCTATTCCTTCCTTTTTAATGGAACATTATCTGCATTCGTTTTTTGCAGAAAAAACATATCAATTAAAGAGATGAAGAGGTTAAATTAAAAAAGAGATTTTTGACACATCTATGTTATGAGGTCCTTTATGAACTGGACCACAGTGTCAATGAGACTCTCACCCACCTTAACAGATGATGGGAACACCATCTTGCTCTTATCTGTGTGGTTCTGAATTATCTGTGCAAACATCAGTGTGTACTCGTCCCTCCCAAGCTTCTTATCACCCACTGAGACATAGGCTGGAAGCCTCCTGTTGATCTTTGCGAATTCATAGACCCTCCTTGCGGCGTCACGGTACTCGGCCCTTGTGAGTGTCCCTGTGTAGGTGTTGCTTGATGAACTTGCGTCGGATATTGCAGTTGTGTTCTTTCTGATGGGAAGCCCTGCTATGTACTGGGATGCAAGGTAGACCCACTCCTCCCGGGCCATTTCGGTTGTATTACCACTGACTATGCGGCGGGCATCTGCTGAGAGTGTGGTTGGATCGATCTCATGCCTTGCGATGTACACTGATGAATTCACTGTCCTCAGGTGCTCGCCATCTGCAGAGTAGGCGTAGTCGATGAGATTCATTGCTGTGAAGTGGACCTGCTGGCTCTGGGGTAAAACCTTTGGTTCCAGGAGGAGAATACCTGCACTCCTGAGGTACTCTGAGGGTTTACTGATCCCTGCAAAGTAGACGTTTGAGAAGTTATCATCCCAAGCCCTTGATAGGTAGCTGGTCTTCTCAAGGTTGAGGCTACCGTAATTCACATAGGCCACCCCGTCGAGCCTGGAGGCGTATGATCTGAGGTAACCTGATTTTATCCCTGAGATGGTGTTGTACATCGTCCCGGGACATGCGGCTGCTATGTAAACGGCAAGGGAGCCTGGGGGGGCATTCTTAATGGCACGGTCGGCTTCCCCGGGGGCCGGTGACCTCTCATCTAGTATAACCCTGGCTGACCCTGCTATCTCTGCCTTTATGGATTCCATGAGTGTTCTTCCATTAACACCATTCAACCTGTCTGAGCTTATATATATGGTCTCTGGCGCACCTGAAGCGTAGCGGTTCATTATAACAGATGTGGTTGGATAGCATGATGACCAGAGAACCGTTCCATTGACTCTAACTGATGTGGATGTGGAGAACACGCCTGATTTCCAGAGTGTCATTGCCACGGGTAGAAGCGACCTGGGTGCCATGACCCTTGGTCCTGATTTTGGCTGAAGGGCGCTCAGTGTGGCTGAATCACTGCCATACCACACCCTCTGGTAGGGTATGCCAAGACCCTTCAGTGATGATGAGGGTATGGCTGATGCTGGGGCGCATATGATTATCTTCTTGGGCTTCAAACGTTTTATTTCGGTTCTGGTGGCTGATGGCAGCGTTTTTCCACTTATAAGGAGGGGTGCATCATTTTTTATTGCAGCATAGGCTGCTGAGATGTCTGACCCGGTTCCAAGGACAACCACGTTGCTCCTGCTCCAGTAACGTGCAAGGGAGGATGTCCTTGCAGGGATACGGGTTCCATTAACCTTAACGTCACCAACAACAACCGTGTCCATCCCCTTAACATACTTGAGGACGGACTTCTCTGGAGTGTAACTGCTCACCACAAGTCCGCTTTTTGTATGGGCTGCCGCAGGTGCCGTTATAATGGCATGGGATGAATCGGTTACAAAAACAGCACCGGCTGCAGGTGATACAAGAAACAGGAAGATGATGACCAGTGCAGATACCTTAATCTCTCTCATGGAATCACCTAAAACTGGGATTCTATCTCCTCGGTCTCGATGAGGCGCTCACAGTAATAGCATCGCAGCATCACAGGTTCCTTTGATATGACATAGAACCGGTTCTCAACGCCCTCATCGCTGTTTGTGATACAGTTGGGGTTGGGACACCTCAGGATGCCCCTAACCTCATCCAGAAGCCTCACCTTGGCCTTTTCAACAATCTTGTAATCCCTTATGATGTTTATGGTAGCTCGCGGGGCTATCAGGGCTATCTGATCCACCTCGGATGACTCAAGTTCCCTGTTCTCTATCTTAACAATATCCTTGGAGCCAAGCTGGGATGAATCCATGTTCATGGCAACCGTCACCTTGCTCCTCCCATCAGGTAATCCAAGGATGTTGAGTACATTGAGGGCCCTGTTGGCGGTTATATGGTCTATAACCGTCCCGTTCTTTATCGGCTTGACCCGCAGTTCAAAGGGTTTCTTCATTTCATACCCACCTTCAGATCACCTTCTACCCAGATTGAAGGTTTCAATGAACTTTGCATACACAGGTCTTGTTATGAACACACCTATAAGCACCCCAAGGACGGTGGTGAATGCGAAACCTGAAAGGAGACCTATACCGGTGGCACCCCTTGAAAAGCCCACGTAGGCCAGTGGAAGCATTGCGGCTATCAGGGTACCTGCAGATGCGAATATTATGAAGAAGGCATCCTTTATCCTGAACTTACGTCTGGTTCTCCTGCCCTCACCTGCCAGTACCTCGTCTGTTATGATGATCTGGTCATCAACGCCGGTACCTATGGCTGCCAGTATACCTGCTATTGCCGCAAGGTCAATGTTCCACCTTATAACAGCAGCCGCGCCCAGTATGATTATGAGTTCCGCAAGGGTCGTCATGAAGATGGGCACAACCAGGAGGGGTGTCCTGTAGCGTATTATGAGTATGACGGCAATTGCAAGGACAGCAAGAAGCCCTGCGATGAGTGCACCCTCTGCAAACTGTTTTCCAAGTTCTGCAGATACACTACTCACACCAACAATTTTAACCTTCACAGGAAGAGACCCTGATTTCAGGAGTGTCTCTATCTCCTTTGCCTGAGCCTCAGCCTCTTCCTTGCTGTTCTCGGCCCCTGTTATCCGGACATCTGTGGTCGGTTTTCCTGTTGCAACCTCCGGTGAAATCTCAGGGGATGTGATCAGACGGTCATCCAGGTACATGTTGACTGGCTGCCCTGCTTTGCCCCTGGCAGCCTCAGCGAACCTCTGAGCCCCTGCAGTTGAAAGCTTGAAGGGCACCTCCCATTCATTGGCTGTGATTATGGGTGCCTGGACACTCACAATGTCCGCCCCTGTAAGGACGGTCTCGTTTCCTATGCGGGCCTCAAATTTACCGGGTTTCCCAACTATGTCTGCAACCTGATCAGGCTGGACCCCTGCAATTTCAACTATAACGTTCTGATCGCCACTGGCACGCACCTTCACGTCCTTGACACCGAATATGTTGAGCCTCTTGTCCAGCACGCTTGTCACTGTATTCATTGTGGCAGCATCCACCGGCTTTTCAAGCTGTATCTGTATGAGCGAACCCCCCTTGAGGTCAAGACCCTGCTGGATCCCCAGGGTTGACACCGCAGCTATACTGCCTGCAACAAGGACAAGGAGAAGTATAACCCTGTAATCTTTGAGGAATTTTGAAACCTTCCTGTTCATGCTTTAACCTCCAGGTACCACCTCAGAATTCCAAGGTTCATGAGCCAGGTGGTTATGATGTCTGCAAGGAGCCCTATTATGAGCACAGCGGCTATGTTACTCAGGACCTGTGCCTCTGGCATAAGGAAGACAGTGACCAGGTACAGGGCTGTCATTGAGGCTATGGCTGATATGGACATGGTGAGCCCTGTCTTCAGGGCCCCGAGAGCCCTCTGGTTGATGTCCCCCTTTTTCTGCTTCAGGACCCTTGTTGTGAGGAGAA
Organism: Methanothermobacter sp. KEPCO 2; assembly: GCF_041228365.1. Lineage (NCBI taxonomy): Archaea > Methanobacteriati > Methanobacteriota > Methanobacteria > Methanobacteriales > Methanobacteriaceae > Methanothermobacter > Methanothermobacter sp. KEPCO 2. The sequence goes on along the minus strand of NZ_CP166185.1, from coordinate 907,529 downwards.
TATCCGTGTCCACACTGTAACCTATGAGCATGAGTATGGCCCCCACTGAGGCGAGGGAGAGGGGTATGCCGAAGAGTGACATCCCACCAACCGCTATTATTATGTCGGAAGCTGCTGCAAGGATAACAGCGATGGAGGGTATCGGGTCCCGGAATACTATGAAGACGGTGATCGACATGAAGAGGAATGCAAATCCAACGGCCCAGTATATCTGATTCAGTGCCTGCTTGCTCAGGACAGGGCCTACTGACTTGTAACTGTTTATGGTTGCGGTTCCCTTAAGGGCATCACTCACCCTGACAACATCCACATCGGTACCGAACTGTACCGTCGCCCTTTTACCTGTCACAGAGAGCACCTTCACATCATCCAGGCCCAGTTCACCCTTGAGGAGTGATTCCAGTTCCGGACCACTGATGCTCTTCTCAAGGGTGAGGTCTGCGAGCGCCCCGCCCCTGAGGTCCACGCTTTCATTGAGACCATGGAAAACCACAAGGAGAAGGGCCAGCAGTGTTATTGCTGCAGGTATTGCTATGAGCGGCTTGTATGATCTGAATATCCTATCAAACAATGTTATCACCTGATCTCTCTGGCAGTTCATCACCTGGAGCTGTATATCTTCAGGTCCTTTTCTGCCATAATCTTGAGTGTATCCTCCCTTACCTGGATAAGTTCCTTTCCGCCGGTTTTCTGCATGAAGAAGTTCACTATACGGCCTCCACGGGCCCTTATCTTTTCAGACATGCGTTCGATTACCCCCTCACCACCCTGTCTGCTCATGGTTGTAAAGGGTATCACGTCCTTTCCCATGAAATCTGCCCTGTCAATGAATGTTATCACTGCAGGTGAGGGCTTTCCGGCCCAGGTTGGGGTGCCAATGTATATGAGGTCATATTCTGAGAGTTCAACCCTTTCTGGACTGATCGGGGTTTTTGATTCCCTAAGCGCATCTATTGAGGACTTAAAACTACTTAAAAATCCTTTTCTATCCTTAAGATCCTTGATTTCAATTAGATCAGCATTCAATTCCTCTGCAAGTGTCTTTGCCACCATTGCAGTGTTTCCTGTGCGTGAATAGTAGATCACACATGTCTTCATCGTATCACTCAGCTTCATCACCTAACAGATAATCTGATCCATTTATTTATAATATAATTTTCTGTTCACTTAATATTTCCCTTGAATCCAGAATCTCATGGATGCATTCCAGGGAAGTCAAGGCCCTCCACCTCACTGAATCCACACATTATGTTCATGTTCTGTATGGCCTGACCTGAGGCACCCTTCACAAGGTTGTCTATGGCAGAGACTATAACGGCCCTCTGGTTATCATCCACCTCAAAGCATCCTATGTGGCAGAAGTTTGAACCCCTCACGGCACTGAGCACAGGCATCCCATCGACAACCCTGACAAAGGGTTCTCCATCGTAGAAGCCCTGGAATATCTCCCTGAGTTCATCCTGACTGAGGTCCTCACTGAGGAAGGCGTGTGCGGTTGTGAGGATGCCCCTGGTTACCGGGACAAGGTGTGGGGTGAAGCTGAGCCTCACAGGGTTGAACCTTGAAAGTTCCTGCCTTATTTCAGGTGTGTGCCTGTGTCTTGTCACGTTGTAGGCGGTAACATTGTCACTGCATTCAGGGTAGTGAGTGAGGGGGGTTGGCTTCACACCGGCACCACTCACACCTGTCTTTGAATCAATTATGAATGTGTCAGCAAGCTTCTCATAAACCAGGGGGAGACATGCAAGTATTGCACCTGTGGGAAAACATCCGGGATTCGCCACAAGATCTGCAGATTCTATCTCCTCCCGGTGAATCTCGGGAAGACCATAGACAGCTTCAAGGGGTTTTTCATGTTTGATCCCATACCACTCCTCATAGGTACTTGTGTCCTGGAACCTGTAGTCCCCGCTGAGATCCACAACCCGCATACCCCTCTCTAGCAGATCAGGAACGATCTTCATGGAGGCTCCATGTGGGGTGGCCGTGAAAACGATATCCGCGTCCATTTTTTCCATGGACTCCTCGAATTTCAGGTCAGTGTCCTGGAGGTGGGGATGTACCCGCGATACAGGAAGACCCCTGTACTGCCTTGAGGTTGCAGCCACCACCTCCACCTTACTGTGGTTATAAAGTAATCTGAGGAGTTCACCACCTGTATATCCGCTGGCTCCAATAATACCCGCACTGATCACGTCAATCACCTTTGCTAATTTATTAGTAATTTGGTGGAATGCATTTAAATAAGGTTGTATTCTGCTTAAATGGACCAAAAACTTATAAATGGAGTGGCATAGAATTCTTGAATGTCCACGGGGGAGAGTTACCCCCACAATGGAGGCGGTAAAATTAAGCGTCACTCGATATTTGCAGTGCTGCTACTTCTTGGAGTGGCAGTGTTGCCTGCAGGGTATGTGAGTGCAGCTGATTCAAATGTAACATCCAATGCAACGGTTAACAGCACAGCAGCCAGCACATCTGCGTACACAAAGGTATCTCCATCAACAACAGTGAGCTACACCTACCACGACTATGTCCCGTATACTGTGAGGGTGAAGGTTTCCTACATGAAACCCTACACAGTGAAGGTTAAGACACCCATAAAGAGGTACTACTACAGGAAGGGAAAGTACAGGGTGAGGTACGTCTACAGCTACACCTATGTGACCAAGTACCGTAAAACCTACAGATGGGTTACAGAGACACGCTACAGAAAGGTTACTCGGATCGGGTATGCTGAGATGGGTGATTACCTCAGGGAAACAGAAAACTGCCAGGTTTCGGATCCTGAAATTTCTTCTCTAAGTTCTAACCTGACTTCAGGATGCACTTCAACCTATGAGAAAGCTGTCCGCATATTCAACTGGGTCAGGGATAATATAGACTACAGCTTCTACTACAACACAAAAAACGGTGCGGTTGAGACACTCCACAAGGGGTCAGCCAACTGCTGTGACCACACACATCTTCTGGTTGCTCTTGCAAGGTCTGCAAACATACCCGCAAGGTACATGCATGGTAAATGCGTATTTAGAAGCGGAAACACCTATGGACATGTCTGGGGACAGTTGTATATCAACGGAAAATGGTATGACGCAGACGCAACAAGCTTCTCAAACACTCTCGGCACGATAAAAAACTGGGACACCTCCAGCGCATTCATAAAAGGTGTTTACGCCGAATTACCATTCTAGAATCTCAAATATCCAATTTTTTATTTTTTAGCAGTTTTTCAGGGCGTCCTCATCAAATTCCATCTTCCGTATCTTTTTTATTATCTTACAGGTACTGTCAAGTTCGGATCTTCTGTATTTGCCCACCCTTTTAACCTCACACTCAAGGCCCCTTCTTCTGAGTTCATCCCTCAGTTCATCGATATCGAACTTCTGATCTGGGCCTATGGCGATTATATCAGGCTTCAACCTGTGAACTATCTCAAACATATCGGTTTCGCTTCCAAGGTAGGCATCATCAACGGGTTTGAGCATCCTTACAACTTCAAGTCTCTGCCTTTCACCTATGATGGGCGTCCTCTTACGCGCCCTTACCGTGGAGTCCCTTGCAAGTACAACCACCAGTCTGGCGTTTTCTCCCCCAAGTTTCTTTGCCTCCTCAAGGAAAAATCCGTGGCCAGGGTGGATTATGTCAAATGTGCCTGTTGCCATGACGGTTTTAATTTCAGTTCGCTCATCAACGGATCCGTTCATTTCAGTTCCTGATATTTTAAGGCCTCCCTGAAGTCTATCTTGCCCCTGTAAATGGCTGAACCAATAACAACACCTGCGGCACCTGTTTTCTGGAGCTCCTCAATGTCCTGAATGCTGCTGATACCCCCCGAGTAAACAACGGGTACATCAACGGCATTCACAAGTTCAATCACTGGGGCTGGATCAAATCCAGAGAGAAGACCCTCAAAGTCCACATTTGTAAAGAGTATGCTTCCGGCACCTTCATCCTGGAGTTTTCTACCCAGCTCCACCGCTGTATGTTCTATATTCTCTGTCCATCCCCTTATAACAACCTTTGAGTCCCTGCTATCGAGTGAGACCATTATACGGTCCGAGCCATATTCCCCTGAGAGATCCCCTATGACCTCAGGGTTTTCGATGGCCATGGTGCCGAGTATTATCCTCTCAAAGCCCATCTCCAGGAGTTCAGAGGCATATCCCTTACTTCTTATTCCCCCACCTATCTGGAGTGGCACAGAGACACTTTCTGTGATTTCTTTAAGGATATCGGTATTCCTCTCTGAACCCAGGGCACCGTCAAGGTCAACAACATGGATGGTCTCAGCCCCCAGGGATTCCCACCTCTCCGCCACACCGGCAGGGTCATCAATCACAACCTGCTCGGTGCCAGGTTTTCCCTGCACAAGCTGGACGCATTTACCGTTTCTTATATCAACAGCTGGAATTATGAGCATCCTATCCTTCCTGAAGGTCATATTATCACTTTAAAGTTAATCGATGTTTAAAAGGGCCTCTAATAAAACCCCTTGCAATAATTATCTTCTCCATATGATACCCACTTTTCACTGAAAATATTTAAGAATTTCACCCACATATATTAAGACGTAGATAGGTGTTTGCAATGAGCGGTTTAAGGGCCCTCATCAGGGAATACAGAAGGATCACAGACAATGAAATCAAATCTGAAACAGGAAATGAAACTCTTATGGGTCCAAGGGGTCCCCTCAAGGAAAAGATAGAGTTCAGAGACCTTCTGAATCCAGGTAGAAGGTATTTTTCAGCTTTCAAAGAGGACGACAAGTATGTATCCAGCTTCCGGCTTGGCCACTTCAATATCCCTGATATAATCGCCGGGTCAGCTGCAGGTGTCTCATACATTGGGGGCATGAACCTTGGAAGGGCGCTTATAAAGGAGGGCCTTGCAGATGATACCCGATCACTGGGGGAGTTAATGCTGGAGCATAAACTCGGGATACTTGACGTGATATCTGAAGAGGGGGACGGAAGGCACCTCACGATGGACATAAGGGTCTATGAGTGTATCGAGTGCTCGGGCCTTCCAAATATTGGACGCCCCATCTGCTTCTTTGAGGCAGGCATAATAGCAGGGGCCCTCTCTGAGATACTTGGGGGAAGGGTTGATGCATATGAGAGGCGCTGCTGGACCAATGGCTACTCCTTCTGCCAGTTTGATGTGAGGGCCAGAATCTGATCAACTGTTTCAGTGGAGATTGAGCTCCAAGCTTGAACTATTTTTTCATGCCGTTCCAGTAGAGAATTATAACCCCGGTGAGCATCACAATTCCAGAAACCACCTGCATGGCTGAAAAGGGTTCATTCAGGATTAAAAACGCAAATATGGCTCCAAAGAGTGACGATAGAGGGAACAGGGACCCCACCATCGCCGCGCCTATCTCCCTTACTGCAATGTAGATGAGGATGAAGGAGCAGCCTATACTGAAAATCGAAACCATGAGTGCATAGGGGAGCATTTCAGGCGGGAGAACTGTGCCCAAACCGAGAATCAGCATGATAATCAGGAGCAGAAAGCCCCCCACAGAACTTTTGATACCTGAAAGAAGGATGAGGTCCCTTTTTTTGCTTAAAAATTTACTTAGAACTGTGTCAAGGCTCCAGAAGAAGGCCGCTGAGATAACAAGGAGGTTACCGCTCACCGCCACATTGTTGAAGAGACTCTGAAACTCACCATCACTGACGAGGTAGGCGGCTCCAACTACGAGAAGCATTATTCCAAGGAAGTCCTTAAATTTGAGTGTCTCCCTGAAAATCAGGTAGCCGAGGATTATGATGAAGAGAACCTCAATGTTTAAAAGGAGGGATGCGTTAACTGCTGTTGTCTCACCAAGACCAGTAAGGAAAAGTACAGGTGCAATAACCGTGCTGAGAAGTGCTGTGAGGAGGAGTAAAAGGTAATCCCTTCCGGTTATTCTGCTCTCTATCTCATCTGTTCTGTTGATCATGTCAAGTATGTTCTCCTTGAGGGGTGACTGCCTCACCATGAAAAGAAAAATGCCTGCAATTAGGTATGTGTAGGCCCCGATGGTTATGGGGTGCATCTCAGATAACATTATCTTGTCAAGGGTTGCTGACATACCAAAGAAAACCGTTGCAGTTATGATACTTAGATAACCCCAGACCTTTCGCATACCTGCACCCCAGAGTGAGTGAATCATCAAAATATAACTTGCAGATCACATATAAAACATGGCATGATGTCGGTTCAGATATCGCTGACGCAGATTATAAAAGTAGCGTATGGTTATTTCCGGAGTTATGCTTAGTAGTCAGATGTTCATCAATAACGAATTAAAGCATCCATTGCTCTGTAACATTGTTCAGGGGGATCTAATATGAAGAAGATAGCACTTAAGGTTGCATATATCGGTACCAACTATCACGGGTTTCAGAGACAGCCTGATGTCCCCACTGTGGAGGGAAAACTCCTTGATGCTCTGAAGGAGGCTGGCGTAATCAGGAGTCCTGGAGAGTCCCGCTTCCAGATAGCGGGCAGGACTGACAGGGGTGTCCATGCACTGGGGAATTTTGTGAGCTTCTTCACAGAAGAGGAGATCCATGTGAACCAGATAAACGACCTCCTCCCCCCTGACATAAAGGTCCTTGCCTGGGCATCTGTAATGTACCCATTCAAGGTGCGCTACCCCCTTGAGAGACACTACCGCTACATTCTACACAGGGGGGAGTCCATGGACACTGATGCAATGGCCGAGGCAGCTGAACACTTCAGAGGCACCCACGACTTCAGCAACTTCTCGAGGAGGAGGGACAGGAATCCCATAAGAAAAATAAATGATGTCAGGGTATCAGAAGATGAGAACTCCATCCTGGTGGACGTCTACGGTGAAAGCTTCCTCTGGCAGATGGTACGCAAAATGGTGAGAGTCCTCCTACTGGTTTCAGAGGGGGAACTATCTCCAGAGGATGTTGCAAAACTTCTGGATACAGACGAAAGGGTTTTCATAGACCCGGCGCCCCCTGAGAACCTCATCCTCATGGACCTCAAATATGGGGTTAAGATAAAACTCAGGCATGATGAATATGCCATTGAACGTTTCAGATCCCTTCTTGAAGAGGAATTCCGGAGGTACCGTGACATGTCAATGGTCAGGAGAGTCATGGGAGATTCCCTGAAACATATACGCGACTCTGACTGAGTTCCCCTCTGGTTTATCCAAAACTCTAAATAATTTATTATAAATATAGTAACCAGGGAAGCGATAATTCTGGAGGATCATAATCTGCAGCAGAATAGAAATCCTGATAGGGGTGCTGCGAAACCCCTAACGATAGTTGGTGTTGATCCTGGCCTCACGGTTGGCCTGGCAGTCCTAGACCTGGAGGGGAGACTTCTCTACCTTGGAAGCATGAAGGAGGCCTCAAGGTCCAGCATAATAGAGGAGATAATAGAATATGGAAAACCCGTAGTTGTCGCATCGGACGTATACCCCCCTCCCGGAGCGGTTAAAAGGATCGCTTCAATGCTCAACGCTAAATTATATACTCCGGAGAAGGTTTTAACGGTATCATTCAAGAATGAACTGGTATCAGAATTTCTAAGGGAATCTGAGAATGCACCGGAAAACTCCCATGAAAGGGACGCCCTTGCAGCGGCTTTGAGGGCCTACAGGCATTATGAAAAGAAACTGAGACAGATCGATAGGAAGGTCGAGGGGGCTGGCCTCACAGCAGGGGAAACCCTTGAGGTCAAGGGCCTGGTTATAATGGGAAAACCAGTTGCAGAAGCAATAAGATCACTTAAAGAAATTGGAGAGCCAAATAAAATCTCTTCTGGGGTTATGGGTGAGTTTTCTGAGACAGAAACCTCCGAATTTTCAGCTGAGGATGAAAAATCCCACGGAGACGTTGAAAAACTCAGGAGGACCATAAGGACTCAGCGTTCAACTATAAGGCACCAGAGGCTGACAATTGAAAAACTCAAAAGGGAGGGGAGGTCCCTTAAGGAAAGGATAAGCAAACTCGAGAAGGAGAAGTCAAAGCTGAAGTCAAAGCTTGAAAGGTTACAGTATGAATATTCAAGGGACCTTCTACTTAACCGGGAGTTATCACATAAACTCAAGGTCATTGAAAAGCTTCAGAGGAAATACACGAGGGAGCGGGAACGCAGGGAAGCCCTTGAGAGGGACCTTGACGCACTGCTTCAGATAAAGGACATGGAGTCATCGGAAAACACATCACCTGTGAAGATAATTGATAGCTTCACAAGGGAGGGTATAAGGAGCGCATGTTCCCGGTGGAAGATAAAGAGGGGTGACGTGCTTCTACTCAGAAGTTCCGAGGGCGGGGGCTCACAGACTGCAAGGATATTAAGGGACCTGAAACCCTGTGCCATTATAACAGAGGACAGAATGTCCCACCAGGCCCTTGAGGTTTTCGAGGAGGCCGAAGTGCCCGTCATATCCAGGGAATCCCTTGATATTCAGATACATGATGATTTCGGCTCAGTTAAAACTCAAGATTTAAATAGAGAAATTAAAAAATGGAAACACAGATTAAATGAAAAGAGAAAGAAAAGAGAAGAAGAGGAGCTTCTGAGGGTAATAACTGAATACAGGGCTCAGAGAAGAAGAAATCATTAATGAGACTTTTCAAGTGGTTAAAATGAAGATTGCAGTTGTTTTGGGAACGCGGCCAGAGATAATAAAGATGGCCCCTGTCATAGATGAGATAGAAAGGCGCAACCTTGACTTCACACTCATACACACAGGTCAGCACTATGACCATGAAATGTCAGACCAGTTCTTCATTGACCTGGAACTCCCATCACCGGACTACAATATAGGTGCAGGTTCAGGGAGCCATGGGGCCATGACTGCAGAGATGCTAAGGGGTATAGAGGATGTCCTCATGAGGGAGGAACCCAATATCGTGATGGTACAGGGGGACACAAACGCTGTCCTTGCAGGGGCCCTTGCGGCAGTGAAGCTCCACATACCCGTTGGACACGTGGAGGCGGGCCTCCGATCATTTGACAGGACCATGCCCGAGGAAATAAACCGGATGGTGGCAGATGTCTGCTCAAAACTCTACTATGTACCCACCGAGGAATCTGCCATTAACCTCCTCATGGAGGGTGCCGATCCAGAGACAGTATTTGTAACCGGAAACACGGTTGTTGACGCCTGCCTCAGGAATATTGAGATAGCATCAAAGAAATCAGATATCCTCTCAGAGTTTCAGGGGGATGAAAAACTTGTTGCGCTGACCCTTCACCGCGCAGAAAATGTGGATAACCCTGAAAGGCTCAGATCAATAGTGGAGGCCATACTTGAGCTTGATGAATTCAGGATAGTCTTCCCGGTTCATCCAAGGACGAGGAAGAACCTGGAAAAATCTGGCCTCTACACCAGACTGCTCGAGGCGGAGCACGTCACATTAAAAAAGCCAATGGGTTATCTTGATTTCCTTCTTCTCCTTTCAAACTCGTTCATGGTACTCACGGACTCCGGCGGACTCCAGGAGGAGGCCATAACATTCAATGTGCCCTGTTTGACCCTGCGATACAATACTGAACGCCCTGAAACTGTTGAGGCGGGGGGTAACATACTTGTAGGGGCTGATAAGAACAGGATAACCGCAACAGCCAGGAGGCTCCTTGAGGACCCTGATTTCAGAGAGGGGATGATGAGGGCAGATAATCCCTACGGTGACGGCCATGCCTCAGAGAGGATACTGGATGAGACCCTTCGGCTACACATGGAGGGCAGGCTCACAATGAAACCACCCGCTGAGGTCATGGAAGCACCATCAAGAAGGCTTATACATGTGGATGAAAATATCACGGTGGCTGAATTCGCTGAAAGGAATGATGCAGTTATAAGGATGGTTTATGCTGGAGGAGAACCGGTTTTTCCATCCCATACACTTAACCTGAAGGATAAGGATGTTTTGATTGAGTACAGGTGATGGAGGAATTGACATGGACGATTACAGGATAGCAGTATTTGGCCTTGGACACATAGGTCTTCCAACAGCAGCACTTTTTGCCAGGGCAGGATTTGATGTTACAGGGGTTGACATAAGCACAGAAACGGTGGAAAAGGTCAACATAGGAAAATCACCTGTCCCTGAACCGGGTCTTGACGAACTCGTTGCTGAGGTTGTTGGGAAAGGTAAACTGAGGGCAACAGTCGATGGTGTTAGCGCTGCAGAGGAATCAAACGTGATGGTTGTGGTGGTACCGACACCTGTTAACAGCGACAACACGTCTGACCTTTCTGCTGTGATATCCGCGACAGAGACCATCTCAGAGGGTCTTAAGAAGGGCGACCTTGTGATTATAGAGAGCACCGTACCTCCAGGGGCCTGCGAGAACGTGGTGCTTCCAATACTTGAAAAAACAGGTTTACGCGCGTCAGGGGACTTTGGGCTTGCATACACACCTGAAAGGGCCCTTCCAAACAACACACTCCATGAGATGCAGAACAATGCAAGGGTCATAGGGGGCATAGATGGGAAAAGTGCAGAGATGGCAGCTCAACTTTACGGTAAGGTCACAAGGGGCGAGGTAATAGTTGTGGATGACATCATAACAGCAGAAATGGTTAAGCTCATGGAGAACACCTACAGGGATACCAACATAGCCCTCGCCAATGAACTTGCAGTTATATGCGAGTCACTTGGCATAGACGCCATAAAGGCCATAGAGGCAGCAAACCACCACCCCAGGGTGAACCTCCACACACCAGGACCCGGTGTTGGGGGCCACTGCCTGTCGATAGACCCCTACTTCATAGTTGAGATGGCAGAGAAACATGGTGTACCAGCAAGACTCATAAGGACGGCCAGGGAGGTCAATGAATCAATGCCCTTCCATGTCCTTAACATCATAAGGGATGCACTTGAATCAGCTGGCCGGGACCTTGCAGGGTCACGGGTGGGTGTTCTTGGAGTGGCCTATAAGGGTGATGTTGCAGATGCAAGGGAGACACCAACAAGGCCCCTTGTGGCAGCACTCATATCAGAGGGGGCTGAGGTCGTTGTCAACGACCCCCATGTTGACCCTGTGCTGATAAAGAAAATGGGTGTTGAACCTGTCTCACTTGAAGAGGCACTTGAATCTGACTGTGTGGTTCTCATGACGGATCATTCTGAATATCTTGAAATAACCCCTGAGATGATAGTTGGTGGGATATTCATCTGCACCAGACCTGTTCTGGATCCTGAAGAATTCAGAGAACATGGCATAGTATTCCGGGGTGTGGGGCGCCCTTGAAACTTCTAATATTTGAATATGCAACTGCCTCAGGGATTGAAGATCCCGAGATATTCCTTGAGGGCCGTTCAATGCTTGAGGCTCTTCTTGCTGACTTCAGTAACCTTGAAATTGACTTTCTTCTCTCTGAGAAGTTCGCTGATATTGAAATCCAGTCCAACTGCAGGCCAACAATCATCACAGGTTCCCTCAGGAAATGGCTCAGAGCAAACCTCCATAGATTTGACGCCTGCATATTCATCGCAGCAGAGGAGGATATGGAACTCTATAAACTCACAGAACTGGTTGAGGACTCAGGAGTACTTCTTATCGGCTCAGGCAGTGAGGCGGTCCGCATATGCTCAGATAAGAGGATGACCTACAGGGCCCTCAGGGGCGTGGTTCCCCTCATAAGGACCTATGAACGTGATGATCTTGAAGAACTACCATCAAGGGTTCTCATAAAACCCGCAGACGGTGTTGCCTGCCAGGGTATAAGGATACTTGAGCCGGAGAACCTCCATGAAATCCCTGAGAATATGATAATACAGGAATTTGTTGAGGGTGAGAGCGTCAGCGTGAGCCTGCTCTCTGATGGAAAAAGAGCACTTCCACTGAGCCTCAACAGGCAGAATATCCTCATAAGGGGGGATTCACTGGAGTATAATGGGGGCGTCACCCCTGTGAATCACAGGATGAGGGATGAGGCCTTCAGGGTTGCCAGAAGGGCTGTGGAATCCATTGAGGGTTTGAGGGGCTATGTTGGTGTGGACATGATACTTGCAGATAAACCCTATGTTGTTGAAATAAACTCCAGGATCACGACACCCTACATAGGACTCAGAAGGATTTCAGAGGGAAACCTGGGCCATATGGTCCTTCAATCTGTTATGGGTGAACTTCCAGAGCGTATTAAATTTAATGGGACAGCATACTTCAGAAAAGGTTCCAGCGGCATGGTTGTGGATATCCGCAGGGGAGCTGAAGCCGGGAATTAAGAGTATGGAGTTGACCTTGATGAAGATCGCAGGATTTGATATTGGAGGAGCAAACACTGACATGGCATTAATAGAGTTTGGAGCCGATGGTGAAATGAAGAAAGTCCGTGTGGACTTCAGGTACCTCCCCATGTGGCTTAAACGTGATGAACTTTCAGAGACCCTGATTGAGCTTGCAGGGGATGATCTTGATGATCTTGATGGCGTTGGCGTGTGCATGACAGCGGAACTGGTGGACGCCTACCCAAGCAAGGCAGAGGGAGTTATTGACATAGTTGAAAGTGTCCAGAGCGCATTTGATATTCCAGTGGCATACGTGAGCCTCTCTGGTATGGTGGATGCCTCCGAGGCGGTCAGGGACCCCATGGATGTGGCTGCAGCCAACTGGGTTGCCACCTCACAGATAGCCTCTGCAATGAGCAGCGACTGCATAATGGTGGACGTGGGAAGCACAACAACGGACATAATACCTGTGAAGGACGGATTCGAGGCTGCAAGGGGAAGGAATGACCTTGAAAGACTGTCAACTGGTGAACTTGTCTACACGGGTACACTGAGAACCAATGTGGCAACGATAGTCGACAGGGTTCCCCTGCATGATAAATGGTTCAGGGTTTCATCTGAACTTTTTGCAATAACGGCCGATGTTCACAGGGTACTCGGCAATATCAGGGAATCCGACTACACCTGCAGCACACCTGATGGTTCGGGGAGATCCATTGAAGATTGCATGCTCAGGATAGCCCGCGTCCTATGCGCAGATCTGGAACTCCTTGAACCAGAGGATATACTTGAGGTGTCAGAGTACATCTACCACCAGCAGATACTCAAGATAGCAGAGGGAATCGCAGAGGTTTCAGAGCGCGAGAACCTTGATGAGGTGATCGCCACTGGCCTTGGAATGAATGTTCTTGCAAAAAGGGCCGCGGAGATTCTTGACCTCAAATGCAGAACCATGGACGAATTCCTGACAGAGGAGGAGTGTGTAGTGGCCCCTGCAGTCGGCACAGCACTCCTGATGGAAGATTACCTCCAGAACATATAGACGGATGGTTGAATTGAAATCAAGGATTTTAATTGCCGGGATTCTCCTCCTCATTGTAACCCCCCTTGTAATCATGAACCTATCTGACCATTCAACCATCGGCTCGGATTCCAGGGGATATGTTACAAAGGATGTCTATGCACATTACGGGGAGCGGAACATAAAGGTGGCCGTTGTAACAGGGATACATCCGCGGGAGGAGGTTTCAGTTGCGCCAGTCCAGTGGGCCAGCAGGGCATTCGCACTTCTCCCTGTGGAGGTTGCACTTTACAGTATAAATGTTGAGGACAGTCCAATGGATTACAGCAGGGGCAGGGCCAGTGGTGAGGGCCTTGCAGCCACCTACATCCTCTCTGATGTAATGAAATCTGATTATGACCTTGTGATAATCGCCCATGCCCATGCACCGGGCTATGGGGAAGGATTCTATGTTGCAACACCACAGATGGATGAACCCTCAGTGAGGATCGCTGAAAGCCTAAGGAAGGAAGGCTTCAATTACTACCCGGTCTCAGGAAAAGCAAGGTACAGGAGTTCATCTGCAAGACTCTTCTCAAGACCACTTGCTGCCGCAGGTTACCCCACACTTGTCTATGAGGTCCCTGAGTGGTCATCAGCATATGAAGTATTTTTCATGACCCTTAAACTTTTGAGGGCAAGCAGTTCTGTTCTATCTTAATTAAATGGTGGGGGTCATTTTTCATGACCCTTAAACTTTTTTGGGGGCAGTTGTTCCAATTATCAGTACCAGACATCCTTCATACCGATGAGGTATGCTATGATGTTTGCTGAAAGATGAAGGACCAGTGTGATGAGCATTATAAGGATGATGTAATCAACTGGCAGTACCCTCAGGGGAGATACCAGTATCAGGGCCCCGACAACGAAGTCAAGCTGATCAAGGATGGGCGCAGGCCTACCCCTATCTATTTTGAGCCTTCTTTTTATGAAACTACCCGCAGCATCTCCCATAAGGGCTCCGAATCCAAGTAAAATACCTGTTATTGCTCCAATTATAACTGAACCTGAAAGAAGACCCTGAATTAATCCCACAAGCAGTCCAATAAGGGTACCAGCCGCGGTGCCACGCCAGGTTACCCCGTCCCCTATGAGGCGCCTGCCATCACGGAGGGTGATACCCATGTCAAGGGGTCTGCCCCCACCAAATACGAGACCACTTATATTTGCCATGTAGGCAGGTAACATAAAGTATATTACATAGAGAACATCTATAATATTGATAATATCGGTATTCACGTGTACACCTCGCAAAATTATTTAATTTGAGATACCGTAAGAACCTGTCAGTTCAGGCTCCAAGAAGAGGATGCATGGGTTTGTAATTTCATACATCAAGTATATAACATTTGCCAGTGAACTGATTCAATGATTTTAATATTCAAATTAAACAGGTGACTGTTGTGGTAATAAAGAGAACAAGGAGTCTCTGCCCTGAGTGCCTCAGACCCGTCGATGCAGAGGTCTTTGAGGACGAGGGCAGGGTTCTAATAAGGAAGGAATGCCCGGAGCACGGAAACTTTGAGGGTGTTTACTGGAGCAATTCCGAGGTCTACCATAAGGCAGAAGATTATGATGAGGAAGGTGAGGGGCTACTGAACCCGCAGACGGATCCCCTGAAGGGATGCCCACTTGACTGTGGTCTCTGCCCCGAACATGAGAGCCACACTGTTCTTGGTCTTATTGATGTTACTAATCGATGCAATCTTAAATGTCCCATCTGTTTTGCCAATGCTGCCGTTTCAAAGTACCTTTATGAGCCGACCTATGAAGAGATAAGGGAGATGCTAAGAAATCTCCGCAGAAACAGACCCGTACCCACCCCAGCCATTCAGTACGCGGGTGGTGAGCCCACTGTGAGGAAGGATATAGTGGAGCTCGTTAAACTCGCAAGGGAGGAGGGCTTCACCCATGTTCAGATAGCCACAAATGGAGTGAGACTTGCGCGGAAACCTGAACTCGCAGCGGAACTCAGGGAAGCAGGGCTCAACACGGTTTACCTCCAGTTCGATGGGGTCACAGAGGAACCCTACCTTGTATCCAGGGGTAAAAATCTGCTGCCACTGAAATTACAGGCAATAGAAAACTGCAGAAAGGCAGGTCTTGGAATAGTACTGGTCCCCACACTCGTCAGGGGCCTCAACGACAGCCAGGTGGGGGACATAATAAGGTTTGCCATTGAAAACATTGATATAATAAGGGGCGTTAACTTCCAGCCGGTGTCCTTTGCAGGAAGAACCCCGGCCGACAGGGTTGAGGAGCAGCGCATAACAATACCCGACTTCCAGAAACTCGTGGAGGAACAGACAGGTTCAGAGATAGCGGTGGACGACTTCTACCCGGCATCATCTGTCCGCCCAATATCCGACTTCGTTGCGGCCATTGAGGGCGAACCCCAGGTTACATTCACATGCCACCAGCACTGCGGTACAGCCACATACATATTCATAGAGGACGGAAAAATAATCCCAATAACAAGGTTCATCGATGTTGACAGGTTCTTTGAGATACTCGATAAGGGCCGGGAGGAACTTGAGAAGGGTGGAATAGCAGCAAAGGCCAAATTGATCGCAAAATCAACAATAGAACTTCCAAAAACCCTTGACAAATCAAAGGCGCCGGAGTCTGTTGATATAAAGAGCATACTCACATCAGTATTCAGGGAGAGATCATACAGTGCCCTGGGAGAGTTCCACTACAACACGCTCTTGGTATCATGTATGCACTTCATGGACCCATGGAACTTTGATATTGAGAGGGTTAGAAGGTGCGTCATACACTACGCCCTGCCTGATGGGCGCATAGTCCCATTCTGTACCATGAACTCAATACACAGGGCAGAGGTTGAAAAACAGTTCTCAAAACCTCTAAAAGGATAATCGAAGGAGTGGTAATTGAATTGATCATCAACACACCGTCCCGGTTACACCTCACCCTCATAGACCTCAATGGGAGGAGGGGCCGCCTCGATGGAGGGGTGGGAATCACCCTCAGGGAGCCTGAACTCATCATGGGCCTCAAGGCCTCAGATGAAATCACTGTGGAGTTCACTGGTGAAGTGGAGAGCTCACTCAGGGAGGAATATGTTTCAAAGATAACAGCGGCTGCAGAGAGAACCCTCAGTTACATTGGCAGTGATGAAAAATTTGCCTTCAAGGTTGAAAGCATGTTCCCGGCCCACTCGGGTCTGGGATCGGGAACCCAGATATCCCTTGCAGCCGCAAAGCTCATCGCAGAGTACCACGGCGTCAGTATAAGGGCAAGGGAACTGGCAGCGATTGTTGGTAGGGGTGGAACATCAGGTATAGGTGTCGCCTCCTTTGAAAAGGGAGGATTCATAGTGGATGCAGGACACAGCACCCGTGAAAAGTCTGACTTCCTGCCGTCATCTGCCTCACATGCCTCTCCACCACCGGTTATTGCAAGATATGATTTTCCTGAGGGCTGGAATATCGTGGTTGCCATACCCCACATTGAGAGATCCGTTTCAGGGAAAAAGGAGGTTAACATATTCCAGGAATACTGCCCCATCCCCCTCAGGGAGGTTGAAAGGCTATCACACATAATTCTCATGAAGATGATGCCCTCAGTCATTGAAGGGGACATTGAGGCCTTTGGGGAATCTGTTAATGAAATACAGAAGATAGGATTCAAGAAGGTTGAAAGGGATCTTCAGGACCCACTGATTGACAGATTAATAGATGCTATGTTGTCTGCAGGGGCCGCGGGGGCGGGCATGAGTTCATTTGGTCCCGCAGTATACGCAGTCACAGATGGGAAAGCTAATGATATGGTGGATGCGGTTCTGGAGATAATGGATTCAGGTCAGGCCTTTGCAACAGGCGGCCGTAACAGGGGGGCCTCTGTGATCAGATACTGAGTGCAGGAGGGAATATGGATGGAAGAAGTTATAAGGGGAAGAGTATGGAGATTCGGTGATAACATAGATACTGACATGATCATACCAGGTCGTTACCTGCGGACCTTCAGCCTTGATGAACTCGCATCCCATGTAATGGAGGGTGCAAGGTCAGAGTTTGCCTCTGAGGTTAAGAGGGGCGACATAATAGTGGCCGGGCGCAACTTCGGATGCGGATCATCGAGGGAACAGGCCCCGCTGGCCCTTAAACATGCAGGTGTCGCCGCGATCATTGCAGAATCCTTTGCCAGGATATTCTACAGGAACGCCATAAACATTGGGTTTCCCGTTATAATGGCTCGTGTGGATGCGGCGGACGGGGATGAAATCTCTGTTGATCTCAAGGGTGGTTTCATTGAGAACCTCACCTCTGGAAAGAGGTATGAGATGAAGCCCTTCAACGACTACATGCTATCGATACTCCAGGACGGCGGCCTTGTAAACCACTACATCAGGACGCTGAAGGAAGGTTCAGGATAGGAGAAACATTTAAATTCACAGGAAAGTGTATGAGGGGTAATAGATGCAGTGTCCGATTTGCGGGTCAAAGGCATTCAGGGTTTTAAAGAGCAGAACAGATGAGTCCAGATCAAGGAAGGTCAAGCACCTTGTACTTGAATGTGAGGAATGCGGGACGGTCTTCAGGGATAGCCTTGTGATTGAAAAGCCCGAAAGCCACAGGATAATAATAAGTGAGCATGGAAGCTCCTACAGGGATGAGGTGGATCTATACCCCCATGAGGAGGTATCAACAGGCGATGCAATCACCGTATCAGGAAAACTCGTTGAAATAACATCACTGGAACTTAAGAGTGGCAAGAGGGTTGATAAAGCCACTGCCGCCGATGTTAAGACTCTCTGGGCTGTTTCACTCGAGGCTCCCGCCCGTGTTGGTATATCCGTGGACCTCCATGGTGAGGTCTACTCAAGAAAGGTTGAGGTGGACAGGGACTTTGAATTCAGGGTGGGAGATGTCATGAAGATAGATGAACACGTCTTCAAGATCAGGAGCATAAAGACAGAGGATAGCATGATAAGGAGGGGCTCCGTACCGGCCCGGAGGATTAAGAGGGTGTATGGTTATCCTGTAAACCTCAGGTTCAGACATGACCTCACAGACATGATTGTGTGATATCTGGCCGAACATAACCGTTTTTAGTGGTCCAATGATGAATGAAAGACTTAGAATGGTCCAGGACCTCATAGATAAGGGCTACATAAAATCTGAGTCCGTAAGAAGGGCTATGGAGAGGGTTCCAAGGGATGAGTTCATCCCCGAAGATGAAAGGCACAGGGCCTACCTTGACATGCCCCTTCCGATAGGTGAGGGACAGACCATATCCGCACCCCACATGGTCGCCATGATAGCCGAGCTACTGGACCTTGAGAGGGGAATGAAGGTCCTTGAGGTTGGCACCGGCTGCGGTTACAATGCGGCGGTCATAGCAGAGATAATAGGGAGGGAGGGCCACCTCTACACGATTGAAAGGATACGTTCACTGTATGAGAGGGCGAGGCGAAAACTTGAGGCCCTGGGATACGATAACATCACTGTCATACATGGGGACGGAAGCAGGGGATACCCTCCTGAGGCCCCCTACAGCAGGATCTATGTGACCGCGGCAGCACCCTACATACCAGACCCCCTCAGGGAGCAACTGGAGGTTGGGGGAAAACTTTTAATACCTGTTGGTTCTGATAAATTCTACCAGGAACTTGTTCTTGTTGAGAGGCTCTCCTCTGGGGATTACAGGTCCAGGAACCTGGGGGGAGTTGCATTTGTTCCATTGATAGGTAAACATGGCTGGAAATTCCACTGAACCCGTATTTAGGCGGGAATTTTACAGATGACTTTTAAAGGGGATTCCTAATGGACAATATCAGGGTTTACATAGAGACGTTTGGATGCACATTCAACCAGGCAGACTCAGAGATCATGGCGGGCGTCCTGAGTGAGGCAGGGGCTCTCCTTACAGGGATTGATGAGGCGGATGTGATAATTCTTAACACATGCTATGTTAAGCATCCCACTGAGCACAAGGTTATAAACAGGATAAAGAGGATCAGGGAGATGTACCCTGATAAGGGCCTCATCGTTGCCGGGTGCATGGTTGAAATAGACCCACAGAAACTTGAATCCATATCAGGTGATGCCTCATGGCTTGGACCCCACCAGCTCATGAGAACGGCGGAGGTTGTGCGTGCCACCTACCAGGGTCATGTTAAACGGATAACCGGTTTCACATCTGATTTGAAGGTGGGGGTCCCCAGGGTGAGGTCGAACCCCCTGATACACATCATACAGATATGTGAGGGATGCAGTGGAAGCTGCAGCTACTGCTGCACACGCTTTGCAAGGGGGAGTATACAGAGTTACCCATCAGATATCATCGTCCAGGAGGCCAGGGAGGCCATTGAGGCTGGGTGCAGGGAGATCCAGCTTACGGCACAGGATACTGCAGCATACGGTTCTGATACAGGTGAGAGACTTTCTGACCTCATAATGGAAATAACTGAAATACCCGGTGATTTCAGGGTGCGTGTTGGCATGATGCACCCTGCGAGTGTCCTCAGGGACCTTGATGGTCTTGTTGAGGCATTCAGATCAGAGAAGGTGTACAGTTTCCTCCACCTCCCTGTTCAGAGTGGAAGTGACCGTGTACTCAGGGATATGGGGAGGGGGCACACTGTGGATGATTTCAGGATGATAGTTGACAGGTTCAGGTCAAGGATTCCTGAAATCTCCATTGCAACCGATATAATCGTTGGCTACCCCACTGAGGGCGAGGATGACTTCCTTGACACCTGCAGGCTCCTTGAGGAGGTGAGACCCGGCTTCATACACCTCTCAAAGTACAGACACAGGCCACGCGCCCTCTCATCCTCCCTTGATGAGATAGACTTCAGGGAACTGCGGAGGCGATCAAAGGCCGTTGAGGAACTCAAGGGGAGGATCACAGAGGAGGAAAATAAGAGGCTTGTTGGAACCACCCAGAACATCCTCATAGTTGAGAGGGGAAGGAAGGGCGGCTTCATAGGCAGAACAGACTCATACATACCTGTTGTCACACATGATGGCGAGGTGGGATCCTTCAGGAGTGTGAGGATCAAGAGGGCCACAGGAACATACCTTATAGCAGAATCAGAAGAGTAATAGCCTCCAGTAAGGTTTTATTTTATTTCTTAACTGACTTGAGTGTTTGCAGGTCTTTAAAACCAAGTAAATAGGTTAAGACTTGTCTCATGTTTTAATGTCCTTAAAAATAACTATATAATTAGTTTCTGGATAAAGAGGTGGTTATAAGTGCCGTGGGCCGGACTTGAACCAGCGACATCCAGATCTTCAGTCTGGCGTTCTCCCAACTGAACTACCACGGCATAGTGGGCCGGACGAGATTCGAACTCGTGATCACCTCCGTGTCAGGGAGGTATCATACCCCTAGACCACCGGCCCATGTTCCTTCTAAAGTATGGAAGTAGTCATATATAACCTTTTCCATTCTGGGTTGGGGATTCTGGAATAAAAGCCTCCTTACAGGCATGGGGTGGCACCATGAACCTGAAACGCCCAATGAAACCCCATCGGCATGATAATGGTTAAAAATCAGGGGTTTCAGGAGTTCCAGCACAAAGTTTTCAATTATTATATACCATAAATGTATTTCTAATACTTCATACATACTATTCATGGAAAACTTTTTAGTGAATCTGATAACTTAAATAATAACTGAATGTGAAACCATCATGGGATTGATGGTTTTACATAGATACACAAGGTTTATTGATAGGGTGGGGGCATTGGTTAATAGGACTCTTACTGCTACTGAGAAGATACAGTACTACCGGGATAGAAGAACCCGGCTGGCTATTGTAGCATCACTCACAGCTCTCTGTGTTGCTGCAACGGTCTATTTCCACATCTTTCTCAGGGTTGAGGTTGTATTCGCACATATCTTTTACATACCAATAGTCCTTGCAGCCCTCTGGTTTAAGAGAAAGTCATTTCTTGTAACGGCATTACTTGGCACGGTGCTTATTGTAACAAACATCATGGCATCTCTTTCAGGTTTCTATGAGGACCTTCTGAGGGTTTCAGTGATGCTCTTTGTTAACCTCATGACAGTACTCCTGGCAGAGTCCATCGAAGAATCAGAGGAGGTTGTCCGTGAGACCGAGGAGAAATACAGGACAATAGTGGAGACAGCAAGGGATGCAATTATAACCGCTGATGAGCGGGGAAGGGTGGTTTCATGGAACCACGGGGCTGAGAAGATCTTTGGGTACACTGCAGATGAGATGAAGGGAAAACAAATCAATAAAATAATCTCAGAGCAAAACCGGGACATGCACAACTTTCAGGATATAAATAGTGACATTTCTCTGATGATCACAGATGTAGAGGCACTCAGAAAGGATGGAAAAAGGGTTCCTGTGGATATATCCATTACAGGATGGCATTACCTGGGGGAAAACTTTGTAACAGCGGTTATAAGGGACATTTCAGAGAGAAAAAAGGCTGAAGAGGCATTGAAGGAAAGTGAAAAGAAATTCAGGGCGGTTTTCAATGGGGTTGATGATATAATAACCATCGTTGAGTTAAGGGATAATGGTCTGCCAGGTAACTACATTGAGGTGAACAGGACCGCTGTGGAGAAACTGGGCTACTCAAGGGATGAACTCCTCAACATGACCCCCATGGACCTTGGACCCACAGAGGAGGAGATCTCAGATAATATGAGGACACTCCTTGAAAGTAGGGCCGCAAGGTTTGAGAGAACCTACATATCAAAGGACGGCCGCCGGATCCCGGTTGAGGTGAACTCCCGCCTTATTGAAATTGGCGGTAGAAATGTGGTTGTATCGGTTTCAAGGGACATAACCCATAGAATAGAGAACGAAAGGAAACTGAGGGAGAGTGAGGAAAAATACAGGTCACTATTTGATCTTTCACCAGACTACATAATCCTCCTTGATCTGGAGGGTGGTGTAATACTGGATATTAATTCAACCCTCTCAGAGAGACTGGGAATGGCACCTGAGGAACTTCGAGGAACGTCCATCTATGACGTTGAATTCATCGCTGCTGATGTGAAGGATAAATTCAGATCAAAGCTTGAAATAATCAAAGATGAGGGGAATATTGAACCCTATGAGGTTGTCCTTAATGACCCTCTTGGGAGGAAGTACACCGTAAGGATATACAATAAGCTTGTACATGCGGAGGGGAGGGACTGTGCCCTGGTGGTCCTCCATGACATCTCAGACCTCAAGAGGACACAGAGGATGCTTGAAAAGTCCCTCGAGGAGAAGGAACTCCTCCTCAAGGAGATACACCACCGGGTCAAGAACAACATGATGATAATCTCAAGCCTCCTCAGCCTCCAGTCAAGGAAGGCCAAGGATGAAGAGACCCTGGACCTCTTCAGGGAGAGTGAAAACAGGGCAAGGTCCATGGCCCTGATCCATGAAAGGCTTTACCGTTCAGAGGATCTCAAGAACATTGATATGGGTGAATACGTAAGGACACTCGCATCTGAGGTGTTCAGAAGTTACTCTGCAGATTCCAGGATAAGGCTGAATATGGATGTGGATGAACTGAAAGTTGACGTGGAGACCGCCATACCCGTTGGCCTCATCGTCAATGAACTTTTAACAAATGCTGTGAAGCATGCCTTCCCTGATGGTGAAGGTACTGTGTCTGTTTCGGTTAAAAGAAGCAATAAACACGTTCTGATTGAGGTTAGTGATGATGGGGTCGGATTTCCACCGGATCTTGACTGGGAGAGCAGTCCATCCCTTGGCCTCCAGCTTGTAAGGAACCTCACCGACCAGATTGACGGGACTGCAGAGATGATTTCAGATGGGGGTACAACATTCAGGATAACCTTCACAGAGAAGGGCGTTATTGATGAAAAATAGAAGTAAGGTGATAGAAAATTATTCTATCTTTCTGAACTCCTTCTTGGGGGCCCCGCAGATGGCGCACCTTTCGGGTGCCTCACCCTCAACGGTGTTACCGCACCAGTTGCAGACGTAGTAGTCCACCTCAACGTTCCTTCCAAGGTTATCGAGGGCATTCTGGTAGAGTTCAGCGTGGATCTTCTCAACCTTATTTGCAACGTCAAAGCTCCAGCGCGCCTGTTCTTCACCCTCTGCTTCTGCTTCCTCTATGAATCCAGGGTACATCTCCTTGAATTCCGCGGTTTCTCCGGCTATTGCCTCCCTTAGGTTCTCCTCTGTGCTGTTGATGGCCTCCATGGCCTCAAGGTGGTTCATTGCGTGGACTGTCTCTGCCGCTGCTGCGGCACGGAAGAGCTTTGCAACCTGGTGGTAACCCTCCTCATCAGCCTTCCTTGCGAATGCAAGGTACTTTCTGTTTGCCTGTGACTCCCCGGCAAATGCTTCCTTCAGGTTATCCATTGTTGACATCAAAAATCACCTCATCTTATTATTATGTTAGTCTGAGCTTATAAAGAAAAAACATGAACCAGTACAGAATCATAACAGCTTAAATCTGGTAGGGGGCACCTGGTCCCTGAAAAAATAAATAGGTAGAATTATCGGGTCTACCTATAACTGTTTAGCGGCCATTTCAATGTCTGTGGCTTTAACAGTTTTTCTGCCGGCGTGTTTTGCAAGTTCAACGGCTTTGCGTGAGATTTCCTCACCCATGTCTTCGAGGGCCTTTGCTAAAGCCTCTTTTGCATCATCACTTATTCTCTGGGCACCGGCATTTTTTATTATTCTACCTACTGGTGCGATTGGTAATTCAGCCATAATTTCACCTCCAAATTAAGCTGGTAATCTCTAATATTTAAATTTATTGGTTCTGCCGGGTTAATGGACCACATAGGGCCCATGGGGGTAAATGGATATGGATTTCACCAAAACCAAAAATTTTAAACTTGGAGAACCAGATACTAAATCGCATGTTTGGCACCATGGACATCAAAACCCGCACAGAAAAAATACTTGAAAAGGCAATGGACGAGCCAATCAACAATGAGGAGGCCCTCTACTTAATGAATGTGAAGGGAAGGGACCTCCAGGCCCTTTTAATAGCCGCGGACACTGTCAGGGAGTCCGAGGCGGGTGACAGGGTAACCTACATTGAGAACTGGAACATCAACTTCACCAATATATGCTCGGGACAGTGCGGGTTCTGTGCCTTTAAGAGGGATGATCTGGATGGGGACGCATATTATCTTGAAACTGAAAGGATCCTTGAAATTGCCCGCAAGGCCGTGGAAAACGGTGCCCGTGAACTCTGCATACAGGGAGGCCTCTACCCGGGCCTTGACACCTACTTCTATGAGGATCTTGTGAGGACCATAAAATCAGAGCTACCCCATGTGCACCTCCACTCATTCTCCCCAATGGAGGTTTACTATGGTGCTCGTAATGCGGAGCTATCCATTGAGGAGGCCCTCAAGATACTTAAAAGGGCTGGTCTTGGTTCAATGCCCGGTACGGCGGCAGAGATACTCAATGATGATATAAGGGCCGTTATATGCCCTACAAAGCTGAGTACCGGGGAGTGGGTTGAGGTTATAGAGACAGCACACAGGGTTGGGATACCAACAACCTGCACCATGATGTACGGTCACATCGATGGACCCGAGCACAGGGTTGAACACATGGACATACTGCGGCAGATTCAGGAGAGAACAGGGGGATTCACAGAGTTTGTCCCATTACCATTCATGCATCCAAGGGCCCCCATATACCGTGAGGGAAAGGCGGCTGCAGGCGCAACCGGTGCAGATGACCTCAAGGTCTACGCGGTTTCAAGGCTGATGTTCAGGGGCCTTATCAGGAACATACAGGCCTCATGGGTTAAACTGGGCTTTAAGTTTGCACAGGTTGCCCTCATGTCAGGGGCCAACGACCTTGGGGGTACACTGGGTGAGGAGAACATATCAAGGTCCGCGGGCGCCTCACATGGTGTTAGAACGGAACCCGAAGAAATAATAAGGGTTGTGAGGGACCTGGGAAGGATTCCAGCAAGCAGGGATACGCTTTACAGGGAAATAGAGGACGTTTAGCGTTTCCGGCCGCTGATTTTTTGTTAGTCCATTCTTTCTATTATTATCCTGTCGCCCTCATCAACACTGAAGAAAAGGTCAAGGTTTCTGGTCACCCTCCCTATATGATTCACCGGGGAGTAGGGCTGTGTTGACCCGAAGAATATGCAGAGGGCGTACCCCGGCGGCCAGTAGGATATGTCCCCCGGACCGGCGGTATCAGAGGGGTTCTCATAGTCAAGGGTGACTGGTATGTCAAAGTAGACCTCCTCCATCCACAGGAGAGCCCGGCCCTCAAGCGGAAGGCTCTCATAGATCCTCTCTGCAGATTCAGGGTTTCTCTCATCAAATTCGGCCTCAGCGTAACCCTTCCCCTCTACGGTTATCCTTATCCTCATGTCAGATCACCTTCTGAGAATGTTTTCGGGATCGAAAAACGATCTTTTTCTCCTACTTCCACCCCTCCATGATCTGGACCCCGGTTGATGTTCCAATCCTGTCTGCACCGGCCTCTATCATTGCAAGGGCTGTTTCAGCATCCCTTATACCGCCGGCTGCCTTAACACCCATCTCATCACCCACAGTCTCACGCATGAGTTTCACGTCCTCCACTGTGGCACCTGAAAGCCCACCATAGGCTGTAGATGTTTTAACAAATGCGGCACCAGCATCCTTACTTATGAGGCATGCCTCCACCTTCTCCTCGTCTGTGAGGTAGGCTGTCTCCAGTATAACCTTGACAGGGACGCCTGCGGCATCAACGACTCCACTTATATCCTCATAGACAAGTTCCCTCAGCCCTGACTTCAGTGCCCCTATGTTCATTACCATGTCAACCTCCTCTGCACCGTTATCCACGGCCTCTGATGCCTCGAAGGCCTTAACCGCCGGCGTGTTAACACCTGCCGGAAATCCTATAACAGAGCAGACCATGACATCACTGTCCCTCAGGAGTTCAGATGCCAGCCTGACATTGGTTGGGGTGACAACCGCGCACCTGAACCCATACTCAATGGCCTCCCTGCAAAGTTTCTCGATATCAGCAACCGTTGCATCTGCCCTTACGTTTGTATGGTCTATGAGTGATGCAAGTTCCTCTGCTGTTTCAACCTTCATTTTAACCCTCCTGGAGTTCTTTTGACATGTAGGGGCCCTCCCTTCTGTAGCCAAATTTGCTGTAGTATTCACGGGCCCCTATCCCGCTTGTGACCATAATTTTCTCCATCCCCCCATCGTATGCTATTGCCTCTGCACGGCTTAGTAGCTCCTCACCGTAGCCCCTGTGCTGTCCAACGGTATCGCGACGCTCACCTATGGGTATCATTGAACCGTAGACATGGAGTTCCCTCACAAGGGCGGTCTTATCATCTATTTCAGGGCGGTGGGCATTTTCTGATGGGAACCTTAGCCTCAGGAATCCGATGAGGACATCATTTTCAGGGTCCTCGGCTGAGATGAAGAACTCCCTGCCGCCTGTGGCATCGTACTCCTCAACCATCACTGTAACTGCATCCTCATTGACACTCACACCCCTGCGGCTCATATGGCCAACCTCACGGCACCTTATGCACCTGCATCGGACACCCTCCTCCTCAAGGCGCCTGTAGACCAGTTCACCCAGGTTGGACTTTCTGACACCATCAACTATAAGCTGGGAGGGTATATCCCTCTGTATCCTCATGGTCCTCACCCAGGGGGGCATCATCTTCTTTATCTCGACGATTAGATCAACGGCCTCCTCTGTGGAGTATGGTTTATAGAGGCCCCTCTCCCAGAGGCTGTAGAGTTCGCTGCCCCTGGTAACAAGGCAGGGGTATATCTTCAGCATGTCAGGTCTGAAGGATGGGTCCTGGAATATCCTCCTGAATATCCGGAGGTCCCGGTCAAAGTCTGAGAAGAGGCCGGGCATGAGGTGCATCGCAACCTTTATCCCCGAGTCCCGAAGTATCCTGTTGGACTCTATAACGTCCCCTATGCTGTGGCCCCTCCTGATGCGCTGGTAGATGTAGTTGTAGATGGTCTGTACACCAAGCTCAACCCTTGTAACCCCAAGGTTGAGCATTCTGTCAACGTCCTCCTCCCGGCAGTAGTCTGGCCTTGTCTCAAATGTCATCCCAACGCAACGAACCGGCGATGTCTCGTTGAACCGCTGGGCGTCATCCACCTTCACATAACCGTGGTGATTGGGCATATCCACCTTGACACCACTCAGTCTAGCTCCAAAGTCCACCATGGCCTCAAGGCAACTGGATATGAACCATTCCTGGTAGCAGAGGCTGTGGGACGGGAAGGTGCCCCCCATGACTATGAGTTCCACCTTGTCAACAGGGTGGCCTATGCTGTGGAGCTGCTCAAGGCGATTGTAGACCTGCCTGTAGGGGTGGAAATCGTACATTCTGGCCCTCAGGGCGGCTGGTTCCTCTCCTGTGTAGCTGGGGGGTGCCTTTTCACTTTCAGGGCAGTACAGGCACCTTCCGTGGGGGCATTCATGTGGGTGACACATGACTGCCACAACGGCAACACCTGATATTGTCCTGGTGGGTTTTTTCCTCAGGAGATTTTCGATCAATTTCTTTTCTTCTGGAGTAGCATGTTCAAGGATTTCTGAGTTACTCATGAATTTTTCAAGTCCAAAGTCACGGCAAACCCTGTGTTTAGCCCTTTCAAGGTCCTTCCTTGTTTTTATTTCACCTGATATTATATCATCGATTATCCGGCGACAAGCTTCCCTCATTATCTTCACCGTAAAGGTTCACTGTAGATATGTTTTCATTCGATTCAGCGTCCTTAATATGCATTTTTCATTCAATTCCCTTTCTCATAAGATTCAGCGTCCTTATTATATCTGTCCTTGAAATTATACCCTTCAGTTTACCGTCACCCATCACAGGGAGCCTTCCAAGCTGGTGGCGGTTCATTTTTTCAAGGACGGAGGTGAGTTCCTCGTCCTCTGTGGCAGTCACAACCTCCGTGGTCATCACATCTCCCACCATCACATCTCTGGCAGCCTCTGATATGTCATGGAATGTCACTATTCCTGCAAGTTCATTCCCGGTGGTTACAGGGTAACCCATGTGCTTCTTTCTGAACATGACATCAAGGGCCTCCCCCACCGTCATATCGGGTCTGAGTGTTACAGGATCCGGGGTCATCACGTCCCCCACCGTCACGCCCTCAAGAAGCGAGGATATTAGGGTTGACTGGTACTCCTGCTCCGCACCTATGTAGATAAAGAGTCCTATCAGTATCAGGAAGAGGTTATAGAAGAGGCCGGTGACAGCCATCATTGCGGCGATGGTCTTACCAAGGTTCGCCGCTATTCTGGTTGCCCTCAGGTAACTCACACGTTCAGCGAGTATGGCCCTCAGTATCCTCCCACCATCCATTGGAAAGGCGGGTATAAGATTGAAGAGTGCCAGGACCAGATTCACGACCAGAAAATCTCCAAGGAATGGCCTGATGGGTCCAGTGAGGTTCAGGAGGAGGGGTACCGCTGTTAACATGGCCATTATGATGTTGGTGAGGGGCCCGGCGATGGATATGAGGAACTCCTGCCTTGGCACCTTTGGTATCTCCTCCATCCTTGAAACCCCACCTATGGGAAGGAGAAGTATGCTCCTTATCTTCACACCGAACCTGAGGGCGACATAGGAGTGGGCCAGTTCATGTATCACCACCACCACGAAGACGAGGGTTATGAGCACAGCAAGGTTGAGTGATAGGAAACCCAGGTAGGTGAGGAGGTATATGAATACCATCAGAATGAGGAATGAGATGTCGAGTTCAACGGGTATTCCAAGAACCCGGAATATCTTCACGGCAGCCATGCTATTATATTGGAGTGCTATGAATAAATCATTTTTTATACCATGAGGTACATAGATTTTAGTGGTGTTAAAATGAAGGTAACGGAGTTCCTGGGTCGTAAGGTGCTGGATAAGAATGCGATGGAGATAGGGAAGGTCTCTGACCTTGAACTGGACCCTGAAAAGGGTGTTGTGAATTCCATTACAATATCCAAGGGGGAGCTGTCCCTTAAACAGAGGACATTCATTGTTGGCATGGACAACGTGAGCAGGGTTGGAGACTATGTGGTACTTAAAATAGCCGCTGATGAGGCGGAAGAGGCTCCTGAAGATGAGTCAAATGAAGTTTCCCCTGAATGATGGTGGATACAATGGAGGTTAAGGACTTAAACGGGAATGTACTGACGGTTGGTATGGCTGTCCGTTACACAGGTACCGGAACGACGGGTGAGATCTCAGCCATCAAGGTTGAAGATGGTGATGGTTGGGTCCGCCTTGAAGATTCTGATTTATGGTACAACGCGAATTACCTGGAGTTAATCGACAGATCCCAGCTTAAGAGGGGATCTGGAAAAGGAAGAAAAACTGATACCGTTGAAAAGCTTAAGAGGATGAAAGAGGACTTTGAAGACATTGATATGGGTTCAGAGGTCTGTGATGGAGGGGGATGAACCTCCACCAAATCCTTTTTTGGCGAATTTATATTGAAATTTATATCTGAATACAAACAGGTATATTAAATTCATATATGTTTAGAATAAAAAAATTTAAAGGGGGTGAAATTGTGGCTGAGACAAAACTTCCAGGTCTTTTAACACTGATTCTGGGTATTCTTGTGATAATCTTTCCGGTGTTTTCAATATTCACACTGAGTGTCCTCACAGGTGTTGCGGTTCTCTTTCTGGCGCTCTGGCTGTTCCTTCTTGGCGTGAACGCATGGAAGGTTAGCAAGGGGGCAGGTGTGCTTTATGTTGTGCTGGGAATACTTGGTGTGATACTTGCAGCTGCCCTTGCAGGTAACGTGACACTATTCAGTTTCCTTGCGGCATTCTGGATATACCTCACAGGTATAATCCTCATAATCGCAGGTGTTGCAAGTTTATTCTCCAGGGAACACAGAGCAGGAATGGTTGCAGGTCTATCAGTGGTGGTTCTGGGAGTCCTTTACATCATTCTGGGAGTATTCGTAAGAAACCCTGTTTTCCTTGCCTGGCTGATTGGTCTTTCACTGGTCATTGATGGCATCGGTCTTCTTCTCTATGAATGACCGCCTGGAACATCAGGGTCCTGCCTGCTCACACAGAAACGGCAGAGGGCGGTGGGGGTGCTGATCTGCCTGTCCTTCACAGGGCAGTAGAAGACATCACCCACCCTTCTAACCCTCAAGCCTCCGGGGAAGCGGGTTCCAACGGGGTGGACTGGCTCCTCCCTCACAAAGGTTACGTAGATGGTTATTATACGGGCGATCCTCTGGAAACACCTTTCAGGCCGTGACCTGGCACGCCTTAACTGTTCATCAAGGAACCCTATGAATTCAGCCAGTTTTTCAGTGTCAACCTCTCCAGGGTAGATGTTTTTATCATTCTTTATATCCCTTATCCTGTTGAAGAAGGCCCTGGTGAACCTTTCAATGAACTCCTTCTGCTCCCTTGGTGGCATGTATTTGGCATCCTCCCTCAGGTAAACCGATGCGTCCATCACATCCTTTATATGTACCGAAGAGGCCTCCTTTTTAACCATCTCAAGGAGCTCCATTTTTGTCAGTTTCTCTGGAATCTCATCCGCCTGGATCATTGGGGCCCTCCTTTAGGGTTTCACAGCTTCTCACCATCAGAAGTCATCTCCTGAGTCATGGGGTCTGCTCTGCAATGCAGATATCACACAGCGCTGATGGATTATCCTTCTGCTTATCCTTCACAGGGCAGTAGTATGTCCCATGTTCCTCTGTAACTGAGTAACCACCGGGAAAAGGAGTCCCCACAGGGTGGAGGGGTTCTGAAAGGATAAAATTCCTGTAAATAACGGTTAAAACCACAATAAGGGGGCTGGAGGTATCATATAGTCTTTTCAGTGTCCTCAGAAGGCTTTTTCTATCTGCAGTGATATCCCCCACACCACCCTTAAGAGCAAGAACAGCTTCAACAGCAATTCCAGTATAGGTTTTTATATAGGCCTCCCTGTACCCTCTGGGAACGTGGGCACATTCCCTCTCAATGAATTCACGGATCCTCATGATGTCAAATATGCTGATGGACGCTGCACACTCCCTTAAAATGGTTTTAAGACTGGCAGGATCTCTCAGCATATCCTCTAATGGCATCGGCGAGTTTTTCCCCGATACCATCGATACGTTTGAGTTCATCCTTCCGCACATGTCTGAGGTCCTCCCCAAAGGTTTCAACAATCTTACGGGCCCTGACACGTCCAAGGCCCCTTACACCAACCACCAGTGGAATGATGTCATCCCTGACTCCATAGTAGAGTCTTGCAGCCAGAACATCAAGTTTCCCTGCGTAACCATACACACCCTGGATTTCACAGATCCTCTTGAAGAACTTAACGAGCCTTGATGCCTCGTATGCGGTCCTTCTTGTTGATGCAGCATAGACATTGAAGGCGTTCTCAATCTCATACTCCGTCCTCTCATTTATCCACTCAATGAGGGCTGCTGCTGTTGCCTCGCTGTTACCTGCATCCATGACAAATATTCCATGTTCCATGAGCCTCTCACGTACCGGGTCACGGCTCTTCCGCCCCTTGAACGGTATGAGTGGAATGTCGGGGGTCCCTGCCAGCTCGTAGATGAGGCGGTAGATGTCGAGTTCATCCATCTCAGATGCGAACTGGTGGAGTTTTATGGCTGTTTCAACAGAGTAACTGGATTTTGCAATCAAAAGCCCGAATTCTGTCGCTGATAAGCCACTGGGACCAGGATATATGATCCTGTTCTTCATTAAAAACTCTGTGGCGGTTTCTATTTCATACTGAATACTGTCCAGGCCGAATGCATTGCTGAATGGACCCTCACTCATCTGATAGCCGTAGAAGCTTTCCCTGAAGAATTCAAGAAGATCTTCAGTTGTGGATGCAAGTCCTGAGGCGACCTGTGCGATTATCTGCCTGTAGAGGGCATCCCGGTTCTCCATGAGCCTCGAGTTGGTCCTCTCCACCTCACCATTCACATAGTACTCCTCGAGTTCCATGGCCTCGTCATGGCTCTTTGCTATGAGGTAGGAGTAGCCGATATCATCATAGAGTGGTCTCCCGGCCCTCCCTGACATCTGCTCATAATCAAATACAGGGATCCTCTGGGGGCCCTGCCCTGTCCACCTAGTGTAGTCCCTTATCACAACGGTCCTTGAGGGGAGGTTCACCCCGTACATGAGGCTGGGGGTTGCTGTGATCATGAGGATGTTTCCCCTCCTGAATTCGTCCTCTATTATTTCTCTCTGCCTGTTGAAGAGGCCCGCATGGTGGAATGCAACACCAGCCCTGATGCAGTCTGCAAGTTTCAGGCAGGTGGATGTTGGGGGTGAGCCGCTGGACCTCGGCACATCAAGTATCCTCTCTGCCACCTCATCGAATCTCTCCAGCAGGTCCCCCGGGATCTTCTTTTTGATCCTATCTGCAAGGTAGGATGCAAGGGATTCTGTGAACCTCCTTGTGGATACGAATGCCAGGGTCTGGCTGTCCTCACTGATGGACCTTTCAAGGATCTTCAGGACAACCTGATTCTTGTCCCGGGCCCCGAACATCTCGGTGTCAAGCACCTCCCGGTGGAGGGGTACCGGCCTGTAGTCGTGTTCAACGATTCTGGCACCTAGCCACTCCCCTATTTCATCCATATTTGAGAGGGTTGCTGAGAGGGCCACAATGCGCATCGTTGGATTCAGTTTTCTGGCCCTTGTGATGGCGGATTCTATTACAGGGCCCCTGCTGTACTCCCCGATCATATGGAACTCGTCCACTATGAGAAGGTCAATCTCCCTCAGGGTGTTCCATGAGAATCGGGTGAGGCTATCAAAGGATTCGAAGACCATCACCGCCAGGTCAGAGGTTCGGGGATCCTTACCCACACTTATACCGTGCTTTTCAAGCTCCCTGAACTCCTTTACCTTTTCGTTCTGTATTGATATGAGTGGTACGGTGTAGATAACCCGCCCACCGTCCATTATGGCTTGAATGGCAGCCAGAACTCCCAGGAGGGTCTTTCCACTGGCCGTTGGTATGGCTATGATGAAATTTTCATCTGATTCCAGGTAACCGGCCTCAACAGCACTCATCTGGGCTGGGTTCAGGGATTTTATATATGGGTAGCAGTCGGTGATGATCTTTCTTATTTCGGGCATCAGAAATTTCATTCAACCACTTCTTCCAGTTCTACCTTCTCCTCAGGGTTCAGAAATTTCATTCAACCACTTCTTCCAGTTCTACCTTCTCCTTTTTAAGGACCCTGATATTACTGATTTTGGTTTCAGGGTACTGGCCATGCTCGTCCTTCTCTACACTTTTGACCATGTCCCAGATTGTAAGGAGGGCCACAGAAACCCCTGTGAGGGCCTCCATTTCAACACCTGTTTTTCCATCGCACCTTACAGTTACCCTGGCGGTGATCCCGTCAGCCGTAACATCGAATTCAACGTCAACCCCTGTTACAGGGAGCTGGTGACAGAGGGGTATGAGGTCCCAGGTCCGTTTAACCGCAGCTATGGCTGCTATCTGGGCCGTTGCAAGAACGTTCCCCTTCTCAATCCTTTTTTCATTGATCAATTTCAGGGTATCCTCAGTGAGGGATATGTGACCTTCAGCGGTCGCCGTCCTTCTGACAACCGCCTTCGAGCCCACATCAACCATACGTACAGATTTTCCATCTGTGTGGGTAAATCCTTTCATGCGAACCACTACCATCAGTTGATAAAAGTCTACATCTAATCACTATTATTGAAGGTATCTAACGATTATGATCGCCGTCCCTGAATCTGTGGGCAGGTGTGGTTTTAAAGCTGGAGTTGAGTATTCTACCATCCAGGCTGAAGATCAAAACGTCGGTTTCAAATGGGAACCTTTCAGAACACCTCTCCCTTATTGATTTGCTGATGCTGTTGAAT
The DNA here is from genome assembly GCF_041228365.1 of Methanothermobacter sp. KEPCO 2. NCBI lineage: Archaea > Methanobacteriati > Methanobacteriota > Methanobacteria > Methanobacteriales > Methanobacteriaceae > Methanothermobacter > Methanothermobacter sp. KEPCO 2. Next base: position 873,391 of record NZ_CP166185.1, on the reverse strand, counting down.
ACATCCTCCCTCAATCCCACCCTTTCGAGTTCACCGATCATCTCCTCAACGGTTGCAAGGTTGAAGATCCTTTCTGTAACCTCTGGCGCTGCACCGCTGAGGGCGGCATGTGCTGTCATTATCTCACGACGGGCATCTGCAATGGAGTTCTTTGTCTGGAATATCCCTGCAGAGAGCTTTATGAGTTTACCTGCATGGCCCATCAGTATGATCCTTTTCACACCCTTTTTGGCAGCCTCCCCCAGCATGTAACCCGGGAAGTTGGCCATCTGTATTATCCGCTCCTCCTCAATCCGGTTGAAGTACTCCCTAGCAAACCTTTCCCCTATGTTACCTGGGACGAATACGAGTTCCCTGAACCCACGGGCGACTGCAATGTCAATCTGACATGCAAGGGATCTCCTGTAGGCTGAGGAGGACATGGGTCTTGCAATGCCACTTGTCCCCAGGATGGAGATACCCCCCTCAATCCCGAGGCGGGGGTTCATGGTTTTTGATGCGATTTTCTCCCCCTCGGGAACCGAAACCGTGACAACCGCACCCTCCCCCTCTTTCAGGTATTTCTGGAGATTATCCTCTATCATCCTCCTGGGGACGGGGTTTATTGCAGCCTCACCAGGGGGGACCTGGAGACCCGGTTTTGTCACGGTACCGACACCCTCACCTCCCCTGATCACGACTCCAGATGTTCCTGTGATCTGAACCTCTGCCATGATGCTGAGGTTCACTGTGACATCAGGGTCTCCGTAGGGCCTCTTTATTACACTGGCCCTTGCCGTGTCCTGGGAGATCCTTTCAACAGAATCAACGTCCACATCGATTTTTCCTGAGGGGGTTTCAACATTTACTCTTTTAACCACACGACCCCTTAAACATAGAAGTGATGCGAGGGCCGCTGCAGTGGCAGCTGTCCCCGTGGTGATCCCGAATACCCTCTCATCCTTCATCAGAAAAATCCTTTAAAATTTAATGAAGAAAAATTAATCTATTCTATTTCGTCGCTTATGGCTTCGAAGAGTTCCTCCCTGCCAGGGGCCCCAACAAACCTCACAACGCCGTTTATCGCTATTGCAGGGACTGCCATGAGACCATAGTCGATTGCCTTCTCCCGGTCAACCATTATGTCAATTTTTTCAACATCTATTTTGTCCCCGAATTCCTTCTTGGCCTCATCAACAACCTCAATCGCCATTGGACAGTAGGGACAGGTTGGGGATGTGAAAACCTCTATCTTAACAACCATTTCCTAACCTCCGTGAGAATGATATATAATTCTTCAATCCTTTTAGGATAAATACTTATCCTTTTATTCTTTTCTTAGATCTTTTGCTGTTTTGTTGTATTGCTGAACTTAAGGTTCCATGGATACTGTCCTTTTATTTTTTAGATCTTGAGGTGTTCTGTTGTATTTCCTGAACCTGCAGATCCAAGCTTTGAGAACATGCTTGAGAGGATCTTCACGAATCCACCTGGCGGCTCAAGGGTTACGGTGTCATAGTTCTTTAAACCTGCAAGTTTAGCCGCCACATCAACAGCATAGTCCCTTCCACCGGTATAATCCACAAGCCGGTTCTTCAGGGCCTGTCTTCCGGTGAATATCCTTCCCTCTGCAAGGCCACGTACATATGATACGCTGAGGTTTCTGTTGGCAGCAACGGTCCTTATGAAGTAGTCATACTCCTCATTCACCATTGACTGGAGCATCTGCCTCTCCTCATCGGTTATCATACGGTAATCCGCACCCATATCCTTGTACTCCCCGGCCTTTATTGCATACTTGTTTATACCCATCTGTCTGTACATCTCAGAGAGATCTGTGAGGTCAAGTATGACACCTATGCTCCCGACCCATGCAGATGGACTTGCAACTATCCTGTCAGATGCCGAGGCTGCAAGGTATGCCCCTGAGGTTCCGGAATCGCTTATCCAGCTTACAACAGGTTTTTCAGATTTTTTTATGGCTTCCATCAGTTCCTCACTCGCAACTGGAGTCCCTCCTGGACTGTTTATATCCAGGACTATGGCCTTAACTGACGGATCACTATTGGCCTCCTCGATAAGATTCTTTATGTCATCAGGGCTTACAGCATCAGAAAACCCCGCTGAATCATAGGCTATGGCCCCGTGAACCGGTATGATTGCCACAGTACCCTCAGGTCCTCCAATGAGCCCTGAAATTGACATGACCAGCCCTGCAATTGATAGAACCACAATTAAACCAGCAACTATCTTACCGTTTCTGTCCATGATATCAGACCTTCAGAGTTACCTCCCATCCTAAACTTTCCTGTTTTTGTATTAATTAGACTGCAACCCCTTATATAAATAGTTTTATATAATCTAGGTATATGAACTGTTTGGAGTGATAGGTTGAGAAAAGCAGTAAGAGCACCTGGATCAGCCACGGTTATAAATGCCATTGCAACAGGGAGGGGCTCGGCATTCGGGATAGGCCTCAGTGTCAGGGCAGAGGCAGAACTCATAGATTCCGGTATAGAGTGCATCTCCCTTGAGGGTGCGGACACAGCACTCATAGAGCTATGCACAGAGATGGTCCTCGAGCATTACGGCGCCGATACTGGCGTGAGGGTGGTCACAGCCTCTGATTTACCCGTTGCGAGCGGTCTTTCAAGCAGCAGCGCGGCATCCAATGCCACCGTGATGGCGGTTTCTGAACTCATATCAGAGGAATTTCAGCTGGAACCCATGGATGGACGTGAGATGCTTAACATGGCAGTGGACGCATCACTCAGGGCAGGGGTGACGGTTACGGGGGCCTATGATGATGCAAGCGCATCATTCTATGGGGGCCTCACCGTGACAGATAACATGGCAAGGCGTATAATCTGCAGGAGGGAAATGGAAAATCAAAAGGTATTAATATACATGCCGGACAGAAAATCACTGACTGCACAATCAGATGTCCCGAGGATGAAACTGCTGGCCCCCTGGGTTGACATGGCCTTCAGGGAGGTCCTTGAGGGCAGGGTGCACAGTGCACTGACACTCAACGGGATACTCTATTGTGCATCCCTGGGATTCGATCCGGGAATAGCCCTCGATGCCCTTGAGGCAGGTGCCCTCTCAGCGGGTCTTTCAGGCACAGGACCAGCATTTGTGGCGCTGGCTGATGAGGATTCTGCAGGGAAGGTCATTGATTCATGGGAGAACCTTGAGGGCAATGTTACTGTAACATCAGTGGATAACCAGGGTACACATGTGCTTGACTGATCCCGGTGACCCTTAAAGCTTTGAAGCTCGGGGAATGTTTTATGGACGAATCCAAAGCACTGGAAACCCTTAAAAGGTCCAGAAGGGAAATAGATAGAATAGACAGGGAGATCCTTGACCTCATATCCTCACGGACATCCCTTGCACGTGAGATAGCTGAGGCCAAAGTTGCCCTGGGAATGGAAATATTCGACCCTGAGAGGGAGCTTGAGATCATAGAGAGGACCCGGAGAATCGCCAGGGCCTATGGTATCAATGAGGATAAGCTCATACAGCTGATGAAGATTCTGATGGATCTAAGCAAAACTGAACAGAAAGAACTGTTAAGGAGGCAATGAAATGGGAAACATAAGAACTTCCTTTGTAAAAAGAATCGCGAAAGAACTGATAGAAACTCACCCAGGTAAATTCACATCTGATTTTGATAAAAACAAGAAACTTGTGGAGGAGTTCTCAACAGTCAGCACAAAACACCTCAGGAACAAGATAGCAGGTTACATCACAAGGATAATCAGCCAGCAGAAATAATTTTGATTTTTTTCCATTTTCAACATTTAAAAGGTTGTGAAGGTTAATGGAGTTAATAGTTGCTAAATTTGGCGGTACATCTATAGGAAATGGTAGACGAATTAAAAAAGCGGCCCGTTCTGTCGTGAAGGAGTACATGAAGGGCAAGAAGGTCGTTGTTGTTGTATCTGCCATCAATAAGACAACCGATGAACTCCTTCAGATAGTTGATGAGGCAATGGAAGATGCTGTTACAGAAAAGCAGCTGGCTGAAATAGTATCCATGGGTGAAATGACCAGTGTAAGGATATTCTCCTCTGCAATAGAGGCACTTGGAGTTAAATCTGAATACATAGACCCATTCATGGATGAATGGCCAATAATAACCGACAGCAACCTTTTAAATGCTAAGGTGGACTTTGAGGCAACCGAGAAGAAGTCAAAGGAACTCCTCAAACTCCTCGACCAGGGAATAATACCGGTGGTGTGCGGGTTCCTTGGGAGGGACCCCAATGGTTACATAACAACCCTGGGAAGGGGTGGAAGTGACATCACAGCCTTCCTCCTGGGACACTGCCTGAAGGCGGATGAGGTTATAATCGTAACCGATGTTGGGGGCGTAATGTCAACGGATCCAAATAAACTGCAGGGCGCAAAGAAGCTTGATAAGATCTCTGTTGAGGAGATGAGGGATCTTGCAACCCATGGGGCGCAGGTACTACATCCACATGCCCTGAAATACAAGGACCCGGATATCAATGCAAAGATCATAGGTTTTGAGCACGGGGATCTCTCAGCCCCGGGCACTGAAATCATAGGCCCGTCAAAGAATAAGATGGTCAAGACAACAACCCTCAACCCTGAACCAATATCTGTGGTTGCGGTTGTGGGGGAGAAGATACTCAACAAGCCCGGTATACTGGCAAAGTTAACCTCAAAGCTTGCAGAGAACTCCATCAACATCATAGGAATTTCAACAGGCCAGAACTCCGTTACAATATTCGTTGATAAGAAGGACGCCGATGAGGCGCACAGGCTCCTCCATGATGTGGTCATTGCAGATGATAACCTCAGTTCACTCTCCCTGGGAAGGGATATTGCCATGATAACCATATCCAGCCCTGACTTCATAGACACTCCGGGCATAATATCCGAGATCACCAAGCCCCTCAGGGATAATGACCTTAACATAGTTGAAATTTCATCCTCACAGACATCTGTGGTTATATTTGTTGACTGGAATGATGGTAAAAAGGCGTATGAACTTGTAAGGGGTGTTCTTGAATGAAGATTGAAGGCACAGTAGTGGCCATGGTGACTCCATTCACAGATGATGACCGGGTGGATGAGGCCGGGCTGCGGGAAAACATAAACTACCTGATTGAGAATGGGGTTGATGGTTTGCTGGTTGCTGGCACAACAGGTGAATCAGCAACCATAACCCATGAGGAACAGAGGAGAATGATTGACATACTTGTGGATGAGGTTAACGGGCGTGTTAAGACCATTGCTGGGGCAGGGAGCAACTCCTCAAGGGAGGCCCTTGGCCTTGTAAGGTATGCAGGGGACGCAGGTGCAGACGCGGCCCTTGTAATAACACCCTACTACAACAAGCCCCAGCCCCATGGGCTCATTGAACACTACCGGATGCTGGAGCAGGCATCGGAAATACCCCTTATAATCTACAATGTGCCCTCAAGGACCGGTACGGATATCGACGTTGACACGGTATCTGAACTTGCAGGGCTCGACGGTATAATCGGTATAAAGGAGGCGAGCCCCGACCTGGATAAGATCTCCATGCTGAAATCACGGCTGATGGACCAGGGCACCGATGATTTTATCATACTCTCAGGTAACGATAACCTCACACTCCCAATGATCTCAATGGGTGCAGAGGGTGTCATATCTGTTGTGGCGAACGTCGATCCAGCCCGTATGAGCCGACTCGTCAACGAGGCCCTCTCAGGGGACTTTGAGTCTGCAATGAAAACCCACTATGAACTTTACAGCCTCATGAAGGTCCTTTTCATCGAGAGCAACCCTGTACCTGTCAAGGAGGCCCTCAACATGATGGGAAGGCCCGCAGGTCATGTCAGGATGCCGCTAGCACCCCTAAAGGACAGCAGCCGTGAGAAACTGAGGCTGGTACTTGAGGAACTGGCACTCATCTGAACCCCTGAGGTGTTATGATGATCAAAGTTGCGGTTACCGGCGCCTGCGGGCGCATGGGGTCTGGAATAATAAGGAGGGTGCTTGAAGAGGATGACATGCAGCTTGTGGCTGCCATAGAGGCCCCGGGAACACCCCTTAAGGGAAGGGATATAGGTGAATTCACAGCCACAGGCGAAGTGGGTGTTAAGGTAAGCGACGCATCTGACCTTGCCGAAACACTAAGAAAGACAGAACCCGACGTTCTCGTTGACTTCACAGTGGCGCCGGCAGCTGTTGAAACCATAAAGACAGCGACCGAAGCAGGGGTTAACCTTGTGGTTGGAACAACAGGATTTTCAGATGAACAGATGCAGACCATCAGGGAATCCATTGAGAGGACAGGTTTGAGGGCTGTTATCTCACCAAACATGGCAGTGGGTGTCAACGTCTTCTTCAAGGTACTCTCTGATCTGGCACCGATACTCTCTGATTATGACGTTGAGATCATAGAGGCCCACCACAGACACAAGAAGGACGCCCCTTCAGGTACCGCGGTGCGTGCACTTGAGGTTATCGCAGAGGCCACCTCCCGGAAACCCGATGAGGTAGCGGTTCACGGGAGGTCCGGCCTTACAGGTGAGAGGACCCGTGATGAGATAGGTGTCCATGCTGTGAGGGGCGGTGACATAGTGGGGGACCACATAGTCCTCTTTGCAGGTGATGGTGAACGCCTTGAAATAGTCCACCGGGCCCACAGCAGGGACGCATTTATAGGTGGAGTTATAAGGGCAGTGAGGTTCATTGAACACGCAGAACCCGGAAAGATAATGGATATGGGGGACGTGCTTGGAATAAAATGATAAGGTGGTATTATGGTTAAGGTTGGTGTTCTTGGAGCAACAGGGATGGTTGGGCAGCGGTTTATTGAGATGCTTGAGAATCATCCTGAATTTGAACTTACAACCCTCGCGGCATCTTCAAGGTCCGCGGGGAAACCCTACGGGGAGGTTGCAAACTGGTACCTTGACAGTGAGATGCCTGAGTCTGTAAGGGATATAGAGGTTGTTGAAACGGACCCTGCAAGTGTGGGGGACGTGGACATACTATTCTCTGCACTTCCCGCAGATGTGGCCCGGAAGGTTGAGCCAAAATTTGCTGAGAAGTACATCGTGGCTTCAAATGCCAGTGCAATGCGAATGGAACCCGATGTTCCCCTTGTGATCCCTGAGGTTAACCCGGAGTTCCTGGACCTCATAGAGGTTCAGCAGAGGAGGAGGGGATGGGATGGGTTCATCATAACCAACCCCAACTGCTCCACCATAGCACTTACCCTTACACTGAAGCCCATCTATGACAGCTACACCATAAAGAGGGTCTATGTCTCCACCATGCAGGCGGTTTCAGGTGCAGGGTACAGTGGGGTGCCATCCATGGCTATACTTGACAACATCATCCCGTATATCGGAGGCGAGGAGGAGAAGATTGAAACCGAGACCCTCCACCTCCTCGGTGAACTTGATGATGGTGTGGTTAAACCTGCAAGTTTCGGTGTGAGCGCATCATGCCACCGTGTACCTGTTGTTGATGGCCACACAGAAGCTGTCTTCGTGGAACTGGATGATGAATTTGTAATTGAGGACATAAAGGAGGCCATGGACGGATTCCAGGGGCTCCCACAGAAACTGGGGCTCTACTCAGCACCTGAAAAACCTGTTATGGTCCTGGATGAGGAGAACAGGCCTCAGCCAAGGATGGACAGGGACAGGGATGGTGGAATGTCTGTAACTGTTGGAAGGCTCAGGAAGGATGCGGCATTCAGTAACAGTCTTAGATATGTCCTTGTTGGCCACAACACTGTGAGAGGGGCCGCGGGGGCATCGATCCTGAATGCAGAACTTATAAATGAGATACTGTAAATGATGCATCCATTTTTTTTATTTCCTGGTGTCGATGCATCCATTCTCTATTTTGTGATGCATCCTTTTCTTTCATTTACGGGTATTGATACCTCCATTCTCTATTTTTTTAATTCAGCAATCAGTTCACCAATTATTGATTCATTGATGCAGATCATAACCCTTGGAGGAACCCAGATCTTCTGGGTGCTGCTGTGCCTCACACTCTACATTTTTGGGGGTGAGAATGAGAAGGAGGCCGCGTTCATTGCACTCACAGCCCTTTTAATGGGCTTCTTTCTCAGTGAATTCCTGAAGGCTGTTATTGCAAGGCCAAGGCCCTATGAGGTTCTCAGCTGGGTGAAGCACACCACAACAGTTGGCGGCTACTCCATGCCATCAGGGCACACAGTGGCAGCATTCAGCGGGTTCCTGGCACTCTACTTTAAATTTGGGAGACTATGGCTTTTCATGCTGCTTGCCTCCCTTGTTGGTGTTTCAAGGGTGTGCCTTGGTCTGCATTACCCCAGTGATGTCATTGCAGGGGCACTCCTTGGAGTTCTATGTGCCCTTGCGGCTTTGAAGGTGGAGGAGAGGGTTAAGTGTTTTGGCCTCTGCAATTTTGAAAGGCTTGAATGATGCTTATGGGGGACTTATTGTTTTGTTTTCGTTCCCATTTTAGGGAATATGTGGAGATTCTTTCGCTATATAACTCTATCTGGTATCCCGGGATGAATTCAGGAAGGTTTTTAAGGTTCCATGTGATATTTAATTAAGGGGAAAGGGGTACCATGAAGTTCATGAGGGATTCGGAAAAGGAACAGCTCAAGCTTCTTGTCAAGGCATGCATGCTTGAGATAAGCAAGCTCAAGATGGATCTCAGGAAGTGCAGGGAGAATTCAGAGAACTCAGGGAAGGTGAGGAAACTTGAGGAGACCCTCAAACTCAGGGAACAGAAGATAGCTGAACTTGAGGGTCTCATGGCTGAGAAGGATAAAATAATACAGGACCTCAATGCAATCATAGCCGAGAAGGAATCCCGCATATCTGACCTTAAAAGGTACAGGGAGTACTTCCATGCGCTTACCCAGAAACCTGAAAGGGATCTGACCTCCTTCCAGTCACAGATCTACCGTCTGCTACCTGATGAAAGATCCACAGCAGAGGAACTGCTCAGTTTTTTAAATGAAATAGGGTTCAGGGACATGAAACTTGAGAACATGGTTCAGATACTGAGGAACCTTGAAAGGAAGGGTTACTTCAGGTCAGTGAGAGATGATGGAAGGGTGCTCTGGGAGAAAATAGAAAGATGATGGATCTTTAACGGCAAATAGTATCATATTCAATGATGGTCAGTCTGTAACGGCAAATACCCTTACGGGCGAGGCCTCTGCCCTCACGTTCAGGGGAACAACGAATATTCTGAATCTTTCTGGAACCAGACCCGTGTTTTTCATGTTTTCAACTATCCAGATCCCGTTTTCAAGGAGAAGTCTGTGTACAGCTGTTTCTCCAGGCATGTCAACGCTTGGCCCGTCTGTGCACACCCCCTTCACTCCATGGTCAACCAGTTTCTCTGCAAGACCCATGGGAATGCCTCTGTAGTCTCTGAAGTATTCATCCAGACCCCACTTTGAGTCCCACCCGGTTCTCAGAATCGCAATGTCTCCATCAGGAATTTTAACTGTTTTGGGTGATATAAGGAAGCCCTGCCCTGTCAGTCTTTCAAGGCCTATCCTATCAACGGTCTCATCACCACAATGTACGTGTGCCGGTGCATCTATGTGGGTTCCAGCGTGCAATCCTGTCTCTATCTCTGAGTTAATGTAATCTCCATCTTCAACTGTCCTTATTCTGACAGAGGGATCACCTGGAAAGACTGGCATGGAATCCTCAATTCTGTGGCTCAGGTCAATGATTTTCATGGATCATGATATCTCATGGGGGGATATAAGGTTTCAGTGCAGGTCATATTCCAGAAGCACTTCCCTGACCTCTGACACACTGGTGTTCCAGTTATAAACGTGTCCGAGGTTGTTCATGGTGTGGGTGGTGTCTGCTGTCACCCAGCCACGACCCCTTATCCATACCTGGGCCCAAACATGGGAATACCAGTTTCCGCTTATGAACCTGCAGTATCCACGGACATAACGGGCCGGTATACCGCTGGTCCTTGCAAGGGCAACCATGAGGTGTGCCTGGTCCACACAGTTTCCTGTCCTGTACCTGAGTGTGCCTGAGGCACCGTAACGGGTCCTGTAATAGAATGAGTAGTCAATATTGTCCCTGACCCAGCTAAAGAGATTCAGTGCAGTGGAGTGGGTGGTGTTTCCTGAGAGTTCCCTGGCAAGGTAAACTATATTGGGATCATTTATGGTGCAGTGGGCTGTGGACCTGATGTAACGTCGGAGGGATGCTGGGACGTACCAGGGGCTGCTCCTGAGGTCCTCATAGTATCTGAGCTGACCATTCAGATAACTGTATTTTTTTTCAAGGGACCTCAGTTTACCCTGAAGCCTCATGATGGTTTTTTTGTTTCCAGAATATCTGATTCTCTTATTAATAAGGTTCATGAGGTTAATTGTTTTTCTGATCTGGGATTTCAGGTTCTTTATCCTTGTGTCAATGGCTTTGGAATTGATGCGGTATGCATTTAAAGGCAGTGGGGTGCTTATTTGCACGTACGCTGGGAGTTTACCATGGAGTTGTCTGCAGCGCCCGATCTTTGATAGGAGATAGACTGCATTGTAGAAGTCGATCCTACCCCCACTGAAGGAGATGGTTGCTGGACAGCATTGTGTCCTGGATGTGAAGTTACGGAATTTTGATGCTATCTCCAGGTACTGATTTTTTGTTAGTTTCACTGATATGCGCCTTATATCCAGTTGGGGCCCATTAATGGTCTGGTTTTCCACCACCTTTGAACCTGTAAGTACCTTGCTGAGGGCGTAGGCATAGGAGGGGGTGTCAAGTGTCCTGTTACCCACACTGACGTTTTCAGGGAGCCTCTTATTTTTTTCCATAAAACTGGAAACTCTGGCACTTGCCGCGAGAACATCAGAGCTATTCAGGGGATCCTCAACTTCTTCAATGGCATAAGAGCCTTCAGTTAATAAAATTAAAATCATGAATGCCAAAAGGCAGACAGGGACTACTGATTTAAACATTGTCCTACCCATATTTAAATAGGGTCACCATTGAATAAATACATTGACCGCAAAATATTTATAGAACCTCTAACCCATTGATAAATGCACTAATGATAATAAAAATTGAGGTGATTAAATGGCACAGGGACAGCAGCCAATTCTTGTACTGCCTGAAGGTACAAGCAGGTACCTTGGAAGGGACGCACAGAGAATGAACATCCTTGCAGGTAAAATACTGGCAGAAACCGTCAGGACAACCCTTGGACCAAAGGGAATGGACAAAATGCTGGTTGACTCCCTTGGGGACATCGTGGTGACAAACGACGGTGTCACAATACTCAAGGAAATGGACATAGAGCACCCCGCAGCAAAGATGCTTGTTGAGGTGGCAAAGACCCAGGAAGACGAGGTCGGTGACGGTACAACAACAGCCGTCATAATAGCAGGTGAACTGCTCAAAAAAGCTGAAACACTCCTTGAAATGGAGATTCACCCAACAATAATCGCAATGGGTTACAGACAGGCCGCTGAAAAGGCCCAGGAAATACTCAACGACATTGCAATTGACGCAAGCGACAGAGACACACTCATAAAGGTCGCAATGACTGCAATGACCGGTAAGGGAACAGAAAAGGCAAGGGAACCACTGGCTGAACTCATAGTTGACGCTGTCCAGCAGGTTGAGGAAGACGGCGAAGTCGAGAAGGACCACATAAAGATAGAGAAGAAGGAAGGCGCAGCCGTGGACGACTCAACACTCGTCCAGGGTGTCATCATCGACAAGGAAAGGGTTCACCCAGGAATGCCAAAGAAAGTTGAAAACGCCAAAATAGCACTCCTGAACTGCCCAATAGAAGTCAAAGAGACAGAAGTCGACGCAGAAATCAGGATAACAGACCCATCACAGATGCAGGCCTTCATTGAACAGGAAGAGCAGATGATTCGCGACATGGTCAACTCCATAGTGGAGACAGGCGCAAATGTGCTCTTCTGTCAGAAGGGTATCGATGACCTTGCACAGCACTACCTGGCCAAGGCAGGCGTCCTTGCAGTAAGGAGGGTTAAAAAATCAGACATGGAGAAACTCTCCAAGGCAACCGGTGCAAGCATAGTCACAAACATTGAGGACCTCAGTGAGGACGACCTAGGCGAAGCAGGCATTGTCTCAGAGAAGAAGATCTCAGGCGAAGAGATGATCTTCGTTGAGGAATGCAAGGAGCCAAAGGCAGTCACAATACTCGTGAGGGGTTCAACAGAACACGTTGTAAGCGAAGTTGAAAGGGCAATCGAAGACGCAATAGGAGTCGTTGCAGCAACAGTCGAGGACGGAAAGGTCGTTGCAGGTGGAGGAGCACCTGAAATAGAGGTCGCAAAGAGGCTCAAGGACTACGCTGATTCAATAAGCGGAAGGGAGCAGCTTGCGGTCTCAGCATTCGCAGAGGCCCTTGAGATCGTTCCAAAGACCCTTGCAGAGAACGCTGGACTTGACAGCATCGACGTCCTGGTGGACCTCAGGGCTGCCCACGAAGAGTCACCATACATGGGACTTGACGTCTTCGATGGCGAAATCGTTGACATGAAAGAGGCCGGTGTAATAGAGCCCCACAGGGTCAAGAAACAGGCCATCCAGTCCGCTGCAGAGGCAGCTGAGATGATCCTCCGCATAGACGACGTCATAGCCGCATCATCCTCCGGATCCGATGAGGACATGGATATGGGCGACATGGGCGGAATGCCTCCAATGTAGGCACCCCCACAATCCCTTCTTTTTTTACAAAGCTTTTTCATGTGCTTGTGAATTCAGAATAGAGGTACTTTCAGGTTTTTGAACCTCGAGTATTTTTAAGTTTTCTAAATACAAACCTGCGCTGGAACTCTGCTGACTCCATCGGTTTTTTCAGATAATATCAAAAAATGGAATGTGATTTTCACGGCTCATTTTCTCTACGCAGCCTTTTGGTTTTTCCTGGTTCTCTGGCATCAATGAATCTGGCAGAGAGGGCATTGCAGAATCATGTGATTGTTTTATGAACTATGATCAAAGAGTTGCAGAATTGAAGAACCTAGTTAGCCCAGCTCAGTTTCTTTACTTCTATATGGGCACTGCATTTCTATCCACTACAGGAAAAATGAAATGGATTGGTGGCTACCTTGAGAATATGTGCACAGCCGCTGTACCACCGGTTCCACCAATGTTGTGGGTCATACCTATCTCAGCACCCTCAACCTGCCTTTTGCCGGCTTCACCACGTAGCTGCCAGACCACCTCAGCCGCCTGGGCGATACCTGTGGCCCCTAGTGGATGACCACGTGCCTTGAGACCCCCTGAGGGGTTTACGGGTATGTCACCATCGATTCGGGTCATGCCCTCCTCAAAGGCCCTTCCACCTTCACCCTTCTCGACGAATCCAAGGTCCTCAACAGCCAGTATACCATTTATGCTGAAGCAGTCATGGACCTCAACAAGGTCTATGTCCCCCGGTGTAAGATCTGCCATCTTGAATGCGGATCTTGCAGCATTCACGGTGGCGTCAATCCGGGTTATATCCCTTCTATCGTGCAGTGCAATGGTACCTGATGCCTGTGCAGATGCCTTCACATAGACGGGGGTATCGGTGTATTCCCTGGCCATCTCGGCGGGGCAGAGTATGACTGCTGCTGCACCATCAGAGATGGGTGAACAGTCAAGGAGTCTGAGTGGATCTGCAACCATGGTTGAGTTGATGACCTGCTCAACCGTGACCTTCATGGGGAACTGGGCCCTTGGGTTGTTTGAGGCATTTTCATGGTTTATCACGGAGACCATGGCGAGCTGCTCCCTTGTTGTACCGTACTCGTACATGTGCCTCCTCGCCATCATGGCGTAGAGTGATGGGAAGGTTACACCCTGCTGGGCCTCCCACTCCTGGTCAGAGGCCGTTGCAATTGCAGGTGTGGGGTCAACAACGTCGGTCATCTTCTCAACACCTGCTGCTATCACAATATCATGGTATCCTGATGCCACGGCCATTATACCGCTCCTCAGGGCGAGTCCACCTGATGCACAGGCGGCCTCCACCCTTGTTGAGGGTATTGGTGTTAGACCGGCATGATCTGCGATGAGTGAAGAAATGTGCTCCTGTTTTATGAAGAGGCCCGCTGACATGTTACCAACGTACATCGCCTCGAGGTCTGCACCTTCAACTCCAGCATCCTCTATGGCACCGAGGCCGGCCTCGGTTATCATGTCCCTGAATGAGACGTCCCAGAGTTCTCCGAATTTTGTCTGTGAGACTCCAATAATTGCTACATCCCTCATGTTATCACCATCTTAAGCCATCCTGAGTTTGCCCTTGAACTTGGCATAGAGTGCATAGTCAACGTATTTTTTCTTGCTGATGATGTCAGAAACAGCTGGGGCGAGATCTCTCTTTTTCTCTATCTCGTCTGTGACCTCTATTATGAATGCGTCACTCCCGGCCCCTGAACCATAGGAGACTGCAAGTATCCTTGCTCCGGGTTCTGCAACGTCAAGTGTCGCTGCAAGGCCTATTGGTGTTGCACCGGAGTATGTGTTACCTATGACCGGTGTTAAAAGCCCAGGTTTCACCTGCTCGCTTTCAAATCCAAGTTTTTTCGCTGCCTTCAAGTAGAACTTTCCGTTTGGCTGGTGGAAAACCGCATAGTCAAAGTCACCTGCGGAGAGGCCCGTCTTTTCCATCATACCCCTTGCAGCTCCAAGAACGTGTTTGAAGTAGGCTGGTTCACCTGTGAACCTTCCACCGTGTCTGGGGTAGGGCATTCCTTCCCTCCTGTAGAAGTCGGGGGTGTCGGTGGTGAAACTGTAGGTTTCTTTTATCTCTGCAAGACAGTTCTCATTTCCTATGACGTAGGCCGCTCCACCTGCTGATGCTGTGTATTCAAGGGCGTCCCCTGGCGCTCCCTGTGCTGTATCTGCGCCAACAGCAAGGCCGTATTCAATGATTCCTGAGTCAACAAGTCCCATACATGCCTGTATACCTGCGGTTCCTGCTTTACATGCGAATTCAAGGTCGGCAGCTGTCATTTCAGGGGTTGCCTCCACGGCCTCTGCGACGATTGTTGCTGTTGGTTTGACTGCATAGGGGTGGGATTCTGAACCAACATAGACAGCCCCTATCCTTGAGGGGTCTATCTGGCTTCTTTTGAGGGCGTTTCGGGCAGCCTCCACTGAGATTGTTGCGGTGTCCTCATCTGGACCTGGAACTGATTTCTCTTCAACCACCAGTCCCCTTGATATGGCCTGGGGGTCGTCTCCCCAGACCCTCGCTATTTCTTCAACCTTTATTCTGTATGATGGAATGTAAACTCCATATCCAACGATTCCAGCCATGAGTATCACACCATTAATATTAGTCTGGATCCTGTTATTATCTAGAATTAAAGTACTTATCCTTTGCTCTACTATCGGGGTTTCTAATATATATAGCTGATATATGGATGGCCACTTCCCCTGGGAGGGAGGTGCAGATTACATCTAATGGAGTTTCAATCTGAATAAACAGTTAAAATCAGCCAGAAACAGGTTTATGGTGAATTAATGGGTCACTGTAAAGGAACAGTTTATCATATACACTAGAATTAACAGGTTACTGGCATCAGAAACAGTTTTTATGCGGTTGCCGGGATTTGAACCCGGGTCGCGGGCTTGGAAGGCCCGAGTCCTAACCAGACTAGACTACAACCGCTATGCGGCGTCCGGGATTTGAACCCGGGTCGCTGGCGTGGCAGGCCAGTGTCTTAACCAGGCTGGACTAACGCCGCAATTCGTAGGCATAGAAAAGGTTTGAAATCATCATATATAAAATTTTCTATTTTTATCTTGAGCACTGCCTCTGGAGGTCCTCCCTGCAGTGGGAACTGCTTTTATCGGACTCCACACAATTTATAAATGGAGGTTATTCATGGGGGTAGCATCGTCCAGCGAGAGGTTCCATGAGGTGGATGCCATAAGGGGCATCGCTGTTGTGATGATGATCATATACCACGTGATCTTTGACCTCAACTTCCTTGGAGCCGTGAAACTGGATATGAACTCCCCGCTGATCTGGATAACCGGAAGGCTGGCCGCATTTCTCTTCATATTCCTTGTGGGTGTATCACTCAGCCTCAGCCACTCCAGAAGGGGTTCTGGGTGCCCTGGACATTACATTAGGAGGGGTATCAGGATATTCACCTACGGCTTCCTGATAACTGCTGCCACCTGGATATACCCCCATAAGGGATTCATAGTGTTCGGGGTGCTGCATTTCATAGGCGCTGCTGTTATCATCACATACCCATTTGCAGGAAGAAGGGTACCCTCGGTTATCGCAGCCCTACTGGCACTGGCGGCAGGGATCTGGGTTTCAACGTTGAGGGTGGACACCTTATTTTTTGTCTGGCTTGGACTGAAGCCCCCTGGATTTTACACACTCGACTACTTTCCCTTGCTTCCATGGATCGGTGTTGTCCTTCTCGGTATCTTCACAGGGGATACCATCTATCCAGGATACAGGAGGAGATGGAAGGGAAAGTTCCTAGGAAGAAACCATGCGCTTGAATTTCTGGGAGAAAACTCACTGGCAATTTACTTTGTTCACCAGCCTGTAATACTGGCTTTCATATGGTTTTTGATGAATATTTAAATGTTAAAGCATCATCTGTTTCTGATGTAAGTTTTTGCCGGCCATCATTATGGATTGATTGCAAGCAGAAACCTGCAACCATCGGGTCGATGTCTGTGCATACCTCCCTATGGACTTGTAGTCAGCAAAATGAGGGGCTTAGTATTACAGGCAATCTATTTATATATGGTAAAAATTATAAGCTACTGGAAACTTACAGTTACCAACAAGAGGAGGTAATATTACGGATGCAAAGAAAGGATTTATTCTGAGTTTTCTTCTTGCACTTGCAGTGTACCTGATACCATTACCCGGCCTTAAGGCCTCAGGACACGCAGCAATATCCTTACTTGTTTTCGCGGTTTCAATGTGGGCAACCGAGGCAGTTCCACTTGCGGTAACATCCCTTATAATACTCTTTGCACAGCCACTTATCGGCGTTGAGAGCTTTGAAAATGCTGTTATAGGATTCGCAAACCCCATACTCTTCCTTATGATAGGTGGTTTCATAATGGCTGAGGCCATAAGGAAGAGTGGCCTTGCACAGAGATTCACCTACTACCTTTTGAGGAGGCTTGGAACATCACCCGAGAGGGGCCTCTTTGTGAGCATATTCTCCACGGGCCTCCTCTCAGCGTGGATAGAGAACGTGGTGGCATTTGCAATGCTCCTTCCAATCATAAAGGAGATAGTTGATATAATGGGATGTTCTGAGCCTGAGAGGGGTAGGAGTAACTATGCAAAGGCAATGATACTGGGGGCATCATTCGGGTCCCTTGCAGGTGGCTTCGGGACGGAGATAGGGACAGCCCCCAACCTTATGGCGGCTGCCTACACCCAGATACCCTTCCTCAACTGGATGATCTTCGGGTTCCCCCTTGCAGTTGCAATGCTCTTTGTAATATGGTTTGTCCTCATGAGGATATTCCCCAGTGAGGTCACAGCCCTATGTGACGGTGACGCAGTTATAGGGAAGAAACTCATGGAACTTGGCGAGGTTAAAAGGGAGGAGAAGGTCAGCGCCGGAATACTCCTATTTGCAATTCTGCTCTGGGTGACAGCTGGATGGACAGGCATCAACAGCTACTCGGTTTCACTGATAGCCGCGGTGATGTTCATCTTCGCCGGTGTTATAACCTGGAAGGACGCCCAGAAGAATATTGACTGGGGCCTCATTGTGTTCTTTGGGGGTGCACTCTCCCTTGGAAGCGCCCTCCTCAAGACTGGTGCCGCCGCATGGCTGATAAATGACCTTGTCAGGATGCTGGGATCTGATCCATCAACGATTCTTGTCATGCTGGTCCTCATGGTCCTTGCAGTGCTTATAACTCAGGTGATGTCAAATATAGCACTTGCAGCGATCCTGGTTCCGCTTTCAGTGACCCTTGCAGGTGCACAGCATCAGCCGGTGGGTATATATGCGGTTCCGGTTGCCATAGCATGTTCGCTGTCCTTCATGCTACCAATGGCTGATCCAACCGTTGCCATGGCCTATGGTTCTGGCTACGTTAAGCTCCGCGACATACCCAGGGCAGGGATTCCGGTGATAGTGGTGGGTATCATCCTGACGGTCCTTGTGATTACAACACTCGCGGTGCCGTTCATAGCATAGAATCAACGATTTGGACTCTGTCCAATAAAAAAAGCTTTTTTTAATTTTTTTAAGAATATTCCTTAATTTTTGGATAGGTTTTAAGAAAAAGGGATTTGTGGAGGATATGCATTAGGGCCCTTTTTCTTCTAATCCCCTTCTATGATGTCCTCAATGATGGATAGGTCCATGTTCTCCTCGACTATCTCAGCCAGGCGGTCAATTGAGAACCTCCTTGAGGCATCGAAGTGGTCGTCAACATAGTCAAGCTTTTCAAGGCCCTTCCTCTCCCTCAGAATGTTGGTGAAGTACCTCCTGAATCGGAAGTTGTGGAATATGCCGTGGAAGTAGGTACCAGCAACGTTCCCATCAGCGGCCCCATCGAATCCCATGGTGTATGTGTTACCAAAGCCCCTCTTCACCTTCAGGAAGGGTTTAACATCACCCAGGACTGTGGTTCCCTCATGAAGCTCATAGCCCTCAACGGTTTCCCCTGCAAGGCCTGAGAAAAGGCCGGCACCGGTTATCTCCCCGGCGCTCTGGGATATTATTTTACCATCACCTGTGAATGTGGTTTTGCAGTCAAGGAGGTTGAGGCCATCCACGCTTCCCAGTTTTGACTCCTGAAGCCCCTCATCAATGATCCTCCTTCCAAGCATCTGAAAACCACCGCATATACCGAATACTGGTATCTCACGGCTCAGATCCCTGATCTCATCGGCGAAGCCATTCTCCCTCAGATACATGAGGTCACTTATGGTATTCCTGGTGCCGGGGATTATGATGGCGTCAAGGCCATCAAGGCTGTCACCGGCCTCTATGAGCCTCACAGCAACGTCCTCCTCGTACTCAAGGGGGTCTATGTCTGTGAAGTTGGATATTCGGGGAAGCCTCATGACACCGATCTTCACATCCCCCCTTCCACGGTACTTCCGCTCTGCGAGCGAGGCTGAATCCTCCTCAGGAAGCTTCAGGCTCTCATCGTAGGGGAGCACGCCAAGAACAGGCACACCGGTGATCTCCTCAATCCTTTCTATACCGGGCATTAGGATGTCAAGGTTTCCCCGGAACTTGTTTATGACAACACCCTTTATCCGGGACCTGTCACGTTCATCGAGAAGCATCAGGGTGCCTGCAATTGAGGCAAAAACACCTCCACGGTCTATATCAGCAACAAGTATAACATCGGCGTCTGCAAGGTGGGCTATCTCCATATTGGCAAGGTCCCGGCCCCTCATGTTTATCTCGGCAGGGGATCCGGCCCCTTCAATCACGATGATATCATATCGCTCCTTAAGGTAATCGAGGGACTCCTTTATGGCCTTTAGGGCGGTTTCCCGGAACCCTGTCTGGTACTCCTGGAAGTTCATGTTCCCTGCGGGTCTACCGTGGACTATGACCTGGGATGTGAAGTCCTCCTTGGGTTTGAGGAGTATGGGGTTCATATGGTATGATGGCCTGATACCTGCAGCCTCTGCCTGGAGGACCTGGGCCACCGCTATCTCTCTGTTCTCATGGGTTGTGAAGGAATTCAGTGACATGTTCTGGGATTTGAAGGGGGCAACCTGGTAGCCCCTCTTTGAGAATATGCGGCAGAGTGCAGCCACAAGGACACTCTTACCGGCACTTGATGATGTCCCCTGCACCATTATACATTTTGAACTCATTTCTTCACCACTTCTGGGCTGCTGTGATCCTAAGATCTATTGATCACTAAAATCTTAAATACCTTGCCTGCATAAATATTATTTGAGTCTATTTGATTTATTATGTGGAGATGGTTGGATGTCCGGTGTTTCTCCTGAAAGCCCTTTACTGTCTGATGAGGACCTTAAATCAGTATTTGAGACAGTTATACATAACAGCCCCGATGGGGTGATCACAGTTGACTCTGAGGGCATTATCGTATTCTCAAACCCTGCTGCAGATAGGATGTTTGGATACACATCCCTTGAGGGTAAAAGGGTTGATTTACTTGTTCCGGAATCCCTCAGGGATGATCTCCAGGCCAAGATGAGGGAATACCGGATGGAGGGGGAGCACGAACTCGCAGGGAGGGTTTTTGAAACCACATCCCTCCGATCAGATGGGACCGAGTTTCCTGTTGAAATGAGCCTGAACCCTGCACGGACATCAGGGGATCTTTTCCTGACCTCAATAATCAGGGATATCTCAGAGAGGCGGAGAATGGAGGATGAGGTTCACAGAAGGGAGGAGCAGTTCAGGGACCTCTTTGAGAACGCCAATGACATGATACAGGCGGTTGACACTGAGGGCAGATTCGTATATGTGAACAGGGCATGGATGGAGACCCTGGGTTACACTGAGGACGACATTGAGAATCTCACAATATTTGATGTGATACACCCCGACAAGCTGGATGAGTGCCGTGAGATCTTCAGCCGTGTAATGAGCGGGGAGAGTATTCCCCTGGTTGAAACCGCATTCATAACAAAGGATGGTGAGAAGATCTTTGTGGAGGGAAACGTCAACGTCCGCATGAGGGATGGTGAGGTTGAATACAGCCGGGCAATCTTCAGGGATGTGACAGAGAGGTTGAAGTTTCAGCGTGAACTCGAAAGACTGGCTTCCATCGTGGAGTCCTCGGGGGATGCCATCGTAAGCTATGACCTTGATGGGAACATAATTGACTGGAACAGGGGTGCTGAGAGGATATACGGTTACAGCGCAGATGAGATCAGGGGACAGAACGTCTCGATCCTCATGGATGAGGAGGAATTTGAAAGGCTCAGGGGCATCATATCTGAGGTGAGATCCGGTAAACTTGTTTCAAACTTTGAGGCCAGAAGGTTCAGGAAGGATGGGGAGGAGATATGGCTTTCCATTTCACTCTCACCACTCAAGGACGTTAATGGTGAGATTATAGGGGTATCCACCATTGCAAGGGATATAACTGAGATGAAGAGGACACAGGAGGCCCTCAGGGCGAGTGAGGAGAAATACCGTAAAATCGTTGAGAAATTTATCCAGAATGCCCTTGCCCTCATATCCGAGATAAACCGCTGACCCCTAGAGATACCTTTATAAGTGACATCACCATATATTAAAATAAAAATTTGTAAGTAAAATATTTTAGGCAGAAGGGATAACCATAAACTGTGATTTTAATTTTAACCACTTCACTTAATGGAGGCATTTGAATAGAAATGAAAACCACCATTAAAAACTTCAGAACTGAAGAATCTGTTTCATATGAAGGTACTGACGATAAGAAGGAATCAGGGAGGAGCCTTTCATATGAAACCTCAAAGGACATAGATGTCCCTGAAAGACTCATAGATCAGATCATAGGTCAGGAAGAGGCAGTTGAGACCATAAAAAAGGCTGCAGAACAGAGACGTAACGTATTATTGATAGGTGAACCAGGTGTCGGCAAATCAATGCTGGCAAAGGCAATGGCGGAACTCCTGCCCCGGGAGAAACTCCAGGATATACTGGTTTACCCCAACATAGATGACCCAAACAACCCCCTCATAGGTACCGTACCGGCAGGTGAGGGTAGAAAAATAGTCATGAACCACAAGAACAGGGCGAGGGCACAGGATGAGAAGAAGAACCTCTTTATGATGCTCATAATATCATTCATCCTTGTCCTCGGCTTCATGGTTAACCAGTTCCTTGCAGCCATAATAGCGGCGGGTATAGTCTTCCTGGCCCTCCAGCAGTTCAGGCCAAGGACCACCGTCATGGTGCCCAAGCTCCTGGTCAACAACGAGGGAAGGCAGGTTGCCCCATTCGTGGATGCAACCGGTGCCCATGCAGGTGCGCTCCTGGGGGATGTGAGGCACGACCCCTACCAGTCAGGAGGCCTTGGCACACCGGCACATGAAAGGGTCGAGGCCGGAATGATACACAGGGCCAACAAGGGGGTCCTCTACATAGACGAGATAGGGACAATGAAGATGAAGACCCAGCAGGAACTCCTCACAGCCATGCAGGAGAAGAAGTACTCCATTACGGGTCAGAGCGAGACAAGCAGTGGTGCAATGGTGCGCTCACAGGCCGTCCCCTGTGACTTTGTTCTCGTGGCGTCAGGTAACCTTCAGGTGCTTGAGGGCATGCACCCGGCCCTCCGTTCAAGGATTAGGGGATACGGTTACGAGGTTTTCATGAAGGACACAATGCCCGATACACCTGAAAACAGGGACAAACTTGTCCAGTTCGTTGCACAGGAAGTTGAAAAGGATGGAAGGATCCCCCACTTCAGCAAGGAGGCCATAGAGGAGATAATAAGGGAGGCCCAGAGGAGGGCAGGTAAGAAGGATTCACTCACACTCAAACTCCGTGAACTCGGGGGTCTTGTGAGGGCTGCAGGCGACATTGCCAAGAGCCGTGGCGCGGAACTGGTTGAGACCAGGGATGTAATGGAGGCAAAGAAACTTTCAAGGACCCTCGAACAGCAGATCGCGGACCGATACATTGTACAGAAGAAGAAGTACAGTGTCTTCAAATCAGAGGGTGGCGAGGTTGGACGCGTCAATGGACTTGCAATAATCGGTGATAGAAGCGGTATAATCCTCCCGATAGCTGCAGAGGCAGCCCCCGCCCAGAGCAAGGAGGAGGGCAGAATAATCGCGACAGGTAAACTTGGTGAGATTGCCCGTGAAGCGGTCCAGAACGTAAGCGCCCTCATCAAGAAATACACAGGTACAGACATATCAAACTACGATATACACATCCAGTTCCTCCAGGCATACGATGGTGTGGAGGGTGACAGTGCAAGCGTCTCAGTGGCAACAGCCGTCATATCGGCCCTTGAGGAGATACCCGTGGACCAGTCAGTCGCCCTAACAGGCTCACTGAGCATACGTGGAGATGTGCTACCGGTAGGTGGGGTTACAGGGAAAATAGAGGCGGCTGCAGAGGCAGGGATAAAAAAGGTACTCATACCAGCCTCCAACATGGGAGACGTCATGATTGAGAAGAGGTATGAGGATAAGGTTGAGATAATACCCGTTGAGACCCTCGGTGACGTCCTGGAACACGCCCTAATTGGTAAGGGCAAGGAGAGCCTCCTTGAGAGGATGCAGAAAATAAGTGATATAGTCCCCTCAATCATGAAGAAGCCAGCCATGCACTGATTTTTCAGGGCTGGGCTTATTTTCCATTTTTTGAATTTTGAAGGGCCTTCGAAGTAGCTGATTGTTTTTTACTCTTATAGAGGGTCCACGTTAATGTCAAAAATGAAAAAAATTATTTTATTGCCTCCGCAATCAGGGGGGCAACCGAAATCTCACTCACCTCGGATTTCAGGGTGTCCGTTGCAATCACCCGCTCAACACCTGCAGAGAATATCTTGAGCAGGGCGTCCTCCACAAGGACAGGGTGGACACAGCAGACGGTTATGCTTGAGGCCCCGCAGTTTCTTAAAATTCCCGCAGCGTTTACAATAGTACCGCCGGTACTTATGATGTCATCCACCACAACGGCGTCCATCCCCTCAACATCCAGGTCCCGTACCCTGGTCTCAACGGTTTCAGGGGAAAGCCTCACCTTCTCCATGTAATCGCATTCACATCCAAGTATGCTGCTGACCTCCCTGGCATGGCCCATGGCACCCTTATCGGGTGCGATGATCACAGGGTCATCCAGGAATGAGATGTGACTGGCTATGAGGGGCATGGCAGAGAGTTCAGTTACAGGCACGGTGAAGAATTCGCTGAGGCAGTTCTCATGGAGGTTCACGGTTATGATCTCATCTGCACCAGCGGCCTCAAGGAGGCGGGCAACTATTCTGGCTGACACAGCCTCTCCACTCTTAAAGCGCCGCTCTTGCCTCCCGTAACCGAAGTAGGGTATCACAGCCCGTATATAATCCGCCCCAAGATCCTTGAGGTTCTCCATCATGAAGAGGAGTTCCATGAGGTTCTCATCCTGGGGGTAACCTGTTGACTGGACAACGGTGACCTCACCATCAACCTCGCCCTTAACACGAATGTAACGCTCCCCATCAGGGAATTTACGGGTTTCAACTGGGCACAGTCTATCATCAAGCAAATCTGCAACGCTTGCAGCCAGTTTCTGTGATGCTGAACAACCTATTATCATGAAAAATCACCATGCATGATTAACAATTTTTATATAGATAACTCTATTAATTCTAATTATAAAATTTTGTCAGACCAGAGAGGTGAAATGGTTGCATGAACTATCCATGGCCGATGCAATTGTAAGGACAGTCATCGATGCTGCAGAGAAGAACGATGCAGTGGAGGTCCTGGAGGTCACAATTGAGATCGGCCAGCTCACTCTACTTAACCCTGAACAGATCAGATTCATGCTGGAGGTCCTCAGCGAGGGCACAATACTTGAAGGGGCAGATTTTAACCTTGAGGTTGTCCCGGTTGAAATAGAATGCAAATGTGGGTATGAGGGCGTGGTTGAGGCCGATGAACTTGACCACTTCGCCCCAGTCATAAGCTGCCCTGAATGCGGGGGACATGAGTTCCAGGTGATGGCTGGCAGGGAATGCAACGTCAGGAACATAAAAATTGAGAAGAGGGAATAGAGGAGGAATTCCATGCATAAGATAGCAGAGGTTGAAATTCAGAATGATATTCTCCTTGCAAACAGAAAACTTGCCAAGAAAAACCAGAGGCGCCTTGACAGGTCCAACGTCTTTGCAGTTGACTTTTTAGGTGCAATAGGATCAGGAAAGACAACACTCATAGAGAGGCTCATTGAGAACATGGACAGAAAGGTTGCGGTCATTGCAGGGGATGTTATAAGTAAATTTGACGCCGGGAGGTTCGAAAGGTACGGCGTGCCGGTTGTCGGGCTGAACACAGGTAAGGAATGCCACCTTGACGCTCATCTAGTTGAACACGCACTTGAGGATCTTCCACTTGAGGAGGTGGACATCCTTTTCATTGAAAACGTTGGTAACCTCATATGTCCAGTGGACTTTGACCTTGGATCACATATGAGGGTCGTTGTTGTGAGCTCCACAGAGGGCGATGATACGGTGGAGAAGCACCCCCTCATATTCAGGGAGGCCGACCTTGTGGTTATCAACAAGGCCGACCTTGCAGATGCCGTTGGTGCAGATCTCGATAAGATGGTTGAGGATGTTAAACATATCAATCCCGATGTAAGGGTACTTAAAACCAGTTTAAAAACCGGTGAAGGTGTTCAGGAGATAATTGATGCCATTGAGGATGCCATGGCCGATTAAAATTTTATGGTGGTCCCCTTGAAGGTATGGATTGACATTACAAACGCCCCACACGTGAGGTTTTTCAGGGACATCATCACCCACCTCCAGGACGAGGGGGAGGATGTGATCATAACCGCAAGGAAGTTCGGGGATATACACAGACTCATGAACCTCTTTGGCTTTGAATTCACCTCGATAGGTAAACACGGTGTGACACTCGCTGAAAAGCTCCTTGAGAGTACCAAGAGGGCCTACAAGCTCTCAAAATTTATAGCCGAAGAGAAACCTGATGTTGGTCTTTCAAAACATTCAATAGAGCTTCCGAGGGTCACATTTGGTCTCGGAATTCCCAGTGTCTATGTACTGGACAATGAACATGCCATTGCAGCCAACAAGCTGACACTCCCACTCTGTGATCATATAATCATGCCTGAGGTCATTGACCTCTGGGATATAATGAAGACCGGGGCTGACCCCAACAGGATAACAAGGTACAGGGGGACATCTGAGATAATCCACTTCCAGAACTTTGAGTACAATGAGAACATCTTCGAGGACCTGAACCTGAAACTTGAAAGGGAGAAGACAATACTCATGAGGCCAGAACCATCGCTGGCCTCCTACCTGGATGCCGACTGCCATGAATCTGTGCTCACACCAATAGTGGAGGTTCTAAAAGATTACGCCAACATCCTCATCATCCCACGGTTCAGGGAACAGGAAGAGATCTTCAGGGGATACGACAATGTCACCATAATCAAGCCGCCGGTTGACACATTCAGCCTCATGAAGAGGTGCGACCTTGTAATCGGTGCAGGGGGGACCATGAACAGGGAGGCCGCCCTACTGGGCACACCCGTCATATCATGTTACCCTGGAAAGCCGCTTTCGGTTGACAGGTTCTACATTGAGAACGGGCTGATGTACAGGTCAACGGATGTTGACGAGATAGTCAACATGGCACTGAGGCTTCTTGTTTCACGAAAGGGTATGAAGGAAATCAAAACAGACGACCTTTTCAGAATAATAATTGACAGTGTCTATGAGGCCGCTGATTCAGGACCTAAAAAGTAGAATTGATGGACTGGCCGGGATTTGAACCCGGGGCCTCCGCCATGCCAAGGCGACGCTCTACCAACCTGAGCTACCAGCCCTAACACAGTATACATTAAGTCTTTTCATATTTAAACTTAACCCCTTAAAAGTTCTCCAGTTCATTAATATCTCCGGTGGTTTGCTTGATCTTAAGGAATGTGAGGGAGGAGGATTTCACTGCTATAGCGGAACTGGCATTCAGATGTCCCCCCATGGTTACAGAGAGGAACTCAATCTACCATATATTCACAAGGTTCTTCAGCAGCACTTCCTTTGTTGCAGAGGAGGATGGAAGGATCACTGGCTTTCTCCTGGGATTCATATCCCAGGACGACCCTCATGAGGCATACATTCATCTTCTCTGTGTCTCACCACACCTCAGGGGAAGGGGCGTGGCATCCCGGCTTCTTGAGGTCTTCACAGAAACTGTGAGGCAGAAGGGGGTTAATGTGATATACCTTATAACAAAACCAGTGAACCAGAGGGCGATAAGATTTTACCTTAAAAATGGGTTCAGGGCGGTGGAGGAGGGTGAAACAGTCGATGCTGGTCCTGTGAAGGCGGTGGCAGATTACAATGGCCCCGGTGAGGACATGGTGGTATTCAGAAGACTCATCTGATGCTAAAAGACCCATGGGAATGCATCCCTGCTATCCCCAACGGGTGCTCTGGCTCCGGAAAAACTTTTTAAGATGACCCCCAATATAAGGATGTATCTGATAATCTGATAAATTTCTGGAGGATTAAATTGGCCCTCATAGCACAGAATCACCTTCAGTTCATAGTAGAGGTCGGCATCCTCATGTATGCGGCCATGATATTCCTGCTGAACCTGGCACCCCTTTCCCTCAGCATGATACTGTTCCTCTGCCTGGTGCTGGGGATAGGATTCAATATAATATTTGGCCTTGATGTTGTGGCACTCTTCATGTCCTTCGGGCAGAGTGAATTCACGCACCCATTTGGCCCAATAGCACTTCTTGTTACCATATCATCCCTTGCAGCCCTTGCAATCATGGAGGACTCAGGGGTTGAGGTGGGTGGACTCAGAGGATTTGTTTATATTCTCATGGCAGGGATAACGGTTTTCGGGGGTCTCATGCACAGGTCATTCCTTCTCCTGTGGCTCCTGGGGTTGCTGATAGGTTTCTTCCTGATCTCTAAGTCAATGAGGCAGAAATCCATCATAACAGTTAAGAGGGTTCTTGGCTTCGCTTTCATCGCGGTCGCAGGATTTGGGGGTCTGGAGTTACTCTCAAGAATACTCCAGATGCCTGTTTTAAGCCCCCTCCTCCGTATAGAGAGGCTTGAAACCTTTTCACTGCCAAGCCTCAAACTTGTACTCAAGAACACAACCCTCCTTGGACATAACCCCATGTCATCCTACTGGGGTGAACTCTCAAGAGGATTTGCAGACGGCTACATTTCACTGCCACTCCAGCTGATACTCTTCTTTGGCCTCCCATTCCCGGTCTTCTACGGCATACTGGTCAACAAGAAGGATGTAATAGATTACATGGTGCCTGGAATATTTGGATGGGCATACGACTTTGGTTACATTACAATGTTGTTCCTTTTAATCTGGTGTGTGGGCATCATTATCATGGGTCTTCGGATGCTCTACATGTACCGGGATATGAGAGAAAATGGCTCAAAAACGTACCTTGGAAGGGAGGTCCTCCTCACAGGCGCACTTGCAGCCTTCATGTCCCAGGCCCTCATAGGACTCTTCATAATAAACAGGACAATAAACGGAACAGCGCTCCTGACATTCATATTTCTCAGCTCACTCATATTCGCCACTTCATTCGGGGTGAAGGAATAATTCAGTATTCAGGGAGTGTATATATGAAAGCTTTGATGATACTCGGTTGCCCGGAGTCACCGGTTCAGGTTCCCCTGGCAATCTACACCTCACATAAACTCAGGAAGAAGGGGTTCAGTGTTACCATAACAGCAAATCCCGCCGCGATAAGGCTTATCCAGGTTGCAGACCCAGAGGGTGTATACACGGGTGAACTCACCGACCTCGACTCCTGCCTCAATGAGCTCTCTGAGGGGGACTATGAATTCCTTGTGGGTTTTGTACCCAATGATGCCGCCGCCGCGTACCTTGCAACCTTTGCAGGAATACTTAATACAGAAACACTGGCGGTTGTATTTGAAAGGGATGCGGAAACCCTTGAGAAACTGGTTGATGCTGTGATGGAAGGTACAGAAGCCGAGGTAATAGCTGCGAGGGCACACCACAACCCGGCCCCACTGAGGGTCAGGATAGACAGATTCCTGGAGGAGCTATGATGTCATTCTGCATAGAGACCTACCTGCAGCAGTCCGACGACTATGAGATCCACATGACCCGTTCAGGGTTCAGGGAATGTGCGGCATTCATTGAGAAAAAGGCAAAGAGGGTCGTCCACATAAGGCCCGGCGAGAAGATACTGGGTGCAAGGATAATAGGCATACCCCCGGTACCTGTTGGCATAGATAAGGAACGCTCAACCGTGATGATACCCTACACAAAGCCCTGTTATGGGACAGCGGTCATAGAGATACCCGTGGATGAGGATGAAATAGATAGAATAATTGAAGTTGCAGAGCACTGACGGTGATAGAGTGATCACAACGGTGGTTGGAAGCTACCCCGCAACCCCACGGGGACCTGAAACATTAAGGGATCGAATTTCAAGTTTCATCGGCGCCTACGATGCCTGCAGACCCGCCATAGAGACTGCCGTGAGGGACCAGGTAAGGGCGGGCGTTGACATCATCTCAGATGGACAGGTGAGGGGGGACATGGTGGGCCACTTTGCAGAGGCAATGGGTGGCATGATGGTAAAGGATGGAGTATCAATCATATTTTCAAGGATAACACCCTCTGCAGGCTCCATAGGATCAGATGATCTCAGATATGCAATGAGCATACTCAGGAAACTTACAGATGACGAATCAAAGGGTGTTAAGGGGATAATCACAGGACCATCCACCATGGTGCACGCATCAAGGATAGAGGGATTCTACAGCCCCCAGAATAGGGAGAGGGCAATTATGGATATGGCAGAGGCCCTTAGGGTTGAGGCCGAACACCTCCAGGATGCAGGGGCGGTCATGATACAGATAGATGAACCATTCCTCTCAACGGGTATGGTGGATATGGGGACAGCAAGAAGGGCTGTTAAACGCATTTCAGGGGCCCTCGATGTGGATGTCTCCCTCCATGTATGCGGTGACATCAGCGGGGTTATTGGGGAACTCCTCACATTCCCAGTTGATATGCTGGACCTTGAGTTTGCAGGAAGACCATCAAACCTTGAAGTGCTGGCAGAGAAATGGAGGGGCGATAAAAAACTGGGATTCGGCTGCGTTGACACATCAACTGAGGCTGTTGAGTCCACTGATACCATAAAAAACCTTATTGAAGGGGGTGCTGATATAGTCGGGGAGGATAACCTCTACATAGACCCTGACTGTGGGATGAGGAAACTTCCAAGGGAGGCGGCATTCGCCAAACTCAGAAACATGGTGAAGGCCGCATCAGAGTTTTAGGGGGTTCAAAGATGGCCTATGAGATAAGCGTCGATGAAATTGCAGAGGGCTGGGTTAAACTGGTTAGGAAGATAATGAGTGATGGGAGAGAGATAAGGGATGAAAGGGGGTCCCTCACAAGGGAGGTCATGAATACGGTTGTGACAATAAAAAACCCCCTAGGCAGGTCAGGAGACTTCTACCACCTCCCGGCCAGATCACTCATCAATATAAGGGTCCCTGAGGGGTACTTCTGGAGTGGGGAGAAACTGGAAAAGTACTCAGAACAGTTCCTCTCAGATGACAGGAAGGGATTCGTATACACCTATGGTAACCGTCTAAGGGCACACTTCGGTGTGGACCAGGTGGATAGGGCGATAGAGAGACTGAAAAACTGTAAAGAGTCCAGGAGGGCCACCATGGTCACATGGGACCCCAAAATAGATACTGAAAGTGATGAGGTCCCGTGCATGATCCTTGTGGACTTCAAGGTGAGAGAGGGGAGGCTCTTCACCGCGGCACTCTGGCGCAGCCACGACATCTACGGGGCATGGTTCCCCAACGCCGTTGGCCTCGCCTACCTTGCAGATCACGTTGCATCAGAGGTGGGGGTTGAGGTGGGGCATATAACCATCCACTCCATTAGCGCTCATATATATGAGGTTAACTTCAAAGAAGCAAAAGAGGTGATTGAAAATGGTTAGTGTGAACATTGAGGCAAAAAAGATAGTTGACCGGATGATCGAAGGTGCAGATGACCTTAAAATAAGCGTTGATAAACTTGAAAATGGCTCAACAGTCATAGACTGCGGTGTTAACGTTGATGGTAGCATAAAGGCCGGTGAACTCTACACCGCGGTGTGCCTTGGAGGCCTTGCAGATGTGGGCATATCAATACCCGGTGACCTGTCAGAGAGGTTCGCCCTGCCCTCAGTCAAGATAAAGACAGACTTCCCGGCCATCTCAACACTGGGTGCCCAGAAGGCAGGCTGGTCAGTCAGTGTTGGTGACTTCTTTGCCCTTGGGTCAGGACCTGCAAGGGCACTTGCACTTAAGCCGGCAGAGACCTATGAGGAAATAGGCTACCAGGATGAGGCTGACATCGCAGTTCTCACCCTTGAAGCAGATAAACTTCCAGGGGAGGACGTCACAGACAAGATTGCAGAGGAATGTGATGTTTCACCGGAGAATGTTTACGTACTCGTGGCCCCAACATCATCCCTTGTGGGTTCAATACAGATCTCAGGTCGTGTGGTGGAGAACGGTACCTACAAGATGCTTGAGGCACTCCACTTTGATGTTAACAAGGTCAAATACGCCGCAGGTATCGCCCCAATAGCCCCCGTTGACCCTGACAGCCTGAAGGCAATGGGTAAAACCAATGACGCCGTCCTCTTTGGAGGCAGGACCTACTACTACATAAAATCAGAGGAGGGCGACGACATAAAATCCCTTGCAGAGAACCTGCCATCATCAGCCTCTGAGGGCTACGGTAAACCATTCTACGACGTATTCAAGGAAGCGGACTACGACTTCTACAAGATAGACAAGGGCATGTTCGCACCAGCAGAGGTCGTCATAAATGACCTCAGAACCGGCGAGGTCTTCAGGGCAGGTTTCGTCAATGAAGAACTCCTGATGAAGTCCTTTGGACTTTAATTTCTTTCTTAACTTTTTTTCTGGAGCAGCAGTTCATGCCATCAGTATCAGTAACTCACTGCCAGTCCTATGACCCTGAGGAGGTCAGGGATGGTGTTAGGGAGTGCCTGGATCACCTTGGGGGTGTTAAAAAATTCGCATCACCCGGTGACAGGGTCCTTCTGAAACCCAACATGCTCATGGCGGCCCCTCCTGAAAGACACGTCACAACACATCCAGCGGTTATCGAGGCGGTTGCAGAGCTCTTCATAGACACCGGGGCGGAGGTCAGAGTTGGGGACAGTCCAGGAGGATCCTTCAGGAATATAGAGAAGTTCTGGAGGGCCACAGGGATACTTGACGTGGCAGAGAGGCTTGATATTGAACTCATAAACTTTGAGGCATCTGGGTCATACATAATGGGAGGGGAGGGCTACCCCATCTCAAGGCCGGTTGTAGACAGCGACATCGTTGTCAACCTCCCCAAGCTCAAGACCCACTCCATGACCATCTTCACCTGTGCTGTAAAGAACATGTACGGTGCTGTACCCGGCTTCAGGAAGGCGGATTATCACAGGGAACACCCGGGGCCATCTGACTTTGCTGAGAAGCTCCTTGAGATCTACCTGATTACTAATCCTGCACTCACCCTGGTGGATGGGGTGGTGGGGATGGAGGGCAATGGTCCCTCAGGAGGTGACCCAAGACACCTAGGCCTTCTTCTGGCATCCGAGGATGCACTGGCACTTGACACTTACATACCCCTGCTCCTTGGGATGGATCCGTTCAGGGTACCTGTGAATGAGGCTGCACGGAGAAGGAACCTTGCTCCTGACCCTTCAGATATAGAGATTCTGGGATTTGAGGCTGAAGTGGTGGATGACTTCAAGTGGCCCTCCAACATATACTACACCCTTGACCTGCTCCCATCGGGCCTTGCACGTGCGCTCATGAAGCTCTGGTGGTCAAGGCCCGCCATAGACCCTGAAAGGTGCAGGAACTGTAATGTATGTGTTGAGAGCTGCCCTGCCGACGCCCTGAAGTCCGGGGCGCTGGTACCGGAGTTCGACTACTCCAGCTGCATAAACTGCCTCTGTTGCATGGAGGTATGCCCACACAGGGCTTTCTACCAGGATAAAAGCCTCCTCTACAGGCTTACCAGTCTGTTCTCAGGTGTACTCAAATAGCTTTTTCTGAATTTTGACTGTGAGGCGCACACCAAAACTTTTATTGATATCTGGTTCTGGGGGAACCCCCACAAACCCTGGTCTGTGAGGTGCACACCAAAACTTTTATTGATATAGGGCCATAACTAAAACCGGTGTTTCCATGGAATTCTATACAGAGGAGATTCCACTGCGAACCTCCATGCGGGTTGAACTCATTGATATAACCTCCATGGTTTCAGGGGTCCTCGCGTCATCCGGAATAAAGGAGGGAATACTGAACGTATTCTCAAGGCATTCCACATCAGCGATATTCATAAATGAAAATGAGACGAGGCTTCTGGGGGACATAGAGTCAATGCTCACAGGTATGGTGCCTTCAGGCGGTTCATATGGCCATAATGTAATAGATAACAATGCTGATTCCCACCTGAGGGCCGTGCTTCTTGGCGGGAGCCAGACGATTCCAGTGGTAAATGGGAAGATGGACCTGGGTACATGGCAGAGCATATTCTTTGCTGAACTTGACGGACCAAGAAACAGGAGGATCAGGGTTTCGGTTGCTGGTAGGCCCTGAAGGTTAGTTATTGGGGGGTTTCTATCTAAACCCTAACCCGGTTATTTATTTTTCATACTGGAGGATCACAACACCCAACGATCTGGGATTCATCTTGTTGATAGTCACTTCTCATCAAATTCAATTTCAAGGGCAATGACAGGGTACTCGAGGTTGAAGTTTGTCACAACCTCGGGGTGAACCTCACCGAAGAACCCTCTTATTTTTGATGATTCACCCTCAGATTCAATGGCAGCACACCTTCCCCTTATGAATGATGGGTGGTCGAGGGGTTCCACTCTGAACTCATATCCAAGGTTCTCAACCACTGCAGCTGCAATTGACTTGATCTCGGTGAAACCCGCGCTTGAGTGGGTGACTGCACATGCCAGTTTCTTCACGGTACGTGTACGGGTCTCGGCTTCAGCGTCAATGTATACCACATCCCCAACCTCGAATATTCTCTGGGGTAGGTCCTCATGCCTGTTATCCTCAAGGAATTCCAGGAGACCATTCAGGAGGCTCTTGCGGATCATGGTCCGATCCTGTGAAATCGGCTGGGCAACCTGCACCCTTTCATCCTCCTCGAGCCTCATCTTCTGGTAGTGGCTCTCCTCACTCGTCAGCATGAGGCTCATCACCTCCTGGAAGCCCAGACCAACCATAACCTCCCTTATGAATTTATCGGCCCTGTTCCAGTTATCCTCCTCTGCAATGGTTGCAACTTCAGGGATAAGGGGTTCGATCCTCCCTATGCAGTACTGGGTTGCTATGTTCTCCACAAGGTCAACCTCGTGGAGGATGTCCACCCTGTAGGCCGGGATAACCGCAAGGACCTCGTCAGGGGAGACGATGGATGCATCCATACGGGCCTTCATGAGGAGCCCTTTAATCTCAGCAGCGTCAAATTCAAGGCCTGTTATGCGTGAAGCTGTTGATACAGAGACACTCATCTCCTTTGGTGTGAGGTCAGGGAGCCTTAACTCAGAATCAGGACGCCTCACCGTTACTGACCTTATGACACCACCAGACTCTGCAAATGATGTGCATATGATGTTCAGGGCCTGGTTAACTGACCTCTCATCGGTGCCTGTAACATCAACGAGTATCCTCTCTGTCTCTGTGGTTAACTTGGTGAGTTCCCCGTTTATTATGGGGGGAAGGGAGAGTACATCTCCATTCTTATCGGTTATGAGGGGATACCTTTCATGGTCCCTCAGGAGATGTGCATAGGCCACACCCTTGGGGTGCTCCTCCAGTATCTCCAGGGGTGTCATTTCACATACACTCTCAAGGGGGGTGAAGGTGACACCCTCAGGTTCAACTCCACTGTAGACGAAGGGGGGCTCAACACGGTCAAGGTCATGTATACCAATGGCCACCTTCTTCCGGTCACGTCCAATAACCCAGTGGAGGTCCTCCTGAAACTCCATGACCTGTTTGAGCTTCTTATCTGTGAATCTCACATTTTCAATGACAGCCATTCCAAGGTGGGGCCTCACATTGAGGACAGACTCATCAACGGTCACCTCAATGTCTGATTCAAGAACATCATAACGGGGCATGCCTGTTTCAATCCCCAGAAATCCCCTGAGACTCCTTGCAACACCCTCAACCGAGAGGAGGTCAGGGCGGTTGGGGAAGAATTCAACCTTAATACCCTCATCGTCAAAGTCCTCAATGTCACTCCCCATCATCGGCAGAACTTCAATGAGCCTTTCTCTATCAATGTCAATGCCCAGTTCCTTCAGGTCATCGTAATCCAACGTTATAACAGGCATGGTGATCTCTCCGGTAAATATGATGGTTCAAATTATCATGGGTATCCAATAAATAATTAACCCGCCCCTATCTCAAAATTCATATAGTCCAGGAAACAGAATACATAGAAAGGGGGTGTGAAGTTGAAGCACATTTTTTTGCTATATTTTTTGTAATCGCGATTCTCATGGGTGCAGCATCAGCAGCCGCTGTAAATCAGACATCTCAAAATAACAGCTGGAGTAACTGGGGGTCGTCAGGGACCCATCACCATGAGGTGGACTCTGACTGCTGCTCGGTGGTGGTTAACGTTAATGAGAGTGACGCTGTCTTTGCCTACAGGAGGGATTCCACCTATGCCGCCACCCTCAAGATTCAGAAGACGGTCTGGAATGGCAGGGAAACCCTGAAGGAATACAAGACCGTCAACGGATACTTCTTCCACACCATAATCTCAGAGGGCGGCTGGATGATGGGGGCCGGCGGACCCGATATAGTCTGGATAAACCGGGCCCTTGAGTCAATAGGCGGAGACATCATCCGGCGCGGCAACGTGACATCCTATGATATGAAGAGGGTCCACAGCCTCGTGAGAAAACTCGGCCTCGGACACTTTGTTATAAGGGGCCCGGGTGGTCAGGCAGGGGTTTCAATTTACAGGAGGGGCTACTCAAGGCTCTCGGTATTCAGGCTGAGGAATGGGGAGTACATAAGTGTGCCCAACAGCCCCTCGTATTACCGAAGAGGCTACTATTCACGCTGGAGTCAAAATCCCCTTAAGGCAGCGGTTTATGCTGCAGGGACAGACCGCTGGGGATACAACAGGCGAAACATACTTCTCTACGAGACCCTGAGCAGGGAGAACTCCACACTTCTGAGGGTGCACGCAACATTTGATGGGGGCAGGCTCCTTGGAAGAAACCGTGGAAGGCCCGATAACATAATATTCCTTGGGAAATATGTGGCGGCATCATCACTCCCACGGATACCCACCACAAAATTCATAGGCTCTGTGACTCTGAAGAGAAACTTATAAATACAGATCAATTGCTTTAAAAGGAAAATGGCCTTTCTAGAGGGCAGAGAAGATCATTATGAAGAAAACCGATTCCACGGTGAAGTGTAGGGCCCTGTGATACAGCCAACCATGGTCCACCCCGCTCAGCTGATGGTAGAGATCCACAACAAGATGTATGAGGGCTGCAAGGAACCCTATCTCAAATGAGAGAAACACAAGGGACAGCACTATGAAGTGGAAGAGGGCCTCCAGACCCTCATGGACAAGCCACAGCTGTATATTGGATGAGACGGTCTCCTTTATTATCCCGGCAAGAAGTATGTAGAAGTCAAAGAAGACATTCCAGAGAATCCTCGTGTGTATCTCATCACTTATTGCAAGGAAGAGTGCTATGTAGAACCAGATCAACTCCATTGGCATTCACCATATGAGAACTTGCTCTCCTTTTATTTCTCCACAAAGTTAGAGTATTCAAACATCTTTATAAAGATTGGGTAGTGAATATTATCATATAACTTTTCCAGCACTTCACAGCTTCTATCAGGGAGAGAATAAGATGACCGATAACCAGATCCCAAAGGATTACAACCATAAAAACGAGGTTAAATGGCAGAAAAAATGGCAGGAAGATGACATATACCGCTTCATAGGGTCAGGGACAAAGCCCAGGTACATCATAGACACGCCACCACCATACCCAACAGGATCCATACACATGGGCCACGTACTCAACTGGGTCTACATGGACATAATAGCAAGGTTCAGGAGAATGAGGGGATTCGATGTCCTCTTCCCCCAGGGCTGGGACTGTCATGGTCTCCCAACGGAGGTCAAGGTTGAGGAGACCCACAACATAAAGAAGAGTGACGTGTCACGTGAAGAATTCAGGCGCCTCTGTGTGGAACTCACACAGGAAAACATCAAGATGATGAAGGAACAGATGCAGCGCCTTGGCTTCAGCCAGGACTGGAGCCACGAATTCGTGACCATGACCCCTGAGTACATGAGGAGAACCCAGCTCTCATTCCTCCGCATGTACGATGACGGCCTCATATACCAGGGTGTGCATCCGGTCAACTGGTGCCCAAGGTGTGAGACTGCGATAGCCTTTGCAGAGGTCGAATACGTTGAGAACGAGACAAACCTCAACTATGTGAGGTTCCCTGTCGATGGTGGTGAAGATATAGAGATAGCCACAACAAGGCCGGAGCTCATGGCAGCCTGCGTGGCTGTGGCTGTGCACCCTGATGATGATAGATTCAGTGAATTTGAGGGTAAGGAGATAGAGGTACCCCTCTTCGGCCAGAAGGTTAAACTGATAAAGGACCCTGATGTTGACCCTGAATTCGGTACCGGTGCTGTTATGATATGTACCTTCGGGGACAAGACGGACGTTACCTGGGTCAACCGCCATAACCTTGACATTATAGAGGCGATAGATGAAAGGGGATATATGACAGAGGCCGCAGGCAAATATAAGGGTCTTACCATAAGGGAGTGCAAGGAACAGATAGTTGAGGACCTTGAAAGGGAGGGCTTCCTCCTGAGAAAGGAGCCTGTCAAGCAGAACGTGGGCACCTGCTGGAGGTGCAAGACACCGATAGAGATCCTGGTCAAGAAGCAGTGGTTTGTGGCGGTAAAGAAACTCATACCCGATGTTAGAAGGGCTGCTGAGGAAATGGAATGGGTGCCCGAACACATGAAGACGAGGCTCCTCAACTGGACAGGGTCCATGGACTGGGACTGGTGCATATCAAGGCAGAGGATATTCGCAACACCCATACCCGTGTGGTACTGTAAGGAATGCGGAAGGGTCCACGTTGCAGATGAGGATATGCTGCCAGTTGACCCAGCAAGGGACGATCCAGGGATAAAATGTGAATGCGGAAGCACAGAATTCATTGGCGAGGAGGACGTCCTTGACACCTGGATGGACAGTTCAATATCCCCTCTCTCGGTTGCAGGATGGCCAGATGAATCCTACAGGGACCTCTTCCCAGCAAATCTTAGGCCACAGGGACACGACATAATCCGTACCTGGGCATTCTACACCATACTGAGATGCATGGCACTCACCGGTGAGAAACCCTTCAGTGAGATAGTGATAAACGGGATGGTCTTCGGGGAGGACGGACACAAGATGAGCAAGTCCCGGGGAAATGTTATAGCACCTGAGGAGGTCCTTGAGGACTACGGCGCCGATGCACTGAGGCTCTGGGCCGCAGGGAGTGTGCCAGGGTCAGACGTTCCATTTGCCTGGAAGGACGTGAAGTACGGCTACAAGTTCCTCAGGAAATTCTGGAATGCATTCAGGTTCATAAGCATCCACCTGGGAGATGACAGGGAGGCGGAATTCAGACCCCTTGACCGCTGGATACTCTCCAGGCTCATGAACCTGGTGAGGGACGTTACAGAGAGTCTGGAGGAGTACAACTTCGCCGCAGCGGTGGGGAGGATCCAGAAATTCGTCTGGCATGACTTCTGTGACGAGTACATAGAGGCTGTCAAGTACCGCCTGTACTCAGAGGGGGATGAGGCCTCAAGGGTGGCAGCCCAGACCACCCTCAGGATGGTCCTCGAGACATGCCTCAGGCTCCTTGCCCCGGTGACACCCCACTTCACAGAGGAGGTTCACCAGCACATCGGTGAGGGATCAATACATGTGAAAGCCTGGCCAGAGTACCGACCTGAGCTGGTTGACCCTGAGATGGAGAGGATGGGTGACCTTGCAGTTGCGGTTATAGGTGAAATCAGGAGGTTCAAGTCATCATCAAAGATGCCCCTTAACGCACCCCTCCGATCAGCCACCATATACACGGATGAGGATTCAGCGGCAATGCTGGAACCATTCCTCCAGGACATAGCCGGGACAATGAATATATCTGAGGTGGGCCTTGAGACGGGCGAACCTGAAATAACAGAGAGGGTCGTGGAACTTGAACCGAGAATGGACAGGATAGGGCCCGAGTTCAGGGGAGACGCCCCCACCATAATCTCCCATCTCCAGGGATCTGACCCCCAGGATGTCTACGATGAACTCCAGGAGAATGGGGAAATAGAGGTTGCTGGAAGAAGACTCACAGCCGAATACATAAGCTTCAGAAAGGAGGTTGTGGGAACAGCCGGCGAAAGGGTCGACGTGCTCAACATGGATGAACCTGAGATCATAATAGAAATCGTGCGATGATCCCCTCGAGGTGTTTCAATGGAACTTAAAGTTGATGTGTCATCTGAACTTTCAGGAACGGTCAAGGCCCCGCCATCCAAGAGTTACACACACAGGGCAGTTATAGTGGCGGCTCTTGCAGATGGCATATCAGAGATCAGGGACCCCCTTGTGGCGGAGGACACCCTCTCCTCAGTGGAGGCCTGCCGGGCATTCGGGGTTGACATAGAGGGCAGTGAGAAATGGTCTGTCACCGGAAGCGGGGGCGAACTTGAAACACCCGACGATGTTGTATACCTTGGAAATTCAGGGACGACCCTGCGCATCATGACCTCGGTGGCTGGCCTTGCAGAGAACTACACTGTACTCACCGGTGATGAGTCCCTCAGGACAAGACCCATGCAGCCCCTCCTGGACGCCCTCAAACCACTGGGTGTTGAGGCAGTATCCTCAAGGATGAACGGCCTCCCACCTGTTATTATAAGGGGAGGGTTCAGGGGCGGCGAGACATCAATAGATGGTAGTCTGAGTTCACAGTTCATATCGTCGATCCTCATAGCAGCACCCCTCTCAGAGGGTGTTGACCTGAAGGTTGAGGGGGAGTTCATATCAAGGCCCTACGTTGACATGACCCTTGATGTGATGGAGAAATTCTCTGTCCCGGTTGAATACTCTGATGGGGTATTCTCTGTTGAACCATCCAGGTACAGGGGAAGGAAGTACACGGTTGAGGGGGACTACTCCTCTGCATCCTACCTTGCAGGGGCAGTTGCAGTTGCAGGCGGAGAGGTCAGAATTGAGAACCTCTTCAGGGATTCCAGGCAGGGGGACCGTATCATACTTGACATAATCAGGGAGATGGGGGCCGATGTTGTGGTGAGAGATGACCACGTGGTTGTATCATCCACCGGGAAACTTTCAGGTGTCCAGGTGGACCTCCATGACGCCCCGGACCTCCTCCCAACTGTAGCGGTCCTCGGGGCCCTTGCAGATGGACGAACCGAGATAAGGGGAGTTGAACATGCAAGGTACAAGGAAACAGACAGGATAAGGACATGCGCCACTGAACTTGGAAAACTGGGAGTGGAGGTTAAGGAGCTGAGGGACGGCATGGTCATTGAAGGTGGTGTGAGGGGTGGGGTGGTCTCATCCCACGGCGACCACAGACTTGCAATGGCATTCACCCTCATAGGCCTCAGGGAGGGTATAACAGTAATGGATGGTGAGGTCTTCAGTGTTTCGTTTCCTGATTTTCCAGAGAGGATGAGGTCAATTGGGTGTCGGATAAACCTCCCACAGCATTAAATATATAAAATATGGTACATAAAATAGGGACACAGCATTCAGACATTATACTTAACTATAAATTGAGTGTGAGTTGATTATAATGAAAAATAAGGAGACAAAGGTTGTAATCTTCGGGGATTATGATACCGGTAAAACAACCACCCTTGAGCAGCTCTGTGATAAGATAACAAAGGTTGAGTACAAGGGCACAACACTGGCACTGGATTATGGTAACTGCATCGTTAACGGTGAGAAGATACACCTCTTTGCAACACCTGGCCACGAGAGGTTCAAGTTCATGCTTGAGATCATCTCCAATGGCCTTGATGCCGCCATAATAGTGGTGGATAACTCAAGGGGGGTAACCCTGGCTGAGAAGGAGATAATGGCAGAACTTGAGGAGAAAAACATCCCATACGTTGTGTTCTCAAATAAACAGGACCTTGATGATTCTGAACTTGAGATTGACAGGGATGTGGATGTTCTGCCCACCATTGCAACCGAGGGTGAGGGGCTGATGGACGGTCTTCAGCTTCTGCTCCAGAAACTTAACTGATTCTTTTTTCCGGTGGTATCCATCAGGGATATTGACAGGATAATGGAGGGTCTTAGGAGCCTCTACTCCCTCAGGGTCTTTGAGGACAGGGACCCCTACCGTGTCCTCATAAGGACAATACTCTCCCAGAGGACCCGGGACGAGAACACCGATGAGGCAACCGCCAGGCTGTTCTCTGAGTACCCCACCATGGAGGACGTTGCATATGCACCGGTTGAGAAACTGGAGCAGCTTGTAAGGAAGGCTGGATTCTATCACGTCAAGGCACGGAGGATCAGGGAGGTTTCGCGGATTCTCCTTGAGGAATACGGGGGGAGGGTCCCTGATGACATTGCTGAACTCCTTAAACTTCCAGGTGTTGGGAGGAAAACAGCAAACTGTGTGCTTGTATATGCATTCAATAAGCCAGCGGTCCCTGTTGATACACATGTCCACAGGATATCAAACAGAATAGGCCTTGTGAACACCAGGACACCTGAGGAGACCGAGAGGGCCCTCATGGAGGTCATACCCAGGAAATACTGGATAGAACTCAATGACCTCATGGTCCAGTTCGGACAGGACATCTGCAGGCCAGTGGGTCCAAGGCATGAGGAATGTCCCATTGCAGATGAATGCGACTACTATAAGAGCCTGATGGACGAAAGGGAAAAACCTGATGTTTAGGAG
The DNA here is from genome assembly GCF_041228365.1 of Methanothermobacter sp. KEPCO 2. Lineage (NCBI taxonomy): Archaea > Methanobacteriati > Methanobacteriota > Methanobacteria > Methanobacteriales > Methanobacteriaceae > Methanothermobacter > Methanothermobacter sp. KEPCO 2. Next base: position 831,626 of record NZ_CP166185.1, on the reverse strand, counting down.
TAATTACTTTTTTCAGGCATTCATGAGAAATCCCTGATTAATTAAAATAAGCTTTAGAATCAATCTAATTTTTTACTTTTTCAGCATATGAAGGATATCTGATCAATTAAAATAAGATTTAGAATCAATCTACTTTCAAAATTAAAATCTAGAGATCTAGTTTCCCAGAGCGTTACAGGGAAAAAATATCAAATTTTAATTGATTTTTTATTCCCTGAGGGACGCCACCTTCTCTGCAAAGGCCGATAAAACCTTCTTTGAGAGGCCCTCAATGTACTTGAGTGACCCTGCGCATTCATGTCCACCCCCATCGATCACCGCCTCAGGAATCTCCTCTGCCAGTTCCCAGACTATCTCGTTGAGGTTGAACCCGAATTTCTCATTCACAGCGTCAGTTGCCCTTATAACCCCGAAATCCGGTCCATAGGCAAGGGTGATTATTGGTGTCTCCTCGCCGTGCTTCTGGACCATGTAGTCATGGACGAAGCCGCAGGTCTTGCCGGGGGCAGGGAAGGTGAAGCGGTGTGAGTACTTCTCAACGTCAAGGACATTGAAGAGTATACCATTGGGGAGCCTCGTGGATTTGAGGTTGGGTATCGCGGCCCGGAGCTGGGTATCAACCTTTCTCTCGTATTCCCTGTAGAGGGCGTCCACCAGTTTTTTGTGCTTATCAAGATTTCCAAGGCCGAGGATGGTGTCTATTATGCCCCTTCCATTCATGAATCGGAGGTAAAAAGCCTCAAAGTCAACACAGGCTGCTATTTTTTCAAGCTCATCCCGTTCATAGCCCCGCTCACCTGCGAGTTCAATGTAACCTTCGGCTTCAGGGGAGTTTGCATGGTCCCCCACAGCAGCAATGCCAGGGAGGTGCAGGATCCTCTCGGTGATCTCAGGGTTTATCATCTTGGCTATCTCCACTGAAAGGGCACCAGCCGTTATCTGGGAGTCCCCACCCACCAGGTATGGGTTCACGTGCACGTCAACGTATTCATCAACCTCCACCCTTCCATCGGTGACCTCACCTGGGTAGTGGTGGTCCACGACCACTATTTCGATGTCATATATCTTTGCCTTCATGAGGGCGAGTATGTCCTCCTCTGTCGACCCGTTGTCAAGGAGCACAAGGAGGGGGAGTTTCTGCCCGTGCCTTTCCAGGTCCTCAAGTGCATAGGAGAGGTCCTTCACCACGTCCTCCAGTTCATAGAACGGGGCCTTACTTGGGGCCCTCTTGAAGTAGTGCCACTCTGCATCTGTGCTGGGGTTCAGTTCCCTCAGCAGGGGCACAACTGCCTTTTCTATGGCCACACCAGCACATATACCATCGGCGTCTGCATGGTGCCTTACCAGTATGGATCTTCCATCGTATATTGCCCTTCTTATGGCCTTGGCTGCTTCAATGAGTTTCGGCCTCAGTTTTTCAAGGGTTTCGCTTTCTATGAGCAGGTCCTTCCTCTCAGGTTCTGCCCTCCTGTCAATTGCCTCATCGATGAGCCTCCTTGCCTCAGCGGCATCCTTTCCTATGAGGCGTTCAACGGACTCTGATTCTATCTGGATCTTGCCGGTGTGCTGGTTAACCTCACCTATAACCTCAACTATGTGTCCTATCTGGATGTGGGGGTAGACCCTTATGCCCGGCTCATCAAAGGCCGCTGCCCAGGTTGTCCCTGTCTCATCTGAGATTGTGAATATTGTTGGTCCCGAGGTCTGCTGTATCTGTATGACCTCACCCACTATTCTCACTGTTTTACCAAGACTCTTGGTGTCTATATCAGCTATTCTTGTCCTTGGGAGGTCCTTTTTTAATTTAACGATCTCATATGGTCCCTTTATACTGGCAGGTATCATGTCAACCTCGCCCTTATAGGGCTTCACATGGGATACCCTGACGAATATTTCGTCACCGATCCTGTGGTCAGGGAACAGGCCCCTCATGAGCCCCCAGACATGGCTGTTGAGGCTCACGAATACGCCATATTTTTCTATCCTCGTTATCTTTCCCCTGTATACGCTCCCGACCTCAAGGTCGTCGATGGTGCACGCAGGGTGGAGGACGTAGACGTGTTCCTTCTTCTGGCAGTCAGGGCAGTACTCGTCCCTGCCACTTATCCTCTTTCCACATGAGGGGCATATGTTAACCTCACCCTTACCCCCACAGGCGGGGCAGGGTTCCCTCACCTCGACCTCACCCTTTCCCCTGCATACCTCGCAGGGCACGTCATGGGCCTCCTCAAGGTCGAATCTCTGCCTTGCAGTGTTTGACACACCCTTGAAGTGGTCCTTAATATCCTCTGTTGATTGGTAGCCTGTCCCATGGCATGCGCTGCATATTTTGTAACTTTTAACACGGTAACCCTTACCCTTACATTCACTACATGACTGGATCATGGTATTCCTCATAGAAACGATTTATTTAATGATAAATAACAGGAACTTATTATATAATGGCGGTGTTCATTATTTATATTTGATTGTTGTGGAGCTGGAGGAATAACATGCCAGGGACATCACCCATAGCTGAGGGGATAATTAACTTTTTTGACAGGAGGAGACACCCATCAGGGGGTTACACACTTTATGAGGGGCTTCCTGACTCTAAAAACACGTATTACGCCATAAAGTCCCTTGAGGTGATTGATTCTCTCCCTGTTGACATTGGGAGAACCCTTGACTGGCTTGAGGAGCTGCACTCAAGGGGTAGCTTTGCTGCACAGGGACTTTTCTACAGGTGCAGTTTGCTGGCTGATTATGGCAGGGAATTCAGGGTAAAGCAGAGGTTTCTAGATCTTCTCAGAAGGTCCTACAGGAAATCAAAGCTTGAAATAACGTATTACATGGATTCGGTCCTCAGACTCCATGGCGAATACCTTGAGGGGGTCCCCGAATGGGTTCTTTCGCTTCAGAACGATGACGGCGGCTTTGGAAGGTACGGCTCAGACATCATAAACACCCACTTCGCAGTTGAGATACTGGAGGCCCATGGTGTGAGTTTCAGCAGGAAGGATGTGCTTGAATTTACTGATTCCTGCTGGGGTGATGGTGGGTGGAACTTCACACCCCTATCCTATCCACCCTACCTTGAGACGGTTTACGCAGGCTTCAGGCTCAATGAGATCCTCAGGGGAAGGAAATATGACGTGGAGGACTTCATATTGAAACTGAGAAACCCTGATGGAGGGTTCAGGAGGTCACTTTATATGGGTATATCTGAACCTGAGTACACCTACAGGGCGGTTTACATGCTTTTCACTGGGCGTTGAGTGGTGATTATCATTTTCTGTTACAGGATTTACAAGCAGTTAAATTTGGAAGAGGAGGGAAATTCATTTTTCTGATGGGGCTTTATCATGAATAGGGCAACTAAATTCATAATTATACTTGGAATTGTGAGTCTCCTTGCTGACATGACCTATGAGGGTGCCAGGGGAATAACAGGGCCATTCATGGCCTTCCTCGGCGCCAGCGCATTCATGGTTGGATTTGCGGCAGGGTTCGGTGAACTCTCCGGGTACCTCATAAGGTTCCTTTCAGGGTATGTCTCAGATAGAACAGGGAGGTACTGGTTCATAACATTTGCAGGCTACATTATCAACCTGATCGCCGTGCCTCTACTTGCATTTGCAGGTAACTGGCAGGTGGCGGTTCTCCTGATAATAATTGAGAGGATGGGTAAGGGCCTCAGGACACCACCCAGGGATGCTATTTTATCATATGCCTCCTCCACTATGGGTCATGGAACTGGATTTGGGATACATGAGGCACTTGACCAGATCGGGGCTGTTGCAGGACCTTTCATAGTTTTCATGGTTCTGGCACTTGGCGGAGGCTTCAGGGAGGGGTTCCTGGTCCTTGCAGTTCCAGCGGTCATGGCGCTCTCAGTTCTAACTGCAGGTTACCTCCTCTTCCCGCGTCCAGGTGAACTTGAAACCTCAACCAGGATTGATTACACATCATTCAGGGGCTCCTACTGGATTTATATGCTCGCTGTATGTTTCATAGCCCTCGGTTACGCTGATTTTCCCCTTGTGGGTTACCACCTTGGAGTGAGCGGGGTTCTGGAACCCTCAATGATTCCTGTCCTCTATTCCCTTGCCATGCTTACAGATGCCGTATCAGCGCTCATCTTTGGAAGGTACTTTGACAGGTATGGTTTCAGGGTCATGGCCCTTGCAGTATTCATATCCATGCTCTATGCCCCCCTAGCCTTCCTTGGCGGCTCACTGGCAGCGGTTACTGGCGCGGCACTCTGGGGTGTGGGTATGGGTGCCCAGGAGTCTGTTATGAGGGCCGCAGTCTCAAGGTTTTCCCCACCGGAGAGGAGGGGCTCAGCCTACGGGACTTTCAACATGGTGTTCGGGATTGCCTGGTTCTCTGGAAGCCTCCTTATGGGTTACCTCTATGGTGTATGGATACCAGCGGTTGTCCTGTTTTCAGTTATAACCCAGTCAGCTGCCATAGCTGTAATTGCTGGTATTGAAAGGATGGAGGGGGAAGATGCTATATAAAAGCAGGTGGTATTGAAAAGATGGGGGGAAGGTTCATTAGATGAAAAGCAACCGCAAAACTTATATAAAATCAGTCTGAAAGTTCAGTGTATAGGTGATGGAGTCCACCTTTAAACGCTTTTTCTGGCTGATGACTCCTGCAGAAAAAATGTAGGAGGAGCTATCCTCCAGATGGAGGTATCAATTTGGAGTATGTTGCATTCAGCGTAGCTGTTATTATCTTACTTGGCCTTCTGTTCAGCAGGGCATTCAACCGTATCGGAATACCTGGAATCCTGGGGATGCTTGTACTTGGTATGCTGATAGGCCCCCATGGACTGAACCTGATATCAAAGAGTATAATGGACGTTTCACCGGACCTCAGGGTCATAGCACTCATAATAATCCTCCTGAGGGCTGGTTTCGGTATAAACCTCGAAAGCCTCAGAAAGGTGGGTATGACGGCAGTTAAGATGAGTTTCATACCCGACGTGGTTGAGGGGTTCGCTGTGATGTTCGCGGCCCACTACATACTGGGGCTTCCACTCATAGAGGCGGGTATCCTTGGTTTTGTTATAGCAGCGGTTTCACCTGCGGTTATAGTCCCACAGATGCTCTCCTTCATTGAGAGGAGGATGGGGACAGCCAAGGGTATACCCACCATTATACTCACAGGTGCATCTGTGGATGACGTTGTTTCAATAACCCTCTTCTCGGTGTTCCTGGGCATGTATCAGGGACAGCAGGTTAACTTCCTTGTCGAGGCCCTGGGGGTCCCGATGTCCATTCTGACAGGTATAGTTGCAGGTCTTGCCCTGGGCCTTGCCCTGGTGTATCTCTTCAGGAAATTTGAGATAAGAAACACTGAGAAGACGCTTATCATCCTGGGCGCTGCAATACTTCTTAAAAATGCAGGGGATATACTCAGTGCCCATGTCCCGATAGCCGCACTCGTTGGCGTGATGGTAACAGGGCTTGTTATACTTGAGAGGATGCCCGAGACAGGACTCAAGCTCTCTGAGAAATTCAACAAGGTGTGGATATTTGCAGAGATACTGCTCTTCGTGCTTGTGGGGGCAGCGGTTGACGTTAAACTCATATTCCAGGTGGGGCTCCTGGGACTTGCGGTGATAGTCCTGGGACTTGCAGCAAGGAGTATGGGTGTGCTACTGGCACTCAGGGGCTCCAACCTTAATTTGAGGGAAAAGGTATTCTGTATAGCAGCTTACATACCAAAAGCTACTGTGCAGGCAGCTGTGGGTGCCATACCCCTTGCTGCGGGGGTTGCAGCGGGTCAGACAATACTCGCAATGGCGGTGCTTGCCATACTCTTCACAGCACCCGTGGGATCGCTGGCTGTTAGGATCACAGGGGAAAGGTTCCTGGAGGTTGAAGGGGCCCCATAAGGGGACCTGAACCTTTCAGGTTTATAAAAAGTGTGTACTGTGGGTTAACTGAACCTCTCAGGATTTTTATTTACAATTTCCTGTCTTTTTCTTTCAAATTCCTTTGCACTCAGCATGTAACCATTTGCAAGTTCTATATTGGAGTTCCCGCTCTCGGTATCGTTCAGTGTGAACATCTGTATGGCATTCTTAAGCTGGGAGGTGGCGTTGAGTTTTGCCTCAAGCTCAGAGACCAGGAGTTCGATGTAGTTGACCACTATGGGGTCACCTGCGTCCTTCGCATGACCCAGGGCCTCGGATGCAAGGCTCCTTGCGGAACTGTACTCACTCTCTGCAAGTTCACACTTTGAAAGCGCCTCGTCCAGTTTGAAGCTGTTTGCTGCAAGTGCTGATTCATTGAAATAAGCGTCACCCTTCTTTATATGGTCATTTATCTGGGGGGTGAGCTGGTTGATGCTGCTGTTTCCTGAAGTTATGCATCCACTCACACTCACGGTAAGAAGAAGGAGTGCCATAAGATAGATCCGCTTCATGGAGAGGATTTTATAATTTGAAAAATAAAAGTTTTGGGTTTAGGGGTCAGTTTTTCTGGTGGTTATGGAGCCAGATGGTCTGTAACTATGGGTTTATGGTGTCAGGATTCTTCACTGGTATGGAGTCAGATAGTCTGTAAATTAATCTTCACTCACTGTCCATGTGCTGAATCAGGGCTATCCTCACCCCATTGGGGTCCTCTATGAATGCAAGTTTTCCCACCGTTATGGGTGTTGGTTCCATTACAACCTTTGCCCCACGGGATCTCAGCTCCCTTAGTGTGACTTCAAGGTCATCAACGTCCATTCCCACTGAGAATAGTCCGTGTTTATTGATGGGATTCCTTATGAGCTCCACCATGGTTTCTCCATCACCCCTGAGGAGGGTTATCTCGCCATGATCTCCGAGGTCATAGTGGCTATCCACCTCAAAACCCATTACATCCCTGTAAAATTGGACGGATTCATCCATATCTTCAACTATCATTGTTACATACTTAATTTTCATAAAATAAAGCCTCCTTCCATAAAAACTCTCCAGAGGATCCCGTAGATACTAATACATGCCCAGATACTTCCTATTTAAATTTAGAGCAGCAAAATTCATTCTATGGATTAAAAAAATTAAGGGTTGATTGGACCATCTCAGTACCAGAGTCCATGTATATTGCAGTAGGCCCTCACCATGAACTCTGAGTCAGGGTCAACAGGGAATTCAGCCTCTGGGCTGTCACCTGGACTGAGATCCCTCCTGTGGACCTCTTCCCCTGCTATGACCTCCACCCACTGTATGTGATGGTTCTCCTCCATTGGGTGGGGTACCTCGCCAATTTTAACCCTGATTCCATCGCCGCTCCTCTCAACAACGGGCACGTGCTTTTCAGGCCCAACATCTGTCCTTCTTGCAACGAGGAGCTCCATTGGCTGGTTGCAGCATACGAGCTGACCCGCACCGGGGTTGAGCACCTCAACGATGTTCCCGCAGACGTTGCACCGGAATATCTGGTTCCTTTCTGTCATGTGGCTTCCCTTCTAGTACTCCTCACATTTCACCTGGAAGTACCTGGCGGGGTGGTCACATGATGGACACTTCTCTGGGGGCTCTGTACCCTCATGGACGTAGCCACACTTCCTGCAGACCCAGACCACAGGTTCATCCTTGCTGTAAACCTTGCCTGTTTCAACAAGTTTAAGGAGCTTCCTGTAGCGTTCCTCGTGGTGCTTCTCTGCCTCTCCTATTGCCCTGAGCCTCTTGGCAATCTCAGGGTACCCCTCCTCCTCTGCAACATCGGCAAATTCAGGGTACATTTCGCTGTTCTCGTAGTGCTCACCTGCAATGGCAGCTATCAGGTTCTCATCGGTACTTCCAAGTATGAGGGGGGCCTCGGCATCCACAACAATGGACTCGGGCTCATCCCCTGCTTCCTCTCTGAGTTGATTTATGAGGCGGAAGAGCCACTTGGCGTGTTCCCTCTCATTGTCCGCGGTGGTCAGGAATATCTCGGATATCTGCTCGAATCCCTCCTTCTTTGCAATTTTCGCATAGAAGGTGTACCTGTTTCTAGCCTGGCTTTCACCAATGAAGGCCTTTGTAAGGTTCTCCAGGGTCCTTTTCATTTTTTTCACCCACCTAATATATGCCACCAACTCATATTAAATCCTTTCATTTTATGTTCCTGGCTGTGAACCTAACCGCTCTGACCCCTGAAGCTGAATGTCTTGGCATTGAGGGCCACTATGACGGTACTTACAGACATGAGAATGGCCCCCATGGCCGGAGTCAGGATAAGGCCCTGACCATACAGCACCCCGGCAGCAAGGGGGAGGGCTATGACGTTGTAACCTGTGGCCCAGATCAGGTTCTCCTTCATCTTGCTGTAGGTGGCCGATGCAAGGTCCATGAGGTCAACAACATCCAGGGGGTTGCTCCTCACAAGCACCACATCGGCACTCTCAATAGCCACGTCGGTCCCGGCACCTATGGCTATTCCTATATCTGCCTGTGCAAGGGCAGGGGCGTCGTTGACACCATCACCCACCACGGCAACCCTCAGCCCATCACCCTGCAGATCACTGATAACCTCATATTTCTCCTTGGGGATGAGTTCGGCCTGGTATTCTTCAATGCCAAGTTCAGAGGCAACCCACTCGGCGACCCTCTGGCTGTCACCGGTTAACATCATACACCTTATACCCCTTGATTTGAGAATCCTGATGGCCTCCCTTGCCTCTGGGCGTATGACGTCTGCAAGGGCAATGCAGCCCTTGAGTTCATCATTCACGGTTACAAAGACCGTGGTTTTTGGCTGCTCCATGAGTTCATCAACCCGGGGGTCCTTGACCATGAGTCCGAGTTCCTCTGTGTAACTGTGGCTGAGTACCTTCACCCTTGAGCCGTTCACATGCCCCATGACGCCCCTTCCACCTATCGCCGCAAAGTTCTCCACAGGGAGCACCTCATCCACGGCCTCAACTATACCCCTGGCTATGGGGTGACTGGAGGCTGACTCAACGGCTGCAGCATAGGATAGTATCTCCCCCTCATCCATTTCAGGGTCAAAGGATATGACATCGGTTATTCCGAGTTCACCCACAGTCAGTGTTCCTGTCTTGTCAAAGACAACAACATCAGGGTTCATGGCGTTCTCGAAGGCTTCCCTGTTCCTTATGAGTATCCCCCTTCCTGCTGAGATTGCGGTGGATACCGCTATCACAAGGGGTATTGCAAGTCCCAGGGCATGGGGGCAGGCGGTGACCATGACCGTCACTGACCTTTCAAGTGAGAAGAAGGCTCCCATACCAAGTGCGTACCACGCTGTGAATGTGAGGGCCCCCCCTGTAAGGGCAACAAGTGTTAACCAGAATGCCGCCCTGTCTGCCAGCACCTGCGTTCTTGTCCTTCCCTCCTGGGCCGTTCCCACAAGCTGGATTATCTGGGAGATGAATGATTCCTCACCAACACGCTCCACCTCCACGGTCAGGGAGCCTCCGGTATTGATGGAACCCCCAATAACCCGGTCACCGGGGGACTTTCTGACGGGAACTGATTCCCCTGTGAGCAGCGCCTCATTTACATGGGACTCCCCCTTTATCACGGTTCCATCCGTGGGTATCTTCTCCGCTGACCTCACAAGCACAATGTCACCTGGTTTGAGGTCGGCCACATCCACATCCTCAACCTTCCCGTCGACCAGGAGGTGGGCCTTCTTGGGGATAAGCCTTGCAAGCCTCTCAATGGCCCCTGAGGCGCTTCGGACGGATCTCATCTCGATCCAGTGCCCCAGTAGCATGACGTCAATGAGGGTTACAAGTTCAACGAAGAATGTCATACCATCAAGGCCCGCCAGTACCCCCAGGCTGTAGATGTACGCCACGGTTATGGCCACTGCGATGAGGGTCATCATACCGGGTGTTCTGGATGAGATCTCCCTCAGGGATCCCCTCAGGAAGGGGTAGCCCCCATAGAAGAATATGATGGATGATATGATGAGAACAGCCAGTTCACTACCCTCAAAGCTTACCAGAACGGTCCCTGTGGGAAGTTCACCAAGCAGGATAACAGGGATGGTGAGGATGAGGCATATAATGAACCGCCTCCTGTATTCCATTTCATGGTGTCTGTGCATTTCCATTTAGATCACCCCCAGTTGTTTCAGGACGTCTCTGGGGTCATTCAGCGGGGGATAGCATCTGCTGCCATCACAGAGGTAGTAGGCGCAGCCCTCAGACGGAGCCCCCTTATCCCTGAGGTGCGGAGGTGCAATGGGCCAGTCATGGGGCATAACGGTAATGGTGAAGTCGGGTATCAGTTTCTTCCTGAGCTCCAGGGGTATAATGGGGTTTCCGCTGCAGACGACGGTGAGTGACCTCCCGCCACTGGTGGCCCACTCTAAATTGGAGAGAAGGAATGTGTGGGCTGCCGGCGCAGATTCAACATCACCGGCAAAGGCCCTCATTACGTCCCTGGCAGATTCTGTTAGATCATCATCCTCGAGGATGCCCCCCAGCCTCAGGAGGTTAAGCATCTGCACAGAGTTTCCTGAGGGTATAGCACCATCAGTCGCATCCATGGGTTTTACTATTAGCTTGGGGTCATCGGTTGAATAGAATCCACCATCAGGGGCACCGAATCTATTCTCAAGGGATTCTGATAGTTCAAGGGCCATCTCAACGTAACCCTCCCTGAAGGTGGCATCATACATCTCAAGGAGTCCCCAGATGAGGAATGCGTAATCATCGAGCTTCCCGTCTATTCCAGCGTCCCCGTCACGGTAGCGGTGAAGAAGCTCACCATCCACGTGCAGGTTGTCCATGATGAATTTGAGGCACCTCTCTGCGGCGGCCAGGGCCTCTTCGCTGTCGAGGATCCTCCCACACGCTGCAAGGGCCCCAAGCATAAGGCCGTTCCAGTCCGTTAATATCTTATCGTCCAGTGCGGGGGCCGGTCGCTCCATCCTCCTCTCAAGGAGGTGCCTTCTTGCAGTCTCTATGATCTCATTGAGCTCACCAGGCGTGAGGTTGAACTCATCTGCAACCCTCTCTGGGGAGCCGATGTGGAGTATGTTCTCCCCCCTCACATCACCTGCAAAGTTTCCATCCTCAAGGACGTTGAAGTAGCGCATTACAACGTCTGCGTCATCCCCCAGGACCTCGCGTATCTCAGAGGCCCTCCAGAGGTAGTACTTACCCTCAACTCCCTCACTCTCGGCATCCTCAGCTGAATAGAAAGCCCCCTCAGGGGACTGGAGGTTTCCAAGAACGTATTCAACAATCTCAAGGGCGGTTTTTTTGTAGAGATCATCACCGGTAACCTGGAAGGCCTCCAGGTAGGCTTTCAGTATCAGTGCCTGATCATAGAGCATCTTCTCAAAGTGTGGCACAGTCCAGGTGGGCTCAACCGCGTATCTGTGGAATCCGTAGCCCAGCTGGTCATATATGCCCCCGTACCTCATCCTCCTTAGGGTAAGGTTAACCATCCTCAGGGCCTCATCATCCCCTCGCCTAAGGTGATACCTCAGGAGGAAGTAGATGTTGTGGGGTGTCGGGAACTTCTGGTAGGACCCGAAGCCGCCGTTCCGGGTATCGAAGTTCCTCCTTAGATACTCATATGCTGCATCCACGGTTTCAGGTTTGAGTTCGGATGATTCTTTTATGGATTTCTTAAGGACACTGACAACCTCCCTGGCAGTTTTTACTATTCCCTCAGGATCGTTTTTCCAGAGCAGAACCACCCTTTCGAGGATTGTCCTGAGGCCGGGTACACCGCCACGGTCGTCGGGTGGGAAGTAGGTTCCTGCAAAGAATGGTTCCCCCTCAGGGGTCATGATGATTGTGAGGGGCCAGCCACCTGTTCCGGTCATCATCTGGCAGACCTTCATGTATATGGCGTCGATGTCAGGGCGCTCCTCCCTGTCCACCTTCACGGCAACAAAGTTTTCATTGAGTATGTCTGCGATTGCAGGGTCCTCAAAGGATTCCCGTGCCATCACATGGCACCAGTGACATGTTGAGTAGCCTATGGATAGAAATATGGGTTTTTCTTCCTCCCTTGCCCGCTGAAATGCCTCATCCCCCCAAGGATACCAGTTAACAGGGTTGTGGGCATGCTGAAGCAGGTAGGGACTCTTTTCATTTATCAGAGAATTAGTGAATTCTTTACCTTTCATTTCCTCCCCTCAACATCAATTATGTTGATCCGGCTTTATTAATATTAAGAGGGGTGCCTGGGTGGAGGATTCGAATCATTTATTATTTCCCCAATCAAATATGGTACCTGTTGGGTGATCCACAATGAGTCTCATCATAACATACATAAGTACCAGGGGATGCGTGATAGCAGGAGACAAACGCAGAATAGCCTACTTTGGGGATAAATCAAAGAGGGAAAAGCTTGAAGAGGAACTATACAGTGGGAAGATAAAGAGTGACGATGAACTCCACAGGAGGGCGTCGGAGCTTGGTGTCAGTATAAAGGTCACAGATGACACAGCCAAGGTGAGAAGCCTGGGGGATGTGGTTGTTGGTGAGATAAGCCAGAAAACCCCATTCGAGACAAAGAGGAGAAGGATATACGCAACAACAGGCGCCTATCAGATAATAGATCTCACAGGCTCAAGGATAACCAGCATGGAGAAGGGTGAAACTGCGATAATCGTCTTTGGAAATAAGGTGGCCAAGGAACTGACAAACAGGTTCCTTAAGAAGAGGTGGAAGACAAAGACGACCCTCAAGGAGGTTGAAAATCTTTTCAGGGAACTCATGGATTACGTTTCATCCAGAACCCCCTCAGTTGGCAGTAAATATGATATATTCATGAAGAGCCCCTCACTGGATAAGAGGAGCGCACATAAGCTTCTCAGCGATACAATCGTTAGGGACGTCCGGCTCCTCCAGAAGTGGAGGGCTAAACTTAAACAGGAGATGCTTGATCGCAGAGAGGAGATGAAACTGGCATCCAGAATACTCACTGAGGGGGAGGTTGGCCGTGTAATCAGTCAGGACGGCAACCATGTTGAGGTAAAACTTTCAGATGGTGTCGAGGCCTACGACACCAGATGGAAACGTGTTGCAGGCCCCGGTGAGAATGTTCTCATGAGGCTCTCAGACGATGTTGCGGTGGCTGCAGGTGAGAGGGTCGCTGTGAGGAACGAGAACCTCTGCGTGGACGGAAGGGACATAAAACTTGAGTGCGACGTCATAATCTGCCGCACTGAGGAATAGGGTTTTAGGAAATGCGTCAGGGGAATAGATTTTTATAATCTCCCCCCATTACATAGATAGGTGATATAAAATGAGGCTAACATTTCTGGGGAGTGGTGGCGGACGATTTCGCCACCATAACACAGAAGAGGATGACCGGCGGACTTAGAATTGATGGAATCGGTGGAATGAACATCCATGTGGATCCCGGCCCGGGTGCCCTTGTGAGGTCCTACCAGTTCGATGCTGACCCCAGAAAACTGGATGCAGTCATGGTCTCACATTCACATACTGACCATTACACCGACGCCGAGGTACTCATAGAGGCGATGACAAGGGGGATGACCCGCCAGAACGGGACTGTTGTGGGTAGTGTGAGTGTCATAGATGGCTACAGGGACTGGGGTCCCTGCATATCAGATTATCACAAGAGAAAATCTCGCTGCCTGACACTATCCCCCGGCGAGACCGTGGAGATAGGGGAGATTGAGGTGATGGGTACAGGGACCGTGCATGGAGACCCCACAGGGGTGGGATTCAAACTGAGGGCTGGTGATCTTACAGTATCCTACACATCGGATACAGAATACTTTGATGGGCTCTCAGAATACCACAGGGACGCGGATGTTCTCATAGCAAGCGTCATAAGGCCCGGGAATGACCATATAAGGGGTCACATGTGCACCGATGACTTCATAAAACTCGTTGAGGAGGTTGAACCGGGACTTGCGGTGATGAGCCACCTTGGAATGAAGATGATACTCAATGACCCTGAAATGGAGGCATTCAGGGTTCAGGAGGTCACAGGGATCCGTACACTGGCAGCGAGGGATGGGATGAAAATTGAACTGGATGAGAGCGGCATTTTTAACATGATCCGCTGATTTTGCCTGAGATGGTGCTGAAAGGTGAGAACCTGGAGCACCAAAATTTTATATAATAAAAATGCATTAATTCTTGACATGCCCCGGTAGCTTAGGTGGGAGAGCGCGGGATTCGTAATCCCGAGGTCGCGGGTTCAATCCCCGCTCGGGGCTCTTATTTTTTCATGGAATGGTTCGGTCAGAAGGGCTCCAACCAGGAGTCCGAGGGCTATTGCAATCACCGTCATTGAAAAGAGTGTTATCTCAGCAATGGAGGTCAGGTAGTTCTTCCCGAGGAGATTGGCAAGTCCTATGAACCCTATGGACCCCGGTGCAAGGAACCAGAAGGCGGGGTAGAGCGTGACAAAGTGTGGGGTTTTACCGGCCATCTCAATGGCCCTCGCCACCAGGGTCATGGAGAGGGCACCCAGAAAGGCCCCAAGAAGCCCACCCCCCATGGTGTTTCCAAGCTGCTGACCAACAAGTGCCGTGTAGAGCACAAGGAGTATCCAGGGAAAATCGCTTCTGTAAACCGATAGGAAGAGGTATATTCCAGCCGCAAAGAGCACAGCGCCAATGTAGGGACTGTAACTAAGTGTTGAAATTTTGATTGCCGCGAATTCTTCCTGGGGAAATCCATTGATCTGCATACCCATCAGAACACCGAATACCAGGAGCAGAAGGAGCATGCAGCCGTATATCACCCTGCTGGATCCTGATACCAGTTCACCGCTTGCAAGTTCATATATGCCCGTTGTGAGGGTGACCCCCGGGATGAAGTATATGAGTGGGGGTACAATGAGGGTGAGGTTACCTGTGACGGCCCCTGCCCTTATCAGAAAGAATGCAACACCTGAAACCGTGAAGGAGGCAAGTACAGGCATGATTAGGGAGAGCCTCCTGTTACCGTAACCCAGCACTATCAGCGCGCCTGATATCACGCTTAGAAGGGAGGAGTAGACCACAAGGTTCAGATCAGGCTGTATTAGGAAGGCTATCCCCACCGAGAGAAGCAGGTACCCCAGGAACATCCCGTAGCGCCCGAACCTGTGGGGTCCACCCACTATTTCCCTGAGTTCATCAATTGCGTCGCTGATTTCAGTCCCGCCTGACCTGACATCGTCAATGAGCCTGTAAATCTTTGTAACCTGGTGGAGAGGCATCACACCGGGTGACTGGGCTGCAAGGCTCATCCGTGATGTCTCCCCGCCAGCCTTGATTATCAGCATGGTTGGGAGGACCGAAACCTCAACCTCCACATTCTGTGACTCTGCAACGCCCCTTAAAATTCTTTCAGTTTCGGAAACAGAGTTTCCTGAGGCTATAAGCGCCCTGCTGAGCTCCTCAAGGAATTCCACCAGTTTATCCGTCATTTTTCTGCTTGCTTATATCTGTGGGGTGGATGAAACCTGCCCTTATCATGTGGTCTGCAAGGACCATCGCAACTGCGGCCTCGGCAACCGGCACAACCCTCGGGCATATGCAGGGGTCGTGCCTTCCATGGATCTCAATCCCGGTCTCCTCCATCCTCTCAAGGTCGACGCTTCTCTGGGGCAGCGATATTGATGGTGTGGGCTTCACAGCTATCCTTGCAGTTATGGGCATGCCGCTGGATATACCCCCGAGTATACCCCCTGAGGTGTTGGTGGTTGTCCTTATTTCACCGCCAGCGATGTAGAACTCGTCGTTTATTTCACTGGCATGGTGTTCTGCAACCTCAAATCCCATTCCTATCTCCACACCCTTCACAGCCCCGATACCCATGAGTGCGGCTGCAAGGTCAGCGTCAAGTTTACTGAAGACAGGGTCTCCAAGCCCGGCCGGCACCCCCAGCGCCACAACCTCAACGACTCCACCAACAGAGTCACCCATTTCCTTAGCATCAAGGATGGCTTTCTCCATCAACCTGGCCGCAGCGGGATCAGCACATCTAACGGGGTTTCTCTCTGCGTACTCCCCTATCAGTTTCAGGTTTACCCGGTCTGCCCTGATGTCACCCACCTGTACCACGTGTGCGTTCACCTGGATACCATGGGTTCCGATGAGTTTCTTTGCAACCGCCCCGCCAATCACGTGTCCAATGGTTACCCTTCCACTTCCACGGCCACCTCCACGGTGGTCATAGTGGCCGAACCTGGCCCTCCAGGTGTAGTCGCCGTGGCCGGGTCTTGGCACCGACTTGAGGTTACTGTAACTTGCAGAGTCAACGTCACGGTTCCTGACAATTCCGGCTATGGGGGTCCCGTCTGTTTTACCCTTGAATATCCCTGAAAGTATCTCAACCCTGTCCATTTCACCCCTGGGGGTGGTTAAACTGCTCGTACCGGGTCTTCTCCTGTCTAGTTCCCTCTGGATGTCCTCTTCACTCAGTTCAAGGCCTGCGGGGCAGCCATCGATAACCGCCCCAAGTGCAGGTCCATGGCTGGACCCGAAGGTTGTAACCCTGAATACTTTGCCGGTACTGTTCCCAGCCACCGAATCACCACCATGGAGTTATGAATTCATCGATTTAATCCCTTGAGGGGAGCATGGGTATTAACCATCCAACGAAGCTATCAACACTTCTTGTCTGCATGTAAACGGTTCCTGTACCTTCAAATTCGGCTACAAGTCCCTCTCCACTGAGAAATGTGCTTTTAAGTCCTCCGATCTTTCGCACATGGAAGTCAAGGCCCTCTGTGAAGGCTACGATGTGGCCTGTGTCCACCACGAACCTCTCATTCACAAGTTCCCTGTGGTATATTGCCCCGAAACTTGAGAGGAATATGGGTCCAGAGGCCCTCAGTTTAAGCAGGAAGAGGCCCTCACTTCCGAAGAATGTTTTGAAACCCCCAAATTTTGTATCTATCTCCACATCCTCTGAAGCCGCCATGAATGAGCCGCTCTGAGCATAGACTGTTTCATGGGTTTCAATGACCTCAACATCCCCTGGGTATGATGGTGCAAGCTGTATCTCACCCCTCCCCTGGGAACGGAAGGTGTTGAGGAAGACGCTTTCCCCCCCAAGCATGGATCTCTTAACAGCCCCCAGAAGACCCCCTGTTTCGGTCTGGATCTCTATGTTGGAGCTCATACTCACCATTGCACCGGCCTCTGCCTTTATGGCTTCACCGCTTTCAAGCTGGATATTGGCCATGCTGTAACTTGGTCTGTGTATAATTTCATATTTCATGCAGTTATCTGTGTAGTTTTTAATTAATAAACTGATCAGCTGAAGCAGATGTGTGCAGATTTTTCAGAGCATTGTTGAACTTATTTCCCTAAGCCCATGTGTTTGTGGATCTAAAGAACTGAAGAGCATTCATGGGTGTTATAGCGCGGCATTTTATTCAGGTATCCTGAGTAGGCTGCGACACATCCACATGCTATCAGTGCATGTAACCTAAACCTTTAACTGTGGTCTTCATACTTATCCCTATACATGAAGGTGCTCAGGGATATCTACAGTGTGCTCATGGAACTCTATGGCCCCCAGGGGTGGTGGCCACTCCTTGATAGGGATACCCTCAAACTCAGGTACCACCCTGGCGACTACAACCTACCCTCATCTGAGAGGGAGATCTTTGAGGTGATGGCAGGGGCAATACTCACCCAGAACACGTCATGGGACTCTGCCGCAGCTGCACTCCGCAACCTTGCATCAATGAATGTCCTTGAACCTGAGGGTATACTTGCAGCTGAGGACGATGAACTTGAGGGCGCCCTCAGATGTGCCGGCTTCTACAGGCAGAAGGCATCATACCTGAGAGAGATTTCAGAGTTCTTCATATCCCTTGAGGGCGCCACACCATCCAGGAAGGAGCTCCTGGGGGTAAGGGGTGTTGGATATGAGACCGCAGACTCCATCCTCCTCTATGGATACAGAAAACCTGAATTCGTGGTTGATGCATACACAAGGAGGATATTATCCCATACTGGCATTATAGGGGGAGATGAGGGCTATTCGGTGATAAAGGGGATCTTTGAAGAAGGCCTTGAACCTGATTTCAGGGTCTTCCAGGAGTACCATGCCCTCATTGTAAGGCACGGAAAACTGTATTACCGGGGGCGGGTTCATGGTGAGGGGGATCCCCTCCCACAGAGACTCTATGGTGATTCAGGTGATTGATTTCACTGATCTGAGCATTGCAATAATAAAAAGAACCTTCCAGAGGAGATTCGAACTTGCCAGGATCACTGAAAGGTCAGATACCTTCAGGAAAATTGTTAAGAGATTGTTTTTTGAGGGGGACGATATACAGGTCATACCCAGGGACGTGTCGGTTGAGGTAAACAGGAGTTTCCAGCCACCAGAGAACACTGCACTGCCCTCAGATGTTCTAAGGAGGATGATACTTCGCTCAAAGCACATATTCAGGATGGACTTCTGCATATGCAGGGTTTCCTCGGGATGCAGTGACTACCCCCACGATCTTGGCTGCCTCTTCCTGGGCCCAGGGGCACTCAGGATATCAGATAAGGTAGGGAGCCTCATATCAAAGGAGAAGGCCCTTGAACACATTGAAAGGTGCAGGGAGGCGGGCCTGGTCCATATAATAGGTAGAAACAGGATAGACTCTGTCTGGCTCAATTCAGGCCCACACGATGAATTACTTTCTGTCTGCAACTGCTGTGAATGCTGCTGTCTCTGGAGGATGACTCCCCTCCTCTCTGAGGACATAGCGTCGTCCATAACACCAATGGAGGGGGTCAGTATCGTAAGGGACGCTGAAAGCTGTGTTCTCTGCGGGCGCTGTGAGGAGGCATGTTTTACAGGTGCCATCAGTGAAGGGGGAGCACACCATGATACCGGGAGGTGCCTCATATGCGGAAGATGCGCTGAGAGGTGCCCCCAAGATGCCCTGAAAGTAGTTATGGATCCTGATGCTGTTGATGAGGCTGTAAGGAGGGTTGAGGTCCTTGTGGACGTTGAATCGTGATGTCAGTGAAACGTCCTTCAGGTCAGTACAGCGTCCGGGCGTTATGTTTTTTAGCGGTGAAAATGTAATATTTATTCTGTTCAATCTTTTAAGAGTTACCTGTGAGTGATATTATGGAGTTTCCCACAAAAAGGATGCGAAGATTGCGGAAGAGTCCACAGATACGTGACATTCTCCGAGAAACACGGCTGCACTCATCAGACCTCATCTACCCCATTTTTGTGAGTGAAAAACTTGAAGGGGGTGAACGTGAGGCCATAGACACAATGCCTGGACAGTACAGGTACTCTGTGGATGATGCGGTCTCTGAGGCATCCAGACTTGAGGATGAGGGGCTTTCAGCTGTCCTTTTATTTGGCATGCCATCCACCAAGGATGAGCTTGCCTCATCAGCATATGACCCTGATGGCGCTGTGCAGAGGACCGTTAGGAGGTTGAAGGAGGAGACAGAACTCGTTGTTATGACAGATGTCTGCCTCTGCCAGTACACAACCCATGGCCACTGCGGTATCGTCGTTGATGGGGAGGTTGTCAATGATGAAACCCTTGATGTCCTTGCAAGGATAGCCCTCTCCCATGCAGAGGCCGGTGCAGATGTGGTTGCCCCCTCAGATATGATGGATGGGCGTGTTGCAGCTATACGGCGGGCCCTGGATGATGCAGGTTTCAGTGACACGCTGATAATGTCCTATGCCGTCAAGTATGCATCCGCATTCTACGCACCATTCCGTGAAGCGGTCTTCTCAGCCCCAGCATTCGGTGACCGCAGGTCATATCAGATGGACCCTGCAAATGTCAGCGAGGCCCTCATGGAGGCGCAACTTGACCTTGAGGAGGGCGCCGATATACTGATGGTGAAGCCCGCCCTGGCATACCTGGATGTGATAGGGGCTGTGAAGGACAGATTCAGGGTCCCCCTTGCAGCCTACAATGTGAGCGGAGAGTATTCAATGCTGAGGGCGGCCATAGATAACGGATACCTTACTGAAGAGGCGATATATGAGTCTATCCTGTCAATAAAACGTGCAGGCGCTGACCTTATAATCTCACACTTCGCACCGGAACTTCTGGGGGTGATCTAGTGGACCCCCTCTATGTTTCAAGGATAGCCCAGATAGCATCTGTACTGGAGGTCAGCGGCTATCCGAAACCAGGGAACGTCCACAGAACCCGCGACTTTGATGACATGGTCTATGAGGACTTCCTGGTGAGCGGGATAGTCATCGGGGATACCATGCGCCTTGCAGCTAGAAGGGGTGTCGATCTGAGGGATAGTTTGGATCTCTCAGCCATTGGACTGGGGGAACTCATACTGAGGGCTGTGGAGGATACCGGGAAATGGGTTTCCACCAACACAAACCTGGGTATAGTCATGCTCCTTACACCACTCTCAGCAGCCGCAGGAATGGTTGATGAAGGGGATCTGCAGGGGTTAAGGGAACAGGTGAACAGGTTAATACTTCAGACAACACCTGAAGATGCTGTTAATCTCTACAGAGCCATTTCTGCTGCGAATCCAGGGGGTATGGGTGAACATGAAGGCCTCGATGTTAATGACCCTGCATCACAGCAGAGGATACTCGATGAGAAAATCACACTCTTCGATACACTGAAGATGTCCTCTGACTGGGACCTCATTGCAAGGGAACTCACGTCGGGGATGCCAGTCACATTCAATGTCGGGTTCCCGGTGTTCAAGGCGACCGTCAGGGAACATGGGATGAACCGGGCAGTTGTCCAGACATTCCTCACAATACTTGCAAGGTTCCCGGACACCCTCATAGCAAGGAAGTATGATGAAAAAATAGCAGAGGAGGTTTCAGAGGAGGCCGCCGAGATTGTTGACAGGGGCGGTGTGCTCACAGAGGCGGGGCTTAAACGTGTTGAAAGGTTTGACAGGAAACTCCACAGCAGCGGTTTAAACCCGGGCACAACAGCGGATCTTACAGCGTCATCCATAATGGTGGGTCTTCTTGATTATTTTATTCAGAACACAGATTAAAAACTGGATTGAGCAGTTTACGGAGGAATCGATATGGATCCTGATAGGGTAATCGATCAGCTTCACATTTACGAAAAAAAGGTCCTGAAGGCATTTGAAGATTCAGATAAACCCCTTAAACCAGAGGAGATAGCAGAGTCACAGAATATGGATATCAAATCCGTGATGAGTGCAGCGGGCGCACTTGAATCAAGGGGATTTGTGAGGGTCATCAAGGAGGTAGATGAAGCAATATCACTCACAGATGACGGGAAGGTGTATGCAACTGAAGGCCTTCCAGAGAGGAGGGTCATCGATATCATCTCCGGGGAGGGGGAACTTGAGATGTCCGAACTCTCCAGAAGGGCAGGCCTTGATAAGGCTGAATCAGGGATCGCCATAGGCTGGCTTGTGAGAAAGGGATGGGCAAGGATAGCCGATGGGAAGGTTTCACCCACCCAGGAGAAACCCCCTGAGAGTGGAGATGACGAGAAACTCCTTAAAATGCTCCTTGATAAAGGGCCTATAAGGGGCGCGGAACTTCCTGAACACTTAAAGGGTGCCCTTAAGGACCTTGCAGGGAGAAAGGGCATAGTTGATATTAAAAAGGTCAGGAAACACAGGATTGAACTCACACCTGAGGGCCGGAAACTCCTTGAGAGGGGTGTGGAGATTGCTGAGGAGGCCACCCAGGTCACCCACGAGCACCTGAAGACAGGCTCCTGGAGGAAGCTTCACTACAGGGGTTACAATATTGATGCAGAGTACCCTGTGGTTTATCCCGGTAAGATGCACCCACTGAGGCGCATAATTGATGAGATAAGGCTCATATTCCTTAAACTGGGGTTTACAGAGTCAAGGGGTCCACTTCTTGAATCAGCCTTCTGGAACTTTGACTGCCTCTTCCAGCCCCAGGACCACGCTGCAAGGGAGATGCAGGACACATTCTACGTTAAAAATCCCCCAGTAACCGAACTCCCGGATGAGGATCTTGTGAGGGCGGTGCAGAGTGCCCATGAAACAGGGGGCTCCACCGGATCAGAGGGCTGGCAGTATGAATGGGACAGGGACGTTGCAATGCAGAGCGTTCTCAGGACCCACACAACCTGTGTATCTGCCAGGTTCCTGAGGGAGAATGAACCACCCCTCAAGATGTTCTCTGTTGGCAGGGTTTTCAGGAGGGAGACCATAACCTACAAGCATCTGCCTGAGTTCCACCAGGTTGAGGGTATCGTCGCAGGTGAGGATGTTAACTTCAGAAACCTTCTGGGCATACTAAGGGAGTTTTACAGGAAACTGGGATTTGAGGTGAGGTTCAGGCCGGCCTACTTCCCCTACACCTACCTCTCAACAGAATGTGAAATATACCTCCCTGAGAAGAAGAGCTGGATAGAACTTGGAGGGGCGGGTATGTTCAGGCCAGAGGTCCTCGAACCGCTGGGTGTTGAGACCCCTGTGGCTGCATTTGGCCTGGGTATCGAGAGGCTTGCAATGATACGATTTGATATAAGGGATATAAGGATGCTATACCAGAGCGACCTTGGCTGGCTCAGGGGCCTCCCTGTGACGGATGATCTGAAACTCTAGACCTGCAGGGGATTAAATGATGGTTCAGCTGCTGGTCATATCATGGGGGGCTGAGGGGCGGTAATATTCCCCGTCATCCAGCACCACCATCTCTATGAGTTTTTTATTTTCAAGTGAAAGGAGTACGTTGTACATGCGCCTTGTGCTGAGCCCCAGGGGACCATAGAGGAGGTGGCCCTCAAGGAGGTAACGGGGAACAGGTCCTCCACCTCCAAGTTCCTTAATGGTCTTCAGGGTTTTCTCCTCTATCTGGTTCAGCTCGGCTTCCCGGACTTCCTCCTGACTTTCCATTACCTGCACATCTTCATCAGGGTTCTCAGCAGCTATCCTCCCGTTTTCTCTTGATATAAGCCCTTTTTTCTCAAGGCTCGCTGCTATGTCATGGTATTCGTGTTCAGGGAGGTCAAGGTTCCTCTTAAGCATCTCCTCGGATACAGGGGCGTTGAGATCAAGCTGCATGTACCGTATTTCCCTGTAGACCATGTTCTCCTTTCTTGTTATAATCTTCAAGGGTTACCTCCTCTGTAAGAATGATCAGAAAACACTTCTGCTGCAACTCTGAATCAGGAGGGTACCAGTATTTCTGCTGCAACCAGCCGGCAGATATCTGTTTTTGTTATTACCCCGACAGGTTTATCGTCCTCCAGCACAAGGAGACCTGAAATATCGGCCCTCAGCATGAGGTTGGCGGCGTCCTCTATGTTGTCGTCGGCTGAGATGGTTATCACCTCATCCACCATGATGTCCCTCACCTTGAGGTCCCTTTCAGGGTGGTCGCTGTCGGGTTTTATTGAACCGAGGACCCCTATGAGGTCTGTGTAGGATACAACGCCAACGGGTTTATCTTCCTCATCAAGCACGAAGAGTCTTCTCACACCGTGTTTGTACATCTTTTCAAAGGCTTCAAGGGGCCTTGTCTCGGGGCTCACCGTTATTATCTCGGGGTTCATTGCTTCTTTAACTTTCATTGATAATCCCTCAAAAAACTCCACTGATAATATTATGATGGGGCATCTTTTTATGTTTTGTTGTTCCATCTGCACCTTCAGGCGCGGGATACCATGCATGTCCAATGGAGTTGGAGCTGGGCTTCATTCCGATGCCTTTAAATATTCAGGTTAATTATTCATGTAATAACTGATTGTTTCATACAGACAATACTGCATGCCAAACAAAGTTTAAATATGACTTTAGATTAATACTATCATAAATTCATATAAAATTACTTGTGGGGTAATAGCCATGATGCGAATAAGCATGTCTCTACCAAAAAAGCTGCTGAATGAGTTTGATGAAGTTTTAAGGGACCGTGGTTACCAGTCAAGGTCCAAGGGTATAAGGGATGCCCTCAAGGACTACATTGTCAGGTACCAGTGGATGAATGAAATGGAAGGAGAGCGAATCGGTATAATTGCAGTTATCTATGACCACCACTACACCGGTGTCATGGAGGACCTTGCGGATATTCAGCACGACTACCGTGAATACATCAATGCGGTTATGCATGTGCACATGACAGAGAAGCACTGCCTTGAGGTGATCGTTGTCAAGGGTGACGTCTCAAAGATCCGTGAGCTCACAGAGAAGATGATGAGGCTCAAGGGTGTTGAACACGTAAGGCTCACAAGCACATCAACAGAACAGAAAGTGGAGCATGAGCACTAGGCAAGGATCAGATGAAATTCAGGGTCACAGCGTATCACCAGCACCTCCTGCGGGACCATGAACGCCTTTCAGCATTCCATGAGGCAATAGCCTCCACTGCCCGGGGGCTCACCTATGATCTTGGAGCTGGAAGCGGCATCCTCTCATTCTTTGCATCAGAATACGCAGATCATGTCATTGCAATTGAAAGGGACCCCAGAATAGCGGCATGTGCAAGGGAAAATCTCTCTGATCTTGAGAATGTTACGGTTGTAAATGAGGAGGCCCTAGAATATGAGTTCGGTGAGAAGGCAGATACAATCATCTGTGAAATGCTTGACACTGCACTAATAGATGAGGAGCAGGTCCCTGTTTTAAAGAGGGCCCTCAGATTTCTTAAGGATGGAGGGAGCGTCATACCCGCCTCGGTTATAAATGCGGTGGAGCCTGTTTTAATGAAAGGCGGAAGCATATCCTATGATGAAAACATCACAGCCCCCTCATCGGGTCCTCTATATGTCTATGATAGGATTGATTTCAGGGGGAGGATACCTGAAAAGTTCAGAGGAATCCTGAAACTTGTGGCATCGGGCTCCTTCAACGCCATAAGAATAACCTCCTTCACAGTCCCTGCAGAGAATATAATCTGTGGCCCAACACCCATGATGAACCCCCCGCTCCTCATACCGTTGGGTGATACCCTTGAGGAGGATGATTTCAGGGTGAAGCTCTCATACACGATGGGCGGTGGTCTTGATTCAGTTAAGGCAGAACTTAAGTGAATTTCTGAAAGGCTGCAGAAGGCTCCTTGTACTTACAGTTGGAAATGAACTGAGGTCCGACGATGGATTCGGACCATACCTCGCATCAATCATATCCGGGGATGTGAGTGAAAGGGGCCATCTGATCATAAATGCAGGTACAGTCCCTGAAAACTTCACAGGGATGATAAGGTCAGAGAGGCCCAGCCACATCATCATAGTGGACGCGGTGGAGATGGGTGAAGAGCCAGGGACCATCATGCTGATTGATAGGGAGAGGATAGCAGAGTACAGCATCTCCACCCACGCCATGCCCCTTTCATTCCTGCTGAGGTACCTTGAGGAGCATGGTAACTGCAGGATAACCCTGATAGGGGTTCAGCCAGAAAACCTTGAATTTGGAATGGAACTATCTGAAAGGGTCAGGGGGGCTGCATATGAACTCAGGGATTTACTCCTCTCGGCAATCGATGAGGCATCCTGTGAGAAGAGCCCCTCTAATTTAAACCAGATCTAGATCATAGCCTCCCAACTTAAAGGGTATTAAATTATTTATAATAGCTTCCCAAACAGTAAATCAGTTCTTGATTTTTAAGTGATAACATGAGGATCCTATTCATTGGCTCAAGGCTATTCAATGACGTTGCAGACTACGCCTCATCAAGGGGAGTTACCACAATACTCTCAGAGTCAAATCCAGAGGCACCCAACCTTGAACTCGCAGACTCCTGCTTCATAGTGCCCCGTGGTATGGAGGCACCCCTGGAAATTGCACTGAGGGAGGATGTTGACGCAGTTGTACCCCTCATCGGTGTCGACGGTCCCCTGAGGGACGTCGCCAGGCTTAAGACGGAACTTGAGGAGAGTTACGGGATTCCAGTGGTTGCCTCTGGCGAAGGGGCGGCGGAAATCTCCACAGATAAACTCAAAACCAAGGAGTTCTTCACTGAAAATGGTATAAACACACCGGGCTATGCTCTGATAGGGAGTGCAGATGAGGTAAAGGGGTTCCCCACAGTCCTTAAACAGAGGGAGGGGCAGGGGGGATCAAACATAAAGGTTGCATCTTCATATACTGATGTGGATGAATACCTCAGCTCCCATGACTCTGCAATCATGGAGGAATACATACAGGGAGTTGAGATCTCAGTGGAGGTCCTCCGCTGGGATGGGCAAACATTCCCCCTTGTGGCTGTGGACAAGGGCCCCACAAGTACAGAGGGAATCCACCCACTGGGGAAGGTTAAGAGGGCCCCCTCAGTCATTGAGGGTTTCAGTGGAGATGAGGCCCTTAGAATGGCCTCCAGGATAACTGAACTCCTTGGAGCCGAGGGGAACACGGACGTTGACATGATACTCTCCAAGGAGGGCATCCTCTATGCTATAGAGGTCAACACAAGGCCCAGCGGTACAAGGTACATCTCCGAGGCCGCCACAGGAATAAATCCAATGCACAGCCTTGTGGACATGGCAATTGGGGACTGGAACCCCAATAAACTTAAAAGAGAGAATTACCATGCGGTGGAGATACCACTGGGCAATCCAGGGAATATTGAATCATTAATGCCTGAGGGGGTAAAGTGGTTGCTGCACGGGCCTCAGAATCATATGAGACTCACAGCAAGGGCTGATAATATGGAGAAGCTTGATCTGATCATGAAGAGAATCAGGGTGATATGATGGAGATTGGATTAACAGCATTCATTATAAGTGCCGCCGCGTCAGCGGCCTTCACACTCTTTATAAGGAACGTTCTGAGAAGTGCGGGTATCGGGGACAGGCCAATAGTTACAGAGCACAGCCACAAGGCAGGGACACCCACAATGGGGGGCCTTGGCATGCTTCTTGCAGTGCTTCTTGTAACCATCATCTACCGCAACAACCCATACCTTGTCCTTACAGCCCTCATAATCCTCACATCTGCCATTGTGGGACTCCTCGACGACCTCATTGGACTTAAGGTTAAGGAGGTCCAGAAGATAATCAGGAACGTATCTGAAGGTCCCCTTGAGGTTGGTCAGCTGGTGCTGAAGCCAGGGGAGGAGGCAAGGGCGGCCACAGATAAGGCAAAAAGGGATGTGGAGGAGCTCCTGGAGAGGGGGCTTGTTGAGGTGGTGGGTGAGGCACCCATAAAGAGCGAGGTGAGTGAGGGTGAGAAGATACTCGCCCAGCTCATGATAGGGGTATTCCTTGTTATTGGTGGCGCTGTCACCAAACTTGGAGGATTCAATCTGGGTCTTGCAGCGGCACCCATTGTTATCGGGGGGATGGTGGGTGCCATCAACGCGGTCAACCTTATCGATGGTATGGATGGTATGGCCTCAGGGATAATGCTCATAGCCTCCCTATCATGTGCACTGCTCCTGGGATTATCTGCAGCCGCGCTTCCATTCGTGGTTCTTGCAGGGATCTCTGCAGGGTTTCTTGTCTTCAACAGGCACCCTGCCAGCATATTCATGGGGGACACAGGTTCATTTGCCCTTGGGGCTGGCTATGCAACGGCGGTGATGCTCACAGATACGGTGTACTTCGGTGTTCTCGCCATAGCTGTCCCTGTGGTCTCAGTTATAATCAGCCTCCTTCACCGTGCAGGAGTCATCAGGCTACCTGTGGAGCCACTGCACCACACACTCCACTACCGTGGAATGTCCGAGAGGAGGATAGTACTACTCTACTGGCTGATAACCGCGGCTGTCTGTGGTCTCGGACTCTACCTAAGCGGGTTCACATTCTGATGGTGGATGGTATGGATATTGTGGAGCTCTCAACATCACCGTCCCTGTCATCAGAAACTTCAGAGGATGGTGGATAAGATGGACATCGAGGAAATCGCAGAGAGGGTTTCAGGAAAACTCCTGGGAAGTGGAGGGGAGTTCAGGGGTAAATTCACAACCCTGGGGGCTGCAGAGGAAGGTGACATTGTTATAAGGCACTGGATCGACGATAGGGGTATTCAGATTGCCTCCGAAAGGGGCGTGGCAGCCATAATAACCCAGGATTTGAGGTCCGATGCCCCGGTCATGGATGTACCCATCATCCTTGTTGATAGGATTGAAATCGCAAATGCCCTTGCGCTATCATGGACGATAAACAGGTTTGCATCCTCCTCCCGGAGGATAGCTGTAACCGGGACCAACGGGAAATCAACCACCACCCACATGATCAACCACATCATAACCACAGCCGGCAGGTCATCCTACACAAATACAGATTCAAGGTCAGAGTTCAACACACTCATTGACCCCGTTGTTGCACAGCAGATAGCAGAGGCTGCCAGCATGGAGCAGCTGGAATTCATGGTCATTGAGGTTTCAGAGGTTCAGGGCTGGCTTGGAAGGGTTATGAGAGACCACGCCCACCTCATGACCTCAGCTATCCAGCCAGAGATGGTTGTCATAACCAACGTTGCAATGGACCACATAGGACTCGTTGAATCGGTGGATGACGTCTTCAGGGAGGTTTCAGGAGCCCTAAGGGCAGTTAATTCAGGGGTTGCTGTACTGAACTCTGATGATGAGAGGGTCAGGGCAATGGCAGATGTTAACCCCCTCCTGAGGACGGTCTTCTACGGATCCCATGGAACTGTAAGGTACACTGGGGATGGCATCTACTGTGGAGACGATCTTGTAATTCAGACAGATGAACTCCCATTCACCGGTGAACACTTCATACAGAACACCCTTGCAGCGGTCACAGCAGCACTGGAACTGGGATTCTCATATGAGGATGTGAGGATGGGTGTTAAAACTTACAGGCCACTTAAGAGGAGATTCACTCTTCTCATGGATAATCCCAGGGTCATTGACGATTTCGCCCACAACCCGGATGGCATAAGGGCAACGGTTAAAAGCGCGGCCTCTGACCTCAATGGAAGGCTTTGGGTTGTGAATGCCATAAGGGGATCCAGGGGAGAGGACATCAACATCATGAATGCAGAGGCCCTGGCAGACTCAGTGAAGGACCTTGATGTTGAACTCGTGATAACATCAAGCAGCGACCTTGTTGATGAGCAGAACAGGGTCCTTGAAAACGAGAGGAGAGTCTTCCTCGGTGTTCTGGACGAGAATGGGATAAGGTATACCCATATCGAAAATCTGAGGGACGCACTCAGAAGAGTCCTGGAAAATGCAAAGCCCAGTGATACGGTTCTCCTCCTTGGGGCCCAGGGAATGGACCCTGCAACGGAGGTTATAGCAGATTTAACCGGTAAAAACTCCTGAACCAACCTTTTAGGGGTGCCGGATATCTTATCAGCATACCAATCCAGCACCATCTCATGCTGCTCAATCTTTATAAACCTTGAGCCAAGAATTAATATTCAGTAACTGTAAGAAAGTGCAGTTTAAAGGTGAAGTGTAATGCTCATAAAGATCAGAAGGGACACGCTTGTGATACTCCTCCTTGCCTTCATACTCATCCTATCGGGGCGCGTTATGACATACCTTGCCTATGCCTCCTCAATGGAGGATACAGGGGGGGTTCCAATAGCGGGTGTCATAGTGAAGGGTAACGATATAGTCCCACTCTCATCCATAAAGACAAACGTTTATGCTGCCGGATTCAGACCAGGGAGCTACATAAAGGGGGATATACTTGTAACATCCAAGAGGAAGGTTCCGCTGAGCGAGGCAATAGAAAACGCGGAGAAATTTGTTAAAAGAACAACAATTCCAGGTACACGTGTCACGCCAATAGCGGCTGCAGATGTGAAGGTGGACACCAGAACGGGTATAGTGACGGTTAATGTCATCGAGGACTTTTCAACAGTTAAAATCACTAACAGAACAGGAGGGTAACTGGTGCATAAAATCTCAAAGTTAATCGCCCTGATATTCATATTCAACCTTCTCATAGGTCCGGTATCCGCCACGATGAACGTCATCGTAATCACGGACCCAACAGGTGTGGACCCCAACGGCGCAGCAGCAGGGAGTATGTCCTTTGCACAGAACATGTTCCAGTCCACGTTTCTCATGTCCAAGGAGAAACGATTCGCTGTCCTCTCTGGGGGTGAAGGTGAGTCCATACCGAGGCTGATGGCGATAATGGATGTTATAAACCGCCTTGAGAATGGGGCCACAGCTGCGGAGGCTGCATCAGCAGCAAACAGTTACCCGGGGATCAGGGTCATGTGCGGAGGCCCGGGTATGGGTGCGGCTGTTGGCGGATCCTTCGATGCCTATGTGGTTATCGTGGAGAATGATGGTACAATAACGGTGACACCATACTCAGGAGGCCTTGCTGTCCTCCCACCAGGGAAGAAGGGTGCAATAATACACCTCAGGAACACACATGGTAACCCCAAGTATGGTACCGCAACGAGGGTGCGCCAGGAGACAGCGGTGAACATAGGTAAGATGATAAGGGATGGTTATTCAGCCACCTACATAGTTGGGAAGGTCTTTGAGGAGGTTTCAAAGGACGCAGGTGAAAAATACGGTGGTGGTGCAGTGAACCTCGTTTCAGGGGTATCCACAGGGGACATGTTCACCCCTGAGAACCTCAATGAGACGGGTTATCCAATGGATGAGCCCTACGTCAAGGTATGCGATGAGTGCGGATGGAGCATAGGTTACCCTGCAGCCGAAAGCTATCAGGTCTGCCCGATTGATGGAAGTAAACTCAGGGTGATCTATGCATACGAAGCCCTTAAGGACGCCATTACAGTGACCAACGGCTCTGTTTCAGTTTCGGTTTACGGAACAGAGGAGGCAGGTGTTGTGCAGACCACCCAGGAGATTGTGAGGGCATCGGTCAGAAAGAATGGTTACAGTGCAGAGGCCATAGCAAGATCCATAAACAGGGCAATAAAGAACGGCTTCCTTGTGGGGGTGAACTACGTTGAACCCAAGGACATAAACGTCAAACCAAGTTCAAGGGCGGTTGGTGTCTACTACACACCACTACCAGACGATCGGACAGCACCACCAATGGAGCTGCCTGTAAGTTCAAATCTTCTGGATCTCCTGGGCAACATACAGACCGCCCTGGGCTTTGTGATGGTACTCCTGGTACTCTTCAGGAGCAGCCTGATAAGTTCATTCAGAAGGGTTTAAATCCATTAAAAAGTGGTTAATGTGTCTCTAATAATATTAAGGGCTGATAGCAGAGATAAGATCCTGAATGCCCTTGCGGATCTTGAAAGACATGCTGGCCTGAGGGTAAGGGGCAGGCCCCGAATAATGAAACATGAAATCGCAGATAAAATGGCAGCATCCATACTTGGAGGTAACCTCAGGACCAGATCCAGGGTTGCAGCTGCAGTTGAGGTTGAGGAGGGTGATACAGAGACCATAATGGCTGTGAGGAGGATACATCCACCGGCCCACATAATTGTTGTGAGCAGCGAATATGATGAATATGAGGACCTCAGGGAAATGTTCGGCACTCTGAAGGTCCTCAAGGGTTATTATTCATATAAAAAGAGGTGAGTGTCCACAGGGGGAATCATTCAACCCCTTTTTATTCTTGCTATATCACCTATGGTTGCTCCGCGGAACCCTCCAACCTCAATCCTTTCCTCTTCACCGGCCTCGAATTTCTCCAGGATCTTTATTTTAAGGAGCTTCTCGAGTTTCCTTGCAAGTTTGATGTCGGGTTCCATTCTCTCAGATTCAATCCTGTTTATGACTGAGACCTTCTCATTGATTCTCTCTGCGAGATCCTCCCTTGACCATCCCCGGGACTCTCTCTCAGCCCTTATGATCTCACCGTAACCCTCAACAACCTCATATAGGGTTTCCATTGGCCTCCTTGACCTCTTAGGGGCTCTCCTAACACCCGCCTTGGTGGGTCTTGGTCTGGAAGGTTCCCTGATGATTTTACCGAACTTAGAGCATTCTCTGCATACATCCATCACTGAACTGTCGATTTTGGTCTTCACAGGTTTTCCAACAATCTTTTTGCCGCAAATCTCGCATCTCATGAAGATCCCTTTTTATTTTATACTAGTTTTATCTCACCCCAATATTTAAATATTACTAGAAACAAGATAGTATACAACAAAATTTAAATAGGAGTGTTCTAAAATCATGGAAAATAACTCCCAGAATGTATTAAAAAAGATTGAGGACCTCAAAAAAGAAATTAGAATGCTTAAAGAGGAGAATTCCAAGACAAAAAGGAATCTGATGTGGAAGATCAGAAAACTTGAGAAGGATAAACTTTTAATTGAAAATGAAAAGACAAGGCTTGACAGGGAGGTTAAATCTCTCCGTGGTGAGATTGAAAGATTCAGAACCCCGCCACTGGTCATAGCCACCATCACAGAGGTTCTTGATGATCACAGGGTCGCAGTTAAGAGCAGCACAGGCCCTCACTTCGTAATAAACTATTCAAGATTCATTGATAAGAAGCAGCTGGAGCCAGGTGCCAGGGTTGCACTCAACCAGCAGACATTCAGCATAGTCGACGTGCTTCCATCAGAGAAGGATCCCGTGGTAACGGGTATGGAAGTTGAAGAAAAACCTGACGTCTCCTACGAGCAGATAGGCGGCCTCGAGGAACAGGTACGTGAGGTCAAGGAGACAGTGGAATTACCACTTAAAAAACCTGAACTATTTGAAAAGATAGGTATAGAACCACCAAAGGGTGTACTGCTCTATGGACCCCCGGGTACAGGTAAAACACTCCTTGCAAAGGCAGTTGCACATGAAACCAACGCAACCTTCATAAAGATAGTTGCATCAGAGTTCGTCAGAAAGTACATAGGTGAGGGTGCAAGGCTGGTGAGGGGAGTCTTTGAACTGGCCAAGGAGAAGGCCCCCAGCATAATATTCATAGATGAAATTGACGCTGTGGCAGCCAAGAGACTCAAGAGTTCAACAAGCGGTGACAGGGAAGTTCAGAGGACACTAATGCAGCTCCTTGCAGAGCTTGATGGTTTTGAATCCAGGGGTAACGTTGGTATAGTCGCTGCAACCAACAGGCCAGACATCCTGGATCCTGCACTCCTCAGGCCTGGAAGATTTGACAGGTTCATTGAGGTTCCACTGCCAAATGAGGACGGCAGGAGGGAGATACTCAAGATACACACATCTGGAATGGCCCTTGCAGAGGAGGTTGACATTGAACTCCTTGCAAGGATCACAGACGGCGCATCCGGCGCGGACCTCAAGGCGATATGTACAGAGGCAGGTATGTTCGCCATAAGGGAGGAACGTGATGAGGTCACGATGAATGACTTCATGGACGCCGTTGATAAGATAATGGGTGTCGAGAAGGAAGAGGAATACAAGCAGGAAACCGGCGTAATGTTCGGTTAAATGCACTGCAGCCTGTGATGAACCCTATGAGCTCTGAATAGGTGATGAATGATGGGCGATCTGAGGCTGTAACCTTTATCTTTTTCTATCAATTAGCTGATTATCAGTTAGATTTATTTCTGGGGTCAGAAAGTACTTTTTTTAGTTTTTAGGATAGATTGGACTTCATTGGTTTATTTATAGGGTCTAAAAGTACGTTTTTTAGTTTTAGGATGCTAAGTTAGACTTCTTCCCAGAGGTCTGAGAGCACGGCTTTTCTATCAGTCATTACGAGTTTTGGTATCTTTCCCACCGTGCCCGCATGCTCACCCACAACAACCATGACCCCCCTGAAGTGCTCACGAAAGTCATCAGCCCTCTCAAGCGCGCTCTCAACAGAGGATCTATCATCGGGGCCATCCGCACTGTTGGCTATTGATGTTGCAAGTGCATCTGCGGTACTGGCCTCAGATGCGAATACGGTCACGGAGTCGGCCCTCCCAAAGCTTATGGAGTGACCCACTGTACCCGAGGACGTGCATATACCCCTGGGGGCACCCGGCTTCAGGAGAAAACCCACTCTCCCTGAAAGTGGTGATGAACCTGCATAAAGCCCCACGGTAACCTTACGGTTGTTCACGAGGGCAATGTCCCCACCATTGTCCACTATACTGCACCTTGAGCCGAAGCCCATGAGGTGCATGAGGGAGAGCTGGGCTATTGTTCCTGCCACAGCCGCCATGGGTCCCACCTCTGCCTTCCTTGAGGCACGGGACATCATCCTCACTATCAGGGGCCCCTCCTTCACATGGATGGGTTCAAGGGATGTTAAAAACTCATGATTTCTTCGAATGTGATCTATGAGTTTCATTCTCTCCCCCAAAATAAAACCAGCAAGTCCATGATCCCTGATGTCAGTTCTGAGTTTTATATGGGTTTCCCCGATGTTTATATTCTCTGCTGTCATCTAATCAGCGCCCCTGATGCATGATTAATCCTTGAAGTTCTGTTCTGAATCAACCATTAGATATAAAAACACATGCAAACAATTAATGTACATTGAAGTTAACTCCTTTTAATCACTATGTAAGTTCACTGTGATAACATGTTTGGCAGGGAGAGATTATATCCGGGTGAAAGGGTTCTATATGAGACGGGGCCACGGTTCATCCTCAACTCGAAGTCATCCATCATAAAAATCCTGTTCCTTGCACTCATCATATACATCTTTCCAGCAGCGGTTAAATTTGCAGGGGACCTTGATAATGTCCTCATAGTGAGGTACGGTTTCACGGTTGCAGAAAAGGTAGTCTGGATTTTAACTGCGGTTTTTATCCTACTGGTGCTCAGTGTGCTCTGGGATGTGATCTCCTGGAGGAGCAGGCGCTACATAATCACCGACCACAGGGTTATAGTTGAGAGTGGAGTTTTAAGGAAGAGGAGGTTCTACATAAACCACAGCAAGATAGTGGACGTATCCTTCTCACAGGGGCTCATGGAGAGGCTCCTGGACTCTGCGGATATAAAGATTCATGGCGGCCACGAGGATACCCACATAATCCTTGAGGATGCCCCATCCCCGGCCAGGATCGAGTACCACATTAACAGGTTCACCGGGGAAAGGGCAGTGGATGAGGCAGAGGAGATACTAAGGGAACTCTCATTAGAAAGACGTGAAGGACGGGGATTTGCAGACCCACAATTCTGGGAGGATACAGGCGAAAATGATGAAAACACTCTTAAAGAATCCTACAGTGAAGAGGAAGGTGGTGAAGAGTCCATAATGGAGAGACATTCACGGAAATTTAAGAGGTTCAGAGAGGAGGGCAGGGATGACTGACTACGATGTAATCATTATGGGCGCCGGTCCCGCAGGTTCAACACTCGCAAGGCTCACTGCCAGGAGGGGATTCACTGTGGGGGTCCTTGACAGGAAAAAAATAATAGGGATTCCCCTACAGTGCGCAGGACTTATATCCCACAGAATAACTGAGGCAAATGTGCTCCCAGATGATTTTATACTGAACAGTGTAAGGGGTGCGGTGCTGCATTCACCATCAGGCATAAAACTCAGGGTTTCCAAGAAGAGGCCCGAGGCCCATGTGATTGACAGGACAGCCTATGACAGGTACCTCGCAGACCTTGCAGGCGAAGCAGGGGCTGAGATAAGAACAGGGACAGCCGTCAGGGACTTCAGTGAGGCCACCGGCGAGGTGGAGGTGAATGGAGGAACTCTTAAGGCCACTGTGCTGGTGGATGCAAGGGGGCAGGTCGCTGTCTGCAACAAGTACCCGGCAAGGCAGGTCCTGGTGAGGTTCAGGGACCAGGAAATGGACACAGACTTTGTTGACCTCAGGGTCGACTCACATCTATCACCTGGTTTCCTCTGGAGAATACCCCTTGATGAGAGAACAGCCCGTGTGGGTGCATTCGGACCCCAGAAAAATCTTAAGGACCTTATTAAGGGTTTCATTTCAGACCTCAGCACAGATTTCAGGATCATGGAGAGTTACCATGGATTCATCCCGCAACCCAACCCTGATGCGGAACTTGTAAGGGGAAGA
Source organism: Methanothermobacter sp. KEPCO 2 (assembly GCF_041228365.1). Classification (NCBI taxonomy): domain Archaea; kingdom Methanobacteriati; phylum Methanobacteriota; class Methanobacteria; order Methanobacteriales; family Methanobacteriaceae; genus Methanothermobacter; species Methanothermobacter sp. KEPCO 2. The sequence goes on along the minus strand of NZ_CP166185.1, from coordinate 795,945 downwards.
TGCATCAGGATAGGTGATGCCGCAGGACAGGTAAAACCCACAACAGGTGGAGGCATAGTTCTGGCGTCTAGGGCGGCCCACGTGGCAGCAGAGACCATACAGATGGCACTTGAGGAGGATATTGGGCTACTTGAGAACTACCAGGAAGCCTGCAGGAAGCTCTATATGGGTGAGATGAAGAACCAGATGAGGGTGCAGAGGACCTTCAGGATACTGTCTGATGAGGACCTCGACCATATCTTCCTCAAGATGAAGGAGTACGGTGCAGAGGAGATAATATCGAGGTACGGGGACATGGACATACAGACACCACTCATAAGGGAATTCCTTAAGAGGGGCCTGCTCTTCAGGATAATACCATCCATCCTCTCAAGGAAGGTGGGCAGAATATGGAAATAATGGTTATACTCTCACAGGAACACCCTGAACTCCCATCTGCTGAACTTAGATCTGTTCTGAGGTCAGAGGGTGTAGAATTCAGTTTAATTGAGGATGGAAGGGGATATGTGATTCTGGATGCTCCATCATTAACATGGAAAATCCTTAAGGGGAGGCTTGCATACGCCCATGAAATCTGCAGGGTCATCGGATACTCCACCACCGATGAGATTGAAGGGACAGCAGAGAAAATAGACTGGAAGAGTCATGTTAAGGGCAGTTTTGCGGTAAGGATAAAGAAGCTCAGGGGTGAGGTTGACGCCAGGGAACTTGAGAGAGGTCTCGGGGCCATCATAAAGGGTAAAACAGGTGCAGAGGTTGACCTTGGGAATCCCTGGACCCTTGTAAGGCCAGTCCTCATTGATGACAGGTTCATCCTCACACTGCGCCTTGCAGGGATAAGCAAGGATCACTTCAACGAGGCCAAACCCCACAGAAGACCCTTCTTCTATCCTGGCTCAATGAGCCCTAAACTTGCAAGATGCATGGTGAACCTTGCGGGTGTGAGGTCCGGCGACGGACTCCTCGACCCCTTCTGTGGTACAGGGGGTATACTCATAGAGGCCGGCCTCATGGGTGTGAGGGTGATCGGTGCCGATATAGACTGGAGGATGGTAGAGGGCACACGGAAAAACCTCCAGCACTATGGTATAACGGATTTTGAGGTTATAAGGTCAGATGCCAGGGATCTGAGGCTTGATGAAAGGGTGAATGCAATAGTTACAGATCCACCATACGGTATATCAGCATCAACTGCTGGCGAGAAGAGTGAAAAACTCTACAGGGAGTTTCTGGATTCAGCATACTCAAATCTTACAGAGGATGGGGTGATATGCATGGCAGCACCCCACTACCTTGACCTTGAGGGACTCATTGATGATAGGTTCAGAGTAAGAGAAAAATACTCCATGAGGATGCACAGGAGTCTCACAAGGGTTATAAGAGTGATTGAAACTGTGTAAAGATATTAATGGGGTCCCCATTCACCAGACAGTGATTGGATAACTTCGTTACACCGGTGCCCCTGTACATAACTGAACACTTAACCATATATAAGTGTCGGGACTAAAATCTAAATAACTATTTTCTGAACACCTGAAAGAGGGATTAATTTGCAGGTTAGAGTACTTGACACCACACTGAGGGATGGAGAACAGACACCAGGGGTTTCCCTTACCCCTGAGGAGAAACTCAGGATAGCACTCAAAATCGATGATCTGGGTGCTGACATCATCGAGGCTGGCTCAGCAATCACATCAGAGGGTGAAAGGGAAGGTATCAGAAAAATCACATCAGAGGGTCTGAATGCTGAGATCTGCAGCTTTGCAAGGGCTGTCAGGGATGACATAGATGCCGCACTCTCCTGCAACGTTGACAGCGTGCACCTTGTTGTACCCACCTCTGACCTGCACCTTGAACACAAGCTCAGAAAAACAAGGGAGGAGGTCCTTGAACAGGCGGTGGACTGCACAGAGTACGCAGTTGACCACGGGCTCCTGGTTGAACTCTCAGCAGAGGACTCAACACGCAGCGACATGGAATTCCTCAAAAGGGTATTCAGTGAGGGTATAGATGCAGGGGCAGAGAGGATATGCGCCTGTGACACGGTGGGAATGCTCACACCTGAACGCTCCTATGAATTCTACGGCGAACTCTCTGAACTCGGGGCTCCACTGAGCGTCCACTGCCACAACGACTTCGGACTGGCAGTTGCAAACTCCCTGGCCGGTTTAAGGGCAGGAGCATCTGAGGTCCACGCAACCATCAATGGCATAGGTGAACGTGCAGGTAACGCAGCCCTTGAGGAGGTGGTGGTTGCACTCAAATCCCTCTATAATGTTGATACAAACATCAACATCGAGATGCTCTATGAGACCTCCAGGATGGTTGCCAGGATGACCGGGGTATACCTGCAGCCAAACAAGGCAATAGTCGGTGAAAACGCCTTCGCCCATGAATCAGGAATACATGCAGATGGCGTCCTCAAGAAGGCGGAAACCTATGAACCCATAACACCCGAGATGGTTGGCCACAGGAGAAGGTTCGTCATGGGCAAACACATAGGAACCCATGCCCTCAGACAGAGACTTGATGAACTTGGAATGAAGGTTGATGAGGATAAACTGATGGAGATATTCAGGAGGGTCAAGTCACTGGGTGATATGGGTAAATGCGTCACCGACGTGGACCTCCAGGCCATAGCAGAGGACGTTCTGGGGGTCATGGAGGACAAGGTTGTTGACCTTGAGGAGGTCACCATAGTCTCAGGTAACAGGGTGACGCCCACAGCATCAGTCAAACTTAAGGTGGACGGTAATGAGGTCCTTGAGGCAGGTATAGGGGTTGGTCCAGTTGACGCTGCCATAGTTGCCATAAAGAAGAGCCTTGAGGACTTTGCAGACATCACCCTTGAGGAGTACCATGTGGACGCCATAACCGGGGGTACAGATGCCCTCATCGATGTTGTTATAAAACTGAGGCACGGTGACAGGATAATAAGCGCCAGGAGCACCCAGCCTGACATCATAATGGCCAGTGTGGAGGCCTTCCTAAGCGGTGTTAACAGGCTCCTTGCAAATGAGGCATCTGAGGATCAGAAGGGTGGTTAGGTGAATATAGATATTAGGGGATACCGTGGAACCGTCGAAGACCTGGATGAACTCCTGAATGAGATAAAGGGGTTTCCATGCACACTCCAGCTTATTGATGCCAGGGCCGTTGCAGGGAGTGACCATGCCCTCCATGGTGCACTCCACGCCCTCAGGGCCTTTGAGAGGGGTCAGAATATCTCCAGTGACCCTGGAATTGAGATATGCCTCCGTATTGCAGGTACCAGGCAGATAAGCAAGGCCCTTGAACTTTTAGGTCTCAGGGAGGGTGAAATGGAGATCTGCGCTATCCTTGTTGACTGTGGCACCGACGCCCGTGAATTCCTTGATTCCCGGTTCCAGAGGGATGATGGTGTCCTTGAACCTGATGAGGATTATCTCAGAAACCTCTATGACCTTGGAGAGGAAGTAAAAACGGTTGGAGTAGAGAACGCGCTTATGGAAAGGACTACGATGCTCCAGGTTTTATAGTGGTATGGGAGGATAATTCACATTATAACTGAGGAGATGATCTCCGCCATCATCTCAAGGTTCTCGTGGGTGAGGCATCCCACATCCAGGTTCTTAACCTCCACTGCAACCGCACTCTCAAGTGTCCTGTCGGGGGAGGGGCATGCTGTGAAGATGCTCCTACCATCTGCGGTTATAAGTTTCTTTAGAGTCTTGACATCCTCTCTGGGGGTACTTGAGGGGACTATAACATTTATACCTCTTTTTTCAGGGTGGAATGCCCCCTCAAGTTTTTCTTTGAGGTAACTGCATGCCCTGAGGGTCTCTGTGAGATTCCTCTTGGCGACATCAAGTTCGGCGGCAACAGCAGCCCTCACATATGGGTCCGCCTTGAGGGCAGACAGTAGCATGTCCTGCTGTGCAAACTCTGGAATGGAGGTTGAGATGAACCCGCCGCCACCCGCATTAACGGTTTTTGGGGAGCCAGTGGATGCGATTATAATGTGGCTGTATTTACCATTGCAGAGCCTTCCAAGGGGGTCGGAGACGCTTCCGGATGCGTCCTCAACCAAGATTGCATCGTGGGATCTGCAGATATCTGAGAGTTCAGCGATGGGCTGCTCAGCTGTATAACCAGCGAAGCTCGTGACAAAAAGTGCCCTGGCACCTGTATCTTCAAGGCGTGATTCCAGGACATCAGGGTCAATGAGCCCCCTTTCCGTCTTGACCGTGAAAACTTCCCTGCCAAGGATCTCAGGTATCCTCTTAAAGCCCCGCCATCCACCCTCGTCGGGTACGAGGATCGGGCCATCAAGGCGGGATACTGTGAGGAGGATCGTGGCATTTCCGCTGCTAAGGATCCTCACGTATCTGTGCCCTGTGATCTTTCGGATTTTCTTTTCAGGGTCCGGTATTTCCCCGTAAAGGGCGGCGTGGCAGACGGCTCTTTTTGTCTCGGGGGATGGTTCTCTGAATTTGAGTCTCAGGAGGGCACTATCCTCTCTCATCTCTGTCTTTTCTTCTGAATTCATGGTCTCACCTGAAGAATGAGTCCAGGGTTGTCTGCCTTGAAGAACTGATATCCCGCAGCAGGTTGCTCCTTCTTCTGAATGCATCAAGTCCAAGTTTCAGTTTGCTGTCCATGAATTCAAGGGCCTCTTTAAGGCTGTTGAACTCATGGGGCTTCACATTCATGGCGTTTTTAACGTTCTCCCTGACATTGAATACACCCAGGGGCACGTAACCCGGATAGGCCTCCCTGAGTATGATGGTCCCCGCCTGTTTCTCTTCCCTGTCCAAGGCCTCGAGGACAGCCATCCTGGCGCTGTAGTAGCAGCCACCAACCCTTGAGTACTCCCTCTTACCCTTCAGTGTTTCATGGTCTGAGAATATCATTGCACGGCCGTCACGCTTTATAAAGGCCTCCATCCATTCATACTGCCACTCCGAGGGCGTGAGGAGTATGAGGTATCTGTTTTTGAGACTTTCAAATTCATGGACCCTGTAGGTGTCCAGGATATCATATTCAAGGACCCTCCTGTGGAAGTGGTCCGCAAGGGTGCTGTCGCAGGCTGTTATTGACCACCTTGTGGGGACCAGCCTCCTTTTCCTGGCATCACCAAGCGCACCCACCGAGAGGGCCTTCTGGATGGCAGAGAATGGGGTTCCCTTCCGGTGGAGTTCTACTATCGCCTCACCTGCCTTGAGGTCCGTGTCGTAGTGGGCCCTTTCAAGTTCACGGTCCCATTTAACGTTCTCTATCTCGAAGTTTTCAAGGACTGCGCTGGGGCCGTGGGGTGTCTGTTCCTCACTGAAAAAGAGGCCCCTCGGTTTTTTTCTGAACTGGGCCTCGCTTTCAATGGCCCCTGATGAGAGTGATATTTCCTGAAGTTTCTCCACGAGCTGGTTATCAAGGTCCCTGACTCCCACAAGCTGCTTGCCCCTTATGAGGTTGAGGCGGTAGTCTATGATTTCCTCCTGTGTTTTACTCTCGGGTATCCATCTCTCAGGGGAGTCAAATATCTCGACCTCACCCTGCATGGGGGCTATCATGGGTCCGGCGTAGACCTTGGGGTAGTTCCAGCTCCCTATGAAAACCGATGGAGGTGTGGCCCCCTCAAGCTCCTCTCCCACCTCTATAGACCTCATTTTGAGGTCCCTGGTGAGCCTCTGGAGGAAGGCGTACTTTGACCTTATCATAAGTAATGTTCTGTTAAAGCATTATATATGTGAACTGTATCTGTTTTTTTGAATGAAATGATGTGACCATCTACACTGATCCGAAGAAAAGGCATGTTAAGTGGTTACTGCTAGTTGGAATGGCCCTGATTTTTGGAATTAGGTGTTTATAGCACCACATTAGTAATATTAATAATTTATATTTTATGATATAAAGTAATAACTCTGAATTTATATAATATTAAAATGAATTATATTATGAAAATTGATGGAGGTGAATTTATTGAAAAAATTTTTCTACCTGCTGCTTCTTGCCAGTATGATTGCAGTGTTTACAGGGACGTCCTTTGCCGATAACTATGTGGGTGGAAAACCTCTAGAGACAATTCAGAATGACACAGTCACAGGCGATCTTCTGGTGGATTCCTACTATGGTTTCAATGCAACCGATGAGAAGAATGTCACATACACATTCAACTACACGGTTCCCCAGCGGGCCAGCATCAAAAATGCAACACTGTATGTGCTTGTATATATGGGGAGCATGCAGGCAGCAAGGCAAACATACATCAATGTAACCTACAATGGACAGCTACTGGACAGCCAGTCACTTTATGACACATACAATTACACCATCAACGGCGGAAACAACAACACATGGCTTCTGGGTGAAGGACATGACAGCGACCCCTACCTCATGTTAAATGACCATACAATGCGTGTTACAAGCGATTACCTTCTCTGGTATGATGTAAAGTCACAAACTGGCACAACCAACTGGGCTAATGTATGCACCACTGGTTCCTTTGATGGTCGTATAAAGCTCATAACCCTCATTGTGGCCTATGACATGCCAGGGAGTTCAACATTAACGCGTTACTGGGTTAATGTGGGACACGACGTAAGCAGCTACAATGATGATTCCTATACTGGCGAAACCCAGTTCAATGGATCTTTTAACGGAAATGTTCAGAGCGCCACACTCATGGTGGTTCATGCGGCAAGTCAGGACGGTTTATACACGTACAACAACCAGAACCTTCAGAATGGTACATACGAGAGGAGAGGGTCTTACAGCGGATATGAATTATGGGATATAAAGGATCTTTACAGCAGGGTGGGATCAAACAGCTTCACATACCGCAGGTCAACAGGGAATTATTACAAGGTCATAATGGCAGTTCAGAAGGTGAAAACAGCACCCGATCTTAAGGTTACAGGTGTGAGTTATAACCCATCTAACGCAGCAGGGCACCAGGAACTCTTTGCCAATGAACCAAACACAATTCGGGTTACAGTACTCAATAATGGAACCGTTGCAGTGGGTCAGTTCAAGGTAAAATTGACCATAGGGGACTACACCCGCACAAAAACGGTGGAGGGTTTAAGTGCGGGTTCCAGTACAAATGTAACATTTGATGACTTCACACCACCAGTAGCAGGGGTTGTAACAGTTAACATCAATGTTGATTGTGACAGTGAGGTGGATGAGGTCAATGAAACCAACAACATTTATGAGGCAACAAGGACCGTCTACTACAACGGTTATAAGGGTAAGAGATACACTGGAGGAGATGATATAAATACATGCCTCATGGTTGACGGCAGATTGGGATTGATTTATTCAACAGGCAATTCAACATACCGTGGAAGCGGCTCAGGGGCATGGCAGAACCCATATATCGTTACATGGACTCCTGAAAACCTTGTAATACCAGTGGGGGCCACTGTCAAGGCGGCAATTTTATACCAGGCATACACATGGAATACAGTTGGGGGAGTACCTGATTTTACTGCAACATTCAATGGGGCAAACATAACTCCAGCGGCACATTACAATGACACCAAGGGCTATGGATCATATAACTATCCCAGTGGGCTGTTTGTATACAATGTAACAGATCATCTCAGGATAAATGAGAACAATACACTCGTACTTACAGGTGGAATCAGCACCACGACTGCTCTCTATGGCTCGTATCTCCTTGTAATTTATGAACATGCAACAGAAAACTTCAAGAGAATCTGGATAAATGACGGGACAGACCTGCTTTACAGTATGCCGACATATGGCGTGAATAACACCGAAGCAACAGCGTATGCAAACTTCAACAATATAAACAGCGGTGCAATGAAGAACGCCACAGCTATTATCCTAACCGCATCTGCAAACGAAGACAATAAGAGTAAGCTATACTTCAATAGCATGGAATACACTGGCTTCTGGGCAGATTATCTTGCGGGACCCCAGCTTGGATTCAGTGTATACAACGTCACCGGGGCGATTCAGGATGGTGCAAACACAGCAAGAATACAGAGCTACAACAATGGAAGTAATGGTGACAACCTCGTGGCAATTGGGGCAATCCTTGTTCTTGAATACCAGCCACCTGTAGCCAGTTTCACGGCCAACGCAACAGAGGGAGTAACTCCTATTCACGTTCAGTTCCAGGACACCTCAACATGGGCAACGGAATGGCTGTGGGACTTTGGTGATGGAACAAACAGTACAGAGCAGAACCCGCTTCACACATACACAGTCCCTGGAAAATACACGGTGAAACTCACAGTGAAAGGCCCAGGAGGGGAGGATACAACCACAAGACCTCAGTACATAACCGCACTCAGACCTGCTGATATCACCGCAACTAACCTTACTGTTACACCTGCAAGTGGTGTTTCGCCTCTGAATGTAACTGTGAGGGTTAATCTTACAAATAGTGGTGAGGTGGCCGGTAACTACACAGCTGAGCTTAAAGTGAATGGTGCAGTGGTTGATACTCAGGTGGTTACTGTCTCTGCTGGTTCAACGGTACCTGTGACCTTCAACAGGGTTTTACCAGCTGGAAACTACAATGTTACGGTGGGTAACCTTACGGCTCAGGCTGTGAGTGTCCTCAGACCTGCTAATGTGACAGTGGCTAACTTTACTGTTACACCTGCAAGTGGTGTTTCGCCTCTGAATGTAACTGTGAGGGTTAATCTTACAAATAGTGGTGATGTAGCTGGGAACTACACAGCTGTGCTCTACATCAATGGAATTCCCAGAACCAACCAGACAGTGACCGTTGCACCCGGCTCAACAGTAGCAGTGACATTCAGGGTTGCACTAACGGCTGGAACTCATACTTTGAGATTGGATAACCTCTCACAGGTAACTTTAAGGGCACTAACACCTCTCAGGGTTGTTTCAATTGATCCTAGAAACAATGCTGCGGGTGTTTCAAGAATAAAGGCCATAGTTATAAAATTCAACCAGAACATAGCGGCAGGAACAGCCTACAGGTCAATAACTGTCAGGACATCCAGCGGAAGGCTGAAATATATCAGAAAGAGAATCAGTGGTAACAGGCTCATTATAACCCCTGTTGGAAGCTGGAACAGACGCACGAGGTACATAATCACGGTTCCAGGAAACTCACTGAAAACAGGTACCGGTGTTGCACTTGCCTCACAATTCAGATCAAGTTTCAGGACGAGATGATGAGACCGTGACATAATAACCTTTTTTTATTTATTTTGATTCAGTTGCAATTCCTCTCTGAAGCATCCATTTTAACATTACCAAAATATGTATTACTAATTTTCAATCATAAAAATCTTTGGTATTAATTCTAAAAATATTTTTAAGTGATTAACTCCATAGGTTAAGTAACAGACAGTCGAGAATTAAGTGAAGGTGAATTCCCAATGGAGAAAAAAAGAGGGGTATTCTATTCGGTTTTTTTCTTCTTCGTTATTTCAATCATAATGTCCGGATTTTCATATGCGGATCCATACGTCGGTGGCATGCAGTTATCAACAACTCAGAATGGCACAGTTACCGGTGGTCTCTATGTGGATTCATACATTGGTACTAATGGCACTGCGAACGATAGCAGTCAGATGGCTGGACGGGCATATGTGGTCTATGATTTCAAATTACCTCAAAACGCCTCCGTGCGCAATGCAACCCTCTATGTTCTTGTATACTCTGGACACATGCAGGAGGCCAGAAATACAAGGGTCAATGTAACATACAATAACCGCAATTTGGATTATCAGGAACTTTACACCACATATACATACGCTGCAAATGGCGGAAACGATAATACGGCTATACTTGGGCCGGGTCATGAAAGGGATCCGTATCTCATGGTAAATGACCGTACAGTGAGAGTTACAAGTGATTATCTCATCTGGTATGATGTAACTGATATCACCGGATCCAGCAATAGGGTGCTGATTAACACCACGGGTTCCTATGATGGAAGGATAAAGTTGATAACCCTTGTGGCAGCCTATGATTTACCTGGAAGCACGGGATATGTTAGCTACTGGGTTAATGTGGGTCATGACGTGGATTCTTATTACAGTGAGGAGTACACAGGTTCAGCCACATTTAAATCAGCGATTACAGACCCAGATTATGCTGAGCTGGTGGTTGTGCATGCATCAAGCACGGACGGATCCTATAGATTCAATAACAGAAGACTCAGCGGGGGTCAGATTCAGGGAGACTACAGCGGGCTTAATCGCTGGAATGTGACAGACCTTGTAACACCTGGAAACAATGTTTTAATTTATGATAGGGCCGCTTCATTTTATAAGATTGTTATAGCCACCCTCGCTGTGAGGTACACCCCACAGGTGGACAACAGACCGGACCTCTGGATAAGGGGGAATATCGATGGGCCCATCTATTCAGGAATCCCGGTTACCCTTAAAATGACAGTCGGTAACAGCGGCGGATCATCAGCTGGGACTTTTCGTGTTCTTCTTGTGGATAATGGGGTTCCTGTGTCTTCTGTGGTTGTTTCGTCTCTTGGTGCTGGTTGTGTGGGTGATGTGGTGTTTAACTGGACTCCTGTGGGTGTGGGTGTTCACAGGCTTCAGGTGGTTGTTGATCCTGATAACAGTGTTGAAGAATTGAACGAAACAGACAACATGATCAACATTACCATCACTTCTGGAAGCCCACTTCCCAATCTCATTCCTCACTTAATGAAAGCATCAGTCACATCATTTGAGGTAAACAGGACCTATTCCCTTCTTTTAACCCTAAAAAATAATGGGGTACTTGTTTCGGGGACTTTTCGTGTTCTTCTTGTGGATAATGGGGTTCCTGTGTCTTCTGTGGTTGTTTCGTCTCTTGGTGCTGGTTGTGTGGGTGATGTGGTGTTTAACTGGACTCCTGTGGGTGTGGGTGTTCACAGGCTTCAGGTGGTTGTTGATCCTGATAACAGTGTTGAAGAATTGAACGAAACAGACAACACCTATGAAACATCATTCATGGTTAAAAAACCCGGTAAAATTCTTGTTTTGATAGTAACCGACGAGTCACAGGCACTCATCATGAATCAGGCGGTGCATGGCAATAATATACTTGGCTATCAGCCCATCGCTGAAAATGTTGTCATTCAGATAAGAAGTAACAGCCAGATTACAGGTATGAGTGAAAATGAACTCCTGAACCTGCTGTCATCGTGTGACATATTCATAGGGGGGTGGCTGAGTGACTCTGTATCATCAGCACTGCAGAGTATAATCACTGCCCATCCAGATGTGACCGGTAAAGCTGGCGGAATGTTTCTTATTCTTGAACCGGCAGTGTCATCAAATCCTTCCAATGTTAACCTCATGAGGTACTCGAATGTCCTTGGCACGTATATACTGGGCACATTTCCAGCAGACACCCTAATGGACTATTATATGAATACAAAGAGAGGAACGACCTATGAATCAGTACTTAACTATACCTTGCATTCGGGTTTTCCAGACGACTATAACAGGGCGGTGCTCTACAAGGACATACTCAACAGGAAAGCAGCCGAAAACATGATTCTCTGGGCCCTTAACAGGGTTGGTGTTCCAGATACTGGCTTCTGGAAGGAGCCATCATGGTGTGCATCCGCTGAATATGAATACGGTATCTACAGGGATGGATGGTATGGGAACCTGACACAGTATATGAGGGATCACTGGAGGGCGGATGCAGCTGGATGTATTGGTATAATTGAAAGTACCCTCTATGTGGGTAATCAGATGCTCCAGCCATACTACGCACTCATAGATGCATTTGAAGCCCTGAACCTCAATGTCATACCTGTAGTGGCAGCGGGCGCAACCCCTTCGCAGCTTGATGTCATGGTGAAATCATTTACAGATGCACCGGATACTGCCAGTTTCCTTGCATCACCAGGGAATTACACAGTATACGTTGATGCTGTGGTAAACCTCCTCGCATATGGACTTGGGGGAGAAGAGTTCACAAATGTCACCAAATTCTTCGAAGCCCTCAATGTCCCGGTATTCAAGGCAGTTCATTCTGATTACCTTACCCTCAGTGACTGGGAGCTTGGCACACTCGGTCTTGGACAGATCACAGGTGACAGATGGTGGCACATTGCAGTTCCAGAGGCGCAGGGAAACATGGACCCAGCACTTGTTGCAACAAAATCAGAACCGGTCACAGATCCCATTACCGGTCTGAGGTACAGCCTATATCAGGTGATAAATGAGAACATAAGGGATGTTACACTCACCGTGAGAAACTGGGTGATGCTTGGCAAACTCCCGGATTCTGAAAAAAGAGTTGCACTTATCTACTATAACTATCCACCAGGCAAAAATAATGTGGGATCCAGTTACCTTGATGTTCCCACAAGCATTCTGAATATACTCAGAATCCTTAAGGAGAACGGTTATTCTGTTGAGAACATTCCCTCCGGCACAGCAGAACTCCTCAAACTTATACTTGAGAGGGGTATAAACGTCGCCTCCTGGGCACAAGGGGAGGTTGAGAGGCTTGCAAATACCCCTGGTGCTGTGCTCTACCCTGTAAGTGAATACATGGCATGGTTCTCATCACTGGATAACATGACAAGGGTCCAGGTTGTTGAGGGCCCTGTGGGTTACATAGGTGAACTATGCAGGAGGGCTGTTAATCTTGGATGCTATGATATGGACTCACGCATCGACTCATGGTACCAGAGTATGATGGCCCTTTTACCGGATAACCAGACTCTGAGGGCAGTCTCCCTCCTTGATAATATTGTGGCGGTTCTCAGAAATTACGTCAGAACAGGGAACATTTCATACTATAGTCAGTTCCTCTCACTTAAGAGGCAGTGGTTTGCACTGAACATCAGTGGCCTCTGTGGCTGGGGCGATGCCCCAGGAAATGTGATGACAGTAACAAGAAATGGCACAGAGTACTTTGTGATCCCTGGTATATGGTTCGGAAACATATTCATATGTCCTGAACCACAGAGGGGATGGGAGGGGGATATCTCCAAACTCTACCACAGCATGGTTGTCGCACCACCACACCAGTACCTTGCAGTTTACAGGTATATCCAGGAGAACGTCAATGCGATGGTACACATGGGGCGCCATGCAACCTACGAGTGGCTCCCTGGAAAGGAGGTCCTCCTTGCAACCTATGACTTCCCGGAGGTTGTTGAAGGCAACATACCCCAGATATATTATTACATTGTCGACGGACTTGCTGAGGGTATTCAGGCAAAAAGAAGGGGGTCAGCGGTTATAATAGACCACCTAACACCCCCAATGGTATTCACAGCTCTTTATGGGGGTTATGGGGCACTCGCAACCCTCATCCAGCAATATGATGGGGCAACGGAGGATCAGAGATCAGAGATCATCAACAGGATTCACGATATCATAAGGGAGAATAAGCTTCAGAACATCATTGAAACATACCTGGGGATCTCAATAGCAAATCTTAGAGATGAGGAGCTTGTATCCAGACTTGAAGCCTATCTTGAGGGTCTTCAGAGCACTCTCTACCCTCACGGTCTACATGCGATAGGGGAAAACTGGACCAGTGAGGAGGTGGCGATGCTTGTCACATCGATCCTGTCTGTACCATTCAGTGTATCACCAACCATCGAGACAAGTCTCCATGATGAGGTGGCACTTCTCCTCTATGGAAAACCCTACAGTAATCTCACAGCATCTCAGAGGAGCTCTGTTCAGGATAAATGCGTGTCCATAATCAGAGGTATTATAAATTCGGGCCTTAATGCGACCATTAGATCCATCACAGCAACGCCCAGTGACAGATTGGTCGCTGTACTTCAGAAGGCAGTTCATTACATTGACGCAATACATGAAAGCACTGAAAATGAGGTTAAGGCCCTTCTAGAGGCACTTGATGCTAGATTCATTGATCCGGGTCCCGGGGCTGATCCGGTGAGCAATCCGGATGTTCTGCCAACGGGCAGGAACTTCTTCCAGGATCAGGCAGCTGAGATCCCAACAGTGGCTGCATGGGAGTATGGTAAGACCCTTGCACTTCTCCTTCTTCAGAGCATAAACGATACAACCGAGAAGGTCGCTGTGGGTATATGGTGCGTTGAAACTGCACGTGACGATGGGGCCCTTATTTCAATGGTTCTCTACCTTCTGGGAATGGAGCCCCGGTGGTCAGACAGTCCCAGTGCCGGTGTTGGCGGCCAGAAACTAAAGGAGATGCCAGCGTACGTTGAGCTTAAGGACCTTGTGAGACCCGATGGATGGACTAAAAGGAGAATCGATGTGGTTATAGTAACAAGCGGACTTTTCCGTGACCTTTACAGCAGGCAGGCTGGACTCCTTGATAAGGCTTTCAGGACAGCCCTTGCAAGGTCCTACTACACAGTGCTGAGTAACCCCCTCCTTCAGAGGAAATATGGAAGTAGCCTCCAGGATGCACTTGATGCTGTGCTCCAGCCCATAGGGTTCTATGGACTTGGCAGTGAACCCCTTGATGAAAATTACGTGGCAAAGCACTGGGTTGAGGACTTTGAATACTACATTTCACTTAACTTCACCCCACGAGAGGCAGGGGAATGGGCAATATCAAGGATATTCGCTCCACCTGAGAATGACTATGGTGCAGGCATATCCAAATCAGCCGAGTTAAGCTGGACTTGGGAGAACAGAACTAAGCTCGCGGACTTTTACCTTAACCGTATGGGCAACATCTATTCTTCAACCAGGTGGGGAACATCAAACCCCGCAGTATTCAGAAGGGCGCTTCAGGGAATATCACAGGTATTCACAAGTAGAAACACGAATCTCTATGGTGTGCTGGATAATGATGACTTCTTTGATTACTGGGGAGGTCTCTCGATGGCCCTTGAGAGGGTAAATGGATATGCACCCTCAATGTATGTGCTCAACTATGCCACAAGATCAAATCCAGGGGTCCTATCACTTGAGAGCTACATGGCGAGGGAGATGGCTTCACGCTACTACAACCCTGAATGGATCAGGGGCATGATGAATGAGGGTTACAGCGGCGCCAGATACATGTCAAGAAAGTTCATAAGTAACCTCTGGGGATGGCAGGTGACAAGACCAGGCTCAGTTTCTGAGTGGATGTGGGAGACCGCATATGATGTTTACATCAGGGATAAGTATGGTGTTGGAGTTTCAAAGTGGCTTTCAACAGGCGATAGGGCCTATGCCATGATCAGCATAACAGGGACAATGCTGACGGCCATACACAGCGGCTACTGGCATGCAGATGAGAAGACGGTCAGGGACATTGCCACCAGATGGGCCTCTTCAATTGCAGAGTATGGTGTTGCCTGCTGTGATTGCAGCTGCGGTAACATCGCAATGATGGAGTGGGCCATGCAGTACCTCAACCCGGATCTACTTGCGAGGGTTAAATCAAGGTTATATGCCGCCACAATGAATGCAGCATTTGCACCAGCTGAAAACCCCTCAGGGGGTGATGAGCACGGTTCAACCCCTGGAAGTAACCCTCAGACTGACAACAGTGGCAGTAGCATCTCAGAGAACTCAGTAACTCAAGCTGAAGGTCCGGGGGCTCATGGAGGATCACAGGATGCTAGTTCAGGATCAGATGCATCCTCTCCAGGTTCAGAAGGCCCTGGAAAATCGTATGAAATCCATGAAAGGGGAAATCGGTCGTATCAGGCCACAGGACTTCCACTTTATGCTATTTTGGGTGTTCTGGTCCTCGTAGCCCTTGTCGGGGCGGGCTATTTCATGGGACTCAGAAGGAAACCCTACTGAAACCCGATTCATTTCTTGCTAACTTACAGTCGCATCTTCTTTATATCTTTCTATAGCGAAGTGATGTTGTGCAAATCTATTTTAGGGAAAGATCAGATTAAAATGGGGAGGTCCTATGTACACTAAGAGTATGGAAAGGTATGTCCAGAGGATAGGGTACAATGTGAACCGCTTCAGGGGTAACCTTCTCCTTCTGAAGGGCGGGAAGAATCCTGAGGAACTCAAAGACGAATTCATGGATATAGAGCGTTCCTTAAGTGAAATATTCGATGAGATAAGGTTCGAGGTTCCGGATGCAGGACTTGAGGGTGTGCACAGCAAGATCCTCAGGGCTGCGGGAATTTACCGGGATTCCCTGAGGGAGTTCCTGATGTTCTATGACGATGGTGACGATGACCATTTTGTCCATGCAGGTCTCATGATAAACGAGGCCAATGAGCTCCTCAATGAGGCAGCTTCAATGAGGGGTGTCTAGCCAACAGTTTTCTTTGGCTACTCTATCTTGTATTCGAGGCGGTACATGTACATCAGGTGTGTGGCCTGCAGTTTTCTCTAGCTTCTGGCTATGAACCTCATGTATATGAACTCCACGAGGTGCCCGTAGATCCAGGGTACCAGGATGAACATGATGACCCCGAGGGCAGCTGTGAGTATTCCCAGCAGCCACTCAGGGTATTGTTCCGGCCTCCAGGTTCCTATGATATAGGTGAGGGTGTTCAGCATACCACCGGCAACGGCCATTATGAGTCCGGCCACCCAGTACCTTCCGAAGTCCTCAGCCATTGAATTCCTCCAGAATTTAATTTAAACATCAGCGTATCTGGTTCCTTGGAATGAATTTAAGTGCCGCTGAGTTCATACAGTAACGCTTACCTGTTGGTTGGGGGCCGTCATCAAAGACGTGGCCAAGGTGGGCGCCGCACCTTGCGCAGAGGACCTCACAGCGCACCATTCCAAGGCTCCGGTCCTCCCTGAACTCCACATTGTACTCTGATATGGTGTCATAGAAGCTTGGCCATCCGGTGCCTGAATCAAATTTGGTTTCTGAGTCGAAAAGATCCGTACCGCAGCATACGCAGCGGTATATACCGTCACCATGGAACTCATGGTATTTACCTGTGAATGGGGGTTCTGTGCCTCCACACCGTGCAACACGGAAGGAATCGGGGTCGAGTATCTCCCGCCACTCCTCAACGGTTAACTGGATTTTTTCAACCATCTCAACCTTTCCACTTGCAGCGGAAAATATGGGGATTTTTTCACTCATGACTGGAAGTATGTTCTTAAATGTATATTAGATTATATGGGGATGGATATTTTTCACTCATAACTGGAATTATCCTCTGAACATTTTTTCTGATATTTCCCTGGATTCAGGTAATCTCAGTTTTCATAGCCCATGGTCCTTCCACTTTCATATTTAAAAATCATGGTAAAAAACCATTAAGATCATGATTAATTGGTAAAATACCAAAAAGCTTATAAATCATATAGTATAATTCCAAGTTAACATGGTTAAATGGAGGTGATAGCATGGATATGGATGATGATGGTTCGGGCGGTATTCACTCTCAGTGGGCCGGGTTCTGTATCATGCTATCATCAGCGAGGTAGTGATGCATAACCTCCTAGAGGATTCCATACCTGTTTCACGGTTTAAAGAATGAAGGCCCTCTGATTCTGAATACAAAGTCATAGAAGAGATTTTTCAACCCAGATATTTTTTAGATGACCTCTTATCCAGCGATAGCTATCTTCAAGGGGGCTGGATCATGATAAAAAGAAATGAAAGGATGGACTCAAAGAATTCAAGGTTACTTAAATACTCCTCAATGGATGTAAATGAACTCCTCAAATCATTAAAATCATCCCCCGAGGGAATAGAAGAGAATGAAGCCAGAAAAAGGCTTGAAAGATACGGTAGAAATGAGGTTTCACATGAAAAACCCCTAAAATGGTACTCACACCTTTTAAGATCCTTTATAAACCCATTTATAGGTATACTGGTTGCAATTGGCCTGATATCACTGGTAACTGATGTTATAATGGCTTCAGAACCCGACTTCAAGGTGGTGATAGTTGTAACCACAATGGTACTTATAAGCGGGATACTCAGGTTCTCCCAGGAGTACCGCTCCACACTGGAGGCGGAAAACCTGAAAAAAATGGTTAAAACCACTGCAACCGTCATCAGAAGGGACAGCGGAAGACGGGAGGTGGAGTTCTCAGAACTTGTACCCGGAGACCTCATACACCTCTCAGCAGGGGATATGGTCCCTGCTGATGTGCGGATAATATCAGCAAAGGACCTCTTTGTAAGCCAGTCAGTACTCACAGGTGAATCTGAGCCGGTGGAGAAGTTCCATGTAACCGCTGAAGCCACTGAGAACATATTTGAACTGGAAAACATCTGTTTCATGGGCACAAACGTTGTGAGTGGAAGTGCACTGGCAGTTGTAATCTTCATAGGTGACAGTACACAGTTTGGCACAATAGTGAAGGACATATCAGGGAGAAGACCGGTTACAAGTTTCGAGAAGGGGGTTAACAGTGTAAGCTGGCTCCTCATAAGATTCATGGTTTTCATGGTCCCGTTGGTTTTCCTCATAAATGGGATAACAAAGGGCGACTGGGTGGAGGCCCTTCTCTTTGCAGTCTCAATTGCGGTGGGACTGACACCTGAAATGCTCCCCATGATCGTTACCACGAACCTTGCAAGGGGGGCAATGGCCATGGCCCGCAAGAAAACCATCGTAAAGAGGATAGAGTCAATACAGAACTTTGGGGCAATGGATGTTCTCTGCACAGACAAAACAGGCACACTGACCCTTGACAGGGTTGTGCTTGAACTCCATCTGGACATCCATGGAAGGGAGGATGAGAGGG
Organism: Methanothermobacter sp. KEPCO 2; assembly: GCF_041228365.1. Lineage (NCBI taxonomy): Archaea > Methanobacteriati > Methanobacteriota > Methanobacteria > Methanobacteriales > Methanobacteriaceae > Methanothermobacter > Methanothermobacter sp. KEPCO 2. Next base: position 777,352 of record NZ_CP166185.1, on the reverse strand, counting down.
TACTCAGGTACGGCTACCTCAACAGCAGCTACCAGACAGGGCTGAAGAACCTCATGGATGAGGCAATAATAGAATTTGGGGATGAAAGGGGATTCAATGAAATCAGGAAGAATTTCACAAAGATCGATGAGATCCCCTTTGACTTCTCAAGGCGCAGGATGTCAGTTATACTGAGTGATGGCGATGATATCCTCATGGTGACAAAGGGCGCAGTTGAGGAAATGCTCGAGATATGCTCAGCTGCAAGGTACAATGGAGAAATCGTGGATCTAACCAGGGAGATAAAGGATGAGGTTCAGGAGAACGTCACAAAACTCAACATGGATGGATTCAGGGTCCTGGCAGTTGCAGAGAAGAGGGGGCTTCCACCAAAGGACAACTTCACCGTGGATGACGAGGAGGAAATGGTCCTGGTCGGATACCTGGCCTTCCTTGATCCACCCAAGGAGTCAGCCAGCAAGGCCATAGAGGCCCTGAGGAAACATGGAGTTGAGGTTAAGATAATAACAGGTGACAACGAACACGTCACAGGAAACATATGCAGGAGGGTTGGCATCGAATATGACAGGGTGCTGTTTGGCCATGAGATAGAGGATATGACCCTGGAAGAGATATCTGAGGCAGCAGAGGATACAGCAATATTTGCAAAGGTATCACCGCTTCAGAAGGCAAAGATAATAAGAGCCCTTAAGATGAAGCACACCGTGGGTTTCCTGGGTGACGGTATAAATGATTCACCGGCCCTGAGGGAGGCCGATGTGGGTATATCAGTTGACAGCGCAGTTGACGTTGCAAAGGAATCCGCTGACATCATCCTACTTGAGAAGAGCCTCATGGTACTTGAGAGGGGGGTCCTTGAGGGAAGGAGGACCTTCGGGAACATAATGAAGTACATAAAGATGACCGCAAGCTCAAACTTTGGAAACGTTTTCAGTGTACTTGTTGCCAGTGCCTTCCTCCCATTCCTCCCAATGATGCCGGTGATGCTCCTCCTACAGAATCTGCTCTATGACATCTCACAGATATCCATACCATGGGATGGAATGGACCCTGAGTTCCTTAAGGTTCCAAGGAAATGGGATGCCAGTGACCTTGGAAGATTCATGATTCTCATAGGCCCCATCAGCTCCATATTCGACATAGTGACATACCTTGTCATGTGGTTCGTGTTCTCAGCAAATACGGTGCCAGAGCAGGCACTGTTCCAGTCTGGCTGGTTCATTGAGGGCCTCCTCTCACAGACACTCATAGTTCACATGATAAGGACAGAGAAGATACCATTCATCCAGAGCAGGGCTGCAACTCCGGTGATGGTCTTAACGGCCCTCATAATGGTGACCGGGATAATTGTCCCATTCACGGTCATAGGCTCATCCATAGGTATGGTGCCCCTTCCAGGAGAATACTTCATGTGGCTTGTGCTTATACTCACCGGCTATGCGGTGCTCACCCAGGTCCTCAAGAGGGTCTACATAGGAAGGTATGGTAAATGGCTGTGATCATCACAGCCACCTTATTTTTTTCTAGGAGCATTTCTTTTTTTTAAAGCACACGGAGAAAGGAGAAGGTATATAAAACAGTAGGATGATAGTATGCACTGGATTATTTTATGGTAAAAGGAGAGTCTGGTTGGAAATGGATGACCTGGATTTTGCAATACTCCAATGCCTCATGAGGAATTCCCGGATAACGATATCAAGGATGTCTGAGGAGATAGGGGCCCCTGATGCCACGGTATCAAACAGATTGAAAAAACTGGAGGGGGAGGTTATAAAACGCTACACCATGATACCTGACTGGCAGAAGGTGGGCCTCGGTATAACGGCCATTATAATCATACAGACAGAGTCCGAGAAACACGAGGATGTTAAGATCAGTCTCTCAGAACTCGATGAGGTCTCAGAGGTTTACAGCGTATCAGGTGAATACGATCTCCTGATAAAGGTCTGGGGCTCAGATATAGGGGAGCTCAATGACATCATAAATGATAAGATAAGGCACATCGATGGCGTGGAGGACCTCACCGAGATGATAGTAATGGAAAGAATAAAAGAGGATGTCCCAAAAATTTCAAAAATCTAATTCAGGCAAATTCAATGGTACTTGGTGGCTTATCACTCACAGAAAGCGCCACATGTGTAACCTCAGGTATTTCGGAGGTTATACGCTTTGATATCCTCTTCACAAGGTCCCAGGGGAGTTCAGGGACACTGGCGGTCATTGCATCAAGGGATTCAACCATCCTTATGACCACGAGGTAGCCGAAGTCCCTCACATCACCCTTGACACCGGTCACCATGGTGTCTGTAAGCACAGCAAAGTACTGCCAGAGGCTCTCATGGAGTCCGCTTTCAAGGACCTCCTCCTCCACGATGGCGTTGGCCCTCCTGCATATCTCTATTTTCTCCCTGGTTATTTCACCCACGATCCTCACTGCAAGTCCAGGCCCAGGGAATGGCTGCCTCTGGATCATCTCACGGGGAAGGCCGAGTTCAAGGCCAATTTCCCGCACCTCATCCTTGTACAGTTCCCTTATGGGTTCCACTATCTCAAGTACCAGTCCATGGGGGAGTGCAACGTTGTGGTGGGATTTTATCTTACCCTCGCTCTCGATCCAGTCGGGGGCTATGGTACCCTGCACCAGGTACCTTGCACCTATCTCCTCTGCCACCCGTTCAAAGACCTCAATGAAGACCCTTCCGATTATCTTACGTTTCTCCTCAGGGTCTGTTACACCCTCAAGTTCCCCCAGGAACTCTTCTGATGCATCAATGTAGCGGAAGTTAAGCCTCTCACTGAAGGTCTTCTTCACGTATTCTGCCTCACCCTCCCTGAGGAGTCCATGGTCAACGAAGACCGCTGTCAGGTTATCACCTATGGCCTTACCTGCAAGTACAGAGGCCACGGAACTGTCAACTCCTCCTGAGAGTGCTATTATTGCCTTTTCATCACCCACGGTATTTCTTATCTCTTCAACAGCTTCCTCAATAAAATCAGATGGATTCAGCATTAATATCACCGGATAAAAATGATTGGTTAATTATTTGTGCGGCTCCTATTTAATGTTAAGGTCAGCCTTTCCATGAAACCTTACTCTTGGACTGACGTTGAGGTCTGCCATGAAATGAATTCTCTTAGAGGTTCTTACAGACCTCATGGAAGTTCTCAAAGACCCTGTGACCATCCTGTGTATGGTGGACCTCAGGGTGGAACTGTATACCGTATACTGGCCTCTCATGGTGTTTCATGGCCTCCACCTCACATATGCTTGAGGTTGCAAGCACATCGAAGTCCTCGGGGAGCCTCTTAACCTCATCCTTGTGGGAGGCCCATACGCTCATCCTGGGGCCCAGGCCCCTGAATATGTCGTCCTCGTCCAGTATCTCCAGTTCTATCTGGGCGTAGCTCTCTGCCTCGGCGGTTGCAACCTCTCCCCCATATGCAAGGGCTATGAGCTGGTGGCCCAGGCAGATACCCAGTATCGGGATATCGAGTTTCTGGATGTATTCAACACAGTTACCTGCCATCTCAAGTGATGGGCCGCCGCCGAGTATGAGGCCATCTGGTTCCATTGAGATTATCTCATCCAGTGGTGTTGTGTTGGGCACGAGACTGGATGGTATCTGGAGATACCGGAGTGTCCTGTGTATTCTGTGGTTGTACTGGCCGTGATTGTTGATGATGAGTATCATAAACATTCTCCCTGTCTGATTCTGAAAATCTATTTATATTTCATTGGATAATTAAATATTATGGAGGCCATGGATATAATTTACATTCTGGTTGCACTTGTACTTGCGGTTGTGGCATTCTATGTTCTTGTCTGGCTGCTGCCGGTTATAGTGGTTCTTATAATCGCCTATGTGATATATGTCTTCCTCAGAGAGGGAAGATGACACCGGAGGGGTGCATATAGCCGTCCCTGATTTTCAGGATATAATGTTACCCCTCCTGAGGCTGGCAGGTGAGGGAGAGCAGAGTTTAAATGGGGCAATGGAAAAACTTGCAGAGGAGTTCCAGTTATCCCCGGACGATTTAAACGAACTCATGCCAAGTGGCTCCCCAAAGTTCAGAAGCAGGGTTTCCTGGGCCAAGACATACCTCAAGAAGGCGGGTCTCCTTGAATCAAGGAAAAGGGGATTTTTTAATATCACAGAGCGTGGACTGGAGGTTCTCAAAGAGGATCCATCCGTCATTGACGTTGATTTTCTGATGCAGTTCCCTGAATTTGCAGAGTTTCGCGAAGGATCAGGGAAACCAAGAAAGACCCGTAAAAAGCGTCGAAAAAGAGCCGGTTCGAGGAGGGAGAGACTCACCCCCGAGGAGAGACTTGAAAGGGCCTATGATGAACTCAGGAAGGGTCTTGCAGCAGAAATCCTGGATATCGTCAGGAACAGTTCACCAGAATTCTTTGAACGACTTGTTGTGGATCTACTTGTGAGGATGGGGTACGGCGGCTCCAGGGAGGATGCAGGAAGTGCCATTGGCAGGCAGGGCGATGGTGGCGTCGATGGAATAATAAAGGAGGACAGGCTCGGCCTTGACGTTATCTACATACAGGCAAAGCGCTGGAACAGTTCAGTGTCCCGTCCCGAGATCCAGAAATTTGTGGGTGCACTGCAGGGTAAGAGGGCAGGAAAGGGTATATTCATAACTACATCGAATTTCACGGAAGGTGCAAGGGAATATGTCTCCAAAATTGACAGCAGGATAGTGCTAATTGATGGTATGCAGATGGCGAACTTCATGATTGAACATGGTGTGGGTGTAACCGAGGTGGCTTCCTATTCTGTTAAAAAGATTGATAATGATTATTTTTCTGAATGATATAGGTCCAAAAGGAATTTAATTCTTAGAGTCTCTGTATTTCACTGTAGGCGTAGGTTGCTGCAATCGCACCCTCTGCACATGCCGTTACCCACTGGTTCAGGCCCCCTGTGATATCCCCTGCAGCGTATACAAGGGGGATGTTTGTCCTCTGTCTTTTATCTGTTATGATGTAGCCACCATCATCCACCTCAACACCCAGTTCAACTGCTAGCTGATTGAGGGGCTCTTCACCTATCGATATGAATATCCCATCAACCTTCAGGGCCTCATCCTCGCCTGTTACACGGTTGTGTATTGTGACCTCCTCAACCCTCTCATCACCCCTTATCTCGGTTACAACAGAGTTCCATATCACAGGGATGCCCATTTCCTTCAGCTTGTCCTGGAGGTACCTGTCAGCCCTCAGCTCATCTCTCCTGTGGACTATGCTGACGTCACAGCCTATGTTTTTGAGGAACACTGCCTCCTGGGCTGCGCTGTTTCCTCCACCAACCATGAGGACCTTCCTTCCCTTGTAGAGTGGGCCGTCACAGGTTGCACAGTAACAAACACCCCTCCCAAGGAGGTCGTTCTCCCCTGGCACACCCAGCTGCCTGTGTTTGCTCCCTGTTGCAAAGATCAGTGCAGAGGCTGTGTAGGTGTCCCTTGAGGTTCGGACTGTGAATATGTCATCCTTTTCTATCTCCTTCACTTCCTCCATTTCCCTGAGTTCAGCAACCTTGGTTGCCTGTTTCTTCATTTTTGTGACGAGGCTCATCCCGGCTATCATCTCAAATCCAGGGTAATTCTCCATCATGGGGACCTCAAGGCCCAGTCCACCTGCAGGTCCCTTATCAAGCATTAGGACACGGCTTCCCTGCCTTCCACCGTAGATGCCTGCTGTTAGTCCTGCGGGGCCAGCCCCTATAACTATTATATCGTAATCAGTCATCATACCACCTTCACGGTTTATCTTGGTTTTTGGTTGAGATAAAGATTTCAGTAAAATGGTTCATGAATGCATCCATGAAGCCTGCACTAAACTCTACTCTAATAATTTTCAGTAAATGACTTATTGAGGCATCTCCGTGGGTTCCACAATAAATTTCAGCTCCCGGGTTTCAGTAATTACTTACCAGAAAGAGTATGCGGAGTTCACAGGACTAAGGCGTTTAAATTGCATTAAAAAGTAGGTGGGCCATGCTTTTTAGAAACTAAAAAAAATTTGAAAGTTGGGGTTTTTAGAGTCTTTCGCGGATTTTTGAGTTCAGTATCCTGTTTACAACCTTACCATCGGCTCTACCACGCAGCCTACCCATGGCCTGACCCATCAGGGGCCCCATTGCACCCATACCCCTCTCCTGGATCATTTCGTGGTTGAGTTCAATGATCTCATCTATCACAGCCTCAACCTCATCCTCTGTGAGGAGCAGGAGGTCCAGTTTCTCTGCAGCCTCCCCTGCTGTTAGACCATCATCGGCCATGCAGGCAACTATGTCCCTGAGGGCATCCTTTGACACCTTACCCTCCTCAAGGAGTCTGATGACGTCTCTGAGTTCCTCAATGCCAATACTGTCCATATCATGGCCCTCCCTTCCAAGTTCCCTGAGGGTGTAGGCGAGGAGTGATGCTATCACGGTCACATCAACCCTGAACTCTGCGAGGGCCTCGAATTCCTCAACAAGGTTCCTCTTAACGAGCTGGGATGCAAGGTCCTCACTGAGACCGTACTCTTCTATGAGCCTCTCCCTCTTCTCTGATGGAAGTTCAGGGAGGTTCTTTCGGATCTCTTCGATGAATTCCTCTTCTATGCTGAAGAGCGGTATGTCTGTTTCAAGGTACATCCTGCTTGAGGTTGGAAGTGGCCTGAGGTACTGGGTGTTTCCGTCGGGAAGGGCCTTCCTGGTCTCCTCTGGCACACCATCAATGGCCATCCAGGCACGTTTGATGACCTCCCTGAGGGCATTCTCTGCTGTATCCCTAGCATGGGCCACGATGACCACAGCATCATCCTCTGAAGCGTCAACAGCATCCCTGAGGGCTTCAACCTCCTCGGGGGTTATGCCGTAGGCTGGGAGTTCATCGGTGTGGAATATCCCCTTAACGCCCCTCTTCTTTGCATAATCAGCCATCTCTGTACCTAAACGTCTTCCTGGCTGTATTTCAGTTCCTATCAGTCCATGGAAGCCCCTTAGTTTAACAGCGAGCACTGACTCTGCCGAGGATATTATCTTTGACTCAGTATCCCCGAAGACCTCTGAGACATCAACCAGATCCTCCTCAACCGAGGCGCCCCTCTCCCTGAGGGTGTTTCTTATCTCAACAAGTTTCAGCTGCCTTCTGACCTCCCTCTCAACTATCTCGGGGATGAGGTCAAGGTCCTGGACACCCTTCACCTCGACCCTGGCCCCCTCACGTATGGATATGTTGAGGTCCTGCCTTATGGTCCCGAGGCCCCTCTTAACGCGGGTGCTCCTGAGCACCTGGCCTATCTGGTATGCGACGTCCCTGAGCTGCTGGGGGTCACTGATGGAGGGGTCTGTGGTTATCTCAACGAGGGGTATGCCCAGGCGGTCCAGTCGGAATACAACACCATCCTCTGTCTCCCTGATCCTCCTTGCTGCGTCCTCCTCAAGGCAGAGGTTCTCTATTTTAACAGTCCCCTGTGGTGTTTCAAGGTGACCGTCGGTTGCAACAAGGCCCGTCCTCTGGAAGCCCCCGGTGTTGCTGCCATCAATGACCTGCTTTCTCATGGTGTGGAATTCATCCACAACCCTCATGTTGAGGAGGAGTGCGATTGTAACTGCAAGTTCAAGGGCCTCCCTGTTGAGGGGGTGGGGTGGCTCCTCATCTGCCTCAACCAGGCATGTTTCATCATCGTAGTTCTCGTAGTGGAAGTGAAGTTTTCTCATGGCCTCCTCAAAGGCTGCCCTGTCAAATTTCCCGAGTTCGCTCTGGGTTGGCCTTAGGTTCCTAACTATGTCGTGGTCAGGTTCTGAGTCAATGAGTTCTGTTCTGCAGGGGCAGAAGAGTTTGCTCTCTGTATCAAGCTGCTGGTGTATCTCGAGGCCCATTTTAAGTCCTATCTCATCCCAGTTCATCTGATCAACCCCTGAAGTATGCTATTGATGTCCTATCCTTGATTTCTCCTGCAATGTTATCCATCATCATTTCACGCACCCCTCCTGGTTCAGATGTCTGTCCCAGGATCCAGCACATCTTGACGTAGGCGACCTCCGGGAGCATATCTGCGCAGGGTATGACACCCGCCTGGAGGAGCCTCCTTCCTGTGCTGTAGACGTTCATGTTGACCCTTCCGTTGAGGCACTGGGATGTCATGGCAACAGGGACCCCCATATCATGGGCCTCCCTGAGTACCGGTATCAGTGTGTCGGGGCAGTGCCCGAGGCCTGTACCCTCCATGACCAGTCCCCTGTAGCCCCTCTCTAGGTGCCATTCTATGATATCAGGGGACATACCAGGGTAGCTCTTTATGAGGGCAACCCTCTCCTCAACCCTGTCACGGAGTTCCAGTTCAGCTGAACCCCTCTTCCTGTAGTCAGCGTCAAGTATTTTGATGCTCCCTGGTGTTACCTCTGCGAGGGGGAGGGCATTTATGCTCCTGAAGGTGTCCCTCCTTGAGGTGTGCATCTTCCTCACCTTCACCCCCCTGTGGAGGTGGCAGGTGAGGTCATCCATGGTTGCATGCATGCAGACCGTGACCTCAGCTATATCAGAGGTGGCGGCCCTCACCGAGCACTGTATGTTGAGGCTTGCATCTGATGATGGCCTGTCTGAACTCCTCTGGGCTCCTGTAAGAACTATAGGGACTGGAGTTTTGAGCATGAAGCTGAGGGCGGCGGATGTGTAGTGCATGGTGTCGGTTCCATGTGCAACAACAACGCCATCTGCACCATCATCTATCTCCCGGTATACGGCCCTTGCGGTTTCAACCCAGTATTCGGGTTTCATGTTCTCACTGAGAATGTTGAGGACGGCCTTACCCCTTATGTTTGCCATGTCCAGGAGTTCGGGGTTTGCCCGGAGAAGGTCATCTGCGGTGAAGGCGGGGTGCACTGCCCCTGTACGGTAGTCTATTATTGACGCAACGGTGCCTCCCGTTGATATTATGGACACATCTGGCAGGTTGGGGTCCTCACTCACATCAACAGGGGGTAGCTCTATTTTTGGCTCTGAACCCCTCTTGATGAGCTCTATTTTCGCTTCACTTATTTCAACCCCAATGTTGTATCCGTTTTTGAGTTTCAGGACGATGTGCCTGTCGTCTGCATCATCTGCACGGTCCAGCACCATACCCTCATAGGTCACATCGGGTTTCTCCACCCTAACGGTGTCCCCCACATCTATGGAGGCTGATTCAAGGAATCTCCTGGCTGATCCACGGTATGACATTAAAATTCCCCCTCAAGGTTCTTTCTGGCCCACTCTGCCCCGGCCTCCAGTATTTTGAGGTTGATGTCTATGATCTTATCCTTACCAGAGAAGGTGAACCTTATGGCCTCCCTGAAGGATTCCTCATCGAGGCCTGTGATTCCAAGGGCCATCATAACACCCAGCATGGCGGTGTTGGCAGCTCTCCCTGTACCGTGTTCCTTTGCTATTTCAAGGGCAGGTACACCTATGGCCCTGACATTATCCTTTTTCCTGAAATCTGCGGTTGCAGTGTCGTAGAGGACAATACCACCCTCCCTGACATCACCTGCAAATTCATCTATGGATGGCTGGTTGAAGGCCACGAGGATATCTGGCGTGTCAACCGCCGGTGACCCCACCCTTTCACCGGATATAACCACTCCGCAGCTGGATGTACCACCCCTCTGTTCGGGTCCATAGGCAGGATACCATGATGTGTGTCTTCCCTCACTGCAGGCTGCCTGTGCCAGTGTCAGTCCCATACTGAGGACTCCCTGACCACCGAAACCCGCAATCTTAACCCTTACCTCCTTGAATTCCGGGTCATCCACAGGGTCTGGAACCGAGTCCTCCTTTATCTGGAATATGCGGTCCAGGCTCTCCCTTGAGAAGTCACTCTCTGACCTTATGAGGGGTTCTGTCTCGGATGAGCGGTCCCTGAAGTTCTTCACAGGGAATTCCCTTTCCATTTCCTCCTTCAGGAACCTTTCGGCACCCTCTGCGTCCTGTCTGAGGTTTGTGGGGCATGGGGATAGTACCTCAACGAATGCGTAGCCCTTCCCATCCCTCTGGATTTCAAGGGCTCTTTTAACAGCCCTTTTAGCCTTCCTTATGCTCTTTGGGTCTGCAAGGGAGACCCTCTCTATGAAAACCGGGGCCTGGAGGTTGTCGAGGAGTTCACACATATGTAGTGGGTAACCTGCATATTGGGGGTCCCTCCCACCGGGACATGTGACTGTCACTTCACCTATGAGGGTTGTTGGCGCCATCTGACCGCCTGTCATACCGTAGACGGTGTTGTTGACAAAGAAGACCGCCATTTTCTCACCACGGTTCGCGGCCTGTATCGTCTCATTGAGTCCAATGGATGCGAGGTCCCCGTCGCCCTGGTAGAGTATGACCACGGCATCGTCCTCTGCACGTGATATCCCTGTCCCCACTGCAGGGGCCCTTCCATGGGCCACCTGGACGTTTCCGCAGTCAAAGTAGTAGTAGGCGAACACCGCACAGCCAACCGGGCTTATCATTACTGAACGCTCCTGTATACCCAGTTCATCAATGGCCTCGCCTATGAGTTTGTGGAGTATTCCATGGCCGCAGCCTGCACAGTAGTGTGTGGCTGTGGGTGCACTTCCACCCTTCCTCTCGAACACATCGTGGAGTGAATCTGGTTTCCTGATCACCTTTTTAGTCATTGGATTCCCCCGCGGTTTCTCTGATTTTCCTGAGGATGTCCCTCAGTTCTATGAGGTTTCCACCCATTCTGTTTACTAGTTCAACATCCCTGCAGCCGGAGGCCATCCTTATATCCTCCTTCATCTGGCCGCTGCTCATCTCAACCGATATGAAGGTGCAGCCGCCCTCTGCAAGTTCCCTGATTCTTTCTGATGGGAATGGGAATAGCGTTATGGGCCTCAGAAGTCCCACATTTATGCCATCTGCCCTTGCTGTGTCAACCGCGCTCTTCGCAACCCTGCTGCTTATACCATACGCCACGAGTACAATGTCAGCATCCTCAACCATGTATTCCTCGTATCTCACCTCATTCTCCTCCACCGCCGCGTATTTCTCCTGGAGGTAGAAGTTGAACTCCTCGAGTTCATCGAAGTCAAGGAATATGGAGGTTACGAGGTTCTTCATGGTTTTCCTGTTGCCGCAGACGGCCCAGGATGTGTCCGGGCTGTGTTCCACGGCCCTTTCAGGGAAGCGGAGGGGTTCTGCCATCTGCCCCAGGACGGCATCTGCAAGTATTATAACTGGGTTCCTGTATTTGTCTGCCAGTTCAAAGGCCTCCATTGTGAGGTCGCACATCTCCTGTACACTGTTGGGTGCAAGGACGATGTTCCTGTAGTTTCCATGTCCACCACCCTTCACCAGCTGGTTGTAGTCTGCCTGCTCGGGCCCGATGTTCCCGAGTCCAGGACCGGCCCTCATGACATCCACGATGACCGCAGGAAGCTCAGCACCTGCAAGGAAGGATATTCCCTCCTGTTTGAGGCTCATACCTGGCCCTGAGGATGCTGTCATGACTCTGTGGCCTGCTGCGGCTGCACCGTAGACCATGTTTATGGCTGCCTCCTCTGATTCTGCCTGCACAAACTTCCTTCCCACCATGGGGAAGTACCTTGAGGCCTCGTGGAGTATCTCACTTGCTGGTGTTATCGGGTAGCCGAAGTAGCAGTCGCAGCCAGCATACATGGCCCCTATTATCACGGCGGTGTTACCCTTAACCATCTGTGTCGCCATCTTCACACCTCTCTATGTGGACCTCTATTGCGTTGATCTCGGGGCAGGTGTAGTAGCAGTTCCCGCAGCCATTGCATCCCTCTCCACGGTACTCAACGTAGTGGTAGCCCCTCTCGTTGATCTTATTGCTCATGTAAAGCACTTTCCTGGGGCATGCGATTATGCACCGCTCGCATGCCTTGCATTCGACCCTGTTTATTACCGGGTAGGCCTTCTTCATTGGTTTTCACCGTCTCCTTCAAGGTCATGCTGTCTGATCTCAACACGCCTTATCTTACCGCTTATTGTCTTTGGCAGTTCATCAACAAATTCAACTATCCTGGGGTACTTGTAGGGTGCGGTCACCCTTTTCACGTGATCCTGTATCTCCTTCTTCAGTTCCTCTGATGGTTCATATCCCCTTGCAAGCACCACGGTTGCCTTGACAACCTGTCCCCTTATGGGGTCAGGGTAGCCTGTAACTGCGCATTCAAGGACCGATGGGTGGGATATGATGGCGCTTTCAACCTCAAAGGGCCCTATACGGTAACCTGAGCTCTTGATTATGTCGTCGGTTCTACCGACGAACCACATGTATCCGTCCTCGTCCATCCAGGCTGTATCGCCGGTGTGGTAGTAACCGCCGTACCATACCTCCGATGTCTTCTCGGGGTTCCTGTAGTAGCCGTTGAAGAGCCCTATCGGTTTACCATCCTCTGTTTTTATGACTATCTCGCCCTCTTCACCCACATCCACAGGGTCGCCGTTCCTGTCCACAAGTTCAACCTGGTATCCTGGTGATGGTTTGCCCATTGAGCCGGGCTTTGGCTCCATCCAGGGGAAGTTTGCTATGCACACAACGCACTCTGTCTGGCCGAAGCCCTCCATGAGCTCAAGGCCTGTGTGCTCCTTGAACCTCTCAAAGACCTCGGGGTTGAGGGGTTCCCCCGCTGTCACCGCGTATTCTATGCCTGATAGGTCGTAGCGTGAGAGGTCCTCCTTTATGAGGAACCTGTATATGGTTGGAGGGGCGCAGAAGGTTGTTATGTCATACTTTTCAAGCTTCTCAAGCATCTTCTCGGGGTCAAAGCGATCATAATCGTAGACAAAGACGGCGCTTCCAGCTATCCACTGTCCATAGATCTGCCCCCACATGGCCTTGGCCCAGCCTGTGTCTGCGACCGTGTAGTGGAGGCCGTCCTCCCTGACGTTCTGCCAGTACTTTGCGGTTATTATGTGGCCGAGTGGATAGGTGTGGTCGTGCTCTATCATCTTGGGCATACCTGTTGTACCTGATGAGAAGTACACAAGCAGCGTATCCTCTCCACCGGGGCGGTCTTCAGGGACCTGGAAGTCCCCCGGGATATCACTGAGTTCCTTCCTGAGGTTTATCCATCCTTCCCTTTCCAGGTCACCGACGATGACCCTTTTAACGTCTACCCCAAGTTCATCAATGGCACTGTCAAATACATCAGGCACTCCGTCCTCTGCTATGCAGACAACCATCTTTATATCGGCTTCCCTTATACGGTAGATGATGTCCTTCTCCTTGAGCATGTGTGTGGCTGGTATTGCAATGGCGCCTATTTTGTGAAGTCCCAGGAGGGAGTACCAGAAGTCGTACCTTGCCTTTAGGGTCAGCATGACAGTGTCACCCTTCTCTATACCCTCCCTGGTGAAGAAACTGGCCGCCCTGTCTGAGAGTTCCCTGAGTTCACCGAAGGTTATCCTCCTTTCATCTTCACTGTCGTTGCACCAGACGATGGCTGTCTTGTCGGGTTCAATCTCTGCGTAGCGGTCAACCACGTCGTATGCAAAGTTGAAGTTTTCAGGTATCTTTATCTGGAAATTATCACGGAAATCCTCGTAGGAGTCAAATTCAACACGGTTAACGAATTCATGTATGAGAGCAGTCATTGGCACACCTCTACATTATTATTGCAAGGAATCTGGCCCTTTTACCGTCCAGGGCCTCCATGGCATGTTCATATGATGAGTCAAAGAATATGGAGTCCCCCTCATTCAGTATTATCTCATTGTCGTGTATGTAGAACCTTATGCGCCCCTCCAGGACGTAGTTGAATTCCTGTCCTGGGTGGCTGTTGGTCTTTGGTTTTCCGTCCCGGGGCTCCACTGTGACTATGAATGGTTCGGCCTTCTTGTGTATGAACTTCTCTGCCAGGTTCTCGTAGCGGTACTGTTTTCTCCTCTCAACCTCCACCCCCTTGCCCTTGCGGGTGACGGTGAAGATGTGCATCCTTGTCTCCTCACCTGTGAGCAGAAGTCCCATGTCAACGCCCATCTTATGGGCTATCTCAAAGAGTATGCTTGCCGGGATGTCCTCCTCTCCGGTCTCATAGCGGCGGTAGGTTTCCACGTCAATGTTCAGGTAAGTGGCCATTTCATCTTCTGTGATTTCTGAGAGTTCCCTCAGTTCCCTTACACGGGAACCAATCTCCTTACTTTTCTCTTTCATGGTTACACCTCATCAGTGCCAGAAAAAAATAATAATGATTATTAATGATAAATGTCTTCTGCCTTAAATACATTTCTCCTCCTTTAATGATTTAAGTTACACATAATAAAAATATATTGAAAGGAGGTCTTTTCATGGAGATAAAGACGGTCAGAATAGAGCCCCAGGAGGACCTGAACCTGATACTCGGGCAGAGCCACTTCATAAAGACTGTTGAGGACATATATGAGGCCATTGTGAACACGGTTCCCCAGGCAAAATTTGGGGTTGCATTTGCCGAGGCATCAGGGGACTGCCTTGTGAGGCATGCCGGAAATGATGAGGAACTTGAGGAGCTTGCAGCAGAGACCATGCTTGAAATTGGGGCAGGACACTCTTTCATAGTGTTCCTCAGGGAAGCATTCCCCATAAACGTGCTGCAGCGGATAAAGGATGTACCTGAGGTTGTTAACATCTACTGTGCCACCGCAAACCCTGTTGAGGTCATCATTGCCGAGACAGAGCAGGGGAGGGGGATCCTGGGGGTCATAGATGGCAGCAGACCTGAGGGTATAGAGGATGAGGAGGACATCGCCGAGAGAAAGAGGTTCCTCCGCCTTATCGGATACAAGTTTTAAGGGAGCCACATAATCAGGGAGGGCCAAAATTATATTAAACACCCCGCCCAATAATAATACGGGGGTTGTTTAAATGTCAGATACGGTGGTTTTTGTTAAGGAGAGCGGAAACAAAAATAAGGGCGAAAACATCTTTGAAATAAACCAGAGCAGGGTCCGGATGAAGGAAAAACAGAAAGGTACACTCTCAATAACCTTTGAAAGTCCGGATAAGGGGGACATAGAGGCCGCAATGGCATTTTTTGAATCAATGACCGACATGGAACCTCTCACAATGAACATTGCAGATACCGGTGAGGTTAAGGCCTACTTCAAGGGGACAGCACCCTTCAGTCAGACCGAAGAGGAGGGAATGACGGTCTACACCTACGGTGTGACCATCCAGGAACTGCAGGAGTAAAAATTTAAATTCATTTTTTAAATTTTCATTGGTCCTTTGGGTAGGTCCACTCCTCAAAGATCTTGTAGATTTTGTCAGGGTCACTGAAAACCTCTGTTTTGTCCATCCGTGATATCCTCTTCACGTGTTCAACGTCCTCCCTGGTTATTTTGAGTTCCAGTTTCTTACCGTTTGGAAGTGTCGTGATGACCTTCCCCTCACTGTAATCCGATGGCATGATGTAGACAGGGACAGAGGCCTTCTGGGCCATTATAACGGCATTTGTAACCAGGGTATCCCCTATCCTCAGGGATATCTTGGCTGTGCTGTTGGAGGTGCAGGGAGCCACAAGTATGAAGTCATACTTACCAAGCTGGACCTGGCCTGCAAGGAAGGGTGAATTGGCGTTTATCTCAACCCATTTTCTGTCAAAGCTGGTCTCAAGGTCCCTGTAGAGGCCATAGTACTTGACAACCTGGTCACCTGCCTTGGATATGAAGACGTCGATTTTGATACGGTCCCCATAGATCTTTTTGATGTCCTTCATTATTTCGTAGGTTTCAGTAAGCTTTTCCCCCGCCCCGGTGATACACCAGGCAACAGTCAGTTTTTCAGTCATGGTTCATAATATGTTGGAACTTATTAATCAAATTTGGGTTGCATATGATGGCATGATCATGATGATAAACAGTTCGCATCATCAAGATTCCCAGGACAATTGCATATGATGGCATGATCATGGTGATAGCATGGAGAGCTTTGACCCGGGATCTGAGGATAAATCGACGATTCCATGGTCTGGCATTCAGCCAGGAAAAACCTTGAAGTGGGATTCAGGGATTTTGAAATGATTTCATGACCATTAAACTCTAAAAAATTAATAAGTACTTTTAATACCTTAAATGGCCTACTGCACAGGGGCACTGAAATTACATTTCAGTAGCTGATGTGGTGTCCAGCTAAAGTCACCTTCTTATAAATTCCAGAGCCTATGAAGCGCCCTGGCTACGCTTATGTCAATCCACGATCACACCATCAAGTATCCTTATGGTTCTTGAGGCCATCTCAGCCACATGGGGCTCATGGGTGACAACAACAAGGGTAACCCCCTCCTCATCCTGAAGCTTCTGGAGCATCTGGAGTATATTTCTGCTTGTCTTTGAGTCAAGAGCCCCCGTAGGTTCATCCGCAAGGATTATTGACGGGTTATTGGCCAGGGCCCTGGCAATTGCAACCCTCTGGCGTTCACCACCAGAGAGTTCCGTGGGCCTCCGGTCAGCCTTATCCCCCAGACCCACCTGTTCAAGGAGCTCCATTGCACGCTCCTCCATGTTAACATGCTTCACAGCAAACATGGGTATCTCAACGTTCTCGAGGGCAGTGAGGCTGGGTATGAGGTTATGCAGCTGGAACACGAAGCCTATCTCCTCGGCCCTTAAACGACTCAGGTCCCTCTCCTCTGAGAGATCCCTTCCAGCGACCTTGATGGTGCCTGAGTCAGGGACATCAAGGGCGCCTATCATGTTGAGGAGGGTGGATTTACCTGAACCAGATGGCCCCATGATTGAGATAAACTCACCCATCTCAACTTCAAGGTCAACACCATTAAGGGCCCTTATCTTACCCCCGTCAAAGCTCTTTTTAAGGTTTCTCACCTCTATGGCCTTCATGGAACCACCTACTCGTACCTCAGTGCTTCAGTGGGGGCGAGCCGTGATGCCCGGTAGGCAGGGTACAGTCCACCGAGAACACCCACGCTGAGGGCGACTGCAAAGGCCCTCATGAAGATCTCAGTGCTGTATACTGGCTCTATGAATCCCCTCATTCCAAGCTCAAGGAGCACCTGTATGGCTGCAACACCAAGCACTGAACCCACAATACCGGCGATAACAGTCAGAACCACAGATTCCCCGAGTATCATAACGAGAATCCTGCGGTCCCTCCAGCCAACGGCCTTCAGAACTCCAATCTCCCTTGTCCTCTCAAATACAGACATTATCATGGTGTTTATAACTCCAATTCCACCTATTATTATGGCGAGGAGTGATATGGCCCAGGTTGCGGTGTCAATGGTCTGCAGGCCCTGGTCAACGCTCTGGAGGTCCTCAAGTGAGGCTATGGTTGTGAGGTCACTGTAACGTTTCTCGATGCGGTCTGTGACGTCCTCCACCCTTGAATTTCTGGTCATCTTAACGTAGATCATGGTGACCTTACCCTCCTTCTCCTCTATTTTCTGGAGCTTTTTGAGTGAAATAAAGGCCCCTCCGTCCTGCTGCATGTCACCGGATTCAAATATCCCGACGATACTGTACTCACGGTTCTTTATCTTTATTGTATCACCAACACCCTTGCCATGGTTCTCTGAGGCCACCTTACCGATTATGACCTCATCTGCATCTGGATCCGTGAGGGTCCTGCCGGCAGTTATCTTTATCTGGCTCATGTTTATCTTGGCAGGGTCTATACCTATCAGTACAAAGTAGGGGTTGTCGTCAAGGGGCTGTACAGCCATGAGTATTCCAACGGCGTCCTCAACCCCGCTCACGTTCCGCACCTTATCCACGTATTCCTCATCTATCTTGCTGAAGAACATGTCCGAGACATTGGACTCCACAATCGTGAAGTCGGCGCCACCCGCCTTGAGGGTGTTCTCTGTTGATGCCTTCAGGCCCTCGGTTATCACTCCAAGGGTTACAATGGTTGCAATTCCAATCGCGATACCTGTTATTGCAAGTAGACTCCTTGCACGGCTTCTGAACGGATTCTTCAGAATGAGTGTTATGAACCTCATGTTTAGGTATATGAAGCCGAACCTTAATAATGTTGACTAATCCAAAAAATAAATAATTTGAGGGGTTTCAGGACACTTTTTCTGATTTCAGGGATTAAAATGGCAAATATTAAAAAATAGGTGGTTTTCAGGACATCTTTCCTGCCCTTAGAACCTCAAATGCGTCCAGGTCCACAGTGCCGATGGTGCTGTAACATTCAGCTTCTGGCATCTTCTCAAGCTCTTCCATGCTTATGTACTTCATTTTATCAAGGCCACGGATAAAGTACCTGAACTGGGGTCCAAGCCTCTCCCTCAGCCTGTAACCCTTTCCAATGTTTATGAAGTACCTTCTTTTCACCTCATATTCCCCGGTGAGTTCATGGATTCTGTTAAGAAGCCTCCTTGTTGGGTGCCTGTAGGTGCCGTTCTCCATCGCTATTACAATGTCCACAGGGACACCGAGTTCATCCGCAAGTTCCCTCTGGGTTTTACCCGCACTGATCCTGTAACCCAGCACAAGAAATTTCAGTTCATCTTCACTCATAATTCCACCTCCGTTGAATTTATTATGAGACCCACCTTATAAATACTTTTTTATAAAAAAATATTATTAAAATTTAAATTAATTGAATAAATGTAATAATTATATTCAAAATTTATATTATAAATGATTATATCCATGACTGTGACAATATTTAATAGTTGAATAACACTGGGTAACAGTGAATAATATGAACATGGAGTAGATTATTAACTGGTGGTGGGATCATGGGACCTGAGTCATGGGTGATAATAGCTGCCATATGCCTCATAGGCGAAATGCTGACAGCAGGATTCTTTCTTCTCTGGTTCGCCTTCGGGGCACTGGCAGCAGCGGCACTTGGATACATTGGATTCGATACAACGGTACAGTTTGTTACATTCATCGTTGTTTCAGTTATCCTCCTTGGTATTTCGAGGCCATTCGCCGCGCGCATAACAGGAGAACCATCAAAGAAAGCGGTTGCAGATAGACTCATAGGAAGAGAGGGAACCGTGACAGAGGCAATCACACCCAGGAGCTCTGGTCTTGTGAGGGTCGACGGTGAAACCTGGAGGGCAAGGTCAGACGTGGATCTTAAAGAGGGTGACATGGTGAAGGTGAAGGCAATTGAGGGAGTTAAACTCGTCGTTGAAAAACTGGAGGAATGAAAGATGCTGCTTGAAATAATAATTGTACTTGTACTCCTTGTACTGGCATTCAAGAGCCTGAAAATACTTAGACCCTACGAGAAGGGTGTTGTTGAAAGACTCGGTAAATATCAGAGGACAGTCGAAAGCGGCCTCGTGGTTATAATCCCCTTCATAGAGGCCATAAAAAAGGTTGACATGAGGGAGCAGGTGGTTGATGTACCACCACAGGAGGTTATAACCAAGGACAACACAGTCGTTGTTGTGGACTGCGTCATATTCTATGAGGTGGTTGACCCCTTCAATGCGGTCTACAACGTGGTTGACTTCTACCAGGCCATAACCAAGCTGGCCCAGACGAACCTCAGGAACATAATAGGGGACCTTGAACTGGACCAGACCCTCACATCAAGGGAGATGATAAACACCCAGCTCCGTGAGGTCCTGGATGAGGCCACAGACAAGTGGGGTACCAGGGTTGTCCGTGTGGAGATACAGCGCATAGAGCCACCGGGAGACATAGTTGAGGCCATGTCAAAGCAGATGAAGGCCGAACGCATGAAGAGGGCGGCCATCCTCGAGGCAGAGGGTTACAAGCAGTCAGAGATAAAGAGGGCTGAGGGTGATAAACAGGCAGCCATCCTCGAGGCAGAGGGTAAGGCTGAGGCCATAAAGAAGGTTGCAGACGCCAACAAGTACCAGGAGATAGCCATAGCAGAGGGTCAGGCCAAGGCCATACTCTCGGTTTTCAGGGCAATGCACGAGGGGGACCCGACGAATGATATAATAGCACTCAAGTACCTTGAGGCCCTTGAGAAGGTTGCCGATGGAAGGGCCACAAAGATACTTCTCCCTGTGGAGGCCACAGGCATTCTGGGTTCAATTGCAGGGATCTCAGAGATGCTCTCTGACCCCTCAAGGGCATCTGAAAAAATATCGAAAAAATCTGAGCCATCAGAAGCAGATAAAAAATCAGAATCCCCAGAATTTCAGGAAAAACAGTGAATAATCACCTTTTATTTTTTTAGCTGGTGTTAGTTATAAATATCAAGCTGAACATAATAAGATTCGGGAGGTGTAAGGTATGAAAGAGGATGTTTTCTATGGAAAGGGCATGGTCCATGTGAAGGAGGACTATCCTGATATCTACGAGGCAGTTGTTAAACTCAACGAGGCCGCCTACACAGGGAAGGTTCTTGACTACAAGACACAGAAACTCATAGCCCTCGGGATAACAGCTGCAAACTCAGATGACCGTGCAGTTAAAAAGCAGATACAGAGTGCCATAAATGAATTTGGTGTTACAAGGGATGAGATTGTTGACGTTCTCCGTGTTGTTCTCCTCACATCAGGTAACCCACCATTTGTTAAGGCAATGAGGATTCTTTATGAGGTCCTTGGGGACTGATTAAATTCTTTTTTTAAATTAAAAAGGTCATATTCAGTTTTTTATTAATCAGCTCTTGAAAATCACCTTTTGCAAAAATAAAATAGAGAATAAGTATTCTTAAAATTTAAAAATAGAAAAGAAGTATTTTTTTATTTATCTTGTTGTGAATGCTGATTTGAAATCCGCTGCCATCATGTTACCGCTGCTGGTCTTAACTGCAGTCCTTGGAACAGTTATGATGTACCTTGTACGGGCACTCCAGCTCCCCACGGGTGTTATGATGAGCCTGTTACCGATGATTCTCTTACTGATGGGCTTCAGCCGGCCGGCGGATGTTTTTACAGTTATTGATCTGTAGCTGGGGCCGGCAAGTATGCTGTTACTGAATATTATGACAATTGCCCTGGTCCTTGAAACACCTGTTGCACCACTTCTGGGATCAATGGCTGTTACTGCAATGGCAGATGTGAAATGTGATGTGAATTCCATTTCCAGGGTGTTCCCTGCAATATTTTCTATGGCATTCAAGGGTATTCTGACTGTGAACTTAACACCGGGATCCCAGCCCCCAACGGGTGTTATGATGAGCCTGTTGCCGCTTATACTCTGGATGATTGATTTCAGAGCACCTGTAGATTTTCTGACTGTTATGCTGTAATAGTTAGTTCCGGCTATGATAATGGAGCTGAAGGTTATTACAAGGCTTTTTGTCCTTGAAATGCTCATGGAACCGTTTGGGGGATCCATGGATACCACTTTAAGTTTTTGCAGAGGATCTTTGATGAGGGGAAGGCTGTCGACTCCGCCGCTAAAGGTGTAGGGAGTGTCCCCAAAGTTATCCCCATTTTCATCATTCCCGGTGTAGTCGCTCCAGTAGTTACCTCCAGTGGGTGGCGTGAGATTGAAAAGATTGGTTAAATCACCTTCATTTTCCGCCTGAATACCATTGTATATGAAGCTGTTTCCATAGATCCTGTTACTCTTGCTGTAAGTTGATATAAGTAATCCCACGGAATTGTTCAATAAAAGATTACCATAGATTGTATTGAATGAACCTGTGACATGTATGCCCCTATTGCCGCTAAAGCTTATTTTATTTCCCAAAATGGTGTTGTTACTGGAATAGTGTATAAAAATACCATCATACCTGGCCATGTGTATCCTGTTACTCTGAATAGTGTTTTTACTGGACTGCAACAGGAAGATACCATAGTCATCATCGCTTATGTTGCAGTTCTCGATCCTTGAACTGTTTGTATTTGCAAGTATTATTCCGTTACCACATTTTGAGAGGGCAACGTTTTTTATGGTTACATTCCTGCAGCCCACGAGTGCAAGGTAGCCCATTTGGATTCCATTGTAGACCCTGTTGGAGATTCCAGTGAGATAATAGACTGGTTTACCGTCAATGGTATTTGAGGTATCTATGTTCTGGATAAAATGGCCAACTGAGTTGTCCCCTCCCCCAATTTTAATGGCTCTAGATGCGTTGATGATGGAGTTACCCCTTAAGACACTGTTGAGTGAGGTCAGAAGGCAAATAGCATTCTCTGTTATGTCCTCTATTCTGTTTTCTCTGATTACATTTGAAGGTGAGAACCCAGCTTCGATTCCGTTGAGACAGTTTCTTATAATGTTACTGGAAATTGTGTTTTCAGCTGAGGATTCAAGAGAAATTCCAGATCCCTCACTGCTTATATTATTTCTGGATATAATGTTCCTGTTTGATGATATTAGAACTATTCCACCAGTATTATCAGTTATTTCATTTTCCTGGATCACGCTGTTATCGGAGTCAATTAGCCAGATTGCTATATCGTTGTGTCTTATGACGTTCTTTGTCAGGTTACACCAGCCAGCAGATGAATATATTCCATGAGTACCATTGATCAGTGTAAATCCATTTATTTTCGATCCGTTGGCAATTATATTTATTACAGGTTCTCTTTCACGCCATCCATCTATTATTACGGTTTCATTTGCTTTCAGAGTTAAATTTTCTCTGTTTATCACTATGTTTTCTTCGTAAGTTCCAGCGTCCACCACTATAGTATCCTGGGCTTCACTATCGTCTATAGCCTCCTGGATTGTCATATAAGTTTTTCCGGTTCTTTCATTCCGTGAAACAGCTGCTGAAGTTCCAGAAAAAAACAAAACAAACAAAAAAGCCATAACCAGCAAAGAGCAAAATTTGACGTACTTCACATTCAACCCCCCGAAACAAACACTGTATTATATATACCTCCATTTGGATATAGATTAGCACCAAAATCAATAACCGGTAACATATGTTATGGTATTTAAAATGGTTTTTTGATTTTATGGATCATCTGCATCATGTTTACCGGATCTAAATTCCAGCTTAATCTAGTTTAATGGACTTAAATTAAGACATACACAAATGGTTAATGACACTAAAATCGTGTATAAAAAGATTTTTTCATGGAATCCACAGTAAACTTTTTAAGTGACCACATCAAATGTAGTAGTACATAAACCGCTATTTTTAAGGGATACGATCCCATGGATGTGGCGTAAAGCCGAACAAAATAGAGGTGTAAATAATGTACAAATATGTTAAAGACGCATGGAAAAATCCAAAGGACTCCTATGTAAGGGAGCTTATGTGGGAAAGGGCCCCAAAATGGAGAAGGGACCCTGTAATTAAAAGGATTGAAAGGCCAACAAGAATAGACCGTGCAAGATCACTTGGTTACAAGGCAAAACCTGGATACATAATCGTGAGGACACGTGTGAGGCGCGGTAGCCAGAGAAAAACAAGGTTCAAGGCAGGTAGAAGACCCAAGAGAATGGGTGTTAAGAAGATCACAACTGCAAAGAGCATAAAGAGGATCGCAGAGGAAAGGGTTGCAAGGAAATACCCCAACATGGAGGTCCTCAACTCCTACTGGGTCTGGGAGGACGGAAAATACAAGTTCTATGAGGTCATCCTTGTTGATCCAAACCACCCTGCAATAAAGAATGACCCCAAAATAAACTGGATCTGCGAAAAGCAGCACAGGGGACGTGTGTTCAGGGGCCTCACAAGTGAAGGTAAGAAGAACAGGGGCCTCCGAAACAGGGGTAAAGGGGCTGAAAAGGTAAGGTAAAGCCCCACTTAATTAATTTTAGAGGAAAATGATACACAACATCTCCTACCGTCTCATGGTTTACGGTACCGAGGACGAGGAAAAGGTCCTTGAGGCCCTCAGAAACATAATACCCGGAGCAGCACCTGAAAGGGAAATGGCAGAGGGCTACCATGGAAACCCCATCACGGTTTTAAGGGGCAGGGTGGACCGCAGAAGGGCTCTGAGAGAATTCATGGAAAAATTCATTGAGGTCTTCAGGGGCAGAATGGATGAACTCGAGGACCGTTTCGATGAAAACGGTAACCTGTTCATCCGCCTGGATAAACAGGAGGCCCTTGAGGGGATCTGGAAACCTGTAAGGCACGGTGATGCAATACACCTCAAGATCAAGGTGGAGGCCTACCCTGCAAAGAGGGATGTTGCAGCTGAGAATATAAGGAAATTACTTGAATAACTGGGTCATCCAGCCAGATGAATTCTTTAACTTCCATTAGATGCTCAAATAACCGATTTCAGCAGGGTTCAGATGAAATCCTTTGACTTCAAGGAGGATGCTCGAATAACTGGGTCATCCAGGCAGATGAAATTCTTTGACTTCCACATCCAGGCAGGGGACCATGATTCCAGTCTGAGACTTCTTAGTGAGGCTTCCCGTCTCGGTTACCAGGGGGCTGTCCTGGTATGCCCTTATGAGACCTACAGCCGACTCCAGGCAGAGATTGAACTCCTGAGGGATAACCCTGAAATCAGGGGCCTTGAGGTGGCAGCCGGTGTCATGATAAACGCCTCGAAGCCCCAGGATATGAGGCGCAAGGTTAACCGCTTCAGGAGGAAGGCCGACGTTGTATACGTTTCAGGGGGTGACCTGAAGGTGAACCGCGCCGCCTGTGAGAACCCCCAGGTGGATGTCCTCTCTGCACCCTACTCCTCAAGGAGGGACGCTGGCATGAACCATGTCCTTGCAAGGGAGGCTGCAAGAAACAGGGTTGCAGTTGAACTTGTCACCACTGATATCATGGGCTCATGGCTCAAGGTAAGGGCGAGGGTTCTTGAGTACTTCAGGGACATCCTTAAACTCCACAGAAAATTCGATTTTCCACTCTTACTCTCAAGCAGGGCATCATCAATATATGACCTCCGCACACCCCGTGACCTCATAAACCTTGCAGGATGCTTTGGCATGGATCCCCAGGAGGCCGGGAGGGCGCTATCATCAACACCATCATCCATAATCGAATACTCACGCAAACGCCCCCTTATGATTGCAGATGGTGTGAGGCTTGTGGAGGATGAGGAAGAGGACTGAACACAGCCAACGGAAGAACTGGAATAGGAAGGAAAGGCTTGTGGATTACGAAGAACAGGACTGAACCCCGGTGAAGACATGAGAATGAAGATACTCCCCCCCACACTCAGGAACCCAAAGAGGTACATCGCCTTTGAACTGATATCTGAGAGGGAGCTCTCAAGGGATGAAATCGTATCCCTCATATGGGACAGCTGCCTCAAACTCCACGGTGAATGTGAGACATCAAATTTCCGTTTATGGCTCATGAAACTCTGGCGATGTGATTTTCCGGATGCAGTAAGGATGAGGGGGGTGCTTCAGTGCCAGAGGGGTTACGAGGGAAAGGTCATGGCTGCCCTCACAGCGGCACACCACCACAGCGGGGCAAGGGTGGTATTCCATATACTGGGACTCTCAGGGACGGTGCGCTCTGCAACACAAAAGTTTATTAAACCTTCCAAGAAAGATAAATACTGACTGATTTGTTCACATGTTTCATGATTACCAGATTTATCCATCAATAAAGAGAGGTTAGAAAAATGCAACCACTTCAAAGTGCAGGATATGATAGGGCCATTACGGTATTCAGCCCGGATGGCAGGCTATTCCAGGTGGAGTATGCAAGGGAAGCAGTTAAGAGAGGAACCACTTCTCTGGGAGTAAAATCAAAGGAAGGAATAGTTCTTGTTGTGGACAAAAGGCCCACAAGTAAACTGGTTGAGCCAAAATCCATAGAAAAGATATTCCAGATAGATGAACACATAGGGGCCGCAACATCTGGGCTGGTGGCAGATGCAAGGGCCATAATTGAAAAGGCAAGACTCGAGGCCCAGATAAACAGGATAACCTACAATGAACCCATAAGGGTTGAAAGCCTTGCCAAGAAGATATGTGACATGAAACAGATGTACACCCAGCATGGAGGTGTCAGGCCCTTTGGAACGGCCCTCATAATAGGTGGTGTAAACGGGAAGGGCTGCAGACTCTTTGAAACAGACCCCAGCGGGGCCCTAATAGAGTACAAGGCCACAGCCATAGGGGCCGGTAGGCCAGCGGCCATGGAGGAATTTGAGAAGAAATACACCGATGACATGAACCTTAACCAGGCAATAGAACTGGCCCTTGATGCGGTCTATGAGGCAACAGAGGGTAAAACAACACCTGAAAGTGTTGAGATAGCTGTTATAGAAGCCGCAGATAAGAAGTACAGAAGGCTTCCTGATGATGAGATCAGGGACCATGTTGAGGAACTCCTGATCAGGAAGGAAAAGGAGGAAGAGGAGTAAAAAATGGTCAGCCTTGAAGATGCGGTTATCGCCCGGCTCGAATCCCATGGCGAGCGATTCGAAATTCTAGTGGACCCTGACCTTGCAGCTGAATTTCGGAGAGAGGATTCAGAGGTCAGTGTTGAGGATGTTCTGGCGGTCCAGGAGGTCTTCAGGGACGCCAGAAAGGGTGATAAGGCATCTGAGGAGGCCATGAGGAAGGTCTTTGAAACAGCAGATCCTCTTGAGGTAACACCCATAATACTTCAGAGGGGGACAATACAGCTCACTGCAGAACAGAGAAGACAGATGATAGAGGATAAACGCAAAAAAATCATCAGTAAGATTGCACGTGAAGCTATAAACCCCCAGAACGGACTTCCTCATCCTCCAAAGAGGATTGAAAAGGCAATGGAGGAAGCAAGGGTTCACGTTGATCCATTCAAAACAGTTGATGAGCAGGTCAACATTGTCCTGAAGGCCATAAGGACCAAGATACCCATAAAATTCGAGAAGGTCACCGTTGCCATAAAGATACCCGGCGACAGGGCCGGCCCAGCCTACGGCGTGATATCCAGTTTCGGGAAAATAAAGAATGAGGAATGGCAGAGTGACGGGTCATGGATAGCGGTGGTTGAGATACCGGGGGGTCTTCAGGATAGTTTCTACCAGAAAATCAATGAACTCACCGGCGGTAACGTTGAAACCAGGATTATCAAGTAAACCCTCCTCTCCTTTTTCGCCTTCAAAAAACAGGGAGGCATAATGTGTTACTCGTAAATGAAAAGGACCTGGTTGTCCCAGGTCAGGTTCTGGCAGAAAATGATTACTACCCAGGCAGGGGAACCTTCAAAGAGGGCAAAAAAATATGTTCGTCATTTGTTGGACTTGTTTCTGTCAGAAATAAGAAGATAAATGTGATACCACTTCAGAGCAAATACATCCCCAAGAGGGGAGATGTGGTGATCGGCGAAATCACGGATATAAGGTTCTCAATGTGGGGCCTCGATATAAACTCCCCCTACAGCGGGCTCCTGCCAGCATCTGAGGTTTTCGGCAAGGAGAAAAGGGAACTTGAGAACGTCTTTGAAATAGGCGACGTGCTCCTTTTAAGGGTAGTTGATGTGGACGAGGTCAAGAAGGTTAAACTGGGCCTTAAGGGCCGCGGGCTTGGAAAGTTCAGGGACGGAATTTTGGTATACATAACACCAACAAAGGTTCCAAGGCTCATAGGCAAAAGGGGATCCATGATAAACATGGTCAAGGAGAAGACACACTGCGATATCGTTGTGGGCCAGAATGGAGTCGTCTGGATAAAGGGCGAACCCGACATGGAGCGGATAGCCGAGAGGGTTATATTGATGATAGACCGTGAGGCCCACACATCAGGACTCACAGACCGCGTAAGGGAACTTCTGGACAGACTAACGGGCACTGAACCCACTGAGCTGGATGAGGATGACGGGTCTGAAGTGGTTGAAGCAGAGACCCCAGTTGAGGATGCTGAAGAGCTGGAAGAAGAAACAGAAAACCCTGATGAAGTAGAAGAAGATGAAGAGGAATTATCCGAGGGCGAAGAATCAGGGAATGAAGAAGTTGAGGATGAAAATAATTCCGAAGAACCGAGGTGATTTGTATCATCACACAGGATCAGCTGAAAACCTCCCCCAGTGTCAGGGAGGACGGAAGGGCATTTGATGAACTCAGGCCCCTGAAAATTGAGGCAGGAATACTTGAAAGGGCTGACGGTTCATCCTACCTTGAATTTGGAGGCAACAAGATACTTGTAGCTGTTTACGGGCCAAGGGAGGCACAGATAAGGAAGCTGCAGCGACCTGACCGGGCAGTTATAAGGTGCAGGTACAACATGGCACCATTCTCTGTTGAGGAGAGAAAGAGGCCGGGTCCCGACAGGCGCTCTGTTGAGATTTCCAAGATAACCGCGGAGGCCCTTAGGCCTGCACTGATACTTGAAAAGTTTCCAAGGTCCGTCATAGACGTCTTCATAGAGGTCCTTGAGGCAGAGGGCGGTACAAGGTGTGCGGGCATCACAGCAGCATCCGTGGCCCTTGCAGATGCCGGGATACCCATGAGGGACATGGTTGTCGCCTGCGCCGCAGGTAAGGTAAACGACCAGGTTGTCCTTGACCTCTCTGAGGAGGAGGACAAGGCCGGACAGGCAGATGTACCGGTTGCAATCCTACCAAGGACACGTGAGATCACACTTCTCCAGAGCGATGGAAACCTGTCAGAGGATGAATTTGAAAGGGCCCTTGACCTGGCAGTGGAGGGTTGCCTCAGAATACATGAGGTTCAGAAAGAGGCCCTCAGAAAGAGGTATGGTGAATAAAATGGATATAATACCTGAAATTACAAGAAAAAGCATAACAGACCTTATAAATAACAAGGAGAGAATTGATGGAAGGTCACTCCATGAGTTCAGGGACATATCCATTGAAACAGGGGTGATATCCAAGGCTGAGGGTTCCTCAAGGGTCAAACTCGGCAACACACAGATAATAGTTGGTGTCAAGCCGCAGATAGGCGAACCATTCCCTGACACCCCTGAGATGGGAGTGATACTCACAAACTCCGAACTACTACCAATGGCATCACCAACCTTTGAGCCGGGACCCCCTGATGAGCGTTCGGTTGAACTCTCAAGGGTTGTTGACCGCTGCATAAGGGAGAGTCAGATGATAGACCTTGAAAATCTCTGCATAATAGAGGGTAGCAAGGTCTGGATGCTCTTCCTGGACCTTCACATAATCGACTACGATGGCAACCTCTTTGATGCCGCGGTACTTGCCACTGTGGCAGCGCTCCTGGATACAAGGATACCTGCAGCGGAGGTTGAGGATGGTGAGGTCCTGGTTGACAGGGAGAACATGCAGCCACTCCCCATCAACAGGAAGGCCCTCATGTGCACCTTTGCAAAGATTGGTGATGAGATAATACTGGATC
Organism: Methanothermobacter sp. KEPCO 2; assembly: GCF_041228365.1. Taxonomy (NCBI): domain Archaea; kingdom Methanobacteriati; phylum Methanobacteriota; class Methanobacteria; order Methanobacteriales; family Methanobacteriaceae; genus Methanothermobacter; species Methanothermobacter sp. KEPCO 2. The sequence goes on along the minus strand of NZ_CP166185.1, from coordinate 748,250 downwards.
CCTGCCTTGAGGAGGAGGACATACTCACTGCAAGGCTGTCCATAGGGGTGACAGAGGATGGCTCCATATGCGCCATGCAGAAGGGCGGTGAGGGAGCCCTCACAAGGAATGATGTCCTGAGGGCGGTTTCCATTGCAAGGGAGAAGGTGCCCCAGCTCATCGAGTACCTTGATAAGTCAATGGCACCATGAATCCCCTGGAGAAATCAGAGGTCACCATATTCCGGTGGCTCTGTTCTCATGAGGAGTTATGGTTGGGATGAATCGGAGGTCACCATATTCTGGTGGCTCCCCAAATCTTAAATACTCGCCTTACAATACCTATAACATCATATTTACTGGAGTGATAAAATGGCAAGAACAAAGAAAGTTGGTATTACAGGACGTTTCGGTCCACGTTACGGTCGTAAAGCTAAAAGAGCTGTCAAGAAGATTGAAGAAGAGATGAAGAGGAAGCACGTATGCCCCAGCTGTGACAGGCCAGGTGTTAAAAGGGAGAGCAGGGGCATATGGAAGTGCAGAAAGTGTGGCGCTGTATTCACAGGCGGCGCGTACCTGCCTGTAACCCCGATGGGTAAAACAGCGGCCCGTAACATCAAGAGGATAGTTGGAGGTAAGTAGATTGTACCGCTGCGCCCAGTGCGGAACCCTGATCGACCCCAAGAAGTACATGGAGAATAAGTGCCCGAGGTGCAGGTACAGGATCCTCTTCAAGGAGGTGCCTCCTGTTAAGAGGACCATAAGGGCACGGTAGGATGCTTCTTACAACATCCAGGAAGCCTTCCCAGCGAACAAGGTCGTTTTCTCAGAGGCTCTCCAGGATAATGGGCTGGAGATATGTCAACAGGGGCAAGATGAGTATCAGGGACGTGCTCATCGAGGCATCAGGACCCGTGGCTCTTGTATCTGAAAGACACGGAAACCCCTCCCGGATAACGTTCCTTGGTGATAGGGGGGACGAGAGGGGATACATCCTGTTCAACCCATCCTTTGACATCAGGGGATCAGAGCGGGATTCTCCTGCTGCAGGGATAAGATCATGCCCCCCTGAGCTTAAAGGTATCTGCAGGATCATGGGCCTTGAGGTTGATCCCGGGGCATCAGGGAGCGTCTGGGAACTCAGGGAGGGCGAGGATTACCCCTGGGTTATGGAGTTCTTTGATGCCACTGGCGAACCTGCAGGGTTCAAACTGCTGATAAGGGACTTTAAGGCCGGTGAGTGATGTGGGTCTTAAGAGAATTCAGGGATTCATTGACATATCCACAGGAAACCCTGAATCCGCTTCAGTGGTTTACAGGGCAGTTAAGCCAGAGTTCATGGATTCTCCATCAGGGAGGTCTTCAGTTTCAGTGGACCTTGAGGATGGCCGGATAACCATAAGTATCAGTGCCCGGGACCCGGCATCATTCAGGGCGGCCCTAAACTCGTCGCTTCGCTGGGTGAGGCTCTCACTGGATATGATGGAACTAATTTCTCCAGATAAACAGGATTCATGATTGAATTAATGAAAGGTGATAATATGGAACTTCCACAGAATGTACAGCACCAGCTGGCCCAGTTCCAGCAGCTGCAGCAGCAGGCACAGGCAATATCTGTGCAGAAACAGACGGTTGAAATGCAGATTAATGAAACACAGAAGGCCCTTGATGAACTCTCAAAGGCTGCAGATGACGCTGAGGTATTTAAGAGTTCAGGAAACATCCTTATAAAGGTAGATAAGGGTGAAATCACTGCTGAACTTGAGGAAAAACTTGAAACTCTCCAGTTAAGGGAGAAAACCATCCAGCGACAGGAAGAACGTGTGATGAAAAAGCTGCAGGAGATGCAGGTTAACATCCAGGAAGCCATGAAGGGCGCCGGGATCAATCCAGGGATGGGTAACTAATTGAGCCTTAAAAAACTCAGTGACAGGGATCTGGATGAGATATCCAGTTTCCTTTATAACACCATTTCTGATTTTATACTTGAGAGGGTCTCAGCAAAGGAGATAGTTGATATTGAGATAACTGTGAGCGTTGAATACACCGACAGGCTGGATGTTGATATCACCGCCGAGCTTCATCTCGACGAACTCTCAGATGCAGACCCCCGAATTGTTGACGAGGCAGTGGATGCTGCTTACGAGGCACTGGAGTCATTCCTTGAAGGGTACAGGGAATGATTAGACTACGGGCTTTTCATAATTATTTAGGCTGATTAATTAATACTAAGATCTGGATCATTTAAATATAAGTAATAATTTTATTTCAAAAAGTATTTATATATCCTGTGCCAACCATCATATGAGCATGAATTCCTCCTAGCTTACCAGAGTAAGCCAGCTCAACAGGGCATCCAGCTACAATCCTTTCGCTCAAAAAAAATGTCATCTGATGCCCTGTTCCTCCTCTTTTCTAATCAAAATAAGATTTGATATCTACTCCAGGCATCAGTATTGAAGTACTCTGTGGGTTTTAAAGGGTTCTGCATGTGGATTGTGCTGAGTTTATCTGGACTTCCAACAGGTTTAAGGGGTTTTTCCATGTGGACCGTGTTGAGTTCGTTCCCGGTGTCAAGGGTCACCCTGTAGCCCATGGAGAGCCAGAATTCAAGTGCACCCCTCACATGTTTGTGTGTATGGAGGTACATCCTCCTGTACCCCATTCTGGCTGCATGGGCCTCTGCGATACCAACAAGGAGTGACGCGATCCCCCGTCTCCTGTAGTCCTCATGCACAAAGACCCTCCACAGACCTGCTGCTGTCTCAGGATCATAACTGAAGCCCTCAAATTCACGGTCATAGGCGCGGAGTCCCAGGGTCCCGATTACCTTTCCACCCAGAGAGGCAGAGATGAAGGTGTTCCCCGGTGGATTGAGATAGTGTTCCCTGAATTCCATGATATCCCGGTGGTAATCGGGTATGTACCCGTAGCCAAATTCCCGCCTGATCATATCAAACAGGAATCTTCTTATGGATTCAATTTCACTTTCTGTTTGGGGAATGGTAATCAGAATAATATCAACCACCATTCAGTATTAATTTTTAAGGGCATGCATGCTTCATAGTAATACCTGATTTCGTACACATATTATATATGCTGTGAAGTCTTATAAAGACTGCTGTTTAATTAATTACCATCATGGAGAACCCCACATGAGCTGCTACATCTACTGGAATAAGATAAAGAGGATAGCCTCGAGGCTTGAGGGGATGGACCACCACTTCGACAGGATGGACACATCCAGGGTCATACCCCTCCTGGACGAGATCGAGGAGATAGCCCATGATTCATCCATTGACTTTGAATCAGCCAGGCACATACTTGACGATGCTGATATGAACCATGCCCTCAGGGTCATAAGAACCTTCTATGTTAACCTTGGCATGAGACTTGAACTGGAGAAGGCGGCGGAGGTTAAAGACTCAGATTCGCCATGGGAGACCCTGGAATCATTCTACTTCTACCCAAGGTACCTCCAGCTCCTCAAAAATGAGGCTGCCCTTGGAAAATTCAGGAGTGGGGAGCGCGCTGTATTCATTGGGGGAGGGCCACTACCACTCACAGGGATACTCCTTGCAGATATCTATGGTATGAGGGTCCATGTTGTTGAGATTGAACCTGAGATAGCTGATATCTCCCGTGGCGTGATAGAGAGGCTTGAACCTGGGGATGTGGATGTGATCACTGGTGATGAGACCGCACTGGCGGATCTTGACTTTGACGTTGTTATGGTGGCTGCCCTTGCAGAACCCAAGAGGAGGGTCTTCAGGAATATCCACAGGTATGTGAACCCTGATACCAGGGTTATATACAGGACTTACACGGGAATGAGGGCGATTCTCTATGCCCCCGTGACTGATGAGGATGTGGCGGGATTCAGAAGGGCGGGGATTGTGCTTCCTTCGGGTAAGGTTAACAATACCTCAGTGCTTGTTTTTAAGTGCCCGTGATGTTTCTGTCATGATCAAATCAGTAACATCTGAACTTTTTTAAAGATCACATTATCTCTTTATTACCATTCCGGCAGTCTAGGCCCGATAATTATTATGAATATTAAAATAGAAAATATTAAATATGGCTGGTTTGCAATTTTAACTATAACACCATTATGGTGTTTGATAATAAATTTTCCCTCCAGCAATCAGTTCATGGGACCTTCCCATGAATCCCCTCCTTTTTAATTGAAATTAAGTATTACATTTTGCCTTTTATCAGTTTCTAAAGTATTAACAAAATAATTATATATGTTATTACTCCTACTCATTCTGTACATTATTAAACATTACAGAACTTAAAGGAGGTGAAAATGTTATGAGAAGACAGTATTTCATGGTTTTCATGGTTCTTCTCGTTGCTGTCGCACTGACGGGTTCAGTGAGCGCAGTAGACACAGCATGTGAGGTGGGGGTGGATGTAAAGTACGAATTTGCAGACGACAACCCCCGCATCAACCCTGACATAAACTGTATCACCGATGCAAACGGATCAAAGATCAACTTCACAAAGACCTTTGACCCTGCAGCCAACAGGACAAAGATCATCTTCAATTACCAGAACGTCACAAACACCACAAAATTCCGGATAAAGGTAACAGCACCGGGCTACAGGGACCTAGTACATGAATTCACCCTATCAACCAACCCGGCGAATCCACTGGATACCAAATACTATGCACTGCTTTCACTTAAAATGAACGCCACAGACGCCTACAAACTGGGAAGGGAGATCACCAGGAGGGCAGATCAGATCCTGAACTTCTCGAAGGGAAACGTGCTCGTCATAACAACTGCTGGTATTGTTAAGTACAGGAACGATACCACAGAGGACGTCATTGAGGGAATACTAAACCAGGCAGGTGGCCGTGTAACCTATGGTAAGGGGAACCTGCTTGTAATAAGGAAGTCACCTGTTGACCCCCTGGACACGTTCTTCATACTACAGAGGGGCAGCACACTGGTGGGTGTTTACTTCAAGAATGCAAGCACATCACCGGTTGTAATTAAAACAGTCAACGGAAAACCAGTTTACACAATCGACCTTCTGAAAAACATGACTGAGGCAAACTGGAACCTTCTGGTAAGCAAATACGGAAACTACGCGTTCCCGGTTGCAAGCCTTTCAAACGCATGGATGCAGGGCGCACCATCTGATCTCCTCAGGGCTGCAGCATTCCATGGTCACATGTGCCTCGGTACCATCAGCGGTTATGCAATGAGCCTCACACTATTAAAGTACTATCCACCGGTCATGGACTTCACCAACCCTGGCTCACCAGGTGAGATAACAAGTTACGTGACAGTGGGTGTCCCAGGGGACTCAGATGACGATTCACTGCTCATGTTCCTTGACACCACACCAGGTAAGGGAGGATCCTACAGCGGGTTCAACACCACGGCCACAGGTGCCGACACAAACCTGGTTGGCTTCATAAGGTGGAACCCCAACACCCTCAAGGGTGACCTCATAGTGATGAAGTTCGACAAGGAGGCACTCAGGAAACAGTTCCAGCAGCAGACAGGCAAAAAAACAGAACTTGAATTCAACGCATGGCTCATATCCAGGGTGAAACAGGACCCAACATCCCTTGTGACCATAGTCAGGGAACTTAAGGGCCTCAATGTGACCCACTACTACTATCTCCTGGGAAGCGAAAGCGGTGCCAACGTGACAGATAGGGTAAACAACATAACCTACCAGATTCCACCACAGGTGGCCCATGGACTTGACATGGCCTACATAGACAGCCTTGGACTTCCAAATGCGACCCGTGAAAACAGCACCTTCACATGGGGTAACCTGACATACGAGCAGATCAGGAAGATCGGTGCTGACGCAGCCAACCTTGCAAAACAGCTATTCCTCACAGAGAAGGGTATAAACCTTGAAAAGGACGACAGGGACCTTGTGGTACTCACATCAGCCGGTTACTCAAGGGTTAACGGTCAGGATATGAGTGCCGCCTGGGACGGAGTATTTGATGTTCTCGGCTCAAGGCTCAGCAGGGCAACACTTCTCCCGGTTCACAGACCACTCTGGAAACCACTCTGGTTCACATTCGTCCTGAGGGGCTACGATGGAGTGACAATGGATGCAGTCTACATCTACTATGACCCAACAACCGGTCAGCTAATCGCAAGCAATGCATCAGATGGTAAATTTGTGAATGACATCGGACCAAGAACCCTGAACAGCACACAGCTCAGCAACAAGGTCTCAAAGGTCTTTGCAAAGGATGGCTGGTTCAACATACAGAGCATAGCAAACGCATGGAGAAACGATCCACCATACGACCAGATACTGACGTTCCTCTTCCACGACCATGCATGTCCAGGCGTATCACCTGGTTACCTGATAACAGAGTACATATTCAAGAACTACCCCCTTAAGGAAAACGAGAACTACATCTACCTTGGTAACACCATCTACTGCAAGGACGACGCCATAGTCTACCGCCTCGGGGTCTCACCTGGACAGGGAACCTACTTTAACCTGCGTGTACCTGGATCAGATAACGACCCTGAGAATGAGTATGCATACGGAGGTAACATTGAGGGAATCCTTGTGATATGGGACAGCAAGAACAAGGTTGGAAAGGCAGTGGTCCTGGACTTCAAATGGCCGACCTTCGATGTGAGCGACTGCGTAACCAGCGATGCGAAGAGGGAAAAACAGATAGCAGGTTTCATCAGCCTCTACAAGGGTGAAACACCAAGCTATATGATCTCAGGGCCGGTTGTGACCTATGACGCTGAGAGGTACATCACTGAGAGTGAACTTCAGATGATCCTTTCAGGTGCCGGTGGTCAGCCAATAGCCTATGTGAAGGGGCTTCCTGCAAACAGGACACTTGAGGACCTCATCCCGGTGAACAATGGCGGAAGCCAGAACGGAAACCAGGGTGGTGTACCAGGTATACCTGGTGGCTCCACGGGTGGTTCAAGCGGTGGTTTACCATCAGGGTCCCATGGTACTGCAGGTGGCCATGCCGGTTACACACCCGGTGTTGATTACAGTGCTTCACCGGCTGATGTGAGTGCAGCATCTGAGGTTTCAGAGGAACCTGCAACAGCTGAGGGTAAGAAGGCCTATGAGGTTACAAATGCAACCTCCACTTCCGGTGGTTCTGACTCCTCATGGTACGTTTATGGTATCGTCGGTGTCCTTGTGGCTGCTGGCCTTGTGGCCTTCGGATTCCTCAGGGGTGGAGCAGGAAAATAAACACCCCAATTATTTATTTTTTTATTCAGAGGATTATTACTTTTTCTTGATTGATATTTAAATTAAGTAATATTTTAGGTTAAATAATAATTTATTTTTAAAGTATTCTGTATAATGTAATAATAATTTATTTTAATGACATAACTCAGAGGGGTTACTGTAAATTTAAAAAAATAAAAGGAGGTGAAAAGTCATGAGAAAACAGCTACTTACACTGATAGCAGTTCTCTTCATGGTTATATTCTGCCAGACAGTGGCAGCTGCAGATAACAGCACCGCAGGAGGTGATTCAGGAAACCTAACAGTGAACAGCACACAGGGGATCAGGGATCCTGTCGTACTTGTCATACACTCGTCAACCAGTTCCAAGATGACCAACGATGCTGCAAAGAAGGTCATGGACCTTATAAACCCATCACAGCCAGGGTACAACCCCCAGAACAGGTCAACATGGACGGTCAGGTTTGAGGTGAGGACCACCACACAGATATCAAGAATGAACTCCTCTGAACTTAAAACTCTTATCGAGTCTGCGGATATCGTTATTGCAGAGTGGCTCTTTGACTCAGGTAACTTCAGGAATGTTATGCGTGACTACCCTGAAATCGCATCTAACAGGCCAAACAAGATATTCCTGGTCCTTGAAAGTGACCCTGACCTCACAAACATGTCACAGATCAATGGTGTACGCATATTCCAGGGTATAGATGCCTCGGTGATTGGTAACACAGATACAAAGAACACAATCCTCTATGACCTCAAAAACTCCAACGAGGCACGTCTGAGGGCCTATGTTAATACTTACCCTCAGCTCGCACCCTGGGTGACCTACGGTCTCTACTATGCAAAGAAGGGAACCGTGAACTATGAAAACCAGTTCAAGCTGCTTCTTAAGAACTTCACGGTGATGAATGGGGGTACCTGGCCATCTGAATGGGAACCCGCAGCACCCATAACCATTCCAGCGGAGATGCTCTACCGTGACGGCAGGGTCTTTACAAGCCTCGCTGATTACCTTGCAGCATACCCACTCAACGCATCACGGCCAACTGTTGGAATAGCGGGCCTTGATAGCGTGCTCCTTTCAGGGGATATGGCCCACTTTGACAGCATAATAGCCAGGCTAACAGCCAGCGGAATGAACGTGATACCCGTTGTGGGGGCTTATTCCGGTGTTAACGGTACACAGCCACTCAACATCTATTCGGCAATGGTCAAGTTCTTTGTCTATGACCCTGCAAACCCATCAAGGGTGATCACAGCAGCGGAGTATGAGGCCAACCCCTCAGCCTACAGGTACAGGATAGACGCCCTTGTGAGTTTCACAACATTCACACTGGGTTCTGGCTTTGTGAACCAGACCGCAGCTCTCCTTGAGAGAATGAATGTGCCTGTATTCAGGGCGATGATATCCACCAAGAGGGAAGAGGGTGAATGGATAGTATCAGAGGACGGACTTCTCTGGAGTGACACCTACTACCAGATAGCCATTCCAGAGACCCAGGGGATAATAGAGCCCATATTCGTTGCAGCACCGGCAAAGAGTATTGACAGTGTAACAGGGGTTGAGATAGTTGCATACACACCGATAGATGAGCAGATGAACTACCTGGTGCAGCGAATCAGCAACTGGGTCAGGCTCAGATACCTGGCAAACTCCCAGAAAAGAATAGCACTCATCTACTACAATTACCCTCCAGGTAAGGGTAACATAGGTGCCAGTTACCTCAACGTACCTGAAACTCTCGTTGAAATACTAAGAGCACTCCAGAGCTCAGGGTACACTGTTTCAGGCTTCCCCCAGAGTGCAGACGACCTTGTGAAGCTCCTCACCGAAAGGGGAATAAACGTTGCAACATGGGCACCGGGGGAACTCGAGAAACTTGCAAATAAGACCTCCATCATCCTCTGGGATGCGGAGGAATACTATGCATGGTTCCAGAGCCTGAACCCGATTGCGAGAAAACAGGTCGTGGAGGGTCCTGTGGGTTACATTGAGGAGATGGTTAAGCTCGCGCTCAGCTACGTCTCCAGTGACACCGCATACACCGCAGCCCTGAATACCCTTGATAAGTGGTCCTCTGAGATGATATCACTTGCAAATACCTACCCTGAGAAGGCACAGCAGGCATCAGTTCTCATAAGAAACATGACAGAAGCACTGAAATCAGTTCTCAACAACGCAAGGACAGGTCAGAGCACAGATGCACCATGGAACATGTTCTATAACTTCAAAAATGAATTCCAGTCCCTTGCAGTCCCTGGATTCAATGGATGGGGCGCCCCGCCAGGTAATGTCATGACAGTGGAGAGAAACGGCAGAAAGTACATCGTCATACCAGGTATAATGTTTGGCAATGTCTTCATTGGCCCTGAACCCCAGAGGGGATGGGAGGCAGACGTTGATAAACTCTACCACAGCACGGTCGTGGCACCACCACACCAGTACCTTGCATGGTATGCATGGGTTAACACGGTGTTCAATGCGGATGCCCAGGTCCATATAGGCAGACATGCAACATACGAGTGGCTCCCAAGAAAGCAGGTCGCACTCAGTAACTTTGACTTCTCACAGATTTGTGCCGGTACAAAGCCCTCAGTCTACATCTACATCATGGATGGCGTTGGTGAGGGCATACAGTCCAAGAGGAGGGGATATGCGGTTATAGTGGACCACCTCACACCCCCAATGAAGACAACACAGCTCTACGGGGACCTCTCAGAACTCAGAGCCCTTATCGATGATTATACAAAGACACCGGATGCAAGCCCACTCAAGCAGGAGTACTTCAGTTCAATAAAAAAGATGGTCATGAAACTCAACATAGCCGCAGAGATTGGTATCAGTCCAGATAACTTCACTGCAGAGGACATTGAAAGGGTTGAGGATTACCTTGTGGTGCTCCAGCAGACACTCATGCCTGTGGGTCTCCATACCTTCGGGTTAAGGTGGACCGATGAGGAGATAGCCCTCCTTGCTGCTGCAATGGTATCCTCTGATGGCGGCCCATCAAGTCCCTCACTGCAGAGGCTCATAGCATCTCTGAAGGGATGGAACTTTGACAACCTCACGGCACTGCAGGCAGAGGAGCTCAACAATATCACCATAAGCTGGATACTGCAGGTCATGGGTGGCACACCACCAGCGGACCTTACAAACAATTCACAGGTAATTGAGCTTCTCAACAGGGCACGTGATTACGCAGCACTGATAGGCCAGAGCTTCAGTTCAGAGATGAACTCGCTTCTCGATGCACTGAAAGGCGGATTTATAACACCAAGACCAGGAAATGACCCTGTAAGGAACCCCTCAGCACTTCCAACAGGCAGCAACTTCTATGCGGTTTCAGAGAACCTGATGCCAACAAAGACAGCATGGAATCTGGGTAAACGCCTGGCTGACATGGCACTTGCACAGTTTGACAGGATCCCTGAGAAGGTGGCTGCGGTTGTCTGGTGTGTTGAGACGGTTCGTGACGACGGTACCATGGTCTCATTTGTCCTTAGGCTGATGGGTGTGGAGCCAACCTGGTCATCCACGGGGTCAGCTTCCAACCTTAAGGCCACACCACTCTCACAGTTACTCGCAGATATCAATGCAGTAAGATCAGCATCTGGACTTTCAAACTTCACAGAAAGGCCCCGGGTGGATCCGATTGTAACAACAAGCGGACTCTTCAGGGACCTGTTCCCGAGACTCCTCATCAACATGGACAGGGCATACAGGGTTGCCCTTGCCGCTTCATACAGTGAGATCGTCGCGCCCTATCCGTCACTTAAAACCTCACTTGACCATGTGCTGCAGACACTTGTCGATGCCAAGTATACAAACTTCAGGGGAAGCGAGCCTCTGCGCACCAACTACATTGCACTCCACTGGATCAATGATACCCTGAGGTACATGCAGGCGGGTCTTAACGCCACGGATGCAGGTGAAATCGCCATCACAAGGATATTCGCACCGCCTGTTGGTGATTACGGTGCCGGTGTCAGTAAGGGTACAGAGGTGTCATGGACCTGGAACGACAGAAGCGAACTTGCAGACATCTACTTCAACAGGATGAGCCATGCATACAGTGAACGTTCCTGGGGCGTTTCAATGCCCGAAACCTTCAAGGAACTCCTCAAGGGTATTCAGACGGCCTACCACAGCAGAAACACCAACCTGTATGGGGTTGTTGATAACGACGACTACTTCGACTACTTCGGCGGCCTTTCAATGGCCATCGAGATGATGAACAATGGAAGGGCCCCGGAACTCTACGTACTGAGATATGCAAACCCAGGCAATCCCCGGGTCATGTCACTGAAGCAGTTTATAGCCATTGAATACAGAACAAGGTACCTGAATCCCGAGTGGATCAGGGCAATCATGAATGAGGGGTATCAGGGGCCAAGGACCGTAGCCAAGTACACATCCCACCTGGTGGGATGGGAATACACGGTGCCTGAACTCCTTGACAGTGGCTTCTGGGACGAGTACTATGATGCGGTGGTTGCAGATAAATACAATCTTGGACTGAAGACAGCCTATTCAAAGAACCCCTACGCTGCCATGGACATACTGGCACATTTTGCCGAGATGGCAAACAGGGGCCAGTGGAATGCCAGGAGTGAGCAGCTTGCATTCATTGCAGAGTGCCTTGGAAATTACGTTGCCGAGAATGGTGTTTCATGTTCAGGATCGGTCTGCGGTGACAGGGAACTGATGAAGTGGATCAGCCAGTACATGTCATCTGATCTCAGGAAGAAATTCACTGCAGCGCTCTACGCGGCAACAGGGGCGTCGGTGTTTGCACCTGAACCATCCGGTGATGTGAATCCAGGTGAGAATCCATCCACAGGGCCCACAACAGGCCCTTCAGCCACAGGTGGCGGATCCTCTGGAAGAACCTCCGCTGATGGTTCTGCTGGAAGAACCTCTGTGGCTTCACAGGCAGCTGTTTCTGCATCTTCGGAGAATTCCGCAGGTGAAGGGGCCGGTCAGCAGAAATCCTATGAGGTGAAAGAAACCCATTCAGCGGTCAATCAGAGAACAGAGTTCCCGTTATATGGAGTGGCAGGTATAGCAGCCATACTGGTACTTGTGGGTGTGGGATACTTCCTTGGACCTGGAAGGAGGTAGGCCCACCATAATTTATTTTTTAGAAAACATTAAATATCAGATTTACTTTAATTCTAATAAAAATTGTTTGAATGAGTTATTACTCATTAGGGCCTAATAGTAATAAGAAATATGGTATTAAAATACTGCTTTAATCCTGCGAAATAGTAATAATTTAATTTATATAGTAATTATTATAAAGTTGAAAAGAGAAGGTGTGGAACATGGACATGGCAAACCTACTTTGGCAGGCGGGAATCCTATCGGTTTTACTGATATTCGGCGTGAAGATTGGACTGGCAATGGGTTTTGCAGGGCTATCAAGGAAGATGGCCGCCCTGATAACTGCAGGTTACGGTCTTGGCATATATGGCCTTTCAGCCCTTGCAAATGCCTACATGAACTCGATTCAGGGCTTCTTCAACACCTACAGTTCACTGATAACAATCGTAATGGCATCCATCCTCATATTTGCCGGTGTGCACACCCTCCGTGAGTGGAAGGAACACAGGAGGGACACAGCAAAGACTGCGTGCGTTGCAATGGTGGCGCCCTGCCCCTGCTGTTTCGGGGCGGTGATCGTCAGCATAATACTTGTATCACCCATACTCGGTGTATCAGCAATCACACTCGGCAAATATTCCGGAATAATTCTGGCAGCCTTCATAGCGTTCTTCTATTTATTTGCCAATGGAGTCGCATCAGCAATCAATAAACCCTACCCTGTTCTCCTGGGCAACTTCATGCTTTTTGCCGGTCTCTACTTCCTGACAGCTGCCATTGTGCTTCCAAATGTGAACAGCGCCATGAGCATGAAAATGACGCCACTGACGGTTCCAGGCATAAACACCATAATATATGTTGTGCTGGGGACACTGGCGCTCATGGGACTTGGAATTTACCTTAACAAGAGAAAGAGCACTTTCATAGAATAAGGAGAGGTGATAGGATATGGTTGCAGTACCCGGCAGTGAAATACTGAGCGGCGCACTACACGTTGTCTCCCAGAGTCTCCTCATACCTGTTATAGCAGGGCTCCTGTTATTCATGGTCTATGCAATAATAACTCTTGGCGGGCTAATGTCAGAGTACTCTGGAAGAATAAGGACTGACATCAGGGAACTGGAATCCGCTATAAAATCAATTTCCAATCCAGGAACCCCTGAGAGGATAATTGAGGTTGTAAATTCAATGGAGATACCACAGAGCCAGAAGGAGGTCCTTACAAATATTGCGGAGACTTCAGAACTGGGACCCAAATCAAGGGAGGCCCTTGCAAGGAAACTCATAGAGAACGAGGAGCTCAGGGCTGCAAAGAGCCTCGAGAAGACGGACATCGTGACAAGGCTCGGACCAACCCTTGGTCTTATGGGGACACTCATACCCATGGGGCCAGGTCTGGCAGCCCTCGGTGCAGGGGATATAAATACACTGGCCCAGGCCATCATCATAGCCTTTGACACAACAGTCGTGGGCCTCGCATCAGGGGGTATAGCCTACGTAATCTCAAAGGTCAGGCGCAGATGGTATGAGGAGTACCTCTCAAACCTTGAGACCATGGCCGAGGCAGTGCTGGAGGTGATGGATAATGCCGCTCAGACGCCGGCGAAGGCTCCTGTCGGATCAAAATGAAGAGGACCCGATGGCCGGAAGTGCAAACCTGGTTGATGCCATGCTGGTCCTGTCTGTGGGCTTCCTCATATTCCTGGTGCTCTCCTGGAACATGCAGAATGTCGTATTCGCTGACATGACCCCACAGGAGCGTCAGGAAACCATGGAGGCAATGAAAAGGGCAGTTGAGGTTCAGAAGGGCCAGGAGCTCAACAACACTCCCGAGACCAGTTCAGGGTCCGGCCAGGGATACGTTGAGATGGGAACCGTTTACAGGGACCCCAAGACGGGTAAGCTGATAATGGTTCAGGGGTAGCTTACCTTCTTTTAGTTTTTTTTGAAAGTTTGATGGTAGTGGTTCAGGGGTAGCTTACCCATTCCCATTCTCTGAAAAACTTCAAATGGTAATGGTTCATGATGGCTTACCATTTTTTCTGAAAACTTTAAATATCTCAAACTCAAACTGAGTTCTGGTATTTCACTTCTTCTTAGAGGTATCCATATGATTGAAGTCATACCTGTTATTGATCTGAGGGGAGGTATAGCGGTAGCCGGCAAATCAGGTGAACGTGAAAATTACAGGCCCCTCGAGACGGTGTTCTCATCATTCCCTGACCCTGTGGACATGGCACTCTCCCTGAGGGCAGCCGGGGCACGGTCAATCTACATAGCAGACCTTGATGCCATCGAGGGTACGGGATCCAATCTTGATATCGTAGGAAGGGTTAATCATGTCTTGCCGGTAACCCTCGACGCAGGGGTAAAGAACAGGGAGACATTCAGATTTATGCTCCAGTTTGCATCACGGGTTGTTGCCGCAACAGAGACCCTTGAGAGTACAGAGGAACTTGAATACATCCTTAAAACATATCCCCCAGAGAGGACCGTTGTGAGCGTGGATGTTAAGGACATGAAGCTCCACTCAGAGAACATTGACCTTGAACTTGAAGAATTCATGGACCTCCTCCTCGGTTATGAATCTGACGTCATACTCCTTGACCTTGGGGCGGTTGGCACATCCTCAGGGTTCAACAGGGACCTCCTTGAACTCTTCAGGCTACTCATCAGAAGGGTGATACCCGGCGGCGGCGTTCTACCCAGAGAGATACCTGAACTTGAGGCCATGGGTGTGGGGAAGGTTCTTGTTGGAAGGGCTCTCCATGAGGGGATGGTGAGGCCCGGGTGAACACAGAAAGGTACCTCCTTATCGGTCCTGTTAGCAGGGACCGGATAGTGAGGAGGAACTCGACAGAGTCCAGGGTGGGGGGCGCCGTTTACTACTATTCCCGGCTACTCTCACACCTTGGGGTTGACCACACGGCAGTTGTAACACTGTCAGAGGCTGACAGGCACCTTCTCGGCGAATTCCCGTCCAATACAAACATAATGCCACTGTACAGGGACTCAACGGTTGAGTTTGAGAATATCTATGATAACGGCGATACCTCGAGGAGGATCCAGAGGTCCAATTTTGCCAGTAACCCCATTGAAATTGGAGATATTGAAACAATTGCAGGGGAGAAGTGGACAGCCGTCCTTGCAGGGCCTCTTCTGCCCTCAGACATACCCCTTGAGACGCTGCAGTTTCTGGGAAAAAGGCACAGGCTCTACACAGGACTTCAGGGCTACCTGAGATACCCTGCTGGAGACATGGTCAGACTGAAATTCAGGAAGGAAATCCTGCGGGTCCTGGAGGCAGGGAGCGGAGCTTTTCTTGACATCAACGAACTTCGAACAGTTTCCAGTGACATCATGGGGGCTATTGGAATACTCAGTGAACACTGCGGTGAGGTCATGGTGACCTGCGGACCCCGGGGCTCCCTGATATCCCATAAGGGGTCCCTCATAAGGATAATGGCTGTTACTGCAGAAAGGGAACTCGACCCAACTGGGCTGGGGGATACATACATGGCTGCCTACGTCCATATGAGGAGGACATCTGATCCTGAGGATGCTGGAAACTTCGCATCACTCATGGCAACAAGAAAGCTTGAGGGGAAAATTTAAGGTTAAATCCGATATATAGGTTTAGATACCAAGGATCAGGGGCAGTATGATGAACGGAAGCAGCCCTGCTGCAAAGAATAAACCAAGACCTGCAAGCACCTGGTCCCTCTTATCATCCATCATACCGTTACATATGAGTATCAGTCCTGTAAATCCGAGAAGTGCGGGTACAGCATGTGAGTAAATCACAGACCCTGTGAATGTTCCTGCCACCATTTTTATCACGAAAAACCTGCTGGTCTAGCTATGATTCATCATCATCTGCTTATGTTATGATTCATCATCTTAAATATTTTCGGGAGCAGCAACCCGGGCAAGATATTTAACAGTTGGTTTTCAGATATAAATATGCTGTTTATTCTAACAGGAGGAGATTGATCATGCTGCATGGTACAGAAGTACTCAAGAAGGGATTTGCAAAGATGACCAAGGGCGGCGTTATAATGGACGTTGTCAACGCTGAACAGGCTGCAATTGCAGAGGACTCAGGGGCAGTCGCTGTAATGGCCCTTGAGAAGGTACCCGCGGATATAAGGGCCTCTGGCGGAGTTGCAAGGATGGCCGATCCCAACAAGGTCCAGGAGATAATGGACGCAGTGTCCATACCTGTGATGGCCAAGGTCAGGATAGGACACTTTGTGGAGGCCCAGGTCCTTGAGGCCCTTGGCGTTGATATGATAGATGAGAGCGAGGTCCTAACCCCTGCAGATGAACGCTTCCACATAGACAAGAAGAAGTTCACGGTCCCATTTGTGTGCGGTGCAAGAAACCTTGGCGAGGCCCTCAGGAGGATAGATGAGGGCGCAGCCATGATAAGGACCAAGGGGGAACCTGGAACTGGTAACATCGTTGAGGCCGTAAGGCACATGAGGATAATGATGAGTGAGATCAGGGAGATCCAGAACAAGGAGGAAGAGGAACTCTGGGAATTCGCAAGGAAGATTGAGGCTCCACTTGAACTTGTGAGGGAAACAGCCCGCCTCGGAAAGCTCCCGGTGGTCAACTTCGCAGCGGGTGGTGTTGCAACACCAGCAGACGCAGCACTCATGATGCAGCTTGGTGCCGACGGCGTGTTTGTTGGTTCAGGTATATTCAAGTCAGATAACCCTGAGGGATATGCGAGGGCCATTGTTGAGGCCACAGCCCACTACGACGAACCTGAGGTCATAGCGGAGGTTTCAAGGGGCCTTGGCACAGCCATGAGGGGCCTTGAAATCAGTGAGATACCTGAGGAAGGTAGAATGCAGGATAGGGGATGGTGAATCCCCTTTTTTATTTTGAATGTTTAAACTGCAGTGTAAATGACTTCGGTGCTGTATGTGCCGGGGTCTGTGTAGGGTGGAACTGTGAGATAATAATTCACGGGTAATATTATACCATCTACACTACCAACGCGTGTCCATATCTGAAAGTCTGATGTTGTAAAGTTTCTTATTTGAACCTCGATGGGGCCATATGGTCCATCATATTTTATACTGTACTTCAGATTTGAGAGTGGTATTGTATTTGAACTGTTTTCAACATCTCTAAGGTCGCCGCTGGCTCTCACATAGACTCTGAGTCTTCCTGCATTGTTTTTTATCTCTACATTTGTTGCAGAATAGTATTCTCTTTCAACTCCATCAGGATAGACGGTCCCAAGATTGAGGGTTGTGGGATTAACTGCTATATCAACTCCAACTCCCAGGGGTTCCACTGCTGTCATGCTAATCTTGCTGGATGTAATATTTTCAGCGGTTGTGTTGTTCTGCATGTCTGCGGATGCGCATCCAAGGAAGAATACTGACATTATGAGTGTTATGAGCATTATCTGGCCCTTCAAGAACCCCCAACTCCTCTTTTCTCTGATTAGGGGTATGGTATCTATATTATTAATAGTTAATTGATTGAGTCAGAGAAAAATCAGCAGGTTCATAAAGATAAAATTTAAAAAAATAAAAATTATGATTTTAAACGGCCTTTTTACCGCTTTCACCTGTTCTTATCCTGACAACATCTTCAACCCCTGATATGAATATCTTCCCGTCGCCTATGTCACCGGTCTGGGCGCTTTTTACTATCGTATCAATGACCTTTTCAAGGTCCTCGTCATTCACCACTATCTCAATCTTTGTCTTGGGTATGAGGTCTATCCTGTAGTCCCTTCCACGGTAGCTCTCGGTTATACCCAGCTGTCTCCCGCGGCCCCTTACCTCGGTCACTGTCATCCCATGGCACCCTACCTCTTCAAGGGCATTTTTAACTTCCTCGAGTTTCTCGGGTCTTATGATGGCCACCACTTCTTTCATCCTATCACCCCTAGATTCTGTATCCTGTCTCCTCGTGGAGGTGGGTATCGAGTCCCTCTATTTCCTCCTTCTCTGTTACCCTGAGGCCCACCGTGAGGTCCAGGAGCTTTCCTATCACCAGTGTAACTATGAATGAGTAGACAGCGACGATCACAACTGCTATTACCTGTGCCGTCATCTGACCGGGGTTTCCGTAGATGAGGCCTGTTCCCAGTTCATTTATGAATGGTGCCGCGAAGATACCTGTTGCCACTGATCCCCATATACCTGACATCCCATGTATTCCGAACACGTCCAGGGCGTCGTCGTATCCAATCCTTGGTTTGAGGTATGATATTGCAAGGTATGATATGGCACTTGTGACCAGGCCTATGATTATTGCTGCGGGTACCGTTACAAATCCTGCTGCAGGTGTTATTGCAACAAGACCTGCAACGGCACCTGATATGCCGCCGAGCACTGTGGGTTTACCTGTTTTGAGGTAGTCTATTATCACCCATGAGATCATACCTGCTGCTGCAGCGGTGTTGGTCACAAGGAAGGCTGATGCTGCCAGTCCACCTGCTGTTAGGGCCGAACCTGCGTTGAATCCGAACCAGCCGAACCAGAGGAGCGCAGCGCCTATCACTGAGTACCCCAGGTTGTGTGGTAGCAGCCTTGTGTCCTTCCTCTTGCCAAGTAGGTATACCAGTGCAAGTGCAGCCACACCTGAGTTTATGTGGACCACTGTACCCCCTGCAAAGTCAAGGGCACCCAGCTGGGCAAGGAATCCGCCGCCCCATACCCAGTGGGCTACCGGTACATACACCAGGCTCACCCATAGTGCAACGAATGCAAGCCATGCTGAGAATTTCATTCTCTCCACTATCGCACCTGATATGAGTGCAACTGTTATTGCAGCGAATGTTAGCTGGAATGCTATGTAAAGGAAGTCTGGTATCGTTGGTGCGAGTTCTGCGAGTTTATCGACACCTATGCCATTCATGAATAGGTTCGCCGGACTTCCTATGAGTCCCATTATGTCTGTTCCAAATGCAAACTGATAGCCGTAGAGTACCCATATGAGGCTTGTCACTGCAAAGGCTATCAGTGACAGGAACATTGTGTTGAGCACGTTTTCCTTTTTTGTTAAACCCCCATAGAATAGTGCCACGCCTGGAACCGTCATGAGCATCACGAGGGCCGTTGATATCAGCATCCAGGCCGTGTCACCGGAGTTTAAAACCGCGTCCATCAGAGTCATCCTCCATATACTTGTTGTTATTATTCTGTTTTTTTACAATCTTATACTTCAATACCGGAAGGCGGAAATCAACTTCCGACACTATCACTTAGATCATGCTCATATATAAAGATTTCGGTTGAAATTTCAGGTAAAGTGGATGAAACTAAAATAAGTTCAAATAAGAATGTAACTTACAGCAAAATGTTAAATAAAGATCAGGGGAGGGCTGAGTTCTGGATTAATTGGTCACTGGACAGCCTTTCCCCCTTTTTCCTGTCATTATCCTTAAAAAAGGGGTTTTACATGATTTTTGATCATTATATGGCCTTTTTTCCCCTTTCACCGGTCCTTATCCTCACAACATCAAGCACATCACTTATGAAGATTTTACCGTCCCCAATATCTCCTGTTCTTGCGTTTTCGGTTACTGTTTCAATCACCTTTTCAAGGTCACCTGAGTCAACCACCACCTCAATCTGAACCTTTGGGATCAGGTCAACACAGTAATCCATACCACGGTAACTCTCACGGATACCCATCTGCTGGCCCCTTCCCCTCACATCTGTGACGGTCATCCCGTGAATTCCCACCAGTTCCAGGGCATCCTTCACATCCTCAAGTTTTTCTCTTCTGATAATGGCTGTGATCCTCTTCATTGATCTTCACCTCTCTGTGAAAAGCTTTTTATGTATATTCTCTTGCCCCTATTTAAATCACTGATTATGTCAGTCTGTAACCGGTTTCCTCGTGTAGGTTTATGTCAAGGCCCTGAATCTCATCCTCCCTTTCAACACGGAGCCCCCTCCATTTCTTGAGCAGGCTTGCTAGAATGTATGTAACTGTGAAGGTGTAGATGACAACAGTAACAACACCTATAACCTGACTGGTGAGGAGCGCGGTGCTCCCTGTTATGAGACCACCTCCAGTGAGGGCGGGGTTAAGTGCGGGTATTGCAAATAGACCCACCCCTATTGTTCCTATAACACCTGAGACTCCATGAATTCCGAAAACATCCAGGGCGTCATCATACCCCAGGAGGGGCTTGAGCCAGGACACAGCAAGGTAACAGATCATGGCTGCCAGAAACCCAATGAAAATCGATGCACCTATATCCACGAAGCCAGCTGCAGGGGTTATTGATGCAAGACCTGCAACTGCACCTGAAAGGGCTCCAAGGAGGGTTGGCTTCCCGGTTTTGATTCTGTCCATCAGCATCCAGCCGAGCATCCCTGCGGCAGCAGAGGTGTTGGTCACAATCATTGCACCTGTGGCCAGGTTGCCCGCTGAAAGGGCTGAACCTGCGTTGAACCCGAACCAGCCAAACCACAGAAGACCTGTACCTATCACAGAGTATCCAAGATGGTGCGGCATCAGCTTCTGGTCGTGCCTTGGGCCAATGACCAGTGCAAGTGCAAGTGCGGCAATACCACTTGTGAGGTGCACCACTATTCCACCTGCGAAATCATAGACACCAAGGTTCTGCAGGAATCCGCCTCCCCATACCCAGTGGGCCACGGGTACATAAACAAATGTGAACCAGAGGGGGATGAAGATGATCCACGATGAAAACCTGATCCTCTCAACCACAGCACCTGATATCAGCGCAACTGTTATGGCAGCAAATGTCATCTGGAAAATTGCAAAAAGACCCCCTGGAATTGTTGGAGCATATTCTGACGCTGAGTTAAGGGATGTAAGGCTTATGCTGCTGATCTGGGTCCCTATTATCCCTGAAATGTCGCCTCCAAAGATGAGGCCATAGCCAAATAAAAACCACAGCAGACTGACCACTCCGAAGGAGACAAATGATAGAAAAATTGTATTGAGGACATTTTCCCTTTTTGTAAGGCCTGAATAGAACATTGCAACGCCGGGTATGGTCATAAGAATTACCAGGGCAGTTGATATCAGCATCCAGGCTGTATCACCTGAATTTAACATTCCTTATCACACTCCTTTTTTTTGTTATCCATATGATAAACTAGACTATATAAGGATGCCGGTAACCTTTTTCCGAGTGCCATGCCAACATTAAAATATCAGAAAAATGAGAAAAACAGTAAGAGGTGTTTCATTGAACTCAACAAAAAAGGGAAGGCTCTTTGCAGTGCTCATGATAGCTCTTGTTGCATATGGCTTCTCATCCACAGTATGTATCTTCATAAAACCATCCTTTGCAGTTGAATTTCCCACAGACATCCTTCCCTCCGATGAGAAGATAGAACCCATGGGAAACCCTGGTTTCCAGCCAGTAGTCCTGAGGAAACACATAATGAACGTCACCAACAACACAACCAATGAGACAGAGGTCACATTCTATACTGATAACAGAACAAACAGAACAGCACCGGCCAGCAGGGACCAGAACCAGGATCAGTAATCCGCCGGCAGATTATGTTCATGAACACTTTTAAACAGCAATTTTTTTAAACTGAAATTTTAGTAAATAGATACATATGACCATATTTTAAGGTGATCACGTGCCAGCAAACACTGTGGGAGAAAGAATAAAACAGCTCAGGGATAACCAGAACATCACACTGGAGGAACTTGCAGAAAGAAGTGGAGTTAATAGGGAACTCATCAAGAAAATAGAGGAAGGAGACATTCTACCATCACTCACACCCCTCATAAAGATCTCAAGGACACTTGGAGTGAGGCTCGGCACACTCCTTGATGACAGGGTCCAGGATGAACCGGTTATAGTCAGAAAGGGAAAAACCCAGAGGGTCATACACTTCTCAGGCTATGAGGAGAGTGCGGATACAAGCAACCTCAACTTCCACTCCCTCGGTGCCGGCAAAAGCGACAGGCACATGGAGCCATTCCTGATCGACGTTGAACTCCACAGCGACGACTTCGAACTGTCATCCCATGAGGGGGAGGAGTTCATATACGTCCTGAAGGGTGAAATCGAGGTCATCTATGGACAGGAGAAGTACAGGCTTGGTGAAGGGGACAGTATATACTATGACTCTGTGGTACCCCACCACCTCCACGCAGCAGGGGAAAATGATGCAAGGATACTGGCAGTTGTCTACACACCATTCTAGTGGCTGATAGGATGTTCAAAATCACGGTGACACCACGTTTTGGGGATATAGATGGTCTCAGACACGTTAACAACACTGTCCTGGCGGTCTGGTTTGAGAAGGGAAGGAACCCAATCTTCAGGATGTTCACACCTGACCTTGACCTCAGCTATGAGAAGTGGAAACTCATCCTTGTAAGGACAGAATTCGACTTCCTTGCACAGATGTACTATGGGAGTGACGTGGAGATAAGAAGCTACATAACACACATAGGGAACTCATCCTTCACCATAGGCCACGAGGCATGGCAGGACGGGGAACTAAAGGCAAAGGGGAAGGCTGTCCTGGTCCACTACGATTTCATTGAACAGAGGAAAAAGCCAATACCCCCTGATATAAGGTCACAGCTTGAAAAACACCTTGTGGAAGAGGATTAACATAGAAAGGGTGGATTTATGGTTTTCACTGAGGAAACAATAGGGGAATTCTTTGAGAAACAGGTTGAAAGGTACGCTGATAAGGAGTTCATAGTATACCCTGACAGGGATCTAAGGTTCACCTACAGGGAGTTCAATGAGAGGGTCAACCTCCTTGCAAAGGGCCTGTTATCCATCGGAATAAAGAAGGGTGACCACGTGGGTATCTGGGCCACCAACGTACCAGACTGGCTGACATTCCTCTTTGCAACAGCAAAGATAGGGGCGGTTCTTGTAACGGTGAACACCGCCTACAAGAGCCATGAACTTGAATATGTCATGAAACAGTCCGACATGAAGGCAATAGCAATCATAGACGGTTTCAGGGACGTTGACTACGTGCAGACACTCTATGAACTTGTACCTGAACTCAAAACCCAGGAGAGGGGCCACCTGAGGAGTGAAAGGTTCCCTGAACTTCGAAGCGTCATATACATAGGGGCCCAGAAGCACAGGGGGATGTACAACACCAATGAACTGATGCTCCTGGGTAAACACGTCCCTGACAGTGAACTCCGCAGTGTGATGTCAACCCTCAAGAACACCGATGTCATAAACATGCAGTACACCTCGGGGACCACGGGTTTCCCCAAGGGGGTAATGCTCACCCACAGGAACATACTCAACAACGGCTATTACATCGGTGAGAGACAGAAATTCACCGAGGAGGACCGTCTGTGTCTACCGGTGCCACTCTTCCACTGCTTTGGAATAGTTCTGGGGGTGCTGGCCATCCTTACGCATGGCGGGACACTTGTCATGATAGAACTCTTCGACCCCCTCCTGGTACTTGCAGCGGTGGAAAAGGAGAGGTGCACTGCACTCTATGGCGTGCCAACCATGTTCATAGCAGAGTTCACACACCCGATGTTTGACATGTTCGACCTTTCATCCCTCAGAACAGGGATCATGGCGGGGTCACCCTGCCCCATAGAGGCAATGAAGCGTGTCATGAATGACATGAACATGAAGGAGGTCACCATAGCCTACGGCCTCACAGAGGCATCCCCGGTCTTCACACAGACAAGTGTGGATGACCCCATCGAGAAGCGTGTCGAAACCGTTGGAACACCCCTACCACACATTGAGGTCAAGATAGTGGACCCTGAAACCGGCGAGGAGCTGGGCCCCGGCGAACCCGGCGAGATACGCTGCAGGGGCTATAACGTCATGAAGGGCTACTACAAGATGCCTGAGATGACAGCTGAGGCCATAGATGAGGACGGCTGGCTCCACAGTGGGGACCTTGCGGTGATGGATGAGGATGGATACTACTCAATCGTTGGAAGGATAAAGGACATGATCATCAGGGGCGGCGAGAACATCTACCCGAGGGAGATCGAGGAGTTCCTCCACACAATGCCCGGTATAAAGGACGTGCAGGTTGTGGGGATACCCGATGAGAAGTACGGCGAAATAGTCGGTGCCTTTGTGATCAGGGAGGAAGGTGCAGACATACTCGAGGAGGATGTCAGGGACTATGCAATCCAGAGGATAGCAAGGTACAAGGTCCCGAAACACGTTTTCTTTGTTGATGAGTTCCCGCTCACCGCAAGCGGGAAGGTCCAGAAGTTCAAACTCAGGGAGCTGGCAGTTGAACTCCTCAAGAAGAAGGAAGGCTCCTGACCCTTAATTTTTTGAGAGATATAATGATAGTCCTGAATCGAAGGAAAAGATCAGTTGATTTTATACCCGCCGGAAGTCCCCGGGGTGCCTTAAACACCCGAAGAAAGCCAGGTTACTGGGGAAAGCTGAAAATCAAAAAAACCTCCTCTGGCCCCAGAATAGCAAGGTTCACAGTGGAGAAAAATGAAAGGGAAACCCTCAGAAAACCCTCAGAGGCCATAAAACTCCTGAGGAAACAGGCCGTGTTTCTAACAGGGCGGGATGAGGAACTTGAAGAACTGCTTGAGAATCACGGTATCAGGTACAGGTATGCAAGGGTATGCCAGCACTGCCTCCATGAGGGCTATGTGACCCTTGTGAGCTCAAGGGCATCAACGAAGCATGAGGGCCAGATCATATGCTCAAGGTGCGTTGATGAGGTAATAAGAAGGGAGCTCAAACTGGCAGGCATGGATAAATCGGCATTCAGAAACTTCAGGAGGCTGATCAGGAGGGGTGTAAGCCTTGAGAGGGTCCTTGAGATGATGTCACCCAGGTTCGACCCACTGGCGAACCAGGAACTGACACTCTATGATAGGGTAACAGCAACAGCAGACAGAACCCCAAAGGTGCCCATTGACAGGCTTGGGCTTCCTGAGAAATTTAAGCGGATTCTAAGAAGGGAGGGCAGCAGGGTGCTGAGGCCAGTGCAGGTACTGGCAGTTGATGCTGGTCTCCTTGAGGGCGCTAGTCTTATGGTTGTATCTGCGACAGCCAGTGGAAAGACCCTTGTGGGGGAACTTGCAGGTATCCCCCGGGCAATGAGGGGTGAAAGGTTCATATACCTCACACCACTCGTTGCCCTTGCAAACCAGAAGTACAGGGACTTTAAGAAGAGATACTCTTCACTTGGACTTAAAACAGCCATAAAGGTTGGTATGAGCAGGATAAAGGCAAAGGGCGAGCTGCGGATTCCTGATACCGATGTGGCTGACGCCGATATAATAGTTGGTACCTACGAGGGAATCGACTACATCCTGAGGTCAGGAAAGGCAGGTATCCTCGGTGATGTGGGCGTGGTCGTGGTTGATGAGATACATACCCTTGAGGATGAGGATAGGGGAGCAAGGCTCAACGGCATGATATGGAGGATAAAAAGGTTATTCCCGAACGCACAGATCATAGCACTCTCTGCAACAGTCAAAAACTCCGCGGAAATAGCATCAGATTTTGGCCTGAAGCTGGTTGAATACGATAAAAGGCCAGTGCCACTTGAAAGACACCTCATATTCTCAAGGAGCGGTGAGGAAAAGAAGAACATCATACTGAGGCTTGCAGAACGTGAGTTCTCCTCGAAGTCAAGGAAGGGGTTCCAGGGACAGACGATAATATTCACAAACTCCCGCAGGAAAACAAGGCTCATTGCAGAGTACCTCACAAGGAACAGGGTGAGTGCAGCCGCATATCATGCAGGTTTATCCTACTCTGAGAGGCAGCGAATAGAGAAGGCCTTTGCATCCCAGAAACTCGCCGCAGTTGTGACGACAGCGGCACTTGCAGCGGGAGTGGACTTTCCGGCATCACAGGTTATATTTGAAACGCTCCTCATGGGTAACCGCTGGCTCACCCCAAATGAGTTTTCACAGATGCTTGGACGTGCTGGCAGGCCATCCTACCATGACCGGGGTGCTGTCTATGTTCTTGCAGAAATTGGCATGGAATTTGATGGTGATTCAGAGGAATCTGTGGCCCTTGAGCTCCTTGAAAGCGGTCCTGAACCTGTTGAGGTTCAACATACAGATGAAAACATTCTTGAAAATCTTCTGGCGGATATAACCTCGGGGGCCATTGAATCAGAGCATGACATCACCCCTGATGTGCCATGGACCATGGGTGGAGACATGGCGCTTGATTTCCTTGAGTCATCTGGCCTTATAAGCAGGAAAGGAGAACTCAGGGCAACTGATTATGGGATGGCCGTCTCAAGATCATTCCTAAATGTGGAGGATGCGGAGTACATAAGGAGGAACCTCAAATCCACTAAAAAGCCTCTTGATATTGCGGTTGAACTTGAACCATTTGAGGGCGCGTATCTCTCAGGAAGAATGCATAGGGGATTAACGAGGGCAGTTGGCGCCAATGTTTCAATCCGATTGACAGCGGATTCAACCCTTGATATAATATCCAATGGGGATAATCTCATAAAACTTGATAAAAATCTACAGGAGGCTGTTCTTGGAATACAGATGGATTTTCTTTCCTGTGAATGCATGGACAGACCCTTCTGTGGGTGTATTCAGCGAAAATTGTCGGAATATATACTTTGGGAGAGAATGAGTGGCAGGGACCCTAGGGATATAAGTAAGGGGCTTCTCTCAAGATATCAGATTCAGGCGTATCCTGGAGATATTTTCAGCTGGCTTGACAAAATGGTGAGAACAGTTGAGTCCATCGGAAGGGTTGCCTCTGCATTTAAAGAGAGAATTATTTTGAAGGAATGTTCAGGTATTGCGAGGGCCATCGAAAAGGGTAAACGTATTTAGAACATTATAGATTTAGATATATATTGTAAAGGTATACGATAGCTGCAGATAGGATATAAATCACCACAAGCTGATCAAGGATTCCGGTTTCAACTGAGATGAGACAGTAGGCCATAATAAGGGAGTAGATCATGACATAAAAGGAATCCCTTGTTTTTTGCATTATTCTGTAGCCCAACCCTAAAATTAAGCCAAGCAAACTCATTCCAGCTGCCACACCAGCTGTGCCGAATTCCACGATCATCTGTCCAAATATTGTGGGTGTGATTGTAACTCCTGTCCTCCAGCAGATCAGTTTCCCGATTAGTGTTCTTGGTCCACTGCCAAGGCCGGGAACCATACTCAAGGTTAATTTACCATGCATAACGCCAGTCATCCCTGAAAGGGTGGATAATCTGTCGAGCACACCCATTGTGAAGGCAGCCCTCATCTGTAAAAACGTTAAAGCGCTCAAGTTACTTAAGGAATACTCCTCGACTGATCTGAAATAACCTATACCCATGATTACAAGTAAAGTCACCATCAAGAAACCCAGGACTTCCCATACTTCAAATAACTCTGTGTAATAGCCCATTATGACAGTTATGAGAATAACTGCAACAAGGGGTGTTCTGTACCCAAGTAAAGCCAGGAGAAAAATGCAGATTATGTTCAGAATCATGACTCTAAACCTAGCAGCTGGTCTCTCTATACGCTTCTTCTGCATTTCATCTATTATGTAAGATGATAGCAGTGCTGTTCCAGGGATCATTAAAAAAGAGGGAATAGTTAATCTGGGGTTGAGGAGATATCTCAGGGCGGGTTTCATGAGAGGAATGCCATTCACGGATGTGATGGTTATGGCGAAAAAGGCGAAGCCAATAAGAAAGAGGGTAAGGCCAATTGATCTTATATCTTCCATGTCAACTTTCAGGTATCTGTTTCCCCTCAAAATTCTGTCGGGTATTACCATTGAAAAAACAAAGAAACATACAAAACCAGTTATTATGTTAACATGCAGGAGCCCTGTGACAGGAATGGCAGCGAGGCCCATGAATACTGAGAAAAACACGATGAAAGCTGGAGGTGAAAATATGTGGTTTCTGAGTATTCTGCTCTTTTTGAGGAAATTCATAAAATTACTTGAAGGGAATATTCTCCTGAAAAAGCTCTTTAACCATATTTCTTCAACAGTTAGAAAGACTCCCAGCATTAATCTGAATATCAATGCTTTCCTGACGTTAAATTCCACCTTTCTGCATAGATTCCTTGCTGCATTGTAAAGATGACTCATAAAAGATACCTGCGAAGTTTATACTGTACTAAAAGTTTATAATGTGCTAAGATTAATTACCTTGATGATCTTGTAGCGGCTTTTTATTTTTTCTAGGACATTACTGTCTGCATTGTATACTCTTATTGTTATGAAATCTGTCTGGCCATCTAGATCTCCTAGAACTTCATCAGATATTTTTATGGCCTCGGGAGTTGCCTGGAGGATCTCTATTCTACCATTTTGGATGTCCAGGGTTATTGACACATGTTTTTCTCTGCTGTACAGTTCTCTTGAAAGCTCCTGAAATCTTGATACATCCACATTGCTTATGGGTATGTTTGTTGTCATTTCATACTTTGAGGGAATATCAAGGAGCAGATCAGACATTCTCCGGATTTTTATGGGTTCTATGATAATATCAGTGGCGTTCCGGGTTCCCGTGGCTTCCAGTGTTATTGAGTCTATGTAATAATCTGCGAATTTGTCCTGGTATTCCCCTGCAAGTATTTTTTTTCCACTGACATTCATGAGAACTTCTACCCTCCCATTGATGGTTCCTACCCATAGAACCTCACCATTTATTACCCCTCTTTTCTGTGTTAAGGAGTTATAACCATTGATTTTACTGTTAATGATTTTTCCCTTACTGTAGAGATCGTTGTACTTTATCTGGACTTTGGTCATTTCTGAAGAATCGAATGTGAATGTCTGTATGTTTGAATCAATATCTGAGGTTTTAAGAAATCCGTATAAAACAAGTGAAGCGAGGAATAAAATGATTGCGACATCGATCACGGTTAATTTACCGATTTTCATTTTTTATCTCTCCCATTCCAGTATTCTAGCAGTTGCTTATCACTAAATTGCAGAAATTTAAGAGTCTGCAGCTACAGTTGAAGACATTTAGACTTGAGTAAATATTAACTTTCTAGTTATTTAACTTATGATGTGGATTAACTTTTCATATTGATATACATTTAATACCATACTTCTCTTGATCTGCGATTAACTGCTTGCACAACAAATTCCACATTGAAGAAGAAAACTTAAATGCCGTCGGTAATAGACCTTATTTAAAATATAACATGATCACAACTTCCTTATGAAGGAGGATTATTAATGGAAAATTCAAATCAGAGAGTACTATACCTTGTACCGTCATTCATAGTATTCCTAATGGCTCTTATGGTAACTTTCAGGCACCCATGGCCAGTTGGGTGG
Organism: Methanothermobacter sp. KEPCO 2; assembly: GCF_041228365.1. Taxonomy (NCBI): domain Archaea; kingdom Methanobacteriati; phylum Methanobacteriota; class Methanobacteria; order Methanobacteriales; family Methanobacteriaceae; genus Methanothermobacter; species Methanothermobacter sp. KEPCO 2. The sequence goes on along the minus strand of NZ_CP166185.1, from coordinate 718,684 downwards.
GATATATTCTACCATATTCATCTGGCAAAGGTTTACATGTTAAAGGGTTTAACATTTTTTGATCCTGTTTACAATGCACCTGAGGGAGCTATTATTAACTACCCACCAGTTTTTCACATGACACTTCTTGCACTGGCATATCTCTTTAGAATGAACATGTTTGACGTGGCAAGGATAATACAGCCATTTTTGGCATGCCTTGTTGCTTTATCAGTTACTCTGGTTGCCTCAAGGTTCTATGAGGATAAAATCGTGGGTTTAGCTGCAGGTTTAATACTTTTCTCAGGAGCAATTGCAATGAGGCTTGTTTCACCATTGCCAGAGAATATGGCGCTTATATTCCTTCCTTTAAGTATTTACTTTTACTATGAATTCTTTAAAGAGGATAAATTACTCTCTTCATTCATATCAGGAGTTTTAATGGGCATCGTTGCACTTATACACCCAGCTGCAACCTTTTGCCTTGGCTTTGCGATTACCTTCATCACAGCCGGAATTATAATAACTGAACTCTACTTTAAAAGAGATGTCGGTATCATAAAAAAGGCTTTGAAAGGTTATGGGATCCTGATTATGACTGCGGGCTTAATTGCAGCGGTATGGTGGGCACCGGCATTTTACCTTAAAAGTACTGGTGGACCTGGTGGTGTAAGCACATCACTACAGACTTCAAGAAACCTCAGTATAATGAAATATCCTGATCTCTTGGGTTACCTTGTTATAGTGCTATCCCTTGTTGGTCTCACACCCTCCATTAAAAGATTCGGTTTAAGAGATCGTTTTATACTTTTATGGGTTATTTCGATGTTCCTTCTCTCAAAGGCATACTACTTTGGGGTTAATGTCATAACCTATAGGGTACTCATCTACATAATGATTCCTATGAGCATTCTGGCGGCTCATGGGTTAAGATACACTGCAGAAATCATTGAAATTAAAAATAAAAATATTGCATGCATTTTAATGGCAGCTGTACTTTTATTTGCTGTTTTCCAAGGGTTCAGCAACCTATCAAGTACAGAAGTTGTTGATTATGGTGCTATGACATCTCATGGAAGAATTAAGATCGCGCCTCCCACACCTTCAGAAGTTGAACTTGCAGAATGGTTCAGCCAGCAGGATAAAGAGGGCACCATTTCAATGTCAAATTATTTCGCAGCAGGGTTTATAATGGCTTATACAAACAGACCCGTGAATCCTTTATTATATGAGAAACCTGAAATCCCTCAGAGGAATGAGCTGACTAAAAATGGAATCGTTTTTCTGGTATTTGATAAAAGACTTAGGGCGAACGGAAATTTCACTTTTGATGCTTCCAGCAGTTTTCTCTTCTATAATCCATCAAAGGTTGATGTATCAAGCCTGAAATACCCTTATCTTGAGAAGGTTTATGAGAATAGCGACTTTGTTGTCTACAGGGTGGTCTAGCTGAATGAGAAAGACTATATATACTGTCCATTAGATCAAAATAGGGAGGATTCAGGGTCATATGGTGTCCATTTTATCACCTTGAACTCCTCCCATATAATATCAATTGGGGCAGCTCATATCCCTGCATGAACCTGCATATTCAGGAAACCTCAGAACCTCATTCATTTTGCTTCCATACCTGTAGATGGTTATTCCCTTGCATCCAAGTTCATATGCTGCCCTGAATACCCTCTCAGCGTCCTTTATGGACGCATCAGGCGGCAGATTAACGGTTTTTGAGACGGCGTTGTCCACATGGCGCTGGAAGGCGGCCTGCATCTTAACATGAAAGACAGGGTCGATCTCATGGGCGGTTACAAAGAGCCTCCTGATTCTATCTGGAACCCCCGAGACTCCCTGCAGATTTCCCTTCGATATTATCATTTCAAATGCATCCCTTTTCAGCTGCCCCCTGGCGATTCTTTCAAACAGGGGATTGATTTCGGTGAATTTTCTGCCCAGAATGTTTCTTGTGAATGAGACCGCAAAGAGGGGTTCAATCCCGCTGCTTGTACCTGCTATTATGCTGAGGGAACCTGTGGGTGCAATGGTTGTCAGTGTGGCGTTTCTCATCCCCTCAAAGCCCATTTCATCCCACATGCTTCCTGAAAATTCCTGAAAAGACCCTCTTTCATCTGCAAGATTAAGTGAGGCCCTCCTGGCTTCACCCTCTATGAAGGACATGACCCGCTCAGCCACCCTAAGGGCCTCCCCTGAATTGTAGGGGACACCCAGCTTTATGAGCATATCAGCGAATCCCATTACACCAAGGCCGATCTTCCTTGTCTTCAGCGTCATCTCCCTGACCTCAGGGAGCGGGTAGCTGTTGACGTCTATGACGTTGTCAAGGAAGTGCACCGCTGTATGGACGGTTCTTCTGAGTCTTTCCCAGTTCACACCTGAAGCTGAGACCATTAATGAGAGGTTGATTGAGCCGAGGTTACATGACTCATAGGGGAGTAGGGGCTGCTCACCGCAGTTGTGGACAATGAAACCGTTGGCAGTGAAGGCATTTGCACCTGCAACACAGGCATCATAGACATCCTCATAACCCTTACTTTTAAGATAAAGGAATGTGGAGAACGTCTCCCCTGAGTTAAAGCTGCTTTCCGAATCCATAACAAGCACATCACCCCTTTCAAGGTCGCAGGCGGCCTTCCATACTGGTTTATCCTCCATTACCAGTAAGGGGTGATCTTTGGTCAACTTTAAACTGTAACCCTCCCTGGTTTTAATTTCAAAAACCTCTCTGTAACCTGTTTTAAAGAAACCAGAACTGGAGGGATACTCTGAGCCATTGACAACCGCCATGAATGCTCTGCCCTCCAGTTCCTTTACAGGGAGAGGACCCTCAGAGGTCACTATCAGGGTGTCACTGGATATGCACGGGTTGGTTGCCTCTATTCTTCCAAGGGATGGTGTTGGGTTGTACTGGTTTATCCTGTCCTCGAATATCATCCCGGGGTCCCCTGACCTCCAGGCGGCCTTTAAAATCCTCCTGAATATTTCCCTGGATGCTACTGAGTCAACGGTTTCACCGGTCCTCGGGTTTATGAGGTCAACCATCCCGTCCTCCATGAACCTGTCAGGGACCGAAACAGAGAGGTTGAAGTTTCTGAGGGGCCCCTCTGATGTCTTGGCCTCTATGAATCTGAATATGTCCGGGTGGCTGACATGGAGCACCCCCATATTGGCCCCACGTCTCCGTCCACCCTGCTTTATAACCTCGACTGCGACGTCGAATACCCTCATGAATGACACGGGACCTGAGGCCACGCCCATCGTCGATGCAACGGTGTCCCCCCTGGGTCTGAGTCTGGAAAATGAGAATCCAACGCCCCCACCTGATTTGTGGATTATTGCCATGTTCCTGAGGGATTCAAATATGCTCTCAATTGAATCGTCAACAGGGAGGACGAAACATGCTGAGAGCTGGTTTATTGGCGTACCTGCGTTCATGAGGGTGGGTGAATTCGGGAGGAACTCAAGATTCCGCATAACCGAATAGAAGAGTTCCACTGCCCTATGGCTGTCGAAACCATACATCTCATCTGCAGATGCAACTGCCAGGGCAACCCTCCTGAACATCTCCTCAGGGGTCTCTACAACCTCACCCCTTTCGTTCTTCAGGAGGTACCTCTCCTCAAGTACCTTCAGGGCGGTTTTTGTTAAATTTATCATCATTAAGAGTTATATGGGGACCTCTAGGGTAGCATCTCCAGGAGCTCCCTAACATCGGATACGACACTCTCGATGGCATCATCAAGTATTCTCTGGCCAAGAACAGGGTCAGGGTTTATACCCTCCTTTTCACAGATTCTTGCGGCCCTATCAATCCCCTTATTGGCCTCTCTGGCCTCCCTGAGGCCTATCATTCCTATTTCAGGATAAAGTTCTGGTCTGCATTCCCCGAGTCTCGTGAGGTCCGCTATGCCCAGTATGATTCCAGCGGACACCTCACCGCTTCCTGCGTGGGGACCCTCAATCTCAACGATCCTGTTATTCCAGATTATCTCCATGTCAAGTTCATCCATGAGATCCTCAACGCAGTCCTCAAGCTGGTTTCCGCCATGACCATTTACAATAACAGCCGCGTCGATGTTCAGGCGTTTCCTGGCCTTTCTAAGGACAGGTTTGAGGTCTCCTTGCAGGAGTTCGTCCCTGTCAATATGGATGCCGTGTTTAACATATGGAAACTCGGTTGCACCGTAGATTATCCCCAGGAACTTTGCCCCTGTTCTGAGGGATGCCTCCAGGGCCACGTAGGATGCTATCTTGGCATCGGTGTCGATTGGGAGGGCCGGGCCGTGGTTCTCAAGGTGTGATCCCAGTGCGAGTATACCCACCCTGTGGACATCCCCTGAGATTACGTTACCGGCATCAAGGTTGAGTTCAACCACCCTTCACACCTCGAGGTCCCATATCGCATCTCCAATGTGGTGGATGGTTTTGATGGCCTTTCCAGAGTCATTTTCTATCATTTCAGGTCCACTTATGAGGCTTATTCCCACTGCAAGGGGTTTTCGGTGTTTTTCATCCACCACGATGACGATGTCATCTCTCTCAATTTCAGGGTCAGCATCAACTATGCCTGGACTCATCACATCGGCCCCGTTTGCAAGGAACCTCACGGCCCCCATATCAACCACCACATAACCCTTTTCTATATCCCTCATATGGATGGCCCCCCTCAGGGTGGGAACGACCCTTTCATCCATGAACATGAGGAGCGGCTCTCCATTGATGAGTATTATGTCGTTTTCATCTGTTTCTATTATCTCAACGGTGGCCTTTCTGGGTATGAGCAGGGAGAATTCCCCTATCTGGTCGAGAATCTCCTTCATCTTCTTTTTCTTTATATGGTACCTCTTTTTTATCTTCACATTCACACCCTGGAAATTTCATGAGAACCTTACATATCTATATGGTTTAATCCATTAAACCAGTTTACCCTCTAATCTGCAATCACCTTTATTTAAAGAGTAAGATTTATGCCATTATCGTTGTGAGAAAACTTATATACTAGTAAAATAGAAAAATGGAGTATCTGACTGGAAGATTCTGGCTTGTTAGTTAGATTTAAATATAATCTGACCATATTTTAATCTAGGATAGGTGATAGATGTGAGTTCACAGAGAGTTAACGTACAGAGACCACTTGATGCTTTGGGCAATTCACTGAATTCCCCTGTGATCATTAAACTTAAGGGTGACAGGGAATTCAGGGGAGTTTTAAAAAGCTTTGATCTCCATATGAACCTCGTGCTGAATGATGCAGAGGAACTGGAGGACGGAGAGGTCACAAGAAGGCTCGGAACCGTCCTTATACGTGGAGATAACATAGTCTACATATCCCCGTGATCCGGGAACAGCTTTGATTTATATATGATTAAAGAAAGCATATATTTAAATTAACAAGTTTTAACTGATTTTCAGGAGGATTAGAACATGAAAGGTACTCCATCATTTGGTAAGCGTAACAAGAATCTCCATATAAGGTGCAGGCGCTGCGGTAAGAACTCATACCACGTGCGTAAGAAGGTATGTGCAGCATGCGGCTTCGGGAAATCACGCCGTATAAGGCGCTACAGCTGGCAGAATAAAAAAATTACAGGCCAAAGGTTGAAATAAATGGATAACAAGGGCCCTGTTGATGTGCGGATAATTGTTGAGGGAGCCTCTGACGTTGAGAGTGTTTCAAGGGCACTGCAGAGGGTATCCCTCGGCGCCAAATACCATATAACCATATCATCCATAGTGCCAACAACAAGCCTTGAAATAGCCATGAGGGCTGTTGAGGGCGCGGATATTGTCCTCATAGCCACTGACGTTGACCAGACAGGGCGGGAACTGGCTGATAAATTCCGTGAAGCCCTTAAGGGTCATGTAGGGCACATTGAGAGAATGAAACTCCCCTACGGCCATGACGTCGAGTACCTCGACCCTGACCTCATAAGGGAGGAAATAGAAAACGCCATCATAAGGGCCGGACTCCAGACACTCTCCAGTGTTAAAAATCTGAGGAACATGAAGGAGAGCCTTGAAGAGTGTCAGGAGAGGCTTAATGAACTGGTAGCCGAAAACAGCGCCCTCAGGGATGAAAATATCAAACTCCTCGGTGAAGTTGAGGATGGTGAGAGGGAAGCAGAATCCCTCAAAGAGGAGATAAAGGTCCTCGAGGAGAAATTAAAGGTCCTCGAGGAGGATTATTCCCGGCTCAAAACTCGTTTTTCTGAAATTAAAGATAAGGAACTTCTTGAGACCTTCTCAATAGGGGAACTCTGGAGCGAAACCTTTGGAGAGGAACCAGATGACCCTGAGAAGATTTATTTTGTAACTGATCACATCAAACCTGAAGGCATAATCCTTGGCCAGGGCTTCATCGCGGCACCATCAAGGGAGGATGCTGTTGAGTGGCTCAGAATAGTTAAATCGGCCCTGGTGTTCACTGAAACCGATGATGAATCATCCTAGACCCGGGAACTTAAAACCTTCTTGTTGGGAGAATCTGAAGTGAGAGACAAATGTGGTATTGTAGGGATTTACTCACAGGATAAAAACATCAGCGTGGCCTCCCAGATCTACTATGCACTCTATGCACTCCAGCACAGGGGACAGGAATCCGCAGGGATTTCAACATTTAACGGATGTGACATGCTGACCCACAGGGGGATGGGGCTTGTCTGTGACGTCTTCGACCCTGAGAAACTGGATGAACTAGAGGGGAATGTTGGCATAGGTCATGTCCGTTACTCAACCACCGGTGAATCCAGGATTGAGAATTCCCAGCCATTCTGGAGTGAATTTCAGGGAGGTAAAATCGCCATAGCACACAACGGCGACATAATAAATTCAATGGAACTTCGGGATGAACTGGAGGATGAGGGCCACTCATTCATATCAACCACCGATTCAGAGGTGATATGCCACCTTCTGAGCAGGGAATACGAAAAAAAACCCAACATGATAGGTGCAATAAAGAGGGTTTCAGAGCAGCTTGTGGGGTCCTACTCCCTCGTGGTCCTCTTCAATGGGGACCTCTACGTCATAAGGGACCCTGTTGGTATAAAGCCCCTGGCATTTGCAAGGAAGGGAAACACCCAGATGGTTGCCTCTGAAACCGTTGCCTTTGATGTTATAGGGGCCGAGCATGTGAGGGATGTTCAGCCAGGGGAGATACTGCACCTCAACAGGGGAAAGTCCTACTGGGTTGCCAACGCACCCAACACCAGGAGGGCCCACTGCATGTTTGAGTACGTCTACTTTGCAAGACCCGACAGCGTCATAGACGGCCGGAACGTCTACAGGGTCAGGCTCAGTATAGGGGAGGCCCTCTACCGTGAACACCCCGCCGATGCCGACGTGGTTGTACCGGTACCTGACTCCTCAATCCCGGCGGCCATAGGCTACTCCCGCGCATCAGGGATACCCTACGGTGAGGGGCTCATAAAGAACAGGTACGTTGGCCGCACATTCATAATGCCCACACAGGAGGAACGCGAAACAGCGGTTAAACTCAAGATGAACCCCATAAGGTCGGAGCTTGAGGGTAAGAGGATAGTGCTCATCGATGACAGCATAGTGAGGGGCACGACCTCCAGGGCACTCATCGACATAATCAGGGATGCCGGGGCAGAGGAGATACACCTCCGTATAGGATGCCCCCCCATAAAGTCCCCCTGCTACTATGGTATAGCCATGGCAACCAGGAAGGAGCTTATAGCATCAAGCAGGGATGTTGAGGAAATAAGGAAGATAATAGGGGTTGAGTCCCTGGGTTACCTGAGTATCGAGTCACTCGTTGAATCCATAGGTATCAAGAAGGGCTTCCTGTGTACAGGGTGCCTGGATGGGGACTACCCGACACCTCTCCCCTCGGATATAGAGGAATATGAGGCACTGAGGTCCTGCCTCTAGTTCAGCATAAAAATTTAACGTGAACATGATGTCTGATTTCACTGTTTCTTTTTTCAATAAATCCTTCAACGTGATCTAAATGCCTGAGCTTCTATCACCAGCAGGTGACTTCCCATCCCTGATGGCAGCCCTTAAGTCGGGTGCTGACGCGGTTTATGTGGGCCTTGAGGGCTGTAACATGAGGGCAAGGGCAGGTAATTTCAGCATCGGTGAAGTCGCTGAGGCAGCGGAGATAGCCCACAGCTACAATGCAGGGCTCTATGTATGCACAAACACGGCCCTCAGGGACTCTGATGTTGAGAGACTCGAGAAATTATTCCCTGAGCTTTACTCTGCGGGTGTTGATGCGGTGATAGCATCTGACCTTGCGGCTGTGGAGCTTGCATCTGAATGCGGCCTGGACGTCCATGTCAGTGTACAGGCGAATGTTACAAATACAAGGACGCTGAGGATACTGGGGGAGATGGGCGCCAGCAGGGCCATACTATCAAGGGAGCTCTCCCTTTGTGAGATCTCAGACATTGCGGCAAAATCACCCATTGAAATCGAGGTTTTTGTCCATGGGGCCCTCTGCACAGCAATATCTGGTAGATGCTACCTCAGCTCATACCTTTATGGTAGAAGCGCCAACTGCGGGGACTGCCTTCAGCCATGCAGAAAGAGGTGGAAGCTGGTATCTGAGGACGGAGAATTTGACCTTGAGGTGACCCCTGGCGGTGATATAAGGAGTTACATCCTGAGTCCCCGGGATCTGTGTATGGTTGAACATATACCTGAACTCCTGGATGCCGGTGTCGACGCCCTCAAGATAGAGGGCCGTGGGAGGGCAGCGGATTACGTTGCAACCGTTACCTCAGTATACCGGGAGGCCATTGACACTTACCTTTCAGGCGAATGGAGTTTTGATTCCCGGTGGCTTGAGAGACTTGAGGGTGCCTTTAACCGGGGCTTTGGCACAGGTCTGTACTTCTCTGAGCCAGATACCGGTAGTGGGGGTAACATATCCAGTTATGTGAAGCAGGATGTGGGGGAGGTTGTTAATTACTACAGGAAGGTGGGGGCCGCTGAGGTGAGGCTGTGGAGGCCACTTGAGGTTGGGGATGAGATCATAATACAGGGCAGAACAACGGGGGCCCTCATACAGCGTGTTGAATCCCTTCAGGTTGATGGAGATCCTGTGGAAAGGGTTGAATCTGGCAGGGCTGGTCTACTCGTGGAGGATAGGGTCCGCCCCGGGGACCTCGTATACCGCAGGGTTAGAAGGGATTGAGGTTATCAGGGTTCAGAATCATTTCTTTGATGCGCGTAACTGCGGCCGGTAATTCTGGTGTGCGGTCCAGTACATTAAATGTCTCTGATGTACTCATCTAACCTGGGAACGGGCTTATGGCTCTATGTATCCTGTTATGTCCAGGTATGCGTCAGTAACTGTTATTTTTAAAAGTGATGCTCCACATATTAAAGAGGGGTGAGTTAATGATAAGGGTAAAGGATGCCATGCAGACAGATGTCATAACAGTTAAGAGGAACAGTAAGATACATGATGCCGCACGGGTACTGAGGGAGAACAGGATCAGCGGGGCCCCTGTTGTTGATGATGAGGGTAAGCTCGTGGGTGTTATCAGTGAGGGTGATATAATGAGGCTGATTGAGGTCCATTCACCCAGTCTGAACCTCCTCATGCCATCCCCCCTGGACCTGCTTGAACTTCCAGTTAGGATGAAACATGAATACGATGAGATAGCAAAGGGTATCAGGAAGGCTGCCATGATGCTGGTGGAGGAGATAATGAGTGATAGGGTTGTAACGGTGCACCCTGATGCATCCATCTCTGATGCAGCTGAACTCATGGACCGTCATGATGTAAAGAGGCTTCCTGTGGTTGAAGATGGTGAACTGGTGGGTATCATAACAAGGGGCGATATAATAGGCGCATTTGTTAAGTGATGAAATCTGAATCGGTGTCTTAATGAAGAGGATAGCGATCTATGGTAAGGGTGGTATAGGTAAGTCCACGATTGTATCGAATATGGCCGCTGCCTATTCCTCCGAGCACAGGGTACTCGTTATAGGCTGTGATCCAAAGGCTGATACAACCAGGACACTCTACGGTGAAAGGCTCCCTGCGGTACTTGATATACTCAAGGAGAACCGTAAACCTGACGCCTCTGAGGTTATCCATGAGGGTTTTGGCGGTGTCAGGTGTGTGGAGTCAGGGGGCCCTGAACCCGGTGTTGGATGTGCCGGGAGGGGTGTGATCGTTGCAATGAACCTCCTTGAAAAACTTGGAGTATTCGAGGAGGAGATTGATGTGGTCATATACGATGTACTCGGTGACGTGGTCTGCGGGGGATTCGCGGTGCCACTCCGTGAGGAATTTGCAGATGAGGTCTATATAGTAACCTCAGGGGAGTACATGTCCCTTTACGCTGCAAACAACATTGCAAGGGGTATAAAGAAACTGAGGGGTAAACTTGGAGGTGTCATATGTAACTGCCGTGGCATCAGAAATGAGGTTGATATTGTCTCTGAATTCGCCTCAAGGATAGGTTCACGTGTTGTTGGTGTGGTTCCAAGAAGCCCCCTTGTCCAGGAGAGTGAAATTGAGGCAAAGACCGTGATTGAGAGGTTCCCTGAATCTGAACAGGCAGAGGTTTACAGGAAACTGGCAGATGAGGTTTACCTTAACACTGAATTCTCGGTACCTGAACCCATGGACCCTGAGGAGTTTGAGGAGTTCTTTAGAAACTTCAAAGGAGATGATTGATATGGAGAGATATGTGCAGCTTGGACTCTTCCACCTTCTGGTGGGTGCTGTGATAATCCTAATGGGAGTCTGGGCACTGTACCCTGCAAGTACCCTTGGGTCTGAACCCGGGTGGCATGCAGCCCTTAAGATCATATTCGGAGTCCTCATGCTGGGGGCTGGAGTGAAGCTTTTGAGGTCCTAGATTTCATCCCATCTTTTCAGGTCAGCATGCAGGTCCCTGAAGGCCCTTTCAACGGCCTTTTCAGCTTCCTCCCTTGTTTCGAAGTGATGGAGGTGTGATCTGCATCTGCAGTCGGAGCATCCGAAACCCTTCACAGAGTGGTCTCCCTCAAGTTTTTCTGAAACTGCACATTCAAGTCTCCTCTTATCTGTGGAGTAGAGAACCCCCACAACCTCTGCATCACTCAGGAGGTGGTCTATGTGCCATCTCATCCTCTTTTCAGTCCTCAGATGTCTTTTTATTCTGGCCTCCAGTGAACCAAAACCTGATCCAACATACACGTAGTAGCCTGGAGGAAACCTTATCCTGCCGAGGCTTCCGATTCTGGTTTCAGTTCCGCTGCACCTTATGATAAGGCAGTAGGTACCCTTCATGGTGACTTGGCCTCCTAATATCATTCATAGAACCCCTCCATAAATAGGGCAGTAGGTACCCTTCATGTGACTTCATAATAATTTTAATATTTATTTTATCAATCAACGTCACTCATCATAGAATCCAGTAATAAATCCATCTGTTATTATCATTGCAAGAAATTTTTAGTAAAATTTATATTTTTTCATAATTTAATTATATTCTGGTTTCTGCAGGGCACCCAGGTATTGGGGGTGATACCATGGCAGTGGCAAAATGGTTGCTTTACATAATTGGTATAATACTCGTACTCATGGGCATACTGGGTTACCTTGGGATCCCGTACCCGGCCCTCAAGGACCCGGTATGGCACGCTGCCCTTAAAATCATCGTTGGGCTTGTAGCCCTATGGGGAGGTACCAAGGCAGAGTAGATTTTGCCATTTGAACTTTTTTTGCGGGGCCCTGCAGGGACCTCAAGTTCACGTGGTGGTGGAATGGCTGAGGTCAGGTACACTCTGAGGGCGAAGGGTCACCCCAACGTCACTGCAGAGCACAGGACAACATTTGAGGTCACAGCTGACCCTGAAATAGGTAAAACCGCAGACTGTATAATAGGTGTTTCATCATCGGATTCTGTTTCAACAATTCCTGATGAGATGAGGTCTGCCATAGCAGGGGAATCGTCGCGTGTGAGGGTCGTGCTGCGCACTGAAAATGGTTTTGATGAAATAATTGGTTACGGACACCCCGACCTCACTCTGGATCACCCAACGGATATCGTGTGCCGTAAAAGCAATTACATCTGTGGCAGAACACTCATGATAGGGGCTGATAAGGCTGCATGCGACCTTGACAGAAGGTTAGTGAAGGATCTAATGGAGGGCAAGGACCTCACTGTTGAAATAATAGTTGAATATGATGATTCTGATTAGTTCCGGTTGTTTTTTAACAAATAATAGTTGAATATGATGATTCTGATTAGTTCCGATTGTTTTTTAACAATTGCCAGTTTTCCAATGAATTGGAATTCAGATGGAATTTTAAAGTGCTAATCATGAAATAGGAGTGCAGGGGACGGGATTCGAACCCGCGAAGGGACTCCCCCACTAGGCCCTCAACCTAGCGCCTTTGACCGCTCGACCACCCCTGCATGGGAAAAATCAGTGCTTAACGGGGAGTGGAACAAATTATCTATGTTTTACTATTTAAACTTTGCGGTCTGATGGGGAAAAGAGAGCAAATCATTCTTTAAGGATGCAGTGAAAAGAAATCGTTTATGAGTGCAGCTTCAGAATCAATGGAGGTGATTATTTTTGTCCTGTCTTAGAGAGGTGGGAGATGATCTCCTTGTGGATATTGAAGTCTCCCCTGCTTCAGGTAGATTCGAGGTCAGATCTTACAATGAGTGGAGGAAGAGAATTGAGGTTAAGATAAGGGCACCCCCAGAGAAGGGCAGAGCCAACAGGGAGATAATAAAGGAGTTTTCATCTGCCTTTAACACGAAAACTGATATAGTATCAGGTCATAAAAGCAGACATAAAACATTGAAGATCCATGGAATGGATGCTGAGACATTCAGGGGTCTTCTGGAAGAGAAATTTGGACTTATAGTTCCATGATGATGTTAACTTTATATAAAAAAACCTAAAATTGGATTCATCTTTCCATAGATTGAAGATTTTAACTGTATAGAAAAACTTTATTATATTATCATAAAAAAATAAGAAGTTAAGGTTAGAAATAGAAAACTTTATTAATTACCATAAAAAAAGAATTAAGTGGAGGTTAGAAATGATTTCTACCGTTACAACGACAACAACCACCACCGTAACCACCGCTGATGTAATGACATACAGCATAATAGCAGTGATTGCACTGATCGGTTTCCTTGCTCTCAAGGAGATTTTAAGCTCGGACGAAACAGGAAACGAAACAATAAAGGCCATGGTTTCGGGGTCCAATGTGGCAATCCTGCCGCTACTCATAGTATTCGCAGCGATCGTAATATACAGGGTTCTAACAATAGTCTAGGGGGTTTAAAATGAACAGAAACGCTTTAATACTGGTAATTGTGGCTATTCTTGTCATAGTGGGCGCAGCAGCCCTTATGACCAGGAATCCAACGGTGGCACCCCCTGCAGCAGGCGACACACTTCTTGCAATGAGCAACCACGCTACTGACCACCAGGTACATGCCGTGGCAGTGGCGGAGAACGTATCAAAGGCTGATGGATCACTTACAAACATTTACATTGACTCATGGACCCAGCCTGGCGGAAAGGTCTCAGTGGACCTATCCAAGGAACTTGGCTACAATGGATCCTTACCCGCCGGAACAACATTCACCATGAAGATGTGGCTTGATCCGCACGGAAACAAAACAGGAAACGCAACACTCAATATGACAGTCAATGCAGGCACAGAGGATAAAATATCTGATGAGACAAACGCTTATCTCCTCACAGCTTCACACGTATTCTATTCATTATCCAGTATAACATCAAACCAGGTTAACATAACACAGGATCCCACAAAGGGCGCTGAGTTCCTCAAGGGTATAAGGTCAGTTTATGTTGAGCTTCTCATCACAGTAAACGCGGACGGAACCGTTACAATAACACAGCTGGCACCTCCGGTTCTATGCACACTTGCAGCGGGTGGTTAAAAAACTTTTTTTCTTTTTATTAAATGGAGGTTTTTTCATGAAGGCAGTTATACCAGCAGCTGGTCTTGGGACCCGTTTTCTTCCTGCAACCAAGGCACAGCCCAAGGAGATGTTACCGGTATTTGATAAACCAACAATCCAGTACGTTGTGGAGGAGGCTGTGGCTTCAGGCATAGACGACATCCTCATAATAACAGGTAAGGGTAAAAGGTCAATTGAGGACCACTTTGACCGGTCCTTTGAACTTGAATATTTCCTCAGGAAGAACAACAAAAAGGAGTACCTTGACGAGGTTGAGGCCATCTCGGACCTTGCAGACATATACTTTGTGAGGCAGAAGGAGCAGAAGGGACTGGGGGATGCGATATACTGTGCGAGAAAACACATAGATGGTGAGGACGCCTTCGCTGTTCTCCTTGGTGATACAATAACCTCATCTGATGTCCCATGCACCCGTCAGCTCATGGACATATATGAAAGGTACGGTGCCTCTGCCATTGCCGTTGAGGAGGTCCCAAGGGATAAGGTTGAAAGGTACGGTATCATTGATGGGAGGGAGGTCAGCGCTGGAATCTACAGCATAGAGGATATGGTAGAAAAACCCGCCGTCAGTGAGGCTCCATCGAATCTTGCCATAATGGGAAGATACGTTCTTGAAAGTGAAATATTTGATCACATAGAGAACGTTCCCCCAGGATTTGGGGGTGAGATCCAGCTGACTGATGCCATGAGGGAACTTAAAACAGTCTATGGCTGTGTTTTCAGGGGCAAAACCTATGATATAGGTAACAGGGTTGACTGGCTTAAGACATCCCTTGAATTTGCCATGAGGGATGATGAGATAAGGTCAGAACTGGTTGATTACCTCAGGGACCTCATTTCCAAGTACTAAAAAAAATATAATTTTTTAAGGTCCTTTTTTACTCATAGAAACGGCATTACAAGGAAGAGTATGGAATTTGATATCCCGTGTGATACCGTTATACCTGCAATACTCCTTGTTCTCTGGAATACAATACCATACACCAATGCAACGCTGAACACAAATATAAGGTCGTAACCGGATTTCCAGCCCACATGAAGCGCCGTGAATAGTAGTGATGCATAGAGGAGCCCTGGAACCTTTCCCATAACATCTTCGGCGTTCCTCTGAACAATACCCCTGAAGAGGAGTTCTTCAGCAAGTCCAGTCCCTATGAGCATAACAGTAAAGCCCAGAATAAAATTCTGAACTGAGAGATGGGGGATGAGGGCCTCTGGCCTGAGTATCTGGTATTCAATGTACCCCATTGGAAAACCTGTAAGTGCAACTGCAACCTGCCACCGTAACCTCCTTAAGTTCAATCCTGCATCGTCCCTTGTGAGTTTCTGGGTTCTCATGAGGGCTGCTGATGCTGCAAAAAGCGGAACCGCTATTATTATGTACCAGTAGAGGTGCTTTACAACTGTGAGGGGCATTGAAAGTCCCACGATCCTTATGATGGGAAGCATCATCATGGCGGCAAGGAGAACCTTCATCTTTTTCTTTGAGAGTGATGAGTGGATAAAGAGGGCAAAGAGAAGCACTGTGTGAATCACAAGCCCCAGTTTCATGCTTATAAAGGTTGTTGTGTACTCTGCAATAACGAGGATGGAAAGGTATAGGAGGAGCACCGAGGTGTTGTACCTGAGGAACTCATCACTGAGCTGATCCTCCAGCTCCTTCATCTTTGCATATGCAACAAGTACCTTGACCTTCTCCTGGTTCCTTAGACAGATCTCATTATAACGTTTATATGCATCAATCGCCTCATCATGCTTCCCGAGCCTTTCAAGAACCCTTGCACTGTGTAGAACAGCCTCTGATTCATTTTTGAGATCGCTTACCCTTCTGAAACCTGACGCTGCAAGGTTGTAGAACCACCCTGCCCTCTTCAGTTTACCCTTCCTCTCATAGATTTTACCCATGCAGAATGATACATCAGCCTCGCGCGGGTCGTGTTCCTCCCTGTAGAGTTCAAGGGCGTTCCTGTAACTCTCAAGGGCGAGATCAGTCTTCTGAAGTTTATGGTATTCTCTCCCCATTTTGAAGAGTGTATCAGCGGTTCTTTTCACGTCCCCTGCCTCTGCATACTCCTCGGCCCTTAGATTAAGGTACCTGATCCTGTCAATGTAATCCTCTGGTCTGAGAATCCTTCGCCTCTCCAAGTTACCACCTAATTCTTCATGACCATCCTCTGAAATAGTTCCCCATCAACGTGAAGGTCCAGCTGTCCGGCTGATGGAAGGGAAGCCTTTTCGAACTTCTTAACGTCCTGCAGCATGCTCATCTCGAGTATGGCCTCCATTGACCTCACACCATGCCTGTACTCTGGGATCCTGAGGAATGCATTCAGCACCCCATCATCGATCCTGAGGCGTCCGTCCCCATCAAAGAGGTGTGGGGTCTTCCTCTCAAACATGGACCTTAAGAGTATTGCCCTCCTCAGCATAAAAAATTTGTCTCGCCTGTGCTGTGGATCGGGGCCGATGATATTCACATAGCCCCGGAGCCTGCTTATGAAGTCCCTCACCTTGGCTTCCCTCAGAATTTCAGGGTCCTGTGACTCGAACTCCTGGAATGTGCTGCTTGTACCACCGGCAAATACAAGTATGGATTTACCCAGGGGGTGCATGCTGTCCCCCTCCCGGAACTCCCCGTCCTGCATGGGCGCCAGGAAGTACCTGATCCATCCAAGCCTTTTACCCATCATGGGTGAGTCGAATTCGTCAAAGAATGCCTGGGGAACCATACCCTCAAGAACCACATCCCTTATCTGATGAAAGGCGTCTATGAGGTCATCCTCATCCCTGAACTGGGATATGTTGAAGTTCAGGGGTTTTATTCTCTCAGGATCCACACTTGCAGCCAGCTGGCTCACAGCGAATGACTTACCAGCCCCTGGAGGACCAAAAACCCCGATACAGAGGGGTCTTTCAGGGTTCTCATTTTTCATGTATTCCATCAGGAGATTCCTTATGCTCTGATAACCCTCAATTTCCCTCCGGTCCGCTGTTATGAGTTTACCAAAGTGTGCAACAGGAAGTGGACATTTTCTTCTCCTGTAACCGTTTATCACGATGTACCTTGAAACGGCCTCTATATCAAAGAGTGGTGGTGAGTCGGCGATTGTCCAGAGACCCTTCGAGTGGTGGGGTATGTCAACGGCGCCGATATCCTCACCCCCTGAACTGAATATATCACCTATGGGGTAGTCAGGTTCCTCAGAAAACCCCAGGGAAAGGAGTTCAGCGGCAGCAGCCATCCCTCTTCTCACCGAGTTATCAATTCCGAGTCCTTCGCTCAGTGCCGATGTGAATCCCGCTGTGAATGCGCATCCACATCCCTGCATTTTACCTGGGGCCCTCTCGATGAGGTTGCCCTCGAATATCTGTGGGTGGTAGAATAACCTGGCATCACCCCTATCATAGTATATGGCGCCCTCCAGTCCAACGCGGACGATCATCCTGAGGTCCTGTATGTCCTTAAGTGTCGGGTTGTTTTTCATCTGCCACATGAAGTCCTCTGCTGTCCTCTCCCAGGAGAGTCTCCTGCTTATATTGGCACCGTACTCCCTGAGGTCCTCCATGGTTATTATGAGGATAAGGTTTTCTCGCTTCCTTTCAAGGAGGTGCTCCCAGAGGCTGCCGCTGAATAGGGGGGATGACATTTTGAGTACTGTGGTTGGGTCACCATCAATTATGGATGAGGGCCATTTTTCCTTCATTTCTCTGAAACCATTTCCCGCATCATCGATGACGACAATATCTGCATCATCGTCCCTGAATCTGAATGGCATCGATGGGAGACCATCATCTGGTCCTGTGTAGCCCATGAATCTCTTAACGTGGTAGCCGTCACCTGAGGGCTTTAACTCTGCAAATGAGTGTATGAACTCTGAAGGATCCGTTTTTTCAGGTCTGCACGATAGTGATGGGTGGTTGACATCCATAAGGCTCCTGAGCATCCTTGCGGTGAGGAGGGCACCACCCTCAAGTGCCCTTCTTTTGAAACCCAGGTGGGTTTTCCAGTTGAACATGGAACCCCCAGCGTCCTGCCTGACAGGCCACTGGATCCAGTCAACTGTTACATCCCCTGTTACGGTAATTTTCATCTCAATCACCTTGAGAATTATAAGGACACATCAAATCATTTTTTTGCAGTTCTATGCCAGTTCCATGCTGTTTTGATGATTTCCTCAAGTTCAGTGAAAACGGGCCTCCACCCGAGGATTTCAAGTGCCCTTTCTGAACTTCCAACAAGTTCTGGAGGGTCTCCCGGCCTTCTTTCATCCTCCACAGCCCTTATACTGGCACCTGTAACCTCTCTGCAGGTTTCTATGACTTCCCTCACAGAGAACCCGTTCCCGTTTCCAAGGTTGAATACGCCACTCCTTTCACCTTCAAGGTATTCAAGGGCTCTCCAGTGGGCGTCTGCAAGGTCCATAACGTGTATGTAGTCCCTTATGCATGTCCCGTCTGGTGTGGGATAGTCTGTCCCGAAGATCCTTACAGAGTCCCTCAGACCCATTGCGGCATCCAGTACTATGGGTATGAGGTGGGTTTCAGGGTCGTGGAGCTCCCCGATTTCCCCTTCAGGGTCTGCACCTGCTGCGTTGAAGTAGCGGAGTGATACATAGCTGAGGCCATATGCATCACTGTAGTCCCTGAGTACCTCCTCAACCATGAGTTTGGACCTTCCGTAGGGGCTTATGGGGTTGAGGGGGTGTTCCTCGGTTATAGGGATTTCGGATGGGTTGCCGTAGACGGCGCATGTTGATGAGAATATAAATTTGCTGACACCATTCTCCCGCATGGAATCAAGGAGGTTCAGGGTATTCATCACGTTGTTCCTGTAGTAGTCCCCTGGTTTCTGGACAGATTCCCCCACATCTGTGAACGCCGCAAAGTGCATAACTGCCTCAACATCGTATCTGGTTAAAATCCTTCCAAGAAGTCTCCTGTCGCCCAGGTCACCCTCAATGAATCTGCCCCACTTTACAGATTCTCTGTGCCCCTTTGTGAGGTTATCCAGGATGAGGGTTTCATATCCCCTCTCTGAGAGGAACTTATTGACATGTGAACCAATATAACCTGCTCCACCGACTATGAGTATCATTGTTACACCACACATCAAACATATCTGTTGGGGAAGCAGATAAATATTGATGCCGGGTTCTAATTAGGTTATGACTCTCTTATTGATTTTTTTCTGGTATTCTGCACTGTTTTTATCCATCCAGACTTTTCCTTAAAATTATTTTATTGGAAAATCCAACATATCTTTGAGTTACATATCCTCAGAGGTGATGTATTGAACTACGTGCTATTTGCGCTCCTTGCAGCATTGATGTTTGGTCTGGCTCCAATCTTCAGCAAGATAGGACTTGAGGGCGTTAACCCTGGTATCGCGCTTACAATAAGAAGTTCTGTTATAACAGTGGTCATGCTAGCATGGGTCATGTTCAGCGGGGGCCTGGATGCTCTCTCAGATGTGGGTCCAAGGGGATGGTTCTTCCTGGCACTGGATGGTATATCAGCAGCACTTCTGGGACAGCTATTTTATTACTATGCACTCAAATCAGGGGAGGCATCAATAGTTGTACCCGTGGTTGCGGCATTCCCCATATTCACCCTCATAGTTGCGGCTTTCCTGCTGGGTGAGAGGGTAACGGCGGCGAAGGCCATCGGGTTGTTAATGGTTGTTGGGGGCGTGGTGCTTGTCCGGATGTGAAGTGGAGTAACACATTTTAGATAAATTTTTATCATTTGACGCATAACTATAACTCAAGGGGAGGTCTTTTATGGAGATAACTGAGAAGATGGTTGAAGGGGTTCGGGTTGCCTACAGGGAGTGTTCTGGTAGCTATGACCGTATACCCCAGTACATAGCTGAGGTTGCAGAGTGGGTCATAGGGAATGGACTGCAGATGATGGGACGTGTATACGGGACCTACTATAACAGTCCAGAGGATGTAAGTGAGGATGAACTCGTCTATGAGATTGGGGTCTCCATTGCAGGTGAGGCGGAGCCGTCTGAAAAAATTAAGATAAAGAATTTACCTGCCCACAGGGTCCTTGCAACACTTCATGAGGGGCCATACACTGAGGTGGGTCCTGCAATCCATGCCTTAATCGATTATGCCACTGAAAATGGCTATGAAATTGCAGGTCCGGTAACTGAGATCTACCTCAACAGTCCACTGGAGGTGGATGAATCGGAACTTCTCACAGAGGTTCAGATTCCTGTCAAAAAACCTGATTGATTCATTTCCCCCCTTTTTTTATGATTGATGGGTTCTTTCTTTTTTATAAAATAAATTTTGGCCCTGATTTTAGAATGTTATAAAATAAATTAGATCTGGAGGGGTATCTCCACAGGATTGGAAGTTAAACTGTGTTTTCCCCTTAAGTCAGTGTAGGTTACGCCGAAACCACCTATGAAGTATGGGCTTGTTAGTCTGGCTTCTTCCCCGAATTCAATCTTAATCTCTTCCTCGGTGGGTATGTAGATCTGTGCCTCGAACTCCACCTCTTTTCCCGCGGCTATAACATCAAAGAACCTTTCAAAGTCCTGTGATGCGATCGTAACGTTCTTTGCTGGTCCTGTACCTTCATTTTTTATCCTGCATTTAATGGTGACATTTGTACCTGGCTTTGCAGACTTGGGGCCGATCTGGGTTGCAATGATTTTGGCTGCACCTGGGGTATTATTTTTTTTCTCACTCAAATTTTCATTTTCTTTAAGTCCCATGTTATGCGTGCTCCCTGTTGGGGTGAAGAGGTAAACACCTGCTGAGACACCTGCAATGAGAAGCACAGCAATTAAAGCAACGATTTTCGTATCCATCTTACCGTCTCCAATGTTAATAATTTGTAAAAGGGGCACATATAAGTGTTTTGATCTAGGTAAGGCTGATATGGTTGAACATACATACAGTGTAATGTGATTTAAAATGAAAATTGAAGAACCAATTAAAACAACAGTTGAAGAGCTCCGCAAGCTCCTGGATGTGAAGAACCTTGTGGGTGAGGCAATCGAGACAGAGGATAAGGTTCTAATACCACTCATGAAGATGGGCGTCGGGTTCGGTGCCGGTATGGGTGAGG
The DNA here is from genome assembly GCF_041228365.1 of Methanothermobacter sp. KEPCO 2. Classification (NCBI taxonomy): domain Archaea; kingdom Methanobacteriati; phylum Methanobacteriota; class Methanobacteria; order Methanobacteriales; family Methanobacteriaceae; genus Methanothermobacter; species Methanothermobacter sp. KEPCO 2. The sequence goes on along the minus strand of NZ_CP166185.1, from coordinate 697,658 downwards.
GAACATCCTCTGAGTCTGAGGGGGGCTCTGGAAGCGGTGCAGGTGCTGCTGCTGGAGCTGAACCAGTGGCCATGATAGTTCTCCTTAAGGGTGTTGAGGGCCCGGAGGGTGTTAGGGTGATTGACCTCAGATCAGGGAGCACAGGGCGGATCATACAGGAACTTGGATCCACCGTTACAGATATAATACGGGAGATTTCAGATAAAAGTGAACCTGAAACTGAGAGCGAAGAATGAGATAGCCCATGAATATCCTCCTCATAATCATCTCATTTTCACTTGCAGCCGTTTTGCTGGCCCTTATATCAAGGTATACTGTTATCATGAGGATTGTCAGGGATGGGGGGAGAACCGACTTCAGAATAGGGGTCACTCTATGGAGGGTTAGAATTTTAACCAGAAGCTTTAATGGGGGAAGTAAGAAGGGGGATGGGGGTGCAGTGAAGCCTGCAGCCATGAAATGGATTTTCAGAAGTACCTGGAGGGCAAGGAGGTACATAATGGACCTTTTAAGGACCACAATATCCTCCATAACCATAAGGAGGCTCGGGATAAGAGTTTCAGTGGGAACCGGTGATGCATCTGACACAGCAATCATTACAGGTTACCTCTGGACCCTTTCAGCACTGACATCCTCCTTAAGGAACATTGAAATAAATGCGGTCCCGGATTTCCTCAGTGGAGATATGAACGGAAAAATCGAACTTGAAATGAGCATCAGGCCACTGAAACCTGTCCTGGTTTTTACCATGTTTCTCCTTAGGAAACCATTCAGGGACCTTGTTATGGGATTCAGGAAATTATAATGAACTTGTGAGATTTATGCGGATTTTTGATTGCTTTGTGGATTTACAGGAATTTCATGTGGTGGTGGTCAATGAAGATTGTTGATTTCACGTATTCGGCTGAGGCCCTGAACGTGGATGGAAGGGTTATTGTGCCTGTATTCAGGTTAACCTTCGCTTTAACCGGAAAAACTATAAATGCCGTATCAGTGGAACCTATAATGTGTATCTTTATTGAGGATGATCTGAGATACCCTGTTCTGTTAATGGATGACCTTTTAAGTCCAGGAGGAGATTGCATTGAAGAGTGAGCGTATATCAGACTTTTTAATGGTCGCCTTTCTGTTTTCATGGATACTCTGGATACCCGTTGCAATGATCTCAAATGGCTTCACATTTCCTGAACCCATTCAGTCCTTTCTCAGAAGCCCCTACAACCCTGCAGCCTTTGGGCCAACCCTTGCTGCAATCATCCTGACCTACAGGTACGGGGGAAGGGATGAGCTTGTCGCATTCCTGATGAAGGGAATTAAACGTGATTTCCCGAGGATCTGGTGGGCCATAATCCTCCTCCTCTTCCCGGTTATAACGGCTCTTTCACTTTACCTGGGTGTCCTCTGGGGTGACCCACAGCCATTCCTCTACTGGACCTCTAACCCCATACTTGTTCCCATGGTGTTCCTCTACATCCTCTTCCTTGGAGGTCCCCTGCAGGAGGAATTCGGGTGGAGGGGGTATGCACTTCCAAGGCTCCAGGAGAGGCACTCCCCCATCTACGCGGCAATAATAATTGGGATCATCTGGGGCCTCTGGCACATACCCCTGTTCTTTATACAGGGCAGTATACAGTCACAGGTACCATTCTGGAGCTTCATGATCCTTATAATATCTGCCTCGGTGATATACACCTGGGTTTACAACTCAACAGGGAGCATACTGGCTGCCATGATAATCCATACAACCGGTAACCTCTCCTACTTCCTCTTCCCTGTTCAGTCGACCATCGCAGGGGGAGTGTTCCTAATGATACTCAATGTATCCGCAGCCCTGGCGGTGCTCCTCTTTGCAGGATCAGAGCTTAAAACAGACTTCAGTTAAAACAAAAAAGGAATTTGGGGGTTTCAGTACGGGTTTGGACCTGTAACCGTTGGGTTGTCCTCTATCTGGGTCCACTCGGTGAATGAACCCTCATATATCCTCACATCGGGGTATCCAAGGTACCACCTGAAGAGCAGGAACTCGTTGGTGGCCTCCCTTCCGGTTCCACAGGTGCAGATGATTTTCTTGTCTGGTGTTGCCCCCACAGACTCCACTATTTCCCTTATTTCATCCTCTGGTTTCAGAAGTGTCTTGTTTTCATCGTCCATGAGGCTGGCCCATGGAAGGTTAACCGCACCCGGGATGTGGCCGGGTTTTATCCAGGGCCCCTGACCCTCATAGACCTCTGCTGGTCTTGCATCAAGTACCAGGACGTCATCATCATCCTTTATACTCTTGAACTCAGGGTACTCTATGTAGAAGTCCTCCTGCTCTCTAACAGCAAAATCTGATTCATCCACCTCAGGGAAGACCTTTGTAACCTCTCCCCCGGCTTTTTTCCACTCTGCAAATCCCCCGTTCAGTACAAGGACCTCTTCGTGTCCGAACCTTGCAAGGCTGTAGGCAACCATGGTCTGCTCGAGTCCGTCACCCCATCCCTTGACTCCGCCGGTGGCGGTGTATACAACGGTTTGTCTGTTTTCAACACCGGCCTGTCTGAATATTGCTTCTGCGGCTTTCCCAGGGATGTACATCGCAGGTGCAATACCGTGGGGCTCCCTGAAGAGGCCCTCGTTGAGGTAAACTGCCCCTGGTATGTGCTCAAGTATGTAGTCGTGGATGTTGGGCTGGCAGTCGATTACTGCAACATCCTTCAGGTTCTCCATGAGCCATGCGGGTGTCACCCACCTTACGCGGCCATCTCCCCCACCATATGGTTCCATATGAATCACTCCTAACATCTGATATGTAGATTATGTTGCATGGTGGATATACACCTTTTCATTGAAATTATGGAAAAATTAATGGAGATGCCGCTAAGGGATGAATAATTTTCAATCCCCATGGCAGTTTTTCAGTCCCCGAACCTTTTCCTGTAGTAGAGTAGACCTTCAGGTTCCCTCCCCATCAACCTCCCTGTTAAACCCTGATTCAGAAACTCGTCCACAACGCCCTCAAGAACCTCGAGCCTTTCCCGGGCATCGTCAAGGAGGCCCTTGGTTATCTCTATCCTGTGCTTGAGGCGGTTGTTCTCATCCTCGAGTTCCTGGATGTTCCTGAGCTTGAGGTCAAGCTTCATGACCTGGAGCCTGTTGACCTCCTCCTGCAGTTCCGACTTCTCGGACCTCAGCTCATCGACACGTCCCCTGCACTCGGCGAGCTTCAGTTCAAGTTCCCTTATCCTTTTATCCTTCTCCTTTATCTCAAACTTCAGTTCTTCAATTTTCTCTTCATGATCCATGAAAGGCCTCCTGTTACAGAAGTGATGATGCTGGCATAACTCCTCCACCTTCGCCACCCTACTAGTTAGAGGAGTGATGATGCAACACTCAGGTATATCAGTGTTGTTGTGAAGTCACTGAGTATGGTTGCAAGGGGACCTGTTGCAACCGCCGGGTCGAAGCCGAGCCTCCGGAATACCAGGGGGGATGCTGTGGATATGAAGACAGCTGCAAGAACACTGAAAAACATTGATATGAAGACGATCAACCCCAGTGAAGGGTTCATCCTTGTAAGACCCGCCATCAAACCAGCGAAGGCAGAGGAAAGAGCCCCTATCCCTGCCGCCACCATAACCTCCCTTCTAATATAGAGGAGAGGCCTCATTGAGGGGTCCACAGCGATCTTACGTATTATAAGGGCCTCTGACTGGGTTCCGACGGCGTCACTCATGTAAACCATTATGGGTATGAATGATGCCAGTGCTATGAACTCTGATAGGAGGTCCTCAAAGCTCCCTATGAGTGCCGCTGTGATGGTACCTCCTATGACCCCCACCACCAGCCAGGGTACCCTTGACCTCACCATGTTCAGTGCCCCTGGCTCCTGGTCGATGACCCTGTGGAATACTCCCCCGAAGTGCAGGATGTCCCGGTCGGCTTCCATCTTCAGTATCCTTATGATCTCATCATGGGTCACCACACCCATAAATCTGCCCTCATGGTCAACCACGGGAATGGCCTTAATTCCATGTGAAAGTGCCAGGTAGGGTATATCAAACGGGTCATCTTCGGGAGTTAAGGATATAATGTCCCTCCGCATGAGGTCACCGAGTTTTCCATCGGTGGAGAGAAGTTCCCTCATGGATGCGACACCCATGAGTTTACCATCCTCAAGGACGTAGACGTAGTCTATGCTGTCATATTCCCCAACTTTTTTCCTTATATTTCTGAGGACATCAGCCGTGGACATGTCTGGGGTGGCTGATGGGATCCTGTCTGTTATTCGAAACTTCATGATACCACTCAGTATCTTTCTGTGTATCCAAGCTCCCTGAACCTGAGGGTGACGGTTAAACCATCTTCTGTTTCAATGTTCATGTCGGCGTCAAGCTGGTCTGAAAGGGCCCTTACAAGGTACCATCCCATGTTACCTGATCCCTCAAGTACCTCTGGGGACTCAACTCCCCTCCCATCATCTGAGACCAAGAGTTCAAAGCATCCATTGAGGCCCCTCAACTCCACCCTTATGTTCTCTGCACCTGAGTGTTCCAGTGAATTGGTGACGAGTTCATTGACTATGAGTCCAACAGGGAGACTTGTCTCGAGGTTGAATTCAAGGTCCTCTATATCTGTCTCGATCATGATAGAGCCCTTCTCCACCTGCCCCTGGCTTATCTTTGAGATAAGGTTCATGAGGTAGTCCTTTATCCTTATGTTTGTGAGGTCTGTTGAGCGGTAGAGGTGCTCATGGACAAGGGCAATGGACCTTATACGGTCACGGCTCTCCCTGAGGACCCTTGAGAGTTCATCTGATTCAAGCTTTCGCTCTGTATGCTGAGGAGGCTTGAGATTATCTGGAGGTTGTTCTTGACACGGTGGTGTATCTCCCGTAGAAGCAGCTCCTTTTCCCTGAGGGACCTGATTATATCGGTCTGGTCCTCCACTATGAGGATGAGTTCATCCCCGACACGTGTAAGCTTGAGGTTTGCATATATGATTTCGCCATCGGCTTTGAGGAGGCGCCGGCTTCCCTCAACCTCTTCATCTGAATCCTCAGGGTGTATGAGTTTCCTGAGGTTTCTTCCCTCAAGATCCTCCTTCTGGTATCCCAGGATGGATTCCGCCCGGTTGTTGCAGTCCCTTATGGTGAGGTCCTCTCCCAGTGAAATTATTGGGCTTGGCGCCAGTTCGAATATCTCCCTGTATCTCTTCTCACTCATCTCAAGGGCTTTTCTGGCCCTTTGAATCTCTGTTATATCCTCACCTGAGATTATGCTCCCGGCGAACTCACCATTTTCCCTCAGGAACCTCACCTGCCATGCCGCGGTCTTTCTCTTACCATTACAGGTCATTATATTTCCTGTCAGGTGGTAACCGTCCTCACCTGAACTGATCTTACTGTTGTAGAGTTCCTCGCGCCACTTACGGTCCTCAGGGGGTACAAAGCCCGTGAACCAGTTTTTGCCCTCAACTTCTCCACGTTCACATTCAAGGATTTCAAGGCCCCTCCTATTTATGAGTTTCACCCGGTTCCTGGCATCCAGCACCATTATGAGGGAGCCGGCCACCTCAAGGTAATTCTCAGTCCTTTTCCTTTCATTCTCAACCTCATTCAGAAGGGTGAGGTTTTCCCTCATGGAGAGGTGCTGTCTTAAGACAAAGAGTACTATGATGACTCCAAGAGATAGAATGAGTTCATTCGAGTGATAAACACCAATTTCAAGGATGCTGTATACTGTTAAAAGGTAGAATAGCACTATAAATATGTGGGGGAGGTATGTGATAATTGAGAGCCTCCTCTCGACATAGACGGGTTTTGACCAGTCCTCCCTGAAGAACTCGTCCACCGCAATCAGGAGTAACAGGTAGCTCAGAGGCCAGAGTAGATCCTGAAGACCTCCAGATAAATCTCCGATCATGTTCTGGTAGACGAATGATATATCCGCAATGATAAGGACGATGACGCTCATGAGGAATATATAGACTGTTTTCGAGCGGAACTTTCCAAGCTTGTTTACAATTAGGTCCATGAGCATAAAAATTATGATAAGGTCACCGATGATGTAGAGTGTTGAGACAGCAAGCTCCAGGAGATTCTCCCCTGCAAGAACTGTTGGCTTCACAAGGAAGACCCAGGCCGCTGATAGGGATGCCACAAGGATTATCATGAGATCCGTGATTGATTTGAGGTCGGAATACCTCCTTACAGGCACACTGAAGATTCCAGCTGCGAATACGGGATAGTATATCAGGTAAAATACGTCGGCAGCTGATGGGAATGGTCTCTGCAGGAGTATGCTTTCAAGTATGAACCAGGTAAGGTCACCCAGGAAGGAGAAGAACTGGCCAGCGGATAAAAGTATCAGGGTAAGGTAGAGGTGGGGATAGACCTTTCTGGCGTAGATACTGGCGTATATAAGTCCCAGAAATGCTGCAAGGTTTGTTATTACAGTTATCAGGGATACAATGTCATTTTTGAAGGCTGAAAACTGTGATATAACCGAAAGAATGATCATTGCTGCGATGAATATCTTGAGGTTTCTGTCCATAGAACACCCCCATATAATAATACATAATAACACAGAACATTTAAGTGTATGTATATTCTGAGGCATCCACTTGCATGTGTCGCTGTTTTATGTGGAGATGGCAGGGTTCAGAGGATCTTTTTTGCATCTGAGGGGGATAATGGTACCTCCAGTGGCCAGGAATCTGAATTCATGGCGGAACTCACAGCTTCCATATGGAGGTTCCTTGATGGTGAGGACGTCCGCTTTGACCTCTCGGTACTTGACTGGGGGGTATGCACAGAGTACCAGCGGAGGGTCCTCCTTGTGGTATCTGACATTCCCAGGGGCTCCACACTCTCTTACGCTGAGGTTGCAGAGTCTGCAGGTGGAAGTCCAAGGAGCGTGGCAGGGGCACTGGCAGGTAACCCCTTTCCACTTATCATCCCATGTCACCGGGTTATAAGAGGCGATGGAAGCCCTGGGGGTTACCAGGGGGGCACCGATCTTAAGAGGCGGCTCCTTGAAATGGAGGGTGTCCGGCTTAATGATAAAGAAATGATTTGAATTGCCCCTAGAAGAGGAATATGATCATTGCAAAGAGGAACATCACCAGGGCTATGGAGAGGGACTGCCGCGCCTTCCTTGGCTTTTCACCGTACCATAGAAGGAATCCTATTAAACCGGCGAGGGGTGAGAATAGGAGTATGACTATGAATTCAAGGGCTGTGAGGCCTTCCATATTTTTGTAGGGGAAAGTACTGTAACCTTCCGCGACATCACCCTCAAGTTTCATACCGCATCTTCTGCAGTATACCGCGTCATCGGCATTTTCGGTACCGCAACGGACGCAGATTCTTCTTTTGAGGTGTCTTCCGCACCCTGAACAGAAGTTACTGTCCTTCGGGTTCTCTGCCCCGCAGTTTACACATACAATTTTCATATTCCCTCTGATGTTATCCAGTTTCTCCTCTCTGATATGGGGCCGGTGTTTTCTTCCGGGCACCTTAATCGCTTGGCACCTCCTATCCTTACTATTAACTTTGGGGTAAAAATTTTTAAAGAACCGCCATCTTCGTAATAGGTAAGTTTAACGCAGTTAATCCGTTCATTCATGTCGGGTTCCATGAGTAACCTGAACCACCAGAAAACTTATATATGATAATTATTTACTTTTTCACCTTTATTATGGGGGTTATGCAGCACACAGGTGGGCGGGGAGGCCCTATCAAAATTAAAGGAGGCTTTGGATGTTTCTGAGACTGGCTGAACTGGATAATGAGAAAAAGCAGGCAATCATGGAGAGGTACCTCAGGCATATAGAGGAGATATGGTTCCGTGATGAGTACATAACCGTCTTCAACACACTCTATGAGGCAGTATTCCTAGAAAAACTCCCCGAACTCATGGACCGTTTCGTAAGGGAGGCAATAGAAGAGAGGTACCATGAGCCGCACCGATCATTCATGTGGTGGATCTATGAAAAGAAGAGGGACTACCTGAGGGACTCGATCTCGGTTGATAAGGAGTACTTCATAGTCATCTCGAAGGCGTTCCAGGAACCGGGCTGGCTGGACGTGGACATGGTATTTGAATTCGTGGACCCCCTTGAAGCCGAATATGAGTTCACGGTGAATGTGATGGGGGCGGTGGTTGATAAACTCACAGAATTCGCAGATAACACATTTGAGGACTTTATGGAAAAAATAGAGCCTGACATATACGTCCTCCACATGGAAGACGATATCCTCCAGGAGATCTACCTCAACAGGGATATGATAAACATTGAACTGGACGATGAACTGAAATTCATATGTGTATGAGCCAGATAGGACGGCCCAGTCAGCAATGGCTTTGAAATATGATGAACTGAAATTTACATGTGAGAGAACTTCAGAAAATACTTTTTTTGAGGCATTCCTCTTTGCCCGGCACATAACTGCAGTGGTACAATCATAACCGCTCCTCATAATGTACGGCGGCAGATTCACTGATGGCCAAAGCTTAAGTTACCCAACCTATTATATTATGAGAGAGACAGATTCTTAGGTGAGGAGTGGTTGAATGGATTACTACCATGATGAGAAGATGCAGGAACTCTTTGAGCTGCTCAAACAGCCAAAGACACTGGATGAGATAGACCTCTCAGTTAACTTCATAAAAAACCTCCTTCTGAAGATCATAGCAACCTACGGTAGCATACAGGTTAACAGGATACATGAGATAACCGGTCTCCATGTGGACATACTTGAGGAGTGCCTCAAGGAGATGGAGAAGGATGAGCTCTGCGCCCCCACAGGCGGGGGCTTCCTCTTCCCCAGTGTAACCTACACCATCAAGAAACAGGGGAGGAAACAGGCAGATAAACTCCTAAGGGAGAACCCGTACATGGGGATGGCACCTGTAAGCTATGACAGCTACTTTGAAATCATGGGCAGGCAGCTTGAGGGAAGATTTCCGATAAGGATCCCCCATGAGGTCATAGATAAGGCCTTCAGTGACGTGGTGGGGAATGAAAGCGCAAAGAAGACACTCATAGAGGCCGCAATAGGTGGTAAGGGATTATTCATCTACGGGCCGCCGGGTACAGGTAAAACCTTCATAACAAGCAAGATGTCAGACCTTCTACCCCCGCTGGTCATACCAAGGTATGTGGAGTTCAGTGAACAGGTCATACAGTTCTATGACCCTGACTTCCACCGTGCATGCCCTGAACAGCCAGAGGACCCAAGGTGGGTTAAGATATACGCCCCCTTTGTCTTCACAGGGTCCGAACTTACAAGTGAGAAACTTGAAACCAGATTTGACCCCAACAAGGGTGTCTATGAGACATCCCCCATAATAAAGGCCAATGGTGGGGTACTCCTCATCGACGACCTTGGAAGGCAGAAGGAGGACCACAACGCCCTCCTGAACCGCCTCATCGTCCCACTGGAGAACAAGAAGGACATGATCTACGTTAAGGGGTCCCCAATAGTCGTCCACACTCACTTCATACCGGCATTTTCAACCAACCTTGACATAACAATAATGGACGAGGCCCACCTCAGGAGGGCACCGCTGCATGTACACCTTGAAAAACCCAGTGTGGATGAGATAGTGGAGGTCTTCAGGCGCAATCTTGAATCAATGGGGGAGGAATACGACCCCGAGGTCCTTGAAAGGTTTGCAAGGGTATACAGGCCGATGACCGAGGGAGGCGAGGGCCTCCAGCCAACATTTGCCCATGCAAGGGATATAGCCCAGATAGCCCAGGCCGTGAGGATAAGGAAGGGTGAGGACAGATTGACCCTTGAAACCATGGAGGAGGCCCTCCAGCAGCATGTCCTTATAGCACTCCAGAGGAGATTCACCCCCATGCTCTTTGAGAGGATAATAAGAAAGAAGGCATGAGTAACTCAGTGGCCCTTTGGGAAAAACTTTTATTGCATACCCCTTAATATATGAGAGGCAGAAATTTTAAGGAGAATCAGTATGACGTGCACCGTTTTAGTTGGAGGAGGATGGGGTGACGAAGGTAAAGGTAAATGCATAACCTATCTATGTTACAATGACAGGCCATCAATAATAGCAAGGGCAGGGGTGGGACCCAACGCGGGCCATTCAGTTGAATTCAGAGGTGATAAGTACGGACTCCGCCTCACACCCTCAGGTTTCTTCCATGAGGATGCAAGGCTCCTCATAGGTGCCGGTGTCCTGGTTGACCCTGAGGTCTTCCTCCATGAAATGGAGTACCTCTCAAAGTACAGTGTGGCAGAGAGGACAGGTGTCGACTACAGGTGCGCCATAATAGAGAAGAAGCACAAGGAGCAGGACCAGTCATCCAGTTACCTCTCCAAGAAGATAGGGAGCACGGGTACAGGGTGCGGACCCGCCAATGCAGACCGCGTCATGAGGACAGCGAAACTTGCACGTGAGGTGAGTGAACTGGAAGATTTCCTTACAGACGTCCCCCTTGAGGTTAACGAGGCCCTGGATGAGGGAGAGGACGTCTTTGTGGAGGGATCCCAGGGATTCGGTCTTTCACTCTACTACGGCACATACCCCTATGTTACAAGCAAGGACACCACCGCAAGCACAGCCGCGGCCGACGTGGGTATTGGACCCACAAGGGTTGATGAGGTCATAGCGGTCTTCAAATCGTACATCACAAGGGTTGGTGAGGGCCCCTTCCCAACTGAGATCAGCCAGGAGGAGGCGGAGGAGCTCGGCCTTGAGGAGTATGGGACAGTCACAGGCAGAAGAAGGAGGATTGGCCTGTTTGACATGGAGATGGCCAGGGAATCCTGCATGATCAATGGGGCCACACAGATCGCTGTTACCTGTGTCGACAGACTCTACCCTCAATGTGAACGTGTCAGGGAGTACTCTGACCTCTCAGCCGAAGTGAAACGTTTCATAGAGGAGATAGAATCCGAAACTGGGGTGCCAGTCACCATAATATCCACGGGTCCATCCCTTGAGGATACCATTGACCTCAGGGATGAGCTGCTCTAATTATTTTCTGGTTAAATCGAGGCTTTTTCTTCTGATTCTCACCCCACCCTTCTCATCCAAGTTCCAGATCATAGTATGACCTATTAATTACTCTGGTTTATGGAACTGGAATAAATTAGTTTACTTTCAGGTAAATTACTCCTGAGTAAATATTCAGTTTTTCCATGAAAGAGTTTGTGACGGGTATCTGGAATGATATGCTGGTTTCTGCCTTCCTGCAGATACACAGGCAGCTTCTACAGACTTATGTAATAGAAATAAAAATATGAAGCTTCTGAATCAGTCCTTCAGGTCTTCAGCACTAACATGTTCACTGTACATCCAGAACTGGTTGAGGGTACCATGGTGCCCGTATCTTATGGCCTCCCTTACAAAGTCCCCTGCCTTTTTAAGGGCATCAATCAGTTCAAGGCCCATCTCAAGGTATGCAGCGGTTGCAGCTGAAAATGAGCACCCGCTTCCATGGGTGTTCCTGCTCTCTACCAGTTCACCCTCAAGGACGGATACGTCACCATCAATGCAGAGCACATTATTACCACCCAGGTGGCCCCCGGTTATTATCACATCACAGATTTCACCCAGAACCCCAGCGGCCCTCACTGCGTCATCCAGGGTCCTTATGGAGACCCCTGAAAGCCTTTCTGCCTCTGCAACATTTGGTGTTGCTATGAGTGCTTCAGGGAGCAGATGATCTCTGAGCGCGTCAGAAAAACCACCTTCAGATAGGCTGCCTCCGGATGCCGCCACCATCACAGGGTCCACAACAACCTGCAGGTCGTACTCTTTGATCTTCTCTGCAACGGTCAGCACTATCTCCTCACTGTAGAGCATACCTGTCTTGGCGTGCAGTATATTCAGGTCCTCCATCACAAGGTCGATCTGCTCGGCAACAAATTCAGGGGGCATGGCCATTACACCCGAAACCCTCCTCACGTTCTGGGCAGTGAGTGCAGTTATAACCCCTGCACCGTAAACTCCAAGGGCAGAGAATGTCTTGATATCGGCTAGGATCCCTGCCCCGCCTGATGGATCAAAACCAGCGATTGAAAGCGCCATCATGGTCTCACCTAGAATGATCTTGAAACCTCAAGCCTGTCGGAACCCCTTGAGGGCCTCACGGTGAAACTGAGCTTTCTGAGGTACTCCCTTGCATGGGTCCCCTCTCCATGGAGTATTATCTCTCCGAGGTCCTCTGCTGTGTTAACGTCAAGTGAAAGGTAGAATGAGTCATACACTGAGACGCTGAGACCCCTACTCTCAGCTTCACTCACATGCTCAAAGAAGCTGCAGTCACCGAACCTCAGCCTCATGGACCCTGGCCTGAATATCAGGGTGTTGGTCCCACCACCCTTGGCAGGGGCTATCACAACATCAAAGTGGGATGCCCTGTGTAGGAGTTCAGTGATATCGGTTTTCCCTATGAGGGGTATGTCTGAGGGTGTTATCATGACCCTCTCAAATTCGGGTATGCAGAACTCAGCAGCCTGTTCCAGGGCACCGTTGAGGTCCTTTCTACCCCTCTCCTCAAGTATATCGACTCCAAGGCTGTAGGCGTATTCAAGGACATCTGCATCCGCACTGATCACCAGCACACGGTCAACGTGTCTCCTGAGGGCCTCTGAAACATCCATCAGCATGGCCCTGAGCAGCCCCTCCCGTTCTGACGGTGAAAGTGTGGGGGATAGCCGTGTCTTTGCATGTGCAAACCTTGAAACCGGTATTATGGCGCAGGTCTTCATTGTCTTGCTCCAATCTGGTTCTTCAGGGCATCAAGTACTGAGAACAGTTTAAAGGGACTTCCTGTCTGGTTGAGGATCGGGCTGGCGATGTTCAGCTCTGAGAGCTGTTCCTCTGTGAGCCCGTACTCATCCATGAGCTCTGACCTCACCGCTGTGATATTCTCCCTGAGCTGGTAGAACCTCATATCCCTCTTTTTAACCATGGCGTAAACCTCTCCACGGTATATGTTGAGTTCATCGCCCCTTGCAAGCACCCAGAGCTTGAGCTGTGTGTTGAACGCCTCAGCCGGATCTGAAGGGTTCGATGATGAGAGGACATCCACCATGAGCGCCGGGGCTTTACCGGCGGGTTCCAGTTTAACCCCCTGCAGGGTCCTCTCCTCGGGTTCCACCGAGTATGCGGGAACATCCTCTGCAGAGCCGGGACTCACATGGGTTTCTGTGGCAATTACAAGGTCACCCGAGGTATTTGAGGCCAGCAGGGTGCCGCTGTCAACCCGTACAGGTTTATTTCCTGTGTTCCTTATTTCCACAGTATTCGGAACGTCACCGGCGCTCCCCTTCTGTATCACCTCTGCACTACCATCGCTGACGGCCGATGCAAGGTCTGGGCCTCCCAGTGTGATGTAGCCTATCCCTCCGCTCAGAAATGCGAAGATGAATATCAGGCTGATGACAAGAAGGATTCTTGCGTTCATCCAATCTCCCATCTAGTAGGTTCTGGCAAGGTATGCCCTGTAGGGGGCGTCTCTACCACAGTTCATGCATTTACCGCTTCCACCCTCCTGTATCCCAAGGATATCCACCCGGACCTTTTCCTCAACATCCATGCCGCACTCCTCATCACCGCACCACATGAAGGATATTATGCCCCTCTTCTCCTCTATTATGTTCCTGGCCTCCTCTATGGTCCCTGCCTCACGGATCTCTGATTCCATCCTCTCCCAGGCCCTGCTCCTAAGGTTTTCGAGGATGTCATCCATGAGATCCCTGAGGGTGTCCTGGATACCTTCAAGGTCTGCTGTTATCTTCTCACCGGTGTCCCGCCTGGAGATGACGGCGGAATTATTTTCAAGGTCCCTTGGCCCTATCTCAACCCTCAGGGGGACGCCCCGCATCTCCCATTCATAGTATTTCCTCCCTGCCCGGAGGTCACGGTCATCAAGGTGCACCCTGAAACCTGCATCCTCAAGCATATCCCTGAGATCCCTGCAGGCCTCCATGACCTCATCTGCGGCCTTTTTGAAGATAACAGGCACGATAACCACCTGGTGGGCTGCAACCTCGGGGGGTAGACATAGACCTGATTCATCCCCGTGGACCGCTATAACCGAGGCTATGACCCTGTCTGATAAACCGTAACAGGTCTGGTGGACGTACTCATGCTCACCCTCAGGGTTTTCAAATTTTATCTCGAAGGTCCTTGCGAAGGTCTGCCCGAGGTTGTGGACGGTTCCTATCTGGAGGGTTTTGCCGTCGGGCATGAGGGTGTCGAAGGCCATTGTGTAGTCTGAGCCAGGGAATTTGTCCCAGGGGGGCCTCTTTGTTATGAGGTAGGGGATTCCCAGGGAGTCGAAGAATTCTCTGTAGATCTCTATGGCCCTTTCAACCTGTTCCTCTGCCTCCTCTGCGGTTGCATGTATTGTGTGGGCCTCCTTGAAGGTTGTTATCTCACGTACCCTTATTAGAGGCCTTGTATGTTTTGTCTCATACCTGAAGGTGTTAACTATCTGGTAGAACCTCATGGGTAGATCCGTGTGTGACCTGACCCAGAGTGCGAACATTGGGTACATGATGGTTTCACTTGTGGGCCTGAGGGCCAGTTTTCTCTGGAGTTTGCTGAGGCCCCCATGTGTAACCCAGTAAACCTCGTCCTCGAAGCCCTTTACGTGTATGGCCTCCTTTGCCAGTTCATCCTCAGGTACAAGAAGCGGGAAGAGAACCTCCTCATGGTCCCTGTCAAGTATCCTCTTCAGGATATTGAGGGTGTTTTTCCTTATCCTGAATCCATGGGGCATCCATACATGCATACCCTTGACCGGATACCTCTGATCTATAATCTCAGCTTCCTCTAAAATATTGTGGAACCATTCACTGAACTCTGTCATTTTTTCACCATGATAACAGTTAGGGTCTTTTCTGATAAATTTCTGCAAAAGTATATTTTCCTCTGGAGATAAACACCAATCAAAAATTATTTTATTACTCCTACTTAAATAATATACTCCATCAGAGGGTTAACATGGATCCAAGGAAAATTCAGCTACCAAGGGAGATACACACAGGGCCCGGTGTTATAGAGGATACCGGGAGGATATGCAGGGACCTCAGATTCGAGGGAAGGGTTATGGTGGTGACAGGCCCCAGAACCCTTAAAATTGCCGGTGAAACGGCTATTGAGAGTCTGCAGAATGCTGGATTTGAGGTTGACCAGGTCACGGTTGGGGATGCCACCATGGCCTCGGTGGCCCAGGTCCAGGATGGCCTCAACGGCACCTCCCTTGTGCTCGGTGTGGGTGGGGGTAAGGTCATCGATGTTGCGAAGATGGCCGCCACGCTTGAGGGCGTGCACTTCATAAGTGTGCCCACCGCGGCATCCCATGATGGGATAGCGTCCCCCAGGGCATCCATAAGGAACGGCGAGGGCACAGCATCCCTTGAGGCCTCCTCACCCATCGGTGTGATAGCAGATACCGAGGTCATAAGGAAGGCCCCCTTCAGGCTCCTTGCATCTGGCTGTGCAGATATAATATCCAATTACACGGCCATAATGGACTGGAAACTTGCCCACAGGCTTCTTAATGAGAGGTACAGTGAATCAGCAGCTGCACTTTCACTCATGACAGCCAAGATGATTATAAACTCTGCCGACGCCATAAAGGAGGGTCTTGAGGAGAGTGCAAGGCTGGCTGTGAAGTCACTCATAAGCAGCGGTATAGCCATAAGCATAGCAGGGAGCAGCAGGCCTGCCAGTGGCTCGGAGCACAAGTTCAGCCACGCCCTTGACATGGTGGCACCTGAACCCGCACTCCACGGCGAACAGTGCGGGGTGGGGACCATAATGATGATGCACCTCCACGGCGGCGACTGGAGATTCATAAGGGACGCCCTGGCAAGGATAAACGCCCCAACAACAGCAGCCGAACTCGGCATCGACCCTGAATACATCATAGAGGCACTTACAGTGGCCCACACCATCAGAAAGGAAAGGTACACCATCCTTGGAGACAGGGGTTTAACCCGCGAGGCCGCTGAAAGGCTTGCAAAGATAACGGAAGTGATATGATTGATAACTCTTATCGGTGAAAAACTTGCAAGGAAGGGGTCAAGGTTCCTCTTCTGTGGACCTGCAGAGGAATGTGAGGATTGCAGGTTCAGGTCAACATGTATAGGACCCCTTGAGGAGGGGAGGCTCTACAGGATAACCGATGTTAAGGACAGGTACCAGAAGTGCCCGGTTCACCTTGGGGAGAAGGTGAAGGTAATTGAGGTTGAAAAATCCAACGTTGAGGCACTCATAGACGCAAAGGGAGCATTTGAGGGATCAGTGATCTCATTCGAGTTCCCTGAATGTGACCTGGAGTGCAGCATGCATGATCTCTGTTTCCCTGAGGGTATCCTGGAGGGTGACAGGTGCAGGATTGTAAAAAATCTTGGAAAACCTGGAAAACAGTGCCCCGGGGGTCATGAACTGAGAAGGGTTCTTTTGAAACCCCTGAATAAAAAAATGAATGGAAGTTCACAATGAATCTCAAGAGGATGGCCGCCCTCAGGGCGGTTGAGGAAATAAGGGATGGAGATATCGTTGGCCTCGGCACCGGTTCAACAACCCACCACTTCATAGTGGAACTTGGAAGGCGCGTGAGGGAGGAGGAACTGGAGGTTATGGGTGTACCCACATCCTACCAGTCCATGTTCCTTGCAGCAGAGTCAGGTATAGGGGTTACAAGTCTTGCAGAACACGACGTTGATGTGGCTGTTGACGGTGCAGATGAGGTGGACCCTCAACTCAACCTTATAAAGGGTGGTGGGGCTGCCCACACACTTGAGAAGATAGTTGACTCCTCTGCAGGGCGATTCATAGTTATAGTTGATGAATCAAAACTTGTTGATAAGCTGGGGGCATTTCCCCTCCCCGTTGAGGTCATCCCTGCAGCCTGCAGACCTGTTATGATGAGACTTGAGTCCATGGGGGCCACTGTATCCCTCCGGTCATGTGAGGGGAAGGACGGCCCCGTTGTAACAGATAACGGCAACTTTGTCCTTGACGCGTCATTCGGTGCCATTGATGACCCGGCAGGCCTTGAGGTGGATCTCAACAGCATACCAGGTGTGGTGGAGAATGGTATCTTCGCAGGCCTTGCAGATATGGTTATCGTGGGGACTGCGGGTGGTGTTGAGGTCCTCAGGCCTAGAGGGTGATCGTTACAATATGCGCGAGGGGTATTATGACGGTGGTGGTTGTTTTACCACCCCTTAATTTTAGTTCAAGGCTTAGATAATCGGTTTCAACCCTCTTGACCTCACCGTAGTACGTCTTCCCGGTTATGAGTGTGATGCTGAGGTAGTCACCGATTGCTGATTTCAGCGTATCCCTGAGGTCTGATCCGCACTTCATAATCTAGGGTTTCATCTAATTCTTTAATGTATTTTTTGATATGCTTGCTGTGAATCCCTGGTTTTATCTAATTTGTATTTTTTTGATAGGATCATAGATCTGGTTCTTATGAACTCCTCAGGGACTTCAGTATCCGGGCCGCGCCAAATAGAAGTGTGAGTATAAGGACTATGACGGCCCCTGATGAGATATTGAACCAGTAGGAAACCCATAGGCCCAGCATAGCTGCAAATATACCTGTGATTGAGGCCTTAACCATGATGTCCCCCATATCGGTACTGAAGTCCCTTGCAACAGCCGCTGGAACCGTGAGCAGTGCCATCACAAGTATTATGCCCGCTGCCTTTATGAGCACAACGACACTTATGGCCACCAGTGAAAGCAGGTAAAGGTAAAAGGTGTCAGCGGGTACACCAAGAACCTCTGCGTACTCCTCATCGAAGCAGAGGGCCACAAATTCCCTGTTGAAAAGGAGGGCACTTGCTATTATGATGAGGTCAAGGAGGAGCATGGTCCAGAGGTCGGTGCTGCTTACCATGAGGATGTTACCGAAGAGGTAGCTGAAGAGATCTGGGGCATAACCAGGGCTGAGGTTCACGAATAGTATACCCAGGGCCATACCGGCTGACCAGAGCATGCCTATCGCGGTATCCTCACTTATATCTGTTTTTCTCGTGATTTTACCCATAAGGAGAGCGGCTGCAACGGTGAAGGGGATGGCCGCTGTCACCGGATTCACACCGAGTAGGTACCCCAGCCCCACACCACCGAATGCTGCGTGTGATATACCCCCGCTTATTGAGACTATCCTCTTGGTCACAACGTAGCTTCCAACTATACCGCAGGCTATGCTGACGAGTACCGCTGCAACCACCGCGTTCCTCATGAACTGGTACTGGAGGATTTCAAGCACTGCAATCACCCCTCCCTGTGTTCATGGAGCACCCTGTGGGGTATCCCATGTGCGATGAGTTCCACTGGACAGCCGTATGCATCCTCAAGGCAGCTGACGGCCTCCTCCACTGTCCCATGGACGAATAGCCGGTGGTTAAGGCACGCCACACTGTCCACGTGCTGGGCGACAGTCCCGATATCGTGGGATACCAGGATCACCGTCATCCTCTCCCTGAGGTCATCTATGAGGTTGTAGAATGAGGTCCTGAAGGCCGGGTCAACGCTTGCAGTTGGCTCATCAAGGAGGAGAAGATCAGGATCCCTTACAATGGCCCTTGCAAGGAAAACCCTCTGTAGCTCTCCCCCTGAGAGCTCACCAATTTTTCTATCCTTGTAATCCAGCATCCCCACCATTTCCAGGGATCTGAGGGCCCTTTTTCTATCATCATCTGTATATGCCTCAAATCTCCTGTATGTGCCCATGAGGACTGTCTGGAGGACGTTTATGGGGAAATCTGTTTTGAAGTGACTCCTCTGGGGGAGGTATCCGATCCTTTCCCGGGCATCCTCAGGATTTTTCCCCAGAACCTTCACAGTCCCTGAGGATGGCCTTATCTGTCCGGTTATGAGTTTCAGTAGTGTTGTTTTACCCCCACCGTTGGGTCCGATCACTGCAAGGATTTCACCTTCAGGTACCTCAAGGTTGATGTCCTCAAGTATGGGCCTGCCATTCACCTGGTAATTGACATCTCTCATCTCAACCGCCAGCATTTCCATCACTCCTTAAGAGCCCTAAGTACCTCCTCGATGTTTCTGGTGTAGTTTCCCCCCAGCGGGTCCACGACGGCAACCCTCGCCCCTATCTCTTCTGCAATGAGTTCTGCATTCCTCCTGCTGAACTGTGGTGATACAATTACAACCCTTATGTTCTCCCTTCTGGCCTCCTGAATTATCAGTGATAATGTTGCCGGGCCCGGTTCCTTTCCCTCCCTTTCAATTGCAACCTGTTTTAACCCGTATTCCCTGCAGAAGTATCCCCAGGCAGGGTGGTAGACCAGTATGCTCTCACCGGTTCTGTTTTTAAGCTCCATTCTGATCCTCATGTCCAGTTCATGCAGCCTTTCAAGGTAGGTGGCAGCGTTTTCCCTGTAGTATCTGCTGTGCTGTGGGTCAATCTCCTGGAGCCCCCTCAGTGTGTTGTTCACCATCAACATTGCGTTTCTGGGTGATGTCCACACATGGGGGTCGTATGGGCTCTCGGCTGATTCATGTGGATCTTCAATGGCTGATGGAATGAACTCTATCCCCTCTGAAGTGTTTATTATCCTCATGCTGGGGTTAAGTGTCCTTATTTTATCAAGGTAGTGGTTTTCGAATTCAAGGCCGGATCCAACAATGAAGTATGCCCTGGCCTCTGACACCCTCCTGAGTGTCTCTGGTTCAGGTTCATAGGTGTGGGGGTCGGCGCCCTCTGGCACCAGGACAACCACCTCTGCCCGGTTCCCTGTAACTGCCTCCACGAACTCCTTCTGTGGCATTACTGTAACCGCAACAATCAGTTTTTTCTGATCCGGTTCCTCTGATGCCTCTGATGTGAAGACGTACATTCCAGACACCGAGAGTATGGTTATGAGTGCAAGCGCACCTATCTTCCATCTTTCCATCCAACCACCCATTCAATCTATGTCCCTGAAAACATATAAAAATTGTTAATATCTGGAGCATAATTTAATAAAATTTAACATAAACTATATAAATTCTTATTAAAATAGAGTGATCCATGGTTGTGGTCAGTGTTTCACTCAGTGAAAAGCTCCTTGCGGAGATAGATGCACTTAGGGATGAGATGGGATTCTCAGGGAGATCCGATGTTGTAAGGGCTGCTGCAAGGCTTCTGATAGATGAGAAAAGAAACATGCAGGAATTGAGGGGAGATATAAACGCAGTTCTCTTTCTCATACACAAAAGAAATGACGAGGACATGGTCACAGAGATAAAACATGACTATGAGGATATAATCAGCACCCAGATACACAGTCACCTCAAGGATGGGAAGTGCCTTGAACTCTTCATAATTGAGGGAGAGTCCTCAAGGGTGAGGGAACTTACAGAGAGGTTCATGGCCTGCGGGAGAATGGCTCACATAAAGCTCTTCACGTTCTGATTTCAGGGGTAACCTAAAAAGAGAATAAAATCTGTGGGATCCGTGGCTGAAATCGGCCTCAGGAAGAATAATGTTAGGATAAGGTTTGGTCAGGGTCTGTATTCGTGGCTGAATCCGGCGTCATAGAGCTTGGAGGCTCTGAAATCCCCTGGATCGAGAACCCTTCCCACGATTATCATGGCTGTCTTTTTTATACCGGCCTCACGCACCTTCCTGGATATATCTGCCAGCGTGCCCCTCACAATCTCCTCATCAGGCCATGAGGCCCTTTTAACCACGGCAACGGGGGTGTCAGGTGGGTAGTGATTCATCAGCCTCTCTGCAACGTCCCCTATCATGTGGACACCCAGGAATATGCACATGGTTGAACCGTGTCTTGCAAGCTCTTCGAGGCTCTCTGAAGGCGGCACAGGTGTTCTCCCGGCAGGACGTGTTATTATGACGGTCTGAGAAATCTCAGGGAGTGTAAGCTCGGCCCCCAGGGCGGCTGCGGCTGCAAAAACGGAACTGACGCCAGGTATAACACTGTATGGAATTCCTTTCTCATCAAGAACCCTCATCTGCTCTCTGATGGCCCCATAAATAGAGGGGTCTCCTGTGTGAACCCTCGCCACGGTTTTACCGGCCCTGCAGGCATTCACCATGATTTCTGTTATCTCCTCGAGGTCCATATGGGCGCTGTTGTGGACCTCTGCACCTGGCGCGTATTCCAGGATCTTTTTGTTTACAAGTGAACCGGCGTATATCACAACGTCTGACCTTTTAAGAACCCGTATGGCCTTCAGTGTTATGAGTTCAGGGTCCCCTGGACCTGCACCTATGAATACAACCTTACCTGTAATTTTTTCCTTAACTTCAGGGTTTTCTGTACCTTTCAGATTATCATCTCCTCTGCATTATTCAGGGTTTACGTCGGGAGCATGGATGACCCTGTGGATCCTATCATGGCCGCGGGTTTATCATTTCTATGGCCCCGTGGGGACATTCCCTGGCGCACCTCTCACAGGCACCGCAGGAGAAGGGATCCACCTCTGCAGTCCCACCCTTCCTTATGGTATTCATTGATAACCTGACAAGTGGGCAGACATCCATGCAGAGGAAGCCACACTCCTCTCCCAGGCATTCCCGGGGGTCGACGCGGGCATGAACCCCGGGCACACCGGCAGCCCTCTTGAAGGCCTCCCTTGTGAGGTAACCTGCAACGTGGAGGTGGGTATCCCCCAGTGCAGGGTCAGCTTCCATGGATGCCAGGCAGGGGTAGTTGTGGAATCCTTCACCTGCAGTCACATCCACCTCAGGGAGGGGAACACCCCTTATCCTCTCTGCAACGTAGAAGGTGGAACCACAGGGGGCGCTTCTTTTAACCCGGACTGCAAGGACGCTCTCCTTCACATCCATCTCCACCTCAGGCTTCCCGAATCCTGATGCAAATGAGTCAATGAATGGGTTTTCTGTAGTATCAAGTGAACAGAAGGGTGATGGGAAGACGGCTGATTCAACCATCCCTGAAATTTCAGATTTAAGACCTTCAGGGAGCTGACCTGGCGCATGGGATTCCACTATGATGGCCTTCGATCCCGATTCAACTGCTATTTCAGCCGCGACGAGGTTAAGGTCACCGAAGAGTCCCGCAGCAACTGTGAGATCTGCATCAGGGATTTCTGGGGGAAGAAGTGATGATGGATCATCCAGAAATTCACCAGAATAATCATCATAATCAAATACAGCCACCATGTCCGGTGCCAGCCCATGGGAGGCGACGGTATTTACCACCCTGGCGCCGTATTCTCCACCGGCCACCATTATGATCCTCATGGAAGCACACCTATCTGTAGAAGAGTATGTATGCAACCACCATGAGGATCAGGGCAAGTACAACCCCTGTGATGGCCATGTTTCTGTCGCTGCCAAAGATTATGGGCACGGGCCCTATCATTACAACTCCCGCAGCCTTAACCTCCCCCTTATCCCTTGTCTGGGAGGCGCTGAGGGCTCCTCCAATGAATGTTAAGAGTATGCCTGTGATTATAAGGATTACTCCGGCGGTTATGAGAATCTCTCCCCTCATGATATCCTCCACTGAATTGTTGTACTCCTATTATCTGGTGTATCTGGTCTTAAAGCTATTGTACTCCTCATTTTATTTAAGTGGCATGTCATGTGTCAGTGGCTGCTAAACCCATGTCTCTGAATGAGATTAGCTGATGATTTTACTCTGGTTCCGCGTATTCAATGGACACGCATTCCCAGGGCTGGACCTCAGTATTTATTGTTGCATAGAGTTCCCTATCAGTGTGCCTGAAGAGGTCCTCACAGCTGAAACTGAGGTCGGGCGATACCTTAACCGGGTAGATCCTTCCCCTGTTACTCTTTACGATTATCTCTCCATCTCTGCTTATACCTATCACAAGCTGTTTTATTTCATTTGCCATATTAAATCCTCCAGCTCCTATACTAATCTGAAAGACCACCTACATAAATCTGGATGACATGGATCCTCTGATGCAGAACGGACCCCTAAATTTTTGTCAGCATAAAATCTCATAGCAGACGGTATTCGACCCTATGGCCCATCTTTCTTCTTTCAATGAGTTCCATGTCAACCATCTCATCAAGGAGGCCGTCATCGGCCACAATCTCATCTTCGGGGGTCCATGAGGGTTCTTCTGCAAGCCTATCATAGACCTCAAGAAGGGACTGTATCCTCTCAAGGACATCTTGATTAACATCTAGGCCCTCTATTTCCCCCTTTATCCTGCGGGCGGTCTCTCTGAGTGTGTCTTCATCTGTGCTGGGAATGATGCACAGGACTCTGACCTCATTTCTCAGGAAGTACTGGCCTCTGTGAACGCTGAATGTGTCCCTCTGGATTATAAGGCCACCGGCATCCTCAACAAATTCCTCAACTTCATGGAAGTTATGGGGTCCCCCGGTGAAGACCACTAGAGAATACATGTAAAGGTTTATGTGCATCAAACTATATCTATACACCAGTTAGTAATATTTATATATAAAAATTTATTAATTACTCTCATGGATTCACATGGAGTTCTGGCAGCTGACGCCGTAACATCAACCTTTTTCATGGTTTTGCTTTTATTCACCATGGTTGCCATTGCTGGTTCAAGGATTGATGGTGTTAACCATGAGGATGGACTTCTTGAACTCCGCATACTCATGGATGATGTGGCATGTGCCGTTGACCTTGCAGTTGCAGGGGGTCCGGGTCGTGAGGTTGTTGTTGAGCTCCCACCACGTCTCAACCACACAGCAGCTTACAGGCTGAGGATCAACTCAACAGGGGTCTATGGATGGGTGGATGGTTACAGGGGATTCTCAAATATGTCCAATGTTCTTATAGTGGACTCGAAGGGTACCCCTGCATCAATTAACCTTGAGGCAAGCAGGAAATATTCAATAAGGAACACCTGCAGGAATAACAGGACCCTTATCATGGTCTCGGAGGTGAGGCTCTGAGTTTAGATGTATCTACGAGGAGTCCCTGGGGGGTTCATCTGTGACAAATTTGAGGGCAGGTCATATCTATGGCTGCACTGAAGGGCAGGTACCCATTGAGTACCTGCTACTTACAGGTGCCGGGCTCCTCATTGCCACACTCATCTCTGTTCAGGCTGGAATGCAGCTTGAACTCCTGGCAGCCCATTCCGCTGCAAAAACCGGGGCCCTGGAGGGGGTTACTACTGACACCCTTGCAGTCTACCCTGCTGTTACCTTTGAGGAGTACCAGAATCAGAAGCCAGCCCTCCTCAGACCGTCTGATGTCAGGGTTCTAAGGGTTGAGATGATTGACGAGGGCTACAACAGCACATACGGACGGAGGAAGTTCCGTCTGAGGGCATGGCTCTCTGGCCCACCTATGGAGCCTTCCCTTAGGGAGTCCCTCTCTGACAGGGTGAACTTCTGCATGAGGAGATCCATCTCACGGACCTTCAGGACAGAGAACCTTACAGGTACCTACCACAACCCTGCCCTTTCAGATCACTACGTTTTCACAACATCTGAGGCGGTGTGGGTTCCTCCTTAGATTACACCGCAGCCAGATGTAAACTGATATAAAGGGTTAACAACATAATTAAACTGTAATACTCATCGCCGGGGACACTTTCTGATACCGGTTACCGAGTCACTGGGGTGTATTGATGGCCAAAACAAAGAAGGAAAAACTGGATGATGTGCTCTCTGCTTTTATGCAGGTCGGTCAGATAAGGGCTGCGGGTATTGTTTCAAAGGAAGGGCTGCTTATAAACGCACGGACACCTCCAGATGTTGATGCCAGGATATTCTCAGCCCTCTGTTCAACCATAATGGGTGCTGCAGAGGCGGCATCAGGGCAGATGAACACTGGCGGCGTTTCTGAGATAACCGTGAGGACCGAGAAGGGTATAATCATTCTCAAACCTGCAGGTGAGAAGGCCATATTCACGGCCCTGGCAGAACCGGAGGCACAGCTTGGTCTGCTGCTCTTTGAAATGGATTCAAGGGCAGCACAGGTCGATGAAATTCTAAGGGAGATGTGAACATGAAGAGGACTTACATCCCGAAACTCGACGACCTCCTGGGCGGTGGAGTGAGGGAGGGGGCTTCTGTGATGTTCTCGGCATCCCCCGGAGTTGACTATGAGGCATTCGGTTACCAGATGCTCAACGGGCGCCTTGATGAAGGTGAGAAGGGGTTTATATTCACCAACGTTGAGGAACCTGAGAGCATAATATATGAATTCAGGTCCTATGGCTGGGACATCGAGCCCCATATTGAGAACGGGGACATGTTCTTTGTTGATGGAAGTTCACCCTTCCTTGGAATGCCATCAGAGGAACGTTACACTGTCAGTGATTACTCAGAGATAAAGGAAACAGTTCTGAGTGCAATAGAGGATATTCCCGGTGGTGTGGGAGTAATAAACTGTCTCTCTGTAATAATAGATTATCTGGGGAACGGTGACACCCTTGAAATTGTAGAGACATGGAACAGGAGGGCCTCTGAACTGGATGTCAACCTTGTCTACCTCTTCACTGAATGGGACTATGAAAGGGAGCTTATGGATAAACTGAGATCACTCATGGACTGTGTCATTGACCTGAGGACCATTGAGGAGAGGGTCATAATAGGGCAGGGGTTCATGGTTGCCCATTCTGACTGGTCCAAGCCCCCTGAAACCATGGTCCTCTTCTTTGTTGTACAGCCAGGCGGCGTTAAGGTCTATGTGCCCAAGATACTGGTTACGGGCCCCTACAATTCAGGGAAATCCACATTCGTAAAGTCAATATCCACAAAGGCAGTTTCTGTTGACAGAAAGGCCCTCTCAGCATTCCCAACAACCATTGCAATGGACATAGGGCACCTCGAGTATAAGGGTTTCATGGCGGATATCTTCGGTACACCAGGACAGGAGAGATTCGACCTCATACTGGATGTCCTCTCAAGGGAGGCTGTAGGGGCATTTATACTTGTGGACTCAACCGCACCTGAAACCTTCGCCAGGGCCAAGGAGATGATAAGAAAGACAAGGGCAGAGGCGATACCTAAGGTTGTGGTTGCCAATAAACAGGATCTTCCAGGCGCACTCTCACCTGATGAGATAAGAACAAGGATGAAGCTTGGAGGTGATGTCCCCATAATACCTGTTTCACTCAAAGAGGGATGGGGAGTGAAGGAAGCACTTGAAACCCTCCTTGGACTTCTCTATGGTGGTTAAATGATTGTTAAAATTCCCTCAGGAATAAGGGGCCTTGATGAACTCATCGGTGGGGGGCGATCCCTGAAAATACTGTTACACTTGTCTATGGGCCCCCAAAGGTTGGTAAATCCATATTCAGTTATGGTTTCACTGCGGGGGGTGCTGAGAGGGGTGAACCCTGTCTCTATATATCCACAGACTATGGTCTGGCGGACCTCAAGAGGAACATGCAGGTTCTTGGTATGGATGCTGAGAGCTACATGGAGAATGAACTTCTATATGTGATAGATGCGATATCAAGCATCTCAGGGCCGGCATCTGATGCTGGCAACACCTACCTTTCATCATCTGTGCATAACCCCACAGATATAATGGTGAAGCTGGGGGTTGCCATAAGGAACATAACTGCAGGCTACAGCATGTTCAGGTCTGTCCTGGACTCCCTTACGACGCTAATGGCATTCAATGATGAGATGCTGATAGTCCGAGTCCTAACAGCATACATAATGAGGATCAAGGACGCCGGTGGAACCGCCATTGTCACCTACACCGAGGGATCTGCAGATCCAAAGGTTGAGACCATGCTCAAGGCGGTTGTGGATAACATAATACACCTCGATGGATCCGAACTCACAGTTGAGGCCATGATAGGAGTGGGAAGGGCCAGCGCCCCCTACACCATAGACGATAAGGGCCTTAAGGTCAACCCATGAGGGATATCATGAGTGAGAACTACACCACAGGTATAGCTGGACTTGATGATATCCTGGGTGAACTGGAGCCTGGTTCAGTTATGCTGGTCACGGGTCCCCCCAAGGCAGGTAAATCTGTACTTGCAACGGAGTTCATCTACAGGGGACTGCAGGCCGGAACCCCGTGCCTTTTCATAGCGGCGGAATATGGTTACAGGGATCTGCAGAGGAATACTATGGCCTTTAACTGGTTCATCCAGACCTTCAGTGATAAACTTCATGTAATTGATCTTCCAACCGGACTTGGGGGTGGTAAACCCCAGGATTCAGGGAACATAAGGTATTCAGCACTTCAGAACACCACAGACCTCATGGTCAAGGTCGGTATAGCCACAAGGAGCCTCTACCAGGAGTCAGGTATATTCCTTTCAGCCTTTGACTCCGCATCAATTCTACTGGCATTCAACCCCCAAGGCTTGTGCTGAGGGTGCTCAAGGCCTACAATAACCGTGTGAGGGAGGCCAATGGAATAGCACTGGTGGCGTATACAGAGGGGGTTGCGGATCCGGAAATAGAGAAGGGGATTCCTGAACTTTTCGATGTGCATATCCGCATGGATGGCTCAATGATATCTTCCAGCACCCCCTCAGGGACCAGGGAGGCGCCCTACAGGATAGGCGAACAGGGTCTTCTGGTGGGCTGATCTGGATCCTGAGGCCCTCCTTTACCTTGCGGAAGCTATTGCATGTGTTCATTAAACTGATGATCTTGATCAGAAGGTCTCTTTACTGATAGATATTTAAATTACGATTCCCATATATTTATCATAATGTCAGGGGCTGTGACGATGATATTAACCATTCTGAGCATATTTGATTTTCTCAAGGGAGATGAGGGTGGCGAATCACTGGAGAAGTACCTGCGTAAACTTGAGGAACTCCTTGAGGAGGAATTTGACACCCTCATAAGGATAGCCAGCTTTTATGCCGATGAAGGGGATAGCCGGGAGGCACTTGATTACCTTGAAAGGGCCTACAAGGTGGCCTCTGACATGAATGACGAGGAGCTCATGGCATTTGCCCTCGACTCCATGGGTGACGTCTACCTCAGTGATAGAAAAATCAAAACTGCAATGGAGTACTTTAAGGAGGCGCTCCGGATTTATAACTCTGTTAACTCACCCCTCAGAAAGGATCTCAGGGAAAAGATCAAGGAAGTCGAAAAGATCAGGGAGGCCATAGATATAGCAAGCCTCAACCGCCTCCAGGAGGAGGCCGAACCAGAAATGGCAGAGGTGGATCTTGGTGCCATTGAGCCATTCCTGGACAGGCTCGTGGAAAGGATTGAATCACTTACAATGTACCAGTCACAGTCCTACGAGGACTCCATATCCCAGATAAGGGAGGCCTACCAGATTGCAAGGGATATTGGCGATACAGCCACAGAGGCGTCATTGCTTCTGCTTCTGGGGGCTTATTCACTTAAAAATGAGGACTTCAGCGAGTCAAGGAAGTACATTAAGAAGGCCGAGGATCTTTTCAAAAAGACAAACAATGACATGGGACTTGCCGTTGCAATGGTCCTCATGGGGGTCCTCGAATTCATAGAAAACAACCCTGAGGGTGTTGCATCAGCTTTCAGGGGGGCTGTTGAAATCTTCCAGAAACTGGATGAGAGGGAGATGGAGTCCGTGACCCTTGAGCTCCTCAACAAACTCTACAGTTTCTGAGGCCAGAAAAGCAGATAATCTTCTCTGAGGTACTTCTCAACAAGCCCTAAAGCCCCTGAAGGATGACTTTGTACCTGAACACTTGAGGTTCTAAAGTTTCTCATTATAAAAATTCTTAGAAGGGGTCCAGAGGGAGTATGAATGCAAGTAGAACCCCAAGGGCCCCGAAGAATACCCCAATTGACCACACTATCATCACAACCCTCTTCTCGGTCATGGGTCTTCTAAGTATCCACCTTATGAGGGAGTTGAATCCCTCAGGGGGTGCTATGAGTTTACCGTCCTCTGAAATTTCTGTGGGCCTGTGCCTGTGCCTCTCAACGACACCTGCACTGTAGAACTTCAGGAGGCCATCTATGATGTTGGGGAGGAGGACGATGAGTGCTATTATCTTGATCCTACCTATAAATGCAACAGAGGCTATGCAGGCCCCTATTATGAGGGTTCCCACGTCCCCGGGGAATACCCTTGATGGGTACCTGTTGTAGATGAGGAACGCCAGGAGTGCCCCCAGCATTGCCATGGTTATTATGGAGACATTGTATTTGCCCATTATGATACATGAGGCGGTAAGGGCCGTCATTGCAATTGATCCAAGGCCAGATTCGATACCATTCAGGCCAGCAAGCATGTTTGTGAGGTTTGATGCTATTGAAACTGCAACTGGCATCATGATCATGTAGAGTATTCCGACGTTTGGGGGGGCCACCCATATTATGGGGAGACCTGCAAGGAATAGAAGGAAGAGTTTTTCACGTGAGGAGAGCCTCACAAGGTCATCAACCATCCCCACTATACCCACGAGTAGTATCACAAGGAGCGTCACCATGAGTTCATAGTGGAGACGCGGGAAGAAGTACATCCCCAGAAACATTCCTATCGTGAACCCAAAGAGTATCCCGATACCACCCATCTCTGCGACGATGGGCTTTGAGATTTTATGTATGTCGTTTCCAACGACGTTGGCATCCTTAAGCTTACTTATAAGCCTTGGCATAACGGTATATGTTGATGTAAATGAGATGATACAGCAGATTATTGATACGATAAGTACAGATGAATATTCAGGTGTAAAGTTCAGAACCATAAAATCACCGGATTTATCCTATAGTATTAACCGCCCACATTTATAAATTTTCAGATAATCAGCCATTCTTGAGTATATAGTATACTGTTCTGAGGGGTATCCCAAGCTCCTCAGAAATCTTTCTGGCTGGAACGCCCTTTCTGGCCATTTCACGGACCCTGAGGCGCGTGTTCTTATCATACTTTCTTTTCTTACCCCTCTTCAGTTTCATATCGCCCTTGAGGTAGTAGACAGTCTTCAGGGGTATATTCGTGATACCCGAAATTTGTTTTGGGGTTTTACCCTCCCTTAAAAGGTTCTGCACCATCTTAACGTCCTTTTCTGTGTACTTCCGGGGTCTCCCGATTCTCTTAACGGGTTCAACCTCCACTCCAAGTTCCTCAAGGGCCTCAAGGTACCTCTTTGATGTACGGTGATAGAGGCTTATGGGGCATGTGATCTTCTTGAGGTCAGGGTTCTTCTCAAGGATCTCAATTATCCGCCTTGAAGTAAGAGGCTGATTCAAATGGATCTTTTCTGCCATAAAACCACTCAATCACCTTTTATAAGGTTGAGAAACATTTTAGCCCTGTCGGTAGATGGCTTACCCAGGTTTTCAATGCTCCTCTCCTCCTCGGCCACGTCCTCCACACTCACATGGAAGAGTTCAGCGCATGTTTCAGCATCAATACCTGCCTCCATGTGCATCACAGCGGCACCAAATGCAAGGGGGTCAGGTTTCATGTGTAGACCCTTCATTTTCTCCTCAATTTCAAATTTTCTCATGAGAACATCCCCCAGGTTCTCAATGTAGACCATTCCACAGTTCCAGTACCCTCTGAGGAGTTCCAGGGCGTCTTCACTGAACTCATCGAAGGTCCTCACCTGTGTCCTGTCAAGTACGGGTCTGAGGTTGGGGAATGGGCCAGAATACTTGGAGCGGCGGTCCAGGGATGTTCCAAGGTAGTAAAAGGCAACGTCCCAGAGAATGAGGTTCACGGGAACATCCCTGAAGATCTCCCTCTTGAGTTCCTCCATTGTCTCAAGGTCCTCCTTTAGCAGGGGGTTCAGGTTACCGTTCTCATCACCAAGACCTGCTTCATGGATTAGCCTGTGCATCCTCTGCAATCGTACCTCACTGAGTTCATCCTCGGAAATCCTGAGATCAGGTGAATATGTTCTGGCATCAAAGACTATCTCCCGGTACCTCTCCACGGCATCGTAATTCCTGAGGTTCTCCCTGTAGACGGCATCCCGTATCTCATCTATTATCTTCTGGGATAGGCCGGCATATGCAAGTGCAAGGGCTGTCCTTGTGTACCTGTCATTCACTATGCTGGATTTTTTCCTGTGGAACTGTATCAGCTCCACCCTCACATTTGGCCCATACCTCTGCCTCAGCATCCTCTCGTAGTCATCGTCCTCACTGTCAAGGGTTATGCGCCTTCTGATCCACCTACCATCCTCAAGGACCCTTATAACCAGGGTGGCCGATCTTACAGCCCCCTTCTTTTCATTTTTAAGTAGCCTCATTATCTTCTTGAGGGCCTTTCTGGCCCAGAGGCTCAGCTCGGACATCTTCACCATGTAATCCCCTGAGAGGGGGAGGTGCGGTATTATCTCCGGCCTGCAGAGTGCCCGTTCATTGAACCTGACCTTCAGGCTATCTGATCCACAGGGGCATTCAACACTCCCCTCCGGGTCATGGAGCTCCACCTCCCCCAGCCGCAGGCTCCTTGAACATTCATGGCATTTGAGGAAAACGTACTCCTCAATGTTACCGAGGGCTATCCTGTGGGATGAGATTGCAGAGTTAACCCTGTCAAGGAGGTTCTTCTTTACAGATGCCTTCATGCGGAAGTACTGGGCGTGCCTCTTTATGTCATGGATGTCCTCAGCGATTTCAGGGGACTGGTGGGTGCTGTACCCGGATATTGACCTGAAGGGGTACTTGAAGCCCCTCAGCTCCATGGCCTCCTTCAGATCCTGAAGCTCCTCAAGGTTTCCCCGGAGGTAGATGTAAAGATTAAGGAGTGCTTCCGGCGACTTAAGATCGTCGTCAGAGATCCTTCTATCCTTTATACTCTCCAGAAACCTTTCTGACCTTGCAATTAGACCTGATTCGTTCATACTATTCTCCAGCCAGGCACAGCATACCGAATTATCAGAAGGTTGTATCACATCTACATTATCCGTTCACCGATACCCGCATCACCGGGGTCCAGTATGTTCAGTGATTCCCCGGTTGCAAGGACCATACCCTCGGATTTAACACCAAAGAGTTTGGCGGGTTTAAGGTTGGCAAGGACGGTAACCTTCCTTTCAAGGAGATCCTCGGGGCTGTACTTCTCTGCAAGGCCTGCAACCACCTGCATTTCCCTTTCACCCACGTCTATCATGAGTTTGAGGAGTTTATCTGACCCCTCTATTCTCTCAGCTGATCTTATAACACCCACCCTGAGGTCCAGGGCTGCAAAGTCATCGATTGTCACGGTTTCAGACACACTATCCTCCTCCTTGATGAGTTTTGATTTCTCCTCTTCAATTACCTCATCGGGTATCTTTGAGAAGAGGGGCCTGGCCCTCTCTATGACCCGGCCGGGTTCAAGTTCATGGAAGCCCCACGGTTCATCCTCCATGTTCATGATGGAGAGCACCCTTTCTGCTGAGGACGGCATGAAGGGCATTAGGAGTTTCCCGAGGTTGGCCGCAAGGAGGTTGCATAGGTAGAGGCATGTTGAGGCCCTCTCAGGTGACTCCTTAATGGCCCTCCATGGTTCCTGATCGTTGAAGTACTTGTTACCCTTCTTTGCAAGTTTAATCACTGACATCATGGCGTCCCTGAACTGGAAGTTCTCCAGGAGCTCACCCACAGTATCTGGGGCTTTTTTTATGGAGTTGAGGAACTCCTCGTCCTCTGCTGTGAGTTCTGATGGTTCAGGCACCCTGCCATCAAAGAACCTCCCTGTGAAGGAGAAGGTCCGGTGGAGGAAGTTTCCAAGGACATCCGCCAGTTCATCGTTGACCCTCCTCTGGAAGTCATCCCATGAGAAATCGGTGTCCCTGGTCAGGGGGGCGTTGACTGTGAGGTAGTACCTAAGAAGGTCCTTATGGAATCTTTCAAGGAAATCTGATGTCCAGACAACCCAGTTCTTACTGGTGGACATCTTTCTCCCCTCAAGTGAGAGGTACTCCCCGGCTATTATGTTCTCAGGGGTTCTGCACCCGTAGGCCATGAGGAGGGCTGGCCAGAATATGGCGTGGTGGTATATTATGTCCTTTCCTATGAAGTGAACTGCACCTGCATCCCAGTAGTCCCTCCAGGGCTTTCCGGTTTTTCTGCTCCAGGCTGCAGCAGATGATATGTATCCAAGGAAGGCCTCACCCCAGACATAGATTATCTTACCATCATTTCCCTCAAGGGGTACAGGGACCCCCCAGTCCATGTCCCTTGTGAGTATCCAGTCCCTGAGGCCCTCCTTGAGCCACTGCAGGGCGTAGTTCTTAACATTTGAGGGCATGTCTGATCCCTCAATCCATTCCCTGATCTCATCCTGGAACTGGCTGAGGCGGAAGAAGTAGTGCCTTGAATCCCTCACCACGGGCTCTGACCCGCACACCATGCACAGGGGATCCTCAAGCTGGAGGGGTTCAAGGTGCCTTCCACAGCTCTCGCAGTGGTCTCCACGGGCACCCTCACCTCCACAGTGGGGACAGGTCCCCTCAACGTATCTATCCGGGAGGAAGCGCTGACAGCTGTTGCAGTAGAGCTGTTTTATGTCCTTCTCGTATATGTAACCATTCTCATAGAGTTTCAGAAAGAAGTTCTGGGCTATCTCGTAGTGCAGATCATCGGTGGTCCTTGTGAAACTGTCAAAGGATATGTCGCATTCCTCAAGGTCACGTTTTATCATCTCATTGTACCGTGTGGCAACTTCAATGGGTTCCAGGCCCTCACTCTCTGCCTTGACGGCTATGGGTGTTCCGTGTTCATCTGTGGCGCACACAAACAGGACGTCGTCACCCCGCAGCCTCCTGTACCTTGCATATATATCCGCGGGTATGTAGGTTGACCTCAGATGACCGAGATGCGTTGGCCCATTGGCATAGGGAAGTGCGCAGGTGATAAATACTTTGCTCAACTCAACTCCTCCTTGAATCATGAAACGGATTAGAATAAGATGAGTAATATCATTAAGATACAGTTTAGATTTACGGTTTACCTCTATATAAATTTATGTGAGGGAATTTAAAACCATCTCCATTTTCATGGAACCAGTTCAGGGGCCCCTTCAGAACATCAAGGTTTATATGTGCCTTTTCATGGCTTCTGGGCTGAATCCTTGCTGAACTGCTATATTATGGGTAACTGTGAAGGATGGACCCATATCTTTATGGGCCACATAGGTAAACAGTTTAAACATGGTGTCTTCACTTTTCATAAACCCATTCTCAGAGGATGCCAGGGAAATTGTAAGAAACTATGGATCCCCTGATACGGTATTCGAGGCCAGCAGCGCACTCCTGGATACGGTTAAACGTACAAGGGGCCAGAACCTTGATGACAATTCACTTCTCCCTGTGAGCATAGGTGACCTTGCCATCAAGAGACTGGAATGGTACCTCAGGAGGCAGAGGAGGGGTTTTGATCATGGGGACTACGCATACCTCATGAACCCAGGGATAGAGGAGTACGATGTAATTGCATTCTATGTCCTTGCACAGGCGGCAGGGGCGGGTTTCAGAAGGGGGTCACGGGAGGTAAGACTGGTCGTTGAATCTGCAGGGGCCCTTGTGGAGGACCGCTTCAGGGTCCTTGGAAGTGAAAGGGATGAGATAATCGAGGAAGTCCTCATTGAACTTGGATCCCAAGGAACCAGCTGGATGGAACTCTCAGAACTCATTGGATCAGGTAAGCTGAGGCTCACGGACCTCATACTCCACAGGGGGAGAGTGGTGATTGATGAGGACGAATTCCTAATGACATTCCAGGATAGGATAACTGACAGGGACCCCAGGAGTCTCTACGCCGCACTTGTGGGTCTGGAACTCAAGGAGACAATGATATCCCGCATAATAATGCAGAGGACAGAGGACTACATTGCCAGGGTCTCTGAGATGAGCTCCACAGTGGAACCCCATCCCATCATCCTTGAAACAGCAGAAAGGATAAGGGAGACTGTTAATGAGGTCACATCATTCAGAGGTGGGCCGGTTAAATCTGCAGAGCCAGGTAAACTCGTCCCGGACGCATTCCCCCCATGCATAAGGGGAACCCTGGATGGTGTGAAGTCCGGTAACAGGAACGACGCCATCGTCCTCCTCCTCACCTCATTCATATCCTATGCAAGGCTATACCCATCGGTCTTCAGGGACCGGACACCCCTCAAGGTTTCAGACCTTGACCCCGACCTCAGGGTGATCCGGGAGGAGATACTCCCCATAATATATGAGGCAGCAGAGAGGTGTGAACCACCCCTATTTGAGGATGACCCCCAGGAGAAGCTGAACATAACCGCGAAGCTTGGTTTCGGTGTCCATGATGAACCTGAACCCGAACATGAGGGTGAGAGTAAATGGTACACCCCCATGAGCTGCGAGAAGATCAAAATACACCTACCTGACCTCTGCAGACCCGATGAGCTCTGCAGGAGGATCACCAACCCCCTCACCTACTACAACAGGAAAAGGTGGGAGCTCCACAGGGGGAAGTCAGAACAGGAAGGGGAGGATTGATAGGATCTTTGAGGCTGCAACACCCCTTGAGAGGAAGAGATACTACCGTGAAGAGTGGGATGTAAGGAAACTCCCGGACTTCATAGCCAGGAACATCCATATGAGGGAGTTTGGATTTGACCATACAGGCAGGGGCCCCAGCGACAGGTACAGGGTATTCGATGATGAGAAACGCCTTTCAAGGTTCATGAGGGCAAGGTTTCCATTTGCAGCCTACTCCTCCGTTGCATTCTACAGGGAGCCGGGTAAGAGGAGGGGCTGGCAGCGATCTGAACTCATCTTTGACGTGGACGCCAAGGACCTTCCTGTGAGGTCATGTGACTGTGATGGAGTCTGTGAGACGTGCCTTGATGAGGCAAGGGAACTGGTCCTCATGATGGTTGACACCCTCAGGGGTGACCTGGGACTGGGGGACGTGCACGTGGTGTACTCAGGGAGGGGCTACCATATAAGGGTCCTTGACCCTGGTGTCATGGAGCTTGGATCAGAGGTGAGGGCTGAGATCCTGAGGTACACCGCCGGTGCACGCAGGCCCAGGAGGAAATTTATACACAGCGGCCAATCCTATGAGATGGAACACTTCTCCATCCCCCTCGGGTACCACCGGGTCTTCACAGAGAGGGCGAAGCACGTCTTCCTCCATATGAGGGGTGATGAGAGGATAGAGAATGTAACAGCAAGGACGGTCCGTGAAGTTGTGAAGAACAGGGAGCTCCTCCTTGAGGACAGGTGGGGGGAGTTCAAGAGGAGGATAGGCCCAAGGGTCTACCCCCGGCTGGTTGCCGGGGTTGCCGGGATAAACATGAAGATGGTGGACGCCAAGGTCACAATTGACCTCAAGAGGATACTGAGGCTCCCCACATCACTCCACTCCAAGGTCAGCATGATATGCATGGAGGTTAAGAACCCTGAGACATTTGATCCCCTTAAGAGTGCTGTTCCAAAGTTTGTAAGCGAAAGAAAAAATGGAGAAGTATTCTAGAGTTTTCTGCGAACACCAAGGAAATATCCGGTGGCTACAAGGACAATAAATGATGTAAGCCCCAGTGCACCTACAAGAGCTGAATCATCGTTTCTGGCAATTGAACTGTGTTCTTTGTTTATTTCGTATGCTCTGGGTGACGATACTTCTGATATTTTAGAACTTCCTGCGGAGACTTCAAGGGGGGATTTACCTGGTTGTGAGTTAGTGTTTGAATGGTCAGCATCCTCCACACTACTGCTTAAGTCAGCATTGTTAGGTTTTCCGGGTTTATCCTGGTTTTCCTCTGGAATAGTACTATCACTGCATGGTGTCACACCCGCGGTTTTCGCGATAAAAGATGCTTCTGAGGCTGTTAAATGAAGCATGCCCCTACTATATGCCTGGTATAAAACATTAGCTATCATTTTTTGCTGGTCTTTGCTGAACTGGTTCCAAACATCTTTGTTGGAGAAATAGGTTTCCATAATCTCTCGCCATGTTTTACTGTCAATAACGTCTACTAAAGCGTCTGTGGATAAAAGTCCTCTTATTCTAAGTGCAATTGTCGCTCGCCCACTGTAACCCTCTCTAAGGAGCGAATTTTTCCATTCGGGATTGAAGAGTGTGGCTGCAAGATCATCGTATACGGCTTCTCGCATGGTTAAAACTTTTGGTATTCCATCGCCAGTTCTGATGATGTAACTTGTAATTGACTTTCCTGTTAGATATCTTACAACAAAGTTCATCACACCGGATCCTGCGTATAGTGGTGTTGGCAGGCCTGCGGTCACTCTGGGGGTTATGGTCATTGTAGTATCTACAGTTCTGATCAGTTTTTCAAAGATGCTTCTTCCAGCAAGCCCATTAATTCCATTTCCATAGATGTATGAGTTGTATTCAAGGAATGTTTCAGCCAGTTCCTTGTCAGTCCATTCTGTGTTCATTCTCATTAGACGTCCCACG
The DNA here is from genome assembly GCF_041228365.1 of Methanothermobacter sp. KEPCO 2. Taxonomy (NCBI): domain Archaea; kingdom Methanobacteriati; phylum Methanobacteriota; class Methanobacteria; order Methanobacteriales; family Methanobacteriaceae; genus Methanothermobacter; species Methanothermobacter sp. KEPCO 2. Next base: position 660,407 of record NZ_CP166185.1, on the reverse strand, counting down.
CCAACTCCGTGTGGATCTGCTCCTGGTGGTAAACCGAATATTCTTGATCCTGCAAGGATATTTGCCTGTTCATCTGCTTTGCTAGGATTAATTCCAGTCTTTAATAACTCTGTTTTTATCTCTGTAAATACTGATAGGTAATGTTTTCTAACATAGTTCATCTCTGATGGTTCGTCCAGTAAAGCTATTTTTCTGATACCATCATCTATTATACCAATGACGTGGGGACATAGGTCTCTGAAACTTACTGATGCTTGAATAAGTACGTCTATCCTTGGTCTACCAAGTTCCTGTAGTGGTATAACTTCAGTCCCCACAAGGATTCCCTGGTTATAAATGGGCTTCAGTCCGAGGAGATAAAGTATACTTGCTATGCTCTGACCATTGGTCTGCATAATTTCCCCTCCACGAACATCTATTGCAACGGTTTCAGGATACTTTCCATTGTTAGATTCTTTGTAGCGTCTGAGCATTTCTTCTGTCGCATTTGATCCTATTTTCATCGCAACGGCGTCTGGAACTCTTCGAGGATCAAATGAATATACATTTCGCCCTGTAGGTAATGTGTCTGGTGATCTGATGGGGTCTCCTAGGGGCACCGGCTTGATATATCCTCCATTCAAAGCTTTTATGAGGGAGTTCATTTCAGCTTGGCCACTTGATAGTATTGCTGATTTTATACTTTCTCTCATCGCTGTCCTATTTTGGGGATCAAATGAAATTATAGCACTCACAAACCTCTCTAGGATATCTCCATGAGGACTTTCACCAAAGGTATGCAGACCACTGGATGCCAATGTTTTTTCAAGGGTAACTATGTACTTTTCTAGAGCTTCCAATAACATCTCAAAAGTTGTGGAGGCGGTCATGCCAAGCCTATCAATCAAACCAGTTTTTTTGGCGGTGTTTAATATCTCTGATTTCAATATATCTGCTCTGTTTGTATCATTATTGTTCATTGAGCTTTCATAAGATGAAATGAGATCTTTCAATAATACATAGTCGCCGTAGAGTCCTGCTTCAACAATTGGAGGTGTTAAGTGGGTTATTATAACGGCGTATGATCTCCTTTTGGCGGCTGTGGAGTCCTCTCCTGCAATGTTTCTGATATAAATATGGGGCATTGCTCCTATGAGTGTGTTTGGCCAGTCTTCATCTGTCATTCCAGCGCTGTGTCCTGGTAAAAGTTCAAGTGTTCCATGTGTTCCAAGCTGTATGTAGGCATCAGCTTTGAAATATTTCTGAAGCCAGAGATAGAACGCAATGTATTGATGGGTGGGTGGCAGTGTTTCATTATTAAGAATACTGTTTATGGTTCCACTCCATTTCCATACTGGCTGTGGTGCGACTAGAATATTTCCTAAGATGATTCCCGGAAGAACTATCCTGTTATTGTATACCATTATATTTCCTGGTGGAGGTCCCCACACACTTTCCACTTGGTTTCTTAGGTGCTGGGGGAGCTGCTGGTACCACTTCAAATAGGTATTTCTGTCAACGGTTATTGCTCCTCTTTCTATAAGTTTTCTGAGATCTTCTTGCGTTGGATTGATGATGTTTCTTCCATGAGAATTCATTAAGGCAAGAACAGTCTCATTGGTGAATTTTGTATCTGGAAGGGAATATCCTTCTGTTAAGAGTCTATTAAGTATATTCGCTAGACTTGATGGAAGATTTAATCCTGCCGCTGAAGGCATTGTTTCATCATGAGTATTGTCAATGTATACCAGCGCGATTTTCTTTTCATTATTTGGTTTTCTCCTTAGATTGGCCCATGAAATTGCCCTTTCTGCTAGCTGCCGTACTCCTGGTTCATATGGGGTGAATGTTTTTACTATGGCACCTGTAAGTGGATCCGCTGATGATACCTTTGAACCTCCTATGAGGATTGGTTCAATACGACCTTCGGTTTCTGGAGTTATAACCCATGATGATAATTCGGAGGATAGTCCATATGCATTTTTTAGATATTCCTCGAGTAACATGCTGGTATGAACTGGATTCAATACTGGGACATCAAGTTTCTCCAGCAGGTTCAGTGTTGAATTGAGATCACTTGCGTAACTTGCATGCAGGTGTGCGATTATGCAGTCAACTGATGTATTACCAGTTTCTGTAAAGAATTTTAATGTAGCGTTTGCCCTGCTGCCACTCCCCTCTGAAGCAACAGCAATTACATTGGCCCCTCTCACCTCCAGTTCCCTGATGAGCTTATTGTAAACCTCTAGGTCATTTCCTGTGTAGTACCATGCATGGAATATCAATCCAATCCAGGGGCCGTTGGTTTTATAGTGTCCTGAAGAGCAGTACCAGTTAATGTAATCGTTCCTGGTTGTGAATACACTTGAAATATCTGGATGATAGACAAAGTCCTTTGGCAATGGGATTATTTGAGTTTCATTTGCACTGATATTTATGTGACCTGTTCTTCTGAGAAGCTCAAGAAGTACCCTTCTAAGGTTTTCTTTACTAAGGTCCGATGAAAATACAGAGGAATAACCGAAATTGATGACGTTACATCCTTCGAACACGCCTGAGCATGATGTCTGAAAAATCGAGGATCCATTTTTCATGTTCCTTATCAGAGGGGATATTTGTGATGTTAGTGGATTGTTTACATGAAACATGTAGAGAATGTCGGCGTTTCTGATCTCTTTTCCAAAATTTTCGCGTATACTTGAATTTGCAGCAACATCGTCTGAAGTGAAAATTTTAAGCTCAAAGTTGTAACCATCATTTAGAAGTTCCCTGTACGCATTTTTCATTGGTTCAACGGCTTGCAGACGGGTTGCAAGAACAACAACCTTTGCCGGTTTTAACATTTTACTGTTCTGATTGTCCATAGAGATATTATGTGCTGTGCCATTTTCAGTTATGTTGGTGGCGTTCACTGATCCAACGGCGGCTAAGACAAATAGTAAGATAACCAGCGTAATCAGCATATTTTTCATTTCTTCACCTCCTTTAATTTGTATAAAAGATTAATTTTTAATATATATATAAAATTAATTATTACTAATTTTGATAAAATAAAAAATTTTTAATAAGATTAGAATTAATAATATTATATCTGAATGTTCTATCAGAGGTTTAGGCAGTTCTTGAAAGATAGTAACTACCTTTTAATGGCCTTCCAGGGATTCAGGAAGGCGTCAAGGAACATCAGAAATTCAGGGTCCAGTGATTCAATGGTATTCTCAAGGAAATCAACACTGAAGCCATTTATCAGTTCTTTGCGTATGTGTTTTCCCATTTTGAGCCTTTCAGGTTTTGATAGGAGCCTTTTAATGTAATCAACCGCATTCCTATCCTTCCTGGGGGATTCCACCACAAGCCTTGGGCCCTCAACCCATACTCTCTCATGCCTTTCTGTGAACCTCTCACTGTGTCGTCTGGACCAGACAGGGGGTCCGTATCTCTTTCTGTAGGATGGGAGCGTCCATACCTCCATTTCAATGAGCATAGAAGCGACACTTGATTCGTCGCTCCAGTAGTCGGCCCCAAGAACAGAGAACCCCTCATTCTCCAGGTTCCTGACTATGGAATCAAGGGTCTTCCTGAGCTGGGGGTAGAGGGCATCCGCCGGGACATCAGGCACCCCGGTGGATATCATGATGACCTTTGAGCCCCTTTTGTCAATGGTTTCAAGTATTTCACCGGGATCTGAGGTGTACTGCGGTTTCCTGAAGTATTCGGGTTTCGGGTCCCTCAGGAAATTCCTGGCTGCAGTTACAAATTCAGCCATCCGCTGCAGTGTGAGTGCCGCCGCAACGTTCCTGTTCCTGTCTACAGGGTCAACCACCACAAGGGGCTCCTGGAAGCCCCCACCGCTACCATGGCCCTCGATGTCTATGATGTACCCGGGCCTCCAGGTGAGGGCGCCTTTAAGCACCCCCTCGAAGTCCCCGTAGTGGAGAACCAGGAGCTCTGCAAGGTAACCTGCAAACCCTCCAACCCTGAACTCGGATCCATAGGTCCCTGTTGACTTCATGAACTGTTTGAGGAGAAGAACCTCGTCCATCTGCTCCTCCTTAAGGTTCCTCTGGATATACTCGGTGTGGAGTATGGTTCTGTCAACGGCGGATCTGAGTTCTGAGGCATTGGATATCCTGTAGCAGGGGACGAAGTCCACCTCATAACCATCTATGTGTCCTGTAACGTAGGGGTGTGACGCATACCTCTCCTCGGCATCTCCCCGGAACCTCTCTATGCACAGGTAGCCGAGTTTCAGGCCCTTCTCCTTCAGTTCATCCTCGGGGGTGTCCAGGGGGAAGTGGATGAATATGTCGATGTCGGCGCCACCTGAGAGCCAGGTTCCCTTGGCAACTGAACCCACAAGGAAGGCCTCAGCATCTATCCCCATCCTCGCTGCGAGTTCATTTATACATTCAACAAGGCTCTCTGATAATTCCATGACCCGCCGGTATTCTTCTCCTCTGGGTTTTATACTTTCAAGTATTTCACTGTAGTCCATGTTTATTCACCATGTTATTCCGTTTATACTCTCAGTGCACACTGTCGCATGTCCACCATATCAATTAAAATTAATCAGATTCTGAAGACCTCAAGGTCACTGTAGACTGGTCCCTCTGGTGTGAGCTCACTCCTTTTAAGTGAGACCCTGTCAACCCTCAGGGTCCCGGCATCCACATTCTCCAGCTCATCTATCAGGGCTGCAAGTTTCTCACGGTTCCTCGGACCCTTGACCCGCCCGATGGTCAGGTGGGGTATGTACTCCCTTTCCTTCCGAAATCCTATCCTGGCAAATTCCATGTCCAGGTTCCTCTGCAGCTCTGAGAATACCCCTGGGTTTTCAACACCAAGCCACACCACCCGGATGTAGCGTGGGTTAGGGAAGACACCTGCACCCATCACGTGAAGGTCGAATGGTTCATAGCCCTTCAGGGTTTCCTCAACTATCCCCCTTATCCTCCTCAATTTGCCCTCACCCACATCACCGAAGAATTTCAGGGTGAAGTGGAGGTTCTCAGGTTCAACGAACTTTATCTGGGCATCGGCGCCCCTCAGGATATCCTGTATCTCGCATACCCTTTCCCTTAGTTCATCGTCAGCATCAACTGCAAGGAAGGCCCTGACCTTCATTTTATGATCCTCCGTATTACCTGTCAAGTTTTTTCAGCCTTTCAAGGCTCCTGGCCGGTGTTTCAATGGTGTTGAGTATGTGGAGGTCCACCCTGCCCAGGAGTTCACTGAAGAACCTCCTGCGTAGCCCCATCTTTCTCTCATCCCTTACAAGCTGGTGGGGGTTGCAGAAGTCATTTTCCAGCAGATACTTCAGACCCTCCTCTGGATCCAGCCTCCTCATCGGGGGGTTATCAGGGTTTCTCTCAAGGAGAACAACCTTCTTGAGTGTGGTGGACTCCCTTATCCGCCCCCCGAAGAGCATCCCAACATCTGCAACTCCCCTGGATCTGGCATCCAGTTTCACAGATTCCAGGAGGGAGGAGTACTCCTTCCACACCATCCCTATATCGTCCCGGATGTAGGAGTTCTTCTCGGATGCATAAACGAGGACCCCGTTCTCAAGTAGGCGGGTGAAGAACCAGTCATCTGAAACATAACTGTAGGCCCCATCAAGGAGGAGGCCGTAGGTGAGGGTCGTCTTACCTGTACCAGGCGGCCCTATGATCGCAACTCCCTCCCCTTCACGGTCGAGGGCTGAGCCATGGACCGAGTAGCGGCGGTGCTCTGAATGGTACTCCTCAAAGAAGTCGGCAACCGCTGCAAGGGCTATGCTCTTAACCCAGCCATAGTAGTCACAGTTTTTGATTATGACCGTCTTTGAATTTGCCTCGTAGAGAACCTCCAGGTCACCACCATCTGACACAGCAAATACCTTTGCATGAGGCCTCACATCTTCGCTCATGAATCTGAAGTTGTCCTCCCACTCCTCCTTGAATGACACGTCATCTGTGAGGAGCTTGACGCAGGCCCCATGGAGGCTGGCCTTCCTCTCAAAGAGTCTGAGTCCGGAGAGTTCAGCCAGGATTTCATCCTTTTCGCTGGGGGTTATGAGTCTCACGCTGTACATAGTATCCCATTTTTGGGGGGTTGGTGGGCTGCTGATGGCGATTCAACCCACCATCTGCTGGATTCATTTCTCGATTATGGTCTCTGTTATGGCCATACCGAAGTGCCTTGCAGAGTCCTCAAAGTAGACAAGTACCTTATCACCCTCACTGAGCTCACTCACAGATACAGGCTCACCCCTATCATTCACCAGCCTTATTGTCTCGGCGTTCTGCAGGAGTGTCCTCACCTTCACGCCCTCGTACTCTGCCTCAACAAGCATCAGGGGCCTCTTCTCGATCTTAACCCGGCCGACAACCGCGGTCCTTGACCTCCCGCTCCTGTCAACGATGAGGACCTCATCACCGGTTTCAAGTTCAGAGAGGTACTTTGTCCTGCCACCGGGTATCATGACGTAGGCCTGGACAGGCCCGGCGTTCACTCGGAAGGGCCTTGAAGCCACATACTCGCTTTCAAGGGACTCGCTGTGCACCAGGAAGAGGCCCTGTGAGTAACTGCCCACCAGCATACCCTCACCGACGTCCATCATTGAGCAGGTGTCCACGCAGACCCTGTCACCGGAGCCTAGGGGCTCAACCCGGGTGACAGTGGCGGGCTTGAGTTCATAGGTTTCACTTTCAATCTCCTCGAGGAGCTCTGCTATGGCCTTTATCTGTGAGATGTCCACCGGTTCTATGAGTACACCGTCGGTTCCATGTTCAAGGGTTTCAAGGGCAACCCTTGCCTCATCGGCATCTGCCACCGCAGCCACAAGTTTAACGTCCTCTTCCTGGAGATCCGCTATTATGTTCTCAAGGGGGATTATCTTCCAGTCCTCACCAACGAGTATGAGGTAGTCCACGATACGGCCCAGTTTCCTTGCGAGTTCCTCGTGGGCCTTGCTCCTTATCTCAACGTAGGCCGCAACCTCCTTACCTCCGGATTTAAGCTCAGCTGCCATTTCAAGGTCCCTTGAGTAATCAAGGGTCTCGGGGAGTTCCAGGGTTCCGTCGCCCTCCCCATCCTTTCCAATGAGTACTATGTCCGCCTCGTCCTCAGGGGATATGAGGGTGAGGCTTCCAAGCTTCTTTATCCTCTCGGCATCGGAGGTGTCCACTATGTGGTCTATCCCTGATTCGAGGGCTGCTGTTATGAAGGCCTTCTTCTCATCCCAGTAGGTGTCGGGGGCCATCAGCCATGCGAATTTCATCTCAGTCGCCACCCCTGAGTATCCTGACGGCATCCTCAACTTCAAGGCCGTCATGGACTATACCTGCAATGGCCCGGGTCATATCTGCCGGGGAATCGGCCTGGAAGATGTTCCTTCCAATGGCTACACCGGCACCGCCTGCATCTACGGAGTCCCTGACCATCTGGAGGAGTTCCTCCTCTGTCTCAATCTTCGGGCCCCCAGCTATCACCACAGGGACAGGGCAGCCCTTCACAACATCCCTGAAGGTGTCAGGGTCACCGGTGTAGTTGGTCTTTATTATATCTGCACCCAGCTCTGCACCTGCACGTGCTGCAAGCTTAACAACCTCAGGGTCGTGCTCGTCCTTTATCCTGTCACCCCTGGGGTACATCATGGCTATGAGTGGCATTCCCCAGTCGTCACAGATCTCAGCCACGGTACCGAGCTTTATGAGCATCTCGGGCTCCCTCTCGGATCCCACGTTCACGTGGACTGATACTGCATCGGCGCCCAGCTTGAGGGCCTTCTCAACCGAGGTGACAAGCACCTTATGGTTGGGGTCAGGGCCGAGTCCCGTGCTTGCGGAGAGGTGTATTATGAGGCCTATGTCCCTCCCGTACCCCCTGTGTCCGCTCCTCACCATCCCCTTGTGCATGAGGACGGCGTTGGCTCCTCCGCTTGCCACCTCATCAATGGTCCCTGCCATGTCTATTATCCCCTTAACGGGTCCAATTGAGACCCCATGGTCAAGGGGTACTATGACAGTCCTGTCCGTCTTTCTGTTGATTATCCTCTCAATTCTAATCCTTTTGCCTATCATGGGCACCCTCCTTGTAGATTTTACTGGACCAGAGTTTAAATTCCCTGAGCCTTGGTGGGATTCCAGCGTCCCCACTTGACTCAAGCCATCCATACCCTGAGGTGAATGACTCTTCGGTGATGGATGAGCATACAAAGTCCAGGAGGCCCCGGTTCCTTATGATTGAGGCCCCTGGTTTGAGTGTGGATGACCATATGAAGTACACCTTGAAGGTTGTATCTGGATGATAACCCCCTCCAAGGTCAACGCTGAGCACATCACAGGATTCAATCATACTGCAGACCTCTTCAAGGGTTTCATGGAGGCGAACATCCCCAGATATGAATTCAACATTATCCCTCTCCCTGCTCAGGGCCTCCATAACATCAACCGCCTCTGGGCTGTTATCAACCGCCACCACCCTGCCCTCCTGCACAAGGTCAGATATTATGCGTGTTGAGTTTCCTATGTGACACCCCAGTTCAACAACGGTATCCCCGGGCCTCAGGACCTCCCTGAGGACGTCCCGGTAGATGTTTATATCATATACCAGTCTTATCATGGCCTCACCTGTCTGTCCCCTTCACACCATTCATCCGGGGATCCCTGATGCAGAGATGGGAACAGTGATTAATATAATCTTTTAATTTAAAGTATTTTCCCCCTAAATCCACAGATATGTTCATTATCACCCATAGAACCCCCCAGATGGTCTTCTACCCTTTAACTCCAGCATCACAGAAACCTTGCACCTGAAAAGTCAATTCCATACACATCATCGCCCCCGGCATCAGGGTCCTCTGACAGGGCGAATACCGTGTTACCCAGCATCGCCATGGATGCCCCCAGCGTCCCCTCAGAGAGGGCCTCCAGGGGTTCTCTGAGTTCAGGGGTTATGAGTGAGGTTCCTGTGGCAAACTCACGGGAGAGTTCCATGAACATCCTAGGTGTCGGCTCCCTGAGGAGTCTCCGGATCATCCCGGCACCCATCCGGTTTATCTCCCCAACCTTTGTTTCATCACGGATGACCGATGCCGTGTCAAGCTCCCCAAGGGTCTCTGTTAAGACATAGAGGCCCCTGTCAGTGATCCGGTCTGTCCTCCCGTATCCAGGCGGGCCCTCCCTGGTTCTTATGACTATCCCGCCGGTCATCTCGGCTATCAGGTCCCCCAGTCCTGTTCCAAGTTCCACCTCGGCCTTGTGGGCCACTGAACCTGCAGTGTTGACCGTGACAGGGAGTTCAAGTTCCCTTACAACTGCAAGGACACTTCCCAGGGCGCAGGCCGCGGATGCCCCGAAACCACACCCTATGGGGACATCAACCCTGTGGTGTATGCTCACACCCTCCCTGAATCCTGTTATTTCCCTTAGTATTTCAAGGGAACGCAGGCTAACTGATTCCCCGTTTTCTTTCTTTCCGTTGACCCTTACAACCGTTTTATCTTCGGAACCCCTGACCTTTATGGAGGTTTCAACTCCACGGTCAAGGACGACCCCGGCGCCCCTGGAACCTGTTCTCAGGGGATCATCGACCCTTACAACCTCAAAGAATCCGGTTATATGTGCTGGGACAAAGACTGAGGGCTTCATTTAAATACTTCCCTGGACATACTCTAACTGTTCACTGGTATATTGTAACATAAATATAATGATTTTTAAGGAGGACCTGACATCAGAAAGAGGATCGATCTTCACACCCACAGCCTCCTGAGTGACGGTGAGCTCCTGCCATCTGAACTTGCAAGGAGGGCATGTGTCCTGGGACATGAGGCCATAGCCATCACAGACCACATAGACGCCTCGAATATAAACACCATAACATCCCTAATAGACGCGGTTGAGGATATCGGAGATAACTGGGACATCAGGGTCATACCGGGGGCTGAGATAACACATGCGCCTGTTGAGATAATTGAAAAGCTTGCAGTGAGGGCAAGGGGCCTGGGGGCTGAGATCATAGTTGTGCACGGGGAAACAATCGTTGAACCTGTGATTCCCGGCACCAATCATGTGGCTGTTAGCTGCCCGGAGGTTGATATACTGGCCCACCCTGGCCTCATAACGGTGGATGATGCTGAACTTGCCCGTGAGAATGGTGTTACACTTGAGCTAAGCGCAAGGAAGGGGCACTGCCTGGGTAACGGGCATGTTGCAGGTGTTGCCCGTGAGGTTGGGGTTCCAGTTGTCATTGACACCGACACCCATGCACCTGGTGACCTCCTTGACTATGACATGGCACGCCGCGTGGGTCTTGGAGCTGGACTCGATGAATCAGAGGTTGAGGAAGCCCTTGTTAAGAACCCCAGGAAACTTCTTAAGGGTAATGGCATTATATGAGCTATTATTTTTAATAAATTAATTTTTCTGAGCTTTCCATTTTTCAGTATTGGAAAAACGCGTGAATGATTGGTAAATTAAGGGGATTTAACGGATCTAGAAAAAAGAATTTAATAAGTGAATTTAATGTGTCTTCACCTTCGCCCCGTTCTGAACTTCAGGGTCCATCTCTTCTGGGGGGAATCCACCAGTGCTGCAGCGGGCACCACGAGGGTGTACCACCTGTTTCCTGAGAGTCTGGATAGGGGTTTCACATTGAGGGTGTTGCCACTCACCCACTTTTTAATCCTCACGGTTTTCCCGAACTGGTTCCTGAGTGTTATGCTGTTCCAGTATCTGCCCGGTGTTATGCGACCAGAGAATGTGACCCTGATGAGGGGCCTTCTTGTGGTCATACCCCCCCATCTGGGATTGCTTGAGGTTACACTGGGCCCGGTTGCCGTGTATCTCTGGAGGCTGTCAAGTGCTTTTACCAGAAGACCCGCGTCGCTGAGTTTCCTTGAGTAGGTGTCATAGAAGTATGTTTCATAGATCACGGTATTGTAACCCTGTGACGCTATTGGTATTGTAACATACTGGGGGCTTGTTGGTTTTGGGGGTCTGTAGATTTTCAGGAAATTCATGCGGGCTATTATCTGGTCAGTGTAGTTGATGGTTGCGGTGTTCTCTGATATTATGTCCAGGAATCGTGGATAGGCGTATCCACTGTCATGGTAGTGGTTCTCATGGCAGTCTATGACGAGCATGGGTTTCTCGTTCTTTATATCAGGCACTACGAAGTCCCTTGCAAGGAGCTGGCCGTTCATACGGCCCCTTGAGTAATCATTCACGTCTCGGGTTACGTGGACACTGTAGAGGACATACCTCTTTGTGAGGTTAGATGTCTGGATCTTCTCCCTCACTGCGTTGTGTATACCTGACTCCTGGGGGTGGACGCCTATGATGACTGCAATGGTTTCGTTTGAGTTGAGATCCCCATAGTAATCCTTTTCGACATAGCCGTAGGTCCTGTTTCCAAGATGCACGGCCTGTGAGGATCCCATGAGGGCAAAGACCATTAAAACAATTAAAAGTTTCCATAGATGCTTCATATTGATCAACTGGAACTCATTTAATGAAAAATATGTCAAAGAAGATATATAAATACTGTGATAATGATTAGATCAGCGACCAGATAACATCCTCCCAGAGAAGGAACACAACACCGTGAGCTGTTACCCTAAAAATGTCTTCTCACCAAATACCTTCTGTTACCCGCCATCACAGTATGGACCGTTGACCGTTGAAATAAAAGTAAGGGATAAAAGGAATGATGGCAAATTAATAAGAATATTTCTAATTAGCTGCACCTCTGGAGTTTATATATCTGCACCCATATAACTGAACGCAGTGATCCGACTTTTAATAATTTGATGTCAATAAATAACAAAAAGTTTATATCCTCTCAGAATAAAATAACTCATTGTAACTAATACCATGATGGAGGAAAAAGCCAAAATGAGAAAACTCAGCACATGGAAACTGAAGCTAAGGATGTTCCTGGCAACAGCACTTTTATTTGGTATAATCTACGCCATACTCATAGCAATAGGGGCCCTCATGGGCTTCGGCGGTCCGCTGTTCTATGCCCTGCTTGGTTTTGGCATAGTGTTCCTTCAGTACCTCCTCTCCCCCAAGATAGTGGAACTCACAATGAACGTCCACTACGTCAGTGAGGCAGAGGCCCCCAGACTCCACGCCATGGTGGATGAACTTGCAAGGAATGCAGGAATACCCAAACCCAGGGTTGGAATTGCAGAGATTGCAGTGCCCAACGCCTTTGCCTTTGGGAGAACAAAATCAGACGGCAGGGTATGTGTAACAAGAGGTATACTGAACCTCCTTGATGAGGAGGAACTCCGGGCCGTCCTTGGACACGAGATATCCCACATAAGGCACAGTGACATGATAGTCATGACCCTTGTGAGCGCGGTTCCACTCATCTGCTACTACATATTCTGGAGCACCATATACAGCAGGGACGACGATGCAACCCTGGTTGGAATCGCGGCACTCATAGCGTACTTCCTTGGCCAGCTGATAGTCCTCTTCATATCAAGGACAAGGGAGTACTATGCGGACCAGGGCAGCGTGGAGATCGGCGGCCAGCCACACAAACTTGCAAGTGCACTCTACAAACTGGTTTATGGCTCCGCTGCATTTGACAGGGATGATCTGAAGCAGGTTGAGGGTGTTAAGGCATTCTTCCTCAACGATGTATCCGACGCCAGAAATGAGATAAATGATCTCAGCCAGCTTGACATTGACATGGACGGCACCATAAGCATGGCCGAGCTTCAGAGAGTGAAGTACAGTGGAGTAAAGGTTGGTGTGGGCGCAAGGATACTTGAACTTCTCTCAACACACCCAAACATGCTCAGAAGGATTGAGAGGCTCTCTGAGTTCACCTGATTAATTTTTTATCTTGGAATTCAACTTTTTTTGCAATATGATCTGATTCTTGCAGGGGGACTGTATTCGGTTCTGGAACATATAGCGGATCGGCAGGAAATTGTGAATAAAGCTGTGAGTTCAGCAATGATGCAGACGTTCAAAACAACTTCACTGATGTGAATAAAGCTGTGAGTTCAGCAATGATGCAGACGTTCAAAACAACTTCACTGATGTGAATAGAGCTGTGAGTTCAGCAATGATGCAGACGTTCAAAACAACTTCACTGATGTGAATAGAGCTGTGAGTTCAGCAATGATGCAGACGTTCAAAACAACTTCACTGATGTGAATAGAGCTGTGAGTTCAGCAATGATGCAGACGTTCAAAACAACTTCACTGATGTGAATAGAGCTGTGAGTTCAGCAATGATGCAGACGTTCAAAACAACTTCACTGATCCTCATGACAGGTTTCTTCATCAGCATCATCGTTCCAGGCAAGTAGAAAACGTAGAAAGGTTAGGGAGGAGGTTTGGGGTTTCAGTATTGTAGAAAAGGTAGGGAGTAGGTGTGTGGGTTTTCAGTACTTCTTCACAACACCCACAATGGCTGACTTCGGAACCCATGTGTTGAGTGGTGTCCTGACGATAACCGATGTTGGTGTATAGATGCGCTCAACCTTCTTGTTGTCACTCATTAGGTACACCCTGGTGGGTTCTATCTTACCCACCCTCTTCACGATGAGGCCATACTCTGGGTGCTTGGCTATAACTATATCCCCAACCTTGTAGTCGTCTGTCTTGAGCACTATGAGTTCCTGCCCATCTCTGAGCGTCGGGTACATGGAGTCACCGCTCACAACGGCTGGCATGGGGAGCTGGTCAACACCGAACTGTGACTCAATGGTCACATCAACCTTACTGTAGCCGTAACTCTTTGCTATCTCTGTGACATTGGCCTTTATCGTTTCAACGGTACTGTCAGGGTCGTTGATGACGTCCGCCATGTATTCACCGATCTTCTGCTCCATTTCAGGTGGAGTTTTCTGGAAGAATATGGTGTCTGCCTCGACCGTGATGTTAACCCCGTCAGTCTTTATTGTGATATCAACCGAATTGGCGTTCTCAGTATAGTAAAATGCACCTGCAAAAGCGATGACAAGCACTGCAAGGATAATCAGAACCTTCTTCATCTTCAATCCTCCGGCATGAGTTCATCAATCATTTTCCTGGTGATACGGACGTCCATCTGTCCTGGTGCTGTTGAACGGTCCGCTGATGCAAAGGTTATTGGGGCACCGAAGAGGGCAGCTGCGACCCTCGTGTATTTCCCGGCTTCCCCCATGGATATTGCTATTGTATTGTCTTCCACCGAGAGCAGCTGGAGAACCACGATGGTGTCTGCCATGTTCCGGGGCATGACCGCCACCTTTGCAATGTCCCCAAATTCCTTCTCCATCCGGACTATCCTCAGAAGGGCCTCAAGTGATGGTGTCCCGGTGAAGTTATGGTAGGATATGATGCTCCCGGCGGCAACTGCCGTGACCCTCTCGATGTACTCAGGGTCGGTGCTGAGTTCAACATCAACATAGCGGGCCACCTCGGCAGCGGAGCTCAGGAGTTCTATCCTTTCAGTTTCAGTGCCACTGAAGTGGCCCCCCTCCGTGGGGGACCTGTTTGTTGCTATTACAGGAAAGCCAATATCCTCTATGACCCCTTTCACCTCAGCCCCCGATGCCCCTTTGAGGGCGTCTATTCTGAGCTCCAGGATATCGGCTCCGGCCTCTATGGCCCTTTCTGCGGATTTGATAACAGCTTCACATGTCCTTTCAAAGATGGGGACACAGATCATGGTTTCCATTAATTATTTCTCCTTAGTTTGTGGAGTCTCGAGAACCAATAGTTTACACTAACTTCTATATGTTATTTCTGGTAATTAAATTTTGCATGGGTGAGGTGCGTCTATTTCTATCATAAGCGGCAGTACTCAGGAACTTCCACATTCCACAGGGTTCTGCTGTAACCTATTTATTCCCGCACCTCAAATTAGGTATCAGGTGATTGATTTGAGGATAACTTCCATAGGTGCAGATATATCAGATAATGATACAAGCTGCAGCAGGGAACTTATAAATGCACTGGAGGCCTCGATACCGGGTCTTCTTGACGCGGGTGCAGAGAGCGCAGCACTCACAAACATAACAGGCGACGATGTGGTTATAAGTGCATTTGTAGAGGATGATATGCTGGAGGACGTGAACAGGGCAATAGTTGAGATACTCAGGGACTCATCAGAGAGTCTTGGCGACCTTAAGGGTATATCAGATGAACCTGACGGTGCAGGTGAGGGTATATCCTATGCAGAGGCACTTGTGAGGCAGGATCGTTACCCTGATGCGGTTATACTGGCATTTGACACCTATGGTGGTGAGGAATTCGTGGCTGATGTTGCAAATTCAGCCATACAGGCTGCCGGTGGGATGGATGGCGTTACAGATGTGAGCCAGGAGATCAAACCGGGGGTCCGCAGGATTCCAGGAGTGGGTTACGTTTCAGATAAGACCGATGACCCTGTTGTTGTGGCGACGATAGAGGACATGGAGAGTGTCGGGGTCGTGGCAGGGGCAATGCTGGGGGCAGCCCTTGGACACAAGAACGTGTACCTTGTAAAGAGGGGCTCACCCTCACATGTGATACCCGGAAGTGTAATAGTCTCTGCAACGGCATTCCTCAACGGAAACCTCATCGACCTTTCGGTGCCATTTGAGGAGAGAACAAGAATACTCATGGTCTGAACCTGTGCCTCCCAGGGATTACGATGGGGCTGGAATTGAGGCTTTCAGGTCCAGTGGGTGGGTTGACTGATCACCAAGTATTTTAGATTTCACCAACATAGTATTGAGGGGATTTATCATGATACTGCTTGATGAGGATACCAGATGCCTGGTTCAGGGCATAACAGGTAAACAGGGATCATTTCATACAGAACAGATGCTTGAATATGGAACAAGGATAGTGGCCGGTGTCACACCGGGTAAGGGCGGCCAGGAGTTCCTTGGCCTCGGCGTCTACAACTCGGTTGAGGAGGTCAGGGAGGAGATGGATGTCAATGCATCCATAATCTTCGTACCCGCGCCCTTTGCCAAGGACGCGGCCTTTGAATCCATAAGGCACCTTGACCTTGTGGTTATAATAACGGAGCACATACCGGTCCACGACTCAATGCAGATAATGGAATACGCTGAAAGGATGGGTAAGACAGTTATAGGGCCCAATACCCCGGGTATAATAACACCTGGCGTTGGTAAACTGGGTATAATGCCCACAAACATCTTCACCGAGGGCAACATAGGCATAGTCTCAAGGAGCGGGACACTGACCTATGAATTCGCTGCCCAGCTCACAGAGGCGGGCTTCGGCCAGAGCACCTGTGTCGGGATAGGGGGCGACCCTGTCACTGGCCTGGGATTTGTGGATGTCCTTGAGAGGTTTGAGGAAGACCCCCAGACCGACGCAGTTGTCCTCATAGGTGAAATAGGAGGAGACGCCGAGGAGAGGGCCGCAGAGTACATAGGTGACCACATGTCAAAGCCTGTCTTTGCCTTCATCTCAGGCTCAACTGCACCTCCAGGTAAGAGGATGGGTCATGCAGGGGCCATCATAGAGGGCGGTGCAGGAACCGCGCAGAGTAAAAGGGAGGCCCTTGAAGCCGCAGGTGCGGTGGTTGTTGACAGGCCATCCGCCATTGTCAGGGAACTCAGGCGCATGGAGGGGGCTCTCTGATGTCACTCATGGATGACCTCCTTGAGGGTAAGATAAAGCTCTATGAAATTGAAAGGCACGTACCTGTTGATGAGGCTGTCAGGATAAGAAGGGAGTTCATTGAGAGGGTCTCAGGTGCCAGACTTGAGCATGTATCCCACTATACAATTGACATGGATAGGGCGTCAAGGAGGAACATTGAAAACCCCATAGGCGCCATTCAGATCCCCCTCGGGGTCGCCGGGCCACTGCTGGTTAAGGGTGAACATGCAGACGGCGAGTACTATGTACCCCTTGCAACCTCAGAGGGTGCACTGGTGGCCTCTGTGAACAGGGGCTGCTCTGTGATCACAGGGTCCGGGGGCGCATCTGTCAGGATAACCGGTGACTCTATGACAAGGGCCCCTGTAATAAGGACTGGTTCTGCTGTTGAGGCTTTAAAGCTCAGAGAATGGATCCAGGAGAACACTGATATACTCAGGGAGGAGGCGGAGTCAACAACTAGGCACGGAAAACTCATAAAAATAGATCCCATCATCGTGGCGGGGCCCTACGTTTACCCCCGGTTCGTATACACAACAGGGGATAGCATGGGGATGAACATGGTCACCATCGCCACAGAGAAGGCCCTTGAACTCCTCACAGAGGAAACAGGCGCCCATGTGATTGCCCTGAGTGGAAACCTCTGCACAGATAAGAAACCCGCATCCATAAACCTGGTTGAGGGCCGGGGTAAGAGCATCAGTGCAGAGGTGACTGTACCCGGGGAGATGGTTGAGAGGGTGCTCAAGACAACACCCGAGGCTGTTGTTGAGGTTAACACCGCAAAGAATCTCCTGGGATCAGCCCTCGCTGGGAGCATGGGATTCAATGCACACTACGCCAACATAATAGGCGCCATATTCCTTGCAACTGGCCAGGACGAGGCCCATATTGTTGAGGGTAGCCTCGGGGTTACCGTTGCAGAGGAGAAGAACGGTGACCTTTACTTCTCAGTCAACCTTCCTGATGTGCCCCTTGCAACTGTTGGGGGCGGCACGGGACTTGAGACGGCATCCGAGTGCCTTGATATCATGGGTGTCCGGGGTTCAGGGGGTGTCCATGAGTTTGCAGAGATCGTGGGGGGAGCTGTCCTTGCAGGTGAACTATCCCTCATGGGTGCCCTTGCAGCCGGTCATCTTGCACGTGCGCACAGTGAACTGGGGAGGGGTTAGCCCTCATTGACTGAAATGATGGATGATCAGAGATGGATATACGTGAATTTCTTCATGAGTACATCAACATGAGCCGCTATGTGGCTCTCGGGACACTTGACGGTATACTGGCTGTGATGGGTGTTACACTCACCGCCAGTGGAGTTGCAGGTGCCGGTGGTCTCAGTGTGGACAACCACCTCATAGCCCTGACAGGACTCAGCGGGGGCGTGGCCCTTGCAATGTCCAATGCCTTCGGTTCATTCATAGGTGAGAGGGCTGAAGAAACAAGGACAATGCGTGAGCTTGAGAGGAAGATGATGATGGATGAGGGTAAACTGGATGACACCATCATCCACCAGCAGGCAAGGCGCCGCGTGTACATGAGCATGTTCACACATGGATTCTCAAGCTTCCTCGGCTCCTTTGTACCTGTACTCCCATTTCTTGTGTTATCTGAGAGGATGACAGCAACCATTGTGACCGTTGTACTGTGCCTTGCGGCCCTCCTGGTCCTTGGCGTTTACCTCGGGAGGGTTTCAAGGGAGAACATCTACAGGACGAGCCTTGAGGTTGTTGTGATAGGGATCCTGATAGGTCTTGTCAGCATCTTCCTTGGGGGATCCCACTGAAAAAGATTTTTTGGTAGATGCAGAAGGTTATTAACAGATTTTATTTTTCCTGAAATGCTTTATCCATAAACAATTAACTGTTGGGTCAGAACTTAGCGATTTATAAACCGTAGGCGAGGACGTGATATATGATTTCATTGAGTACCTCTGAGGTCAGAACTTAGCGATTTATAAACCGTATACCCTTTCAACGGTCTCCTGGTGTATCCTGTAGGCGTCCTCCTCGGTGAAGATCCCCTTATTCAGGAATTCAATTGTCCTCCTCGGGACGGTCCTGGGTCCGAGGACCGCGCCTGGTCTGCTGCTATCATCCAGGTAGTCGGTTTCCATGAGGAACCCTGACCCCTTCCTGATACCCTCCCTTATGACATCCCCGGATGCAATGAGGGATGGTGTGAGTCCATGGTTCTCATCCCTTCCTGTCAGGGGACCTGAGAAGTGCTTTATAACCATATGCTTCTTTATACCTGCTTTAGAGGCCATCCCTGCGAATTCCCTGAACTCTTCAGGTCCTGAGGTCTCGGTGTGAAGCTGCACAGGACATGAGGCCTCTGCTGCAAGTTCCATGGCATACACCATCAGCCTGTTGTGGATGGCCATCTCCTCAGGGGGGACAGGGTAGTGGGGTCTTCCAACCTCACCTATTGCAACGGCCCTCCCCTCAAGGACCAGTGACTGGGCATATTCCAGGCCCTCCCTTATCATCTCCTCGGCCCTCTCAGGGTCGTGACCGGCCTCAAGGAGCCTTGATAGCTCCGCCGGGTGGAGTCCCACCACAGCATATGCTTCAACCTCTGTCTCATGGTTGATGATGTCAGCGTACTTAAGCACCGTATCCATGGTTTTACGGTAATCTGTCCCGGCGTTTATGGTCCAGGATGGCTTGTTGGGAATTATCATCCTCCTACCACCGGACCTCTGAAATTTAAGGGCCACGGCTTTCGGCCCCTCACCGTTGATGGGGTCAACGTGTATGTGGTTATCGGTGATTGGTATGTCCAATCTATCACCGCTCCAGGGTTTTCTCGGGTACCTGGTTCATGCAGCCTCTTGGTCTTCTCATCTCACCTTCAAGGCCCATCTTCTCAAGGACGGCCCTGAAGTCCACCTTTGTCTTGAAGCACCCGTCCCTGAGGAGGGGGACACCCTGTGGTGTGAACCTTGAGAGCTTCATCATGGCCAGGTTGAGGTCCTGGTAGCAGGCCACCCCGAGGACCGCCTTGAACCTACGCTCCTCCATTATCTTCTTTATGAAGGTTGACCCCGGTATCACGAATACTGTGTACCCTATGCTCTCGGCCCGCTCCTTGATCTTACCTATTATGCAGCGGTTGCACCCCGTGCAGACAAGCCCTGTCCTGTCAAGCCTTGCCTCACATTTTGGGTTTCTGAGGCAGTGGGGCAACACGAGTGCCTTTTCATGGGGGTCTATTGACCGGAACCTCTTCTCGTTGATCTTGTTCCTCACCTCAACCCCTATCTGGTCCACTATGCGGCTGTTGAGTCCCAGTGTCTCTGAGAACTTCTTGAATGGACCGTAGAACATGTCCACTGTGATAAGGAGGAGTCTGGGAAATATCAACCGGTCCTCATTGAGAAGGAGCCTCCCAAGGAATAGGCTTGAGGCTAGCATCACAATGAGGCCCAGACCCGCGATGAATACCAGCTGCCCGAATATCTGATAGAATTCGTTGATCATAATCATTCACGTTCATGGTTTATGTGCGTGTACTTAAAAATAGTTTCCCTGATAGAATTCGTTGATCATAATCATTCACGTTGATGGTTTATGTGGGTGTACTTAAAAATAGTTTCCCTGATAGAATTCGTTGATCATAATCATTCACGTTGATGGTTTATGTGGGTGTACTTAAAAATAGTTTTCCCGCCTCACCACTCAAGTTTTGTCACCCGCGACCTGATACCCGGTGGCGTGTTTAAGAGTTTAACCAGGCCATTCTCCGAGACTATCTCCATCCCTGAGAGTTCACTCACCGAGCAGAGCAGGTGGTGGTCCGGGTGGGTGCCAGGGGTTATCTCGCAGCTCAGTCTTATTGTATCTGAGGCAGAGACCACCATCTTCAGCCTCCTGGACCCTGGATGGTTCTCAGGGAGAACAACAAGGGGATTTTCTATCTCAAGGAGGAGGTAGGCGAGGGCCATTATACCCCTCCTTGCCTTTTCCCCTGAGCTGAATGCGGATATGACTATGAGGTCATCTGGTTCAAGAAACAGGGCGACCTCGTCATCTGGGGTATTCATGAAGAGGGTTCTCCTCCTGCCGGACGGTATTATGCCAAGTGTACCTGAATCCGACTCCACAAAGAGTATCCTGTCATCCCTCAGATTGAATTCCAGACCACTCACCCTCTAGCCTTCACATTCAACATTATCTGACTGGCATGATGGGCAGATTATCCGCCTTCCAACACCCTTGAACTCGTTTCCACAGTCAAGGCACTTACATTTACGGGTCTTCATCTTCTTGATGTCAATATCAGCCATTGGACCTCCAACAGTGCACATATCTATCACCAGCTCAATTTATCTTTGGCATCCCTTATCTACTTTATCCAGAGGGATTCCTACCCCGGACCCCTATTTTAATACCATCATCCACCATATCCAGATTGATTCCTAAACCAGAACCCCATTTTAATACCATTCCACGTAAAAACTTATTATTGAGAATAAAGATAGAATTATATGGTTATAAAAACCAGGTGAGTTAATGAAGAACCTTATTTTTCCATTCACAGCTATAGTTGGACAGGAAAGGGTGAAAAAGGCCCTTATACTCAATGCAATAAATCCCAGGATAGGCGGTGTACTCATAAAGGGTGATAAGGGGACAGGTAAAACAACCGCCGTGAGGGCCCTGGCAGACCTTCTTCCATCGCTGCGGACAGTTAAGGGCTGCCCCTTCAACTGTGACCCTGATGAACCTGAAGAGGCATGTGAGGTGTGCCGTTCAGGTGACCTGGAGGTGGAGTACCGGAAGATGCGGGTGGTTGAGCTACCACTGGGTGCAACAGAGGATCGAGTGGTGGGTTCCCTTGACATAGGGAAGGCTCTCACAGAGGGTATAAAGGCCCTTGAGCCGGGTATACTTGCAGAGGCCAACAGGAACATACTCTACGTTGACGAGATAAACCTACTGGACGACCACCTGGTGGATGTCCTGCTTGATGCGGCTGCCTACGGTGTGAACACAGTTGAGAGGGAGGGAATATCCCTTCAGCACCCATCAAGGTTCATCCTGGTTGGGACCATGAACCCCGCTGAGGGCGAACTCCGGCCCCAGCTCTCAGACAGGATAGGTATACACATAAATGTTGGCACGGTCACCGACATCAGGCAGAGAATCCTCATAATGAAGCGGAGGGATGAATTCGAGGATGACCCTGAGGGATTCGTTGAGAGGTTCGCTGAAAGTCAGCGGGAACTCAGGGAGAGGATAATGGAGGCCAGGAAGCTCCTTCCAGCGGTCACCATTGACGACGACCTCCTTGAGCTGATAGCAAGGGTCTGTGTCGATGCAGGGGTCGATGGGCACAGGTCCGATATTGCAATCGTGAGGACCTCAAAGGCCATAGCGGCCTTCAACGGCAGGAGGAGGGTCCGTGAGGAGGACGTCGAGGATGCAATAATACTGGTTCTGGGGGAGAGAATACCTGGAAGGACCTATAACCGTGAAAACACGAGAAGGGAGATGCAGAGGGCCCGTGAGGAGATGGAGCGTGAAAGGGAGTCGGAGGAGTCTGAATCAGAAAGTGGTGACTCAGGCAGTGGCCCAGGTGAGGGTGAAGAGGATGAAACCCCTGCAGAGGGTTCACCGGGGGAAGGTAGCAGTGGAGATTCAGGTGCTTCACCTTCGGCATCATCCCTGGGGGCCCTTGCCGCTGACGTGGAGGGCAGGGAACCTGAAACCCAGGACATGGACGTTGATATAAAGAGGCTCCTCAGGATCAGGGGTAAGAAGAAGGAGCGCCTCTACGGTTCAAGGGTTGAGTCAAAGACCACCAAGGGCAGGTACGTGAAGAGCAGGTTCCCCAGGGGCTCAGGTGACGTTGCTGTTGACGCCACACTGAGGGCCGCCGCCTCAAGGGGGGAACTTAAAATAGAACCCGGCGATATAAGGGAGAAGATACGCAAACACGGTGCAAGGGCATCAATCGTCCTGGTGGTGGATATAAGCGGGTCCATGTTCTCTGAGAAGAAGGCCGCCAGGGTCAAGGGCCTCATAGAGAGGTTCATAGAGGACGCCCAGAGGCATAAGGACAGGATAAGTGTTGTGGGTTTCCGTGGAAGGGACGCGAAGGTTATAATACCCTCAACAGCCCGGGCATCATCATTCAGGGATACGGTTGACAGCATAAGGGTTGGTGGTACAACACCAATGGCACAGGGCATAAAGAGGGGCCTTGAGATACTCAGGGAGGAGAAGAGACACAGCGAGTACGTCCCGTTCATGGTTATCCTCAGCGACGGTATGCCAAACGTGGGGGTTGAGAGGAACCCCAAGAGGGAGGCGGTTGAAGCAGCAGCCAGGCTCAGGGAGGAGGATATACCCTCCGCTGTCATAAACTTTGAGCAGGGCTCAAGGGGTGGAAGGGACCTCAACATGGAGATAGCCCTGGCCTCAGGTGGCAGTTACTATGACCTCCATGACCTTGAGGACCCATCCATAGCTGTTCCAAGGATAATGGAGCATGAGAGGGAGATGTTCTAGCAGAGGTTACTTCGGAACACCATCTGGAGCATGAGAGGGAGATGTTCTAGCAGAGGTTACTTCGGAACACCATCTGGAGCATGAGAGGGAGATGTTCTAGCAGAGGTTACTTCGGAACACCATCTGGAGCATGAGAGGGAGATGTTCTAGCAGAGGTTACTTCGGAACACCATCTGGAGCATGAGAGGGAGATGTTCTAGGACAGACCACTTAGGATCCCCTATCCATCCAAATTATTTATACATGGACATTCCAATATCACCCTGATGAGAATCGTGGTATACCATGCAGAGGAGTGTGACAGGAAGAAGTGCACCAGCCTCAAACTGGGGAGGAAGGGAAAATTTAAAATAGTAAATAGTCTCAACCAGATACCCAGAGGTGCACTTGTCCTCAACCCTTTTTCTGAGAAGGCAGTCTCACCCGAGGACCGTGACATGGTCATGAGGAGGGGCATCGCAGCCCTGGACTGCTCATGGAAAAAGGTCAGAAAGTCATCGGTCATATTCCAGACCGCAGGGAACCACAGGTCGCTGCCGTTCCTGGTGGCCGCAAACCCCACCAACTATGGAAAGCCCTGCATACTATCAACTGCGGAGGCTGTGGCGGCAACCCTTTATATAGTTGGACTGAAAGATATAGCGTCTGACATCATGTCCTACTTCAAGTGGGGTCCACACTTCCTGGACCTCAACCGTGAACTTCTTGAAGCTTACTCCCGGGCTAGGGATAGCCGTGAGGTTGTTGAGATTCAGAACAAATACATAGGAGGCTAATTATGGCAAGATTTGAGGAAGCAGAAAACAGACTATTCAATATCAAGATCTGCCTTAAATGTAACGCCAGGAACCCACCAACTGCAAAGACATGCAGGAAGTGCGGTTACAAGGGATTAAGGTACAAGGCAAAGGAACCAAGGGGCTAAACAGCCCCACTCCCCCATTTATTACTTTTCTGAGTGTTCAAAATGAAGGTTGAAGATTATTTCCATGATATTCTTGGGGAGAGGAAGATACACCTTACCCTCATCGACCCTGAGGAGCAGACCCCTGAGGAGGCCGTTGAAATCGCAGAGGCTGCCATAAGGGGCGGTACCGATGGTATAATGCTCGGGGGGTCAACCACCGATTCCAGTGAACTTGATGCCACCGCAGGAGCTCTGAGAAAGAACATAGATGTCCCGATAATACTTTTCCCTGGGAACACCACAGGTGTCAGCCGCCACGCAGATGCGATATTCTTCATGAGTCTCCTCAACTCAAACAACCCCTACTGGATCATAGGTGCCCAGGCCCTGGGTGCGCCAGCCGTTAAGAAGATGGGGATAGAGGCCCTCCCAATGGGTTACCTTGTGGTTGAACCAGGGGGTACGGTGGGCTGGGTTGGAGATACAAAGCCTGTTCCCAGAAACAAGCCGGACATTGCGGCAGCATATGCCATGGCCGCAGAGTTCCTTGGTATGAGGCTCTTCTACCTTGAGGCGGGTTCAGGTGCCCCACAGCATGTGCCTGAGGAGATGATATCCCTTGTTAAGAGGTGCACAGACCAGATACTCATAGTGGGCGGCGGTATAAGGACCGGTGCAGATGCCGCAAGGGTTGCAGGTGCAGGTGCAGATATCATAGTCACGGGTACTGTGGTTGAGAACAGCTCAAACGTTGAGGATAAGATCCGTGAGATCGTTGAGGGTATGGGGTCCCTCTAGTCATATTTTATCTTTTAACTGATCCAGAGTATAGCTGGCATCTAAAATTCAGTTTTTTGATGTTCTTTTCCCAGTAATCCAGGAACTCTAAATTTTGGCCTTTCATTTGATTTTACTGATATTTCGATGGATCAGAGGTCTTCTACTTAAATGGTCCAATCATCAATTCATAAAATGCTTTTTTTAATTTCCCAGGGTGGTTTCTTCAAACTAGATGAATCTCTTCACCACAACTCAGATTCTGCATCTTAATCTGCATTTAAACCATCTATTCACCCAACGAGAATACGGCTGTATTGAGGGCCTTGCCATTTGCCTGAAAGCAAAAACGGTTAACTAATATGCACAATATATATGCCCTTATGAAGAACCATCTGGTGGCCCATATTCTGAACCGTGTTGCTGACTACATGGAACTCAGGGGCGATGAATTCAGGACAAAGGCCTACAGGAGGGCTGCGAGGACGGTTGAATTTCTCGGGGAGGACATAGAGGATGTGGCAGCCCAGGGAAGACTCAGGGAACTCCCCGGTATAGGGGAGAACATCGCAGCAAAGATAGAGGAGATACTATCAACAGGTTCACTCTCACTCCTTGAGAGACTTGCAGGGGAATACCCGGTGGACCTTGACTCCCTGCTCTCGGTGGAGGGTGTGGGTCCAAAGACGGTTAAACTCCTCTACGAGGAACTGGGGATAAAGACACTGGACGACCTAGAAGAACAGGCAAGGAGGCACCGTATAAGGAGACTCAGGGGGATGGGTGAGAAGAAGGAGGCAATGATACTCCGTAACATTGAACTTGCAAGGTCAAGGATCTCCAGAAGACCCCTCGCCTACGTGGTACCCCTGGCATCCATGATAAAATCAGAGCTCCTTGAACTTGAGGGTGTCAGGAGGGTTGAGGTGGCAGGATCCATAAGGAGGGGCCGGGAGACCGTCGGGGACATCGACATACTGGTGACAGCCACCGACCCCCATAGGGTCATGGACCACTTCACCTCCATGGACCTGGTGGAGGAGGTAGTGGTTAAGGGCCCCAAGAAGTCAACCGTGCGCCTCAGGGAGGGCCTTGACTGTGACCTCAGGGTCTTCGACGACGAGGTCTTTGGCGCGGCACTCCTATACTTCACAGGCTCATGGGAGTTCAACGTGGAGCTACGTAGGATAGCCATTTCCTCCTCGATGAAGCTCAGTGAATACGGCCTCTTCAGGGGGGATGAGAGGGTCGCCGGGAGGACAGAGGCCGAGGTTCTGGAGGCCCTTGGCCTCACATACATTGAACCTGAACTCAGGGAGAACCGTGGCGAGGTGGCCGCTGCAGCGGAGGGAAAACTCCCGGACCCTGTAAATCTGTCAGATATCAGGGGGGACCTCCACATGCACAGCCTGTTCAGTGACGGCATCGATGCAATGGAGTACATGGCAGAGTACGCATCCATCCTTGGGAGGGAGTACATTGCCTTCACCGACCATGCAAGGTACATCGACGATGTGGATGCATACCTGAGGGCCGCCGAGCGTATAGAGGAGGTGGAGGTCCTTGCAGGTGTCGAGGTCAACATACTCTATGATGGGAGCCTAGAGGTCCCTGATAAAATCCTGCAGGACTTTGACCTGGTTGTTGCAAGCATCCATGACTCCGGGAACATCACAGAGAGACTACTCAGGGCAATGGAGCATGACCCTGTGGATATAATAGGTCACCCCACCGGGCGCATACTCGGGTCACCTGACCCCCTGGTTGACATGGAGAGGGTGGTTGAACGCGCCTCTGAACTGGGAGTCGCCCTGGAGGTGAACTCCAACCCCCTCCGCCTGGACCTCAGGGACACCCATGTCAGGATGGCGGTTGATGCGGGCTGCAGGATCGCAATAAACAGTGACGCCCACTCAAGGGGTGCCCTTGAGAACATCAGGTGGGGTGTTATAACCGCAAGGCGCGGCTGGGCAGAGCCAGACGATGTGATAAACACCATGGGCATCAGGAAACTCAGAAGGTGGCTTGGTAACTGAAGGTGAGGACATGACGTCAATTCTGATAGTGGAGGACGAGGCACTCATAGCATCGGACCTCCAGATGAGACTGGAGGATATGGGCTACAGGGTCGTTGGGGTTGCAGCCACAGGTAAAGAGGCCCTCAGGCTGATAGCAGAGAAGAGGCCGGACCTTGTGCTCATGGACATAGTCCTGAGGGGTGAGATGGATGGTGTGGATGTGGCCCGGAGGGTGAAGGAACTCAGGGTCCCGGTGGTGTTCCTCACAGCCTACTCTGACCCCGAGACCATAGGGAGGGCCAGGAGGGCCGGAGCCTACGGTTACCTCCTCAAACCCTACGATGACCGGACACTCAAGGTGACGGTTGAAACAGCACTCAAACGGTACCGGGCTGATATAAGGGACCTACTGAAGGTTCCGAAGGAGAGGAAGACAGGGGCAGTCCCCGGTGTCCTTGTGGTGGAGGATGAGGCGATCGTCGCAGCCGACCTCTCCCATAAACTGGAGGATGCAGGGTTCAGGGTAGTGGGGGTTGAGGATACAGGTGAGGGCGCTGTATCAGCGGCCGCGGAACTCCAGCCCGACGTTGTCATCATGGACGTCTACCTCCGTGGTGAGATGGATGGTATAGAGGCCGCCGAGGTGATACAGGGTGAACACGGGATCCCTGTAATATACCTGACAGCCTACTCAGATGACTCGACCCTCGCCAGGATACTGGAGACGGAACCCTACGGTTACCTACTCAAGCCCTTCAGCACCGAGCAGCTGAGGGCCGAGATCGAGGTGGTACTACAGAACATCAGGGACATGGAGGACTACTCAAGGAGGATGCACGAGGTCATCGTCACCAAGGCAGAGGAGATGAAGATAGAGAAGACCGGCGTCTTCTTTGTATCATCGCTGATACTCGGCCTTGCAGCCTACGGCTTCATAACACGGAGCATGACCTGGCTCATGTACACACTCTTCATACCGGTGGTCTACAGTCTCCTGCATCTTTCATTCAGTTACAGGAAACCCGAAAGGCCTGTTTCAGATTCAATGCCCATGGTGAGCATTATAGTCCCCGCCAACAACGAGGAGAACACCATTGAGAGGTGCGTTGAGACCCTCTCATCCCTGGACTACCATGTAAACGGGAGGAGGAACTATGAGATCATAGTTGTGAACGACGGGTCAACGGACCGTACCGGTGAGATCCTCGAGGAACTGGTGAAGAGGTACAGGCACCTGAAGGTTGTGACAAGGAGGGCCCCCTTCGCCTTCAACGGTAAGGGGTACGCCCTCAATGATGGTGTGGCACTGGCCGATGGTGACATCATAGCGGTCTTTGATGCCGATGCCAGGGTTGAACCGGACTTCCTGAGGAATATAGTCCCCTACCTTGATGGTGATGATGTGGCCGGCGCCCAGTCCAGGGTGAGGATGTACAATGCAGATGAGAACCTCCTCACCAGGATGCAGGACCTTGAGTTCGCCATATTCGGCAACGTAATCATGAGGTCAAGGATGAACATGGATGTCCCGGCCTTCCTGGGGGGCAACGGTCAGCTGGTTAAGAGGAGGGTTGTTGAGGAGATTGGGGGCTGGGATGGCTACGCGGTTACAGAGGACCTGAACCTCAGCGTCAAGCTGATGCTCAGGGGCTACCATGTCAGGTATTCCCCGGAGGCGGAGGTCTTTCAGGAGGCCGTGAGTGAGTGGCCGGCCTTCTTCAGGCAGAGGACCCGCTGGCTCACAGGTAACCTGGAGACACTCTTCGTATACCTTGCCCCGATGATTGATGCCCCCATAGCACTCCACAGGAAGCTTGACGCAATATTCTACCTCTTCTCCATGATCTTCATAGGGTTCGTCATGCTGGGGTACATTGTATTCATTCTGAACCTTGCTGGTTTCGGATTCAAGATGGAGGCCCCGTTCATAATAGGCCTCATATCAACCGTGGCGTTCTTCCCCCTCACAATGAGCGGTATAAGGATGGACGGCTACAGCATACCCCGTACCATCCTGTTATCCATTGAGTACTGGGCCTACTGCCTATACCTAATCCCGCTCTTTGTGGCTGCGACAGTTCACATGCTACGGAGGCGCGAGAGGCGCTGGGCCAAGACTGTCCACAGGGGGGAGGGTGAAGGTTCAGAATAATAGTATCAGAGCATTGCGGAGTTTATTCCAGGGAGGGGGACAGGGAATCCTTAAGCCACCATTTATATATTATTAATATTTGAATATGTATTATGAAGAGGGTCATGCTTGCAGTTGCCGAATTTCTGGTGGGGTGGGGTGCCCCTGAGAGGGCCCTCCACATTGCCAGGAGGGTTACAGAGGCTGACCCTGAAAACCTGGCGGCATGGATGCTCCTGAGTAACATAAACCAGAAGATGGGAAGATACAGGGATGCCCTGAAGGCCCTTGAGAGACTGACGGAAATAAGTCCCCATCCACGGGTCTGGCATAAGATGGGCTACATCCACAGTATCCTCGGGGAGGATGAGGAGAGAGACGCATGTTACCGGAGGGCCCTTGAACTCTATGAATCATCCATCAATGAGAACCCCGGTAACGCCACCCTATGGTATGGAAGGGGTCTGATACTTCACCAGTGGGGCGAAGATGAAGGGGCACTGAAGTCATTTGAAAAGGCCACAGCCATTGATCCACTCCACGCCCAGTCATGGGTCTACAGGGGGTTCTCCCTGAATAAACATGGGAGATACCGGGAGGCACTGGAATGCTTTGATAGGGCCATCAGGCTGGATGCAGGGAATGCCCCGGTATGGATCGGTAAGGCAGAGGCTTTTGAGGCACTCGGGAACCAGTGGGCCTCTGAGAAATGCCTTAAAATAGCACTTGATACAGCTAACGGTGTCCCCATCGAGGAGGACCTCCCTGAGTCCATCTACCCATACCCCTTCAGGGCACTCACAGTCATCTCATACGCCTTCACGGCAATCACCCTCGCCCAGTTCGTACTGATAATTTTCAGAGCTGAGTTCGCGGGCACCTTGGTAATGGGAGCCCTTACGGCTGCAGCCATATACATATTACTGAAGGAAAGGCCACGGAGTGAACTGCCAATGGTCCTGGGGGCCCTGATTTTCACCCCATTCGCATTTCTGTATTTATCAATCCGGCAACTGATAAACCCTGAGGATTCAGGGGATCGTATCCTGGCAGCAGTATCCCTTCCCATCCTCTTTGGGCCGCTGATTCTTCTCATGGCGCTTATCCTGCCATACCTGGCACAGGAGAGTAGCAGGGTCATGTACACCCTCACCATGACATGGAAAACCAGAGACCCGCATTTACTTTTCGACTGGACCCTGGAACACATTGATGGGTTTTTGAGTTCCATCCTTTTTGTTCTTGGGCCATGCTACCTGCGTGTAAATGGTGGACATCCACGTGCCCTGAGACACTCCACAATAATGATCTGTGTACTGTTAACCTACGTTTTTATCCTGCTACTCCTTCCACACATCATTTAGTGGTACTGAACATCATCAAAAACAAACTCACACGCAAGGATAGCCTGACTTCCACACATCATTTAGTGGGTACTGAACCCACAGCTACTTCAGATTCTTTTTTCTGAAGATCAGGTAGAGGGGCACACCCCCCATGATCAGGAGTAAGCCGGCGATGATGGTCCCCGGTGTTGTATTCAGGAGGAGGTAAATACAGATAAGGACACCCAGGACACTCTTCACAGGAACCCTAGCGCCATCTCTCCTTCGAAGTATCCCCAGTGAAACGCAGGTTGCCGCGTAGGGGAGCAGAAGGGTTAAAACTGACAGTTCAATGAGTCCAGCCGCCGTACCGGTGAGTGCGGCTGCAAGGGCCGTGAGGTTCTGGACCAGGATGCTGACGTGGGGTGTGCCGAACCTCCCGTGCACCCTGGAGAGGGCACGCGGAAGGAAACCATCCCTGGACATGGCAAAGAGCAGCCTTGCGGTTGAGAGCATCCCGGCCTCCTCTGAACCGGCAATTGAGAACACGGCACCTGCAGTGAGTATCAGGGCCCCAATTCCACCCATAAGGCTGTACCCGGCAACCGTGAGGGGCGCGTTTGAGGCCGCAAGGACACTCCAGGGCACAAGCCCAAGGATAACAGCATTGGTGAGGAGATAGAATAGCATCACAAAGACCATCCCCAGGGTTATGGCCAGGGGTATGTTCCTCTCAGGATCCTTAACCTCATCTGCAGGGACCGTTACAAGTTCAAATCCAACGTAGGCCCAGAACACAAGGACGGTGACACCGCCAAGGGCCCCCAGGCCCATGGGTGCCAGGGGGGTGTAATTACCTGCAGGGGTTGATGGGTTGAGGGCGAGGTACACCGCCCCCAGGATTGCAAAGATGAGTACCGGCGCCACCTTGAGGACCGTCAGGACATCGTTCACCTTACCGGCCCTCCCAACACCGGCAATGTTTATGAGGGTGAGTGAGACTATGAAGAGGACCTTGATGACGGCCTCCCAGATGGCATTCAGGGGGATGAAGTATTCAAGGTAGTAGACGAAGGCGATGGGGAACACCGCTATGGCTATCCACGAGGAAACCCAGAGGGACCATCCGGTTATGAAACCCGCGAAACGTCCAAGGGTCTCACCTGCATAGGCGTAGGGTCCCCCGGTCACAGGGAGTATCCTGGAGGCCTCAG
Source organism: Methanothermobacter sp. KEPCO 2 (assembly GCF_041228365.1). NCBI lineage: Archaea > Methanobacteriati > Methanobacteriota > Methanobacteria > Methanobacteriales > Methanobacteriaceae > Methanothermobacter > Methanothermobacter sp. KEPCO 2. The sequence goes on along the minus strand of NZ_CP166185.1, from coordinate 628,929 downwards.
AGAATACAAGTGCAATAACCAGGGCCATGAGGCCGGCCAGGAACCAGGCCAGTATGGAGGCCGGGCCAAGGCTACCCGCACCATAGGCAGCCACGATGTAGATGTCGGCCCCCACTATGGTCCCGATTACAAGGTTAACCGTGTCAAAGAGGGTCAGCTCCCTCCGCAGCCGGGGTTTCATGGATTTAAATTAGAGTGGTTCCACCTTAATATCTTGTTCCCAAAAACCGGATGGAAACATTTATAGATGCAGGGAATAAATGAAAAAATTGGACACTCTAACCTTGAGCTTAAGGTATTAAGATATTACATTTACAGGGGTGGTAGTCTGATAGAGGAGGGATCTGTAATAAGGGGCCCTTTCTGGCCGGAACCGGTCAGGGTGCTGAAGGCAGTGGATGAGGGAGAAAGCATAATAATCTACGGGGTTACAACCAGTACCGGGTCCCCTGTAGCCACCATACTGACCATGGATGACCTTGAAAGGGTTGAATCCGTGAGAACAGCGGACTTCAGGGCCGAGCCCCACGAATTCTTCATGGGCATAGAGGCATACCGCCTCAGAAACGCCTCACTCTTTGACGGCTACCTTGCAATGAACACCTCCCGCATAGACCCCCTCCCCTTCCAGCTTGAGGCCGTATACAGTTACGCCCTCAGGATGCCCCGCATGAGGTTCATGATAGCCGACGACCCCGGCGCAGGCAAAACCATAATGGCCGGGATGATCATAAAGGAACTGAAACTCCGGGGGGCCACCAGGAGGGTCCTCATAGTAACACCGGGCCACCTCAAGGCCCAGTGGCAGCGTGAAATGAGGGAGAAATTCCAGGAGCACTTCACTGTCGTGGACCGATCATACCTTAGGTCAAGGCAGGGCGAAAACCCATGGATGGTTGAGAACAGCTACATAACCTCCATCGACTTTGCAAAGCAGGATGACGTGATGGCATCACTATCATCAACAAGGTGGGACCTTGTGGTGGTTGACGAGGCCCACAAGATGAGTGCAAGGGTCAGATCAGAGAACAGGACAGATGCAACAAGGAGGTACAGACTCGGGCAGATACTCTCCAGGACATCAGACCACATGCTGCTTCTGACGGCAACCCCACACAGCGGGGACCCCGATGCCTTCAGGCTGCTCCTGGACCTCCTCAGACCCGGATTCTTCGCCAACCCTGAACTCATACAGGAGTCAAGGAGGAACAGGGACAACCCCCTCTTCATAAGGAGGGTGAAGGAGGAGCTCAGGGACTTTGATGGGAAGCCCATATTCCCCAGGAGGTACACCCACACCCACAGCTTCAACCTCAGCGACAGGGAGATGGAGCTCTACAATGAGATCTCACGCTACATAACAGAGCAGTACAACCGGGCCATCTCAACCGACAGGAGGGCACATGCCTTTGCAATGATGCTTCTCCAGAGGAGGATGGCATCAAGCATATACGCGGTTATGATGTCCCTCAGGAGGAAGAGGGAAAGGTGCCTCCAGCTCATGGAGGACCTTGAATCCGTCTCCAGGATAGATGTCCCCGGCGACTACAGCGACCTGGAGGAGAGGAAGATCTGGGAGATCGAAAGGACCCTGGAGGGAAGCACACTGGCAGACTCCCTCCCTGAACTCAAAGCAGAGGTGAGGACCCTGGAGGGACTGATAGAGGATGCAGAAAGGCTCCTGAAATCAGGGACCGAGACCAAGCTCAGGGAGCTTCAGAGGATCCTGGAGGAGATAGGCGATGAGAAGATACTCATCTTCAGTGAATCAAAGGACACCGTCGACTACCTCCTTGAGAGGATAGAATCCTGGGGGTACAGTGTGTGCACCATCCACGGTGAGATGAGCATGGATGAGCGCATAGCAGCCGAGGATGACTTCCGGAGGAACCGGCAGGTCATGGTTGCAACCGAGGCCGCGGGTGAGGGTATAAATCTCCAGTTCTGCCATATAATGGTCAACTATGACATCCCCTGGAACCCCAACCGCCTGGAGCAGAGGATGGGGAGGATACACAGGTACAAGCAGAGGAGGGACGTCCACATATACAACCTGGTGGCAGGAAACACCCGCGAGGGCCTCGTGATGAGGAGGCTCCTTGAGAAACTTGAAAGCATCCGCCAGGACATAGGCTCAGATAAGGTCTACGATGTAATCGGTGAGATATACACCGAACGTGACATTTCAGGCATAATAGAGAAGACCCTCAGGGGTGAACTTAGGGACGAGGAGATAGATGAACTCCTCAAACCATCAGAGGATATCCTTGAGAGGATAATGGATGAGCAGCTTGCAGTTGAGGTTGACTACACCCGCATGAAGGACATACAGCGCATAATAAAGGAGCGGAAACTCGCACCGGAGTACGTTGAGGAATTCTTCAGAACGGTATTCAGAAGGATGGGCTGGAAGTACACCGAAAGGAAGGGCCTCTACACCCTCAGAACACCCCGGGAACTTCTCCGCACCTGGAACGATGAACTCAGGAGGAGGTACGGTGCACTGAGGAGGGAATACAGGAACCTCACCTTCAACCCGGGGACAGATGAACACGAGTTCATATCCTTCGGCCACCCCCTCCTGGAGGCCACCATAAGGTACACCGGTAAGAGGTTTGGAGACGCGCTCCTCCAGGGCTCAACCTTCAGGGACCCATCAGGGAGGTACCGGGGAACCATATGGTTCTACCGGGGAAGGGTCACAGATGGAAGGAACGAAACCGCAGGTGAAAGGGTCTTCGCCCTCCACGACACCGGAGAGGAGGTTGTGGAGGTGAGCCCAATGATCCTCTGGGACCTGGTACCAGACAGCCACCCGGTGGAGGATGATGTCAGCGAGGATCGGGCCACTGCAGCCGCAACCAGGGCCGTGATGAGGTACATGGATAAACTGAGGGCCGAGAGGAAGAAGAAAACAGGTATAAAGAGGAAGTACGGCCTGAGGTCCATACAGTACCTCATAGACACCTCCCAGGCAAAACTCATCGAATACTACAGGCGCCTGGAGGAGGGGGAGGACATGGCCCTGGCCATAAGAAACGAGGAGGAAAGACTGGAGGAGTACAGGCACAGAAAGAGGGAACTCGAAAGGGAGATGGAGATGGAGGAGACCCTCACAGCCTCACCCCCCGAACTCCTTGGAATGATACACGTGGATGCCCCTGAGATCCCTGGCAGGGAGGACATAGAGATGATAGGCATGAAGGTTACCATGGAATATGAGAGAAGAAATGGAAGGATACCCGAGGACGTATCAGGTGAGAACCTTGGATTCGATGTGAGGTCAACCTCAGAGTCAGAGGTTAGGTACATTGAGGTCAAGGCCAGGAGTGGAAGCGATAACATTGAACTGACACAGAATGAGTGGCTCAAGGCCAGGAGGTTCAGGGAGAACTACTGGCTCTACGTGGTCTACAGTGCCAGTGAGGACCCTGAACTCATCACCATACAGGACCCCTATGCTAAACTTGACCCTGTGAGGAGAGAGGAAGTCAGGTACATTGTACCTGGTGAACAGATAAGGAGAATTGAGGAGTAGTTTTTCGTATCACCACTGTGAGGAGATAATGGAGGATTATTTTATGGATGAGAGGTTTATTGAGAGGACTTTTCCTGTTGGGAGGGTGAGTGAGAATTCTGCCCGTGAGAAGAATATAAGGCATGGTCATATTTCCACGCTTCATATCTGGTGGGCCCGCCGGCCCCTTGCAAGCAGCCGGGCCACCATCTACGCCAGCCTGATCCCCACTGCCAGTGATGGACTGGAGGAGGTCCGGGTTAAGAGGTTCATTGAGGAGTTGAGTGAGTGGGAGAACAGTTTGAATCAGGGGATGATTGAGAGGGCCCGGAGGGATATAAGGGAGTATAATGGTCGGCCGCCCCGTGTACTGGATCCCTTTGGTGGGGGTGGCAGCATACCCCTTGAGGCCCTCCGTCTGGGGTGTGAAACCTACAGTATGGATCTCAACCCGGTGGCTGTCCTCATCCAGAAGTGCACACTGGAGTACCCCCAGAGGTACGGGTCCAGTGATTCCTGGTCTGACAGTGAACCCCGACTGCTGAGGGATGTTAAGAGGTGGGGTGAATGGGTCCTCAGGGAGGCCAGGGAGGAGCTTTCACGTTTCTACCCGGAGGATGATGATGGCTCAATCCCCGCGGCCTACATCTGGGCCAGGACACTCCCCTGCCAGAACCCTGACTGCGGGGCAGAGATACCACTCATGAGACAGTACTGGCTCGCCAGGAAAAAGAACAGGAAAATAGCCCTCCAACCGCTGGTCACAGGTGAGGGGGTGGAATTTGAGATCGTGGAGGACCCTGACTTTGACCCCTCCAGGGGGACCATCTCAAGGGCCATCGTAACCTGTCCGGTCTGCGGTTCAACCATACCCGCCAATGACACCAGACGACTGTTCCAGGAGGGTGAGGCCGGTGAGAGGCTCATCGTCGTGGCACTCACACACCCCCAGCGGAGGGGTAAAACCTACCGCCTCGCAACAGAAAAGGATCTGCAAGCCTACATGGAAGCCCAGGAATACCTGGAAAAGAAAAGAGATGAACTCATGGACCAGTGGGGAATAGACCCGGTCCCAGATGAGGAAATCCCTTTGATGAGCGGAACTTTTAATGTCCCCATTTATGGCCTTGACACCTGGGGTGATCTTTTCAATGCCCGGCAGAAACTTGCCCTCATCACCTTCACCGAGAAAATCCGCCAGGCCCACCAGAAGATGCTGGGGGAAGGATACCCGGAAGACTACGCAAAGGCCGTGGTAACTTATCTCGCTTTTTTACTGGGAAAACTATCAGACTGGAATTCAAGGTTATCAAGATGGCGCCCTGAACAGGAAAGAGGGGAAGGAACATTTTCAAGACAAGCATTACCAATGATATGGGATCACGCTGAACGCAACCCCTTTTATGGCAAACTTTTTTCGACTGGTGCTATTGGGCGTGTGATTGAAAATTGTTCCCGTATCCCAAGGCTTGATTGGTTTAAACCCATCCCTGAGGTTGTTCAGGGTTCTGCGGTTTCTCTTCCTTTTGATGATGAATATTTTGATGCTGTTTTCACTGACCCACCATATTATAATAATGTACCTTATGCTGATCTTTCGGATTTCTTTTATGTATGGTTGAAGAGGGCATTAGGTGATTTTTATCCTGATTTATTTTTAAGTCCTTTAACTCCTAAAAAACAAGAGATATGTGAAATGAAGTCCTGGGATAAAAAAAGATATGCCTATAAGGACAGAGCATTCTTTGAGGAAAACCTGAAAAAATCTTTCAGGGAGATACACCGTGTCCTGAGGCCCGGCGGCATAGCCAATATCGTCTATGCCCATAAGACCACCCATGGCTGGGAAACCGTTATAAACTCCCTCCTGGATTCTGGTCTGGTGGTGACCGCGTCGTGGCCCATATTCACTGAACAGAAACATAGACTTAGGGCTCAATCTTCAGCGGCCCTTGCCTCTTCTATTTATATTGTGGCCCGTAAGCCTGATTTTGAGAAGAGCACTGGTTATTATGAGGAGGTTCTGGGTGAGTTGAAGGAGGTTCTGGGGGAGAAGCTGGATTACCTGTGGGGTGAGGGTATAAGTGGCCCGGACTTTTTCATCGCGGCCATAGGGGCTGGCCTGGAGGTTATAGGGAAGTACAGTGAGATTCTCAAGTACAATGGCGAGGTGGTCCGGGGTTCCCGGTTACTGGATGATATACGCGCGGTTGCAGCGGATTTCGCCATAAGGAGGATACTGGATAATGGATTCGCCGAGGGCCTCTCATCCCTCACAAGGTTCTACCTCTTCTACCGGTGGAACTTCGGGAACTCCAGCGTGGACTTCGACGAGGCCAGGAAACTCGCCGGCAGCCTCGGCATAGACCTCCAGAACACCAGATCCGGATTCATAAGGATACAGAGGGGTAAGGTCACAGTCCTCGGCCCCGACAAGAGGGGTGAGGACCATGACACCACAGAACTCATAGACGCACTCCACCTCGCAGCCAGACTCTGGAGCCAGGGCAGGAGAGAAGAACTCCAGGACTTGCTCCTTGAAACCGGCTACGGAACCGATGAAAAATTCTACCGGGTAGCCCAGGCCATAATAGAATTCCTGCCAGACTGCAAGGAAAAACAGTGGCTCGAAGGCCTGATTGTGAACAGAGACACCATGATAAAAACCCTCAAAGAAAAAACCAGCCAGAAAACACTCAGGGATTATTAATACATGAAAAACTCAGGATTACTGATAAAAGGAGGATGTTGAAATGAAACCATTTGTGAGTATTGCTGAACCCCATGAGGATATAATGAGGGAAAGAATTCCCCTGGACGTGTTTGCAGCCAACCTGTGGAGCGTCCACATGGGGGATGCGCCGGCCGAGTACGGGGACCCTGAGGTCTTCTTCAGGAAAACCTACATGACCCGTGGACTCAGGAACATAATGGATATCGTTGGTGACAGACTCGAGGGTAAGGGCGGCGACCCCGTGATACAGCTCCAGACACCCTTCGGTGGGGGTAAAACCCACACCCTCATATCCCTCTACCACAGGGCAGGGGAGATAGGTGCCAGGACGGTTGTACTGGCAGGTGACGCCCTGGACGCAGGCGAAACCACACTCTGGGCTGAAATGGAGAGACAGCTCCGTGGGGAGGTGAGGGAACTCTCAGGGATGACCGCCCCGGGTATGGATAAGATAAAGAGGCTCCTGGAGGAAAACCAGCCCGTCCTCATACTCATCGATGAACTCCTGCAGTACACCGTGAAGGCAAGTGGAGTAACTGTAGGGGAGTCCACACTTGCCGGCCAGTTACTGGCATTCATGCAGGAACTCAGCCAGGCGGCATCAGCCCTTGAAAGGGTTGCACTGGTGGTGACACTCCCATCAAGTTCCCTTGAACACTACGATGAAGCGGCCGAGAAGATGTTCCACCAGCTCACAAAGATCCTGGGGAGGACCGAGAAGATCTTCACACCGGTGGAGGACGATGAGATCTACTCGGTCATAAGGACGAGGCTGTTTAGGAGGATAGATGAATCAGCCGCCGGTGAGGTGATAGAGGCCTTCATTGAAAAGGCGGAATCTGAGGGGATACTCCCTGAGGGCATTGATGCGGCAGAGTACCGTGAGGTGTTCAGGAAGAGCTACCCCTTCCAGCCAGAGGTCATAGACGTCCTCTATGAGAGGTGGGGTTCATTCCCCGAGTTCCAGAGGACAAGGGGGGTTCTCAGACTCCTCGCCATGGTGGTGAACCAGCTCAGATCATCCAACATACCGGTCATAAGGCTATCCGACTTTCCACTGGAATCAGGTAACCTCAAGAGGGAGTTCCTCAGGTTCACAGGCAGCAACTTCGAGAGCATAATAGCCTCAGATATAACATCCCCCGATGCCGGCGCAAGGATAATCGACGACAAACTCAAGGGATACGAGCCCTACAGGATAGGCACAAGGATAGCCACATCAATCTTCCTCTACTCCTTCTCAGGGGGCGGGACAAGGAACGGTGCAACCATAAGGGACATAAAGATGGCCTGCCTTGAACCCGAGATACCCATGTCCATCATAGACGAGGCCCTCAACAGCATGATCGAGAGGCTATTCTACATACACAGACAGGTGGACCTCTACTACTTCTCAGGGGAGGCCAACCTCAACTCCATAGTCCTCAGGAAGAAGGAGAACATAAAGGACGAGGAAGTCAGGGAGGAGGAGAGGAGACTCCTGGGTGAGATAACAGGTAAGAAGATATTCAGCGTCTACATCTGGCCTTCATCAACATCCGATGTCCCGGATGACATGAAACTCAAACTTGTTATACCCGGGAATGCAGAGGAATGCAGCACCTTCCTGGAGTACAAGGGTGAAAATCCAAGGGTCTACAGGAACACCATGATATTCCTGGTGGAGGACGACGCCCACAGGCACCAGCTAGTTGACCACATAAAGACAAGACTTGCATGGATGGCCGTGGAGTCAGACCGGCAGCTATCCCTCACAGATGAACAGAAGAGGGAGGTTAAGGATAAGATAAAGGCACTCACAGAGGAGAATCGGGAGAAGATAAGGAACCTCTACAGGATAGTCCTTGTGCCATCATCACGCTCAGGACTCGAAAGGCTGGACCTCGGAATGCCAACTTACGGTGCAGACATCAAGGTGGACTATGAGATAAAGAGTAAGCTCATGGAGGAGGACAAGCTCCTTGAATCCATGGAGCCAGTGATAATCGAGAGGAGGTACCTTGAGGGTGACTACATTGAGACTGAGAGGATACTGAAGAGCCTCTACACCACACCCGGCGCCATGAGGATAACCTCCCCTGAGGTACTGGCTGAAGCAATAAGGAGGGGTGTGAAGAGGGGACTCTTTGGTCTCGGAGTCCTTGACGGCGAACCCCAATGCACCCATCTCGGTGAGGACTGCACTGTATCCCTTAAGCCACCGGAGATAATAGTGAATCCAGAGCTCTGCGAGAGGTGCCCCCCTGACACCATAGAGGTGGATGTCAGTGAACTTGAAAAACTGGCCCGGGAGGAAAGGACAACACGTGAAATACTCGAGGAGTATACAGAGAAGTACAGGGAGAAGGGATGTGAACCTGAAAAGGTTGAGGAGAAACTCAGGGAGACCATAGCTGAGGGTGTGAGGGCCGGCAGATTCAGGGTCGACGGCAGGGAAGTACCAGAGTTCACACCGGATGAGAAACTGCAGCCCCTGGAAGGGGATGAAGAAGGATCAGATAGAGAAGGACCTATCAGGGAAATTGAACTGGAATTCAGCACCTCCCTCGACAACATGTTTGATATCATCAAGATCAAGAAGGCCATCAGTGAGGACTTCATCAAACTGGATGCGGTGGCAGAGATAAGGATAGTGGCCAGTGATGGGGAGATGAATGAGGAGAAGTATGGCAAGATCCTTGAAACATTTGAACAGCTGGGAATCCAGTTAAAGAAGAGTATAAGGAGGTAGACATCCTGGTGGACCTGGAAAATCCACCATCAAATTATTTTTTGATCAGTCAGATTCCCTTTTGTAGATTTTTGTTTTTGCATAGAATCATAGGGATCTATAACATCCAAGGTCCTGTTTTTCAGGTCCCTTACAACAAACCTTCCATTTTCCTCATAGACATTCACATCCTGAAATGTCTCATGGAATCCAGGTGGGGGCCATAGCGACCACTGGAGACCCTCCTGCCGGTCATCCAGGCAACCTCATCTGCAACTGAACCCGAGGCCCACACCACATGATGCTCTAAATACGTGAGGAGTATCTGCAGCATGCACATGATGGAATGGGCAAACCTGACATCACCCAGGGTTCAGAGCCCCGCAAGTATAACATGAAGCAGGGGAGGATGGCCGAGGGCCTCCCTGGTAGGTACTAGACAATGTAGTCCCATATGAGACCTTTGAGCGACTCAATCATTATCTAACTGCCCTCACAAGGTGAAAGTCAATTTCGCCATGGGTTGGAAAGAGGTAGTGTGGTTTGAGGATGAGGAGCACCGCTATGATGATGAGGGGGGATGTATGGGAGAAGCCAGTCTGGAATATACCATAGGAACCCTCTGCTACCATCCTCTGGGATGGCGGACTTCATGGTAACCTTATTATACGTCTGCAATAAAAATAATTATGGTGTTATTATGGTTACAAGTGAGGAGATGAAGAGGAGACTGGCTGAGAGGAGAGGTGGCGCTGTTTCAACCCCCACAAAAGCGGCATCAGCAGAAAAATTCTGTCCAAACTGCGGGAAGGAGTATGGAGCTGACTCAAACTTCTGTGACGAGTGCGGTACGAGGCTTGAGGAGCGAAGAGAAGCTCCTGCAGTGGAAAAGCACGGCGACATTGTATACGTTACAAGCAACTATGTCCCGGGATACAAGGCTGTTGAGACCCTCGGATTCGTTTATGGGCTGACAGTGAGGAGCAGGGGACTCGGGGGTCAGATAGGCGCAGGCTTAAGGTCCATTGTGGGTGGTGAGATCAAGGAGTACGTCACCATGATGGAGCACTCAAGGCAGGAGGCCCTTGAGAGGATGCTTGACCATGCCCGTGAACTCGGGGCCAATGCGGTTATAAGTGTCCGTTTCGACTCAGACTCCATATCCGACATAATGCAGGAGATCCTTGCCTACGGTACAGCCGTTATCGTTGAGCCAGAGGAGTAGGCACGGCCCGGGATATCCCTGAAAAGGTCAGATGACCCGGTCATTCAATTAAAAACCACAAATTATTTATAACATTTATTTCTTATTCAACATTAAACATTTACATGGGGGATTTTTTATTGGACATTTTTGATAGGATTGCACAGACCCTTGAGAACAGGGTGAGGTCAGGGATCGGAAGACCCTACTTCAGGTCAGCGAAATACATGGCGCATGAATTCAGCACCGCTAACTTCAAACCCATTGAGGGGGGAGATGAACGGCTCATTGCCTTCATAGACGGCGGCAACAGCCCCATACTGGAGGGGCCGGGCATCTCAGTCCAGCTCAACAGGGTTGCCCTGGGCCTCTTCAGGGGGAGCCAGAGGGTCCAGCCCGAGATGCCATCGAGGATTGAGTTCTTCTCTGTCATGACCATGAACCCTGAGGAGGAGATATGCAGATTCCAGATACACCCCATCAGGGAGGAGTACCTGGAATTCCTCCCGGATGAGGATGACATGCACCTTGAACTGAAAGACACCGACACCGTTGATGAGTCAACCCTCAAGGGCCTTCCCAGGAGATTTGCAGAGTGGAGCATGGCACTTGGTGCCCTTGATGAACTCGATGCAGGGGATTTACTGGTTAGGGATGGCTCACTGCAGGCGTCATTCGAGAAGGAAAACAATTACATAAATGAGCTCGGGGATAGGGCAGGGAATATCCACGTGGTAGGGCTCTCAAAGACCTGCACCCTCTACACCACCACTTCAATTTCACTCCTTTCAGCCATCGGAAGGCTCGCATCAGAGGGTGACGTGAAGGGGACATGGTGCTACGACCCCATAGCCATCAGGACGGACAGGCCCACAATCCTGGCGGCGGTTAAGCTGAACCCGGCAGGGAGGATATTCCGCATGGACATCCTGGGAGATTATGAGGGATATAAAGCACTGGACGTGGCATCAGCCCTTGCACTGAACGCGGGGGACGCATGCTTCCCTGGCTACCCCTACGGGCTGGTGGACGTGGACATGAGGGCCCGTGTCTCAGGGGATGAAGTTGAAATCTACAGGAGAAGAGTCCTGTCACAGATCAGGGATGGTGAAGTCCTTAGGGGCATAAAATATGAGACAGAAAGTCTCGATTACCACGATACACTTAACAGGTATGCAGGTGAGGATTGATGGAAATCGCAGGACAGATAATAGGTGGCGAAACAGCCGCGGTACTCATAAGACAGAAATCGGATGAACCAGTGGAACTGGGAGACCTCCTTGTGGCTGAGGGGGAAGGCTACACGATACTCCAGGTCAAGGACCTCAAATACAGGTCCCAGATACCCCAGGGGATGAGGGAACTTGCATCAGGCTTCAACCTTGAGGGTTACAGGGGGGACGTGGAGTTCCTTGAACCGGAACTACGGAACTACATCATCGCAGAGGCCCGCCCAATACTCCATGTGAGGGATGGGGAGCCAATGCTACCCAAACGCCTCCCGGGCTTCTTCAGGGAGGTCCGGAGGATAAGGGATGGGGATCTGGCCTTCCTTGAAAAGCCCCGCAACCCTGTATTCCTAGGGAATGTGAGGAGCGGCTCAAAGGTCCTTGAGACACCTGTCTACATAGACGCACTGGACGCCATAACCCACCACATCCTCATACCTGCAACCACGGGTAGGGGTAAGAGTAACCTGGTGAAGGTCATGCTCTGGAGCCTGGCAGATATGGACCGTGTGGGCATGCTGGTGCTGGACCCCCACGACGAGTACTATGGCAGGAACGAGGCAGGACTCGGAAAGCACCCATCAGGTAACGTGGTATACTACTCCCCGGATGCACCGGTCGGCGGGAACACCCTCTCAATAAACCTGAGGGCCCTGAGACCGGAGCACTTTGAGGGTATAATACCTTTCACACAGGCCCAGGAGCAGGCAATTGCAAAGTACCACAACTGCTACAAAGAGAGATGGATCATCAAAATTGTTGAAGGGGAGAAGCTTTCCGATGTCAAATCTGTGACACTCAGTGTACTTAGAAGGGTCTTCGATGTTATCCTTGGAGTCTACCTTGATGAGGACACAGGTGAGATAAAGTCCCGTGGAGGAGTATTCAGGGATGTGGGTGGTGAGTCAACCATAAAGGACATAGCAGGACACCTCGAGGATGGAAAGATAGTCGTGGTGGACACATCCCGGCTCATGGGCGAGGCGGAACTCCTCGTTGGGAGCGTGATATCCGGTGAGATCTTCAGGAGGTACCAGAACTACAAGTCCACCGGGGAGCTCAGGCGAAAACCCGTCATAGGGATAGTGATAGAGGAGGCCCCCCGTGTCCTTGGAAAGGAGGTCATTGAGAGGCAGGGAAACAACATCTACAGCACCATTGCAAGGGAGGGCCGTAAATTCAACATAGGCCTGGTCGCCATAACCCAGCTTGTAAGCCTCATCCCCAGGACGGTCCTTGCAAACATGAACACCAAGATAATCCTGGGGAATGAGATGGCTCAGGAGAGGGCTGAGATAATAGGAAGCGCCTCCCAGGACCTTTCAGATGATAACAGGGCAATAGCAAGCCTTGATAAGGGTGAGGCCATAGTGAGCAGCATATTCACAAAGTTCGCGGTACCCGTGAAGATACCACTCTTTGAGGAGTTCATTGAATCCACTGATTATGAGGAGGATGATGAGGACATCGAATTCATAGGATGAGGTGAAACTGATGTACAGATTCGCACACCTATCAGACTGCCATCTGGGGGCCCAGAAACAGCCTGAACTCCGGGAACTGGAATTCCAGGCCTTCAGGATGGCATTGAATGATGCACTGGAGAATGACGTCGACTTCATGATAATAGCAGGGGACCTCTTCCACTCCAACATACCCAACATGGAGACCGTCAAGAGGGCCACACTTGAACTCAGGAGGGTCAGGGATGAGGGGGTCCCAATCTATGTCAACTATGGTAGCCACGACTACAGCCCATCAAACACCTCCATGATAGACATCCTGGAAACCGCGGGGGTTATAGAGAAGGTTGTGCGCCCCATCCCCGGGAAGAAGCTGGGACTGGAGTTCACAGTGGATGAGAAGACCGGGGCAAAGATCACGGGTTTATCAGGGAGGTCAAGGGCACTGGAGGTTGACTACTTCAGGAACCTTGACAGGGAGGCCCTTGAGGCCGAGGACGGCTTCAGGATATTCCTGTTCCACAGCGCCATAACCCAGTTCAAACCCGTTGATTTTGCAGAGATGGATTCCATTGACCTCAACCTCTTCCCCCGTGGCCTTGAGTACTATGCAGGGGGTCACGTCCACAGGAAGGGCTGCTACATGGAGGAGGGCTACGGTCCAATAGTATACCCCGGGGCACTCTTCGGTTCATATGCAGGGGACCTTGAGGAGAACGCCAGGGGAGAGGAGAGGGGGTACTACCTTGTTGAATTCAGGGAAAAGGCAAAAACTCCCCAGTTCAGGACAATAAGGCCAGCTGAATTTGAATACATGGAATGTGATGTGACAGGTAAGAACTCCCAGGACGCATCCCTTCTCATAGGTAGGGAAATGGGGGAACACGATGTTAAGGGAAAGGTTGTGATGTTCAAGATCAGGGGTGAGCTCAGCTCAGGCAGGACCTCAGACATAGATTCGGCATGGATAAGGAGGGAACTTGAATCCAGGGGGGCCCTTGTTGTCCAGATCAACAGGCACGGCCTCAGCACCCGTGAGATGCAGAAGGTGAGGGTCGCTGAGAGCGACATCCCCGCACTTGAGAGGAGGATCTTCAGGGAGAAACTCGCCGGACTTGACATCAGAAACAGAAATCTCATGAAGATGGGCGATTCCCTTGCTGTTGAACTCCTCAGGAAACTTGAGAATGAGATTGCCCCCGGTGAGAAGAGGGAAGAATATGAGAGGAGGATCATTGAGGAAGCAGAGGCTGTCATGGGGGTTAATCTGGATGATGATAACCGATGACCTCAGGAGAGATGATGGTGTTGACCTGCTCTCGGGTGAATCCAGATAACTGATATCGGTGGTGATACTCTTTGATTATCAATTCACTTGAACTCAGGAACATAAGGAGCTATGAATCAGGAACTGTCGAGTTTGATGATGGGGTGACCCTATTTGAGGGGGATATAGGTTCAGGTAAGACCACGCTTCTACTTGCAATAGAATTCGCGCTCTTCGGGCTGGGTGACCAGAGGGGTGACAGCCTTCTGAGGGCCACAGCGAATTCAGGTTCAGTCAAACTCACCTTCACGGTTGACGGTGCAGACTACACCATCTACCGGGAACTTAAAAGGGCCGCCTCAGGGGTGCAGCAGGGAGAACTCTACATCAGAACACCCACAGGGAGAAGGAAACTCTCTGCAAAGGAACTGAAGGCTGAGGTACTTAACATCCTGGGTTACAGGGAACCCCTGAATCCAAGGGCCAGGAGCAGGATATACCGTTACGCGGTCTTCACCCCACAGGAGCAGATGAAGAGCATAATAGAGACCGGAAAAAATGAGCGGCTTGAAAGGCTCAGAAAGGCCTTTGACCTTGAGAAGTACAGCAGAGCAGCGGATAATGCCAGGTTGCTTTCACGGAAAATCAGGAGATCCGCAGAAAGTCTTAAGGATAGATCCTACGACCTTGAGAATAAGAAAAAGGAGCTCCAGAATATTATCACTGAGAAGGGGAAACTGGAATCTGAGAGGGAAAATCTCGAAGCTGAACTCAGAGGAATCGAGGATGAGATCAGCAAACTCAAACTGAAACTCGAAGAACTCGAAAAGGAGGAAAAAAGAATCCAGGCTGCTGAAGATAGGATAGAATCCCTCAATAATGAAATTGAAAACCTGAGTTCATTCTCAGATAGTCTCAAGAGGAAAAACAGGAACATAGAGGAAGAATATAAGAAATCCATGGATGAACTTCAGAAGTGCAAGGATTTGAGGAAAAAGCTTCAGAAGAAACTTGATTCCATCAAAAAAGATATTGAAGAGATGGAAATTAAAAAAGAATCCCTCGAAAAGGACTATGAAAGGTTCAGAGATGCTTCTAACAGGCTTGAAGGCCTTATGAATCAACTTGAGACCCTTTCAGGTGTCAGGGACAATGTGAAACGTGAAATCACCACAATTAAGGGTGAGATTGACGACCTCAAATCAGAGATAGGGAAACTGGAGTCCCTTGAGGATCCAGGGTACACTGAGGATGAATTGAAAACTGAGATGGATAAACTTGAGGGCGAGGTATCGAATCTCCAGCATAAGGTGGGCGCCATTTCCGGGAAGATAGAGGACTACATGTCCATCAAAGATGTTAGTGTCTGTCCCACCTGTGACCAGAATGTGGATCCTGAGTACATAAACGATAAACTCAAAGATGCCCGAAAGAGGGAAAAGTCATTTAAATCCAGGATAAAGGAGCTTAAAGCGAACATCAAAAATAAAGAAGAACTCCTAAAACGTGTAATAGAATACATGCGGTCCAGGGAAGAACTCACTAGACTCAGGAAGGACCTTAAGAAGAAGACAGACGAATGTGGGGGAAAAAAGAATGAACTTGAGAATAAGGAGGAAGAAATCAGAGGCATTGAATCAGATATAAAGAAAAATGAAAGGATAATCAGTGAACTGAAGGATGCGGAATCCCATTTCAGAAAAATTGAGGAGGACCTGAAAACTCTCCTTGAAAGGGAGAAGAACTGTTTCAGCAAACTTTCAGCATCAGATTCGAAGATAGAGGCCCTTGAAAAAAGAATTCATGAACTCAATCCTGAAACCAGCAGGGAATACAGAGAAAACCTCCAGAAGATTGAGGAAAATGCTACAATCATCGCTGAAAAGAAAGAGGAAATAAAGAAAAACCAGGAGGCACTCAAAAACAGGGATAAGGTGGAGGCCAGTATACAGGAGGTAAGTGAAAAGCTTCATGAACTTAAAACCTCTGAGAATGAAAAAAGAAAGAGTCTGGGATCAGTTGGGGGGAGAATCAAAGAAAAGGAGAAACAGATCCGTAACCTTGAGAATGAAATTGATGAAAAGAAGAAACTGAGAAAACGTGCCAGTGAACTGAAGGATCATGTGACCTGGCTTGAATCATACTTCATCCCTGCACTCGCTGACATTGAGACCCATGTGATGGCACAGATAAACCATGAGTTCAATGAGAGGTTCCAGAAATGGTTCAGGGTCCTGGTGGACGACCCGGATAAATCAGTGCGGATTGACGAGGACTTCACACCCATCGTGGAGCAGGACGGCTACGAACAGAACCTTGAGTACCTCAGTGGTGGTGAGAGGACCAGCATAGCACTTGCCTACAGACTCGCCCTCAACATGGTGGTCCAGAGCCTCACCGATGTGCGGTCCGATATACTCATACTGGACGAGCCAACCGATGGGTTCAGCAAGGAGCAGCTCTACAAGCTCAGAGACATCTTCGATGAACTTGAAGCCAGACAGATAATCCTGGTATCCCATGAGGAGGAACTTGAAAACCTTGCAGACCACATATACCGGGTTGAAAAGTCCGATGGAGCATCAACCATCCAGAAGGCGGGCTAATTTTTTAAAAGCCTGCAGATAATTTTATTTCCATTTTTGACACTTTAAATCGTTTTTTAGATTTATATAAGCCTTTAAAATCATTTTAAATTCAAATTTTCATTTTAATGTTGCTTTTAATTTATTGAGCATTCTAGTTCTTCTTTTAACAGAAATAAGCCCTGTAAGTGACTCTTTATACAGGATTTACCTTCTGAATCTCCATTGTATCGGGGAGCCCCTCTGCCCCTAAACTCCAAGGGGGATTCCATGGTGGCCCCTATCTTCAAATAAAATGGGATGGATTCTCAGAGAATATCTGAATATTAGAAAAGGATTCTGGTGGCTTTTTTTGATTAAAGGAGCTCTCAGAGCTTTTATTTTATGGAAACATTTATATACTATGATGATGTAACCATTGACTCAGTGTCCTAAGCGACCTGAAGGGTTAGTATTGGACATGGAGGCGATAGAATTACGCGATTCAAAGCAGTCACAGTGCTCTTTGCACTGATGTTCACTGTGGGTTCAGTGCCCATCAGTGAGGCAACAAATACTGGAACAGAAAACGCAAAAATAGTGGCAAAAACACAGACAATAAAGGCGGAACCTGTGAAGGTTGACGCCGCATACAAGTACAAGAAGTACAAGAAGTATAAAAAGACCTACAGGAAAAAGGTCAAGGCTACATACCGTACCAGTGTGAAGAAAAGGTACTACAAGAAATATAAGTACTACAAGAAGAAGAGGGTACGGGCGGCCTACAGCACCAGCACGTACCGCTATGATCCAGACATAGGGGACTGCTGGGCTATGAGTGAATACTTATATAAAAAACTCACATCAGCCGGGAAGAAGGTGCGTATAATACAGTACGCCACGAGCATGTCACCACGACACCGCACAGTACAGGTGTACAGCGGTGGAAGCTGGGTTGACTATGACTACAGTGGCTACAACAAGATATACCACCCCACATCAAGGAAACCCGGCATGTTTGTGGTTAAATCATCGGCCTAAAGAGGCCAACCCCATTTATTTTTTTCATTCAGGCTTAATTCTTATTCTCTGGATTCACCATATCATGATTTCATAACTTTGATTTTCATCTGTGATTAACTGCATCAATTTTCAGGTTTGATTCCTCTCCTCTGGATTAAGTGCATTCTCAATGGCTTCCCCTATGCAATGGGGGTTCCATCCAACAATCTCGGAACTCACTTCTTCAAGTTCCACAGGCACGTTCTCAAGGCCATAGGGCCTCACCGTTATTATGGGCTTGGAGAGTTTTAGGGCCCTTTTAACATCATCCATTATCTTTTCTTTCATGGTTCCCCAGAGGCCTGCAAGGATTATCACAGCATCTGCATCCTCGAGGTCAGTCTCTCTCCAGCTGAGACCCGAAAGGCTGAGTTTCTCCCTGAAGACATGGTGGTCCTCAATGTCACCCTCTGTTATGTAAAGCCTGATTTCCATATCATGATTCTCCAATGCAATGATTAAAATTATGGTCAATTAAACTGCAGGTTAAAGCATCCTCTTTGATTCAAGGAGGGCCTTCAGCTTACCAGGATCATGCCTCCTCCTCCACAGTGGAGTTGCATCCCTATGGTATATACTGAGGTTCTCCTCAAATGTGGCTCCACCATCAGCACGGTAGATTATACCCAGCGGAAACTTCCCTGAACCGTAACCCTCAAGGGACTTCTCAAAGGCAAGCATCCTGTCTGAGGTGTCATGGTCGGTGTAGTAGGTGTTCTCACGGAACCACTGGAACGTGTTGACACGGTTGAAGGTCACACAGGGCTGGAAGATATCCACGAGGGCATACCCATGGTGCCTGATGGCCTCAGCTAGAATGTCCCGGGTCCTCTCAATATCACCTGCAAAGGCCCGGGCAACGAAGGTGGCCCCAAGGGCAATGGCCACTGCAAGGGGGTTGAAGGGCTCCTCAAAGACACCGTGAACCTGCACAGGGGTCCTGAAACCAGGCTGGCTGGTGGGGGATGCCTGCCCCTTTGTGAGACCATAGACCATGTTGTTATGGACGATGTTTGTTATATCAGGGTTCCTCCTTATGTTGTGGATGAAGTGGTTGCCGCCCTCACCGTACATGCAGCCATCACCGCTCACATCGATAACTGTGAGTTCAGGGTTCACAGCCTTTACTGCCACAGCAGCCGGGAGGGACCTCCCGTGAAGGCCGTTGAAGTAGTTACACTTGAGGTACTGGGGGAGCTTGCCTGCCTGACCTATACCTGAGACAAGCACCAGCCTCTCAGGTGGTATATCAAGGTCTGCAAGGGCCATCTTGAGGGCCCGGAGAATCGAAAAGTTACCGCAACCAGGGCACCATGCCACGTCTGCCTCAAGGTCGTAGTCCTCGGGTTTCATACAAAAACCTCCCCTATGAATTTCCTTATCTCCTCAACACTGAAGGGCATACCATTGTACCTGTTGAGTCGATGGTCAACCTCAAAGCCGGCCTCAAGTTTAAGGAGATCAGCAAACTGTCCCCGGTAGTTGTTCTCAATGGCAGCTGTCACATCAAATGACTCGAGAAGCTCAAGGGTATCAGGTGCCAGGGGGTAGACCTGACTGAAGTGCACCATGGTGACCTCGGCATCAGATGACTCAATGGCCTCCCTCACAGGCCAGTAGGTGGAGCCCCAGCATATCACCGCACTGGAGTCGTCACCCCAGACCTCAGGTGGGAGTGCATCATCCCTGAGCATTTCAAGGCGCAGATTCCTCTTCTCGACCATTCTCCTTCTTATATTGAGGTCCTCTGTTATGAAGCCGTCCTCGTCATGTTCATCTGAGTCAACACGTACAAGTCCAGAGCCGTAGCCGGGAATCCCCCGGGGGGAGATACCGTCCTCTGTGAGGCTGAACCTCCTGTAGCTGGCATCCGTCTCTATGATATGATACTCTGGCTCCACACCGATTTCAGGTGCCGGGAGGTTGTAGTAGAGGTCTGCCAGGTACTGGTCTGATAGTATGAAGACGGGTATCTGGTACCTTTCTGCAAGGTTGAATGCATGGGCCGCTATTTCAGGGGCATCCTCCAGTTTTCCAGGGGCGAATATGGCCCTTGCAAACTCCCCTGGTCCCGAGTAGAGAGCCAGGTTCAGGTCCTCCTGGGCTGTCCTCGTGGGTAGACCAACCGCCGGCCCGGGCCTTTGACCAATGTATATGACAACAGGGGTCTCTATCATCCCTGCAAGGCCCACGGCCTCCTCCATGAGGGCAAAACCACTCCCTGAGGTTGCAACAAGTGACCTGGCACCTGCATATGAAGCCCCAAGGCACATGTTTATGGCCGCAATCTCGTCCTCAGCCTGCTCAAATACCATGTCAAATTCATCGGCATTCTCTGCAATGAATATCTGGAGTGGACTTGAGGGGGTCATGGGGTAGGATGACATGAACCTGCACCCCCCTGATATACACCCGAGACCCACGGCCTCAGTACCGTTGAGGATTACGTGTTTCCTGACAGAGGGGTCCGGTTCAACAGAGACTTTCAGGTGCTCTTTTAGTTCCTCACCAACTTCATACCCCTTTCTGCCAGCCTTAAGGTCTGCATTGAGGATCTCAGGCCCTTTACGCTCAAACAGTGACCTTACGGCATCATCGAAAACGCTCTCCTCTACCCTGAAGAGACGGGCTGCGGCGCCTGCAGCCACAACATTAGCGAATATCCGCCCCCCCAGCTTCTCAGCCTCCTCAAGTATGGGGAGGTCAATGGCGTCCTCCTCACCGAGGCTCTTATCTGCAATAATCAGCGTCCCATTGATTCTCTCCCTCAGGTGGTCCACCGCCCCCGGGCTCAGGGCAAATAGAACATCGATACGGTCCACAAAGGCCCTCACAGGCCCTGATGAGACCCTTATCAGGGTGGAGTTTTCACCGCCACGCACACGGGACATGTACTCCTTGGAGGAGAATATATGGTAACCTGTGGCCCTGAAGGCCCTTATAAGGAGTGCCTCAACGGTCTGTATCCCCTGCCCTGCCTCACCGCAGAGGACCAGTGCAACATCATCCCTGACCTCCTTCATTAGAGATTCACCCCCTTTCTATTTTCACATTCTCTTTCAGTGCAGTGCCCTCAGATTAGTCTCCTGAGGTAGCACCTTTGCTCCCTGTTCTTTTCGAGGTACTGCTGGTGGTAGTCCTCGGCCTCATAGAAGGTACCTGCCGGTTCAATGGCCGTCACGATCTTCCCAGTGAACCTTCCGGACTCCTCAAGCTTTCTCCTTGACTCCAGCGCCAGCCTCCTCTGCTCATCGTCATGGTAGAATATCACCGAACGGTACTGCTCACCCACGTCCGGCCCCTGCCTGTTGAGGCTGGTGGGGTCATGGATGCTCCAGAAGACATCAAGGAGGTCACTGTAGCTTACAAGGGCAGGGTCAAAGGTGACCTCAACAACCTCGGCATGCCCTGTAAGTCCGGTGCAGACATCCTCATAGGTGGGGTTTTCCATGTGGCCCCCCATGTACCCCACACGGGTGGATACAACACCCCTGACCCTCCTGAAGGCATCCTCAACTCCCCAGAAGCATCCGGCACCGAAGGTGGCCTTCCTGTATTTTTCCATCCCTAGCACCTACCTTGATACGTTACCCCGCACCTGGGCCTGGTCTGCGGTGAACTTGAAGGGTGCGCCGCCGCCCCCTGCTATGGAGAATGACATGAGGACACTTCCGGTGGGGTTCTTACGGTAGTCAAACGGGCCGCTGATGGTCCAGGAGTAGGTCTGGTTTCCTATCTTCAGTGTCCACCTCCCCATCTGGCCTATACCCCTAAGGTCAGCAGTACCCCCCTTGGGGTCACCGACACCACCCTCAACCGTGAAGCTGGTGCCGGCACTCATCCGGCCAAGGTCAAAGGTCCTGCTTGACCCTGGCTGGAGGAGGAAAAAGCGATTACCAGGGTCCCCCGATACGATGTGCCTGCTACCACCACCGGTGGTGTTATTGGCCTCATAGATGAACTTGCTCTTTGATGGGCCGATGTTGGTTATTGTGAGTTTCACCTCAACTGTCTCGTTTCCCGGGATTTTGAAGTAGGAGCTGTATATGTAGAGGGCTGCAACCGCGATTATTATGATGGCTGCAAAAAGAAGTATGTACTCTGCACCCCCCTGTCCACATCTATCCTTCATTATCATGTAAGATATATATTGTATGATTATTTATATAAAACTGAGGTGTGGTAATGGGACCCGGGGCAGCTTCTGAAACTCCGCCTGTGAGCATGGAGGTTATATTGACTGCGGTGGCTGTGACCCTTGCGGTTGTAGCGGTCATCCTATTGATTGTATTTATAGGTAAACGTAAGAGGTCAAGGGAGGAAGAGGAAAAACCTCTCAGGCCAGAGGTTTCAAAGAACGAGGATATAATAGCCCAGCTCAAGGAGGAATACGGGGTTTCTGATGATGAGGATTCAGGAGACGATTAACAGTTAATATCGGTGAACCAATGAGGGTTGCGGTGCTGGGACTTGGAGCTGAGGGTTTAAGGGCAGTTGAGTCACTGAAGAGAAGGGGTCACAGCGTATACGCCAGTGACATACGGCGCGAAATCCCTGCAAAACCTGAGGGAGTTGACCTTGACCTTGGATTTCATGACACGGAAAAGATAGAGGCTGCAGATGCGGTTGTAATCAGCCCGTCAATGATAAAAACTGAATTCATGGAGCGGTTCAGGGATAAACTCCTCTGCAGGGTCCTTGAGGGCCACAGGAAGCCCAAAACCATTGTGGTCACAGGGACCAATGGAAAGACCACAACAGCCACAATGATAGCACACGTACTTGAATGTGCAGGTGAAAGGGTGCTTCTTGGCGGAAATGCTGGCGGCGGATTTGAGGGTTACACAGAACTCTTTTTAAGGGCATCTGAGGAGGAATTCGACTACCTTGTGGTGGAGGTCTGCGATATGACCCTGGAATTCGCATCAGAGTGCTTCAACATTGACCTCGTGGTCCTCACAAACCTTGGCGAGGACCACATGGACTTCCACGGGTCAATGGAGAATTACAGGAGGACGATGGCAGAATTCCTGAAGGGAAGGGATGCTGTAGTCGGCCCCGGGGAGTCAGATGGAGAACTCAGGGAGGCCCCCCGGATTCTCAGGACCTACAGCGAGTACACCGGGCCCCTGAGGGTTGAGGGCGGATTCAACAGACTGAACGCAGGGGCCGCATCAGAGGCCCTGAGGTATCTTGGGGTTCCAGAGGATATCATAAGGGAAGGACTTGGCAGTTTCGAGCCTGTGAGGGGCCGTATAAGGTCCTTCATCATCAATGGAGCATCTGTTGTCGCAGGTAAAACCGACAACCCCCATGCCCTGAGGGCAGTGCTCTCAGAATCAGACTTTGATGTCATGTTCATCGGGACCCCCAGGAGGTCAGAGAGGTGGCGCCTCCATATCCTTGATGAGGTTGCAGAGTCACCCCCGGAGGTCCTTGTGATATTCCCGGGCCTTGATGACACGGTTGACATGGTACTGGACTACCTCGAGGGCCTTGAAATCCCATCAGAGGTCATTACGGTTGATGACCCTGATGAAATCCCAGGTATGGTCCTTGAGTTTTCCAGGAAATACCGGAGAATCTTCGTGGGCGGAAACGGTCAGGACAGGATAATCAGGGTCCAGGAAAAACTCGAGGAGATCTCCTCCTGTGAATGAACAGCATCACCTGCGTAAGTGGTATATATGGATAACCCATAATAATAACTGGACCGCATATTCTTTAGCATCCGGGAAAATCCTGGATTGATAATAACCATTACTTCATGAGCATGAATACTTTTAACTTAAAACAGATCTATGGGTGCATAAATTGATCAGGAACATGAACGTGCTTGTGCTTGGAGCTGGAAACGCTGGTAGACCCGCCGCAAGATTGCTGAGACACCTTGGAAACAGTGTGCTTGTGAATGACCTCAGGGAACTGGATGAACTGCCCCCCAAGGCCAGAAAGAGAATAGATGAGATGAAAAGGGAGGGTGTAAGGTTCAGGTTCGGGGGTCACAGGATTGAGGACATGCTCTGGGCCGACGCCGTCTTCGTATCACCCAGCATACCCTCTGATGCACCGGTACGTGGGATGCTGGAGAGTGTGGAGAAGGATCTTATTCACATAACAACATCAGACATAGGGAGGGCCCTGAACCAGCTCATAGGCATCCCCATGGTGGGAGTTGCAGGGACAGACGGAAAGACAACAACCACCAACATGATAGACCACATACTCTCATCACGCTACAGGACGGTGTCATTCTCATCGATCCAGGACTCACTGGTCATCGAGGGACTCGTTGAACTCGTGGTGAATGGTGATGTGAGTAACAGGGACATGGCTGTGTTTGAACTCCCACATGGAACCATAAGGATGGCTGATGGCCTTGAAATAGTGGCTGGTGTTGTGACAAACCTCACACCAGACCACATGGATGAGTTCAGGGACTACGACGAATACATTGAGAGAAACTTTTCAATAAAGAACCTCATAGCCCTGGGGGGTATTCTGGTGCTCTGTGGAGATGATCCGGTAATTGCGGGGCTCCTGGATGACCTTGAGGTTAAAAGTGTGGTCTATGGTCTGGGGAATGAAAGGAAGGTTGAGTTCATGGATAGAACCTTCAGTGGCTCGGCAGAACCACAGGTCAGCGCAACAGACATAGACCTCAGGGGTCTTGAGGGCTCAGAGTTCACCCTCAAGGTATCAGAGATACCTACTGCCCTCTGCAGCACCTGCGGATCTTTAAACTGTGGGGAACATGATGGGGTGGTCCATGTCGGCCCCCTTACAGAGAGGATAAAACTCAGGGTACCGGGTCTCTTCAACGTGGAGAACGCCCTTGCAGCCATAACCGTTGCACTGGTACTCGGATTTGACATTAAGGATATTAAAAATGCATTAGAGGAATTCAGGGGTATAAAGGGTAGATTTGAATTCATAGATCAGGTTGATGGTGTGTCTGTTTATATGGACGCAGCCCACAACCCTGAGAGCATGGAGAAACTCTTTGAAGGCATTGAATTCAAGGGAAGGCTGATAATAAGCCTGGACAACCCCGACACCCTCACAGTGAGGGACAAGTACAGGATAGGCCAGATACTGGGTGAAAGAGCTGATGTATTAATTGTGAGCGCCAAGAATGAGACAACAGGTAAGATTGACATTGAAGCGGCCTCTGAAGTTGAAAGGGGTGCCGGCAGGGATAAAACCATAAAGACTGAGAGTGTATATGATAGCATAAGGAGGGCCCTTGAAATCGCAGAAAAGGGGGATACGGTACTACACCTGGGTCCCGGGGTTGTCAACGCCTATGAAAATGTGAGGAATGATATTGAGAGGGCTATAGAGTCAATGAGGGACTCCATAGTTGTTCTTGGAGGCTGCGGAAATGTGGGAAGCCTCATGGCAAGGAACCTCAGGGCGAGGGGTTACCGGGTAATAGTCTCGGATCTCAAGGAAAGCACACCCCTCGAGGATGTCTTCAGGGAGGAGGGAATAGAACTTGACCTTGGGGGTCACAGCATGGAGGTCCTCAGGCGCGCTGGCACCATAGCCATCACACCAGCCCTCGAGAATAACAGGAAGGTTCTTGACCTTATCAGGGGACTTGACGCTGATGTGATAGGCGTTGAGGACGTCCTCAACATGTGCCCTGTTGAGAAACCGGTGGTTGGAGTTACAGGGACCAATGGAAAGACCACGACCACCGGTATTCTCAAATCCATAATTAGGGCTGCTGGAAAGACTGTGCCAGAGCACCACCTCAACATACAGGGCAACACCGAACTGGTACCGGCCCTCCAGGCAAGACTCCCTGGGGACGTGGCGGTGGTTGAGATAGGGACATTCGGGCGGAGGGGTGAGATAAGGCAATCAGCCCTTCTCTCAGGGGTCTCAGTGGGCGTCATAACCAACATATCAAGGGACCACCTTTCAGGTGGAAGGAGGTTCTCTGATTACATTGAATGCAAGAGGGAGATCATTGATACAGCAGAGGTCATAGTACTCAACGCCGATGACCCCATCGTCGCATCATTCGCAGAGGGACTGAGGGAGGAGAGAGCGGTGCTCTATGGTATCCAGAGTATGGAGTCGGCCCCGGTCATGCCAGAGGGGAGGGAATGCCCCAAATGTGGCAACAACCTCAAATATACTCGCAGGACCATGGGGCACCTGGGGGACTATCAGTGTGTCTGCGGCTACCGGAGACCCCAGCCTGAGGTTATGGCACTGGAGGCATCTGCAGATGGATTCAAACTGGTGATAGGCTCCGAGATGAGGAATGTGAAACTCAGGACACCAGGGATCTTCAATGTCTACAATGCACTGGCAGCCGCTGCCGCTGCATGGTCACTTGGCGTGGACATGGATGATATAGTGAGGGGAATTGAGTCATTCGGTGGTGTGAGGGGAAGGTTCCAGAAGCTGATGGACTCACCAAGGGTCATACTTGACTACGCCCACAACCCTGCCGGTGTGAGGGCGGTGATGCAGGAACTTAAAGGTACCGATGGAAGGCTGATGGTCGTAAACACCGTGGCATCTGAGAGCGGAATAGATGGTGATCTGGAAATCGCATCGCTCCTGAAGGATGCATACACAGTTATACCGGCATCCTATGCTGCAAGGAGAGCCTCCCGTATCCTGGGTAAGAGGGTGGTCCATATAGAATCCAGCAGAAAACGTGCTGGGGCGGGGACCCTTGGAGCGAGCCGTGAACAGGTTGAGGAGGCCGTCGGTAAGGCCCTTGAAATTGCAGAACCAGATGACACCGTACTCATAATCGGTGAGGGGGGATTCAGATATGCAGAGGATTATATCAGGTAAGCACATCATTTTACTGGTTATTTTTGCAGCCATCATAACAGCATCAGGTGCATACATCGAGGGAAGTGTTGAACCCCAGCACCCGCTGGAGATAGCAGCCCTTGAGCCTGGAAGCACGGTACTGAAGGGCCAGGACGTCATCGATGAGTCCAGGGTGAGGAGCGTCCCTCTCATACTCCACCCGGACTACATACTTGATGAATTCAACTACATGGACCCTGGAAACCTCCTCCAGGCTGTCCTCACAGGGGCTGTGCATGTCCCGATATCCGAGATGACCTCCGGGATAGACCCCTCAGGAAGATCCACTGTGGATGGTCCGGGGGTACTGAGGGTTTCAGGGGGTAAACTGGTGGTGCAGGAGCCACCTGTCTTCCTCTGGGCATACAAGACACCCTACACCTATGGGGTGAAAAGAGAGAATGGTATGGATATCATTGAGAACGGAAGGAAGGTTAGATTTGTCCCTGCAGATAGTATAAGCAACAGCACCGTCCCCACAGGTACAAATCAGTTAACAGAATAAAGAGGTGGTTCAGAAGGGCTGATGAGGGTGAAGAGATAGTTCTGGACTACCAGCTCTCCAACTTCAGCGATGGCAGGCTCCCTGTTCCACCAGCGAGGATAGAGGAACTCTTCGGTGGGGATGTCCTTGAGTACATGGAGAACTACCCCTCAGGGTCGCCTGTCATGGTGTACACGGGGGGCTACAGGAAGGTCCTGGTATCATCTGCAGTGAGCTACCTGGGCTCATATCCCCAGTACGATGATAACAAGAGGGCCTTCAATGCAAGGGCATTCGCGGCGGCATGGAATGGCACTGTGATTCCACCGGGAAGTGAGGGTTCAGGTAAGGAGACCGTCAGGTTCACTGCATCAAGGGACCCCAAGGCCCCAGGTGGATACGCGTCCCACGGCTCATGTCCACCTGCAAGGGCCCTCAGGGCCGTTGTAACTGACGCAGGGATGCCACTCCCCAGGGGAATGACCTGGGAGTTCCATGCGGTTCTATTCGGATTCAACCCGGCAACCGGGATAAAGGTCAGAAACACAGGAAGGTACCCGGTACTCATTGAGATGTGGACGACGGGTTCAGGTGCAGGTACAACCATATACGCCAGAATCTACAGACTTGAACCGGCATAGGTGGTGGAGTTGATCTCAGCGGTTGTTACAGCGGCAGGGAGGGGTAGCCGTATGTGCAGGGACATGCAGGAACTCGGCCTTGAGCCGGTCCACAAATTACTGCTCCCCCTCAACTCAGTTACTGTAATAGAGAAAACTCTGGATTCCGTGCTCAGGGCGTGTGTGGATGAGTGCATCGTCGTAACAGGCCACCATTCAGGGGAGGTGGAGGCTGCCATAGCAGGTATGGATGTGGAGATCGTGAGGAATGATCCTCCTGATGTTCCACTCTCGGCATCACTCCTCAATGGTGTTCTATCTGCTTCCGGCGAAATCATACTCTGTATCGCCGGAGACCAGCCTGCAGTATCCCCTGAGACCATGGGGAGGATCAGTGAACACGCTGACCCTGAGACGGTTTCGGTACTTGCAAGGGGAAGGAGTGGCTGGCTTGATAGCGCCGAGGGCCTCGGGATGCCCCTTGCAGCGAGCTCAGAGCTCCTTAAAAGGTACCTTCCAATGGGTGATGGAAATATAAATCCTCTGCTCCGTTTGATGGTGGATGATGGCATCAGGCTGTACGGTGTTGAGGCATCAGACCCCATTGAACTTGTAAATATAAACCACTACAGTGATTACCTCAGAATAAGGGGATATTTTGGAGTTAAAAGGAAATAGGTGTAGCAGGGTCTGGAACTATTCATTTAAAAGAAAAAATAGGGGGGACACTGCGCCTAGAATTCTTTTTCCTCGGTCTCCTCTTCAAGAAGATCCAGCCTATCCTCAATCTCCTCAAGGAGCTTACCCACACTCCTGAGGATCTCAAGGGTGTCATAGATCCAGTTTATAACAAGCTCCTGGTCCGCCTCACTCTCATACTTTTTTATCTTCTCCTCGAGGTCAGCAACATCCTCGAGGATCCTGAAGGTCTTTGTCTCAACCACAATCATCACCCCACGGTTTTATGGATTGATCCTACTGGCTTATTGCCTCAAGAGCGTTGACAACACAACCTATGTTCTCACCGTTGAGCCCCACGATGAGTTCATCATCCCTTACACCGGCGTACTGCCTTGAACCGCTGCACCCCATGGTTATGTTTGCCCTCTTCCTCATGTAGGGGCCTGCAACTGCGTCTGCACAGAGTGACTGTATACCTGAGAAGTCTGCCTCAACGCGGCCACCCAGGGTGTAGACGAGGGCCTGTGAGATCTTCATTGCCTGGGCAGGGTTGCAGATGATGACTATGACGTCAGGGTCAAAGGTTGCATCCTCAAGGGGCGCGTATACTGCGGCGTAGAACCTGAGGTCAACGGATGGTATCTCATCAAAGGTTCTCTTGGCGGATGCAAAGCTTGCAAAGCGGCCAAGGTTGTAGTAGAACTCCCCTGTTTTGACCTTCTCTGGTGCCTCATCTATTCCAAGGGCATCTGCACCACCCTTGCATGCCTGGGCCTCTGCAGTTGCATAGAAGGATTTTCCTGCAGCGGCCATCTGGACCATTTCACAGTGCCTTGCAGGTTTATCTATTTTTTCAACGCCCTCAGGAAGGTCATCCTCCCTTAGAACGAGTTTTATAGCCACCGGGGACTTTTCAAGTCCAAGGAGGGTCTTCAGTTTTTCTGATATCACATCATATCCATTCGCAGCGCATACATCAACCACAAGATCACCTCAATCAATAATCTTCACGGGTTTACCGTACTGTCGTTTCTCGAGATGGCCGCAGTCGCGGCACCTGTAGATCACCAGGATGAAATTTCCTGATTCAGGGTATGTCTCCTCAACCTCATCTGCAACTCCACCGCAGACACTGCACCTCACCCTATCTGGTTGATCCATTCTGTAGTGTATCATCAGAACCACAGTGTAATATATGTAAAAAAGAGTATATTAATTTCTCGGTTCTGTCATCCATTCATGCTGATCTCCCGTTTTTTCAGGGTTTCTCTGGCACTGATTGTGGATGGTCTCTGTCAGATTTATGAGGGGATGTCAGTGGAGTCAAGGGTTATTACAAACTCCCTGGCATGTTCCAGGGTTCTTGAGTAGTCCTGGTACATGTAGTTCTCATACAGTATGGCGGGTATTCCCCCCTGAATTATGGGTTCCGTTACGTAGGCGGGGCTTGTCTGTGACTCAGGGAAGTAGTAGGATAGCCAGCTGATCCTGGATGCTAGTTTCAGGGCTATTATCCTGCTTTGCTCATGGGGGAGTGGAGTGAAAACGAACCTCCTCATACCATAGTTGCCCCTGTTGGAGTGCACATCAACTGCCAGGCTGTAGTTACCCCTGGATACATCGGGAACCACGTATCTTCGTGCAAGGAGCTGTCCTGCCATCCTCCCCTTTTCATAGTCCTCCGGCTTAAATGTAACGTTGACCCTGTATACGAAGTACATGTACCTCAGTTTATCCTGGTTCTCCTCAATGGCCTGCAGCACTGCCCTGTGGGAGTCCCCCTCAAGGGGGTGGACCCCTGTTATGTAGGCTATCTTCACCTCTGAGTCCCTGTTCCCGTAGGGTCCAAGTTTCTCAACTGTGCCCATCTTATCAGAGCCCAGAACCACAGCTTCCTTCCTATCTGTGCTGTGGAATGAGGGGTTCAGCAGGTAAACCGTGATTAGGGCTCCTATGATTATGAGTGATAGGATCAATTTTCTCTGCATACTGAACTTCCATTAGTACACTATTTTCCCATTTGATAGTTTGAGGATAAAAGTTTGTTTATTCAACAATGGTTATTAGTTTTCTATAAAAAGAAAAGGGTATTCAGGCACTCACCACTTCAGGTAGAGTCCCTGTCCTCCTGTATTCAACCAGAACCTGTCTGAAGATCTTCCTTGCAAGGGATGGGGTTATGTCGGGGGATCCCTCAACATAGATACCAACATGGTTGGGGCTTCTGCCATTGGCATCCATCCATGTGTATGTGCGCTCCGCCATATCGGTGTATTCGCTCCTTGTAAGGGTAACGGTATCCATGAATCCATAGGGGTCCTCAGGGCCACTGTATTCACCCACATGGATCTTTCCTGTATCATTGAGTTCCAGCATCACAACCCCCCTTGCAAAGATGTACAGTAACTGGGGACCTGTAAAGTTGAATCCCCTGTAATTCACTGTACCGTTACCTGAGTCCATCTCCGCAAGTTCAAGGACAGCCTGAAGGTTCAGCTGGTATCCATCTGAGGTTTTTTCAACTGTTGCCGCTTCACCTTTATCGTCTGCAACACTGCTACCCCTGAGTAGCTGCAGTGCACCGGCTGTCAACAGAAGAGCCACCATAACCGCTGCAATAACCGGAATCATCCTGTCGGAATCCATATCACTCAACCCTGAAACTCCTTATAATTGTGTCTATATCATCCTGTATAAGTGAGATGTCATCAGATGTGAAAAGCAAGGAGTATTCATATGTGCCGTCTGTGAATACAATGTACTCATGCTCTCCGCATCCATTTGAATAATAAAATGATTTTATGGCATATGCCCGGTTGCCATCAACCTTGATTTCCTTCACATATTCCACGGTGTCCCCTTTTTCATAACATACCTCAAGCCAGATGTCCCTTAGTGCTTCAGCATCAAGGGTGTAAGGTTTTTTATAGACGGTCATGATGGAGTTTATACCCATATCATAAGATTTAAGATCAACGACGGCATCTGAACTCCTATCTTCTGGTGTGTAAATAGTCCATGTCTTGGGGTAACTGAATGAGATTCCATTGCCCTTGAACTTATTGAGGTATGATTCTGTTAACGATGACCCTCCAGTTGCATCGACACCATCATAACTGGATTCAGTACCGTAATCGCTAAATACGGTTGCTGAAATCGCAATGGCAATAATCAGGATAAATGGGATTGTAATCGCTATTAGGACCTTTGATGTCTGGCTCTGCTTTTTCCACCAGCTGTTACTCCCCCCTGAGTTAAGTTTAAACCCGCAACTGGAACAGAAGACAGCATCTCTTCTGTTTTCTGATCCACAGTTTGAGCACCTTTTCAAATGCACACCTCCAGTTAAAAAAATAAAATGGGGGCTATCTTATCAGCCCTAGAATACCTGCGATACCAAGGAAAACTGTTCCGGGGATTGCATAGGCAGATATGCTTATAAGAAGCCAGATAGCACTGACTATTAGGATCACACCGCCCCTTCTGGGGTTGTTCCTCACATATACTGATCCTATGATCCCCACAATGGAGGCCAGTATTGCACTGATACCCAGATAGAGGAGTTCAGAGCCGAAAACCGAAAGTACAATGGCAAAAAGACCTCCCAGCAAACCGAAGATCGCCCCAATTATCCCGAGGACAAGTTCAAGTGTCCTTGATGTTTCTACAGCATCACTCATTACAATTCACCTCCATCAGACATTCAGGGTTGTTCTGTATATGGCCGAGTCATCGTCAGCCGCCAGATCAGTGAATATCAGCAGTTCAACCTTCACGGGGGTTCCTGAGTCAATGAAATCAATGGTGCTGAATTTAACTGGCTGACCCGATTTCGCATCATTGATGTTCCATGCGAGTGGATTGTCGTAAAGCAGGTTTCCCTCTGAGTCATACCACTTAAGGTGCATCTCAAGGTAGGAGAAGTCCTTGAGTGGCGTGATCTTTCCCTTCACAGAGTAACTTCCATAGCCCTCTGAGACGACTTCAATATCCTCAACCCTGATTTCAGATTGGGCCTGTGTGTTTGATTTTTCTGCACTGGGCGCTTCAGTAGCGGTGTTGTCTGGCGACATCATCCCGCCTATTGCAACAACAAGTATAAAACCAAGACACAGTGCTCCAATGATAACACCTGCCCTGGTTGCTGAACTCTGTTCATCCCACCAGCTCATTTTATCAACCTCTTTTTTGATCCAGAATTGTTCAGAGATGGAGTATGAAGTATTTCAGTGCCTTTGTGAGTACACCCAGCCCCACACCGGCTGCAAGACCTGTTGAAAATCGCAGAAGATTGTTGCTTTCCCTGTAACCAAGCAGCTGCGTGAATCCGTCTAGAAAGGTTGGCACCATCATAAGTAACGCCACTATTATCAGTGTGATGTCATATTCAATCACTGTGAGGTATGCGTATAGGAAGTATGCAAATGCACCCGTATATATGCCCGTACACCTTGAACATACAGGAAAATAGTGACCTC
Source organism: Methanothermobacter sp. KEPCO 2 (assembly GCF_041228365.1). Taxonomy (NCBI): domain Archaea; kingdom Methanobacteriati; phylum Methanobacteriota; class Methanobacteria; order Methanobacteriales; family Methanobacteriaceae; genus Methanothermobacter; species Methanothermobacter sp. KEPCO 2. The sequence goes on along the minus strand of NZ_CP166185.1, from coordinate 596,072 downwards.
TTACTGAAAATGTTCTCTCTGGTTTTCTGTGGCACAGATACTTCAGTTTCATATGGACAACACCATCTCTAAAATGTCAATCAGGACAATTAATTAATCAGTACCTCATTATATTTAAATGTTAATGTTTTTCATTTACATTAATAAATTTTTTAAGAATTGTGGTACAATTTTTCATCATGAATTTTCTGCATTCACCCATTAACTTCATTATACCTCATGACATATGATGGCGCAATCATCATAAAGCACCCATCATCTGAATGGTATGAGCAAATTCGGTGTAATGTAAGGGGGGATATCCCTCTTTTAACTGACACCTTACAAGATATCCCATGATTCATGATAAAAAAGGAGTCATTTCTGAATGTCAATCTGTATAGAGGAAAATATATATAGAATAATCAGAATAAGATAACCCCATATGTAATGAATTGTTTTCCCTGAACAAATCTTTGTGATAGGAAAACTTAAGGGACGTGATAATAATGGATACAACGCTGATATCCACAATATACTCCATTGAGCCGGTGATGTTCTGCATAACACAGTTCTCACCAAAGAAGGTTGTACTGCTCAAGGAGGATAAGGCGCCAAGGGAGAAGGAACAGGTCGAACAGGTCCTCAGAGACACCCTGGGCAACTTCGTTGAGATAACGACGTTTGAGACAAGCCTTTATGATGTTGTCACCATTGCAAAGGACATGGTTGAGATCATAGATGAGGAAAGGGCCAACGGAAGGCGTGTTGTGGTTAACATAAGCGGCGGCAGAAAGACCCAGGCACTAGGCGCACTCTTCGGCTGCTATGCCAGGAACCACGATGTCCAGCGCATAGTGTACGTGACCGAGGAGGACAGTGAACTCATAGACCTCCCAATACTGAGCTTCGGGATCTCCAAGACCAAAAAACAGGTCCTTGAGGAACTCAAGGCCGGTGAAACATCGGTTAAGAACCTTGCAGTCAAAATAGGTATAAGCAGGGGGATGACCTACAACCACATAAGGGAACTCCGTGACATGGGGTTCATAGACCGTGAAAAACTTGAAATAACCTCTGCAGGCGAACTTGCAGTGCTTTAAATCATTTTCATGGACACATCTTAACCTATAGGAATTAAAGTGTCCTCAATGCCAATAATCTCTTTAAACAGGACAAACGATTTTTTTGGAAGAGAAAAGGAGATAAGAAGGATTAATGAAGCCCTCAATGACCCCGGCTTTGTGGTTGTGACGGGTAAGATGGGCTCCGGTAAAACTGCTATTCTCAGGAGAATCCAGGAGGAAAACCCCGCAAGAACAACCTTCATTGATATGAGGTGCACCGATATCAGAAGGACCCATGAGGGCATACCTGACTTCAGGAGGATAACTGTTCTTGCAAGAACCGTGGAGTGGAATCTGCTCCTTGACAGCATGCCCCCTGAAAAATCTACCTTCACAGATGCATGGAAGATGTCACAGATGCACTGCATGAGGTGTGCTGTGGCAGCGAGGTACAGCAGAAGACTTATAAGGGATATTCAGGAGGAACTACCCAGGGCGGCTGTTGTTGATGTGCCACCCCTCACAGAAAGAGACACAGAAAGGTACATCAGCCTCAAGGCACCTGGTTTCAGGGCTGTTCGGGCAGGAATAGAATACATCCACAAGATCACAGAGGGCATGCCTCTATTCATTGACAGCTTCCTGAATGTACTATCAGATGGAATCATATACGGCCCCGCGCTCCTTGAGGAGAATTTCAAGGCAAAGTTTCAGCAGATAGCCTTCCCATGGATCGCTGAACTTAACAGCCTAACCCTGAGGGAAAAGAATATATTGAGTCTTTTAAAGGAGGGCCCCCTTGGAGGGGATGAAATACCTGCCAGTAGCAGCGAACTTGAGGAACTTGAACTCCGGGGCCTCATTGAGCTTCAGGGGGATAAATGGAATCTCGACTCAGAGCTCCTCAGAAGGGTCATTGTTGAACTTGAGAATCAGACGGGATGTATCTAGTTTTCTTTTAGAAGGGCCATGGTTGAATTTGAGAATCAGATGGGGTGTATCTAGTTTTCATTCAATAAAAAAAATAAAATAGGGTTATCTGCCCCTCCAGTAACCGAATCCCACCAGGAACACAAGGGCCACAACACCGAGAAGTGCGTAAAGTGGCACCTGGGTTTCTGATGATCCGCTCTGGGTTGATGCTGAAACCTCATAGGCTTTACCTGATTCAGCACCCTTTTCTGTTTCACCATTGGTAGCTGAACTCTGACTTTCAGCCGCTGAACCGGATGATCCACTGCATGATTCACCTGATGAACCTGAGGGTTTCTGTCCTGTCATCCCGGCACTTTCACCATTACTGTCTGAACCTGAATGGCCTGGATTCCCTGAACCTCCTTCCTGCGGTACATTGACTGATGCGCCTGTTGCAGCTGCAAGGGCAGAGGCAAACCTTTTGAGGGACGCCTGGTTGACTGAGGAGACCTTAACAACCCAGTTATTGAAGACTATGTTTGCACAGGTATGGTGGCAGCACACCACACCATACTGCCCGGCAAGTTCAATGTAGCGGTTTGCAAGGTCCCGCAGGACAGCCTTATCTGCATTCCAGATGTTCCGCCTTGCAGCCTCAAGTACCCAGGCAATCATTGACTGGGTTGCAACAGCCTCATAGTCCCTTGATGCCCTGAACCTGTCACTCAGGAGGTTCACTGCAAGCTGCTTCCATAATTCATTGCTCACAGCACCGGTTGTGACGGCCACACCGAACACATTCTTGTACCTTGAGGCATATTCCAGCCAGCCGCTTGGTGAGCTGAGGAGTGAGTCCATGTAGCGCGGGTTGAGTAGCTGGGATCTCACCTCAAGTTCAATCTCCTCTGCAACAGTCCTAACTGTGACCGTGTTCCTGTTCCGTATATCCACCAGTGCGGTGTCAGGGTTACCGCCGAGGTGGCGTGATGCAAGGACCATTCCACCGAACCAGTCATAGTAGTCGTCTGTGTCAATGAGCCTCCAGGTGCTGTCCAGGTTCTGTGTCACGAGGTTCACCTTACCCAGGAGATACTGGAAGGTGCCCCTGTTCTGCTGTATATCCACTCCCCCAGGGGTTGACCTCCAGGCATAGGAGACCCTTGAGAGGTAGACATCTGCAAGTTCAGCGCTGGTATTCCACCTTGAGGTTGCCGGTGTCATATCTGATACCCCTGTACCCTCAAGTACAAGGCCCCTGAGTCCGAAGACACGGTCCAGTGAGCCGCATTCACTGTAGTGCCTCTTAACATAGTTTTCGGTGTCATTTGCCTCTGCAGCCATCTTAACAGCGGCGTTCATGAGGTCTATCCAGAGCTGGTTACCTGTGACAGCAGTTACAAATACGTCGATGCGTGGCCTTGGTATCTCAACGCCGTTCACTGTGATCATGAGTTCTGATGCGTCCATGAGGACAGGTTCAGGTTTGACGTCACCGTTGGTGTTCCACTGGGGCTTAACCCCAAGGAGGTACATGAACTCTGCAATGGCAACCCCATCGGTCCTCAGAAGCTCGGTACCCCACATCACCATTCCGATGAGCTCAGGGAATTTTCCGTGCTTCATGTAGTACTCTGCAAGGAGGGTGTCTGTGATTTTCTTTGCGGTCTCCCAGGCGGCCCTTGTTGGCATCTTCTTGGGGTTTGTGGCGTAGAAGTTGGCGCCTGTTGGAAGCACATCACACCATGCAGGGTCACCTGCAAGGCCTGGACTCACAAATCCACCTCCAAGGGCTGAAAGCAGGCTCTGCCATTCGGTGTTTCCACGTATCTTTCTGATTGTCTCATTGATGAATTCAAGGTCCGTGCCATTTATACCTGCAGGGGCAGTGCCGTTTATGATGTTCCTGATCCATGTCCGTGCAAGGTTCTTAACCGAGGCTATCTCGTCACTGTATCTCAGGGGGTCCTTAAGCATTTCAGTGTAGGCTGGCTTTGAGGGGTAAATGGTTTTCCTGATGTTCTCCAGGAACTCTGACCTTGATGATGCTATGGTGAGAACCTCCTCAACCAGCTCCTCACCCTCAAGCACCCTTCCCAGGCTGTGAAGTCCCAGGGGGATTATGTCTGATTCTATCTCATGGAGACTGAGGTGAAGCCTCTCCAGGGCATCTGTGAAGTTGCCTGACATGTTGAAGCCCATCTCTGAGGCTCTGGATCTGATCTGGGACTCAATGGCCGGGAGTATCTGACTGTTACCAACCTTCAGGGCGTTCTCGTACTGGTGGATGAGGTCATGTATCTCAATGAGTTTACCGTACAGTCCACTCTCAACCATTGCAGGGGTCATGTGGTCGATTATGAGTGCCCCGCTCCGGTCCTTTGCAACCATACCCTCCCCTGGATTTGAGACTATGTAGGGGTAGATGTTTGGTATCCCTGTGAGCTGGAATGGCCAGTCATCCTCCATGAGCCCTATCATCCTTCCAGGGAGGAACTCCAGTGTCCCGTGGGTTCCAAGGTGTATCATTGCATTTGCCCTGAAGACGTTCTCCAGCCACCTGTAGAAGGCTATGTACTGGTGGTGTGGCGGCAGGTAGGGGTTGTGGTAGTCTGTGACCTCGTCCCATCCACGTGCCGGCTGGACCGTCACGAAGATGTTCCCCAGCATTATACCGGGTATCACGATGCTGCCGTTCACCGTCATTATGTTGCCTGGTGCGGCACCCCATTTTGATAGGACCTCTGACCTGAGTTTTTCAGGGAGTTTGCTGAACCATTCCAGGTATTTCTGCACATCAAGGAGCTGTCCATTGGCCTGCAGTTCTGCCCTGTGCTCACTCACATACCTTTCAAGGAGTGGCTGTGCCCAGGTACCCCTGTTACCAGACTCTGAGACTATCCTGTAGAGCTCCTCCACATCGGGTATCCTTTCAACCCTGTAGCCTGTTTCGTTGAGCTTCACCAGGAGGTCGTGGAGGCTCCTGAAAACGTCCAGGTATGATGCCGTGAACCCATCCTTACCTGGAGGGTAGCTGTAGAGTATCACCGCGATTTTCTTATCTGAATTACTGAGTTCCCTGAGCCTTGCCCATCCATCGGCCAGTTTGACGATCTTCTCAACGCCGGGCTGTACCACAACTTCGTTCCATGATGCGTCGGTGTAGGATACAACGATGGGTGAGAAAACACCCTCGAACCCGGGTATCGTGACTTGCCATGTCCATTCATACTGGGCACCCAGCGGGTTTGTGAGGCTTGAGTTGCTGTAGAGCTGCACCCCCTTGATCACAGGGATGTTTATCCTCTCAAACTCTGCAAGCGCCCCACCTGATGGCAGGTTGGCGTAGTTGAGTGACCAGGAGTAGAGGGATATCACCGCGTCTATCCTCCTTGTGATGGGTCCCTTACCGTTAACACCAAGGGCCAGTTCCTCAAGGAGTGAACTCACAGCAGGGTTTGTGGCGCCCTGGTACAGGTTGAATATGGCCCTTCCCTGTTTCTCTGCCTGGCGTATTATCGCGTCCACGGTTGGTGATGGATTGTAGCTTACAACGACGATGAATGGTCCTGTCATGTTTTTGTTTGCTGTGTACCAGTTCTCGAACTGTCTGTAGATATCTGCTCTCTGGCCTTCCGCCCATGCTGAGAAGTTCTGGTCTATCCATCTGAGGCTATCATATGGTGGTATGAGACCAGGGTTGCCCTCTATCCAGGCCTTTATTCTGGATCTTTCTGCAACCACACTCATGACTCCAAGGTCAGGGTGGTAGAGTCCCCAGTCAGGGGCTGCCATGACCGGCCCCTGATTGTTCTCAACCGGGTTGAAGGTGGTCTCACCGAGGAGGTACTGGATGTACTTTATCATGTTCTCCAGGTTCTCCCTGGCAGCTCCCCCTGATGCAAGGGCGTAGTAACTTGCAATGTAGGTATTCTCCACTGTGTCGGGCGTGTCATTTCCCGGTGTTCCACCGAGGAGGTTCAGACCTGTTCCACCGTAGGGGTCGCTGTCTGTGTCTGTGGGGTAACCGAAGGCAGCTGCTATCATGTTCCTCTGGTTCGCGGGACTCCTCAGGAGGTATGGATACCAGGAGTCGCCCCAGCCTGTCCCTGGCATTGCCATGTCCAGGTAGGCGAAGTTCACGTACTCCATGATCCAGTCACTGGCAGCTGAGGATGGGTCCCACATGTCATGGTAGATTATCCTCCTGTTACCCATTGACTTCAGTATGCGTCCCTTCTCAGGGACCGAGCTTATGATGGCTATATCCGGCATGAATGTGTGGTTCAGTGTTTGGCTTGAGGTCACGGTGTATGTCACCGGACGGTAGGTGTGGTAGCTTATCCTCACCTCAACAGGGAATGTGTCACTGAATGTGACCCTGTAGGATCCGTCTGCCGCTGTTCGTGTTTCATTGATAACCGAACCATTGTATATCACGGTGATGCTTGCATTCTTCACTGGCAGGGCTTCCTGTAGTGTGGTGTATCCTCCCGATGTTTCATTGTAGATCTCCTTTATGTGTCCTGAAACCTCCGCTGCGCTGGCCGTGCCTGTCAGTGCAACTGCGAGTATCACCGCCATTACTGTGATGAATCTTTTAATATTTTTCACCTCCTTTTAATTTTATTCAGGTTTACTTTAAGGGAGGCAATATTTAAAATTAACTTTAATTATTTTAAAACAAATTTTAAATATGGTTATTCATAATGTCCGATTAAATGCTTTTGCTGATAATAAAAGAATTTGATGGGGTTTTAGGTTATTCGCCAGGGATTTTTTGCACTGACAATAAAAGAGGGTGATTGGAGTTAAATGTGGTGGTTGTTTCTCCTCATGGTCTCAGCCCTCTCCCTGTAGCCTCTGATACTCCTGCTCTCCTCCTGGAGGTTGAAGAACACAGAGTGTATGACCTCACCTGCATGTGTCAGGGCCGAGCCCACAAGACCCTCGGCAGTGTACCTGTGGTCTATCCCGTAGCCTGGGGAGGGGTAACGGTGTTCTTCCGCGCTCATAATCCTCTCAATGAAGCCCTCAGGGTCCACAGGGTCGTATGTGGCCTCATCATGGAGCATGGCCTCGATTGCATAGCTCTTTATGATCTTATCATGGAGTTCCCTGTAGGCTGAACTTCTTGATACAAGTTCAAATCCTGCAATTCTACCGTTGATTGCAACAAGCACTCCGTTCTGCCCCTTCACTGGTTTGAATGGTTTTTTGAAGTCCTCCAGTGTCTTTCTCTTCTTTCTGTAGGCATCTGCCATTGCACCTGTTTTTGAGGTTGAGCCGGTTCTCCTGTGAAGTCGGTTAACCTCATCCCATACGCTGCTCTGGCGTGAGCAGTACGCCGTCAGTAACTCTTCCTGGTTTCTGATGTTGACCTCCCGGTTATCCCCAAAGGTGTCACGTATTACATGCTCATCCTCAGGTGTATCATCTATTTCAGCACTTCTTCCAATGTTCTCAAGGTTCTCTGTCACGGTCCTTGTCTTGGTAACCCTTACGTTGAGTGCAGCCACCCTTTCAGGGTCCCTGAACTCCTTTGAGGTGTAGGACCATCTGCCCTGTTCCACGCAGCTTACGGGTATCATGGTCTCTGACTTCTCAGGAACCAGCACGGTGACGTTGGCAACACGGTTCTGCTTGGCACCCTCCAGTTCCTCCCCGTCAATTATGAGTACGGGTTCAGCAGCCCGGTTAACTGCAAGTACCTTTGGTACTGAGCCATATTCGTCAACTTCCCCTATACTTATGAGGCCATCGCTCATGGCCTCTCCCAGTGTAAGGTAGTTCTGGCTCCCCTCAGGTGCCCTTACCGGGATGACCTCCATCTGCCCTGAAACCTGGGGTTTGAGGAACTCCAGGCTTTTAAGCCAGCTCTTAACTATCTCATTCAAAACATCACCTCTCAATGTTAACAGCCAGATAATTCACTCTGACTCTAGTAATGTATATGTAAATTATTGAATATAAATATTTTTATTGAATAATTGAAAATATTTTATTCAAATATGGGTGAAATATCTGTTTTTTGAAAGAATTTAATTTAAAATGTGGTATTCTGAAAGATTTGAAGTGTTCACAGGGGCACGCTGTGATTCTGGATTTCTTCTCTGAGAGCTTCTAGGCATTTAATAAAAAAATTAAAGGTATTCTGGGGATATATCAGCTGTTATCCCTGAGGGCGGCCCTCAGGTCCTCAACAGGCACATCGTATGTTTCACAGACCCGCTGGAGCCATGCCAGTGTTGATTCAGGTGTTAGGCACATGGAAACCCTGAAAAGCTCTGCAAGCACCTGAAACTGTGGTGAGGCGGTATCAAGGATTTTAACAAGGGATCTTGAAAGTTTAAGGCATTTTCTGGCGTTTGATATGAATGAGCTCAGGGTCTCATGGTATTCAAGGGCATCCACGTCCCTCTCATCATCCATTATCACCGCGGGTGTGAAGATGTCGTACTCCCAGTTGAAGAGTCCCAGGATGAACCCCCTCTTATCCTCTGCCCCCTCAAGGTACCCGGATATGAGTGATAGAATACCGTGGGATACCGCCGATGGACTTGACCGCAGGTTGCCTGTAACCCCCAGGCTTGACTCCAGCAGTTTCTTCAGGGAGGTCTTCATCCAGCCGCTCTGGGGGTCTTCGAGGTCGTTCAGCGTGGCCTCCACAACCTTCCTAACCTCAAAGGGTTTATCTGTGAGGTCAAAGAAGTGGGGGTACCTGGATTTCATTTCCATCTTCAGCTCCTCTGTATCATGTTCCCCAGCGTCTTCACGGGTCTCCTGGAAGGCCTCAAAGAGGATAATGTCCCGTAACCGTATGTGGGACGTCCAGTCGGTGAAGTATTTTATCCGGATATCCTCGGCGGTTTTACGCCCCAGAGGTGTGTTCAGGAGGGAGGGATGGTATTTCAGGAACTCCTCCCACCCCTCAAGGCCGGTGTATCCAGATTTCAGGATTCTCTCTGCAGCCTCATTATATTTTATGCCTTCAAATATGTCCAACATACCACCTCTAAAAGAGAGAGGGAGGTCACTGAACCTCCCTATACACAAATATCCTGAATAAAACAATCATATATGTATCACTGTATATGTATTTTATTGAATATAAAGGTTACGGTTAAGTTGATGAAAATCGTTTATTTCTTAAATCATATGATTAAAATGTATGACAGAATTCTCCTGAGATTCTAAAAAAATAAAATGGGGATGTCGCACCTACCTTCCGGTACCCTTAAGGTAACCGGCTCCAAGGAGTGCGACAATTGAAACTATACCCAGTATGGCGTAGAGTGGAGTTTCAGTGGATCCGGAGTTGCTGTTGCTTGATGCCGCGACCTCATATGCCTTACCAGATTCTTTACCGGTCTCTGAAGCTGTGCTCTGAGATTTCGCTGAAGCCACCTCTGAAACCGCAGAGGCACTTCTACCAGCGCTGGCATGTCCCTCTGATACTCCAGGCGTGGAGGGGTTCTCTGATCCCCCAGGTCTGCCCGGTGTAACATCAGGAGTGGAATCTCCCTCCATCTGAATGGCAGCCCCTGTGGCGTACCTGAATTTCTCAAGGAAGGTCCTGAGTTCAGCGGAATTCAGTGAGGATAGCTTCAGTATCCAGCTGTTGAGCTGAATGTTACCGCAGGTGTGATGGCAGCATGCAACACCGTACTCACTGGTTGTCCTTATGTAGATATCTGCAAGCATCCTCAGGGTCTCCCTGTCGGCATTCCAGTAACCCTCCCGGGCGGCGTTTAGGAGTGTGCCTGTTATGCTGATGAGTGCATAGGCATTCTTGCCTGTTGAGAGCCATTCCCTGACTCCAAGGCCATATTTGTCCCTTATATAGATATTAACTGCTTCATTCCACATGGAATCTGTCACAGCATCTGGCACTGTTACCTTCCAGCCCCAGAGGTTCTCAAAGAAGTTGCCTGATATGTAACTGGCGCCAGCATAGCCCTCCCGCATCATGGCTCTGATCCATTCCCTGTTGAAGAACTTGCTGTGCAGATCCCTGAGGATGAACTCTGAAAGCGTGTCGATACCTGGTTTTGATGGGTTCACCTGGTTCAGTATGAAGAGTTCAGGTCTCCTTCCCTTCACCCTCTCAACAGCAAGGCTGAAACCGCCAAGGAACTCGTAGTTATGGTCCAGGTCCAGGACTCCATGTTTTGTATCTGAACGTGAATGGTAAACCCCGTCGATGTCCCTCAGCCTCCTTGTGAAGATCTCTGTGTTTATGGATCCCCAGTCGTCCTCCCGGTAGGAGTACTTCATGTCTGAGATGAAGGCGTCGCCCAGTTCCAGTCTGTCACTCCAGGTATCTGAGAGCTGTGCACCTGTTCTAACACCAGATGACCCCCACTCACCGGGGGGTGGACCGAATATCCTGCTTGCAGCCATCTTACCCGCCTCTGAAGCCTCGAGGTTTCTGGAGAGGAGTGCCTCTGTGTCGCTGAGCCAGTGCAGTGCAATGAAGTTCATCTCAAGGGGATCGTCTCCTGGCACAAAGAGACCTGCAACCCTCACGGTTTCAAGCGCAGCATCCAGGGCCTCCCTGAGTCTGGATCTCAGTGGTTCAGGTTTCTTTGAGATCTCCCCTGCAAGTGTCGTGTATGATGCTGCAAGCGCCACCCTCACGGACCTGTCAATGAGAACAGCGCACTGGGGGAAGGTTTCCCTGAGTATACCTGATATGGTGATGAGGACGTCGATTCTGGGTCTGCCAAGCTCTGATAGTGGAACTGCCCTCACACCCAGGACGTTCCCGCTCCTCTGGGCCTGCTGTGCATAGACCGGTTCAACACCAAGGAGCCTCATTATGAAGGCAATGGTGGCACCGTTATCCCTCTGGGTCTCGGTCGCCCAGAGCACCACACCCAGCTCCTCAGGGGTCCCGTTGTAGGCTGCAAGCGCATCCCTCACAAGGTCCAATGCCTTAAGGTAGGCGTCCCAGTAGGGCAGCTTCTGGGGGTCAAGGCCATAGAGGTTACCACCTGTGGGCAGGGCCTCAGGGGTCCTTATGGGGTCGTTACCCAGGGATGGGGGAATGTAAAGTCCATTGAGTGCGCTGAGAAGCATTGAACGCTCCTTGGCAGGGCTTTCAATGATACTGGCAGCGAATGATGCCACCTTCACCGCGGCGGTCTCCTCAACTGCCGATAGGACCCTGCCACACCTTTTCCTGAGGGCCTCTGTGACATTACCACCACTCCGCACGGTTTCAATGATAAGATCCGCCGCGCCTGTTATGTTTCTGAGGGCCTCCTCCGGTGTTATGAACCTGTTGCCCCCGGCAGGTACCGCTGTGATCCTTGATGCCATTGAGAGTACAAGTGCCCTTACCATTTCAGGTGTCCAGTCACGTCCAAATACATGGAGCCCCAGCGGTGTGATTGAGGACTGCAGATCAATGATGTAGTCGTGTATATCCTCTGCAAGTTTCTCTGGTGATTCACTGAAGTTCACCACGGATTCCAGATGCAGGCGGGATGCAAGTTCCACTATCCGGGGGATAAGTGCGCTGTTCCTCTCCTGCATGTACCTCTCTGTCAGTGTCTTGAGCGTTATCATATCGTCGTCAAGGACTGTCGCTGCAAGGGGCTGTACCAGGTGGCTTATGATGACCGCAAGGCCGCGCCTCTTGGCATGGAGGGCCTCACCCACACCATCCATGGTGTAGAGGTATATTGATGGTATGCTCCCTGTGCAGATGTCAGGGAAATCAGCCCCTGAAAGCCCGGCGTCCTTCCCTGGCAGCCACTCGTAGGTTCCATGCCTTCCAAGATAGACCGCTGCATCAACACGCCCCTGAAGGTAGGAGTAGAATGCAAGGTACTGGTAGTGTGGTGGTACAGTGTTGCTGTGATACAGGAAGTCAGCGTTTTCATAGCCCCTCTGTGGCTGGGCAGCCAGGTAGATGTTCCCGAGTTTTATAACAGGGAGTACGAAGTACCTGGTGCTGTTCCGTGTAACCGTCATCACATTGCCGGGAGGGGCGCCCCATCCACACAGTCCGGGTATCCTGAGATTCAGGAAGGAGGTCTTTGCCCTCTGGAAGTCAGCCCAGCGGTTTTCACGGTTCAGTATACCCTGAAGTGCCGCCTGGGCCTCATCAAGGTATCTCAGGGCGTTCTGCTTCTGTGTTATGTTCATGGACTCCAGGGTGGATCTTAGTTCCCTGTACCATTCACTGAGGACCCTTGCTGAGGTCAGCCTCAAATCCGCGGTTACCTGGGCTGGATCGAGATTGTAGACCTTCCTGCAGATGGCCTCAATGTAGCCCATGGGTCCCTGCTCCATCTGAAGTCTTGCAACCTCAGGGAGATTCCGGTACCAGTCCATGAATTCATTCACAGGGTAGAGCACTGCATGGTCTGCAAGTTTTTCAAGTTCTCCGGGGGCCCATGTACCCACGTTTATTCCGCCGCTTAACATGAGGTCAAGGAGTGCGTCGGTACCTGCAGGTACATCAACCCTGTATCCGCTGGCATTCAGGATCCTCAGGATCTCCATTATTGATTCAGGGCCGTTGAGTGAATCTGCACCTGCAAGTCCCTGCTTTCCTGGCGGGTAATTGTAGTAGATGAGTGCAACCCTCTTATCGCTGTTTGAAAGTATTCTGAGGCGGCTCCATGCCGCTATCCTGGATGCGAGCTGTTCCACCCTTTCTTTTATGGGTTCTGTGAGGTCAACGGCAATTCCTGTGAGGCTGTCGGTTACACGGCTTGTTGCACCTATCACCATGGGCATTATCTGTCCCTGGGTCTCCTTGAGGGCGATCACACTGGCGCTGATACCCAGACCTGATGTTTCTATCTCCCAGGTGTTAACATCTGAGCCATATATGAACGCAGGTACTATGAGTATCCCGTGGGTGTTTATGAGGCTGTTAACCATTGCCTTGCTGGTCTCACCACCGACCAGCCATGTCAGGCTGATGATGGCATCAACCCTTGACCTGCTGGTTGCCTGGTCAATGAAGTAGCTCTTTATACCTGCAAATTCGTACATACCGTTTCCCATGTTTGACTGGGAGATAAGAGGGAGCACGTTGAGTCCATGGGCCTCAAGGGCCTCTATCATTGCATCAATGTGCCTGAGGTCACCCCTTTCAAAGGTTAGTGCGCTCCAGGCGGTTATCCCAACTGTTCTCCTCTCCGGTCTCAGGTAGAGGGATGCGTATTCTGTGAAGTTGCTGTAGAGTCTTCCGTTACGGTAGAGGCCAAACTGGGGTACCGTGGTTGGTGCCGTGCAGTTGAATCTGCCAGGGAAACTCTTTGCAAGTATGTATTCAAGCATCCGCGCCCTGTTTTCAGGTGAAGCGGTATCAGGAACATAATACTTTTTGACTTCAAGGTAATCTGCCATTGCAGGGTACTGGGCCTTGAGCATGTCAACCATCTGCATTGATGTCTTCCCCATCGGGGGGTATGATATGCTTGAGAATATCTGCTGTATCTCCATGTCAGTCAGTGCTGTTCCATTGGCATTTACAAACCTCACACCGGCAAAGTTTGAAAGCCTCACCGCTGGAATTGAGAAGTATGGGCTTGGGTAGGACGCTATTATCTTACCATCGAGTTTTCCCCGTGATTTCAGGTCCATTAGGGTATCTGTGACTATCCCTGGCTGTATGTTACTGAGGTAAATTACGTGGGCCCATTCCACAAGTTCAGGGATCTCACTCACATTTTCAGAAACCTGTGATGTGCTCCTGGCCCTGAACTTCACCTCGGGGTATTTGCTGCTTATCTCGTGCATGGGCTGGACGAGCTGCCCTGCCTCTGTGGGCCATGTTATTACAAGAAAGTGTATATCGCTCTGGTTTCCTCCGTCTGTGCTGTTGGCCGCTGATACCGGCGATGTCAGTGCAAAGATCACCAGAAATAGCATCACTGTAATGTGTTCTCTTCCAGTCATTTTTCACCTCCATTTAATTTTTATCAGATTTACTTGAAAAATTAAATATTTAAAATTTTCTTTAATTTAATTAAAGTAAATTTGTAATACGGTCTTATTCAACAGAAAAACTATAAAAGTAAAGGGATACCATAGAAATAACATTCAGGTGGTGCATTGAATGGGAGGGGAGATCCAGCTCACAGATGAACAGCGCAGGGCTGTGGAACACTTCACCGGCCCCATGCTGGTTGTTGCAGGGCCAGGGGCCGGGAAGACCAGGATCATAGTTGAGAGAGTGGCCCAGCTCATAGAGGAAAGGGGGGTTGATCCAGGGAGCCTCGTGGTGATAACCTTCACAAAGAAGGCTGCCGATGAGCTGAAGGAGAGGATACTGGGGCGCGTGGGTTCAAGGGCAGAGGAGATGCAGATATCCACCATACACTCATTCTGCAACCGCATACTCCGCATGTACCCTGACCACCACCCCCTGGGTTCCCACTTCCATGTCCTGGATGAGGAAAAACAGCTCATGTTCATCTACGACCACAGGGAAGAACTTGGATTAAGGCACACCCCCAGGGAACGATTTCTTAAAATCCAGACCTTTTTCAGTGAATGTCAGGAGAACATGATTGAACCGGAGACACTCCTGGAATACCACCGCTCCAATGGTTCAAAAAAGACAGATATCGTCGTTGCAGAGGCATATGGTAAGTACCTCAAACTCATGGAGGAAAAGAGGGTCCTGGACTTCTCAGGGATGCAGTGGCAGGTCGTAAAACTCCTTGAAAATGATGGGGGGGTCCTCAAGGATCTCAGGTCAAGGTACAGGTTCCTCATGGTTGACGAGTACCAGGACACCAACCCCATACAGGAGAGGTTTCTGGAGCTCCTTGCAGGTGATGAAAAAAACATATTCGCAGTTGGGGATGAGGACCAGAGCATCTACGGCTTCAGGGGATCCACGCCAGAGAACTTCCTGGGCTTCGAGGACAAGTACGATGCAGAGGTTGTGATGCTTGAGAGGAACTTCCGTTCAGTACCCAGCATAGTGGACATCACCCAGAGGTTCATGGAGGGGTACAGGGACTACCCCAAGACCATAAGGCCTGTGAGGAACTCAAAAAACAGGGTCTTCATCCTCGACAACCCCACCCACCAGGATGAACCAGGAAACATAGTCAGCATAATAAGGGCCCTCGTGGACCATGATGTGATCCCCCACCAGGGGTACGTGACACTCCTCTTCAGGAGTGTTAAACACGATGCAGTCGAGATAATGAATGAACTCAGAAGGGAGGGAATGCCCTTCAACGTCTACGGTGAGGGTGGATTCTTTGACAGGGAGGAGATACTCTACATCATACAGCTCCTCCACCACACAAGGAGTATAAGGCGTAGGATAATTAAACTGAGCAATGAAAACACCGAACACTTTGAGAGTGAATTCATGGACCTCACCGGTGAAACCATTGAGATAATCAAAAATCTGGGTGATGAGGGCTTCAGGTCACTCAGAACCCACGAAGAATTCAGGGAGGCAGGATTCACTGACCAGGATGATATTGGAAAACTCGTCGCCCTCAACAGACTCATAGAAAGTGACATCGGCGTCCTTGAGAGGTACTATGAGATCCTTGAGATCAGCAGGTACCCCCACAGGCTCCTTGAGAGGGGTGATGATGAGTCAAGGGAGAAACTCTACAACCTTGCAAGGTTCAGTTCAATAATCAAGGACTATGAGCGGGTATCCTCAGAACCCACCGTGGAGGGCCTCATGGAGTTTGTGAGGATGGCGATGAATGGAAGCGTTAAGAAGTACGACCAGATCCTCCTTGACAACCCATACTCTGTCAATGTCATGACCATGCACAGGGCAAAGGGCCTTGAGTTTCCCGTTGTCATAATCTGTTCTGTCTTCAATGGAAAACTACCAAGGAAGAATAGAGATGAACAGGAGGACCTCAGCATCCCTGATGAACTCAGAAAGAGTACTGGAAGAGGTGATGTACTTGAGGAGAGACGGCTATTCTATGTGGGAATGACAAGGGCCCAGGACATGCTCATAATCTCTGCGACAGAGAACCACAGGGGAAGACTGGGGTATTCACCATTCATAGAGGACCTTCTCTCGGCTTCAAGGATAACAAGCGATAAGCTGGGGAGGATAGACCCTGAATATGCCAGGATAGAGGTCATAAAGAACACCTGTGAGGTGGGGGATATTGAATCCATGGAGACCTTCAGGATGAGCTTCACAGAACTCAACACCTACCTCACGTGCCCATTCAGGTACATGATGCTCTATGAGTACGGCTTCGATGTCCCGTCAACCATGAACCAGATCTATGGTATGGCGGTCCATGAGTGCCTCAGGAGGATAAACAGGCGCCTCATGAGGGGTGAGGTCATAACCGATGGCTACATACATGAGCTGGCATCAGAAACCCTCAGGGATCTGAATTTAAGCAGGGAGGCGTTTGATGCCTTCAAATCAAAACTGAAACGCTACATTGAGGATATAAGGTCCCGTGCAGCCAGAATAATCTCTGCAGAGAAACCCTTCAGTATAATGAGGGATGGCTTCATGCTGACAGGTCAGACAGACCTCATCATAGAAAACCCCAATGGCGGACTGGAACTCGTTGACTTCAAGGCAATGACAGGGGAAGGTATAGAGGCGACTGATATCTCTCTTCAGCTTGGACTCTACAGGCACGCCCTTGAAGAGGACTTTGATGGCTTCCTTGCCTACACCTTTGAGGATTCAGAGTGGCATGAGATAGAACCACTGGATGATGTTGAAGCGGTTCTCATTGAGGTTGCCGGTAGGGTGAGGAGGGAGGAATTCCCTGCAAGGAAGAACGATTTCTGCAGGTGGTGCACCTTCCACTCCATATGTGAGCATGTAGCAGGGCTCTATGGGACCCTTTAGTTTTCACTGCTTCACCCTGAATGAGTATGTTACAAGGTCGAAGTTTTCCTTCTCCATTTCAAAGTCACCCCTATCTGCCTTACATATCACGGCATACCGCCCCCTGGGGGTGACAATTGTGGTCGCCCTCACCATGCTACCATTTTCAGGGTAAATGAACTCAACCCCACGGTAGCCGTTCACTGTGACCTCCCTTTCTCCGGTGAGATTATCCGGTACAGGGAACCTGTAGTCAGCCTTCAGTTTTTCAACCGTGACCATGGTCCTGAGTTCCCCGCCAGGCTCTGCAACGGTGATGGCATACTCGTAACCCCGTTCCACATCATATGGTGGGTGGATGAAGGAGACCTGCCTCCAGGATGCGGGGTAGTGGAATATGATCTCATGGTTCTCAAAGACCCTGTAGCCTGCTGTGCAGCATGATACAGATACAATGATCAGAAAAAGAAGGGGAATGAGCCTCATCACTTCACCCTGGATATTGATGCAGTGATAGAAAATGATGTGAGGGTTCTCATCACTTCACCTGGAAGGAGTAGGTGATAAGGTCAAAGTTCCTCTTTTCAGAATCGAACCTCTCAGGCGTTGTTCCGCAGAGTATGACGTAGATCTTCCCGTTCTTCTCAAGCCAGGTTGCACGTTCCTGTTTCGCCACCCCATCCACGTTGATGGTGTGTATGTTTTCATATGCGGTTACACCGTCAACTGTGAGCGTCCTCTCAGAGATCAGCCTGTAACCTGGCTCACCTGAAAAGGCCCGGTAGGTTTCATCATAGACGTCCTTCAGGGTCCTCCCTGATGGCAGTGGAATGCTCTGTATGATGACCAGGGTCTCAAGGTTACCTGCCTCATCCACCCCTGATGGGTCAGCGACCGCTGCGATGCTGTTTGGACTTGCAACCGTCAGGTTCTCTGAGGTCCAGTTCGCAGGGTACCTGAATGAGATCTCACTGTCAGAGTACGTCCTGTATGGAACGTCCGGGACTGTATTGTTGCCCTCGGTTGTGACGGTGCAGCCTGAGACAGCAACGGCCACAACGATGAGGAGCAGAAAAAAATATTCCCTCATATAAACCCCCCTTTATCTGTACAGTTAACTATGTATCCCATTGTGGATATATTTAGAGTGGGTGTTGGTGATGGGGGGAATAATGCATGGGGACTACGAAGTGGCTATGGTTAGAGTGGGGTGTTATTGATGCTCATATTAACGTCGAATACCGTTGAGGGTAAGGTGATAGGCAGGTACCATGGTATCGTGACCGGGGATGCGCTCATAGGGGCCAACATATACAAGGACCTCTTCTCGGGTGTGAGGGACGTGGTTGGTGGCAGGACATCGGCCTATGAGAGGGAACTTGCAAGGGCAAGGGAACTGGCCCTATCCTCCATGAGGGAGGCCGCCGAGAAGCTGGGGGCTGACGCAATTATAGGGGTGAGGATTGATTACCACAACCTTGGGGGTACAATGGGTAACACTATCCTCGTATCCGCCACCGGGACAGCGGTGTCCCTTGAGGAGTGAACCGGGATGTTGTCGTTGGGGAGGTACAGGTGGGCCGTCATTGCGGTTGCAGCGGGCCTTGCAGCGGGTCTCTTATCAGCCATCCTCTCTGTAAGGTTCCAGCTTGTGGTATTCGGCTTCAACATCATGTACATAGTATCCCCCCTCCTCGCAGGATTCGTCGAGTCATACATTGCAGGGAGGAAGTACGGGGCAAGCACCGGCGCTGTTAGCGCGATTCTGGTCTTTTTTGCCGTGAACATCTACGGCTGGTTCTTCCCGGTTGAACCCATCGAGTGGAATGTGTTCACGGTGGGGGGTCTGATGCTGGCCTTCCAGGCGGCATTCCCCACAGCAGTGAACTTCCTCCTCGCGGCAATCATAACATACCTCCTGGGACTCGCAGGTAAGGGTGTGGGTGACCTTCTGGTACCAAAAAACGGGGCCATACCCCTTGGCTATGATGCTGGAGGTGAAGTGCTTGGTATAGCCGCGGGGGAGGCTGTAGGGAAACCCGATGAAATTACCGAACTTCGAAGGCTGGCTGTTGAGCGCATGCTGCGGAGTGCTGAGGCCATGGGGGCTGTGGGGGTGGTTGACATTGATGTTGAGGTCACGGTGCTCAGGGGTCTCGGTGGGGAGGTTCTAGCTGTGACAGCCACCGGGACAGCTGTGAAAGGTTAATTTGTCTGTGTTTTTTTTGGGGTTAGTCTTCATCTGCGTTTTGGTAGGGTTAATTTGTCTGTGTTTTTTTTGGGGTTAGTCTTCATCTGCGTTTTGGTAGGGTTAATTTGTCTGTGTTTTTTTTGGGGTTAGTCTTCATCTGCGTTTTGGTAGGGTTAATTTGTCTGTGTTTTTTTTGGGGTTAGTCTTCATCTGCGTTTTGGTAGGGTTAATTTGTCTGTGTTTTTTTTGGGGTTAGTCTTCATCTGCGTTTTGGTAGGGTTAATTTGTCTGTGTTTTTTTTGGGGTTAGTCTTCATCTGCGTTTTGGTAGGGTTAATTTGTCTGTGTTTTTTTTGGGGTTAGTCTTCATCTGCGTTTTGGTAGGGTTAATTTGTCTGTGTTTTTTTTGGGGTTAGTCTTCATCTGCGTTTTGGTAGGGTTAATTTGTCTGTGTTTTTTTTGGGGTTAGTCTTCATCTGCGTTTTGGTAGGGTTAATTTGTCTGTGTTTTTTTTGGGGTTAGTCTTCATCTGCGTTTTGGTAGGGTTAATTTGTCTGTGTTTTTTTTGGGGTTAGTCTTCATCTGCGTTTTGGTAGGGTTAATTTGTCTGTGTTTTTTTTGGGGTTAGTCTTCATCTGCGTTTTGGTAGGGTTAATTTGTCTGTGTTTTTTTTGGGGTTAGTCTTCATCTGCGTTTTGGTAGGGTTAATTTGTCTGTGTTTTTTTTGGGGTTAGTCTTCATCTGCGTTTTGGTAGGGTTAATTTGTCTGTGTTTTTTTTGGGGTTAGTCTTCATCTGCGTTTTGGTAGGGTTAATTTGTCTGTGTTTTTTTTGGGGTTAGTCTTCATCTGCGTTTTGGTAGGGTTAATTTGTCTGTGTTTTTTTTGGGGTTAGTCTTCATCTGCGTTTTGGTAGGGTTAATTTGTCTGTGTTTTTTTTGGGGTTAGTCTTCATCTGCGTTTTTCAAGCATGTCCTCTATTCTCTCAAGTTTCATCTCGAGTTCATCCAGCTTATCACTGAGCCTCCTGAACTCATCCCTCCGTGCAGATTCTATCCTCTTCTGCTCCTTCCTGAGGGTCTCAAGGAGTGTGGATGTCGCAGAAGCGGTTATCAGGCTTGTGGATGCAATGGCACTGATCATTATGATCACACCAGTCAGCCTGCCAAGGGCTGTTACAGGTATTATATCACCGTAGCCCACAGTTGTGATGGTCTGGAGGACGTACCATAATGAGTCCTCATATGTCCTCACAAGGGGATTCACGGGACTCTCAACCAGGTAGAATACGATTGTGAATACGAAAAGCACAGATACAAAGAGCCCCAGGCCATAGCCGAGGCGGCTGGTCCTTATGAACTCCCCAACAGACCCCGCAAGGTCCCTGAATGCAATGAAAAGCCCCACAACCTTTATGAGATTCAGAACTGCAAGTATGACAGAATCAGGGTTCGCCCCCAGGAGGTTCACACCAATGAAGTAGAAGGGCACCATTACAACGGGAATGTTCCACCTGTCGCGGACTCCCGGCCGAAGTATGTAGGCTGTCACAACCGTGATACTTGTGAGGAGGTCCAGGAGGACTATCCTTGAGAATGTCCCTGGCTGAAGGGGAAGGAATGTGCTGACAAGGAGTGATAGCCCATCGAGTCCAAGTAGAAGCAGAATAATAACCTCAGACAGTACCCTGACACCTTTCTGAAGATCTTTCACATCGGAACCCCCTCGAAGAAAGCATGAACTGGATACTAATTTATATCATGGATTATTTATAACCTTTCACAAGCGGAAAATGAAATCTTTCAAATTAAACCCTCATTTAATGTTCTGAATAAGTAATAAAAGAATATCAATGCCCTGAATAAGTAATAACAGAATTTCATCAGCCCATTCATGGAAAAACTTTAATAGGGTGATTTTCTATAACCTATTTTTTCTTCTGGAGACTTTCACATGAAAGAGTGATAACAATGAAGGTGACAGTTTACGGTGCTGGTAATCAGAAATTATATACTGAGGAACTGAACCTCCCTGAAAAGTACGGCGGGGAGGCTCCATACGGCGGAAGCAGAATGGCCATGGAATTCGCACAGGCCGGACACGAGGTTACACTTGCAGAACCTGTAAGGGATGTACTGGAAGATGAGCACTGGAACCTTGTTGAGGAAGCAGGTGTAACTGTCACAGATAACGATAAGGAGGCCGCAGCTGAAGCCGATGTTGCGGTGCTATTCACACCCTTCGGAAAGGGAACCGTAAGGATAGCCAGGGAGATACTCCCTGAGTTACCAGAGGGTGCGGTTATAGCCAACACCTGCACGGTATCGCCGGTGGTGCTGTACTATGTCCTCGAAAAAGAATTAAAAATGGACAGAACAGATATAGGTGTGTCCTCAATGCACCCTGCGGCTGTGCCAGGGACACCGCAGCACGAGCACTACGTTATAGGCGGAAGGCCCACAGCGGAACTTGACATTGCAACAGATGAACAGATCGCAAGGTGCGCTGAACTCGCAGAGAGCACAGGTAAGACAGCCTACGTGGTCCCGGCGGATGTGACTTCAGCAGTTGCAGATATGGGCTCCCTGGTCACTGCGGTGGCACTTGCAGGTGTCCTGGACTACTACTACGTGGGTACCCAGATAATAAAGGCCCCTGAGGAGATGGTTGAGAAGCAGATACTCATGACACTCCAGACCATGGCATCCCTCGTTGAGACATCAGGTGTTGATGGAATGGCCAGGGCCATGAACCCTGAACTCCTGGTGAAAAGCGCAAAGTCAATGCACCTCCTTGATGAACAGGAGGAACTGGACGCAGCCCTCAGGAAGATCTCCCAGCTCAACGATGATGTCATGAAATGGATCGAGGGCGCCGATGTTAAACACACGGACCTTGTGGCTGCCCAGGCCCTCACAGGTGAACTCAAAACCGTCATGGGGGACCGTGCAGCTGAGGGTACAATAAGAAGGTGCATGAGGAAGATGTTTGAATAGGGGGTTTGAAGTTGATAGAAAGGATACTCAAGGACCTTGGAAGGGTGAACGGTGTTAACGGATCCCTGGTTGTTGGAAAGGACGGTCTCATAATAGAGAGTGAGGTTTCAGGTGACATCGACGCGGAACTCGTGGGTGCAATGGCCTCAGCGGTGTTTGGTACAGCCGAGAGGTCGGCCGAGGAGATAAAGCATGAGCCCCTCGAGCAGGTCATGATTGAGGGTAAACGTGGTAAGACCCTCATGATCGATGCCGGTGAGGGGATCCTCGTCGTGATAACCGACGTGGATGTGAACCTGGGAATGATCAGGATAGAGATGAAGAGGAGTGCCGAGAGGCTAAGTGACCTTCTCGGATGATCCTGTTTTTTTGAATCAATTCTTTATTTTTCTTCGGCTATTCTCCTGATGGCCCTCTCAATGAAATTGCGGAGTATCTTCTCATCCACATCGGATTCACCGGGCCTCATGGGGAATGCACCCACAGATGGGACCTCTCCGGTTCCCTCATTGAATATCACCCTTTCGCTGCCAGGGTAGAGGATGTATGCCCCCATGCTGTGGAGTATGGCGTCCTTGTAGGTGTGCATCTTGTATACATCCCCATCCCTGTAGCGGCTTTCAAGTTCCTCCTCGGCGTCCCGGAGGTCTATATCATAGAAGTCCTCAGGGTTAACGGTTGACCGGTACTTGGCATCGAGGTGGATGAAGTAGGTGCACTCTCCCACATCCACAAGGAGTGAATAGTCGGGTCTGAAGGGCAGTGAATAGGAACTGCAACGGGTATTCCTCGTGAATCTCCCGTTGTAGGATAGTGCGAGCTCCACATCCCCCATACTGAACCTCAGCACCGACATCCCCCTCCTGAGCCTCACACCCCAGTCATTGAGGTCAAAGATATCACAGGGGTTAACGGAGTCCCCGGTTATATCCTCAAGTATCCCTATGAGCCTGAAGTAGCACCAGTACTCGTAGAGTTCGCTGAGCTTCCTCTCAAAGCCCCTGATGGCATCCTCAAGTTCATCCCAGGTGAACCTCAGTGAAAGGTCCAGCATGAAGAAGTACCTGAGTATGTCCCTGTAACCCTCCCTCTTCTGGAGGACCTGTGAGTTGAGGGGGAGAACGCTGAGTTCCCCCACATCCATGAGCCAGCGGGCAGAGAGGAATCCCCTGACATCATCAAGGAACCCCTCAAGGGAGTCCCTTATGTAACCCTCAGGGGCTGTTTCAAGTAGCCTCAGGATAAGGTCCTCAAGTGACTCAAGGAAGTACCTGTAGAACCGGTTCTCGGGGATGTCAGGGGTTTCACGGAGTCTCACCTCGGGGAGTACCCTGGGGATACCACTATCAATATTACCGGGGGTTGAAATCACGGATATGATCTCCTCAGGGTCAACAGTGGCGGCCAGGCCTGCAGGCACCAGTTCAACCTCCCGCCGGAGGCCCGATGAGTACATCTGATTTATGTGCTCTGCAGCGGCATGGAGGTTCTCAGGCCTGAAGATATGCTCGAGGATGAGGAAGTCCTCGTAGAGCGTTCTTGCAGAGTGGTCATCCACGGTGAACCTCTGGAATATTGGGGAATCGGAGTTCAGTATGAGGGAGGTTATCTCATCTGAAAGCTCTGAGAGCATTGCAGGGTACTGTTCATGGTAGTTTATCTTCTTTGAGCGCACCTCAACTGGTATCGCCTCATGGAGGTCGCCGGAGGAGACATCAAGGAAGGACTTGCCGGCGTAGCTCCTGAAGTTGAGGAAACCAGCCGATTTTTCTTCTAACTGAAACCTGAGCTCCTGGAATACAGCATCCCTCTTCAGGGATGGGAGGACATCACATTCACCTGGACCCTCAAAGAGCACATGGTACTGGGTCTCCTCCATTAGCATGATCTCTGAGAGGTTATCATAGTATGGGCAGTGCTCGATTGGGTTGAGACCAGGCCTTTCAACCTCGGGGACGTTTATGAGACTCACAGGGTAACCGTTAATCTCGATGGTTCTCTCAGGTATCTCCCCGGGGGCCGGGCCGCTCCTGATCCTCAGGGTGCCGAGCTGAAACTCTATGATGATCTCGGAGTCCATCTTCAACTACCTTATGAACGATACGTAGCGCTGGATCCTCAGTGTATCCACCATTTCCCCTAGTTTATCCCCGGATTCAGGGAATCTCCCCTCGCAGTGGTCCTTCAGTTCATTGAGGGTGTCCCTCAGGAGCCTCTCCGGGCCGTGGATCTTGGGCAGGATCTTCTGTTTGATCTGGGCGTCCAGGTAGCGCTCCCAGTTTTCCCATTTTGCGGGTTTTCCCTCGTACACCCATGCGGCGTGCATGAATTCCAGGACCTCCCTGGTGACCCTGAAACCGAAGTCAAAGCCTGCCCTCTGAAGTTTCTCATGGAAGAAGCTAAGTTCACTGACCAGGTCATCACGGATGCCTCCCAGATCCCCCAGGTCACCGGTATCATGGTTGAAGGGGTCCTCCAGGAATTTCAGGTCCCCCGCAGGTTCTCCAGGTTCCCCCTCCTCCAGGAGGTATTCCCTGGGGTTCAGGGTCTCGAATTCTATGGTGTTGGCACGGTCGAGGACCTTTGGTGAGAACATGTAGGTTGTCTCATCCACGTTCACGGTACCGACAACCAGGAGGTTCTCTGGGAGTGTTATCTCTGAGGGGAAGCCACAGTCAGGGTCGTCATGGAGGGGTACGGGTTCACCACTCTCGAGGGCTGAGAGGAAGTCTGAGAAGTAGCGTTCCACGTGTGAAAGGTTCATCTCATCGAGTATGAGTATGTAGGGATTCTCGGGGTCCTCTGAGGCCCTCATTATGAAGTCAAGTGCAGGGGTGCTCTGGTATTTACCTGTCATGATGTTGAGGTAACCGAATATGTGCCTCTTCTCGGTCCAGTTGGCGCCCACAGGTACGATGAGGTACCTCTTCCTCTCAGGGGTTGAGATGTGCTGGCCGTAGAGCTGGGCGATCTTCGTCTTACCTGTACCTGAGTTACCTGTGAGGATAACGAAGGGCTTCACCTTGAGTGAGAGGAGGAAGTTCTCGACGAGTTCCGGTTTGAAGTGGTAGTCCCTGAGTTTCAGAAAATCATGGAAGCTGATTCCCCAACCGCAGTTTTTTATCCATATGAACCTGTCTACGAAATTCTTTATCATCTCAGGGATGTTTTCATCAATTTTTCCTATGAGAACCGATTCGTCATGGCCTTCGTCATCGATGACAGTGATCCACTGTTCATGGAATATCTCCTTAAATTTTTCTTTACTGACTCCTGAAATGCCTCCACGGTGTATGAGGTAGTGATTGCCATCGGAGTCAGTTACAAAGGCGCCCTTAACATACCTGTTGATACCTTCTTTGGGTATATTGAGTGTGCAGATAACAGGTTTTTCGGAGCTTCCGGGCCTATTTGTCCCGAAAGCATTTTTATGGCTTCCCTCCCTGTCTCTGTATACATACCACATTTTAAGATCAGGGATCCAGTATGCCTCCTTTGCATCTGGCCATGTGAATTTTACCATTGATGGCTCCACGATTTCACTGGCACGGGATTTCAGTATTTTGTCAAGGGTTTTCTGAGTTCTTGCTATCTCTTCTTTATCTGATAAAACCCTGAAAACAGTCCCATCCTTTTTCATATCTTTGATACTGTATACAAAGTCCTTTATTCTTTCCGGGAGGGTTTTATTGATCTTTCCCACTAGCAGGACTTCTTCGTCGCCTTCATCATAGGTGACCGTGATCCACTGGTCCCTGAATGCCTCCTTAAGTTTTTCTTTGCTGACTCCTGCAATATTGCCACGGTGTATGAGGTAGTAGTCACCTTTACCGTCGTCTACAAAGGCGCTTCCGAAATATCTGTTGATCCCCTCTTCAGGTATATTAAATTCACAGATAACAGGCTTTTTGGAACTTCCAGGCGCATTTGTACCGAATGCGTTTCTGTGTCCGTCCATCTGCCTGTAAACATACCACAATTTGAGGTCTGAGATCCAGAGGGCCTCTTCTGCTCCGGGCCATGGGAATCTTATCGATGATGGGTCAATGGTTTCACTGGCGCGTGATTTAAATAGTCCATAAAGTTTTTTCTGAGCCTTTTCTATCTCTTCTTTACCTGATAAAACCCTGAAAACAGCCATGGAACCGGTCTTTATTCTTTTAACCTCATATACAAAGTCCCTTATATTCTCGGGGAGTGTCTCGTCCAGGGGTCCTATCACCACAACCCTGCTTTCCCGGTCACCATCAGCCACCGTCGTCCACTCGCCGTTATAATTATCCTCAAAAAATTTCTTACTGTAGTTACCCCAAGTTTGCCCCTGTGAACCACGTAGTAGTTTCCGAGGGGGTCACGTGCAAAGGCAGCTCCAATTCTACGATCTATGCCTTCAGGAGGAAAGTTTATCTCACAGACGATTGTCCTGTTTTCACCTTCAGCAGGTTCATCCGTCCCAAAACCGTTCCAGTACCTGCTTCCCTCGATGAAATGGGTCATGTACCATATCCTGAGGTCCGAGATCCAGTAAACCTTCCCCTTCTCTTCACCACCCTGAAAGCTTGCTCCACCCTCAACGACTCTGTCAGCCCTTTCAGTGAGAATACGTTTCATTCGCTCCTGAAGCCCCTCTATCTCTTCCCCATCAGATACTATCCTCAAATTAACATATCTAACCAAGAAAGCCACCCCAAATTTATTTATTTTATCATCCACTATTTAATCTATGATGAATTCAAAAAGGGGCATTGACAGATACTCCACATTTGGTCTGAGGGATGAATGGCTACCATCCATCTTTCTGTGGGAGGATGGGTGGACTGAAAGGAATAATTTAGGTCCCATGCAGGTGAAGGCCCTCGAGTCCTGGCTTGAGGATGCAGGGCTCATCGTAAGAAAAAGGGTAATGCCCCTCTTCAGGAGAATCCGTGATATTTACTTCATGGAACCTGAATCAGCCTGGCAGATAATATGGACAGAACTGTACCATGGTTCCCCTGCAGTTAGAATATTCTGTGACCATGTCGGATTTGACGAGTACCTCAGCAAGGATGAGATCACAGATATTCTGAAGGCTGAGGAGCCCGCCCTCACAGAATCAACCCTGAAAAACCCTGTCTCAGCCATCATTAACACGTTTGAGCACTCACCACTTGGGAAACTGGTTAGTTTCAGAGGAAGGGGAAGGGGTAGACCGATTAAAAGGGTTCAACTCAATGATCTTGACCCTCATGTGATGGCATACTGCATTTACAGGCTTTCAGAGGAGCTGGAAACAGGAAAAATAAAAATAAATGATCTTTTAACTGGTGAAGTTCCAGGATGTCCACTGAGGCTTTTTGGGCTGGAGGAGGAACCACTAAAGCGTTTGCTTGAAGAACTGGAAGATTATGGACTCCTGAATATTGCCGAGGGGGTTATCTACCTTAAAAAAACACCATCCACTGAGGTGCTTGACACCTATATAACCTTCCTCAAAACCTTCAACACCAAGAGACCAGACCTGACCCCTGATGAGATCAGATTGAGGGAGAAATTACGTGATTCTCTCATGGAGAACCCTGAGAGACTATTCGGTGAAAGGATTCATGACCTATATGGTTTCATAAGGGGCGCCTCACTCAGAGAACTCATAATAGTGTGTGCGACCGCAGATGGTGAGTTAAAATTAGAGAGGTTCAGAGGACCAGGCTCATCCATACCTCTTCTTCTTTTACTTAGAATTGATGACACAGATTTTAAAATGAATTTTAATGACTTAAGGAATGTCATAGTCATCTGTCCGGATGTGGCCATTGGAGGGGAGAGATTTGAGCTGCTGCTTGATCATCTGGCACTTGCAGAGGCCAGAGATGGGGATGAACACAGAAGGATTGCTGATAGGATAATCTCGACCTGGATCGGAGAAATGATGCAGTCAGGTTTCAAGTGGTACCTCAACGGTGAATCAGGTGGGGGTGATAGGCTCTACGGTATCAGTGAACTGATAAACAGTGAACTCTCAAGAAAGATTTTCCCCTTCGGCCCTGAGAACATACCCGAGATACGTGGAAACAGAAACCTCTGGAAAACCGGTAAGGAATATCCAACTGTTTTCAAAATCTTCTTCCTCTCAAAGACCCTTGATGAGTTCAGGGAGAAATCCAGCAAACGTTTATTCCGCTTTCTATCCTACCTTCTCCGTGATACGAATGGGAAATGGATCGTGGATGAGGACCTCAACCTGAAAACCAACACAGAACATCCTTTCAAGACAGTGGTAGAGGTCACCGTTGATAGACTCTCAAAAAAGGAAAAGGTTGATATTGTTGAAGAGATGCGGTTTCTCTCAGAACCTCCCTATGGTCTTAAGGGGGATATGATAGGACATGCTGTTGTTTCATTTATACTGCGGATCCTGAGGGGTCATCTCACACGAAATGGAAAGATACTTAATGATGCAGAACTCATGGAAATTAAAAAGGAAATTCTTGAGATATGGGAAGAAAATCAGCTGCAACTCATCTGATGTATCTCTCATAATCTGAGAGTATCTTCATGGACGGTGCACGTATTTTAACCTTAACATTTTTGGCTTGCTTTATTTTAAACTTGCGGGAACGTTTGAGAACGTGTTTTATTTCTTTCCAGAGTTCATCATAGAGTCTGTGATGTTTTAGAGGTAATGATTGTTTTCCGTCGGTTAAGAATTTCCTTCGCATCTCCTGAAGTGTCAGTGAGGCGATGTAGGATCTCCTTGCCTGCTCCTCATCGAGTCCCATTTCAGGGAACAGTTCATTGAGGGCCATGTATATTTTTTCAACATCTGCAAGTCCCTTGGGATGTTCAACTTCGAAAATGGGAACATAACCCCGTGACGTTTTTATAACCTCTGGCTCAGACAACCAGTGAGTTTTTATATATTCATGATTTCTGGCATTTAAATCAAATTTGACAAGATATTTCGAAAGGTAATCCTTTGCCTGCTCCTCATGGAAGCCACGGGTATTCATAAGTTTTTCCACAGCGGTTTTCATATTCTTGAGCCACTCATAGGAATCTTCAACCAGTTCCAAAAATCCTGTCCATTTATAATAGGATCTTTTTATCTGCAGATGAGGAGCAATTTCTATCATGAACTGTGTGAAGAGAATTTTGAATGATGCATAAAATCCATGTTCATCCAGCAGCAAGGATCTGTTCTGAAGGTTTTCTGCTTTGCTTCCGGCTCTGATGTGCTCTATTCTATCAGCATACTCATCCTTAAAAAACAGGATTCTGTGGGGAGGTATGAACATTCCATCGTTCATTTCATTTATGGCAAGTACACATTCAGTGCCGGGCTTTATGGTTCTTTTACGTCTTGCAGGGGTTCTTTCATGAAGCGATGATCTGTCATGTGATTCGGATCTAAGGATTTTCTCGAACTTCAGAATTTCCTCTTTAACAGTTTTTTGATCACTTATCTTTTCTGTAACATCAAATAGCAGTGCCGGCGCATTTTCATCTCTGGATGGAATATGTAGAGGTTTTTTTATCTGCTCTGTGATTCTGTTTTCGACTATTGATTTTATTTTCTTGAGATTGCTGGATCCCCCTATGAAGTAGAATTTAGCTAGCTGTGTATCATTCATCGAGTAGTCTATAGGTGGATATGATGTTGTAATTA
Source organism: Methanothermobacter sp. KEPCO 2 (assembly GCF_041228365.1). Lineage (NCBI taxonomy): Archaea > Methanobacteriati > Methanobacteriota > Methanobacteria > Methanobacteriales > Methanobacteriaceae > Methanothermobacter > Methanothermobacter sp. KEPCO 2. The sequence continues at coordinate 566,467 of NZ_CP166185.1, read as the reverse complement.
CAACTGAATTATTCTTTTCATAATGGTTGGGGAGATCATTCCATGTGCATATCTCGACAGATTTATCTTCATCCCTCTCAAAAATTTTTTTCAGGATTTTTGTTTCTCTCAATGACTTCAGGACTATAAATATGGTTTGATTTTCATCAGCTACCATTTCTGATTCAATGATTGCTTTCATTGAATTCAATATCGGGTTTCGCTGGGAGCTTGCGGAAATTGAATAAACATCTTCAAACATGGTTCTTGCTTCATCAAACAAGGGGGTATCCAAAAGTTCATTGAGGATATTATCAATGACCCAGCCCCCCACTGAGTATCTGTATTCCCCACGGAGGTGAAGGGGTGTTTCTGGAAGACTCCTGAGGTATCTTCGCAGAGTTGAATCATTGTTCATTTCAAGTATTTTATGAGATATCTCTTCTATTTTATCAAGTTCGTCAAGATGAACGTACTCTACTTGAATACACTGCGAGGGAAGAAATATTTCACCTAAGGATGATGAAAAGGGGGATTGTTTTGAATCATCTTTTTCTTTCATAATAATCTCAATTAGAGGTATACAGTCCCATGTGTGTATAGTGAACCTATCCCATAAGTCTCTGTAAAGGTGTCTGCTGTCTGGTCTGCATGAAAACATCATAACAGAAGACTCTGTTGAAAGAATAAAATCTCGAAATTTCTGCCACCTCTGTCCCATGAAAATTTTTTCATTGATAAAATAATCGGAATCAGGGAAGAATACGATGTCAGGATTAAATTCTTCAATGAGACTAAAAACATATTCTGGTTCAAGGGACTGGGATAAAAAAACCACAGAATGACCTGAAAGGTCAACATCTCTCCTTTCATTTATGCATTCATATTTAAATTGATTTTTGAACCTTATTAACTCATTAGCATTCAGTATTGCTCTGAACATGTCAAATTTAGGAAAACGAAGCTGGCCTGTCCATTCTTCACGCTCTTCAATTGATATATCAAGTATCCCGTCATTATTAAGTTTTTGTTTTTTCTTTTTTCCGTTTTCATACACTGTTAGATTTCTTATGACCTCTCCGCCATAAAGCTTTCTGTAGTACTTCAAAAAACGGTTCTTACATTTTCTGATTGTCAAATTTTCATCATATAATGATTTTTCTGTTTTTTGACGGGTCTTAGAATTCTTTATACTGTAATGTATCTTTTTTTTCTTTTTAAAAATGCTTCTATGATCAATTCTTCCCACATATCTCTTAAAATATGTGTGATCTGGAGAATTTAAATCATGAGAATAATTTTCTATATAGTAAAGGCTTCCCAGTGCAGAAAAGGTGTCAGGTAAACCGACCTCTCTTTTATTGACTTTTTCCTTAATTTCCTCAACAACAACAATTTTAGTATCCTTATGAAGTCTCAGGCACTCTGAAATTAGAAGGGGCAGAAATCTGACATCTTTCCATGGCCATGTTATTAAGTACTTCCCTCTTCTGATATTTGGAAGCCATTTCAGATAGGACTTCTCAATGATATTATTTTTTATTGGCCAGATTAGAGGGATATAATCAATATTCAGGGGTTCTTTGAAGTGCTTTTCAATAAAATCACGTATCTCGCTGTGTTTATCAAGGTCCACTGAAGATCTGAAGAATGCTCCGCAAGTTGGACATGCCAATGTTCCATCATCTTGGATAATGAGGTATGATCCAGTGAGCGCAGGTTCATTACAGCTCGGGCAGAGAGGGTAATTATGATAATAGTCGGCTGATTTCATTAATTCACCCCCGGGGTTATGTCAATCTCCGAGAACCAGATGTCTGTCCAGCCACCTGTTTCTGTGTTCACAGGATGTCTCGGAGATCATTAAACAACTGTGACATGCTGAACCATTGTAATTTCTCTCTGAAATTCTGTTCTGATGGCATATTGGATCGTTGGAGCAGAATTCAAGATCTTTCATTGCTATTTTCCATATCTCATCAAATCTGGATTCCGAAGCACATCCTGAGAGGCCCCCCATACTGCACTCATCTCCAATGGATGATGAATAGAGGAGAATGCCTCCATGAGACCCGTCTGAGTAGACCCTCTCCCTTATCGAGGCTGATGCATAGCCAGAATACAGTGAGACGGCCCTTATAAGAGCATGTGAAAGTGTGTGCCACCATACAAATTCAGGTGTCACCCTTCTATTTTTTCTCAGAATTTCATCATGAATCAGATTTTTTTCATTCCACTCCTGCAGCACATCTGGAGATGAAAGGTCACCTGTACTTACATCAGCCGTTATGAACAAACCCTCACCCGCGCTCTCAAATGCAGGATACCACCATGTTCCTGACAGTGCATCCCGTGCACCTGTTCTTACAATTCTTGGTTGCAGCACCTCTGAATTTTCATTTTTTTTGAGATAGGGACTCCTGAAGTAACCTATTTGAACTGTTGTGAGCTTCAATTTTCTGACAGGAATAATTTTAAGAGAAAGCTGAGAATTAACTGAAAAATTCACAGGTTTTCCCATTGATAGAATTTTAGAACTCTGCATTTCTCTGAGGGCCTGAAATTCATCTGCAAGAGGATCTTCTGTTTTACTTTCGGCGAAATTCAACACATATTCACAGAATTTGCTGTATCCCCTTTCTTGAATGAAATTTACAATAACATCATGATATTCTTCATAATTTTTTCTGATATATGAAATTAGTTTCTCCTTATTTTCATTGATCTCTATGATACCGCTTAGCTTAAATCTAAATTCAGAATCTTCCAGTATTTCATCCAGTTTGTTTTTATAGGGAATTTTCACGAGGGTCAGTGTTACAGGTATCCTAAGTGAGGTTGACTGTCTCTGAATAGTTTTCATTTCAAGTTCACATATTTCACTTCCACGATTCCCCTCTCCATTTTCAGGAAATTTGCCGGTGCATCGGAATTTTCTTCTGTAAATATCACTCAGGGATGATGACTGTCTACATTTTGGGCATTCAACTTTTATGTCTGCAATGGATGGTCCCTCAATTTTCCAGTAAAAATACCGCGAATTGCAGCCAGTCCTTTTACTGTGAACAAGATAGTGCCAGGGCACCTCATCAAGATGTCCATCAGGACATGCGGCAACAAATCGTGTTGCTGAAGCCTTATCTGATCCGCAGATGGGACATCCTTTTTTTCCTTTCCCACTTTTTCTTTTTTCATCCAAGTACAGAATTGGAAGATGATCTCTTTTCCCACCTTTTCCATAACATATTTTCCAGCATGGAAATGGATATGTCTCGTAGATGTACTTGCTTTCATCAAGGTTAAGGGCTGCGTTGCTAGGGATCGAAAATAGCCTTACCCTATAATTCTTTTCATTTTTCTTAAGGAACTTATCTTCATTTTTCTTGAGAAACTCAGAAAGCCTGATGTCGCTCACCTCAAATTTCTCAAGATTTTCAATGGTAAAATACTCTTTCAATCCCTGATTCAGGGAAGGGATTATCCGGGGTCCATTTTTTCCCTCCAGTATGGCTCCGGGTCCATAGGTAAATATGAACTGGGATCTCCTCAGATGCTGCACATCATGACTCATTTTCACACCCTAAAACCTGTTGTTTCTTCAATATCCCGCAGTGAATTCGGGGCATTCCTGAAAACTGTTTTGAGTTTTTCATATTCATGTGCTGGAGTTGCTAGAACCACGTCATGTTCTGGTCTTTTAAATTGCGTGTATTCCGAAAAATGGAGTTCATCGGATTCGTTGGCAACAGCTTTCCACCGCTTCATGCACTCCTCAAGAGAAGTTTTAATGATCGAGGACTCCGTCTTGTCTTTAAATATTTTCTCAGCACGTTTCACCATGGATTCAATGAGTTTCTGAATGTCTTCAGAGGCTTTTTCAGAAAGTATTATGTCACCTTCCTTGTTTTCTGTCCAGCTGGCGGCGGATAATGGCATATTCCTGAGAAATGCGACTGCTGCGGGTCCAAGGGCCCTGCTCATGGCTCCCTCTGAATACGGTGAAACGGACACGGGTTCAACATTTTCATGAATCCTTGCATGATACTTCATGAACATCTCATAGTGATTCATGTCACGTGGTCTTGCAGCATTCAGAAATGTCAGAACAAGACCGCCATATTTTCGTCCTATTCTTCCAGTTGCCTGTATGTAGGATCCGGTTGTCTTCGGCTGACCGTTGACAATCATGAGGGATAGATGGGGCACGTCAACACCGGTACCGAACATTGAAGTTGTGAATATGGCATCATACTCAGGAGTTCCTTCCTGTTCCCCATCACGTTCTATTCCGTCCAGTACAAGTGGCAGAGCAGTTGAATCAATCCTGCTTGAAAGTTCAAGGGGATCGGGCCCTATATCACGGGGATCATCACCTGAAATCTCCTTCAACCTTTCCACGACGTCCTCCCTGTAAAATGCAATTGCCCCTCCCAGTTCCCTTATTGAATTGTAGTACCCCACAACTGTCCAGTAATATCTGATGGCCTCATCATCTGTGTTTTCTGCAGATGTTTTGAGAACACGGGCCCATAGCCTTATCTGGGGTGTTATTGGACCTCTTCCAGGTGCTGCGATTCCCATGTAAAGTCTGCCCCCCTTTTTTTCATCCCATGCGCTGGCGGGATCATCCTCCTTAACGAAAAATGAGTCCTCTATTTCAAGACCATTTGGGGGGAACTGGAACAGATCCCTTCCAAAGAGAAGTTTTGTCTGGTCACCTGCATTGTTTATCGTTGCAGTGGATGCAAGGTATTTTGGTCTCACCCCTCCACTGCACAGCAGTGACTCCACGACTGCCTCATAGATCCCAAACATGCTTCCAAGAGGACCGTCTAGGAGGTGAAGTTCGTCTTGGATTATCAGTTCGGGAGGCAGAAACCTGTCAACAGCAGTATCATATTTTTTACTCCTTTCTGTAGCCTCTTCAGGATACAGTCCATCTCTGTGATAACCGTAAAATCTGTTGAATTTATCAACATTCCCGAAGATTGCAGCTGCCCTTGGTTCAAAGGATAGCCTTGCAATCTTATCTGCCGTGCTTATGATAACCGTGGGGCATCTTGCATAAACCTGCTCATCGACTGTGTATGCGGGAACTGGAATTCTCCGGTTCTCTTTAAATGGACCCTCAAACCTCCTTAAGGTGTTCCCGTCAGGGAACTCTGCTTTTTCATCTGAGGGAATGCCCTCCATCCATTCAACTCCTGTATTAAGAGGACATTCAGGGTTGGGGCACCATATTTCAAAGTCAGAGTATCTTCTTTTTTTTCTGCCTTCATCATAGGAGCTTCCAAAGTATCCGGGTCTACGCCAGCTCAGTGAAGAGAATTCAAAGTACTTTCCGATGCATTCCATGATTTCGGATATCCGGAAGAGATCAACATCCCCTTCATAAAATTTTATGGTGAGTGTTTCGTGATCTTCCCTGAGGTTTTCTCTGGAACTTATAATATCCACAATTTCGGGAAACATCTCCCTGATTTTTGAAGGTTCGAAAATCACATCATCTTTCTTTTTTCTGACAACGATGATTATCGTGTTATCATGGGCAGGTAGTGAAGCATCTGAAGATGAGGGAAGGCTCAACCAAGCATTGCAGGCGGGACACTTGATGACCTGTGCTGGCTCACTTTCAGATCTGTTCTCATCAGAGGATAACAGTATGTCCATGGCCCCTGTATTTCTTTTTCTGAGATGAAGTGGGGATACACCTCCACCAACCCAGAGGCCCGCCGAAAACCTGACAGATCCATAAAGCCAGTCCTTTTTGATATCACAGGCAGATGGTCTCCACCCACGAAGACCATCCCTGCACACAAAAACTCTAAGATACTCCGCCGCAGTTATCATTCTAAGTGTTCTTCTGAACTGCTGTACTGTGAGGAGTCGCAGGGTGTATCTTGATATAACTGCTGTCCCATAGTATATGCCAGTGTCTCCTGAACCCAGAGAACCTCTGAGACGGCGAAGTGAGATTGTGAAGGCCATGATAGCAAGATAAGCTTCTGTCTTCCCGCCTCCTGTTGGTATCCACAGGAGATCCAGCACATCACGATCTTCAGATTGTGGATTGAATATCGCTTCGATGTTCATGAGGAAAAATGCAATCTGGAAAGGTCTCCATAGGAAATCATCGTCTCTATCAGCCCATTTATGCTGAAGTGATATAACCTTATTTGCAAAACAGAAGGCCAGTCTTGCTTCATCATGGTCTATGAGAATTTCCAATCCTTTTTTGATTCTTTGCAGTGCATGTTCCTGTCTTTCAATTATATCTGATGCAAATTTTTTCTTTTCATCATCCATGGACAGATATTCTTCTCTGTTGGATTCTATCCATTCTTCATATGAATCTATGAGCGGAGTTATGATTTCTGAAAGTGAAGCTGGATCCCATGCCTCTGAAAGTTCCGTTGCGGATAGTTCACCAACATTCTCTATATCAAAGGATGGTATTGGGATAGAATAGAGGGGTACAAATTCTGTCCTGAAATCTGGTTTTCTGAAATTTTGAATTTCAGGGAACTTTTCAGCCAGCTCAACACCATCAGACCATATAACGCTTTCATTGATGTGCTGTGAATATTCACAGGATTTTGATACGGCTGAACATTGAATTCCCATAACATCAATTTTTCTGTTTCTGTAGATGAAATTCATCTCATTCTTGTAATCTTCGGCATGAGCCGCAGCCTCCGGGCACCCATTCACATTAACGCGGATGCTTGGCTGAAAAATACAGGATGCTGTTTCCGGCCTGTAAGCATTTCTGGTGGTATGAAGTTTGTTTACAAGAATCACCCTCACATTCTTTTCGGAGTTTCCGTAGTCGCGGACCATAACACTGATCATTATGCGACCGTCATTCCCTTCATAGATGCATTCATGGGTGCTGTCACCTTCAAGTGAAATCTTTTTGATGCGGAAATGGCTTTCTCTTCTCCACATTTTTCTGTCTTCGTCCTTTGTGTATCTGCCCCACGTAACACACACATCCATTTTATCTGTGTTTGAGGGCACCATGAATGACATGCCAAATGATCGGGGTCTGATAAATGGTTCCGAGGACGGTGATACTTCGTTATCCGAAAGATCGTCTTCTTCTGATGAATTCATGCCATCATTAACGCCTTCAGAATCAGGGTCAGTGGGGCCAGTTTCCATAACAGGATTCCATTCTTCTGGAATAATAACACCTGTTATGTATTCATCGTAGGGGTCACTCTTCAGAAGTTCCTGAGGACCATCGCGCGGTCCAAGAACCTCCTTTATTATTTCTTCAATCATTATCTGTCTCATCATGGGATCTCCTGTAAAAGCTGCATGAAAGTTTCAGGGGACATTCATGGCAGAGTGGACTGGAAGGTCTGCACACAGCCTCTGCGAGGTCAATCATGGAAAATGAAAAATGCCTGCAGTCACCAAATTCAAGAAGCCTCCTCATTAGTGTTTCAAAATCCTTTTTTCTGCGGGATGAATCGCTAATTTCAAGGTTGAATAATCTACCGATGATTCTTACGGTGTTTGTATCCAGCAGAGGTTCGGGAATGTTCTCTGAAAAACATAAAAACGCTGATGAAATGTAATTCCCTACACCTGGAAGTTCAAGCAGTTCCTCCTTGTTTCTTGGAACCACGCTACCGTATCTGCGTTCGATCTCACATGAGAGTTTATGGAGATTTCTGGCTCTCCATCTGAGACCAAGTGATGAGAGTTCATTTTCTATGGCTTCAGGTTCTGCCTTGCACACAGACTTAAAATCCGGAAATCTTTCAACAAAGTCTTCATAGATCTCAAGAACCTGCTCCGCACGTGTTCTGTGAAGCATTATTTCAGCCAGGAGGATTCCATAATCATCATTTCGTTCACGCCAGGGAAATTTTCTTAAATTGCTTTTTCCCCAATCACAGATTTTAGCATGGATATCAATGAGCCGGGTTTTTTCAGAGATCAGAGACCCCCCTTAATATTTCATGGATCCTGCGGGCAATCCTCTCTGACATTAATGGTGGCACAGCGTTTCCTATCTGCTGATACTTCGATGTCCGGGACCCCTCGAATATGTAACTGTCAGGAAATGACTGAATCCTCGCAGCCTCCCTTACGGTCAGAGAACGGGCCTGTTTTCTGTCAGGATGGATGTAGTAGTGTCCGTCCTTGGATATGTGAGCAACAAGTGTATGTGAAAATGGAAGGTCACCTGCAACGACCTTGTAGCGGTCAAGAAATGAGCTGGTGTTCCTGTGAGTCCTGAGTTCCGGCGGAAGCTCAGTGTATTTCAGTCTTCTTCTTTCAGATTCCCATGCCTCAATCACTCTTCTGTAAATTTCACGATCTCTTGAGTTATGATTCCTCGCCTGATGATGGAGCAGCATATCCCCATCTGTCCTTATACCTGATTCTTTCAGAGGCTGTGCAGGCTTTCCTGCATAATGCTGCGGTCCATCGTAACCTTCTCCGGGTTCAAGAGGGGGCAGATCTGATAGTAAATCCCATACATTGCCACTGTATCTGTGTTTTTCAAAATTTATTTCACCATCCATTTCCAGACGATGTCCTATAACTATGAGCCTTTTTCTTCGCTGCGGAACGCCGAAATCCGAGGCATCACGAATTTTGACATCAAGATTGTAACCGAGATTGATGACCTTTTCCTGAAAATCAGATAAAATTAAACCCTTCTTTGCTGAAATCATTCCGGGGACATTTTCAAAGACAAAGAATTCAGGTCGAAATTCCTTCAGGAATGAGAGGTAGATGAGGTAGAGATAATTTCTCCTGTCATTCGTCATATTCTTACGCGCCCTTCCAGCATAGGAGTAGGCCTGGCATGGGGGACCGCCAATGATACCATCAACTGATTCAAATCCAAGAACTTCCATTTTTGACTTAATACATTCTATAACACAGTTCTTATTTCCCTCTGTGAGCTCAAGATTCATGTAGAGATCCCTGTTGAATTCAGGGTGTTCCTCAAAGAGTTCATCGCGGGTTATCTCATTCATTAGATATGCGCTGTAATCGTCAGAATTACCATCCCTTTTCAGGTAATGGTAAAGGCACCGGGTTTCAAGTGTTCTGATTGCGTTCACATCCATCTCAACATGTGATACAAATTCATAATCATTTCTTAAAAAACCCTCGGTGAGTCCCCCGGCACCTGCAAACAGGTCAATCAATGCTATCTCTGACATCAACAAACCTTCCCGATTAATTCAGTTACATCATGTTTATATCAAAGATTACATTTAAAGGTTGCATCTAAATTTCAAATGTTAAGCATCATCGTACCTGACACCATCCCTATCATTTCAGGTCCACTCATATGGGTTGAACTCAGATGGTGGAATGTACATGACCTCAGCATATCCCCTCCTGAGGAGTTCCCTGTTTATGTTGACTCCGTCCACGTAGACCACGGCGAGGACCCTCCTGTATTTATCATGTCTTTTTGCATCGTCTATGTCGAGCTGCACGGTCCTTGAGAGGCACATGGATTTCATGAAGTCCTTCGCCTCCCTGTAGCCAGGCTCCCCCCTCTCAGGGGTGTTGACACCCACAAGGCGTATCCTCCCTGTGCCTGAAACATCGATGGTGTCCCCATCAACAACATAGGTGCAGACTCCACTGGCATCATATTCGCCTTTTCCCGAGGCATTACCTGTATCTGAGGTCATGTAATCCTCTGGACTCACATCAGAGTAATTACTGAGGTTCTGGTTCTGGTATTCTGATTCCTCTGATACACAGCCAGCCACTGCAAGAATGGCAAGTGCAAGGATAATCACAATTACTCTCCTGATATTAACACTCCCCTCTTCACTGTTAAATAATATGAGTTTACATGTATATATTAATTTTGAATCATGTGGGGAGGGATCCATGAACTGAAAAACATTTAATAGGATCGTCCCCCAATTCTATTAACATGGTTAAAAGGGTGCTTGAGAGGTTCACCAGGGACTGGCGCTTCAGGGATGCGGTGGAACACGTTGAGACGGTCCCCGCAAGGAGAGCTGAATACGCGGAGGTCAAGGATCTTCCTGAGAACATCAGGGAGTACCTTGAGGGTAACGGCATCAGGCTCTACCGCCACCAGGCAGAGGCCCTCGAGGCAGTAAGGGAGGGCAGGAACATCCTCATAACAACCCCAACGGCCTCAGGGAAGACCCTGGCCTTCAACCTCCCAATAATGGAGACCCTAACCCTTGATGGGAGTGCAACGGCCCTCTACATCTACCCTGCCAAGGCACTCTCAAGGGACCAGCTGAAGGTTCTAAGGCACCTGGAATCTGAGCTTGGAATCACACTGAACCCGGCAACCTATGATGGGGACACCCCCCGGGGGATGAGGCCATGGATACGTGAGAACTCACGGGCAGTCCTCACCAACCCCCACCAGCTCCACCGTATCCTCCCATGGCACCACCAGTGGAGGAGGTTCTACAGTAACCTCAGGTACGTGGTGATAGATGAGGCCCACCAGTACCGGGGTGTCTTTGGATCAGGTGTGGCGCTCCTCATAAGGAGGCTAAGGAGGATCTGCAGGCATTACGGTTCAGATCCAAGGTTCATCCTTGCAAGCGCAACCCTGGCCAACCCTGAGGAGTTCTCAGCTAAACTGACTGGCCTGGATTTCCATGTTATCTCAGGGGACACATCACCCTCCGGCCCCAGGCACTTCGTACTCTACAACCCCTACAGTAAGAGGGGTGACCCATCGGCGCACCTTGAAACCTCATCCATACTCACCTACCTTGTTCTGAGGGGTGTTCAGACCCTCTGCTTCACGGTTTCAAGGAAGATGGCTGAACTTGTAACCCGCTGGACCAGGGAACAGCTTGACAGGGAAAACAGGAAGCTCATTGACCGTGTGACATCCTACAGGGCGGGTTACCTTGCAGATCAGAGGAGGATGATAGAGTCAGGGCTTAGATCCGGGAAGCTCCTGGGAGTAACCACCACCAATGCCCTGGAGCTGGGGATAGACATCGGGTCACTGGACGCCGTCATAATATCAGGGTACCCTGGCACCATGATATCCACCTGGCAGCAGGCAGGGAGGGCAGGGAGGAACAGGAATGACTCCCTTGTTATCCTGGTGGCATTTGAGAACCCCCTGGACCAGTACATCATGAAGAACCCCTCCTTCATCTTCGAGAGGCCCCATGAGAACGCCATAATCAACCCTGAAAACAGGTTAATACTAAGGAACCATACGGCCTGCGCGGCATCAGAGTTACCCCTCACCCTCGACGACTTCCTGGACCACGACTTCAGCATGGCGGTGGCAGGGGAGATGCTCGACGGGGGCGAACTTGAAATCTCACAGGAGGGACTGGTGTGCAGCACCGACCCCCATTTCAGGTATGGCCTGGATGATATCTCATCAGATACCTTCACGGTGATATGCGAGGGCAGGACACTCGAGACCATGAGCCGGTCCCAGGCCTACAGGGAGGCCCATGAGGGTGCGGTGCTCATGAACCACGGCAACACCTACATCGTACGGGACTTTGATCTGGAAAATAGGAGGATAACCGTCGAGAGGAGGGACGTGGAGTACCATACATCGGTCCTCAGGGAGACTGAGCTCAGGGTGATCAGGAAACTCAGAAGGAGGCGGGTGGGAAGCCTTGAGGTTAACTTCGGGGAGGTTGAGGTTACAGAGCACTACACCGGTTACAGGGTCATGAACTACAGCAGGGTCCTGGGTAAGAGGGACCTTGAACTTCCACCCATCAGGTTCAGGACCAGGGCACTCTGGTTCACGGTACCAGAGACTCTCAGGGAGAGGGTTGAAGGGGAGTACGGGGATGATGAAACATTTGAGGGCGGACTCCACGGGGCTGAACACGCGCTCATAGCACTGTTCCCCCTCCATGTGCTCTGCGACAGGATGGACATAGGGGGACTGTCAACCCCATGGCACCAGGACACACAGGAGGCAACTGTGTTCATCTACGACGGCTTTGAGGGTGGCATAGGACTTGCTGAGAAGGGTGTTGAGGTCTTCGAGGACCTCCTCAGGTCGACACTTGAACTTGTCTCATCCTGCGGCTGCAGTGACGGGTGCCCGTCATGCATCTACTCACCAAAATGCGGCAACGACAATTCACCGCTCCACAGGGACGCCACAGTGATGATACTTGAACACCTGATGGGCAGGGTCTCGGGAGATGCCCGGGAGGAAAGCAGTGAGGAGGCCCCTGACGCCCTGGAAGAGGTTGAACTCCTCTGCAGTGAGGGAAGGCTCTCTGATGCCAAGCTGAAGCTGCATGAGATCCTTGAGGATGAGCCAGAAAATGCGGGGGCATGCTACCTCATGGGGGCCATCCTCAGGGAGCAGGGGGAGGCTGAGATGGCAGATTACTTCCATGAGAGGGCCAGGAATGGAATGAATTGAATGGGGGATACTGGATGTTTGAGAAACTCAAATGGAACCTCATGAGGGAATATGAGGGCATGGAACTTGAGGAGGCCATCGGGGCATCCAGGGTGACCGCGGCTGGATCAGAGGCACTTGAGGTATCCTTCACCAGGAGGGTGAAGTTCAGGGTGCGGGAATCAGTGGATGACATCCTCTCTGACCTCAAGCTCCTCAGGGGTGTTGGGCCGGTCACCGAGGAGAGGCTGAAGTCTGAGGGGTACCTCACGGTTCCAGACCTCCTTGCACATGAGAGGTACCGCCATGAGGCCTCCAGGGTCCTTTCCATGATCCAGTCAGGGGATGTGTACAGTCTGAGGTGTTACCTCAGCGCCTCAGCATCCGATGAGAGGGTGCTCGGTGCACTGGGGCTCCTTGAGGGTGAGATGTTCACCTTCCTTGACATCGAAACCCTCGGGCTCTCGGGCGAACCCGTGATACTCACAGGTATGGCCTGGATTGAGGATGGTAAGATCCATGTGAGGCAGCGCCTCGCCCCTGAACCCTCCATGGAGGCCGCCGTCCTTGAGATATTCCACCACATCCCACCAGATTCGGTCCTTGTAACATTCAACGGGGCAAGCTTCGACATACCATATATAAGGAGGAGGTCAGAGTTCCATAACCTGAGTAACCGGCTGGAGCAGTGCCATGTTGACCTCTACCATGTGTCAAGGCGCCTCTGGGGTGGCAGCCTACCTGACTGCAAACTCTGCACAGTTGAAAGTCACATCCTGGGTGTGGAGAGGGACCTTGACATTCCAGGGGCATATGTGCCCGACTACTACCACACCTATCTCTCAACCGGCAACCCGGGGCCCCTTGTACCCGTGGTGGAGCACAACAGGGAGGATATAATCAACATGGCCCTCCTCCTCTCACACATCAACTCCGGGTCCACTGATTGAACTGTTATGATGCTGATGGGGATTCTGAAGGTGAAGAACCCAATAAATAAATATTCCCTTTAACATAATATCTGGTGGTGTTTTACATGGATATCCTGATTCTTGTAAACCGCGTGGCGGGGCTCATCCTGGGGGTCATGATAATAGTCTCATGTCTCAGGATAATCTCGGAGCTGAGGTCCAGGGAACTTGCAGTCTCCATGCTCTTCCTTAAGAGGAGGGAGTCCAGGATTATAGCTGCGTCCATATTCATAGCATCCATCTTCACGGTACTCGTGGGCCTCACATTCATGGGGGACAGTCAGAGTGCGTGGTTGAGGGTCTGCTGAACCTCAACGCCCTCTTCCTCCTTGTAGCGGCGGGACTCCTGGCCTCAGTCATGGGGGGTGATGCCTGATGGTCCCTGCCTGGCTCATCATGATACCACCCATCCTGACCCTGTACTTTGCAGCGAGGATACTCCTCAACAACCTGAGATACGGTGAGGCGGCCCTTGGGATGCTCTTCTCCAACATCAATGAGACCACGCTCCTCCTGAGGGTATTCGCTGTTTCAATGATACTCTTCTCGGCCACGAGGGTGATGGACCTCATTGATTTCTTTCACCCGATACCCTGGAATGATGAGATAATAGCCGCCATAATATGGGTGGTTGACATCGTCCTGGTCTATGTCTTCTACAGGGTTGCCGCCACCACAGCACCCAAGGAGAAGAAGATCTGATGGGATGAGTGCAGACAGCTAATGATCTTTATAATAGAATCTGAATGTAGGGCCCAGTGCCTCGGTGCGGGATATAACTGTTGAGGGAGAATCTGAATGGATAAATCTGCAAGGAAGATCATCGAGAGGGAATTTGAGAACCTGAGGGAGAAACTACTTGACCTCACAATGCGAAACCAGCTCCTGAACTTCAGGCCAAGGTCAAGGACGGTTGAGGTTGTGAACCACGACCCTGAATACATATACACCTACCTTGTCCTCAATGGGGGTAAGATGAAACTGGCCCCCAGGAGGGAACCTGAAGAGGAGACTGACCCCGGTAACGACATTGAGGACACTGAAGGTGAAGGGGATACCGTTAACGAGCTGGAGGACCCTGACAGTGAAGAGGAGCCTGACCCCGGTGATGACCTGGAGGACCTTAAACCCGATGATGAGAACATCCTACTGACTGACCTCACAGAATCTGAACTCCAGAGGAGGCTCTTCTACATCAACCAGAGGGCCAGGACGATGATCCAGGAGCAGGGCTACAACATACTCTACCTCGCCCTGGGTTTCCTTGAGTGGATGGCCGCAGATGAACCTGACATCAGGAGGGCACCTCTCGTTCTCGTCCCGGTGGTCCTTGAGAGGCGAAGGGCTGGCTCATCATTCTCACTACGCTGGGATGGCAGCGAGATCATAACCAACATGTCGCTCCAGGCCAGGCTCAGGGAGGAGGGAATCGAACTACCCGAGTTCAGAATGCCCCAGGGTCCATCAGGGATCTCAGAGTACCTCAGAAGGGTTGAGGATGCTGTGAAGTCCATGGATGGCTGGGGGGTCACCGATGAGATCCAGCTGGGTTTCTTCTCATTCACCAAGTTCCTCATGTACATGGACCTTGACCCGGCATCCTACTCAAACTGGGATGAGATAGTTGAACGCCCCCTCCTTAAGGCCCTCTTCTCCATTGAAATCGATGAAGACGACGGGGAGGTGGACATAGACAGCATCCCCTACAAGGACCTCTACCATGTGGTTGACGCCGACTCATCCCAGATAGCGGTTATAGAGGATGTGAAGGCGGGTAAGAACCTTGTGGTTGAGGGGCCCCCTGGGACAGGGAAATCCCAGACCATCGTTAACCTCATAGCCGAGCTCATGGCCGCAGGAAAGACTGTGCTCTTTGTGAGTGAGAAGATGGCGGCCCTCGAGGTTGTGAAGAGCAGGCTTGACTCCATAGGCCTCGGACGATTCTGCCTTGAACTCCACTCCCACAAGGCCAGGAAGAAGGACGTCCTCAAGGAACTGGAGTCAACCCTCATGGAGGCAGAGGCAGAGAGGCCAGACGCCGAGAGGGAGTTCAGGAGGGTTGAGAAACTGCGCGATGAGCTCAACGAGTACAGGAGGGCCCTCCATGAGCCACTGTACAGCATACAGCTCTCACCCTTCCAGTTATTCGGGATGAAGGAGAGCTCAGAGAGGTACTTCAATGGTGAGCTGCCATTCGTCAGGATACCCTCACCTGAGACCATAACCCCCGATGAGTGGGACGAGGCCCTGGTGGAACTGAGGAACCTTGCAAAACTCGCAGAACTCCTCCCACCCCTCCATGAGAACCCCTGGTCAGGCACCGACCCCGGGATGATGCTACCCTCCGATGTGAGGGAACTGGAGGTCCTCCTGGAATCGGTGATGAAGGTTACCGATAAACTGATGGCCGCACTCAGGGAATTCCAGGAGAGATACGGCTTCAAGCCTGTTAAGACGGCTGGGGACCTTGAGAGGCTCGAGGAGGTGGTCTCTGTGGTTGCAGACTCACGTCCATTCGACCTTGGTGTCCTTGAATCAGAGATCTGGGACCGCTACAGGGCCGACGCCTTCACCCTCCTTGATAAACTCGAGGCCTACACCCGCAGGAGGGAGATACTCGACAGGTTCCATGAATCTGTCCACAGCGTGGATCTGGAGGCCCTCCTCAGGGAGTACCTCAAGGAGTCATCCAGCAGGATAAAGTTCCTGAGCGGCAGGTACAGGAAGGTGAGGAATGAGATAGACGCCCTCTACGTTGGAAGGGCTCCTGAGAATGACTATGAAGTCGTGGAGGACCTTGAGAACCTGATTGATGTCATGAGCCTCAGGGGGGAACTTGAAAGGTACAGTGGGGTGGCCGAGAGGTTCTTCGGTTCAATGTGGAACCCGGAAAACCCATCCATCCAGGACCTGAGGGCCACCGCGGAGTGGATAGTGAGGTTCAGGGACCTCCACAGTGAGGGCCTCATATCAGAGAGGACACTGGAGTGCATCTCTGATGGCCTTGAAGGCGATAAACTTCTCTCTGAATTCCATGAAATCCTCGAAATCCACAGTGAACTTGAGGATAAACTTTCAAAGCTCCAGACAAGGATAAACACCCATGCCCATGTCATATTCAACTCAGCACCAGAGGAGGTTCCGTTCCGCGCCTGGAGGTCAAGGGTTAAGGCCTGGAGGGAGGCTCTCAACCTCCTCCCCCTCTGGTCCCAGTACCTTGAGAAGAAGAGGCTCTGCATGAAGACCCGCGGCGCAGCATTCATACCACTCATAGAGTCCGGGATAATCAGCATGGAGGATATAAGGCCTGCAATGGAGGGTAACCTTGCAGATGCCCTCCTTGAGAGGGCCTTCAGGGAGATACCAGCCCTTTACACCTTCATTGGTGACCTCCATGAGGCCAGGATAAGGGAGTTCAGGGAGCTTGACTCCAGAATAATCGAGCTCAACAGGAAGAGGCTCATACATCAGCTCACAAGCAACATGCCCACTGTCTTTGGAGGTGCTGCCCCGGACTCTGAGGAGAGCATCCTCAGCGGTGAATTCACACGTAAGAGGGGGCACATGCCCCTCAGGAAACTCCTTAAACTTGCAGGTGGCGTTATAAAGAGGATAAAGCCCTGCTTCATGATGAGCCCCCTCTCCATTGCCCAGTACCTTGACCCCAGGAGCAGCGAACTCCAGTTCGATGTGGTGATATTCGACGAGGCATCACAGGTTAAACCAGAGGACGCCCTGGGGGCATTTCTCAGGGCCAGGAACGCTGTGGTGATGGGTGACACCAACCAGCTCCCACCAACAAGCTTCTTTGACCAGATGCTCACATCAGAGGAGGACTCTGAGGACGTGGCCACAGCGGCTGACATTGAAAGCATACTACACCTCTGCAAGAGGAGCTTCCCTGTGAGGATGCTGAGGTGGCACTACAGGAGCCGGCACGAGTCCCTCATTGCGGTGTCAAACCAGGAGTTCTATGACAACAGGCTCCTGGTGTACCCTTCACCCTCAAGGGAGGATGGGGAACTGGGACTCCACCTCAGGTACCTTCCAGACACGGTATATGAGCGCGGAAGAACTTCATCCAACCCCCTCGAGGCCGCAGCCGTTGTTGAGGCCATAGAGGAGCACTTCATGAGGTACGGCACATCAAGGAGTCTCGGTGTCGGAACGTTCTCTGTTGCCCAGATGAACGCCATCCTCGAGGCCCTTGAGGAGAGGTTAAGGGAGAACCCTGAACTTGAGCGGCTCATAAACCAGGAGACCGACGAGCCATTCTTCATAAAGAACCTTGAAACCATACAGGGGGATGAGAGGGACGTTATCTTCATCAGTGTGGGCTACGGCTTTGATGAGAACGGGAGAATGTCCCTCAACTTCGGGCCACTGAACCAGGAGGGCGGTGAGAGGAGGCTTAACGTCCTCATCACCAGGGCCCGTGAGAAGTGCGTGGTGTTCACCAACTTCAGGGCATCGGACCTTAAAACCGGACCGGGAACCCCCTTCGGTGTCAGGGCACTTAAGAGGTTCCTCAGGTACGCAGAGACAGGTGTGCTTGACTCAGATTCCACCAGTAATTCACAGGGCCTCTTTGAGGATTCGGTATATGAGTTCCTGGTTGACCAGGGATTCGAGGTTGACCGGGGCGTTGGGTGCGCCGGTTTCAGGGTTGACTTCGCTGTTAGGGACCCCGATGACCCTGGCAGGTACATTGCAGGGATCCTCACCGATGGTGAGATGTACAGCAGGGCGGAGGTTGCAAGGGACCGTGACAGGCTCAGGGAGGAGATCCTCAGGAACCTGGGCTGGAACATCATCCACCTCTGGTCCTCGGACTGGTACCGTAACAGGGATGAGACACAGAGGAAGGTTGCAGATGGGCTCTCTGAGATAGTTGAGAAAACCAGGGAATCCAGGGAGGCGCATGATGTGACTGAGGTGGGGGTTCCGGTGGAGGTTGATGACCCTGAACCCCCTGAGGTTGATGAGGATTTAGATGAGTCCACCATGGAAGAGCAGGATGCAGCAGAACCCGTGGAGCTTCCCGATGAATCCAGGGGGGAGGCTGTTGCCAGTTACGTCGAATACAGCACCGATAAGTTAAAAAACCCCGACGACCTCTACAAAAACCCGACACCCGTGATATCATCCGTTGTGAGTGAGATAGTATCAATGGAGGGTCCTGTGCATGTTGAGGAGGTTATAAGGCGTATAAGGGAGTCATGTGGACTCAGAAGAGCAGGTAGAAGGGTGAGGAGCATAATAAACTCTGCAATTGAGATGGCAGAGAACAACGGTAACATCAAGCGGAGCGGCGACTTCCTGCTCCTCACAGAGTCCATGCCGGTCACCGTGAGGAGAAGGACTGGCAGGGTTGACATCTCACTCATATCCCCCATGGAGATCGAGGAGGCTGTGAGGATAGCCCTGAGGTCCACCTCAGAGATGGATGAGGTTGTAACAAGGGTTTCAAGGATGTTTGGCTTCAAAAATACCAGCAGGAAGACTGCCACAGGTATCAGAAAGGTTATAGAGGAGATGGCCCGGAGGGGTGAGGTGGTGGTTGAGGATGATAACATCAGGCAAGGGTGATGCAAGCATACCGCCATTTAGATTTGCATGGAGGCGTATATGAACGCCTACTCAATCATATCCCTTTTTGCATCTGTGATTGCATTCTACACATCGGTATTCATCTACTACAGGAACCCCCGGAATAATCTCAATCTGCTTGTATCCAACCTTGGTGTTGCTGTATCATTCATGGCCTTCACCGAGTTCGTCTACCGGACAGTGGCAGCACCGGGGGATGCCATCATATGGCTCAGGCTGAGCCTCCTCTGGCCCATTATACCTGCAATTCTCCTCCACATATCCCTCACCTACACACGAAGAAGGGTGGGTAAACCGGCACTTGCAGTAATCTATGCACCTGCACTTATCTTCATATTAACGGGACTCCTCACTGACCTCTTCATTTCCGGTCCACTCCTCACATATTATGGCTGGACCTACGCCCTGCCGGAACCACCTCTGGTCTTTGCACTCTTCTCGCTCTGGACCGTTACCCTGACACTGACAGCGGCAGCCATCACCCTCAGGGACTACCTGAGATCCCGAGGGTACAGGAAGAGGGAGTCCCTCTACATATTCACGGGTCTTTTCGTGCCTCTGATTGTGAGCTTCACAACTGACTTCATCTTCAGGGACCTTATGGGACTGGTCTTCCCGGAGTTCACCCAGACCATGCTATCCATTGGCCTGCTCTTCATTGCCTACGGGGTCTGGAGGTACGACTTTCCAGAACTCTCACCTGCCATCGCTGCAAGGAGCATAGCTGATGTTATGCCCAACTTCCTCATCATAACAGACCTTGAGGGGAGGGTTACAAGCTGCGGCAGGAGCGTCCATGAGAAGCTCTCCTACAGCTCAGAAGACCTGCGGGGTAAACCATTCTGGGATCTGTTTGACCCATCTGACAGGGAGATGCTCAGGGAGGTGGTCTCTGGTTTTAGCTCATCTGAAATGGAGACCAGGATAATCTCATCGGACGGAAGGACAACTGACGTTCTCCTCACAGCATCCCCCATAAGGGGGCGCTTCAGGGAGCCCATTGGGTTCGTATTCATTGCAACTGATATAAGCCTCCAGAGGAGGGCCACAGAGAGGCTCCGTGAAAGTGAGATGAGGTTCAGGGGAGTTGCAGATAACATATCAGATGGTATCGCAATAACCGATGAATCAGATACTGTAATCTACTGGAACCGGGCACTTGAGGAGATAACCTCAACTGGAAGGGATGATGCTCTGGGAAGGAAGATGCCTGAGATATGCTCCGAGGTGATCCTTGAGACCCGTGGAAACGATGAGTTCCTCATAAGGGGTGAGAGGGTGGTCAGAATCTTCAGATTCAGCATCATGCCTGGTCTTGGAGCTGTGCTTGTGAGGGATGTTACAGAGGCCAGGAGATATGAGGAATCACTGATATCCGCCCTCAGGGAGAGGGAGACACTTATAAGGGAGATACACCACCGTGTAAAGAATAACCTGCAGATAATATCAAGTCTCCTGAACATGCAGAAGCCCTACATAAGGGACGCTGAGGACCTCAGGATATTTGAGGAGAGCCAGACCCGTATAAAGTCCATGGCCATGATACACGAGAACCTCTACCAGTCAGAGACCCTCTCAGAGATAAACATGAGGAACTACATCTCACGCCTTGCAACTGAAATCCTCTCAACCTACGGGGCCTCGGGTATCGTATCAGACATCAGAGTGGATGATCTGAGCCTTGATATTGAGCTGGCGGTCCCCCTGGCCCTCATAGTCAGTGAACTTGTCACAAATTCAGTAAAGTACGCCTTCCCTGATGGCAAGGGGAGAATCATAATCAGCTTTAACCTTAAAGGTGGGGTGTACCTCCTGGATTACAGGGATACAGGCCAGGGGCTTCCAGAAGATTTCAGTTCAGGTTCATCGGATTCACTGGGGATGACCCTTGTGAGGGCCCTTGTTGGTCAGCTTGACGGTGAACTTGAAACCTTCAATGAGGGAGGGGCGGTTTTCAGGATAACCTTTCCTGAGAGAAGTTCCTGAACCGTGTGATGAGGGGACAATACAATGATAAACTGTTTCTAGTGAAGTTCCTGAACCGTGTTAGGGAAAGAACTAAATTATCCAGTGGACATATATGTACATGGTGATAGGATGATCCCCTATGGACGTGAATTTCAGGTGGCCCAGCTCATATCCACAGTTATAACCGGTCTGAGCCTCATCTACATGCTGAGGGTCTCTGCCCATGACGGCAGGTGGATCCCCATGACCATCGCGGTTTTCATGCTCTTTATATCAACTGTGTTCGGTTTTATGAGGGAGATAATGGCATTTGATCTTATGAGGACCATTGAGTGGGTTTTCATCATGCTTGCAGCGGCAATGTTCCTCTATGCCTCACTGAGGTCCAACAGGAAACTGGAGGCTGAGACATGATACTAGTTCTCCTAAAGGCCGCATCCCTCATATTCATAACCCTTGCAGCAGCGGTTTCTGTGAGGAACTACATGCTCACAAGGTTCGCATCAGGGGTCTGGGGATTTGTGTCCATGGGACTTGTAAGTGGTGCCATAATCGTGGCTGTGAGGTTCATAAAGGAGTTCATACCCCTCATGGAGTTTGAGGTGGTTAAAATCTGCCTTCTCCCCGTTATGATGGCTTTCATCCTTGCAGCGTCATGAGCTTAACAGAGACATACTGAAGCCCATCTAGTTTTACTATTCGTAAGTTAGAGGGATGATCTGATGCCTATCTAGTCCTCCTCTTCATCTATCCCCTCGAACCTTGCTATCTCATCAACCCAGTCAAGGCAGTAGTTCTTCTCCTCAGCCCTTCTTATGAGTATTATGCCTGTCACTGCCCCAAATATACCTCCTATGAGATCTGTGAGGAGGTCCATCATGGTATCGGTGAGCGGATCCATAACGGGTGAGCCCTGGGTGGGACCAGTGGGGAGGAAGTGCTCTATGTGCCTGTAAAGGTGGTGGTCGTAGCCATACTCAACCAGTTCAAGGAGGGCGCCTATACCCAGTGTCACGAATATTATGAGGAACGCCATTATGAAGAGACTGGTCCTTATCTTCCCGTAGACGTAGGCGGTGTAGAGGAGCATCATCCCGATGAGGGCCACTATGAAGGGGACTGTGAAGTGCATGAACTTGTCATAGTAGGCTATTCTCCCGTACAGACCAAAGGTATTGCCCAGTATATACTCCAGTGCAACCACGGTGAGGAAGAGGATCTCTATCTCAACAGGGATGACGCTGAGGCCATCAGGGTGCCTGAGGGCCGGGAGGTACACCACGGCCACCGCAAGGAGCGTCATGAGGCCGAAGACCTTTGTGCCCCCGGCCCCGAAGACCACTATTATCAGGCCCATAACCACAAGGAATATCCTCATTGCCGTAAGCAGCTTTCTCTTCCATGAACCGTTCTCTCTGCATTCATTCATCCTTCAACCTCTCCATGATGTACTTCTCGGCCTCATGAGGAGGCCCCCAGGTGATTCAGGTTCATCGAGTACACAATACATCATCAGATAGTCCCTTCCCGGGAGTCATTCCAGTACCATGTGTTTTGAATACCTTTATTTTTATGTAATCTGTTCTGAATAAGCTTTATGAGGTCCTTCCTTTTTTTAACTGGAAAAAAATTTATTGAAAGATGAACATAATATACAGGGTGATCATTATGAATGTGATAAAGAGAAGGGGTTCCAGGGAGGCCTACGACCCATCAAAGATACGGGCCTCACTTGAGAAGGCTGCCATTGATGCAGGTTACAGTCCTGAGGAGAAGAGGGAGATCATTGAGAAGGTCTACCAGACCGTTACAGAGAAGATAAAGGGTGAGGAGGAGATCAAAACCGATACCATAAGGATGTGCCTTTTAACCGAGCTTGATAAGTGCGAGCCCTACATTGCAAGGTCTTGGAGAAGATTTGAGAAGAAGTATAAGGGTTAGGGTCTGCTTTTTACTTTTTTTGAGGATTTGAGAAGAAGTATAAGGGTTAGGGTCTGCTTTTTACTTTTTTTGAGGATTTGAGAAGAAGTATAAGGGTTAGGGTCTGCTTTTTACTTTTTTTGAGAAAATGTAACGATAGTTTAAGATTTTGAGGATCACCACTCTTTTGTTTGAATAGCTGACACGACCTATTCCGTCATAAAACCGATATGCATATATATTGCATGTCGATACAGTATATCTGTTGTAATGGAGGTTCCAAGCATGGAGAAAAAATACGTTGCTATGGCGGCTCTTATTGCAGTGATCATAGGGGCAGCCATTTATGGGATATCAGACAATGGAAACAGGCAGATACTCAGAATATCCACAACAACAAGCCTGGAAGATACAGGGCTCCTTGAGAGTGTGGAGGCAGCATTCGAGAAAAAATACCCTGACATCGATGTGCAGATAGTTTCAGGTGGTACGGGTATAGCCCTTGAGCGGGGAAAAAGGGGCGACGCCGACCTCGTCATAGTGCACGACAGAACCAGGGAGAAGGAGTTCATAAAGGAGGGTTACGGTACAGGAAGATACCCCTTCGCCTACAATTACTTCTACATTGTGGGACCAAAGAGTGACCCCGCGAATATCAGTGAAGCTAAATCTGCAGAGGACGCATTCAGGAGGATCCTTGAGGCAGCAGCCAGAAACCCCTCTGTGAAATTCGTATCAAGGGGGGACAACTCAGGCACCAATTCAAGGGAGATAAAGATCTGGAAAAACGTAACAGACTACAACGCAACAGTCAATGGATCAGCATGGTACATTGAAACCGGGAGCGGAATGGGGGACACACTCAGGGTTGCAGACCAGAAGGGCGCCTACACACTCACAGATTCAGGCACATACCTTGCCTACAGAAGCAACATCACACTTGTGACATACCTCACACAGGATAAGGCGCTACTGAATGTCTATGCAGCAATACCCGTGAACCCAGAGAAGGTGAGTGGTGTGAACAGCGTGGCTGCAGAGAAATTTGTTGACTTCCTCCTGAGCGATGAGTGCCAGAAACTCATAGCAGATTACGGAAAGGATAAATACGGTCAGTCACTCTTCACAGCCCTCTTTGGAGGGGATGAACCAAAAAGCTAATAGGAATACTTAATATTTACTTTTTACTTACAGATTTCAACTGATTTAATTTTCCAGGAGATGCTGGGAATTGAATGAGATACTAACTGGATTCTTAAGGGCCATTGAACTCATGGCATCACTTGACCCTGAACTCATTGACATAACAGCAAGAACCCTCATGATCTCAGTCTCATCCACGGTCCTGGCATCTCTAATTGCAGTTCCGGTGGCGGCGATGATTGACCTGCAGGATTTCAGAGGAAAGAGGGCCCTCCTTAACATCATACAGACCCTCTACAGCATCCCCACGGTACTTGTGGGCCTCTTTGTATTCCTCCTCATCTCACGCTCAGGGCCACTGGGTCCGCTCAACCTCCTCTTCACACCTGCCGGCATGGTACTCGGCCAGACCATACTCATCCTCCCGCTGGTCACAGGTTTCAGCATCACAGCCCTCAGAAGTGTTAAACCGGAGCTCAGGGACCTTGCAAGATCCCTGGGCGCCACCGAGTTCCAGGTTATGCTGAGGGTCCTGGAGGAGGCAAGGTACGCTGTCATGGCAGCCATCATACTGGGATTCGGGAGGGCAATCTCAGAGGTCGGGGTCGCCATAATGCTCGGTGGAAACATAAGGGGCTTCACAAGGGTCATAACAACCGCCATATCACTTGAAACCTCAAGGGGAAACCTTGAACTATCAATAGCCCTGGGGATAATACTCCTCATCATATCACTGGCCGTTAACACAGTACTGAACCATTTCCAGGAGAAATAGTCATGAATGTGCTTGAACTCCACGGGATAGAAAAGACCTACCGGGACGTGAGGGTTCTGGATGATGTGAATCTTGAGGTCAGGGAGGGTGAGACCCTGGGGATCATAGGGCCCACAGGGGCAGGGAAATCCACACTTCTACGTATAATAAACCTCCTTGAAAGGCCTGACAGTGGCGAGATAATCTTCCAGGGCGAGAATGTGGCTGAGAAGAGGGAGGTGGATGTCAGGAGAAGGATGGGCATGGTATTCCAGAACACCCCCGTATTCCGGGGTACCGTGAGGGAGAGCATCCTCTACGGTCCCCATGTGAGGGGAATGAAACCAGAGGCCAGGGAGGTCCGGGAGGTCCTTGAACTGGTGGGCCTTGAGGACGCCTCAAGGAAAACCACTGAACTGTCTGGTGGTGAGAGGCAGCGCCTGGCCCTTGCCCAGGTACTCATAAACCGGCCTGAACTTGTGCTCCTGGATGAGGCAACATCGAGCCTTGACCCTGTATCCACAAGGAGGATGGAGGAGGTCATAGCTGGGCTTGACGTTACGGTGGTACTCACAACCCATGACCTCATCCAGGGCCAGAAGCTCTCTGACAGGATAGCCATACTCAACAGGAGGATCCTCCAGGTGGGTGAACCAGCTGAGGTGTTCAGGAGGCCTGCGAGCAGGTTCGTTGCAGAGTTCGTGGGTGCAGAGAACATACTGAGGGGAAGTGCCAGGGTAACCCCCGACGGTGTAACCCTCATAGAATGCGATGGCGTGAGTATCTACTCGTCAGAGGAGGCCGAGGGCATGGTTTCAGCCACCGTGAGACCCGAGGATATAACCGTATCCTGGGGGAGGGTGGAGTCAAGTGCACTGAACCAGCTCCGGGGGACCGTGAAGGCGATACGTGATTCAGGCACCCTGCAGGAACTTGAGGTCAGGTGTGGTGATGAGACACTAACTGTCCACATGACAGCAAGGTCACTCCATGATATGGGGATCACCACAGGCTCAGAGGTCTGGCTTGAATTCAAGGCATCCGCAGTCCATGTAATCAGATGAAGCGCCTCGGGTCGGTTTCGATGTCCACGACAACTGGCCCATCTGTTCCGAGGGCATCTGAAACAGCACCCTCCAGTTTGTCTGGTTCGGTGACCCGGATTCCCCGGCCGCCACAGTTCTCAGCGAACCCTGCGAAGTCACAGTTCTGGAGTTCGGTCTGCCAGTTGGGGAAACCCTCAACCAGCTGCTCCTGCATTATCATCCCGAGGCTCCTGTTGTTGAGTATGAAGACCCTCACAGGGAGATGGTACTTCACAGCGGTTAGAAATTCAGCCATGACCATGGAAAAACCCCCATCCCCTGTTATACATGCAACCTCCCTGTCAGGGAACTCCAGCTGCGCTGCAATAGTAGCTGGAAGCCCGAAACCCATTGAACCAAGGTACCCCGAGAAGATGAGCCTCTGGGTGCCCCTCATCTGGAAGTTCCTTCCAAACCACCAGCCGTTCTCACCAACGTCAAGTGCTATGACTGCCCCCTCATCCAGAAGGTCATTGAGGACAGCCATTATGTACTGTGGCCTTATAGGCCTTGAGGATGAGTCAATTTCAGATTCAAGAAGATCCAGCCACCTCTCCCTGAGTTCCCTGAGCTCTGCCCTGTAGGACTCCCTCCTCCTCTCACGGGTCATGGAGAGAATCTCAGGTACTGTGAGTGATGATCTACCCTCTAGGCCCATCTCAACCGGGTGGCGCCTTGCGATCATGAGGGGGTCCATGTCAATCTGCAGGATTCTCCCAGGGGGTAGCTGGGTGAGGTCAGAGAAGGATGAGCCGATAACAATGAGGAGATCAGATTTTCTAACAGCCTCGGCCGCTGCAGTGGACCCCAGACTACCGTGACAGCCCAGGTAAAGGGGGTGGTCGTTATCAACAACCCCCTTGCCCCTGAATGTGGTCACAATACCGGCCCCTATCCTCTCTGCAAGTTCAACAACACTCTCTGCCGCTTCAAGCGCCCCGAAACCAGCGATTATTATGGGGCGCTCTGCAGAATCAATCAAGGATGCAGCATCCTTCAGCTGACGTCTGGGTGGGGTCACCGATACCGGGGAGATCGAACCGGCCAGTGGCCTCACTTCGGCAGTGCACTCCATTGTCTGGACGTCCCTGGGGACATCAATATGTGAAACACCCCTCTCAATGATGGCGTGTTTCAGGGCCTCCCTCACAATCTCTGGGGTCTCATCAGGGCTTATGAGGGTCATGTTGTACACTGTCAGGGACTCGAAGAGGCTGTGCTGGTCTATCTCCTGACTTGCACCTGTCCCGATCCTGTAGGTTTCAACTTGTCCTGTCACAGCTATAACAGGTGCCCTGTCAAGGGCAGCGTCCAGGAGTCCGGTTATGAGGTTCGATGCCCCCGGCCCAGCGACTGCCAGACAGACCGCAGGGTTTCCTGTGAGTTTGCCATGGGCAGAGGCCATGAATGCCGCCGCTGCCTCATGGCGCACCTGTATGTACCTCACGTCACTGTTCCTTCGTATGGCATCAACAAGTCCCAGTGTTGATGTACCCGGTATCCCGAAGACGTACCTGACTCCCCAGGCTGCAAGCTGTTCTATAAAAACATCAGAGACCGTCCCCCCTGTCCCCATGGATCTGGAACCCAGCCTCACAAACGCATCCTTTGGTGCGTTGCATACCGGGCAGCGCCATTCCACTGGGAGTGAGTCGAATTCACCTTCATGTTCCTCATGGAAGATGTAATTGCATACTGTGCACCTGAAGTCTGCCATTTGAAGCCCTCATTTCACCTTCAGGGTACCCACCAGAGGGAACCTTTCAAGTAGTTCCCTGCCATGGGGGGCTTTCTCCAGCTCAGGGGTGAGATCTCTTCCTGCCCTGTGGGTGACCTGGTGGCGGCCATCCCTCCATAGGAAGCTCTCTGAGACATCGTAGACCCTGCCTTCGCATGCAACGTATGCGGGACCTGAAATCCCATCAAATTTTTCAAGCTCCTCAGGGGTGAACTCCCTCATTCCACCACCCAGCCGCTTCACGTCTGGCCCCAGTTTCTTCAAGATACTCCTGCGTTAACTCACCCATCCCAGCACCCTGGGAAAGACTATTCAAGGAATTTCCTCACAAAGGGTGAGGTTTCACCGCGCCTCATGAAGTGCCCTGCTGGACCCTCACCCAGGAACTCTGAGAACCAGGACTCATGCTGTATCTCCTCATGGAGTATCGAGAGTGCGAGGTCATAGGTCCTGTGGTCCTTACCAGCCGTTATATTGCATATGTGGGTGTACTGCCTCACAGCACACCTCTCTGCGGCAACAAGGACCTCCAGTATCTTCATGGTGTCAGTGGTCTTCTCAGGGAGGTATGCCGGGGGGCAGCCTGAGATATCATGGAATTCCTTCATATCCTGTGGGAGTTCACCTCCAAGCTCGTATATCCTTGGGACAAGTGCCTCAAAGTGGTTCCGATCCTCTATCCTTGCAGATTCCGCTATCTCCTTTATTCCCTCACCATCAAGACCTATCAGGTTGGCCCTGAGGATTGTGTAGTAGTAGAAGGTTGTGAGTTCCGCTGCGGCGTTCTTCACAAGGAGTTCAACGAGTTCATCCACATCTATACCTGAATTTTCAACCATTTCACGGGTAACCCTGGCCATACTATCACCTCTGAATATTATGTAGAACATCCCTAATAAACTGTGATAGTGAATATCCTTCCAGAGTAATTTCTGAAAAAATTTCAGGAAAGGGCCAGGTCAAGTATCATCATGAGAACAAAGCCTAAAAGGGCTGATACCGTTGCAAGGTCGGTGTTACCCCCACTCTGGCACTCGGGGATGATGTCCTCTATCACAACGAATATCATGGCACCCGCAGCAAAGCCCAGGGCGTAGGGCATGACCCATGAGGATGAGTAAACAAGAATAGCGCCTGCAAGACCCCCGAGGATCTCAACTAGACCCGATACCTGGCCATAGGTGAAACTCCTCCATTCGGATAAACCTTCGCCCCTCAGGGGCAGGGAGACAGCGGCCCCCTCAGGCAGGTTCTGTATACCTATACCCAGGGCCAGGGTGATGGGGGCTGCAAGTTCACCTGTGGCTGCAGCGGCCCCGAAGGCAACGCCAACCGCAAGTCCCTCCGGGATGTTGTGTATGGCAACGGCGAGGAGAAGGAGCCTGTTCCTCCTCCAGGTGGTGGGGAGCCCCTCGGCATCCTCAGGGTCGCATCCAGGGTGAAGGTGGGGTATGATCTTATCCACACCTGAAAGGAAGAGTCCCCCTGCAAGGAAACCAAGGGCCGGAGGTAACCACTCGGCATACCCGTTGAGGGCTGAAAGTTCAATTGCAGGGACCAGGAGTGACCAGAAACTTGCAGCGATCATGATACCCGCTGCAAAGCCAAGTGAGGCGTCAAGGAGTTTCCTCTCAGCCCTCACAGGGAGAAAAACCAGGGCCGCCCCTGCAAGTGTCATGAGCCAGGTGAAGACAGTTGCAAGGAATGCGTTGAGGATGGGGTCTGCAGGGTTCATTGTAGATTGTATGTATGCAGTGCCTTAATAATTATTCACCAGAAAACTCCATCAAACGGGGGAAAACATTAATATATTCACCACCCAATCTATGAAACAGTCACGATGACAGGATCACTCTGCAGGAAAGGGGAGGCGTGTACAGAGAACCAGAAGAGGGCCGTTAAGAAGACCGACGGGCCACTTGTAATTGTGGCAGGACCTGGTGCCGGGAAAACAAGGGTTCTTGTTGAGAGGACAGCTTACCTTGTTAAAAGAAAGGGGGTTAGCCCGGAGAATATACTTGTTATAACCTTCACAGAGAAGGCTGCAGATGAGCTGAAGTCAAGGCTCATAAACTGCGTTGGACTGGACGCCGAACTCATGCAGATATCAACCATACACTCATTCTGCAGCACCATACTCAGGGAGCACCCCGATGAACATGACCTTGGAGCCGGATTTGAGATTCTGGACGAGGAGTCCCAGCTGATGTTCCTCAGATCAGTCTTCTACAGGATCAGCCTCAATAGCTTCATGAAGATGGGCGAGGTGCATGAGGCAATCGAATTCTTCAACAGGTGCACCGAGAACTGCGTGGACCCTGACGAACTCATGGAGGTCCTCAAAAAACGTTACCCTGATAAAAAGAGATACCATGGCATGGCATCCTGCTACAGCCAATACCTGAGGGCACTCAGGGAAGAGAAGAAGATAGACTTCCCCGGACTTGAAAAGGAGGTTTACCTTCTCCTTGAATCAAACGAGGATGTTCTTGAATCTGTCAGAAATAAATACAGGTACATAATGATCGACGAGTACCAGGACACAAGTCCCATCCAGGAGAAGATATTCAGGACTATAGCAGGACCCGGATCAAGCATATGCGTTGTTGGGGATGAGGACCAGAGCATCTACGGGTTCAGGGGCGCCACCCCCGAGAACTTCATAAGGTTCAGGGACGAATACAATGCAGAGGTGGTGTTCCTTGAGGACAACTTCAGGTCAAGGGCAGGGATAGTGCTCACAGCCGACAGGTTCATGAGGGGGGAGAGGCACTACCGGAAAACCATAAAGCCTGTTAGGGGCGGCGGAACAGACGTTGTGATACTCAAGAGCCGTGATGTTAACTCCGAGGCCCGGAACATAGCATCACTGATAAAGAAACTCAAATCCACAGGCAAAATCCCCGACTATGGATACGTTGCACTTCTATTCAGGAGCGTGCGCTACCATGCAGATAAGATACTCAGGGAGCTCAGAAGGGAGGGGATCCCCTACATAGTCCGCGGTGACGGATCATTCCTCAAAAGGTACGAGGTAAGGAGGATGCTCTACTTCCTGGCCTACGTGGACCCCCCTGATTACGACGATAAATTCAGTGGAAGATGGGGTGGCTGGTGGAACATCTCCATGTTCCGCGGCGACTTCCTTGATCTGGGTAGGGAAACACTGGAGGCCCTTGAATCCCTTGAGAGGGATGTGAAACTCTCGGATTTCACCTCAATCCAGGAACTCCAGGAGGCGGGTATCAGGGGTGAGGATGCAGAGAAGATACTCGGCCTCAACCGGATCCGGGAGGAAATTGAAGAGGGCTCACTGAGTGTCCTTCAGACCTTCTACAGGATACTTGAGGTGACAGGTTACCTCAGAAGACTCCTCCTTGAGGGTAGTGACAAGAGCAGGGCAAGGATATTCAACCTCGCAAAGCTCAGTTCACTCATAGACAAGTATGAGACCATAAAGCCGGGGGCCAGGATACAGGACATCCTATGGTACCTCTACCTCCTCCCCCAGCACCTCCACCATGACGAGGCCGTCCTGGAGGACCCGGCATCAGTGAAGGTCATGACCGTCCACCAGGCAAAGGGCCTTGAGTTTCCGGTTGTGTTCATCTGCTCGGTCATAAAGGGAAGGTTCCCCGGTATAAAGAGAAGGAGGAAGGAACTGGTGCCCATCCCCCGGGAACTGCTTCTCTCATCTGGGGAACCCGAGGATGAGGACCGTAGGCTCTTCTATGTTGCAATGACAAGGGCCCAGGACGCACTGATCATCTCCACCGCACCCAGAATCAACACGAGGAAGGTTGGGATCTCACCATACATCACCGAGTTAAGGGAGAAGTGCGGGATATACGAGTGTGAGTGCACATCCATTGAGGGGTGCCTTGAGAGGGAGTGGTCAGAGGAGCCCCTGAGGATCAACTTCTCGGCTCTCTTCACCTACGAGGAGTGCCCCTTCAGGTACATGATGATCTACCATTACGGCTTTGTCTACCCTGAAACCTTCATGCAGCGCTACGGTATCATACTCCACAGGTGCCTCGAAGAGTTACACCTTGCAATGAAGAATTCGGAGGACATAAACGGGGCATTCATAAGGGAACTCGTTGAAAGGTGCTGGATACCCATGGGGAGAGACGATGAGGTGAAAAAGAGGCGCCTTGAAAGGGAACTCCTCAACTACTACCATGACAGCAGGGACCATATATCTGAGGTTGTCTCGGTGGAGGAGCCCTTCTCCATACCCGACGATCATATAATAATAGAGGGTCGGACCGACCTCATCATCAGGAACTCCAAGGGTGAACTGGAGCTTGTGGACTTCAAGGCCCGGGAGCATGGGGGGATTGAGAGGATGGGGCTCGAATACCAGCTCCGGACCTATGAGTATGCACTGAGGGACAGATACAATTTTGACAGGTTGTCGGCATACGCCATAAGGGACTCCATGAGGATGTCATTTGACTCCGACCCCGACTTCACTGTGAGGGAGAGGATAGATGAGACAGTTGAGAAAATAAGGAGTGAGTGCTTCGAGCCCCGCAGGAATCAGTTCTGCTCAAGGTGTGTATTCAGGAACTTCTGTGGGGTATAGGTCCGTGGACTTTACGCATTTGGGTGATTGAGGTGTTTCTGATGGATTTCACACATTTCTATGATGTTTTAAGGGAAAACATTAACAGTTACCGTGGAGAATATGAGAGGATAGTGGACTACGCCCCGGATCTTTTCCGGCTGCTGGCTGACGTGCTGAGGAGTGATGAACTGGGTAGTGGGGAGAGACTGAGGATATCCGCCGCCATGGGTTACCTGGTGGCACCCTACGATGTGATACCCGAGGAGATCTACGGCCCACATGGATACATAGACGACGTGTACCTCTGTGCTGTGGTTTTGGATGAGCTTGCATCCAGGCACGGGTACGGGTTCCTGGAGGAGTACTGGTCTGGTGATGAGGACCTCGAATACGTTATTGAGGAGTGCATTGAGAGGACCTCGGAGATACTGGGGGAAAAAACAGAGGAAATACTCTCATATGCCGGTTTGAGGTGAAATGTCTAAGTTTTATGAATTTTAATATTACTCTAATTCTTTTTATATGAAAAATCGATTTAAGAAATTTTTTAATCTTAAATTAAAAAATTTTAAATATTGCGAGATAGAATAATATAATCATTAAAGGGGTTCTGGGGGGTAAATTTTGAAGGATATTCTTTATGGGACATCCTCCTTAAAAGAAGCTGCATGCACTGGACTTGCAATTCTTATACTTTTATTCACTTTATTTGCCCTTACAGGGTCAACTTCCGCTGCTGAACTCAACGACTCGACAATACCACCACCAGGCATCGACCCATACGGGACAGTTAAGTCCTGGAATGGAGATCCGATTGAAAATGCAACCGTTAAGGCCATGCAGGGTGGTGTGACAGTTGCAGAGAACACCACCAGTTCATCAGGGGCCTACAACCTTATTCTACCCGAGGGCACCTATGAAATCGTGGCATCAGCCGAAAATTACACCTCATCATCACTTATTCTTGACGTGAATGAACCCCTCGAGGTTAACTTTGAACTTGCATACCCCAACTCCTTCTACGGCACCATCCATGACGCCTCCGGCGCGCCACTGGAGAACGTCATCGTTGAGGTCCGTGACCAGCTGGACGTCACCATTGCAGAGAACTACACAGATTCCGCTGGCAGATACATGGTGAACTATGGCAGATACTTTGAGGAACACCCCGGCGTAATACAGGCCTACCTTGCCCTTGTGGCCTTCCGCGGAGACCTCTTCACAGAGAGGTACAACATCCTCATGGACCGTGGTGAATCATCACGCTTTGATTTTGAAATGGAGTACCGCACCTCCATCAGGGGCACTGTGAGGGGCCAGGAGACCCTGCCATCAGGTATCCCTGTAACAGTCCTTCTTGAGGCCGAGAACCGCACAGAGTACACCGACCCCTATGGTAACTTCTACTTTGAGTTCAGAGAGGATGAGGTCCCCCTCGTTGAGGGGGGTAACTGTGGATGCATATTGCTACCACCCCTGGAGCAGTGATCTTACCCTGCAGCCAGGTGATGAAATCTCACTTAATATCGTCCTGGACGAGAGGGCGCTCCTCACGGTTAACGTCACCAACTCAAGTGGAGAGCCCGTTGAAGATGCTGTTATCTCATTTGCTGGAATGGAAGGGTACACCGGTGAGGATGGCTCAGTTAAACTGGCTGTCGAGACAGGAGAACTCAACCTTCAGGTTTCACATCCACTCTACGCCCCTGAGACCAGAACAATTCAGGTTGTTGATGGTGAAAACACCCTCAGCATTGAACTAATAAGGCTCGGGCTTCCGGTTGAGGTTAGGGGAACCGTGGTTGATAGGGGAACACCCATTGAGGGCGCCGAGGTTGTCCTTGAATCAGGCTCATTCCGGTTAAGCAGGTACACCAGTTCCAGTGGGGAGTACGCCTTCAGCACAGATGACCACCCCCTCCTCACATCAGGTGTGCCTGTGACACTCAGTGTGCAGATGTGGATGTATAAACCCTACGCTGAGACCTTCACAGTCCCTGAGGCAGGGGATTACAGGGAAATTGAACTTGAACATGAAACCACACTGGGGGGTTATGTGAGTGACCCCGATGATAACCTCGTATACGCGGATGTTACCCTCAGCTACACCCAGAATGGTGAACCTGTTGAGCTGACAGCGGGTCTTGATGAGGGAGGCCATTACCTCTTCTATGGTGTTGGACCCTCAGATACAGGGACATATGACATCCGCGCGTACCACCCACTCTACAGGCCCTACCATGCGGTCATAGCCCTGAACATGTCATCTGAAAATGTCCATAACATCGTTATGGGCTACTATGACGGCTCAGCATCCTTCAAGGTAGTGAACTGGGATGGGGAGCCGCTGAGTGGAGTGGGCATCCAGCTTGATGGACCCGCCTACCTCTACAGGGTCACCGGGGCGGATGGTGTTGCACTCTTCAACCACATCCCCGATGGCCTCTGGACCTACACCATGGGGCCCTACGGCTATGTACCGGTCACCGGTAATTTCACCATCACTGATGGTAGCAGTGAGTCACTGACTGTGAGGCTCATAAGGAAGGGGCTTCCTGTGACACTGCAGGGTCACGTCTATGACTCAACGGGTGCACCGTTACGTGGTGTCAGGTTGTACTTCTGGCCTGACACACACCCTGGATACACATCCATATGGGGTGACACGAATTCAGAGGGGTTCTACATCTTCACAACCCAGAATTTTCCTGAACTGGTATCAGGCCTCTCAGGTCACCTCAAAACCTACCTGTCACACTACCGTGACGCAGACATCTACCTGTTAATGGGTGAGGGTGTCACAACCCAGGACATCCGCCTGGACCTCTGGCCCTCAAATATCACGGTTAATGTTACTGACATTAATGGCAACCCTGTGGCCGGTGAGAACGTCTACCTCTCTGGTCCGGACAGTTTCAGTGGCACCACAGGTGCAGATGGTCTTGCTGTATTTGAACACTGTCCGGCCTCAGAGTACTGGGACATCTCCCTCTACCCTTATAACTACTATTCCTGGGACGGCTACTGGTACACCCTCACAGAGGACCGGAACCTGACCGTCAATGTTACTCTGGTGCCAAGGACGGTCCCCTGTGAGATAAAGGGTACTGTGGTTGATGACGTGGGGGTTCCAGTATTCAATGTTAAGGTGGACCTCCTCTACATAAATGCAGACCAGCCGGTTGTATGGAGTTCAGTAAGGACAAATGCCTCAGGTAAATTTGCCTGTAACCTTTACGCAACAACAGCCAACCTCATGAGGCTCATATTCTCGAAGGATGGTTACAGGAACCTCACTGTGGATATAATGCCCTGGGAGTTACCTGTGAACAGAATTTTCACCCTTCAGCTTGATGTGGAGGAAACAGGCAGGGTGCAGGGTTACATAAGGAACTTCCTGGGTGAACCGCTTTCAGGGATAACCGTCACAGCATCACGGGTGGGTTACCCCAGCATCTCAAACATCACAGATTCCAGTGGCTTCTACAGTTTCGACCTTCCAGCCGGGAACTACATCTTCACAACCTCCAGCCCCAGCCATATAACTGTGAGTAAGGCCACAACGGTTGCACCCAACATCATAATCCCCGTGGACTTTGAACTGCACCTTAAAAACTCCGTTTATGGTAGGGTGCTCCATGCGAACCTTGACAGGGACCCCTCACCTCTGGAAGGGGCTATTGTGGAACTTTTAATGGATGGCACATCAGTTGCATCCACCATCACAGACTCTGAGGGAAGATATGAGATAGCCGCCCCAATATCAGGATCATATAACCTTACAGCAGGATTACACCCATATGAGCCTTCATCAGAAGAAGTTAACCTCCAGGAAAACTCAGCCCTATTCAGGGAGATCATACTGTATCCTGGTCCATACTCAGGCATCCATGGTACAGTAACAGATGCCATAACCGGCCTTCCCCTGGGGGGCGTCACTGTGACCCTCAGACGTTACATCGGTGAATTTGCTGACCTTGAAATTGAAGTTATCACAGGTTCAGATGGATCATACAGCTTCCAGTCACTTTACCCATGGAGAACCTACACCCTGGACTTTGAAAAGCCCTCTTACGTCCCTGTAAAGGACCTCTGGTTCTTCCCTGGACCTGGAGAGGATATTGAACACAACCAGGTGCTTCAGCCACTCCTCTCAACGATGGTTGAGGGCCAGATACTCTGCTGGGCCGGGCCACTTCAGGGTGAGGTGTTCCTTGATGGTGCCATAAGTATGATTACTGGCCCTGATGGCAGATTCGAGTTCACCGATATCATACCGGGTTACCATGTACTCACAGCCTATGTGAGTGGCTGGGCAGAGTCCGTCTACTTCCTCCTTGGAAACGGGGAGCACCTCCACCAGGATGTCGTCTTCAGGACCTTCGTAATGGACAGGTACCCCTCACCAGGTGAGGTCCTCAGGGAACTTCAGAGTGTGGGTGTGAGGCTCTTCGGTGGAAGGGAGGGTGCTGCAGCCACACTGAACCTCTACCCTGGAACAGCCGCCACAGGGACACCAATTCCCGGAATACTCTCATGGACAGGGGACTGGCTCATATTCACTCCCTCCTCAATGCCCCCCAGGGGCCCCTGCACAGCCAGGGTTGAAGTTCCAGGTGAGGTAACAGCGACCTGGACATTCCAGTACCTGCCACCGACAAACAACCCACCGGTTATAACCTCTTTTAGCCCCCAGGATGGCTCATTCTTCAGGAAACCATCAGCAGTACCGGTTACAGTGACTGTGAGGAACGACCCTGGAAATGGATTATCATTTGCTGACTCAGGGATCCTCCTGGATAACCTGCCGGTTGAAACCCAGATAACAGGGGATGACCTCACAGGAATCTGGACAATGACAGCGACACTCTCAGGCATCTCAGCTGGATGGCACAAACTCACCGCAATTGCAATTGATCCCCAGGGTCTTGGCGTATCAGCGGACTGGAGGATCTTCGTATCCCATTCTTCAGGCCCCATCATAAGCAACCTCAGGGTGACACCTGCATTTACCCCTGGGAGGGGAAGCATGCATGTAACTGCAGATGTGAGTGAACCCGTAAATTCAGTTTCCCTTGTCTTTGAGATACCATCCAACAGTGTTGAACTTGGAGGATTTGAGGATAGAATAGATGGCTACTGGAGCGGATGGCTGAGGGACGGGCAGAGGACGTTCATGGCACCTGATGGGGAGATACACTTCACCATCATGGCCGTGGGAATGGATGGGGCATTCTCAAACACACTGGGTGGTTCAACAATTGTCGACACCACAGGACCTGAAATTATATTAACAGATCCGGATGTCCTTAAATCAAGAAATACTACCATAAAGGGTCTTCTGAATGACCTCGTAGGGATTTTCAGTTTCAATGCAACATCAAAAACCTGCACTGTGACACCTGGCTTCACGGCAACCACATTCACCGTGGAAATCTCAGCCCCCGCAGACGGCTACCATGAGATAGTGATGAATGCCACTGACATCCTTGGAAACTTCCGCAGGGTGGTCTACAGGGTCCTCATAGACACATCAAATCCCCTTGTCCAGTTCACAGCTCCAGGGGAGAACAGCACCGCGAGACCAGGGGCTCTGCTGAGCTTCAGGGTATCAGATGGGCCCTCAGGACTCTGGAGGGGCTACCTCATGTACTGCTCCAATAGGAGACCTGATCCTGTTCCCCAGGACCTCAGGGTATTCCTTGACGGTACTGATATAACCGATAGGCTTCAGTATGGCAGGAGGACGTATTCTGATACTGTAACTTCAAGCTTATATGGCTACACCTACACTGCATCACTTGAATCCATTGAGGTAACCTATAATCCCAGATTATATGGCTTCCTCAACGATGGCCAGCACACACTCCGTGTGACGGTAAAGGACCGGGCGGGTAATGAGGAGACCTATGAGCTGCACTTCTCAAGCTTTACAGGAAACCCTGACATCATAGAGAAGAGCATTGATATGGTCTCAGAGGAGAATGAAACCCTTATTATGGTATTTGATGTGCAGGAGAACTCAGATGGCGGATTCGATAAATTCATCCTTAAGGTGGATGGCTCAACGGTAGCGGCACAGCCCCTCATAACTCTGGGCCTCCTCCCCTACATGTGTAACGTGAGATATGAGGTTCCAGGAAACTTTGCAGAGGGCCCACACACAGTGAGCCTTACAGTTACCGATGGCAGGGGATTCTCAGGAACACTGGACACAGGGTTCTATCACCTTGAAAGGACGCCTGTAAGCCTCCAAAGCTTCAATGAGAGGTACATGTACATCCCTGACATCGGGGTGTACTCAGGAAACCACACCCATTACCTGAAAACCAACAGTTCATACTACTTCAAACCTGGCAGCAGCGCCCTTCACGGCTACTGTGCAATGGATGGTCCCAGCAGTGCCCTCCTCAGGATATACTCAGAAAGATCAAGCAACATGATCCTCCCCATGGGCGGGCAGCTGGCGTTTACAGTGGCAGAGACACCATATATGAATGCGGCTGATGCAGAATTCCTCTCACTATGGATGACCGATATAGAGGTCATCAACAATGTGCGCTGGGGATGGGGTGGAGGCATACTTGTCTACTTCGACGATGGACGGGGATACAACCTCCTCGTAAATAACACCAGAGGGGTTCTTGGCTTTGACCTCCTCAGCACACTGAACCCCACTGCAATACTCTACGTCAGACATGAAGCCCCATGGGTGAACTGGGCCGGTGTTGTGGATAACAGCGTCGCATCCAGAAGGGGGGCTGATGGAAGGATATGGAAGAACTACATCGTGAAGATACCCGAGGGCCTTAACACAGCCAACCTCAGGTTGATATTTGTATGGGAGACCGTAAACTGGTTCCAGGACAGCGCTGGCATGACGGTCTCTGTCTCATCAAAGATAGACAATGTTGAATTTGTCAAGTCCATAGTGGATTACGTGTACCCGGACTTCGGTGAGGAGGACGTTAAACTCAAACCAACAATATGGGCCCAGTTCAAGGTTCCCCTTGACACCGCAAGGTTCAGTTCAGAGGTATTCCACCTCAGGAACTCCGCAGGCGGAATCATAAACGGAACAGCCAGCTACGATCAAACACTGCAGAGGGCCTACTTCACCCCCTTCAGTGAACTTGGGGGCCTCAGAACCTTTACCGGATACGTCAGCCAGGATATAAGGACTATCTATGGGGTTGTACTCCCAAAGATGGGACCATACACATGGAGCTTCACAACCGCCCGTGGATATCCAGCCCTCTGGCAGACCATCAGGTACAATGGGGAGGACTACTGCATATACCTCGTCTGGGGACCGGACTACGCTGGGGGAAAACCAGGCTACCTTTACTCAGGAAATGAATTTGTATCAACCTATGGAACCCTCCTTGAGATACAGGTCCTCAAGAAGGTTGGAAGCAACTACTATGAGATCGGGGACATGGACCTCAAACGCATGATATTCCAGGCGGCCCAGAGAAAGGCCTTCTACACCACCTTCAATGTCACATCCCCTGAACTCATACCCCAGTCAACCAGGGACTGGATTGAGGAACGTGCAGGAAGCTGGAGCGGCTGGATACTCTGGGGAGTCTCATGGCTGGTCTCAGACCCGGCCCCGATCCCCGACGATGATGAGGTTATAAAGGACATGATAGCCCTCATACTGGGTGATGGATCAACACCAGCCACACTTACGGGGGTTGAACAGGCACTATCCTGGTTCTCAACGGGACTCACAGGTGCAAGTAAAATAAACGATGTCGTGGAGAAACTGAGGGAGATGAAGGCCAAAAAGGCCGGTATCAAGTTTGAGGAGAGTGTTGTGGGTGATGTCCTTGAGATAGCAGAGTTTGTTAAGGGAGAACTTGACTTCCAGAGGGAGCTCTGGGAGTACGTCTTCAAGTGCATGTGGCAGATGAGGGTTGCAGAGAACTACCGGCCACAGTTAACAGCCATGCTTCCATATACCTCGGGAGGTACACATGAGGCCATCAGCGAATTCCTATCAGCAAGTATAGACACAGTGAAAAGGGATATAGCCCGCAAGGTGGCTGAACATATAGGTAAAACAACCGTCAGCCTGATCAAGGATGCTATACTCGAGGTCGTCAGCAAAAACCCCTACGGTAAGATTGTGGTGACGACACTGAAGGTCTTCTTCAAGATAGCCAGCTTCACAAGGTGGGATGATGTCCATGCATCATCAAATATTGCGGTGGCATACTCCGATGCAGAGTACAACTTCCACAATGCCCGGGAGGCACTGATCAGTACCTTCAAGCTCGTATCACCCGACAGAATCACAGTTGATGACGTCACATACCCACCGGTTGCTGGAAGGCTCTGGTACGGTGCAGGTGGATACTTCTATGACACCATGCTCAAGATAGCCAGGATAGTGAGGAACTGGCCAACATCCGATAAGAGTTCATGGGACGCCGTAATACCTGTATATGAGAGATACGCCTCAGAGTACCTTATAAGGAGTGGTAGCTTCATACCTGAGATGCTATCATCAAACACTGATATAATGCGTCTCCTCCCCCTCATAAAGGGGGGCACCCAGGGTAAACCCTCAAGGATATACCTGGCGGCCTACTCACCGGTGGCACTCCTTGTAACAGCACCTGACGGCCGCAGGATAGGATATGACCCCACACGCCCTGAGGGTCAGAGAATAGTCAACGACTTCGGTGCCAGTGCATTCTACAACAGCCCCTACAGTGAACCCCAGGTCATGGTGATACCGGCAGGTATAGGGGAACTCAGGATACAGGCCTTCGGGGTTGACACAGACAGTTACAGGATAACCGTTGAGGTCCTCGATGAGGATGGAAACCCCATCTCAGGTTCAGAGTGGACCGGTAACATAACCCCAGGTGTATATAAATTCTTCAGCATCCTCATAGACCAGTACGGTTCAACCTACAAATACGATGGCAGGGCACCGGTTATCAGGGTTACAGGCGTATCAGGTGGTGGAAGGTACACCGGCACAGTAAAACCCCTCATATCAGTTGACGATGACAACCTTGAGGGGTGGTTCGCAACACTCAACGGCAAACTCTACACAGGGGGCCCGGTAAGTTCACCGGGTGTTTACACACTGGTTGTGAGGGCCACAGATGGAGTGAACGTGGTCTACAGTACAGTTATCTTCATGATACAGGGGGTTTCACCGGTGAAGCCACCCGAGGAGGGCGAACACGGCGGTTTAAGGGAGACTGCAGCTTTAACAGAGGCGTATGCGGTTTCAGGTGCTGTGAGTGAGGTCCCCTCAAGGGCTGTGGTACCACCCGCTGAAATGGTTAACGTTACACCCACAGGTATGAGGGGAGGATATGACTACACATGGCTTGCGGTGTCTCTACTGGTATCAGTGCTCATAATTGGGGTGTACGGGGCCCTTAGAAGGAGGAATACATGAGGGCTCACCTACCCCACAATTTTGATCCGCAGATCCCACAGAAGTTTTCATCACCCACTAGAGCTGTTCCGCATTTATGACAACTTAATTCTATTTCAGAAGGATTTCCACTGTATTTTTCTATTATGCCACCGTATTTCCCCGATTCAATCCACTTAAGTATTTCTGATGCCCTCATAACACTCCATGGATGAGTCGAAAGCGATGCTATTAGTATCTTACCTATCTTATCAAGTTTATTATAATCGTATCCCTCAAATTCTCTGGCCTGTTCAATAAAGGCATCCTTTTTGATTCTATTGTAAAATTTTTTTGGAACTCCCCCTAATTTCATCAGAGTAGTTATAACCGCATCATCATTTTGACAAGCAAGAAGACCTGCCCTGTCTGCTGTAAATTCCGACATGCGCTGCCAGTGGAGTAGTGCAAGTTCAAGGCTTATACTAACTATCTCGCCAATACCCAAGGTTGCAGCACCTATCAAATCACCCAAAAAACCTAAATCCTTCGCTATCGTCTGATATACCATATGGCCACTTTTTATATGTCCAACTTCATGCCCAATCAAATATCTTAATTCATCATCTGTAAGAGAATCGATCGCATCTGATGTTAAAACAATCACTGGCTTTTCAGAACCTACTGTGAAGCCATTAATTTCTGAGTTCTCTTCGATATAGAGTTGGGGTATCCTCTTCAAATGAAGTGTTTCACAGACTTCCATGAAAATGTCATTAAGTTCTGGAAAACTATTTTCGTTAACCTTTATGTTACTGCCAGTATATACTAAACGTAATACCCTCTCAATATAATGTTTGTTGTATTTTCTTACGAGGGATTCAAGTCCAGGTGTACCCTCAAGGAGCTGAAGAGCCTGGCGGTCCAGTGGGTGCTCATATTCACTGGGATGGAGAAGGTTAAGTTTTTTTATTTCACCAGCCATTATATCACCTTAGTTCTTCCATGAAAATGAGGGTTCCACCACATTCACATTTCTTTAAGAATTCCTGAGGATCATCCCATGGTCTGAGCCTGTAGTACGTTTTACATGTATCACACACAATATAACCGCAATCATCTTCCCTCAAGGAATTCCTTTTCAAACTTCTTCCCTTAAGGAGAGTGTCTGCAGAATCAATAATCTCATCAAAGGTATTAAAAAATCTGGATTCCAGTTTATAGACTTCCTGTTTAAGTTTATTCTCATAATTAGATTCCTCTTTGTTTTCTGATTTTGATCTTTTTATTGCCAGGGCTTTGCTTATATCCTCAGATGTAGGGCTTGCCTTAACCAATGATTCGCCACATTCAATGCAGAACCGCTGCCCTGGTTTGGCATCTTTACCGCAATGAGGGCACCTGGAGACTACCCTCAGGGTACTGATCCTTTTCCCGCAGTTTGTGCAGAAACGTGATTGAGGGGCTAGTTTATAGCCGCATTCGGGGCAGATTTTAATATCATCATGTGATGTAATCTGCTCCCCATCAATGTGTAACCCCCTATTTTTTACAATGAGGGTTCCACAGTTGGTGCAGAATTTAAAACCATTTGGGATTTCCTTCCTGCATTTCGTGCAATAAAGTGTATTCCCTGATTCAGAGTTTTCATTAACCATCTACACCTCCCCTTCAACATTCAGTTTATAATTCATAGTGACTTCTAAAATTATAAACTTTATCGTGGCACCAAATTTGATAGTCCTTGATTTCCAACGTTTTCAGTAGTTTAAAGGGGCAGTTGATTTCAATACATATTCAGAATACACATTAACTCGTTGGGCAATGATTAAAATAATTTCAAACAAAAATTAAAAACATGTGAATAAGAGTGGGGTGTTCTATTGGATACTAATGAACTGGGGGAAAAACTTAAGGAACTCCTAAAACTTGAAAATGAACCCGTGGCCATAAAATGGTCCGTCAGGGAACCAGCAGACATTGAAAGGGAGAATGGTAAATCAAGGTTCTGTGAAAAACTCGTGAAGGCAATGAATGGGGAGGTCTTCTATGCGACCCGGGATGAGGAGGAGTGCATGGGGGGTGCAAGGTACACTGGCCTGAGGGATCCATCCGAGTTCCCTGCGAACATGCGAAGCGGCGCTTTCCTTGTGCCCATGGGGGTCTACAGGAACATACCGGCGGTGCAGCGCTCATGGAGGGGTAACATGAACGTTGAAGCAGGTATCTTCAGAGCCCTTATATTCGCCCCTCTTAAACTTGCTGAATATGAGCCAGACGTCATATTCATCCTCTGCAATGCTAGGCAGGCAATGGAGGTCCTCCATGCCAGCGCCTATGACTCAGGTTCACATGGCCTCGGGGCCGACTCAGGACCCATATGCAGTTCAATGGCAGCACTCCCCTACCTCACAGGTAAGGTGACCTATGGTTTCGGGGATGTGGGCTCAAGGAGGTACATGGGCCTCAAGGATGATGATGTCATGGTGAGCATCCCCGGAGGTGACCTGCAGCGCATCGTCTCGAACCTTGAGGAGATGAGGACCAAAAAGCTATTCAGGGGTGATGATGAAACATAAATTACTGCTCAAGGGCTGAGGTGAATGTTCAGAATTCTTTTCGTGAAGGATGGCGATGGTGCTCCTGACTTAGAGGAAAAACTGAGGCGCCATGGTTTCAGTGTGGATGTGGCCACAAGTCTTAAAGATATCAAGAAAACTGAATCCGACCTGATCCTCATACACACAACCCCCCAGAGGGTGGGGGATTGGATTCCTGGAGACACCGGGACCCCCATCATGTACCTCATAGACTTTGAGGATGAAGGGAATCTTGTATTAACCTGTCCATATGGCTGCATTGAGAAGCCCGTGGATGATGACGACCTTAAAAGCTGCATTGATTTTGTCATGAGCAGGATCATCCTTGGGGAGGAGCGCTACAGGAAACTCTTCGAGTACATCGATAGCTGCGTGGCCGTCTATGAGGCGGTTGATGATGGCGAGGACTTCATAATCAGGGATTTCAACCGTGCCGCTGAACGTGTTGAGGGCGTGAAGAGTGAGGAAATACTGGGAAGGAGGGTGACTGAGGTCTTTCCAGGTCTGGATGATTTCGGGCTCCTCGAGGTTCTAAGGAGAGTATACAGGACTGGAAGGGCAGAGCACTTTCCTCTTGCCTTTTACAGTGATGATAGAATAAGCGGATGGAAGGAGAACTTCGTCTACCGCCTCCCATCAGGTGAGGTGGTCGCGGTTTACAGGGATCTAACAGAACGTAAACA
This sequence comes from Methanothermobacter sp. KEPCO 2, assembly GCF_041228365.1. Classification (NCBI taxonomy): domain Archaea; kingdom Methanobacteriati; phylum Methanobacteriota; class Methanobacteria; order Methanobacteriales; family Methanobacteriaceae; genus Methanothermobacter; species Methanothermobacter sp. KEPCO 2. The sequence goes on along the minus strand of NZ_CP166185.1, from coordinate 521,673 downwards.
GCTCGAAGAGAAGCTTAAGGAGAATGAGCGCTTATACAGGAGCATATTCGAGAATACCGGTTCTGCGACAACCATAGTTGATGAGGACACCACCATACTGATGGTTAACAGAGAATTTGAGAGACTCAGCGGCTACTCCAGGGAGGAGATAGAGGGTAAAAAGAGCTGGAGGGAATTCTTAGCAGACGAGGACCTCAGAAGGATGGAAGAATATTACCATCTCTGGATGAAGGACCCTTCACTTGCACCAAGAATCTATAACTTCAGGTTCCGTGACCGTCATGGTAACATAAAGTACATAAGGATGAACGCGGATCCCATCCCAGGAACCACCATGACCGTGGCCTCACTCGTTGATGTCACAGATATCAGGGAGGCTGAGGAGGAGATACTCAGGTCCCTCAGGGAGAAGGAGGTGCTTCTGCGGGAGATACACCATCGGGTCAAAAACAACCTCCAGATAATATCAAGCCTCCTGAACCTTCAGCTTTCAAGGATAGGGGATGAAGAACTCCGTAAAATAGTCAGGGAGAGTCAGGGAAGGATAAAGGCCATGGCAATGATACATGAACACCTTTACCAGTCAGAGTCACTGGAGAGGGTCAATTTCAGGGAATACGTGGAGAAACTGGTTGGGGACATAATAATATCCCATGGGGTAAGTGTCAGGAAAGATCTTGAGATTGAGGACATGGAACTTGACCTGGACACCGCCATTCCCCTCGGGCTGCTCATCAACGAACTTGTAACCAACAGCATCAAGTATGCATTTCCCGATGGAAGAGGCACCATAACCATAGGTATGAGAAGGGCCGACGGTTCAGTAGAACTGGTGGTGGCAGATGATGGTGTGGGCCTTCCAGAGGATATTGACCCCTCGAGTACCGATACCCTTGGACTTAAACTTGTGAGTCTCCTCACCGACCAGCTGAACGGTAAGATGACACTAGATGTGGATAATGGTACGAAGTTCAGTATGGTTTTCAGGGACAGGTATGAATAGGTTGCAGCCATTAACCATACCTTCGTAATAGTGACGTTTAACGAAGATATTGCTCTGATGAAAATGAAGTCCCACTCAAAAGCTCCGGGTCATCTTAATGTCTTGCGTGATGAAAATAAAATGCCCCGAAAAACCTCCGGATTCATCGCCACATATACCTCATACGATGGAGATACCTGCATTTCGCACCGAATCTGCACCAGCCTAAAGATTATTAAATGAAACATGACATAATATGAAGCGTCATGAGAGAACTCCAGAAAAAACTTGGAAATTATTTTAAGGATAAGGATGAGGTCAGGCTGGCATACCTCTTTGGTTCGGTTGCAGATGAGAAAGAGGGACCACTCAGTGACATAGACATAGGGGTTCTGCTCGAAGATAAACTTGACAGGAACGCAAGGGCCAGGATGAAACTCAGGATGATATCAGAACTCACATCCATTCTCGGCTCCGACAAGATAGACCTCGTGATAATGAACGATGCACCACCCCAACTGAACTATGAGATAATAAAGGCACGAAGACCACTCACTGAAAACCCCACCCTCAAGGTGGGCTTCGAGCAGAGGATACTCTCAGATTACCTTGACAGGAGATACTACGACAGAAGATGGTTCAGGAATTACCTGAAAAGGAGAAGATGGAAAAATGAATGAAACTGAGAGAATAATTGAGCGGATAAAAACCATGACATCCTATGTTGATTTCCTCCGGGAGCACAGGGTATCAGAGCGGGAACTCCTGGATGATTATATCCTGCGATCCGCCATAGAAAGAAATCTCCAGCTTGCAATCGAATCAGCTCTTGATGTCGGAGAGATGGTAATCTCAATGGAAGACCTTGAGAAGCCAGAAACCTACAGGGACATTATAGAAATCCTTGAAAAACACGACATACTCCCATCTGATTTTGCAGAAAGGTTCTCTGAAGCCGCGGGTCTCAGGAACATCCTCGTCCACATGTACACCGACGTTGACCCGTCAATCATAGCCGAGATCCTCAATGAAAGACTTCATGACTTTGAATTTTATTCAGAATCCATTTTAAGGTTCCTTAGGGATAAATACTCCGATGAATTCAGATAAGGGGCAAATATGAAATCTGGTTTTAATTGATCCGCCTGGCATGTTGTAGATGACCACCTCTCTCGAAGGGTACTGGTTGCCGCACTGTTTATCATTCACTGACAGTATTGTCATAAGCACACAAAACAGCACACATGGAAAAGAATATAATCACCTCCCCCCTATAAGTAGGAAAGGGAAATCTCTTTCAAGTGATAGCATGGCCTACCTCATATGCGAGAACTGTAACCACTACTGGCAGATCAACAGTGAGGAGGAATTCTGGGCATTCCACAAGTGTGATGAATGCGGCTCACCACTCCTCTACGTTAAAAACCTCAATGAATACCGTAAAATCACCAAAGATGTCCCTGAATCCAGCAGAAAAACCCACACCCATAGGAAGGCCGATAATTACTGGAGGCTCTGGAGGGGAGGGCGCCTGATCCTCATTGCAGGGGCATTGATGACACCTGCCGGAATATTACTTACAGTCACAGGCACGGCATGGGGCATCACACCCCTACTTCTGGGAATCATTCTAATGGCCCTCTCGGTGCCACTGAGAAGGGCCAGTGAAAGAAGAGGTATGGGCTGGAGAAAGGGACATGAGGGTGAACTAATAGTAACGAACTGCCTCAGACGCCTACCTGAAGGGTATCACATCCTGAACGACATCCAGCTCCCTGGGGCATACGGGAACATGGACCACGTGGTTGTGGGGCCAACCGGGGTCTACGTGATAGAGACAAAGTCCTATTCAGGGAACTACATCGTGAAGGGTGACCGCTGGTTCCTTAACGATGAACTCAAAAAGGAGGAGGTCAGGTCACCGTCCATCCAGGCCAAGAGAAATGCCGCAGCCCTCAAGGAATTCCTTGAAACCAGGGATATCTATGTCTCATGGGTTAATGCTGTGGTTGCATTCCTCAGCGCCTCCTGCACCATCATGGAGGAGGATGAGCACTGCAGGATCCTGAAGCCCTGCCAGGTCCCGGAGCATATAATGGGGAGTCGCCTCATGCTGGGTGAGAGCAAGGTGAAAAAGATAGTGGATGCCCTGAGAAAACATGCCTCAGAGGTCTGGTAGGGTTACATTTATGAGGGTAATTAAAATTCGCATCAATCTCCACCTTATTCTCATCTGGTAGGGTACATTTATAAGGTGGCTGGTTATAAATATCTTCTTCAATTCATGATCATGGAGGATTTAAATGGGTTACTATGACAGACTCAGGGGGTTCCTGGCAATATTCCTCAGGGGACTCTTCATGGGAAGCGCGGATGTGATGCCCGGTGTCTCGGGCGGGACAATCGCACTCATAACAGGTATCTATGAGAGACTGGTACATGCAATAAGTAAGATAAGGTTCGGATTCATAAAGCCCCTCATCACCGGCGACCTTGATGGTGCCCGGAAGTCCCTGAGGGAGGAGGTCGACTTTGAACTCTTCGTACCCCTCCTTGCAGGTATAGCCTGTGCGATTCTCACACTATCAAAGGTTATACTCTTCTTCATAACCACCTACGTGGCATTCACCTACGCATTCTTCTCAGGCCTCATACTCGCCTCTGCATATGTGGTCTACCAGAAGATAGATGGTTTTTCACTCAAAAACCTGGCATCAGGTGCTCTGGGTCTCATATTCGCCTACCTCTTCGTGGGCCTCAACCCGATACAGGCAAACCACACCCTCCCTGTTGTCTTCATATCTGGATTCGTGGCCATATGTGCCATGATACTGCCGGGTATCTCAGGTGCATTTCTACTTCTCCTGCTGAACCAGTATGAGTACATGCTGGGTGTCCTGAACCGTATGGCCATCGTTGAAATATTCACATTCCTTGCAGGGGCGGCTATCGGTATAATGAGCTTCTCAAGGGTTCTGGATTACCTGCTGAGGAACCATGAGGCCGTTACCATGTCATTTCTTGTGGGCCTCATGATAGGTACCCTGAGGCTCCCCTACAACAAGATAGCGATGGTGGATACCACCTCCATCATAATATCCTTGGTGATTGGTATAATCGGATTTGCCCTCGTCATGATACTTGAGAGCAGATTCGACTACATAGACTACTGAAATTTAATTATTTCTCTTACCTAAACCCAAAATTTATTAATTTTTCCTTTAATTTACTGGAATGTTCAAATTGGAAGGAATTCTGGTGCAGATTGAGCATACTATTTTAACATGATTAAACATATATAAACCATATGCAGATCCTGAGGGGTGTGGGTGCCGGTGCCGGAAGGCGAAGCGGCAGGGTGCGTATAATAAGGAACCTGGAGGATGCTTGCAGTCTTGAATGGGGAGAGGTGGCTGTCCTCAAAAAGATAGCCAGGGATATGCTCCCTGAAATCAAAAGGGCAGCCGCTGTTATAGCAGATTACGGTGGACTCACGAGTCACGCCGCAATAACACTCAGGGAACTTGGAATACCGTGCGTACTTGGAACAGAGACCGCCACCAGAGTCCTCAGGGAGGGCATGATAGTCACTGTGGATGGTAAAACCGGGAACATCTACCGGGGCGTCATGGACTGGGCGTCCAGGGATGATGTGATTGGCTTCCATGAGACAGCCACAAAGGTCATGGTGAACCTGAATTTCCCGTGGCTCGCAGCAAGGGTTGCTGAATTCGCCGACGGCGTTGGCTCTGTAAGAATAGAGAATATGGTAATAGAGACAGGAAAACACCCCTACCTGCTTTTGAAGGAAGGTGAACTCTCCAGGGTCCTTGAAAGTGGTCTTGAGGAGATACTTGAAGCATTCCACCCGAAACCGGTATGCTTCAGGACATTCGACATTCCGACAGATGAACTCACACACCTCCGTGGATATACTGAGCCCCAGGAGAGAAACCCCTTCCTGGGTATGAGGGCCATGAAAAGGGATCTAAGGGATACTGAGGTCCTGAAAGCAGAATTTGAGGCCGTGGGAAATCTCCTGGATTCTGGATACAGTAACCTTGAGCTGAAGTTTCCCTTCATAAGGGATATTCCTGAATATGTCCAGGCAGTTGAAATCCTTGATGAATCAGGCATAAGACCCCACAGGGACCTCAGGGTGGGTGCATCCGTTGAAACACCATCCATGGCACTCCAGATAGATGAACTCCTTGATGAAGGCGTGGATTTTGTCTCACTTGGCCTCAGTGACCTCACCATGTGCAGCCTTGCAGCCGACAGAAGGAGCACCCGTGTTGCACGTATCTTCAATCTATCACACCCGGCGGTCCTGGGAATGGTTGAGGAGGTGGTTGTTGCGTGCCATGAAAGGGGTGTGGAGGTCTATGCTGCTGGATACGCTGCAACAAATTACGTTCTGGTGAGGAAACTCGTTGAGATGGGTGTCGACGCCGTATCAACAAGCCCCGATAAGGTCCTCAGGATGAGATCATTCATCGCCAAGGTGGAGGACTCACTGATACTAAGAGGCATGGGAAGAAACAGTTAAAAAAGCGCCAATACTCAGCAAAAAGCAGGTTATTATGAGGCACTATCAATAATTGGGAAGGTTATCCTGAAGCAGGCCCCATCACGGTTTCCGTATTCAAGTTCACCATCGATCTGTCTTACGAGGTTTGCCACAAGCTGCATTCCAAGGGATTTGAGTTCCTCTATGTTGAAGTCCGCTGGAAGGCCCCTGCCATTATCAGATATCTCAAGGACACAGTTATCACCGGTTTTTCTGATTGATATGCTTATTTTACCCCTATCCCCTGTGAAGGCGTGTTTAACCGAATTTGAGATTATCTCATTTGTTATAAGGCCAAGGGGGATGCATCTCTCCATCTCCACCATGATATCGTCGTATTCAAACTCGAGTTCTATGAATCTTCTGTCGTTTGACTGGAGTGTGACCATCTCATCTGCAAGTGTTCTGAGGTATTCCCCGAGGTTTATGGTGGATATGGCCTTTGACTGGTATATCTTTTCATGGGCGACCGCCATTGTCCTTACCCGCAGCTGACTATCCCTGAGGATATTCAGGATTTCAGGGTTGTCTGTGTAGGCTGACTGGAGTGAGAGTAGGCTTGCAACTATCTGGAGGTTGTTCTTGACCCGGTGGTGTATTTCCCGGAGAAGCACCTCCTTTTCATAGAGGGATTCGACGATCTGCCTGTGCATCATTATTCTCTGAATTCCATCAGAGATTTCAGCTCCAAGTATCTCAAGGAATTCAGTTTTTTCTGGGATTTCATCGTCCTTTAAACCCAGTTTAAGGGTTCCCTTAACCTCGTCATCGACTATTATGGGTATTTCAGCAAAATTTTCATGCAGTTTAATTTCAGGGAAATCAGAAATGTCTTCAGGGGCATCCATTCCCCTCTCCAGTCGCAGGTCGGGTTCAATGTAGGCTGCCGCTGATCTGAATTCAGGGCACCTTATGATGGCATCAAGAACCCGTTCCATGAAGATACCTGGATCATCTGTCTCCGCAGATTTGAGTATGACATTTATGAGCCTCAGATGATTCTGATGTTCCATCATCCTCTTCCTGTAGGCCAGCTGCCTCACGGCCAGGAGGTAATACTGTGAAAGGTGTTTAACCGCCCTCAGGTCTGATTTATGGAAATTTTCGCCCATGAGGATTATCTCAGATTTCATATCCCCCGATGATGAACTGAAACGTATGGTGTCCCCTGCAGATGAGATTCCATCCTCTGAAATTGCCTCAATTTCCTCATTACTGAGGCTGCCTGATACCAGAAGTTCCTTTCTGTTTTTAAGCCTTATGGCACCCTTCTCTGCACCTGTAACCTGGCATGCGGCATCAAGTATGTACTCTGTGAATTCCTCTATACTCTCAGCGGAAACCGCATGGGGGTATATCTCACTTAGAACCATCCTGACCCTTAGTTCATCCCTCAGCTTGTGCTGGGACATTTTGAGTTTTGTTATATCATTGAAGCTCAGCACAACCTGACCTGAACCTGGAATATCACCCCTGTGGACTATCATGTGGAGAATCCTATCATCGGCCTTCATCCTGAGGAGTGCCCGGCATTTGTCCTGGAGTTCATGGAGTTTCTCAAGGTCACCCTTATGGATGATATCGGCCATATTGATTCCCTCAGATCTGCCGAAGATCTCTTTAAAGACCCTGTTTGTCCTCAGAATATTGAAGTCCCTGTCTGTAACTGCAGTCGGGGTGGCCCTGTTTTCAAATATTGTCCTGTAACTTTCCCGTGATTTCTCGAGTTTCTTCTTGGTCTCAATGTAATCTGTAACATCCCGCAGTATCTCCACGGCACCTATAACCTCTTCATGTTCATCGTATATTGGGGATGCCTTGATCTGGAAGTGCCTTCCCATGTGCCCCACATGGACCTCAGCGTAGATTGAATTCCCATCCCTTCTGATATTCCTGTACCTTTCAGGGGCATCTTCAGATTTTAAAATGAACTCAAGAAGTCCCGGGGTTCTCTTACCGTAAAATGGAATTGCGTATGCCCTGTCACCATCGCCAATTATATCCTCCTTTTTTATACCTGTGAGCTTTTCCATTTCCCTGTTCCAGGCTATAACCCTTCCATCGGTGTCAATTGCGAATGTGGGGTCTGGTATTGACTCAAGGAGGTCTCTGAATTTTCTGTGTTCAGTTCTAAGTTTTTTATGGGCTCTGTAGAGGTCTGTCATGTCCCTGACTATGCCCATAACAAGGTCCCCTGACCTGTTGAGGGTAACCCTTGTGGGGAAAACCTCACCTGTGATTTTCCTGTGGAGCCAGTCGAATTCACACCTCTCACCGGACATTACCCTTTCAATAATGGCATGGGCCAATTCTGAGGACTTCCCATCCCTCTGGTACTCAGGTGAGAGTTCCCATGGGTGTTTGCCCTTTATTTCATCCTTTTCGGCCCTGAAGAGTTCCAGGGCGGTTCTGTTACAATCGATTATTTTTTCATCCTTCGCTAGGAATATGGCGTCCCCTGCATTCTCGAAGATCTCACGGTATCTGGTTGAAATGGAATCAAGTTCACTTTCTGAGGTGATTCTCCTGAGGGTCTCTGCTGTGCTTGAGGCAATTTCCCTGAGGAATTTCATCTCCGCATCATCGATTATCCTCATCGCTGAAACCACGAGGTAGAGTGGGTTTTTGCAGTTCTCCAGCTGGATGACCGCGGTTGACCCGCCCTTACCTTTGTGGATGCCTTCCCTCAGATCGACATCATGTATTGGGCCCTCACCTTCAGTAACACCATCAGGTGTCCTGAATGATGCATGGGAGTATCCCCCATCAACCAGGAGTTTGCATATACCTTTCATGAGTTCAGATGGATCGGTTGAAACCGCCGCCTTAAGGTTAATTCTGCTCAGAAGCTCCAGGCATCTGTTTGTCTTTCTAAGACGTCTCTCAACCATCTTCTGCCCTGTTACATCCCGGAACATGCAGAAGCCGCCCTTGAACTGGGACGACTCAGTTATGGGGTGGCCTGAGAGGATCATCCATTTCGTGGTACCATCAGATGCCCTGAAGCGGATCTCACGCTCCCCTGATACGCCCCTACGGCAGGAATCAAAAATACGCTCCATTGTTTTCCTGTCTCCAGGGTGGACAAAATCAAAGATGCTTTTTCCCGTAATGTCCCCGCGTCTGCAGGATAAAAAGTCAGCCATCCTCTTATTGCAGTACTGTATAATTCCATCTGAACTGAATATACAGACTCCCTCACCCGTTGTATCCAGTATCTGCTGGTACCTTCTGTTGGCATGGGAGAGGAGTTTCTGCATCTTGTTCTTGTACAGGGCGAGTTCAAGGGCGTATGCAAGTTCCCTTGAATTGAAGGGTTTCAGGAGATAGGCGTCCGGCTCAACTTCAGATGCCCTCTCGAATATCTTGCGGCTGGAATATGCTGTGAGGAACACCACAGGCACATCAATGACCCTCTTTATGGCGCTTGCGGCCCTTACTCCATCAATCTCTGACTGGAGGACTATGTCCATGAGGATGATGTCGGGTTTCATCCTGAGGGCGGTTTCAATGGCTTCCTCCCCGGTACTCACAGAAACCGCATCATATCCCCATGATTCAAGCAGCCTTACAAGTTCAAGTGCGGTCACTGCCTCATCCTCAACGACAAGGGCAGATGGCATGTATATGTATATTGCTTTTCTTGGTATATTAAACCTTCTATGTTAAAGAAAAAAAGGGGTACCTCAATGAATGTTCTTCTTCTTTCCCGGTAATATTGAGTGAATCCGTATATGAACCCATTACTCAAGTTCATATTCAATGTTGAGAACCATCTCCCTTATCCTCTCAATCACCTCATCCGGTGCGTCCCAGTAGCCCCTCTCAGCCGTTTCAAGGAGTATCTCACCCATACGGACCGCTGCAAAGGGGTTGTTCTCTGTGATCCTTCTCCTCATTTCATCGTCAAGTATCAGTGTCTCTGCAACATCATCATATACCCAGTTCTCCACAGCCCCTGTTGTGGCTGAGAAGCCCAGGAGGTGCTCCACACGGTCCTTGATGTTTTTTGCCCCGTGATAATCATGGGCCAGCATCCCGTCAAGCCAGCGGGGGTTGAGGACCCTGCACCTTGCAGCCCTCCCTATGACTTCCTCAAGGCCCTCAACGTAGAGCTCGTCCTCAGTTGAGTCCACAACCCTCACGCTGCATGAACCTCCAAGGCTCCTTATGGATGATGTGAGGCCACCCATGAATTCATAGTAGTGGTCTAGGTCTGTCACCTCGTACTCCACGTTGTCCCTCTCCTGGGCCACCACCTCCACCCTCTGGAGGTTCCTCCTGAACTCATCCCCGGCCTCCCTGACACCGCCAGGAAGGTGGGCGTAACACATCTCCTCCATGTAGGTGGATGCAAGTTCATCCTCAGAGTTCCAGCTTCCGTCATCGATGATTTCGGGTTAGTGTGCTTGCATACTCCAATGGCACCGGTCCAAATATCCTTGCGGGAACCTTCACAGTTCCGTCCTCAAGGTTGTGCTTCAGGATGTGGTTGTCCTCAGGGTCCTCTGGAAATCAAGTGCCTGCTTTATGACATTTATCCTCTCATTGGGTCAGTGAGGGCCTCCACATCCACACTTAAACCGAATCTGTCAATTATCTGGGGCCTTAGGTCCCCCTCCTCAGGGTTCATGGTACCTGCAAGTATGAACCTTGAGGGGTGTCTCACAGATATGCCCTCACGTTCAACTATGTTCACACCCATGGCTGCTGCGTCAAGTAAAACGTTGACCACATGGTCATCGAGGAGGTTGACCTCGTCGATGTAGAGGATGTTTCCATTGGCCCTTGCAAGTAATCCTGGCTCAAGGGCCTTTATTCCCTCATGGAGCGCCCTCCTTATGTCGAGGGTTCCCACCACCATGTCCTCTGTTGCCGAAACAGGAAGGTCGACAACCTCCATCTTCGCGGACCTCACCTGAAGCTTTCCCTGCATTTTAAGTTTTTCCTGGCACTCCATGCATAGTTCAGATCCATCAGGGTCGCATCCGAACCTGCAGCCATCCACGATGTTTCTTTCTGGAAGAATGTCACTCAGGGCCCTCACTGCAGTTGACTTTCCTGTACCCTTATCCCCCGTATCAGGACACCGCCTATTGCAGGGTTTACTGCGTTGAGGACGAGGGCCTTCTTCAGCATCTCCTGGCCTGTGATTGCTGTAAACGGAAAGTATGCTGTATCCAACCTATCACCATCTGGGTGTATCTCAGCAGGGTATTTAATAATTACTAAAAAAATCCAAGTATTACTTATAAGCATATGAAATCTAGAAAAGTAATAAAAATTTTTCTCTTTAAATTCCCGTGAATCTGGCAGCGAAAGATCTTCAGGATAGAATCACGCAAAAACAAAGAAGACAGCTAAAAAACAAACATATCACTAATTTCAGAATGAAATAACCTGATATAAATTATCAGAGGGAGATCTATGAAACCTCCCTGTAAACTTCAAGTATCCGCCTCACCTGCTTCTCTGTGCTGAATGAATCTGCCACTGCAAGGCCCCTCTCTCTGATCGCCTCAACCTCCTCTCTGTTATCAGGGTCAAGGATATGGTTTATCTTCTCTGCAATTGCAGCAGAATCCCTGGGCGGTACACTGTAGCCTGTCTCAGAGTCCCTTACAAATTCCCTGAGACCTCCAACCAATGTTGCAATGGTTGGGGTTCCACAGGCAAGGGCTTCAAGGGCCACAAGACCAAAGGGTTCCTCAAGGGAGGGTAGAACAAAAATATCAGCCGCGTTCATCCAGAGGGCGACCTCCTCGTATGGCACAGGTTCCATGAACCTCACATCAGCATCCAGTGAATCAGCGATTTCTGTGAGCCTATTCATGTATCCTGTATCCACAGGGGCCCCCAGAACTATGCACTGAACATCACCCGCATCAACATTCCTCATGGCTTCAAGGAGATACAGAACCCCCTTTCGGGGTATAATGTTACCAACAAACAGGATTATCCTTTTATCATTATTTAAACCAAGTTTTTCGCGGGTTTCACTCTTCTCCATTGGCCGGAAAATTTCTCTGTTGACCCCCATATTTATTATATGAACCCTATCCTCATCAACGTTGAATTCTGTCACGAGTTTATCCCTTATGTCCCTGCTTACAGCTATAACTGCAGCTGCCCTTCTGAGGACAAAAGCCGTGACCTTAAAGAGAAGACGATTCCTTTTTGCAAGATTGTTAATATCGCCGCCGTGGACAGTTATGACCAGGGGTTTTCTGGTTATCCAGTGACATATTAACCCTATGAAGCCAGTTGGGAAGGCATAATGTGCATGGATCACATCGAACCTCTTTGAAATGGAAGACCATATGGATCTAATCAGCAGGGAGCTGTACTTGCATATCAGCCTACCCTTACCCTTCCTCTGATCTGTGTTTGCAACAACGAACTGTTCAACATCCGTGTAACGTTTGAATGCATCCACGTGGACCCTGATGAAACTACCGAAGGATACATTTTCCTTACCTGGATACATGTTTGAAATCACAAGAACTCGCTGAACCAAACCATCACCTCATAGGTCATAACAGTGAATAATATAATCTTTCTGGAGTAAAACTTAAAACTTACTGAGAAGACGAACATCAAAACCTAAACCCTGAAGAATGAAAAAAACTAAACCCTCAAGAATCTTTCAAGTGACTCAAGTGCCCTAAGGCGATCCCTTCTGTCAATTCTGGCCTCCTCAAGAGCACCCTTAAGATAATCCACTGTGCTGTCATATGTATCCCTATCCACGGGGTACGGGTATCCGTCCTTGCCGCCATGTGCATAGCTGTATTTCACAGGATCCCTCCAGCTTACCTCCTCACCGTATACGAGGTCGGCAACAAGGGCCAGGGCCCTGATCTTTTTGGGTCCAAGGCCGTCAATCATGACAAGTTCCTCATAGTTTCTAGGCTGGATCTCGTGTGCCCTTTCAAGGACAGCCATGTCCCTCTCTGTGAGGTCCACAGGTAGAACCTCATGGTGTCCGGGCATGTCAAGTACATTGAAGTCAAAGAGTGTCCTCTGTCCTGTTAGGTAACCCCTGAGGTGTGAGGGGCCATCGCAGACGATGTCAACACTAACTTCACGGGCGCCACTACTTGTGGGTGAGGTCATGTCAAGGACCTTCCCCATGGTCCTATCCGATGATATCCCGCTGTGGGGTGAGTCAACATAATCCCCAACCCCTGAACCAAGCCAGTGGTACCTCCTGGCATATCCTCCATCAGGGTTGAGTCCCTGCTGTACAACAGCCCACTCACCATCGGCGTCAACAAGGAAGGTGTGCTGGTAGAGGCTGAAACCGTCCTGTATACAGTTACCATCCACCCTGGCAGCTATCCTGCTGGAATAAACCAGTTGAGAGGAATCAAGGTCAAAGAGTTTCCCTGCAGCCTCAATTTCCCCTGGTGTCATGCGGGAAGCTCTTCCCTTACCACCTGCAACCAGTATACCGTGCCTTTTGGGGTCAAGTGCAGATTTTAGGGCCCCGCAAGTAGTTGTTGTTGTCCCTGAAGAGTGCCAGTCAAATCCGATGGTGCAGGAGAAGGCCTGAAACCAGAAGGGGTCGGATATCCTTGATATGAACTCAGAGGTCCCGTACTCCTCAATTATAACCTCAGCTATGGCACCTGAGAGTTCGACCATCCTCCTCATGAGCCAGGCAGGTGGATGACCCCCATGGAGGGGGAGATTTGCGATACCCGTTCTCCTCATTAAAGACCACTTAGAAGATTATTTCAACCTGAACCTTTGAAAGGTTTGTGTGGGGTATATGGTTTTTGAGTCCAGCGAAACGATCACTTCACGCTGAACCTGAAGAGGCACCTCTCTGATCCATCAGCAATATGGTCAAGTGCCCTGAAATCACCAGGAAGTCCACTCCAGTCCCAGCTCAGCTTGAGAATGGCCTCACAGTTGAGGCAGAATCCAGGGTTCTTCCCTGCATCATCAATCCATGGACAGTTCTCAAATTCAACGTAGACATTCTCATCATCCTCAAGAAAGCCCACCCTGATAGTGAAGTTCTCAAATACATCTGCAACCCACGCAAGGTATGCCTCAAGTGTGTCCTCGTAGGGGGATTCCTCCATATATGATTCAAATCCGGGTTTAAGTTCAGATATGATCCTATCCCTGAATATCCCTGATAACAATTCCCTGATCTCATCCCGGTCGGCATCTGGTGAGGGCATTGCATTGAGGATGAAGTTGTAGAAGTCTGAGATTATCCTCTTCCTCATGAGTTCCATTTCCCTCATGGCAGACCTGTGCCGGTATATTGCCATCTCAATGTTGGCGTTGAGTTCAGACGATTTGAAGGGTTTCACAATGTACCCGTAGGGCTCCGTTATCTTTGCACGTGCCAGCATCTCCTCATCGGCGTAGGCTGTGAGGTAGATTATGGGGATGTTAAAGCGGTCCCTTATCTCCCTTGCGGCCTCTATCCCATCCATTTCACCCTTGAGAACTATATCCATGAGGACAAGGTCCGGTTCATGTATCTTACTTGCCCTTATGGCGTCCCTGCCTGTTGAGACGGTATCCACCACCTCATGGCCCATTGTCTCAAGCTTGTGTCTTATACCCATCGCAACTATGGCCTCGTCCTCAACAACAAGAATTCTTGCCATAAAATCTCCCCAAGGTCTTTTTAATTCAGATGATCCTCAATCATTCTGGAATCACTGAAACTTAAAATTTGATGTGAAATCTGACCTTTAAGCCGCCTGTGGCAGTTTAAAAGCAGGGCACATCCTGAACCTAAAACCTCTTACTGTACTCAACCTCACGGAACTTCACAGTGAACCTGGCAGGCCTCTCTATCCTGAGTTCACCATTTATCTGATCCACAAGGTTCCTCACAATCCTTAGACCCAGAGTGCTGGTATTCTCAAGGTCAAGGTCCTCTGGCAATCCCACACCATTATCTGAAACGATGAGGGTGTAAAGGTCACCATTTCTGTGAACCTCCACCGTGATTTCTCCTCCATCATCAGGGAACGCGTACTTTATACTGTTGGTTACAAGTTCATTCACTATGAGACCACAGGGAATTGCTGTTTCGATGTTAAGCATAACATCATCCACGCGGATTCTCACATCTATCTCACTTCTATCTGCACCGTATGAGTCAAGGAGGTCACTGAGAAGTGTCTTGATGTAGTCCCTGAGGTTGACCCGTGATAGGTCCCTTGACTCGTAGAGCTTTTCATGTATGAGCGATATGGCTTCTATCCTGTGCTGGCTATCCATGTAGAGTTCCCTCAGGCGGGGGTCTCCTGTGATGGATGCCTGCAGCATCAGGAGAGTTGAGATTATCTGGAGGTTGTTCTTGACCCGGTGATGTATCTCCCTGAGGAGCAGCTCCTTCTCCCTGAGGGATTCTCGAAGGCGCTTCTCAACCGACTTCTTATGGGTTATATCCATGAGGGAGAGGAGACATTTCTTGCTTCCCGGGATGGTGACCGTCGTTGCAAAGAAGTTCCTCTCCTCACCCCTCCTGTTTTTGAGTGTGAGCTCAAAGTTCTTTGGTATGGCATCAGGGTTAACGGACATTAACCTGTGGTATGCCTCTATACGCCCTGCATCAGAGGGATCCACAAAGTCCGTGAGCTTCATGTAACCCTGTATTTCCCCCTTGCTGTAGCCAGAAAACCTTTCAAAGGCACTGTTTGCAAGCTCTATCACCATATCACTGCCACAGATAATTGTGAGGGTACCTGTATTCTCAAATATTACCCTGTACTCCTCCTTGCTGGCCTTAAGTTCCTTTTCAATCCTCTTCTGGACCGTGATATCCTTACCCATCAGGTATATAAGTTTCTCATCATCCACCTCAACCGCTGTTACGGATACATCAAGGGTGCGGCCCCGTAGACCCACCGTGAACTTCATAGGGCCACCCTCGCAGTCCCCCATGAGCCTCTTGAAGTCCTCCTCACTGATCCATTCACTGATGTTTCTGCCGATTATATCATCAGCAAATGATTTCAGAAATCCCGCTGCAGCAGGGTTAACATCAATTATGGTGCCGTCGGGTGAACATATTAATATGGGGTTACCTGATTTCTCAAAGAGGGCCCTGTACTTCCTTTCACTCTCTTTAAGGGCCCTCTGAGCCTCACGGACCTTTCTCTCCTCTTCTGCTTCCTGAAGGGCCCTTCTGAAAGCCAGGGGTAACTTTGAAAGGTTATTTTTGAGTACATAATCTGTTGCCCCCGCCTTCAGCATCTCAACGGCAAATTCCTCCCCAATCTTTCCACTCACGAATATGAAGGGGATATTATCTCTCTCCCTCACTATCCTCAGGGCTGATACACCGTCAAAGTCGGGGAGGGTATGGTCGGCCAGGATGATGTCTGGCTGGAATTCCTCAAGGGCCCTTCTGAAGGAGTCCTCACTGTCAACTGTGAGATGTTGGAAGTCTATACCATCCCTCTCAAGCTCCCTTATGACAAGTTCAGCGTCAAGGGGGACATCCTCAAGGATCAGCACCTTAACCTTTTCTGACATTGGAAATCCTCTGAATATAAACCATGCGAACTACTCAGGTGGCTGATTTATGATCATCCAGTAGAATCCCAGGGTTGAAACCGCGTTTATGAATTCATCGAATTCCACGGGTTTGCTCACGTAGCTGTTAACCCCAAGCTTGTAGCTCTCAACTATATCCCGGTCCTCCTTGGATGAAGTCAAAACCACCACCGGGATTCTGGATGTGCTTTCATTTCTCTTAATCTCCTGGAGAACCTCAAGCCCATCAACCTTGGGCATCCTGAGGTCAAGGAGTATGAGCTTCGGGAGGTTATCAGGGTCCCTCTCAGAGTAGGATCCCCTTGCAAATATGTAGTCAAGGGCCTCTGCACCATCCTTGACCCAGTGGAGCTTGTTTGCAAGGTTGTTTTTCTTCAGTGCCCTTATTGTTAGTTCAGCGTCTGTCGGGTTGTCCTCAACAAGTAGTATATCTGCATCTGTCATTTATCCCACCGCCTTTGGTAATGTGAAGTATATTGTTGCTCCGGCATCAACCTCACCTTCACCCCAGACTCTTCCTCCGTGCCTCTTTATTATCCTCTGGACTATTGAGAGGCCCACGCCGGTTCCCTCAAATTCCTCCTGACTGTGGAGTCTCTGGAAGAGTCCAAAGAGTTTTCCCACATATTTCATGTCAAATCCTGCCCCGTTATCCCTGACATAGTAGATGTGCTCATCGCCCCCGTCCATGTATCCCACCTCAATCCTTGCGGGGTTTCTGTCCCTTGTGAATTTTATGGCGTTTGAGAGGAGGTTACCCATCACCTGCCCCATGAGTACCCTGTCTGCCACTGCAGGGGGGAGGTCCTCCACCGAAAACTCTATGACCCTTCCTTCTTCCTGTGCGGCAAGTTCCCGGTAGGTTGACTCTGCAAGTTCCCTCATGTCCAGAGTCACAGGGTTCATCTCCTGCCTTCCGGCCCTTGACAGGAGGAGGATGTCATCGATGAGCTGCCCCATCTTCTTCGTGTTCTCCCTGATTATTCCAATGACCCTGAGACCATCCTCATCAAGTTTATCCTCATAGTCCTCAACAAGTATCCTTGAAAATCCGTCAATGGCCCTTAAAGGGACGCGGAGGTCATGTGAAACCGAGTATGCAAATGCCTCGAGTTCCTTATTGGCATCCTCAAGTTCCGCGGCCTTTTTTGCCAGTTCACGGTTCAGTTTTCTGAGGGAGCGGACCTTCTCAATCCTTTCAATGAGCAGTGCGATCATTACTGTGAAGAGCATCAGGAGGACTATCCTGAAGAGTTCATCTGATATGTTGAATCCAACTGCGCGTGTCATTGGCTGAATTATGAGTAGAGCCATGAATACTGCAAAAACAAAAAGAGCCCATTTAATTACCCTTCCTGAGGGTTTTGGGATTGCGATGAGAGGTAAAATCAGAAAAATTCCATGTATCCAGTTGAAGGATAACATCATAACTGCCGCTGCAATCATCATCAAAAGGTCTTCACGGTATTTCATGATAACCACATAAAATTTATGGGGATGATCATATAAAAAATTTCCTTTAAAGGAGTGGAGTGAAACACCTTTATCTTACGATAAGCAGAGTAAAACACCTTTATCTTACGATAAAGAATATAAAAGCGAATATAAAAGAGGCATGTGGTTTAAAAAAGACCATATAAAAAAATTAACATAAAAACTGCTCACTGAGAGCAGGCAAACACACTACTTTCCAGTGTCCTGTCCCACAGGGACCCTCTCATTCTGTACACCGCTGAGGACATCCCTGAGGAACCGTCCTGTGTGCGTTCCTGAGTTAGCAACCTCCTCAGGTGTCCCCTCAGCAACCACAAGGCCTCCCCTGTCACCTCCCTCAGGTCCAAGGTCTATGATGTGGTCCGCAGACTTTATAACGTCAAGGTTGTGTTCTATCACAACGGCTGTGTTACCTGCGTCCACAAGCCTTCCCAGGACATTGAGGAGTTTCTTGATGTCATCGAAGTGGAGTCCCGTGGTTGGTTCATCGAGGATGTAGAGTGTTTTCCCGGTGCTCTTCCTCCCAAGTTCCTTTGCCAGTTTGACCCTCTGGGCCTCACCACCCGAGAGTGTTGTGGCTGGCTGACCCAGCTTTATGTAGCCAAGGCCCACGTCATAGAGTGTCTGCAGCTTCTTCCTCACCTGGGGTATGCTCTCAAAGAACTCAAGGGCCTCCTCAACCGTCATATCAAGAACCTCAGCGATGTTCTTACCCCTGTATCTTACCTCAAGGGTCTCCTCATTGTACCTTCTACCCCTGCAGACCTCACATGGGACATAGACGTCTGCAAGGAAGTGCATCTCTATCTTGATTATCCCGTCACCACTGCAGGCCTCACAGCGGCCTCCCTTGACGTTGAAACTGAACCTGCCTGGCCTGTAGCCCCTCTTCTTTGCCTCGGGGGTCTGGGCGAAGAGTTCCCTTATATGGGTGAATACCCCTGTATAGGTGGCGGGGTTTGATCGTGGTGTCCTCCCGATTGGTGACTGGTCTATCATCACAACCTTATCGATGTGCTCAAGGCCCTCGATGTCGGTGTGCTCACCTGCATTCATGTGCTTATGGTGGAGCCTCTCATAGACTCCCCTGTAGAGTATCTCGTTGACCAGTGTGCTCTTACCTGAACCCGATACCCCCGTAACACAGGTGAAGACACCCAGGGGGATCCTCACATCAATGTCCTTAAGGTTGTTGGCCCTGGCCCCCCTCACCGTGAGGTACTTCCCTGAATGCCCCCTCCTGAATTCGGGTACAGGTATTGTTTCCCGGCCCGACAGATACGCCCCTGTGAGGGATGCCGGGTCCTCCATTATCTCCTGGGGTGTCCCCTCTGCAACCACGTGTCCACCGTGTTCCCCGGCACCGGGTCCAATGTCAACCACGTGGTCAGCGGAGAGTATGGTTTCCTCGTCGTGTTCAACCACTATGAGGGTGTTCCCCAGGTCCCTGAGCCTCTTGAGTGTCTCAATCAGCCTCATGTTATCCCGCTGGTGGAGGCCTATGCTGGGCTCGTCCAGGATGTAGAGTACCCCCACAAGGCCCGATCCAATCTGGGTTGCAAGCCTTATCCTCTGGGCCTCGCCACCTGAGAGTGTGCCTGAGGACCTTGAAAGTGTAAGGTAGTCCAGGCCCACGTCAATCAGAAACCGTAGCCTCTCACGTATCTCCTTGAGGATCTCCCTTGCGATGTACTCCTCCCTCCCGGTGAGTTCAAGGCCCTCAAAGAAGCTGTAGGCCTCGCTCACTGACATTTCAACAACATCGTGTATTGATTTTCCACCCACAGTGACCGATAGGCTCTCCGGCCTCAACCTGCTACCCTTACAGACCGGGCATGCATGGTTGCTCATGAATTTACCTATGTAGGTCCTCATGTAGTTGGACTTGGTCTCCATGTAGATCCTTTCCATCCTGGGTATAACACCCTCGAAGCGCCTGTTAACACGGTAGGTTCTGTTTTTACGCTGGAATACAAACTGGATCTTCTCATCTGTCCCGTAGAGGACTGCCCTCCTGTGTTCCTCGTCCAGTTCACCGAAGGGGGTGTCCAGGCTGAAGCCGTAGTGCTCTGCCACAGCCCTCAGCATCTGGTGGTAGTAGTTGTCCCTCTTACCTGACCTGCTCCATGGTACTATGGCCCCCTCATTTATGGAGCGCTCAGGGTAGGGTACGACGAGGTCAGGGTCGATTTCAAGTTTGCTTCCAAGCCCATTGCACTCTGGACATGCCCCATGGGGGCTGTTGAATGAGAACATCCGTGGGCTTATCTCCTCAAAGTTTATGCCACAGTCAGGGCAGGCGAAGTGTTCACTGTAGACCCTCTCCTGGCCTGTGTCATGGTAGAGAACCCGGAGTGTACCCTCACCCATCTCCAGGGCTGTTTCAACAGAGTCTGCGAGTCTCTTCCTGAATTCCGTGTCCTTTCTAACAGCAAGGCGGTCCACCACCACATCGACCGAGTGTTTCCGGTTTCTGTCAAGGTTGAATTCCTCGTCAAGGTCCCTTATTTCACCGTCAACCCTGACCCTTACGAAGCCCTGTTCCCTGAGCCTCTCAAAAACCCGCTGGTGCTCGCCCTTCCTGTCCCTCACCACCGGTGCCAGTATGATAATCCTTGTGCCCTCATCGTCCTCCATTATACGGTCCACTATCTGGGTTGATGTCTGCTGCTCTATCTCCCTTCCGCAGAGGTAGCAGTGGGGTTTACCTATCCTTGCAAAGAGGAGCCGGAGGTAGTCGTAGATCTCTGTTATGGTCCCCACGGTTGAGCGGGGGTTGACCCTTGTGGTCTTCTGGTCTATGGATATTGCAGGTGAGAGGCCCTCTATGTAGTCCACCTCGGGCTTCTTCATCTGCCCCAGGAACTGCCTTGCATAGGCCGAGAGGGACTCAACGTATCTCCGCTGGCCCTCAGCGTATATGGTGTCAAAGGCCAGTGAAGACTTCCCTGACCCGCTTATACCTGTTATAACGATGAATTTATCCCTTGGGAGTTCAAGGTCAATGTTCTGGAGGTTGTGTTCCCTTGCACCCTTAATAACTATCTTTCCACTCATAACTCTCAGAATCTCCACTCATTCCATATGAAGTTCGGTTTTATTTTGATGAGGACCCCTTAAGGGACATTATCTGGTCCCTGAGTCTCGCGGCCCTCTCGAATTCCAGGTTCCTTGCGGCCTCACGCATCTCGGCCTCAAGGTCCTTTATTATGACTTCAAGTTCATCCCGGGGTATCTCCTCAGCCTTAAGCTCCTCTTTCTCCTTCTTCTCCCTGAGGGTCCTTCTTGTGCTCCTTGGCTTTATACCGTGCCTGCGGTTGTACTCCATCTGGAGCTTTCTCCGCCTGTTGGTGGTCTCAACCGCGGCCTTAACAGAGTCCGTGAGTCTGTCGGCGTATATCAGCACCTGGCCGTTGACGTTCCTGGCGGCCCTACCGATTGTCTGTATGAGGGAGGTCTCTGATCTGAGGAAGCCCTCCCTGTCGGCGTCGAGGATCGCCACCAGTGAAACCTCCGGTAGGTCCAGTCCCTCCCTGAGGAGGTTCACACCCACCAGGCAGTCGAATTCACCACGTCTGAGGTCGTCTATGATCTCAACACGCTCAAGGGTATCTATCTCTGAGTGGAGGTACCTCACCCTCACACCAACCCGTGAATAATAGTCGGTGAGGTCCTCTGCCATCCTCTTGGTGAGGGTGGTTACGAGAACCCTCTGGCCAAGTTCAACCCTCCTTCTTATCTCAGAGAGGAGGTCGTCAACCTGTCCCTTAACAGGCCGGATCCTGACCTCCGGGTCCACGAGGCCAGTGGGCCTTATGATCTGTTCAACGATGTTCTGGCTCCTGGAGAGTTCATATTTACCCGGGGTTGCAGAGACATAGATCACCTGGTTTATGCTCTCCTGGAATTCGTCGAAACGTAGCGGGCGGTTCTCCTTTGCACTGGGGAGTCTGAAGCCGTACTCAACGAGTGTCTCCTTCCTTGCCCGGTCACCATTGTACATTCCCCTTATCTGGGGGACGGTCACGTGTGATTCGTCGATGACCGTCAGGAAGTCATCGGGGAAGTAGTCAAGGAGGGTGTTGGGTTTCTCACCCCACTTCCTGCCGCTTAGGTGCATTGAGTAGTTCTCTATGCCCTGGCAGTAGCCCATCTCCCTTAGCATCTCCATGTCGAATCTTGTCCTCTGCTCCAGGCGCTGGGCCTCAAGGAGTTTATTCTGGGTCCTGAGTTCCCTGAGGCGATCCTCGAGTTCCTCCTCTATTGACTCTATGGCCCTCTGGAGTCTGTCCTCAGGGATCACGAAGTGCTTGGCAGGGAATACGGTTATGCGGTCCAGTTTCTGGAGCCTCTTACCTGTTACCCTGTGGACGGTTGATATGGAGTCCACCTCATCCCCGAACAGCTCTATCCTGATTGGTGGTGTTCCGTGGATAGGGTTTATCTCTATGGTGTCGCCGCGAACCCTGAACTGGCCCCTGTCGAATTCCACGTCGTTCCTCTCGTACTGCATGCTGACAAGGCTTGAGAGGATCTCTTCCCTCCCGATGGTTGAGCCCACCTCAAGGTGGAGGGTGAACTCCCCGTAATCTGCGGGGGCCCCTATGCCGTAGATGCAGGATACACTGGATACCACTATAACGTCGTCCCTTGATAGGAGCGCCTGGGTGGCTGAGTGCCTCATCCTGTCTATCTCATCGTTTATTGAGGCCTCCTTGTCTATGTAGGTGTCTGTCTGTGGTATGTAGGCCTCTGGCTGGTAGAAGTCATAGTAACTCACAAAGTACTCCACCGCGTTATCAGGGAAGAACTCCCTGAACTCCTCGTAGAGCTGGGCAGCCAGTGTCTTGTTGTGGGATATGACCAGCGTTGGTTTCTGGACCTCCTCGATGACATTGGCGATGGTGAAGGTCTTACCTGACCCTGTGACCCCCAGGAGGGTCTGCTCCCTCATTCCGGAGTTTATACCCTCAACAAGGGACCTTATCGCCTTTGGCTGATCCCCGAGGGGTCTGTAATCTGATACCAGTTTAAATTTCATCACAAATCACTTAAAATGAGAAACTCCATTTATGGTGAAAATATATTTTCAGGTCACATTATATATACCTTTGCAGTTAGAAGAGTGATACATCGAGTATACATCTGCAGTCTTAGAATGTTAAAGGGATGATAGGTTGACAAGGGTCAGGGATCCAGGGAAACTTCCAGACAGGACAGGCGTTTACATATTCCGTGATGAAAACGACAGGGTCCTCTACGTCGGCAAATCGGTCTCAATAAGGAAGAGGGTCGCATCCTACTTCAGGGAACACGAGAACCCCCGCCTCAGGGTCATGATGAGGCACCTTGACAGCATAGAGTACATCCTCACAGAGAATGAAAAGGAGGCCCTCATCCTTGAATCCAACCTAATAAAGAGGTACAGGCCCCCTACAACGTCCGCCTCAAGGATGATAAGAGGTACCCATTCATAAAGATAACAGATGAGGAATACCCCCGCGTAATCATAACAAGGACCATCGGGGGCGACAGTGCAAGGTATTACGGGCCATTCACCGATACCGGTTCCGTGAGGAAGACCCTGAAGTTCATAAAGTCCCTCTTCAAAATCAGAAGCTGCAGAAGGATGGATGGGCCCTGCCTCAACAGCCAGATAGACCTCTGCCATGCCCCCTGCGATGGTGGGATAAGCAGGGAGGACTACCTTGAGATCATCGAAAGGGTTGACCTCTTCTTCCAGGGCCGGTACCGGGAGGTTATTGAGGCTCTTGAGGCTGAGATGCGCGATGCCTCAGAAAAGCTGGAATTCGAGAGGGCCGCGGTTATCCGGGACCAGATTGAATCAATACGTGAGGTTATGGAGAGGCAGTATGCGGCCTTCACAGACTCCATTGACCAGGACATAGTGGCCCTGGAGACAAGTGGTGATAACTCCGTCGTTGTGGTTCTGCAGATCCGTGACGGTAAGATCACAGGGAAGGACGACTTCATGCTGAGGGGCTCAGCAGATAGGAGGGAGATCCTTGAGTCCTTCCTCAAGCAGTATTATGCAATCCCCCGTTATATCCCCTCAGAGATCCTGGTGCAGTACCCGGTAGGGGATGAGGTCATAGCAGAGTGGCTCTCTGAGCTCAGGGGTGGTGAGGTCAGGATACATTCACCAGAGGGGGGCTCAGGCAGGAGACTCCTGAACATCGCCTGGAAGAACGCCTCCGTCATCCTCCAACAGAAGGGTAAGGTGAAGGATGCGCTCCTTGAACTTAAGGGTGAACTCAAGCTCCCCTCCATTCCCAGACGGATTGAGGGCCTTGACATATCCAATATTGGTGGTGAACACGCAACAGGTTCAGTCGCCGTCTTCCTGGATGGTAAACCCGCCCCTGGAATGTACCGCCGCTACCGTATAAGGACCAGGGGCCCGGATGACTATGCCATGATGAGGGAACTCGTCATGAGGAGGTACTCAGGTGATGAAACTGAAAAACCGGACCTCGTGCTGATTGACGGGGGTAAGGGGCAGCTCTCAGCAGCACTGGATGCCCTCAGGTCATGTGGTCTGGATCTGCCTGTTGTGGGCATAGCAAAGAGGGAGGAGGATGTATACCTTCCCGGGCTTTCAGAGCCAGTTGAGGTATCAGACGGCGCCCTTCAGCTGCTCAGACACCTCCGTGACGAGGCCCACAGGTTTGCAGTTGAATACCACCGGAGGATCAGGGACAGAAAATCCCTTGAGTCAGAACTCGACAGTATAAGGGGTGTTGGTCCCAGGAGGAAGAGGGCCCTCCTGGAGCACTTTGGAAGTGTTGAGGGTATAGGGAATGCCAGTGTGGAGGAACTTGCTGCGGTAAGGGGCATGAACCGCCCGGTGGCAGAGAGAATATACAGACACTTCAGAAGGGTTGATAATGGCTGAATCCCCCCCATAGGGTTTTCTGCAGTTTGGAAGTGTTTTATGGGGTGATAACGGAATTTTCCAGCAAATTATTTATACTGATCATCCACATAATACTGATTGACTGTGTGAACCTTACTTTGGGGGATGGATGATATCCAGGGAGGATTGAATGTCACCTACAAGTTTACTCGTTGTGGAAGATGAGAGTATAGTGGCCATGGACATCAAGCACCGGGCAGAGGGCCTCGGCTATCGCGTGGTTGGCATGGCAGCCTCAGGTGAGGAGGCAATAAAACTTGCCCGTGAGGAGAAACCTGACCTTGTACTCATGGATATAGTGCTTAAGGGTGAAATGGACGGGATAGAGGCGGCAGAGGTCATAAGAGAGGAGATGAATATACCCATTGTTTACCTCACAGCATACTCTGATGAGAAGACCCTCAGCCGTGCGAAACTCACAGGGCCCTTCGGGTATATAATAAAGCCCTTTGAGGACCGTGAGCTTCACAGTGCAATCGAGGTGGCCCTCTATAAACACAGGATGGACAGTAAACTCCGTGAAAGTGAGGAACGCTACAGGGCACTCCTTGAAACATCACCCGACCCCATAATTCTCCTGGACTCTGACTCAAGGATACTCTTTGCAAACAGAACCGTTGAGGAGTTAACGGGGCTTGACAGAAAGAAGTTAAAGGGTAAGAAACTCTCCATCCTCGAAAGGAAGGGTTTCCTATCAAGGGAGGTCCTTGAGAAGATCCTTGACCTCATGAACCACGATCATAAGACCTTTGAAATCGAACTTGTTGACGTAAAGGGAAGGAAGCACCATTTTGAGATACACTCCACCACCATTGAGACAACAACCGAGAAGAACCTCCTCCAGATAATAGGACACGACATCACAGGGAGGGTTGAGGCCGAGAAAAGGAGAGAGGAACTCATCCGTGAGAGGTCAAAGGCCCAGCTTTATGGATTCGTTGTTTCGGCTGTGCCAGTCTTTGCATCATCAATCCCCCCACAGCTCAGAAATGCCATCATAAAGAACTTTGCAGACAGGTTTGAGAAGAACCTCAAACCCAACTTCCAGAGGATGATGGAGAAGCTCGGGGTTGTTGAGGATATCCGGTCTGGCAGGGCGCCCGAGAGGGTTTTCAATGCATACATAAAGTGGCTTTCAGGGTTTCTCGGGAACCTTGGAATCGAGACCACACTCCGAAAGGAGAAGTCAAGGTATGTGCTTGAATTTAAAACGTTTCCCTGGCTCAATGAGGCACGTCAGAATCCCATCTTCTCACTCATATTCAGGGCCATGCTGATGAGGAGCTTCACCTGGACCGGCATCAAGGGAAGCGTCATACAGACCTCAACACTGCGGAGCCGGGACGAGAACCTCACATTCGAATTCCATATGGTATAGTAATGAGGGATCTCACATCGAATTCATAGAAGGTATCTGAATGGATTAAGGGGGGTAAATAATGGATGCTATACCCAGGTTAGGTACGGGGGTTAAGGGACTGGACGATATAATAGGGGGATACCCTCAGGGGAGGAGTATTCTAGTAACAGGTGACGCCGGGGCTGGTAAAACCATCATGGCGCTCCATTTTGCCATTGAGAGCGCAAAAAAGGGCCTTAAGACAGTCTATGTTACAACAGAGGAGGACGAGACTGACCTGAGGATCCAGTGCGCCTCACTTGGGTGGGATATAGATGAACTGATAGAATCAGGCACCCTGAAGATCATAGGACTCTCTGCAATAAGGGCAAGGCTCACAGAGGCAGAGATACACATAGGCATTGAATCTGTCAAGGGAAACCTTCAGAAGATACTGGCTGAGATCCCTGAGGATACAGAGGTACTTGTGATAGACAGTATAGGTAGCCATACAGAGAAACTCACAACACATGAGTTCCGGGACCAGTTTGACCTCCTCATCTACGAACTAAAGAAGAGGGGTATAACTGCATTGATAATCCTTGACAGCGCCACCTCCATGGAGTTCAATGAGATAGCCCTCTACGCGGTATACGGGGCCATAAAACTGATAAAGAGGGAGAACCCCTACACAGGTAGAAGGGAAAGGGTTATGGATATTATAAAGATGAGGAGCACAAGGACACCGATTGAATTTGTACCGTACATCATATCAGATAATGGCCTTGAGGTCATTGAAAATCCTGAGGAATGAGACACCATCAATCAAATTACCTCTACATGAATTGGAGAGCCTCAGTGATTAATTTTATCTTAATTTTATCATGATGCCATTATTTGTAGTAGGACATTTATTTAAAGCTTTAAGCCTTCGCATTGTTTACCAATTTTCTGTACTGAATTCATGACATAATAATTAGATAAATTTATATATTACATTATTACATAATTGATCAAAGTTATTCAAAAGGAGGTTTGCATGTTGAAGAGAAAGGTCATAATAAAGGTCTTTGAAATGAAAAAACAGTGCGAATTTCCTTGCCGGGTGAAAATTTCAGAGGAAACGGTCAGCCAGTTTCTGAATAAAATCATGACCAGCGATGTGGTTATGGACAGCAAATATGTGGTGGAGGTATATGAAAACTGGTGTGACAGCCCATACATATTCTATGTTGACGGAAAAATGAACGTTAAATAATAGTAAAAGAGGTGTGGGGGGTTTACAGTCTTTCGATTGCCTTAACAAGAAGGTCAACGGTCATCTCGATGTCCTTCATGCTTGCCATGCTCACCGTCGTGTGGATGTACCTTGTGGGTACAGAGACCACACCCGCGGGTATACCCTCCCGTGTGAGGTGAATGGCTGTTGCATCGGTCGTGCCCCCCTCACTCACCTCTATCTGCACCGGTATATCCTCCTCCCCTGCGGTCTCAAGGAGCCAGTCCTTAACCCTCGGATGGGTTATTATACCCCTACCACTCGCATCTGTGAGGATGACAGCAGGGCCACCGTCAAGCTTCGCAGGTGCCTCCTCCTCCTTCATACCGGGGTGATCCCCGGCTATTGTGACGTCAAGGGCAAGGGCCATGTCAGGGTTGAGCTTGAAGGCCGAGGTCTTGGCACCCTTCAGCCCAACCTCCTCCTGGACCGTTCCAACACCGTAAACTGTTGCATCAGTATCAACCCTTTTAAGGACCTCAACCATCACAAGGCACCCTATACGGTTGTCAAGGGCCTTCCCTGTGAATCGGGAATTGGGAAGTTCACTGTAGGGTGCATGGAATGTAATGGGATCCCCCACAGAGACAAGTTCCTCTGCATCCTCACGGGACTCTGCCCCTATATCGATGAACATGTTATCATGGGTTGTTACCTTCTTCCTCTCAGCGGCCTTCATCCGGTGGGGGGGCTTGGATCCAATGACACCCATCACAGGGCCATTCTCCCCGTGGATCCAGACTGCCTGGTTGAGTATCATCTGGTCACTGATTCCACCTATCTTTGAAAACCTTATGAAGCCCTTCTTATCGATGTGCCTCACCATGAGGCCTATTTCATCCATGTGGGCTGCAAGCATGACCGATGGACCGGATCCATTCCTGGTTGCGATGATGTTACCGAGCCTGTCCTCCTCTATCTTATCAACATGACCTTCAAGTTCAGATGCTATGATATCCCTTACCTCTCCCTCAAATCCAGAGACTCCGCTGGCAAGTGAGAGACGCTTCATGAGTTCCTTCATACAATCACCGTTCAGTTCCTGATGGATTTTATGATTATAAGAACCCCGATAATAACCAGCAGGGCCTGGGGCCAGAACCTTGAGTACTGGGGTGGTATAAGGCCTGATGCAAAGGCAAACCATATAACACCTATGACCACCAGGATTGACCCAAGGTAGATCCCCCAGAGGCTTCTCCCATACTCCGGCTTTCTGGGTTTTCTTTTGATCTCAACTTCCTCTTCCATTATGGATTCCTCCTCCTAATTCTATCTTCAAGCTGGTATAAAATATTTGGCTGACACCCACTTAACCACATGAAATAAACTTATTAAATGTCCGGTACAATAGAGTACCATGATTTCAAGGGACCATCCACGCTACCATTCACTTATACAGAGAGAGAAAATAACAGATGCCTGGCGAAAGGGCATACTTGCAGACTCAGGGATGATCGCCCATGGAAGGGGTGAAGCCTTTGACTACCTGCTGGGTGAAGAGACAACAGAACCTGCCAGAAAGGCCATAAAAGCGGCTGCAGCAGCTCTTATCCTTGCAGAGAACCCTGTAATTTCAGTTAACGGCAACACTGCGGCCCTTGTCCCTGCAGAGGTTGTGGAACTTGCAGGGGAGATTGGAGGAAAAATCGAGATAAACCTCTTTCACAGGACAGAGAAAAGAGTGAAACTCATCGAGGAGGTTCTGAGGGAACATGGGGCATCAGAGGTCCTTGGAACAGGTAAACTCATGCACATAGATGGTATAATGAGCCCGAGGGCAACAGCAAGCCCTGAAGGTATATACAGCGCTGATACAGTCCTTGTACCCCTCGAAGATGGCGACAGGACCGAGATACTGAGAAAATCCGGGAAAACCGTCATAACAGTGGACCTCAACCCCCTATCACGTACATCAAGAATGGCCAGTATAAGCATAACAGATAACATTGTAAGGGCCGTGCCGGCCCTGATAGATGCTGTAAGGGAACTCAGGGATGCCCCAAGGGAGGAACTTGAGGGGATCCTCAGGAAATTTGATAACACAGAAAACCTGAGGGAAACCATAAAATTGCTTGATATAAGGCGTTACAATCCAGAGATTGAGTCCCCCTAAGAATACATAAGGTGTGAACATGGTGGTTATTGGAGTTTCAGGGATGCCGGGAGCAGGTAAGGGTGTCGTATCAAGGGTCGCCGAGTCCATGGGATTTCAGGTTATAAGGATGGGTGACGTTATAAGGGATGAAGCCAGAAAACGCGGTGAGGATCCTGGGGTGACGGCTGTCCGCCTCAGAGAGGAATACGGTGAATACGTTGTTGCCGAGAAGTGTGTTGAAAGGATACAGAAGGCAGAATCTGAGAGGTTTCTTATAGAGGGAATAAGGAGCCCCCACGAGGTCGAGATATTCAGGGAGAACTTCCCTGGATTCAGGGTGATATCTGTATTCTCAACGCGAAAGACAAGATTCAAACGTCTCAAAAAGCGTAGAAGAGAGGATGATTCATCAAGTTACAGTGAATTCATTGAAAGGGATGAAAGGGAACTTGGATTCGGAATAGGGAATGTGATAGCAACCTCAGATTACATGATAGTCAATGAGGGCCCCATCTGGAAGATAAAGAAGCAGGCAAAAAAGATACTGAGGAAACTATGTGAGGAGGGAAGATGATGGATTCTGTGAGGGTTGAGGTTCCGGTGCGAGCAACAGAGGACCCTGAAAAGGTCAGGGAGGCCGTTATGAACGTATTTCCAGACCTTGAAATTGAGAGTGATGGGGATTTCCTGAAGGGTGAAGGTAATACTGAGAGTCTCAGTGAACTCAGGGAGGCTCTTGAGAGGCGGAGGATACGGTTAACCGCCCGGGGAATCCTGATTAAGAACATGAGGGGCAAATCAACCCGTATTTATATAAACAAGCAGGCGGCCCTCATAGGACGTGTCAATGTTCTTGAGGAACCCATCACACCCCTTGGAGATATAATGGTCGAGATTGAATCAGATGATCTGCTGGGGATCATTGACTGGCTTGCACCTGATGTATCCGGGGAGCTTGATGAAAGTGTGGATTAAAAATAAAAACTAATCCTATCAACAAGCACAGCTGGATACTAATAAAAAATATAAAAACTAATCCTTCAAGACGGCCCTTGAAACTAGTCCTTATCAACAAGCACGGCCCTCTTTATATCCAGGAATCCGTTATCAAAGAACCACTTCTTTTCATATTCAAGTATCTCAAGTCTCTTCTTAAATATTGGGCCATCAAGGACAAGGGTCTCTGCCTCACCCCCCTCAAAGGCAGGGTTTATACCGTACCTCTCACTGAGATCAGCGAGTTCAGAGATCATCCTTCTGTCAACAATCCTCCCGAGCCATGACTCATCCAGGCCCTCAGCTGCAACCGCTGTTACCATGACCCTGAATCCGAGGTCAACAACCTCCTCCATATAATCAATGGGGTCCCTGTGCCAGAGTGGTGCCATTGACTTAAGGCCAAGCCTCCTGCAGACCTCATCTATCCTTGACCTCTGATACTCAGAGTAAAGTGCCCCTGAGTAAACCGCATCTACACCCCTCTCCTTCAGCATGGAAAGGGTCTCTGCAAGGTCCTCAACCTCCTTCTCCTCAACACCAGCGGTTCTGGATTCAATGAGGGGTATTCCAAGGGCCTCTGCAAGGAGGGACGTGAGTTTGATGTTTGGCACATGGTACATGTGGGACTCGGGGTTAT
The DNA here is from genome assembly GCF_041228365.1 of Methanothermobacter sp. KEPCO 2. Classification (NCBI taxonomy): domain Archaea; kingdom Methanobacteriati; phylum Methanobacteriota; class Methanobacteria; order Methanobacteriales; family Methanobacteriaceae; genus Methanothermobacter; species Methanothermobacter sp. KEPCO 2. The sequence continues at coordinate 490,802 of NZ_CP166185.1, read as the reverse complement.
CTGATACCATGGAAACCAGAAATCGGACCTCAGACTCCTGGAGTGCATGGTAGAGGGCCATTGTACTGTCCTTACCCCCGGAATATAGAACTGCAGATCTCATTCTCCACCTCTGTATTTCATGTAAATCTTCCTGAAGAAACCCATGATGGAATCTATGAAAACACCTGCAAGACCAGTCAGCACTCCAAGAACCCCGCAGAAAAGCACTATATTGGACTTAGCCGGTAAAGACCTCTTTAGCTCAGCCACCCTATCCTCTGCAGGACCCCTGACACCTGTTACAACGATGTCCCTCGCCTCAAGGTAGGAGACGACTTCATCGACATTCTCTGGTTTCACCTCCACCACCAGTTTGACCGTACTGTACCTTGTGTTTATACCTCCAGTGTACATGAGCCACTCTGCAAGGTTCTCGAGGGCATTCACAGGGTTGTATCCCCTTTTAACCTGCAGGATTATGGTACCGTTCGTGTAGACCTTCCATGAGGTTATATTGGAGTCTATAACCGCTATTTTATCCTCTATTATTCTTTTACGTTCCTCTGTGAATTTATCTGTCTTTATCACGATCCCCTCAGAGTGGACATCCACAACCCCCTCCTGGGAGGCGAGATCCGCCTTGAGCCTCTCTATATCGGTGCTTGTTGAGACATCCGCGGTTACTGTTTCTGTGGCTCCAGATGTTGAGAGGTATATGCTTCTTGCAATTTCAGGAATCTCATCGTAGACCGGTGAAATAAGAAATGCGCCGCCGACGGTCCCTGCAATGAAGCCTATGAATACCACAAAAAGGAGGTTTTTCCTTCCTATTACCGGTGTCATGAGACCAGCAGAGAATATGAATGCAAGAAGGAGTAAAAATAGGGCCAGCATTACAATTACACTCAGAACATCCATTTTATTCACCGTGAATCCTTTTGAGGGGCTCTTTAATCACTTACAATAGTATCTCAGCTGGCCTTAAATATGTTGTGATTATCCCCGGCAGGTGAATTCCCTCCTTAAAGGGATAGAATACGGATTCTGCGGAACAGCTTCAGGTGAATTCCCTGCTTCCAACAATCTGTCCGCCCTCCACGCTGACATAGACCTCCTTAACTGTCCTCCCACCCCTCTGGAGGGGGACAACCCATACCTCCACATCCGTGCCGTTCAGGTTTATTGAGCCCCTTGTGGGCTGGCCTGCAGTGTAGCCTGACTCCGCTGCTATTTGCCTGGCCTCCTCGGCCGTAACATTCTCAGTTGTGTTTGTTCTGTTATCTGTCATGTTGGGTACGCTCACAGGTACAGGCTGTGGCTGGGGTTCGGGTTGTGTGGAATCAGAGAGCCTCACCCTCTCCCCCTGATTGAATGAGCTGTATGAGTACACCGTTACAAGAACCGCTATGATGGCAATGATTGCAAGGGCCTTATACTCCCATCTAAGGTCACTGAACAAGAGATATCCTCCGGACTTTTTTGATTGCTCAGGTGAGTCTAGTTATGGTTATTGTGCCGTTCTGGTTCCTCACAGTGTATGTGAATCCTGGAGTCATGTTGGTCGTGGTCACGTTGACCTTGGGTATAAGGTTGAGTCTGATGGTGCTTGACTTATAGAACACGGTGACCCTGCCATTCCTCACCTCAATGGTGTATGGAAAATCAGAGGTTAATGTGAGGTTAACAGCATAACCGGGACCATTGGTGTAGGCTGCATTCACTGCACCCACAACACGCTCACCCATCATCCTGGCCTCCCCAAGTTCACCGGCCTGTGTCCTTGAGAGTTCACTGTCCACTATGCTTACCATCCCCGCGATTATGATGAGGGCTATCAGTGTTGCGAAGAGGAAGTCTATGCTTAAAACACCAGCATCATCCATTAAATCACCTTAACTGTAATTGTTTGCAGCAAGACCCAGGAGGTTCTTGTAGGTTGCTGAGAGGCAGAATGGGCATCCAAGGGGGTCGTACATGACATTGTTCCTCACCTTGATGGTTGTCCCGGCGATTCCAAGGAAGTACTCCCTGTCAACCTTTGATATGTACTGGTTGCCGTCGTGGTCCTCAAGGAGGGGGTCACCTATTATGAAGGTGCTCATCCTGGTGTACTGAGGATCCGCAGATGATGACCTGTTCTCGAGGCGGTCAAAGAATGAAAGGCCATAGGGGTCCACAAAGTAGTAGGGTCTTGGTGTTATGTTGCTGGGGTTGTCGGTCCCGTTGAGGCAGTACCAGAGGTTCTGAAGCCTTCCGTCACTGTCGACGCTCTCATTGAGCCTGTAGTCTGCATATGTACCGTTACTTGCATAGTAGGGGTACTTGTAGATCACGTTACTTGCACGGAACTTGGTGTTTATCCATATGTAGGGGTCCTCTATACCCTCGAGGCTCACATAGGATGACACCTGTGGCAGCCGGAACTCATAGACCTGGTCCTTCTGGACAACCTTCACAGGTATGCCGCCACGTATCTCCACTGAGAACCCGAAGGGGTCATTCTGTGTTATTGTAATGTCTGAGGTGGTGAATGTGGCGTTGGTGTAATTGGTTATGGGTATATTGTTGATGTAGATCTGGCGGCCTGTCTGCCTTTCAAGCTCCTGTGAGGTGTTTATGACGTTGTCGTTTATGGCATCAACTATGTTCCTTGTTATGTTGGCTTTACTTGTGCCGGCCGGGAAGAACTCGGCATTATCTATAACGTTCCTTGATGCATTGTATGCCGCGTTACGCCCTGCATCCGCCGCAGCCTTCTCAACAGTCGAGTATATTGAGCCAACCACCGTTACGGTGACATCTCCACCCATTGTAAGGGCTGCCAGCATGTTGGCCTCATTGACTATGCTTCCATAGGATATGGCAATTACAATAACAGGTATGAAGAGGAGTACTGCAAGTGGTGTGAATGCGTATCCATCCTCGTCACGGATTATGCTCATATCTAACTCCTCCACAGTGTTAGTCTAACAGGTAATGAATTGGGTATGTCCCCTGTGTAGAGGGCCTCGGTCCTTATAAGTGATGGGTCTATGTTGTAGCCTGATGCCTGGAGCATTTCTATGAGCTCCTGCCTTGCAAGGGCCTGGGCCGTGTACGCGTCGTTGGCATATTCTGTGGCCCACATGTTTGCAAGGAATTTCGGGTATATGACGGCGACACGTGTACCTGAGTATATCTCTGCATTGGAGTCCCCTGACTCCCAGCCCTGCCCTGAATTTATGGTGACACGTATATTATAGGTTCCAGGCCTTGCACTGTAGTTTCCAGGGTTACCGCCTGTTGTGAATATCCTGCTTCCTGCAACATCAATGGCCCCTATATCCAGTGAAAATGGCACAGGACCAGTGTAGAGCTGGGTCCAGGCGCTCGTTGAGTTTTTAACCTCAACCTTAATAGTTTTGGTGTCAAGTCCAGCCCCCACGAAGAGCAGAACCTTCTTGGCATCTGACCCAATGGTGAACTGCCTTACGGGTGCTGATACATTGGTTGAGTTCTGGTAGCTTGCAAATGGGTAGTTGTTCCACTGGATGGGCAGTGATGTGTAGGAGACCGTGGAGTAGCAGTCTACAAGACCCACAAGGTCGTAGTCCTGGCCAGGGACGTTGTCCCATATTGTAACCCTGACCTTATTTGTCCGACCGGCCCTCAGGTAGTCCCTGATGTATATGATACCCGGCACGTTACCGTAACCGTCACCAGCACTGTAGGTCACTCCCCCATAGTTGAATGAACAGAATGCAACGTTCCAGGCGGTACCATTCCACACCTCCACGAGGGCATTGTCAACACCACCGTATGGGTTGACAACTGTGTAGGCATCGAGTATCCTTGAACCCGCAGGTATTGGGATGTCACGGGTGACGCTAACCGCACATCCATCATCGCCACCCCCATTAACATTAGTAATTACAAATGGAAGACCATCAGAGTACGAATGGTTCTGTCTCACCATACTGTTCCATGCTATCACACGCCTCGTGTTGAGGTTGGTAACAGTACCCGTGTTGAGATCATATATACGGCCGTAACCCATGGTCCCATTTTTATCTAGCCCCGTTAATTCGGGCACCGCAAGGCCAGCAGCGTCATTGAAGGGGTATGTGCGGGTAATGATACCCCTCGGCACCTTTATTGTGTTTGTATAGTTTGCTATTATTGAAAACCATGGCAAATCGTAATCCCGGGTTCCCGTTGTGGTCATGTTGGTGAACTGGACATAGAACCTGTTTGAGCCGCCCACAAGTGACGTTATGTTTCCCTGATAATTGTACATGAGTTCAGTTGTTGTTCCAGGTCTGACGTTAAGGAAGGTGAAACTATCGTTTCTGACAATATGGGGGACGTTGTTTATCACCATGTTGGCCCCGTATGATGCCTTGTTCCGCCGGTTACATGAGCCAAGGAGAAATTTACCCCATTGGATGTTACTTGATGGGACCGAGAAGGTAATGTTCTGGGGTGCGGTCTGGTATCCCCAGTATGGTCTTAAGTAAAGACTGTTCCAGAAATTGGTAAGCCAGTTGTGGAAGTTCCATACGGTTGTGGTGGAGTTTATCTGCTGATCCTCCAGTGTGACCTCCTCCATCTTGTACCATGCACGCCCAAGCCAGCCCTCCTCAGGACCTGAAATGACTATGGCCCTGGATGCGGTATCCCTTGATACGAGTATCCCGCTGTCATTCCTGAGAGTCGGGTACGGGCCCATCTTGAACTCATAACCAACCCCTGGTGGTAGTAGTGACCTCAGCTCAGACCTTATCACGTTCTCGGCACCTGCCGTGTTGTTCCTGGAGTACATGGCGGCTGCAGAGTAGAGTGTCCCGTCCTGTCTCATGACATCCAGGGCGTCCGCTGCCAGCGCCTCAAGGTGCTGGTGGTCGGCCCCCATATAATTTGGAAGTGCAAAATATGTCACAATTGATGCTGTGAATATGAATACGACAACCAGTGCCAGGACGGCGTCGGTTGTGAATATGAATCCTCCCTCATCATCACCGAAATCACGGATCATAACGGATCACCCGAATCATAATTTTATCATTTTAACCAGAGGTACAGGACAAATTTTGCGGGCCTTAACCTCACGTTATCAAGCGTTATCTGATCTGCGGGGGTGCCCTTGGGCGCTGCAAGGATGTAGACATCCATTGATGCCCCCGGGTTACTCTGGGTCCTCACACTCAGTATGTTATCCCTGAATGTTGTGTTATTGTAGAGGTAGGTCTCATTTATCTGTTTCTTGATCTCTGTGATGTGCTTGTTTATCTCATTGGGGGGTACAACACGGTTGTTGTTAACATCCACAAATGCTGAATCGTATCCCCTGTTAACTACAAGAACCCAGTAGTCGTAGATTCTAAGATATGCATCATTGGTTGGGAAGTTGGTTGTGTAGGTCCTTGGCTGCCCCGCATCCCTTATGAGGCCCTCTATTGAACCCACACGCTCCACCTTGGTGGTGAGGACGTAACGCTCAACCCTTGCAATGTCAGGGGCGCTTGTGTTAAGGGTTCCAAGGGTTCTAACACTGAGGCCCTCAGTTGTGCTTATGTTGATGTAGTAACCATACTCCGGGCCCACAAGTTCCCCCATGTTGGTCGTGTTCATCCCAGCTATCTTTGCAGGGGAGAGGTAGTTCTTCTGGGGCATGTTTCTCACAGGGTCATACCTTGCAAGTCCTATGCTCTGGGGGTTTCCGAGCTGCTCCCAGTTTGGGGGAACACCCGAGCTTTCAACGAGGGCGTCTGCTATGTCAGATGCCTGGCGGTCAAGGGCGCTCTGATAGATTGTGCTCTGTGTTAAATACATTATGTTGTCCATATCAGCGGCAAGTATGCCCAGCATGATGGTTAATGGTATGAGAGCCAGAAGTATGTCAAGTGAAAATGCAAAACCTCTCTTATCAGCCAGTATACCCCTCAATTTTATCCCCTTCTCTTTATATGTGGTTATTTATGCCGGGAATGTTATATATAGTTGCTCATTCATATATCATTAAGAGGATGATATATATGGATTTCAGGGGTCAGATCTCAGCAGAATTTCTCTTGATCGTTTCATTCATAGTGATAATCGTGCTCGTTTTCTCGTCAATTGCAGGTCCCCAGTCCCAGGAGAACAGTATAGCCGCTGCTGCAAGGGAGGGTGCCTCCTCTGCGGTTGCTGAGATTGCCTACACCAATGTATCCATGAAGCCCATAAAGGTCACCAAGACAACCATAACAGGTGGAAGAAACAGGACCATAACCGTGTACTTTGATACACCTCTTCCCTCAAATTACAGGACATTTGTGATAAACAGAACCGTTGAGTCCCTCTTAGGTCTCAGTGGTGTGAAACTTGTTAACAGCACCACCGTCAGGCTGGGGGATAAGACATACACGGTACAGATCTAGAAAAACTATTCCCAGTTAATATATTTATTTATTCCAGTTACACACACGGTACAAGTCTAGAAAAAATTAATTATTATTATTCGATTACGTCCCTTCCACACCAGTTATCCTAACAGGCCTGTTACCCCTCATGCTCATTACAGACCCCTCAACTGCAAGCTTCACTGTATCCCCAACGTTCACATCAAAGCCACCATTTTCGACGATGTAGACATCTGGTTTAACGTTGCTCCTTATATCATAGTCAACCCTGACATAGGACGTGTTTTCACCCGTCTCTATAACCTCACCAAAGGTGTAGTCCCGCACATATCTTATTCTGAATATCAGAAAAACCACAGCCACAGCCAGCACAGCAAAGAGGAGTGTTGTGAGCGCCGGGAAAAATACAAATGGGAAGGCCATTGTGAGGGCAGAATTACCTGATACCAAGATTATAACGACCCCAACAGCCACGTACATCAGGAAAAAGTCCCTGTAGGCCTCAAAGTCCCCTGGGTACATGACCCTTATCTGGCGATAGAGTATGTACAGGAGAAGTCCAAGCAGAATAAGTGCAGCTGGCATGAATACAAGGAGGGAGATGAAATTGAAGACGTATATTATCGAGAGCACGATGAATCCAGAGGCTGTTAGCTGAAGTTTGAGGACCGCAGTTTCCTTCTCTGCCGGGTCAAAGCGCCCTGTCCTGATGATTATTGGGGCGTCGTCCTCAGGTATTTTGATGTCATGGTTTCTTGCCTCCTCGAGGATTTCCTGGACCTCCTCATCCTGCTGGGCTGGGATACGCTCCCCTATTGACTCAGCCCTATCCCTGATCCTTCTTTTCACGTCCTCAACATCAACCTCTGAGATTCCCTTCCGGAGATCTGATGTAATGCTCCTTATCTTAGATGGGAGCCTTATGATTCCAAAGATTGCTGATCCGATGAGTGTGAATAGAGTTATCACTGCACTGCCGAGTCTTGAGAAGAAACTCATGAAATCCCTCCTAGGTCCTTGTTATGTTTGTTATGAGTACGGTTGTGGAGTTAAGTGGCCACTGGACCACCGCGCGGTACCATCCCCTCTGAACATTCACTGACTGTGACGTGAGGTTGTACTGTGTGGGTGCTGTTATATTTGACCTTGTACCGTTACTGTAGGTAACCGTGAATATCACGCTGTTATTGGCAAAGATGAGTGTACCGTCAACGGGTATGTAGAAACTCACGGTCCTCTTTGCCCCTGGACCATTGGAATAGACTATATCAGCTGCATCTGATAATGTCTGAACAGCCACCTTCGCATCCGATGCCCGGGATACATCTGTACTCGCCTCTATTGAGCTCCCTATGAGGGGTATGGTCACACCACCCAGCACAAGGAGGACCACGAGTATGAGTAGGAGGTACTCCAGGGAAACCTGTCCCCTGCTATCCATGCAGATCACCTTCAACATTTAATATCTCAACTGATATTTGTTTATGTGGAGGGCCTCTTAAATACTTGGCTAAAATACCAGGTCAAATGCCCTGAAGAGTATGACTGCAAGGTCACCCACAAGCAGCGATATCACAAGTCCTATAAATATCGCGGGGGCGAAGGGCAGACCCCTCCTTATACGGAACTCATCACGGATCTTCCCGGCAGCTACAAGGTCCCTTAGTGTCTGGATCTCCTCCTCCCTTAGGCCGGCGGCCATTGCCGAAATTACAGGTTCGCCCCTGTAGGTCAGCGTGGATACGTCACCTGTCTTTGCAGCGGTTCTGAACCTGTCGGTGAATGAGGTGTCATCAAAGTAGTATTCGTCACCCTTCCTGTAGAGTGTGTGGGCGAGTATCATGCCCTCCCTGAGTTCATCCAGGTGCATGGTATCCTGCAGGGCCTCCTTTGTGATGGAGGTCAGGAGCTTTCTTATGAGCTGTATTGCGGTTATTGAAACCCACAGTACAACAATGCCACTCACGGTTAACTCGAAGTTCCTGTAGAGGGAGTAGACAATTATCACGGATACTATCACCGCCTTCACCCTGTTGGGTAGGCGTGATATGACCATGGTGAGGAGGTAGATGAGTATAAGTGAGAGCACTATTATCTGGAATGGGAGGAAGTCCGTTACAATGAATGTAAGCGTCACCGCCGATGTGATCACAAGGGCGAGGACCATGTTCGTCTTGTACTGTTTCAGGGGTTCCATAAATTCATCCATGAGGTCTCTCCTTGATGTGTAGATTATGAAGAAGACGTATACCAGAAGGAATGGCAATAGAGATAGTATGCTGTTTATTATAAGTGTTAATGGAAACGGGTAAGCTGCTGTCACAGGAAAAGCCACCCCTCCAAGGGTGTAACCCACAATGGATGGCTGGAATGGTAGAAGAGCCGTGATGGCTGTGAATAGCTTGACATCACCACCGGCCCAGGCACCCATCCTCCAGAGGATGTAGCCAAGGGCAAATATACCCGCCGTGAAGATGGCGGTGTATATGAATATCCAGGGGTCCGCCTCGGTGTAGGCCCTCAGGGCGTTAAAGGCAAGACCAAGGCCAATAACAGGAAATGTGAGGCGGTTGGGTATTAAACCCCTCTTTATATCACTGTATGAGGCATAGAAACATACGATAAGCGCTATGAAAACAGGGATCAGTTCCATGACCATAAAATCACTCCTCTAATGGTAAACATCGTAAGAGAATCTCATATTTCAGGACTCGTTTTTAATTAATTCTCAGAGTGAGGATATTTAAGTTTTTGTGAGGAGATCTCAGATTGTATGCAGAGGTTACAAACCAAACAGTGGATACGGAGAGATTGCGTCAGGACAAAAAATCAACCAGAATCTAGAAAACCTGATAGAAGAACATCTGTTATCATGCTTGTAATATTATCCTTGGGGACGTTCTGGGTGTTGAAAGGGGTGAACGTGCTGATTACCTCATTGAGAGGCATGGCTTCCTGATGGCACTGCAAAAGGTTGAATCCATACTCAACCGGAAATCAGATTATGTCCCCGTAACCTACGATCGCCTCATAGACAGGTTACTGGATACTCTAGTATGGAAGCTGGAACTTCACAGGAACAGAGACACTCTACTCCACAGGTACCATCACCTAATTTGAACCACTAAGAAGTAGCGGCGGCATTGTATATGATTGTGGAAGTGTAAAATGGTGTGAATGTTTCGAGGCTTTACCTGGTGAATGGGATCTCAAGGATTATTGAGGGTGACCCCGATTCAGATATCGTTGCATTCGCACTCCTTCAGAGAAACCGGACCGTGGTACTCCAGAGGAAGTATGAGGGGTCAATGTTTGTGAGGCTGGTGCTTCTGGGTGATGGTGGGGGTGTGTTCAGGGCTGTTATGAGGAGTGGGGACGTCACGGTATGGGAGCCCATCGATGGGGGAAAATAAAGTAAAGGAATCAGGACTCCCTATTTTCAAATGCCGCCTTCAGGAATGATACAAAGAGTGGATGTGCCCTGTTTGGCCTTGATTTGAACTCAGGGTGGAACTGGCATCCAAGAAACCATGGGTGGTCCCTGATTTCAACCATCTCAACCAGAAACTCATCGGGTGATGTCCCTGAAATCACAAGGCCCTTCTCCTCAAGTTCCTCCCTGAATTCATTGTTTACCTCAAACCGGTGCCTGTGCCTCTCGGTTACAAGTTCCTCCCCGTAGGCCTCATATGCAAGGGTGCCCTCCCTGACCCTGCACTCATAGGATCCGAGACGCATGGTTCCACCCATCTTCCTTATCCTCTTCTGCTCCTCCATCATGTCAATCACGGGGTAGGGTGTGTCCTGGTCGAACTCTGTACTGTTGGCGCCCTCCATTCCATTGAGCCTTGCAAATTCTATCACCATGCACTGCATTCCCAGGCATATTCCGAAGATGGGGATCTTCTCCTGAAGGGCGAATCTCACAGCATCGAGTTTCCCTGAGATACCCCTCTCACCGAAGCCGCCCGGGATAAGTATGGAGTCAAGGTGTCTGAGGTCATCCACACTGACGTCATCATCTGCACTTATCCATTCAATTTCAACGCGGATCCCGAGGTGGGCTGCGGCGTGCTTCAGGGCCTCCCTTATGCTTATGTAGGAGTCCTCAAGTTCCACGTACTTGCCCACTATCCCAACTGTCACCACAGGCTCATCTATCATGAGGGATTCCACGATTCCCCTCCACTCCTTAAGATCCGCCCTTCCCTCAACATCCAGTTCTATCCTCCTCACTATGTATTCGCCGACATTTTCACTGTCAAGGACCAGGGGGACCTCATATATGGATGATGCGTCTGGTGCGTTTACGACCGCCTCCTCCTCAACGTCACAGAAGTGGGCTATCTTCTTTTTGAGTGATGAGTCTATGGGCATCTCACTGCGGCAGATTATCATATCAGGGTTTATACCTGTACTCCTGAGCTCCTTTGTGCTGTGCTGTGTTGGCTTTGTCTTGAATTCACCTGCAGCCCGCAGATATGGGACATAGGTTACATGGACGAACATGACATTCTCGTGGCCCTCCTCATTTCTGAGCTGCCTGAGGGCCTCCAGGAATGGCTGTCCCTCTATGTCACCAACGGTTCCGCCAACCTCCACCAGGACGACGTCAGCCCCGCTTTTATCTGCAATTCTCCTTATCATTGCTTTGATCTCATCGGTTATGTGGGGTATTATCTGCACACATGAGCCCAGGTAGTCACCGGACCTCTCCTTGTTGATGACAGAGAGGTAAACCTTACCTGTGGTTATGTTGGCCTCACCTGGGAGGTCTGCGTCCAGAAAGCGCTCATAGTGACCCAGGTCAAGGTCCGTCTCCATACCGTCATCTGTAACAAAGACCTCACCGTGCTGGTAGGGGTTGAGGGTCCCCGAGTCCCAGTTGAGATAGGGGTCTATCTTGATGGCTGTCACGGAAAGCCCGTATGATCTCAGTATCCTCCCAATTGATGCTGCTGTTATCCCCTTTCCTATAGAACTTACAACTCCTCCTGTTACAACAATGTATTTGGCCAGATGAACCAACTCCTCATTGGTTGAATAAGATTAATGGATAGTCTATGTGTCTTTGAGTGAATAAGATTAATGGAATAGTGTATGTGCCTCATCAGTATTAAAAATTCGTGCCCTGAAGCCGGAACCTAGAGGGTTTTCATGACCTCTATGAGTCTGTGGCCCTCCCCGAGACCCAGTGAACCCTCCCTGACAGAGAATTCATCGTATGATTTTACACCATCAGGTACAACACCATCACCTGCAAGTATGTAGGGTACAGGGTCAGGTACATGGGTTTTAACCTCAACGGGTGTCGGGTGGTCCGGGAGCACGGATATCCTGCAATCGTATTCTGTCATGGCATCAAGTATCCTTCCCAGTACGAAGTGGTCTATGTTCTCTATCGCCTTTATCTTCTCCTCAACGTCACCTGCGTGTCCGGCCTCATCGGGTGCCTCCACATGGACAAAGAGGAAGTCGTATTCCTCAAGGGCATCTGCTGCGTACCTGCCCTTGGCCCTGTAGTCGGTGTCAAGGTAGCCTGTTGCGCCGGGGACATGGATGTTTTCAAGGCCCGCGTATACGCCAAGGCCCTTTATGAGGTCAACGGCTGTTATTGTGGCCCCCTTCAAGCCATATTTTTCAGCGAATGGTTCCATTGATGGCCTGGTGCCCTGTCCCCAGAGCCAGATCATGTTTGCCGGTCTCTTTCCCCTGGCCATCCTTTCATGGTTGACCCTGTGTGACTCAAGGACCTCCCTTGACCTGAGCATGAGATCCCTTATATGGTCGGCCTCCGGTGACCCACCTGGGATGTGCTGGTCCACGGGTTCACCCACGATGTCATGGGGGGGTTCGACTCGCACATCGGCATAACTGGAACCGGTGATGACAAAGAGGTTCCTGTAGCTCACTCCAGCATAGAATCTTCCCCTGGTTTCAAGGTGGGTGTTGAGGGCATCTATGAGCTCTGCCGCATCATCTGTTTCAATGTGGTCGGCGTTAAAGTCCACTATCCTCTCATCTGCGTTTATCAGGTTGCACCTGAATGCAACGTCCTCAGGGGAGAGCTCCACACCTATACTTGCAGCTTCAAGGGGTCCCCTCCCTGTGTAGTACCTCCTGGGGCTGTAACCCATTATGCTGAGGTTTGCCACATCTGAGCCCGCCTCCATACCCTCCGGCACCGTCCTGAGGAGTCCGCATGCGCCTTCCTCTGCAAGCTGGTCCATGTTGGGTTTATCCGCAACCTGGAGCGGTGTCCTGCCATCAAGTTCATCAAGGGGATAATCTGCCATTCCATCTCCAACAAGAATAACATACTTCATGATAATCACTGTAGGATTAAAACGTAATTTCATTACTGCTGGGATTAAAATCATTAAAATATTATCTTGTATCTCTGTGCCTTCGCCATATGGTGAGGGTGTCTGTTAGCATTGCCGAGGCTGTCTCCAGGGATCCGGCCCCCCTCCCAACGGCTGTAACCTCACCTGCAAGGTCTGTCCTGAGGGTTGCCATGTTGAGTGTCCCGTCAACAGCGTAGGGGGACCCCATCCTCACGAGCCTCGGGCCCACCTCCAGTGTATCATCTGATATCTCAGCGATGAGCTTTATGAGGTAACCCTCCTGGGCCGCCAGTTCAATGGCCCCCTGGGTTATGCCTGTGATACCCTCCACACTGACATCCCTGAGGGTGCATGGCCTCCCCAGGATTGCATTGGCAAGTATCACCGCCTTGCATGCGGCGTCTGTACCCTCAACATCCTGTGCAGGGTTGGTCTCTGCTATACCAAGCTCCTGTGCCTCAAGGAGGGCCTGCTCATAGGATGAACCCTCTGAGGTCATCCTAGATAGTATGAAGTTTGTGGTGCCGTTCAGTATCCCTATAACCGATTCTATGCTGCAGGATGTGAGGGTCTCCCTTGCAAGGTTTATTATGGGCATTGCCCCCCCAACTGATGCCTCAAACATGAGCTCGGCACCGGCCTCTGAGGATAGCTCCATGAGTTCAGAGTAGAAGAGTGCCAGGTGCCCCTTATTGGATGTTACAACGTGTTTACCATCCCCGAGGGCCTTCATGAGGAGTGATCTGCCTGGTTCACCATCCGTTATGCTGGTGGGGGTTGCCTCAACCAGGCAGTCATATTCAACCTCATCCAGGAGTTCAAGGCCGCTCATACCCTCAACTCCCATGGGGTGTCTGCCGACACCATCCATCTTCTTGTGTCTGAGGATTTCAGCTATATCAATACCGTTTCCATCATGAATTGCCCCTGATGAATCAGCAATCCCGGTAAAGGTTAGCTCCAGACCATACCTTTTCTTGAGGTATTCAGCCTTGAGCTGGGCCGCCCTGAGGAATCCCTGACCCACCGCTCCAAGACCAACCAGACATATCCTCACTCTCATCACCCCTAGACCTCTGTTATGAGGAGGAGGTCATGCCTGCTGGCGGCCTCCTGGATCCTCTCAAGGACCATTTCCCTGGTTCCATGTTCGGCCTCAACGGTTATCCTGGCTGACTGTCTTTCCCCGGACATTCTGAGTGAAAGGTCAGATACAGAGGCCCCCCTGACGCTGTTTATTGCCTCCACAGCCTCATGGAGGTCTCCCTCTGAGATTTCACCTATGAGTATGCTTGTGAATTTCTCCCTGAGGGGGGCGCCGTCCATCTCGATTATGTTAACACCCCTCTCCTGGAGTTTGCTGATGGCAGCGTCAAGGGTTTCCCTGTCACCCTCCACCGTGAGCTGTACAGGTACCATAGGCCCGTATTCACGGTCCCTTTCATGTATAACCGTCACTATATTGGCACCGGAGCTTCCCAGGGGCTCCAGTACGGATAAAAGCTGGCCGGGGGCATCCCGGAGTTCAATCACCAGGTTTAACCGCATCCTTAACACCTACTGGGTCCATTCACCCCTCTCAACAACTATGTTGCCGTCCTCATCAACCGGGGCGTTTCTGAGGATCTTCTCAGGGTCGGTCTTCTCAACCTCATCCTCGCTTGTCCTGTTAAGGTTATCGACGATGTAATATGTTTCCTCAAGTTCAGGGACGTCTTCAAGTGCCCTTGAGAATTCCTCGAGGATCTTCTCAGCCTCTTTCTCTATCTTCATGCAGGATTCCTCCTAGTGATGGGTAATCGTGAATGTGAACATATGAGTCTACTATTGATGTGCAGTGATATAAATGCTTAGATCCAAGACACGACAAATTTAGAGAGGCGAACCCCTGATGGGATCATCGCTGAACGACCCCACCTTCATTCATGAGTCTCCTCAGGAAGGACTCATGGTCGAATCCAGGGAGCACCCTCCTTCTAAGTATTCTATCAATACCTGAACCGTACTGGGCTGCCTTCTTGGGCCTTGTTGCAATGTACTCAGGGACTCCCATCTCAGCCGCCACCTCCCTGAGTATGTGCTTTCTCATCTCATCATCGGGGCCAGTTATCTTGAAGCAGGTGGGGACCCTGAGGGCTAACTCTATAACCTCCAGGTCAAGGAAGGGGACCCTGAGTTCCACCGAGTTTGCCATTGTAACAGCGTCATCCCGTTCAAGGTTGACATGGTAGATGTTTTCCAGGTCGCGCGTCAGCGCCTCTTCAAGGTTTCCATCCTCAAGGAGCCTCCTGTAGCGGTGGTACCCTGCGAAGAGCTCATCGGCTCCCTGCCCTGAAAACATGACCCTGAAGCCTGCAGCCGACGCCTCCCGGGATGCAAGGTAGAGGGGCATGGCAATGGCGATCTGCATGGGATTGTAAACCTCAATCGCAGCGAGGACATGGGGGAGTGCATCCCTCACAGCCTCCTCTGTAACCTCAATTACCTGGAGGTCCATGCCAAGGTCCTCTGCTGCCCTTGATGCGAATTCAACATCCGCCGATCCCTGTGTGCCCACGGTGTAGAGGGTGATGTTCAGGTATTCACTGAGGAGCGCCGCAAGGAGGGTGCTGTCCACACCACCTGAGAATACAAGTGCAGCCTTCTTAAGTCCGCGGGTCCTCTTTTTTACCGATCCCCTGATGGCAGATTTCAGGAGACCTTTAAGTTCATGGGGGCTTTCGGTGCATTTTCTTGGCTGGGGGAGTCCCCGTAGCTTCACCATCCTCCCATTTATGATGGCATGACCCGGTGGAAGGCTTTCCACGTTCCGCAGACCTATACTCCATAGGGCCTTTCTCTCCGAGGCAAATGCCTCCCCTGCATAATAGAGGGGCTTAACACCCACAGGGTCCCTCACCGCTGCAAGGTTCTTTCCATCGGTGTAGATGAAGGCGTAGTCCCCGTCAAGTTCACTGACTGCAGATCGGATTGCATCCTCAAGGTCGCCGCCGTGGCCCTCTATGAGGTCCAGTATGATGTGGGCATCACCCCCTCCAGATGTGGGCTCATGACTGTAGATTTCACCGTTGAAGACCAGAACACCGTCACCTGCAACCGGCTGGGGTCCGCCCACTATTGAGAGGAGGTTGTGGCCCAGTGCAATGTCCTCTGAGGGAGGGGCCTCAAGCACATCCTCCCCCTCACCGGTTTTTATAGTGATCCTGCCGTCATGGTAGAGGCCCCTTGCATCCGGGCCCCTGTGTCCGATGGTGTTGAGCATTGCAGCGACCCTGTCCCTGGCGCCAGCTCCCCTGAACCCTGCTATGCCGCACATTGATTTCACTCTGGGGGCTTCAGGCCACCTTTTCACCGGCCTCTGGTCCCGGCTTTACTGAGTATATTTCCTCAACAGTCATGAGTATGGCGGATTTTGGTTCAAGTTCTGTCATGACGTTCTGGGCCCATTCAACGACCATGTCAAAGTATTTGCCTGATTTGAAGATTTCAACTGTTCCCTTGAACTGGTATGGGCATTCCCTGGCGTTCTGTGGTATCAGTGCCATCTTTGGGTTTTCATGGAGGTTTCTTATTGTCTTCTTCATGTAGTTGTCTGCAATGAGGATGGTCTTCTCATCAAGTGGCCTTGCGAATCCTATGGGGACCACGTTTGGTGTGCCCTCCTCATCGGCGGTTGCAACAAAAACGAGTTCCTTTTCGATGGCATCCATCATCTCACGACTCATCATATAATATCACCATTTACCTATTACTCAATGATCAGTAGATAAAGTTAACCCCGTTCTTCAGGATTGCTATTGTGCCCCTGAATACGTTTTAAACCGTTATGAGACGTTATATAGGCCTATAAAGCATCAAGCTCCTTTCTAATGCCTCCTGAATTGAGTGTGCCCCCTGAGGATTATATGGGCCAGACGCCATGGCACGATGAATCACCTCTGGAGAGCCCATATACTTAAAATGGAATCCCATTAAAATCCGGCTGCAATATTAGGTTCTATATGTGCCTTTCAGCTGGATAAAGGATTGAAAATTGTCATTCAGCCCATTCTGGAGATGGAGAGAGCATATTCATCTATCATGAAAATAAAAAGATTTCATAAAGCCTATTTTGATTTAAAAGGTTCATATAAGGCTTTTTTGAGTCAAATAAACCAAAATATTTATATATAACCTTAAATTCAAGTTTTTAATGTCACAGTGACCCTACCGGGCACTGTGGATTGGAGGCGGTAAAATTTCGGTAAACATGAGACTGGTGTGCATGCTCACTGCATGCATGCTCCTCATGAATACAGCAGGATATGCAGTGGCAGCTGATGATACAGCCGAGGTTGAAATGGAATCTGGAGAGTCACTGGATCAGTGCTCAAATTTAAATGAAAATTGCAGTAAAGAGCTGGTGGACAGTGACAGCGACGGCACATTGCCTAGCGGGGCCGATCATCTGAGTGCAGATAACACCGAGCCCCCTGTTTCAGTGGACAGAGAAGTGGATACACCTAATAACACGACAAAACCTGTAGTGGCAGATGCAGACATGGAAAACGCCAGTGGCAATTCAGGCAGCCAGTTCCAGGCTGCAGGTGATAATTCAGGTGTGAACCATGCGAACATACTGAGCGCTGCAGTTAACCTCAGGAAGTACATTGAAACCTACGGTAAGCTGCCATCAACAGTATCAGTGGGAAGCCAGAAGCTGACAGTTGCACAGTTCCTTGACCTGATGTTAAAGGACCTCCTTAAAAGTGCAGGGAAATCAGCTTCACTCACAGTGCGTTCAGTGAAAGCCGCGCCGAACCCATCAGGGTCAGCGACGGGGCAGCTTTCAAAGTCAGCCTACATCAAACTTGCAGAGAATGTGCTGAAGTTCATAAACAGTAACAGCAGGGCACCCAACTATGTGAGTTCTGCCATCGGCAGGGTATCCTGTGATAACCTCATATACGCGGTTTCAAGGATCCTTGCATTTCACGCTGAAAGTGGCAGACTCCCCAACTACGTCACGGTGAAGAAGATCAGTGCCACATCAACGACCCCATCATCATCACTTAAGAAGAGACCTGAGAATGACCCATACAGCGGTGAGGGCACCTCCCGGTACCTTTCGGCAACAGCAAACTGCCAGGTGAATGACCCGGCAATAAGGTCACTGGCAGCCAGCCTCACCTCAGGTCTCAGCTCTGCATGGGACAAGGCAACAGCGATATTCAACTGGGTACGCGACAGCATCAGCTACAGCTTCTACTACAACACAAGGCACGGTGCAACAGGGACACTTAAATACAGGACAGGTAACTGTGTGGATCATTCACACCTCCTGGTGGCCCTCTTCAGGGCTGCAGGGCTCGCTTCCAGGTACGTGCATGGTACATGCACCTTCACCTCAGGTAACACCTACGGCCATGTCTGGGCCCAGGTACTTGTGGGTGACACCTGGTACGCTGCAGATGCCACGAGTTCACGAAACAGTCTCGGCGCTGTATCAAGCTGGAACACTGCAACAGCAAAGATTAAGGGAATATACGCAAGTCTTCCCTTCTAGTGGTTTTTAAACCACTATTTTATTCTTTTTTTAGTGATCTGATTCGAGTTCTGAAAATATATGGCAGTACATCAGTACCTTGCAATAAGCAGACTGTTCACAAAAAAATATGGTTTGAATAGCCTCAGTACCTTGCAATAAGCAGACTATTCACTAAAAATAATAATGATTCTGAATAGGCCTCAGTACCTTGCAATAAGCAGACTATTCACTATAACAAAGAGCGAGAGGCCCATATCACCCACAGCAACCGCGACCCAGAGGGGTACCGAGCCTGTGACAGAGAGGACTGCAAGGGATAGT
This sequence comes from Methanothermobacter sp. KEPCO 2, assembly GCF_041228365.1. Lineage (NCBI taxonomy): Archaea > Methanobacteriati > Methanobacteriota > Methanobacteria > Methanobacteriales > Methanobacteriaceae > Methanothermobacter > Methanothermobacter sp. KEPCO 2. Next base: position 472,245 of record NZ_CP166185.1, on the reverse strand, counting down.
TTAACAGTAACCGTTAAAGCGGTGTTGATCCTCACGGTGCGGATGGTCCTCCGGCTTAGATCCATGAGTTCATCTATCCTCTCAAGGTCATCCTCCACAAGGGTTATGTCGGCTGTTTCAAGTGCAACATCCGACCCCCGGACACCCATGGCTATCCCCACATCTGCAGCTGCAAGGGCCGGTGCATCATTAACACCATCACCCACCATTGCAACGGGTCCCCCTTTTCTGACCTCATCAATCACCTTCATCTTATCCTCAGGGAGAAGACCTCCATGGTAACTTTCAACTCCAAGTTCACCTGCAACCTCAGCTGCAACCTCCTCGCTGTCCCCTGTCAGCATCATGACCCTGATTCCCCTGTCCCTGAGTTCTGAGATTGTCTTACTGGCGGAATCCCTGATTTTATCTGCGAGGGTTATCCTCCCTGCTATTCCCCCTGGCCCCTGAAGGTAGACTGTGGTCCCCTTACCTGGACTGGCACCGACAAGTTCAGGGCTTCCAATGGTGTACTTCACCCCGTTGATGTAGCCTGAAACACCCTTCCCGGGCATGGACTCAAATTCACTGACCTCATCTGTTTCTCCATGGTAGGAGTCCACTATGGCCTCTGCGATGGGGTGACCTGACCTCCTCTCAAGGGAGGCTGCGATCCTGAGGACCTCCTCCCTCCTCTCAGCGGGTTCAACCGAGGTGACCCTGGGGGATCCCTCTGTGAGGGTTCCGGTTTTGTCGAAGATTATGTTTCTCACCGAGGCCATTGCCTCCAGAAACTCCGAGCCCTTGATGAGTATACCCCTTCTTGCAGCGGCGGTCATCCCTGAGACCATTGCAACCGGTGTTGATATGAGGAGTGCGCATGGACATGAGATTACAAGAAGGACAAGGGCCCTGTACACCCATGTCCCGATGGATCCCCCCATTATGATGGGAACCGCTGCTGTTAGAACCGCGAGGGCTATGACAGCCGGGGTGTAGACTGATGCGAAGCGTTCTATGAACCTCTCCCTGCGGGACCTTCTGGTGGCAGCCCTTTTAACGGTTTCAATAACACCTGCAAGCACCGTGTTATCTGCTTCCCTGATAACCCGAACCTCCAGGTATCCGTCAAGGTTCTGGGTACCTGCAAATACCTCACTGCCCTCCTGGACAGTTATTGGAAGGGACTCCCCTGTTATATTTGACTGGTCCACCTTTGACCTGCCCCTGATGACTGTTCCGTCGAGTGGAATGGTTTCACCGGGTTTTATACCGATTATTGATCCAGCAGTCACCTCCTCAACCTTAAAAATTTTCTCCCCATCACCGAGGACCCTCGCTGTTCTTGGCCTGAGTCTTACGAGCGATTCCACTGATCTGTGGGATCTTCTGTGGGCGTACTCCTCAAGGTACTCTGCAATATTATACAGGACCGTTACCAGGGCCGCCTCTGTATAGTCACCAAGCGCAAGGGCACCGGCGACTGCTATGAGTATGAGGAAGTTCACTGTGAAGCGTCCCCTGAGGACTGATCTGATTGCTGAGGGGAATATCCTGTAGCCGGCAGCCGCCACTGCGGCAAGTAGCAGTGGGATTGATATCAGACTGCCTGTGAAGCTGAGGATGATCCCTGCTATTAGGAGTGTGCCTGATGCTGCGATGACCTTTATATCTTTATCCCCCTCCTCCGGGGAGCATGAGCTGCATTCACATCCCATACAATCACCTGAACATATGAATACACATTCATATGTATTCATATTATATAAGTGTTCCTTAATATCGGTGATGCCATAGGTGTCAGGACAAAAACCTTCGAGTCCTGAAGGGAAGTAATGAGATAAAAAAAAGAGAGGGATTATTTCCTTGCCCTTGCAATCTTCCTTGCAATCACAAGTTCACCGATGGCTATCAGACCGACAAAGAACTTTTCAAGGCCACCTGTAGCCCATATGGCCTCGCCAAATGTGGAGTTCCTGATCCTCTCCTCGTACTCCTTAGGCTTGATCCTCTTACCAGTGCGCCTCCTTGTGATGATTGCAGCGGCCTCCATGAGTTCGTCCCAGCTAACACCCTTGAGTTCACGGTTCATTGCCTCGAATATCTTGGAGACCTTGATCTCATAGAGCTGCGAGAGGGTCTCAACGATGTCAAAGGACCTCACAACACCGACAACCCTTCCCTCATCGTCCAGTACAGGGACACTAACAAGTTTGTGGTGGGCTGTTTCAAGGACCGCCAGCCGCGCCGGGTCGTTCTCATTGACGTGGACTATCCTCTCAGGGGGCTGCATAACGTCGGATACAAGTTCAACTCCATCCCTGAGCCCCCTCATAACATCAAAACTTGTAACCCATCCAACAAGTTTTCCCTCATCATCCACAACTGGTGTTGTGAATTTCCTTGTCTTCTCCATCTTCAGGGAGACATCAACAACCCGGTCCCCAGGGGAGACGGCTATAAACTCCTTATCCATTATCTCCTTAACTTTCATCTGACAACCTCTCCAGTTTAAGTGCTGCCACAGGACACTTAGACGAACAGACCTCACAGAGGATACATTTATCTCCATCAACAATAACTTCCCCATCCTCGATCCTTATGGCGCCGGTGGGGCAGTTCTCCTCACATACAAGGCACTCAACACATGCATCCTGATCAACGATGAGCCTGCGGGTCTCAATGACAGGCCCAAGTTCCCTTTCAAGTTTTATGGCATCTGAGGGGCACACGTTGACGCAGGCACCACACCCTATACAGATGGACTCATCGACCGCTGCAGTTTCCCCCACCCTTATTGCGCCTGTGGGGCAGAACCTCTCACAGGTGCCGCAGGCTGTGCATTTGTCTGTAACCTGAATATCCCTCATGCGGAGTTTTCTGTGGGGAATCCTCAGGTATTCAAGGTTGTATGTGACATCCTCATCAATGGTGGCTGTGCTCTCAACAACATTTATGCATCTCACGGGACAGGTCTGGGCACATATCTCACATTTAACACAGTTATCGAGTATTCTGGCGGCCCGTGAGGCAGATGAATCTGATATGGCGTCAACAGGGCACTCCTCAACGCAGAGGTTGCACCTGACGCACTTTGGTGTTATGTCTATGAATTTATCACGAACACTGCACCTTCCAAGTTCCACCCCGACTTCCTCAGGGCTCTCCTCAAGGTCCATCGACTTCAGTGCAACGTCCCTCTGGAGATCATCAAGTTTCTTTTTAAAGACAATATCCATGATACAACCCCGGTATTTGTTCAATCCTTAAAGAGATTAACATGATCCTCCTCTATTAGTTTAAACATGTTCACTTAAATTATTTTCCAGAATCGCCGCGTGTATTCGAATTGACATTCCCCCTGAGGTATCCCTCCAGAACCTCAAGGGCCTCCCTCCCTGGGAGGGACGATGTGGCACCGTAGCCCTCTATGCACCTTGATGCCAGGTAGTTTCCAAAGAGGCATGATACCTCAAGTCCATGTCCTGAAAGCCATGCATAGAGGAAACCTGCATTGAATGCATCCCCGGCGCCTGTTGTATCCCTGCAGGTGGTCTCGAGTGCCTCAACCATCACCTCGGAACCATCAAATGCCCTGACACCCTCAGAGCCCATCTTCATGACAACCACGTCAACACCCAGTTCAGCCGATGCCCTGGCAGGGTCAGGGGATCCTGTCATGAGCTCCAGTTCCCTCCGGTTGATCAGGAGGATGTCTGTCCTCTCAAGGATACCCTCAAGTTCAGATGCACCCCGCTCCGCATAGAGGTGGCCCGGGTCGAGGCTCACTGTCACAGAGTCATCGATGACCTCCAGGACCTCCCTCTGGACCCTGATACCTGATCCTGCAAAGGATGTGAGGTGCAGTAGCCTGGTTTTCAGTGCCTCCTCCTGGACCTCATCCATGCTGAGGGTGTCGTTAACCCCGGGGTCCACGTAGAGTGCCCTGTTTCCCTGGGGGTCAACGAATCCCATGACCCGGCCGCTTCTTCCCTCATCTGAAACGGCAACGTAATCTGCCACACCCTCCCCCTGCAGGTTCTCCCTGAGGATGGAACCCTCCCTGTCAGCTGCGACCTTGCCTATGAAGGCCGTCCTCAGGCCGAGCCTCGCAAGGCCTATTATGGTGTTGGCTGCTGATCCACCGCAGGACTCCACTGTATCGCGGACAAAGGTCTCCTCGTCGGGTCCTGCTATCCTCTCAACCATGTGGAGCTGGTCCATGTTAAGGGCCCCGAGGCCCACTGCATCAAATAACATCAGAGAACACCGTGAAGGTCTATCCTGTGGTCCCCCAGTTTACCATCATAGTTACCTGCTGACACCATGAGGACGCCGTCGTAGCGGCAGACAGCCTCTATACCCGCCCTCATGGCCTCCTCAAGGGCCTCCAGGGACAGGCCATTTATGACTATCTCAGGTATGTACCCGACGCCCTCAGGGACCCTTGACTCATCACCCAGCAGGTCCTTCAGGCTTGGACAGTAGGGGTGGTTGGTTGTGGGGCCTATCCAGGGGTAATTGGTCTCAGGCTTGGAGGCGGCCGAGCAGATATCGAAGGGTGTTACAACACCCTCAACCTCACCTATGGCATTTATGGCAGCCCTTCCGGCCTCAAGGACGGTTTCAGGGTCCCTGCACATGTACCAGAAGTTGGCTCCCATGATCGCATCCCTGTAACCCAGCTTTGATTCAATCTTAAAGTCCGGAACCGCTATTGGGATGTTTATCATTTCACGCCCATCAAACTCCTCAATCCACTCATAACCGTCCCCGCAGTGGCCCACATGCTTCATCATATCCATGTACCCCTCGGGGTCGGGTGTGGAATCGTAGAGGGCTGTGAATGGCTTCACAAGTATGTCCTGCCTGATCCTGTAGGAGAGTTCAACCTGGAACTTCTCCAGGTCGGGGAGGGCGTAGTAGAACTGTACAGTGGCCCCTGGCCTCCCATCTGGTGTTTCATCACCTGAAAGGAATGATTCAACGCCACCCTCAACTCTCCCTATGACCGCACCTGGGGTTGCAGTTGAATCGTAGGCCGCCCTCCTTACGGTTTCCATGTCACGGGCCGTTATGGTGGCCCTCACACACCTTCCGGTGAAGGCCTCTGAGAATGTATCCTCGATCACCGTTCCGTTAATCTCCATAATCAACACCTGACGATCCATTCAGCCCAGGGAGCCCACATCCTCCCCTCTGATCCTCTTCCTGACTGCGAGGCTCTCCTCAACGAGTTCATCGGTATCATCCACGGGTGTGATGGTGGGGTAGGCGTCCCTGAAGATGTTCTCGAATCTCTCGGCAACCCTGAAGTCCACCCTGAAGGATTCAAGGGCCCTTTCAGGATCATCTGAGTAGGCCTTAACGAACTCCATTACGTAGTTTCTCCCGAACCTTGAGTGGAGGTCCACGAGTGGCAGGAGCGCCCTTGCGTCCTGGGATATGACGGCCACCTCTGCCTCCCTGAGGGCATAGCTGTTGCCGTTGAATGAGATGGGTATGCCCTTTCCCCTGAGTTCCCTGAGGGGCTCGACGTCTGTTATGCTGTCACCCACGTACATGGCCGCCTTCTCTGTTAAACCAAGTTCAGAGAGTATCCCCCTGAGGGCGACCCTCTTACCGTCCCCACCAACAGTCCTGACCTCATCAAGGAGCCTCCCTATCCTCATCTCCGGTATTTTCTGGAAGAAGATCTCATCCAGGTCCTGGAAGTCACCATCAATGACTTCCTCCCTGAGTTTCATGAGCATCTCCCTTTCATCATCCCCTATCTGGACGTTGAGGGTGAGGGTGGTGTGGCGGGTGTTCTCAATGGGAAAGCCTGTGCGCCTGCAGAGGGCCTCTATGTAGTGCCTGTAACTTGTGCTTATGATGTAGGATGGCATGAGCTGCATGGCAAGCTCGAGGGTCTCCTCTGCCCCGGGTACAAGTTTGAGGGTCTCCTCTGAGAACTCAATGAGCCTCTCATCGGTGACACCATAGGCCACCAGGAAGGGTACTATGAGCTTCAGGGTGTCCCCTGCATTGTAGCCTGGCCTCTTTATCTCATCTGCCAGTATGTCATCAAATTCGCTGACCTTCCTGAAGAACCTGTCACCTTCGGGCATGAAGTGGGCCGCGGCCTCGAAGGCATTGTCGTTCAGTGAAACCGGGCCCTCGCAGTCTGTTACAAAGACCCTATTCAAGATTATCATCCTCCAGGTTAAGTTTCACTGCGGTGACCGGGCATATATCCTGGCATTCACCGCAGAGTATGCAGGTTTCATCATCAACCTCCACCTCACCATCCAGTGCCATGGCATCAACGGGGCAGTGGTTGACGCAGACGCCGCACCTCTGGCAGATGACATGATCCACCTCCACTGAACCTCTTCTTGGCCCCCTGAGTATTCTCCTCTCAAGGTATATCCTGCCATCGGATGCCCTGAAGCCCTCCTCTGTTATTTCAATCGCGTCAACAGGGCAGACTCCCCTGCAGCGGCCGCAGAAGACGCAGCCATCCTTTATCTCAACAGGGGCTGGTGTTACCGGTTCTATCACTCCAACCGGGCACTCATCGATACATAGTCCGCACCCGATGCACCTATCCTCAAGGACCCTTATGCTTCTCTTTGGCTTTGTGAAGTCCACTATATGGTTGAGTTCAAGGATTTCGAGGTCCGAGTCAACGAGTTCCTCTATACCGTCCCTTATCTCATCTGTGACATCCACCCTGAATTCGGGTTCATCCCTGGTGAACCTCCTCTTCACGCTCCTCAGAACCGAGTCTATCCTTCCAAGGTTCCTCACGAGTTTCTCTGATTCCCTCTCAAGGATTTCCCCTGCTATCTCCATGTTATTGAGTTTTGAGAAGTTCTCGTAGGCCCTCTTTCTGGAGGAGTACTTTATGGCTGCTGATGGGCAGACATCCATGCACTCCTCACACCTTGCACAGTATGACGGGTCTATGTAGGGGAGCCTGTTGATCTTACCCACCTTTATGGCGCCCCTGGATGGGCAGACCCTGGTGCAGGTCATGCATCCTATGCAGTCCCTCTGGTTAACCACAACGGCCTTTCCACCCACCACAGACCTCGGGAGGATCTCACCGTATTTTATGGCCTCTGTGGGGCATGCCCTTGCACAGTAGCCGCACCTGACGCATTTATCCTCGTCTATCTCACTGTGAACTCCTGTCTCCCCTGATGAAGCCAGGTGTATTGCCCCTGTCCTGCATGCGGATACGCAGGCACCGCAGCCACGGCAGATCCTGGGGTTTATCACAGGGACGTTCTCCCTTATGGGCTCCCCGAGGATTGTCTTCATCTTTATGGCATCGTAGGGGCAGGCCTCCCTGCAGAGGACGCAGCCAAAGCAGCGGTCATCGATTTCAACCTCCCCTGTGTCCGGGTCGATGTGCACGGCATCCACGGGGCATACATTCAGGCAGGGCTTATCAGGGCAACTCCTGCATTTCTCATGGTCGATTTCATAGTCAACGTCAACTTCCCTCAGGGGCTTTACGGGTTTTGCTGCAGCTGGAATGTTATCATCTCCTCATCACTTTACAGAAGCGCCGCAAGTTATTATGATTCTGATGTTATCATCTCCTCATCACTTTACAGGAAGCGCCGCCGGTTTTATGGTGATCCTGATTACCTCTTCACCGTTGGACTCGTCAATGAGGAACCTTGCAACGTAGTACCCGGCAACACCGAATGGGCAGGTCTGGTAGCATGTGCTGCACCTGAGGCACCTTTCAGGGTCCCTTACGACTCCCTCATCCTCCGAGTAGGTTATGGCACCTGATGGGCACTCATCGACGCACAGTCTGCACTGAACACACTTCTCGGGGCTCCATGTTATGATCCTCATCTTCAGGCGATCCGTTATCATCTCGAGGATGTCCCTGGTGATCTCCTCATCGGGCAGAATCTCAAGGGCCCTCTCAAGGAGGGGTGCCAGGGGTTGGTTCATCCTGTAGACCTCACCGGCCCCGAGTTTCTTTATATCATCACTGCGCTCCTCGATGGCCGCCTCCAGTTCATTGACAGCCAGGTTTATAACCATCTTCTGCTCCTCAACGTATGCCACGTGTATCCTCTTGAGGGCGCCCTTCACGGGACACTTCTCGAGGCAGTCACCGCATGCTATGCACCTGCTCTGGTCAATCTCGACCCTGCCGTCCTCCTCAACGATGGCGTCAACCGGGCAGGCCTTCAGGCATTTCTTGCAGCGTATGCAGAGGTAATCGTCTATCACGTAGAGCTTCTCGGAGGGTACGATTGTGAACTCTTCCCTTATGAGGTGGTTTTCACCGCATTCTATGGTCTTGGGGTCGGTTGGGCAGACCTCGGCGCAGAATCCGCACCTGATACATGCCCCCTTCACTATCACCGGGTAGGTCAGGCCCTCCTCCTCAGAGGTATCAGTATCCCGGACCAGTTTTATGGCGCCAGGGGCAGGGCATGCTGTGGTGCAGGCTCCGCAGCCTATACAGTACTCCTTATGTACTGTGGGGAAATCCCTGAACCTTTCGGGTTTTTCAAGGATCTCGTGTTCTGTATGTGCATTTGCAAATTTCTCTGCCCATGATTTACGGGCAAACTCGTAGAGGTACCATATTACAGAGGACATAGGACATCAACATGATCAATTTTTTAGAGCATTATCTCCCTCTTTCCCTCATCTTCATCCAGGACCACGACCCTCTCTGCACATGCTATGCATGGGTCTGCACTGGCATAGGTTGCAACGGCATCTGCAACGGTTGCAACGTCCCGTAGCATGTACTTTGCACAGGCGTCGATGTTCATGATGCTGGGGGTCCTTATGGAGATGTTCTTTATGAGGTTGCCGTTGGTCTCAATCATGTAGGCCACCTCGCCACGGGGTGCCTCGTTTCTCCACTCCCCGTAGCCCGCCTTCACATCCACCTTCCTCCTCACAGGACCGGATGGGATATTGTCTATCACCTGCTTTATCAGGTCAATTGAGACCCTTATCTCATCGAATCTGTTCATGACCCTTGCAAAGTTGTCTCCCTCGTCCCTCCAGATTGTCCTGAAGTCCAGGTGGTCCCGGTAGGTGGGGTGGTCCTCCCTGAAGTCATACCTTATACCTGAGGCCCTTCCTATGGGCCCCACTGCACGGGCCTTCTCTGCCTCCTCCTGGCTCATGTAACCCACGTCCCTTGACCTGAGCCCTATGAGTGGCCCGTGTTCGAACATTTCAACGTAGCGGTCGAATTCCCTTTCAAGGTCCACTATGATCTCCCTTATCCTTGAGAGGTGATCCTCTGAGGCGTCCATCCTCACACCCCCCACAACGTTCCAGCCCATGTTGACACGGTTACCTGTGAGTAACTCGATGGCATCCATGACAGGCTCCCTGAGGGCCAGCATGTACATGAACATGGTCTCATGGTCAAGGGCCTTGAAGTAGGTTGAATTTGCGATGAGGTGGCTCTGTATCCTGTCAAGTTCGTTTGTCAGGGCGCGGAGGAACTGGGCCCTCGGCGGGGCCTCCACCTCAGAGATGGCCTCGAAGGCCTCTGCGAAGGTCTGTGTGTGTATGTATGAGCATATCCCGCAGACCCGCTCAGAGAGGTATATGGCCTTCTGCCAGGTCTTGTTCCTCATGACCCTCTCTATTCCCCTGTGGACGTATCCGTACTCTATCTCGGCCTTAAGAACCTTCTCACCCCTGGTCTTCACCTTGAGCCTTATTGGCTCCTTGTAGCCGGGGTGCATGGGTCCGAGTGGCAGTATCATCTCTTCCTCCCCCTCTCTGCTATTGCATCGGGTGCCACCGATAGTATGGCCTCAAGTATCTCAGATGGTCTTGGAGGGCAACCAGGGACCTCGGCGTCCACCGGTATGAAGTCGGAGACCGGTGCATAGACGCTCCCACCCTCCTGGTTGAACACGTCCCCTGAGATGGGGCAGTTGCCCAGGGCCACCACTATCTTTGGCTCAGGTGCCTTGCTGTATATCCTCTGAAGCTTCTCCCTCCACTGCTCTGTAACGGCACCGGTCACCAGTATCACGTCAGCCTCCCTGGGGTTCTGGTGGACGTATATACCATACTGTTCAAGGTCATATCTGGGTGAGAGGAGTGCAAGGACCTCTATGTCGCAGCCATTGCACCCCCCTGTATTCACAAGACACACATGGATTGATGTTTTCCTCAGAATACTTTTAAGGGCATCCAACATTTCTTTACCTCTACATCTACTCTTTTATGATCACGTTAATCATTAAGGTCGTCCAACATTACCTCTTCTATTATCACGTTAATCTTCGGCTCGGAGTATCTCATGGAGCCTCCTCTTCCCCTCGGCAAGGGCCTCCCGGTATTCGGTTCCCGCAAGGATCATCTCGGTTATCTCATCCTTGAGTGTTTCTGCATCTTCAGCATCCACGATCTCCATGACATCCACGAGCCAGCAGAGCTGGAGGTCACTGTGCAGCCTCTCCTTTATGCACCTTGGCCTTGCAGACTCGAATCTGGGGTGGAGGGCCTCAAGGCTGGACATGTCCAGTTTATCCATGAGTATCTCCTGGAACTCCTCCAGGTCAAGTTCAAGTTCCCTAGAGAGTGGTTTCACAACATCCTCCTGCCACCGGTAACTTTCAATTATCCTCCTCTTCATGAGCCTCATGAGTTCTCCTTCATCCATAACTACCACCCCGGGGTCCCGGCCAGGAGCCATATGATGAATGCCACCGCAGCCCCAGTGACCGTCTCGTATCTACCATACCCTGGCCTCATACCGGCGACCAGGGCCACCATGAAGAACCCCGCTGTCCTTAAAAGGGGGGTGAAGGGTGCCAGGGCCGCATTCACAAGCACAGCCCACCCCACGAGGGCCACTATAAGTGCCAGTGGGTCTATTTTTTCCTTCACAAATGGCTCCCTGTACTTCCTGTAACTTAAGAGTAAACCGATTACCGAGCCAGCGATAAAGGAAACCGTGTATACCAGGTACATTTCATACAATGTTATCACCAGTGATTGATTATACCGGTCTGTAGAGGACCAGGAATGAAATTATGAAGAGTGCCAGTACCGCGAAGAATGCAACCCTTTCAAGTTCCTCTGAGAGTTCAGAGAACCTTTCACTGCCAGACATGAGCAGGAGAACCATGAATATTGCTGCAAGAACTGTGACCGGCATTACAGATATCCCCTGCATGATGGCTGCAAGCAGGCTCACGATTATTACTCCACCTGCAACAAGTGCCGTGAGTACCGTTAGACCTTTCTCCATTAAATCCCCTCTCTAATATTACTATCACATTACGAGCATAAGAATGATGGACCCTGCTATACCTACAAATGCCAGGATGACCTGTATGGCCACAGAGTGGTTGGGGTTCAGCATGGGTGTTGTTGCGTTTATGAATGCCGTCACCGCCGTGATTATCACCATTCCCAGGATGTAGAGCGGCAGGCTGAGTCCCCCAACGAATACCGTGAGGAATATCCAGAGGAGCATGTACCATGCTATGGACTCTGAGATCATCAGGTAACCCCTGAGGACCCCGAAGTGCTCTGTCTCATACCCTGATATTATGTCCTTACCCTTGGTTATGGAGAACGGTGAGTAGGGTGCCTTTGATAGTATGAGGACAAAGAACATCATGGCCGCCAGTGGGAGCTTGAGTAGGAGTGGCCCGTGGATGCTCTGGTAGCCTATGATGTCAGATATTATCATCGTCCTGGTCTCCAGGTATATGATGGCGAGCACCGCGAATAGCGGGAGTTCGGCTGCAGCAGAGAACACTGCACGGACACAGCTGAGCTTACCGTACGGTGAACCTGATGATGATCCTGCATTGTGCTCAACGATCTTGTGGAGGGCGTATATCCCGAAGAAGAGCAGCAGTGACCCCTCAAGCACAGGCCCCACGATAACCGCGCTCACCCAGATACCGCAGAGTGTCGCCGCTATCGCCACATAGAATGGCATGGCAGCCGTCCTGGGGAACGATGACTCCTTTATGTAGAACTTGAGGGTGTGGAGGAGGTGCTGTATGATAGGTGGGCCTGGCCTCCTCTGTATCCTAGCCATCACCTTCCTCTGGAACCCCAGAAGCAGGCTCCCCACCAGAAATGCTATTGTAACGTTAACTATGATATTGCCCATCAGATTCATCTCATCACCGCAAAGTGAATGATTCCAGCAACGTTAACTATGATATCGCCCATCAGATTCATCTCATCACCGCAAAGTGAATGATTCCAGCAACGTTAACTATGATATCGCCCATCAGATTCATCTCATCACCGCAAAGTGAATGATTCCAGCAACGTTAACTATGATATCGCCCATCAGATTCATCTCATCACCGCAAAGTGAATGATTCCAGCAACGTTAACTATGATATCGCCCATCAGATTCATCTCATCACCGCAAAGTGAATGGTTCCATGATCATCAGTACCCTATGAATGGTTCGTTAACCCTCTCATCAGCCTCATCCTTCTCTGGCTTAGCCATGGAGAGTATCCCTATCGATAGTATGAAGACCGGAATGAGGAATATGGCCACACCATAAACCACCCATGACGGTGGGTTGAATATGAGGGCATAGATTATCCCGGCTCCTGAGAGTATGAGTGCAGTAAGGCTTCCTGCTTTAAGTTTATTCATTATCTCACCTTCAGAGTGCAACTATCAGTAAAACCTCAATTGCCCTCACAATCACAAGGAGGGAGCTGAGGTGTATTATGAGTATGAATGGCGAACCCGGTGTTCGGAACATCTCCGCCTTGGTTGCATAGAACGGCGCAACACCGGTCTCACCGATGACCCCCATGAGAAGGAGGAGGGTTGCGAAGCTTATCATCTGGTTTCCGCCGATTTTTGAGAGTTCAAGGAGACTCAGTGTACCGGATGAACCAAGCACCATGGCCGCGCCCCCAAAGAGGGGGAGTGAGGCCATCATGGCTATGAGTCCATACTGGAATGCCGCGTCAAGCACATCCACCTGTCTCACCGCTGAGACTATACCGATGTTCACTATCCCTATGAGTGCCACGAAGAGTGTGAAGTTGAAGAGGTCACCTGTAACCATCGCACCTGCGGTTGCAAGTCCGCAGACGATTGCAAGGAACCTTCTTATCCTGAACTCGGCGGTGTCAACCTCAACCCTCCGGTTACCCAGTGTCCCGAACTCTGTCTCAACCTGGGTCTCTGTCCGGCTTATTGCTATGAGGAATGTGAATATGAGGACAGATGCGAACATGAAGAGGTTGAATGGTGTGAGGTAGAGCACTATGTCCCCGAAGGGTATCTGGCCCAGCAGCTCACCGCCAAGGGACGCTATATCCATCATTCATCACCCCCTGCTTCCCTGATCTCCTCCCTCGCAAGGACCCCGATGAGGCCCATCTTGCTCGCCACCTTGATCAGTATACCGCAACCTGAGAGGAATAGGGCCGGGAGCCAGAGCTGTGGTGCCGTGAAGAATATTATGAAACCTGCAAGCCAGAGACACCAGGTTATACCTGAGACACCCGCTATGCCATTCCACTCAGCCACTGGCAGGCCACGGGCCTTTCTGGTTGCAGCGTAGAACAGCACACCTGCACCTGCAACCGCACCACCAGTGAAGCCTGTGAGGAACACGCCGTAGGCTATGAGTACAAGGGCCAGGAAGTTGGGGGCTGTTCTGAAGACCTCAAGTTCCATGGGGACGTGTTCAATCTCCTCCACCTCACCACGGATCCTCATCTCCCTTGAGATGAGTATCTCTGAGATGGCCATTATCTCCGCCAGTTCAACCACCAGCCCTGGGAGTATAAGGGCCTCTGCCAGGTCGGTTCCAACCGCTGCAACGATGACTAGCATGGCTATTCCCACTATATCGGTGATTATGAGTGCGCTGAGGTCATTCTTCTGGAATGATATTCCGAGGAGCGCTATGAATCCTGCTATGAGTCCCGTGTAGACCGCAGGGACGAAGAGTGAAACTGTGAATTCCGGTACCATCATGGTTTACGCCTCCTCACAGTGAAGTTAAGGGCGACCCATGACGCTATGGTGAATGCCATCATGAGTATGCTTGACTCGAGGACCGTGTCAAGGCCCCTGGTGTAGTAGAGTATCTCATCTATGAGGCCCCCTGGGGATGAGTATATTGAGGTCCCGAAGTAGTAGGTGAGGCCCTTTATGGCTATCGCTATCGGTGAGAGGTAAGCCGTGATCTTACCCAGGTTAACCTCAAACTGGGGGTACTGGGACTTCACGTCACCGGGTTCCTTGAGCGGAACCCCGCCGCGGTCGTAGGGTGCCAGGGGGTCCTTGCTGTTAATCTGCTCCTGTGGAAGTGGCCTCGGGTAGAGCTGGTTCTCATTCAGTGTTAATGGAACCAGGAACCCCACAAGGAGCACGAGTCCAAGTGAGAATGCGAATAGACGGGGTATCCTCTTGGGGTTTGCCAGTTCGTTGAGGATTCTTCCAAGGCTCATCCTTCCACCCCCATCTCCTCGAGCCTTATAACGGCCCTTAGGAGTACCAGTGTCATGATTGTTGTGGCCGCGATGAAGGTGAGGAGTGCCAGTGTGTGGTTGTAGGTGAGGAATATCAGTGAAACACCAACCGCAGGTATCTCGGTGTTCAGTATCCTGACGATGGGGTCCCTTACACCGGGACCTGCGACGGTTGCAATGGAGCCTATTATTACAAGTGCGGCCCCTGCGTAGAACCATATCTGGGTTTCAAGCAAGTTTCCCACCCCTTAAATCCAGTACATGAACATCAGACAAGATCCTCACCCCTCGCTACCCTCACATCAGAGTAAACATGAACATCAGACAAGATCCTCACCCCTCGCTACCCTCACATCATTTATTCTCATAACAGCCATGAGCAGTATCACCGTTGATATGGGGTCAAAGAGGGCCGCTGCCATGGCCACGTCAAGGTATCTGGCCGCCGCAAGGACCATCACAAAGCCCCCCTGCAGCAGAGAGAACATTATTATCTTATCAAGGGGCTTTGGAAGTAGTATGATGCCTGCGGCACCTGTGAATATCACAAAAATTCCTGTGTTTGTAAGGTTAATGAGGTCAAGCGGATTCATAAACATCACCAGCCAAATCTTCACCTAATCCCTTAATGAAGTCAAACGAATTAATAACCATCACCAGCCAAATCTTCACCTAATCCTCGATTAATATTTCCTCCCCTACACGGTCAAGGGTATGTGCAATAGCATTGGATGTTATGGTTGATGCCACGAAGTAGACAGCTGCAAGGATAGCCCCAAATGCCGTTCCAATGTAGAGGGCAATCATTGCAGATATCCCGAAACCCATTGCATTGAGGTAAAGCAGCCTCTCTGCCCTGTCCTGTGCTAGAAGTGCCCTCAATGCCATGAGAACAACTATTATCCCTGTTATCTGGAGTAACATGATCAACACCTTCTATTCAAGGTCTGTGTACCTGTCCATCCTCCTGGCTATGGCGCCAAGGAGCCTTGATGATCTCCTGTGGTTCAAACCCTGTATTGTGGTTATCGCAATAACCATTCCCACAATAAACATTTCAGGTTTCAGTCCAGCGAGCGATGAGATTGCTATTATGACTGTAATTGAAAGTGCCCCTGTCGTACCTGCATATCCAGGGTCTGCGCAGAGCCTGTTACCTATGAACACCAGGAGCGCAGCTATAAGGCCGCCCTCAGGTATACCCATGAGGTAACAGCCAATTGCCCCCAGGAGTGTGCCTGCAGATGCGTCAGGAGAGCAGACTATGTTTCCCTGGAAGAAACCCCCTGCGAGGTCTCCCCCCCTTTTCATTATATCCCTTCCAATGTAATCGGCCCCCCTGACACCTGGTTTCTCGGGAAGGCCCATCCATGTATCTATGATAACAAAGTTCAGCCAGGATACCGCTGCTGCAACTGCAACTCCAACAAGTTCATTCATCACAAGTCCTCCGGTCTGGGGAATATGTCCTCAAGGAAGTAGGCCGTCATGAGAGCTGCCAGAACCCCTGAAACCACGCCAAGATCGACCCCGCCATACATACCTGTGACACCAAGTTTTATACATATAGCCACAAGACCCATGGCAATTATGGGTGCCGGGAAGATGGCTGATGGGGTCCAGGAATGTCTGGCCGGTCTTTCAGGTGCCAGAGGCAGCCCCAGTATCACTGAAATGATTATTGAGGAAATAATGCCTGTTATGTAACCTGAAAGATATGTAACATGAATAATCATGATAAAAGAATAATAATCCAACATATATAAATCTTTTTAAAAACCGATTTCGGGTATTCAAGAGGAATTTTAATACGATTTTTGCTGTTTTTAGGAGAGAATGCCTCTGTACTCCTCCAGATTATGTAATAAAAATTTGCTTAAACAATAGCCACTTTAGTGACATATTTCACGATAAACTGTAAGTTCATGTGAAACAAGAGAAACCTCCAAGAGAAAAATGGGGTGATCTGTATGGGCATCCATCTAAAAACCCTCGCTGTCCCTGCACTGCTCTTAATCCTTCTCACAAACCCCGTGAGTGGGGCTTCAGCAGTGCAGGAGGTCCGGGTAACCGTACCCGAGAGTGTGGAGATAATGGTCCTCTGGAAGGGAGAGGAGGTCGGAAACTCATTCACCCTCACAGCCACAGTGGAACCCGGAAAAGAATACACCTGGCCCGGAGGACCCCAGGGACTCCAGATAAAAGACCTATCCAACGTCCCCATAGACCTCTACATAAAAGCAGAAGGAGACCTCCAGGGACCAGAAACCATACCCATACAGAACCTCAAATACGCCAACTACGGCACAAACCTCCCCAAAACACCACTCACAACAACCTACACACCTGTTAGAAGGAACTGGGTGGTTAAATCTGAGGATGAATCATTAATACCCGTGGACCTTCACCTCACGGTGCCACCTGGAACAGCCGCCGGTGTCTACTCTGTGAGAATATATCACATAGCTGTTAAATCACCGGGTGAGCCCTAAATAACTCTTTTTTATTAATGAAAACATTTTATAGCCTGCAAATCACGCAGATGAACCTTTTTTAGCATAACATTGATGACGATGCCCACTGGACCAGATTTAACTCCATGAAAATACACAACCACAGAAAAATTAATAATAAATTATAGGGGAAAACTTAATAAATAAATAATTACAGACATATATAACGGTGGGGGGATCTTCTGATGTCAGATTACAGCTGGATGGGGGTTCTTTTTATACTGCTGCTTCTACCCATCCCCTTCACAACAATGGGCGCAGTGCAGGAGGTCCGGGTAACCGTACCCGAAAGTGTGGAGATAATGGTCCTCTGGAAGGGAGAGGAGGTCGGAAACTCATTCACCCTCACAGCCACAGTGGAACCCGGAAAAGAATACACCTGGCCCGGAGGACCCCAGGGACTCCAGATAAAAGACCTATCCAACGTCCCCATAGACCTCTACATAAAAGCAGAAGGAGACCTCCAGGGACCAGAAACCATACCCATACAGAACCTCAAATACGCCAACTACGGCGTAAACCTCCCCAAAACACCACTCACAACAACCTACACGCCGGTCAGGAAAAACTGGACCGCAAGAGATGAAAGAAACGCTGTTGTCCCGGCTGACATCTACCTCACAATTCCTCCCTTCACCGCGCCGGGGGAATACAGGGTCAGAATATACCACCAGGCTATAAAATCAGCCACGTAACCTTATTTTAATCTGCATCACCATCTGAACTGAAATATGTCTTCTTAAGCGCACATGTGACAGACATGAAAATATTTATCAGTCCACGACCCAAATAAATAGTCCAATCAGCATACGGGAGAATCTCAGTTGAAGTTCAGGCGGGAGATCATATTATTAATTGCAGGTATAGTATCAGCGGTCCTCATAAACATGCCATTATTTCATCTCAGGGTTCTTGGAATAGCATCATCCATAGTGGTGTCAGGTTACACCATACTCATCATCACAGGCTTCGACAGCATTCTGATCACCCCGGTGGCAGGAATGCTCCTCATCACACTCAACGCCCTCATCCTTAATTACACGCCCCTCAGAAACTCAAGAGCACTTTATGCACTCCCCGCCATAATTATACCCCTCATTGCTCTTATAATCCGCCTGAGAAAGAAGGATGCCCCTGAGGAGGATACCCAGACAAGAACCGCAAGGGAACTTGCAAGAAGGTCTGGCAGAAAACAGAGCGAACGGCATGAGGAAGATGAAGTCATCAGGCTCGGTCTCTCCTCAAGGGACCTCCTGATTGCAGGTATCATATCATCCTCAACACCCATCCTCATACACCTCATACACCTCAGGCATGTGAGGTTCATCCTTGCACTCATCCTCATAGTAAGCACATCCTATCTGGTGGCATCAGCCTTCCTAACAGGGCTGAGGGAGAGGAGAAGACTTAAGCAGGTAGGATTAATAGCCCTCTTCGCCTCCATCCTGACACCCCTATCATGCTTACTTGTACCCAGGGGCTATGGTCACATATTCCTTGGGGTCACAGGTATACTGGCAGCCCTTGCAGCCTACATCAGAAGGTCCAGACAGAGGATAAAAATCATAGAGTCCCTTCAGCAGTCAGAAATGGACATCCTGGAGAAATATGGGTTAGTGGAGGATGAAATCACCCTTGAGATGCCTGAAATATCAGATGAGGACCTTTATGTGGGTGACCCCTCCCTCATAAAGAAAAGGGCCCTTAAAATGAGAAAAATAAAAGAATGGGCCCCTGAAAAAATCGAAGGTGATGATGTTGAAGGGGAACTCAAAAAGGCATTTTCAGGACATGAATTCCCATCAGAACCTGAAAAAACCACATCCATCGGTGGTTTCAGTGACCTCGCAGTTCTATCCATCCTGAGTATCCTTACCATCATCCTTTTGAGGGGCGGTATCGCTGAGGCACTCTTCTACCTCCAGGTGCTCTTCATCCCGGGCTACATACTGATTTCGGCCATCGCACCTGAAAGGGTTCAGCTCAGTATCCCTGAGAGGCTCTTTCTTGCATTCTCCACGAGCATCATCATGACATCGGTCATCGCACTCCTCATGGGGGGAGAGGTTACATTCAAACCACTCCTCGCAAGGACAGTGGCAGGCCTCAGCCTTGCACTCACTCCAGCCGCATTCATAAGGAGGTGGAGGCGCGGTGAACTCGCCTACTCCGCTGATATAAGGAGGATACCATCACCCCGTAACCTCTCAAGGGACGGTAAGATCTCACTATTCCTCTCCATCATACTTGTGGCGCTAATTGCGGTAACGGTCTACATAACCCTCAACCCGGCACCCTCTGAGAGGTTCACGGAGTTCTACATCCTGGGGCCCGGGGGGAAGGCCTACGGGTACCCCGAGAACCTCACAGCAGGTGAAAGTGCCAGTGTAATTGTGGGTGTGGTTAACCGTGAGTACCGCAACGAGACCTACCTCATGGTGGTGCGTGTTGGCGGAGATATTTTAAGGAATGAAACCATAAGGTTGAGTGATAAGGAGAAGTGGGAGAGGAAGATAAACTTCACAGTTACAGAGACCGGGGAAAACCAGAAACTGGAATTCCTTCTATACAGGTTGCCTGATAAAAGGAAGCCCTACCGGTCTCTTCACCTATTCATTAACGTCAGGTAGTGCATGATCATGAAGGGCATGGATGTTGCTGTAACAGGAGGACTTGGATTTATAGGCTCACACCTCACAGATGAACTCCTCAGAATGGGAAACAGGGTCACTGTAATCGATGACCTCTCAAGCGGGAAGAGGGAGAACCTCATGTACCCCAAACATGAAAACCTTGAGATCATAGAGGGGAGTATCAATGAGGTGGACCTTGATTCTGTATTCAGGGATAAGGATTATGTGTTCCATCAGGCCGCCCTTGCAAGTGTCCCTGAAAGCGTGAGGGACCCCCTGAGGTGCCACAGGGTGAACGCCACAGGAACCCTCAGGGTGCTTCTCGCTGCCTGCAGGGCCGGGGTCAGGAAGGTTGTGAATGCCTCAACCTCAGCTGTCTACGGGAACAACCCTGAAATGCCACTCTCTGAGGACGCAAGGCCCATGCCACTCTCACCCTACGCGGTATCCAAGGTCACGGGGGAGTACTACTGCAGTGTTTTTGAGGACTATGGCCTTGAAACCGTTTCCCTCAGGTATTTCAACGTTTATGGGCCCAGACAGAGGCCTGACTCCCAGTACGCTGCCGTCATCCCCAGGTTCATTGACGCCCTCCTCCAGGGCAGACAGCCTGAGATCTATGGCGACGGGGAGCAGAGCCGTGATTTCATCTATGTGGGTGACGTTGTGAGGGCCAACATCTTCCTTGCAGAGTCAACTGAAACCGGCGTCTTCAATGTGGCTGGTGGAAGTGCGGTTACCGTTAACCGGCTCTTCGACATAATATCAAGAATCCTTGGGTCAGATTCAGAGCCAGTATACCTTGATGAAAGACCTGGTGATGTGAGACACTCCCTTGCAGACACCTCCCGGCTTGAGGCTGCGGGCTTCAGGCCAGATGTGAAACTTGAGGAGGGACTCATCAGAACCGTCGAGTGGTTCAAAGGATGAAACTGAAATCTGAACCCTCTGAAATGGGATTGAAATGAGTCATGCCAGAACCCTTGCAAAAAATACCCTCTTTCTCCTCACAGCCACCATCTTCACCAACCTCGCGGCCTTTGTATGGAACGTCTACCTTGCAAGGTACCTCGGCACAGCAGGTTTCGGTATACTATCTGCGGCACTTGCCCTCACAGGCATATTCAGCATACTGGCTGACCTCGGGATGGGGACCTACATTACAAGGGAGATTGCAAGGGACCCTGCTGGTGCCATGGAGCTTGCATCGGCGGGGCTTGGTAACAGACTGCTCCTTTCATTGATGGTTCTTGTTATGATAATCCTCCTACCGCTAACAGGTATCTACAGGGGCACTGCTGCTGCAGTTGTAATGTTCATAGGAGGGTACATGCTGGTTAACTCATTCAGCGCATTCTTCAACAGCATGTTCCAGGGCTTCCAGCGGATGGAGTACCAGACGATCTGGAACATCCTCAACAGTTTATTCATTCTTGTCGGAGTGCTCACCGTGATCTGGCTGGGCGGAAGTGTTATACATGTGGCCATCGCCTACCTCGTTGCAGCGGTTCTCTCAGTTAGCTACTCTGTTTTCATATTCACAAGGAGGTTTTTCAGGCCAGGTCTGGCTTTCAGCCGGGAATTGATCGTTAATGGACTGCCTTTCGGCGTGACCAGCGTTTTTTTCCTCATCTATTTCTGGATAGACTCTGTCATGCTCTCACTCATGAAGGGTGATGTTTCCGTTGGTCTCTACAGTGCACCCTACAGGCTTCTTACAGTCATAAGCTCGCTCTACACTGTATACTTGCTGGCAGTCTTCCCCATTATGTCCAGGTTCCATGTTGAGAGCTCAGATTCCCTGAAATTCACCTACAGGAGATCCGTGAAGTACCTCATGATACTGGCGGTCATTATAATATTGATGGTATTCGTCCTTGCCGAGCCCCTGATAGAACTGATCTTCTCATCGAAGTACCTCAGTTCTGCCCCTGCTCTGCGGATCCTCATAACCGCAACTGCATTCATGTTTCTAAACGGGATAACCTCAAACCTTCTGGGCTCAACCGAAAGACAGACAACGGTTACCCGTGTCACAGGTGCTGGGGCGATCTTCAATGTAACCGTTAACCTTATACTTATCTCCAGATTTGATTTTCTGGGGGCAAGCGCTGCAACGGTGATGACAGAATTTCTGATGATGGTCCTCTTCATGAGGGCTTTAAGGGATACGGATTACGGGCTATCCTGGAAGGATATCATGGAGGGCTGGCGAATTCTTATTCCGGGCGCGGCCTCTGCAGTGATACTAATGGCCCCTGTGAACATTATAATGAGGGCCACCCTTGCCCTGGCGGTTTATGTGGCTGGAATTTTCTTAACAGGGGCCCTCGACCACATGGACAGGGCCATAATCAGGTCAATAATCAGGGGCTGATACCTTCTTCATGTTTTTGTTCAGAGAAGAACTGTGCAGCGTTCATTTGATATTCATCATAGTTCTTACATGCCACCAAAACCCCTAAGGGCGTGCAGTGTTCATGTTTTAATATCAAGTATGTATGACCTGACCTCATCGAGTATGTCCCCTGCGTAGTATGATGAGAGTATAGCCCCCAGTGCAGTGACCGACCAGAAGGATATGAGGCGATCCACGATGGCTATGCTGCCCGCAAGGAAACCTGGAACACCAAATAAAACAAAGAGTCCCGCCATTGAAACCTCCATTGAACCCATACCCCCCGGGAGGGCTGATAGTATCCCTATGAGGTTTGCAAGAAGGAATATCATGACAACCGCTGAGAATGCTATCTCAGCACCGAATGACAGGAAAACAAGGTACAGCCTCAGGCACTCCATGAGCCATGATAGAAACGAGAGGCCAAATACAACTCCAAGTGCCCCGAAGCTGGAGTAGGACCTTGTATAACCGATCATATCCCTTATACCTGAGGTGAGCCTGGTGTAAAGGTTTTCCAGGGTTTCCTCCGAGACCGGAAGTCTTTCAATGACCCTGTGTATTCTATGGTAGATCCTCAGGCTCTTCTCCTCCCTCCAGTTGACAAGGTATATCATGTAGGCTATGATGGCCGAGAGACATGCGCCAAAGAGGGCTATTATTCTTATTTTCGGCACGAATACTGCGGCGCCAAATAAGAGGAATCCTCCTATTCCCAGGTCAAAGAACCTCTCTGTTAAACCGGCAGAGAGACCCTCAGATAGGTCTATACCATTCAGTTTCTTGCCTGCAACCGCATTCATGACCTCCCCGGCACTCCTCATGGGACTGAGGTTACCTGCAAAGAGGCCTATGGACTTCACAGTGAAGTTTGTTCCAATCTTCCAGGGCTGATCTATCAGAAAACCCCACCTGAGCCCCCTCACAGCCACAACGGCAAGGTGAATGAGAAATGCCAGTGCTATGATTCTCCAGTCTGCCATGCAGACTGCCCTCAGGACCCTCAGGGGACCCATCCATACTATGAGGGCCAGAATGAGAAGCACACTGAGTATAAAGAAGTAAATTTTTTTCATGGAACCATCCCATGCCCCTTTATACAGTCCTTTGTCCAGATCAGGTCCCTGTCGCCGATAATCTCCTGAGGAAAAGTCTTATAACGAATCTTATGTACTGTACCACGTCAGCAGCACCGATGTATGACTTCTCATCACCATACTTGCATGTTACCGGGACCTCGGCTATTCTGAGGCGGTGCCTTGATGTTTCACATATCGCCTCGGATTCATATACATAGTCATCGTAGGGTATGTCCACTATCAGGTGGGCGTATTCGGCTGAAATTGCCCTGAAACCGCTCTGACTGTCGGTTATACTGTAACCGGTTGCAAGCCTCAGTATCCACGTTGTTATCCTGTTTGACAGCTGTCTGTGGAGGGGCATGTTATCATGGTTGCTCTCTATGAACCTTGAGCCGATTATGAAGTCACCACCATTAACCGCCCCTGCAAGGCGCGGTATCAGTGATGGGTCATGCTGTCCATCAGCGTCCATGAAGACGATAACATCACAGGAACCCCTCAGTGCCTCGCTTATACCTGTTTTGAGGGCCGCTCCCTTACCCCTGTTTTCAGGGTGTCTCACCACCCTTGCACCTGCCATCTCTGCAAGTTTCCCTGTCTGATCCGTGCTCCCATCGTCCACCACTATAACATCCCCATGTTCAAGGGCCCCCCTCACAACCGACTCCACGGTTCTCTCCTCATTGAATGCGGGTATAACGGTGACTATCCTCATTCAACCACCATTTTCCACAAGTCTCTTCAGTGTCTCCTCGAACCTGTCTGTTATGGTCTCCCAGTCGTTGGATTCAACAAATCTTCTGCCCTTCATTCCCTCCTCATGGAGTCTGTCTGCCAGTTTCACGGCAACCTCAAGGGTTTCCTCTGGCCTCTCGATGTAGTGTATGCCGTTACCCTCACCGAACTCCATGAAGATACCTGGGAGCCTTGTGGCTATCACAGGTTTTGCCATTGCAAGGTACTCATAGAGTTTTATGGGCACTATGTCCTGCATTATCTCCTCATCAATGTATGCTGGCAGTATGCAGATGTCAGAGGCTGCAACGAAGCATGGTATCTCTGTATAGGGCTGTCTGCCTGTGAGTATGAGGCTTTCAAGGTTGTTCTCATCCCTTATCCTCTCAAGGTCAGCGTAGGCATCGCCATCCCCCACCACCATGAGCTTAACGTTGGGGTACTCCTCACGTTTCTCTGCCATTGCAGCCGCAAGCTCCCTGAGCCCTGAGAAGGTGTAGAGGAATCCCATAAAGAAGAGGAGGATGTCTGAATCCTCAACACCATACCTCTCCCTTATCTGGGAACCGTCGAGTTCAGGGTCGAACTCGGAAAGGTCTATTCCCGCGTCTATCACCGCTGTCCTCCCGGCGCCAAGTTCAACTGCAAGCTGGTCCAGTTTCCTGTTTATGGTGAGGACCATGCTGGAGTTCTCAATCGTCTTCCTCATGAGAAGCCTTCCCACTCCCTGAAAGGCCCTCTCAGGTATGAGGGTGTAGAGGACATCTATGAGGTAATAGACAAAGGGTATCCCCCTCCTCTTTGCCTCCGCAGAAGCCAGGTATGAGTTTATAAGGCCGAATCCCACAATGACGTCCGGCTTGAATTCCCTGATCTGTCTCCTTATTTCCCTCCCATGGGTGAATGGTATTGAGAGGTAGTCAAGTACAGGGAACTTCAGGTGCCCCGGCCTTATAACGTCCACACCTGCATCCTCCCTGACCTTATGGACTCCCCTGTAGACCATTCTGGGGTTCCATACCCCCCCTGAGTCGTCCTTCCTCCAGTCGATGGGGTAATCTATGACCCTCACCTCATGGCCCCTGGCAGATAACCTGTCAAAGAGGTGGTGCTGCTGGTGGGGATTCCTCTCTATCCAGTCAGATTCCTGTACAACGAGTATCCTCATAGGTGATCAGTCCGGTGGATGGGATGGTTCTAGAATTCGGCGCTCTTCTTTATGAGTTCCCAGTTTTCCCTGAACCACTCATGGGTCCTCTCAAGCCCCTCCCTGAAGGAAACCTTTGGCTCATAGTCCAGGAGCCTCCTGGCCTTCTCTATTGATGATAGCAGCCTTGTCTTGGCATCCCAGTCCCTTCGGGGCCTGTAGACAACACCTGCAGGGTTCTCTGTCAGTTCATTTATTATGGTGGCCATCTCAATGACCCTGTGCTCCCTGCCTGATCCAAGGTTTATCGCCTCACCTATGGCATCCTTTCTCACACCCATGGCCATGAGTCCACTCACGATATCCTCAACGAAGGTCCAGTCCCTTGTCTCTGAACCGTCACCTGTAATTGGGAGTGGCTGCTGATTCATGGCCCAGTAGAAGAAGTTTGGTATGACGTTCCGGTACTTTCCTGGCACCTCACCGGGGCCAAAGACGTTGAAGAACCTTGCATTGACTATGGGCATGTCATAGAGGTTGTGGAAGTAGTTGGTGTAAAGTTCCCCCAGGAGTTTCGTGACCTGGTATGGTGTGTGCAGTGATATTGAGATGTCATGTTCCTCGAAGGGTATCTTTGAGTCCAGTCCATAGACACCGCAGCCTGATGATGAATATACGAACCTTTCGACGCCCACGAGCTGCGCATACTCCAGTACCTTGAGTATTCCAAGACCGTTCACCAGGAGGTCCTTCTCAGGGTTGTCCACACTGTTCTGGTTGGCGAAGTGTGCCGCCAGGTGGAAGACGTACTCAGGCCTCTCCTTGAATACGCGTTTGAGGACCTCATCGTCCAGTATGTCACCCCTCACAAACTCTATGTTCTCATGTCCGGGTATGTTCCACTCGTAACTTGATGAGAGGTTATCCAGTATGATAACCCTTGCCCCATTCTCTGCAAGGTGCCGTGAGAGGTTGCTTCCGACACAGCCGGCTCCACCGGTTACAAGTACACATTTACCATCATAAGCCCTGAATTCATCCATAAGAATCACCTTCCATTTTGGTCATCTGTAGTGGAGGATCATCCTCCTCACAGAGTCAAGTATAATGCCTGTGAACATGAAGAATGTGCCAAAGAGTGTGAGCATGACCGCCACGATTGTCGGGCCCATATTCACGCTCACACCGGTTATGTAGTCCCTTATGAATATAAGCGCCAGCACCGCGCCTGTGATGCCTATCAAGAGGCCGGGGAGGGTGAAGTAGTAGAGGGGCCTTTTGAGTTCAATGTCCCCTATGATCCTTAAGAGCACCGAGACACCGTGGCTTATGGGGTTCCTGGTGGACCCGTCAACATCGTACCTAACACCAACCTCCACCTCCACTATCCTGAGACCCGCCTCGGCTGCATCTGAGAGCATCTCACTCTCAACCACAAAGCCGGGGTCCCTGAATTTGAAGTGGGGTATGCTTTCTGCTGAGAAGGCCCTGAAACCGCTCTGTGTGTCGGTTATTTCAAGGCCGGTTGCGAGGTTGGTGGCCCTGTCAAGTATCCTCTGGCCCACCCTCCTGTATCTTGGAGTGTTCTCGTCCCTCCCGTGCAGGTAGCGGCTTCCGTTTACAACATCAGCCTCACCCCGCAGTATGGGCTCCACGAGTTTCGGTATCTCAGCGGGGTTGTGCTGGCCGTCAGCGTCAAGGGTGACCACCACGTCTGCATCTGCAGCCTCAAAACCTGTCTTGAGGGCCGCGCCCTTACCCATATTCTTATGGTGCCTTATCACCCTCGCCCCCGCCATCTCGGCCACATGTGCGGTCCTGTCACTGGACCCATCATCAACCACTATAACCTCATCCACATGCTCCCCTGTGAGGAGCGCCACTGAACCTATGGCGACCTCCTCATTGAAGGCAGGGATCACAGCAGCTATCCTCATCTTCAGTCCTCTATCCTGTAGTACCATTTCATCCATTCAACGGTTCGCCTTATACCCTCCTCAGGCGGGACCTGTGGGTCGTGTTTGAGGTCCCTCTCAGCCTTTGAGAAGTCCATTGTCTTGACCTTTGTGGTGAATGGTTCTGACTCCCTGTAGGTGACTATTGAGTCATCTATACCCACGGCCTCAAGGACCATGTCTGAGTACTCCTTTATGTCGTGTTCCCATTCCCTGCGTCCACCCACATTGTAGACCTCACCGGGTATGAAGTTGTCCACTATATTTGCAAATGTCCTCACAGAGTCCTCCACATAGTCTATTATTCTCTTGTGTCCCTTGTAGACCGTATAGGGCTTCCTGTGGAGGGCATGGTAGATGAATATGGGTATGAATCCCTTGTAGGGTGAATACTTCTCATGGGGGCCGTAGCAGTTCACCGGCCTGACACGGACTGTCTCTGTACCGAACATTGTGGCCGAGTTCATGCACATGAGTTCACCGGCCCACTTGGTGATGGCGTAGTCGTTCATCTGGTAGGTGTCACTTATGGGGTTTTTGACCATCACATCCTCACTCATGACACCACTGTAGTCGCCGTAGACCTCTGCAGAGGAGAAGAAGATCATCCTGAAGCCCAGTTTCTCCTGCATCCTCAGCATGTGCTTTGTACCTATGACGTTGGTCTTCCACAGGTTCTCATAGTAGTCCTCACCGTTCCACCTTCCGTACTCAGCCGCCAGGTGGTACACGTAGTCAAATTTATCGTCCTCAAATATCCTTTCAACCTGCCTGTACTCCCTTACATCGGCCCTCATGTAGTCCTCACGTTCGGTGTGCATGAGGTCAACCGCCAGGACCTCGTGGCCCCTTTCTCTGAGTTCGTTGACAAGGTTTGTACCTATGAATCCGGCGCCGCCGGTTACGAGTATCCTCTGAGTCTCCATATCAGCATCACTCCTTTTAATGAATGATTCCATATCAGAATAAGTCTGTGTCCACGTCAAATCTGAACTAATATTGATCCACGTCATATAAATACTTGAAGAGATGGTCAGCCAGTGGGCTCTGTGACCCGTGACCCACCTGAAATAAGAATAAGGAAATGGATGGGTCCACATCCCCCTTTATTACACCTAAAGATTTAATCCCTGGAAGAACAAACCTACCACACTCAGGGTCTGATCTTCTCTGCGATTGCAATTCCACCTCTGGAATATATAACCCTGTATCCAGCTGGTAGTTGTGTTCGTTCTGTGTTGAATATATAGTAATCAGGGCTCTAGAGGCTGTCAACACTGTATCCTGGGTTTATTGACGTTGCTGATCCCGTTGCAGTACCCGTGAACTGTTTTATAAATGGGAAGGGTGTTTTAATGTTTCTGTAGAAGAAGTATCCGAATGGGAGATACAGTAGGAGGCCCAGTGCGATTCCCTTCACAGTGTCAGATAACTTTGACCTCATGTGGGGATCCGTGAATATTATGAGGGCCAGGGGAATGATCATGAGCCCCGCAGTGTACCTTGTGAGGAATGCCGCCATTGCAACCGGAAATGCAGGATAGTAGAAGCGGCTGTCGCGTCTCCTTCCAAGAAGGGCCAGGTTAGACCGCCCATATGGAGAGTGCTATTGAGGGCACATCCAGGGCCCCTGTGGCAGCCCAGGATAAAACAACACAATGAAGGATGCGAAGTAAATGCTTCCTGCAGGGCTCTCCAGTTCACTGAATCTGATCCTCAGGAGGAGGTGCATTCCAATGACTGCGGCGACGTAGAATGCAGATACAACTGCAAACACAACCTTCTCACCAGCAAATCCCGGCCTGAAAAATATGGAGATTACAGCCGGGAGGAACGGTGGAAGGTAAGGTACATCACTGAGTCCAAGGTGGGCCATCTTCATTGCGTTGTTAACATAGAGGAAGATGTTCAAGTAGTATATCCCTATACTGCTCTGAATTTCAAAAAGAATTAGAGCTTATATTGCCACAGCCGTAACGCTGCAATAATCTTTCTGTCGCCTGACATTAATTACAACCTGTCTATTGTTTTTAACTTAGTGCCCATTTGCCAGATATCACAGCATACTACTTATGATCGGCCACTTGCCGATAAACATCCTCAAACACCGCTGATATTAATTCAGGGTCAAATTTTTTTGCTGATGGATCAAAAAGATTTCTTTTTTCTAAGACGTTTCTTATACCCCTTCGCAGGCCTTTCACTGATGGTTCTGTAATAATGCCATCATGTTCATCCATCCATTCAGAGATCCCGCATCGGGACGTTACAACTGCTGGGGTACCGCAAGCTATTGCTTCTGCTGCAGCGTTCCCAAAGGATTCATATTCTGAAGATGATGGAAGTACAAATACGTCAGCATCAGTGTAGACCTCAAATTTGTCCGTGCCATAAAGTGGCCCTGTGAGAATTACTCTTTCCTCAAGTCCAAGTTCTCCTATAAGTTTCATCAACCTCCTCTCGTAGTGGTCATCTGGTCCTGTTATCACAAGAACAGAACCCTCATTGATCTCACTGAATGCCCTCAGGAGCATTTGAAGTCCCTTCCTCTCATGAATCCTTCCCAAATAGAGTATGATTTTCCTATCCTCAAGTCCCCATTTTTCTCTAAAAGCCCCCTTCAATGGTTTCTTAGGTATCTCCACAGGGTTGGGTATTTTTATAATGGATTCAGGTTTCAGTTTAGGGTAAACCTGGCGGTAAAATTTCGATTCTATATCTGATGTTGCTATGATTCTGGAAGCCCCGTACATTACCCTGTTACCTGCTATTAAATCAAATAATCGTTTAAGTGTTCCTCTTGACATGGTAGGCACTGATCCATGGGGCTGAACGACGTATGGGACATTCCTATTCGCTGCCAGCGTCGATACAGCCACAGCAAGAAATGTTCTATGCTCATGTATATGTACAATATCAAAGCTATCAATCTCCCTTCTGGCGGTGAGTGGTAGCTTAAGGGGAAGGGGAAGGTTCATATTTCCAGCAAGGTACAGGGATAGATTCCTGAAATAGTATGTCCTTATACCATCAACATCAACAGGTACATCTGTCGCTACGGAAAGACGTCTCTTGAATCCATCTGTTGTGTAAACCGTGACATCATGACCCGCTGCAACCTGCCTTGATGCTAGATCATAAGCTGAACGTGGAGGACCACCCGCCTCCCATGATGGCTTAAAGTATGGTGTAACATGAAGTATCTTCAAGATTAAAGCCTCCTACTGAAGCAGAGATGACTAACAGATAACCATCACAATACAGTTAAATAGTATGCAACATAAAATGGGTTTAAGTTATTCTTCATTTAAAGATTTCTGAAAGGTGATTTTTATTAGGGTTGTTATTCTTGCTGCGGGTGTTGGGAGCAGACTGGGTCATGGAATCCCAAAGGCACTCGTTGAACTGGCCAATGGTAAGACAATAATCGACCAGCAGATAGAGAACATCACAAAGATAACCGAACTGGAAAACATCAGAGTAGTCCTCGGATACAAGGGCCATCTCCTAGAGGAACAATACCCCGACCTCGAATTCATCTACAACCACCGCTACGCAGAAACAAACACATCCAAAAGCCTCCTCATCGGACTGAACGGCATAGACGACGACGTAATCTGGATGAACGGAGACGTGGTCTTCGACCCCCAGATACTGCAGATGATCATGGAAACCCCATATAAAAACCTCATATGCGTTGACAACAAAAAAGTCGGAGAAGAAGAGGTCAAATACAGCCTCAACAATGGAGGATTCATAAAAGAACTCTCCAAAACCGTCAGCAACCCCCTGGGTGAAGCCGTGGGAATCAACAGAATTGGCCGGAACACCCTGCCACAGTTCATTCAAGCCCTAAAGGAATGCGATGACCAGGACTACTTCGAAAGGGGCGTTGAAATACTGATCGAAAGGGGTGAAAAATTCAAACCCCTCAACATCGGAGAAAGGTTCTGCGTGGAGGTTGACTTCCCGGAGGATCTCAAAGAGGCAAAAAGATACTTCAGGGAGACCCACAGATGAAGGTCACAGTTATAGGAGCAGGAAGCTTTGGAACAGCCATATCACAGGTCCTAGCTATAAACACCGAGAAAGTCCATTTAATGGCACGCAGACCCCAGATCGCTGAGACCATAAACAAAAAACATGAAAACACAGCATACCATCCAGGAGTAAAACTCAGGGAGAACATAGAAGCAGTCCTCATGGACAGAAATGAAATTATAGACGAATCCGAATACGTATTCCTGGCGGTGCCCTCAGGCAACCTCCGAAAAATACTGAGATCCCTCGAGTCCAATCTGGAGGATAAAAAGATCGTATCCTGCATAAAAGGAATAGAACATCCCAGCCTGAAACCAATGTCCTCCGTCATCCGGGAAGAGACCGGGTCCGCCACAGTCTTCAGCATATCAGGACCCAACTTCGCAGATGAACTCATAAGAGGCATAACATCAGGCATAACCATTGGGGCCGACGCCAGCTACGCAGATGAGATTTCAGGGCTTCTCAGGGCCCCCGGCATCATCCTCGATCACTCAGAAAACATTGAGGGTGTTGAGTTCTGCGGGATACTCAAGAACGTGTACGCCGTTGCCATGGGAATACTTGATGGGCAGATAACCGGTGAAAATCACAGGTACTCTCTTCTAACACTATGCTTCAGGGAGATGACCCATATACTCAATGAGATGGGTTACGGCGAACTTCATGACAGGTTCTGTGGATTCGGAGATTTTCTGCTAACAGCATCAACCGATAAGAGCCGTAACAGAACCCTGGGCTTGATGCTGGGTAAGAAGATGAGGCTCAGTGAGGATTCAACCATAACCATCGAGAGCCTCCGTTCAATAAAGGCCATAAGGGAACTTACAGATGATATTGACCTTCCAGTGCTTGAAATGGTCCACAGGACCATGGATGAACCTGAAAAAGTCAACATCTACATAAGGGAGTTTCAGGATAGAATCTTTAGAGGCATGGAGTTCTAAAAAGGATCCTTTATGAAAACGGAGGACGTGGGTGTGCAGGGAATATGAGATTCAGGGATCTTATCAGGGCTCTTAAATCAGAGGAATACCGGGTCCTGGCTGAGAACTTTCTCTCACTTTCAACCCTCCAGGTCCTTGTGTACATACTGCCCTTCATCACACTTCCCTACCTCACAAGGGTCCTGGGTGTCTATAATTATGGTCTTGTTAACTTCGCCATTGCATTCAACACCTACTTCCTGATACTAACCGATTACGGCTTTAACCTCTCTGCTGTCCGTGAAATATCCATGAACCGGGACGACCCCGAGCGCATATCTGAGATATTCAGTTCAGTCATGATAATCAAGGGTGTCCTTGCAGTTATCAGTTTCTCCATACTCCTTGCCCTTGTATTCATGATCCCCCGGTTCACGGCCACGTGGCCCATATTCATCTTCGCATTCGGACTTGTAGTGGGGAACGTTATATCACCCACCTGGTTCTATCAGGGCATGGAAAGGATGAAGTACATAACCCTCCTCAATGTCCTCACCAACGTTATATTTGTCGCCGCCATCTTCCTTTTCATAAAGAAATCCTCGGATTATCTCTATGTACCCCTCTTTCAGGCCCTCGGCACAATCACTGCGGGGGTGATTTCCCAGTGGATCATAAGGACAAGGTTCAATGTCAAATTCCATTTACCTCCATGGAGGACTGTGTATGAGGCCTTCAGGGACAGCACCCAGTTCTTCCTCTCAAGGGTATCTGTTTCTGTTTACACTAGCAGCAATTCGTTCTTTCTTGGACTGTTTGCAGGTAACACGGCTGTGGGTTATTATTCTGCAGCTGAGAAACTGTACGTTGCAGCCCAGGGTCTTTACAGTCCCCTTATGCAGGTGACATACCCCTACATGGCCAAGACACGCAACAAGATATTCCACCGCAGGGTGCTCAGGTATTCCCTTATCCTGAATACCATACTATGCGCAGGTATAATTATCTTCGCCCCAACCATAATAGGAATACTCTTCGGAGCCCAGTACATGCCAAGCGTCAATGTCCTCAGGCTCCTTGCCGTGGCCCTCATGGTGGTGATACCCTCAATTCTCCTGGGTTACCCATTCCTCGCGGTACTGGGGCAGCAGAGGTACGCCAACGGCAGCGTCATGATAGGATCAGTAGCACACCTCCTGATGCTCCTTGCAATATCCCCCTTCATAAACATCTACCTGGTCGCAGGTCTCGTTATAATAACAGAAACCATAGTCCTCAGCATCAGAATCTACGGAATCAAAAAACACAACCTCTGGTAACACCAGATGAATTACAAGAAAAAATATTTTAGTTATAGTAATTATCAATCCTCGCCCCGCAAAACAGTCACAACATCCTCCATATCAATCAAAGTTTTAGTTATAGTAATTATCAATCCTCGCCCCATACCAGTTTGTAGACCCTCTCTGATGAGCGGTCATCCTGGTACTGGTTCACCAGTTCATTTATCATCCTGCGTTCATCACGGTAGTAGTTCTCATCACTGATGCACCTTTCAAGTTCAGCCAGGAATTCACTGAAAGTCCTGACCTTTGGACCGGGGGTCCAGAACTCAAAGGGCTCAAGCACAAAACCCCTTGTCCTGCGGTACTCCTCAAGGTCAGGAACAGCAAATACAATGGGCCTATCAAGGAGAAGAAAATCAAAATAAACCGAAGAATAATCAGTCACCAGAACATCAACCCCACCCAGAATATCATAGAGATCAGCATGTCTTCGCGCAAGTTCATCGCTTTCTATAAGCAGAACATTATCCATCTTTTTGAAGAACTTTCTGGCCTCATCCTCCTCGAGGGGGTGAAACTTCACCAGAAAAAGTATATCGTTTTCCTGGAGGAATCTTGAAAATTTATCCGCATCAAAATCATGAAAATTGAGATGATGGGATATTAAATTGCCGTCGTCTATGAATTCCGATGATCTGAATGTCGGTGCAAAGAGGATGATGGTTCTGTAGGAATCCGGGTTCACAGCCAGGATCTCTGAAAGTCTTCCCGACCTGAAGAGTTTATCATTTCTTGGCTGGCCCGTTATGTGTATACGGCGGGCGTCCTGGTTGAAACAAGCCGCCAGAGCATTCTTCATAATCGTCGAAGTCGCGATTAGATAGTAATTCTCATCATCAAAACTGACCGGGGGTTTGAACTCCCTTCCATTGGTTTCGGTGTAGGCCATGGCCTTGAGTGGCATGCCATGCCAGAGATTGACATACCTCTGCCGTGAAACACGTATCTCAGCCATCCTCCCATGTGTTGATACTATAGTCCCTGCCCTGAGTATTCTAAAGAGTGCCCTCAATGAGTGACGCTTTTCCTGTTTTACATGAGGGACGTCTGCAGGTTCATCAACGATCCATACACACTCTTTATCCTCAGTTTCCTTTATAAAATCAAAGAGGGCCATGCTGTTACCTGAAAAATCAGGTGCACTGTCAAACACGATCATTCTTTTATCTTTCGGTATCATTAAATTTATGATCTTAAGTAAGGGTGTCACCATACTATCCTCCTGCATTCTCAGAATAAATAACATGATTTACCTGATCATATCAATAAATACAGTTATCTAAAATACAGTTAGATGCGTTGACTGATTCACCTATAAAAATCTTTGACTGAGGGAGTATATGAAGATTGCAATGATAATACCCTTTGACCCCTCCACAAGGGGTGGTGTTCTGAGGGCTGTTAAATCCCAGGAAGTGGTCTACAGATACCTGGGGGCTGAAGTTGAAACCTTCTATGCATCAGAACTTGATAGAACTGATCTCAAGGGCTATGACATCATCCACGTCCATGGTCCGCTCAAGGTAGGGGGTCTTCTTAAGATCCGCAAAAGCGGCGTCCCGGCTGTGCTAACCGTGCATGGATGGGTCATCAATGAGGCCCTAACTGCACTCAGAATGGACCCCATTGGCAACCTCCACTATATCCTCCGGCTGCTAAACTGGGCGCTCCACATGCTCATATTTATACGCATAGTTTACAGGGGCAGAATAACAACTGTTTCAGAGATAACAAGGAAAATGAACCATCTGGATGCTATTGTTATTCACAACGCACTCATCACACATGAGATTGATGAAAAGGTTTCCAAATGTCAGGAAATTGGAAAAAATTGCTTAACAGCAGTTACATATGTAAGTATAGGCGGATCCAAGGTCAGCAGCATCCCCAGGCTGGTGGAAATTGTTGAAAAGGTTAACAGAAAGACATCAAAAAGATTGAGGCTCCTCGTATTTGGCGATGCCCGCGGATACGACACAGATAATGTGAAATTCATGGGTTACCGTGATGATTTTCTCTGCTACCTGAAATCAGCTGACATCATGATTCTGGGATATGAAATGAGTGAACTCGGGTACGCCATCCTTGAAGCAGGGTACCTTGGAGTTCCCATTGCAAAGTTCAGGGGCGAATACGAGGAACTTGAGGACGGTGTTCATGGCATAATAGCAGATGACGAAGATTACATGGTCCAGAGGCTGAGAGAATTCACAAAGGACCCCTCAATAGGTTCTGCGTGGGGTGAGAACCTCAAGGATTACATAATAAAAACAAGATCCGTGGATGTTATAGGAAACAGGTGGAAGCCGCTGATTGAGGAACTCAGACAATCTTATCAAGGAAACTGAACCATCTTTCCTTTACAGACCCTGAACTGAAATCCATAGACCTCTTTCGCGCCCTTCCAGAGTAAAAATCAAGGATATCTCTATCAGATAACAATCTGCTGATAGTTTCAACCCATACATTCTCCTCCCTGGAAAGTTTATCATGAACACCCCTTTTTCTACCGTCAAATGAAGGGAGCAAAACGCCGTAATCTGCAAATTCCGTATTATCTGTTTTGAATAAAGGATCTGAATTAGGGGCCAGTATTTCCCTTGGTCCGCCACAATCCGCGCTTGCAACAGGCACACCCAGAGCCATTGCTTCAATTAGGGCCATCGGAAGAGCCTCCCTCAATGAGGGCAGCACAAAAAGATCTGAGTGTCCAATGAATCCATAGGGATCCCTCTGAAATCCCATGAAATAAACATCATAATCATCCGGCTGGCCACCTGTGAACGTTTCAAGACCGAGACCCCGTGCCAGCCTATGAAGATACCCCCGGAGTTCCCCATCACCGAGTATCATCAGTTTAAGCTGGGGCATTGTTTTTTTAAGCTCTGAAAAAACCCTGAGAAGATGCCATTGCCCCTTGGCATAAGTTAACCTTCCTGCTGTTACAATAACAGGGTCTCTGAAAACATCATCCCATCCCTCTGGCATGCTCATCCTATCCGCCAATTCACAGACAGGTACAGAGTTTGGTATGACTGATATAAGATCAGGATTTATTCCATAATGATCTGTGAGATCACAAGCAGATTCCTCTGAAACGCAGACAATTCCCTCAGCGCGTGGGTAGATAATCCTCACCATGGTCTTCACGATCCTCCCATATATGTCAGCAAGGTTTTCATTTCTTGAAAGCACGGTATGGTGGTTAACAATGGGTCTGTCAGCTGTTGCTGTGAGTATGTTCTGGATGCCCAGGGCCTCTGAGATGGATATGGAGACGTCAAGTTCAAGTTCAGATTTGATTCTTCTCAGAGCCCTCAACCTGTTTATGAAAAGACCCGCCCTAGTGATGATGCCATGCTCCTGTGAAGCTGCTGGAACATCCAGAACATGGAAGTCTCCACTCCAATTCTGGAGGGGCTCATGTCTGTACACAGTGATTATGTGCACTTCATGACGCTCTGAGAGGAGGTGAGACAGGTTGGAAGCTGCTCTGGCCGCTCCGCTGTCATCCAGTGAAGGGATTATGATTCCTATCCTCATTCAATCACCCCATACCAGTTTGTAGACCCTCTCTGATGAGCGGTCATCCTGGTACTGGTTCACCAGTTCATTTATCATCCTGCGCTCATCACGGTAGTAGTTCTCATCACTGATGCACCTTTCAAGTTCAGCCAGGAATTCACTGAAAGTCCTTACCTTCGGACCGGGGGTCCAGAACTCAAAGGGCTCAAGCACAAAACCCCTCGTCCTGCGGTACTCCTCAAGGTCAGGAACAGCAAATACAATGGGCCTATCAAGCAGAAGAAAATCAAAATAAACCGAAGAATAATCAGTCACCAGAACATCAACCCCACCCAGAATATCATAGATGTCCGTGGCTGGATCAAGGACCTGAATATTTCCCGCCTCATCGGCTCGAAATCCATTATCAAGAGGGTGGAGTTTCACCAGGAAAACTGCATCATGTTCTCTGAGGAATTCCCTGAGCCTATCCTCGGCATAATCCTCCAGGGAGAATATTGATGCATCCTCACCCCCATCCCTGTAGGTGGGTGTGTAGAGGATCACTTTTCTGAAATCATCCCATGGAGACTTTGAGAGTGTTCTGAAGAGTTTATCATTTCTTGGCTGACCCGTTATGTGTATACGGCGGGCATCCTGATTGAAACAAGCCGCCAGAGCATTCTTCATAATCGTCGAAGTCGCGATTAGATAGTAATTCTCATCAGTCACCCCATCCAGGAGTATCGAGGGATCCGTTTCAGCATAACCCATTGCCTTAATTGGCATGCCATGCCAGAGGTTAACGTAGACCTGATTTTCTGACCTTATCATGAGGTGGTAGCCGTGTGAGGTAACAATGTACCTTGATCTCAGGAACTGCCAGAACTCTGGAATGGTGTTTCTCACATACTGTGGGGCATCAAACCCATCTTCTGGTTCATCAACAACCCATATCATTCTGTAGTTCTCATTGCGTGTTTTCATATACCTGTAAAGCTGGGCGGGATTGTCTGAGATACTGGGTATGCTTTCAAACAGTATCTGATCGTCTCTTTTTGGTATAACGTGATTTAAAATGACCATGATTGATCTAAGTATCCTTCCTATCAGTGAATTCAGCAGAAAATTCACCAGAGACTCATAGAATGACATCGTATTCCTCCACCTAAAAACCGTAAAGATATATTTAGAGGTACCTTTATATACCCATATACCACCTCATTTTATGTACAAGCCTTGAAGATGTGTGGAGGATGAACATCTACAGCACCCTCTCTGTACTGGCATTTGTATCCTACCTCATAATGGGGGCCTACCCTCTGAAGAGAAACCGGGGCAACCTGGAGTGGAGCTTCCTTTTAATAGCCCTTGCCATGGCCTGGTGGGCCCTCACACTATCAATCTTCTACATGGCATCCTCAGTGGAACAGGCGCTCCTGATGTACATCCTCTCAGGGGTTGCCCGTATCCTGATGCCTGCAATCTTTCTCAACTTCGCTCTGGTGCTCTCTGCAGGTGAGAAAAAGATAAATAAGGCCACATCATTCATAACCCTGATTCCAGCCTTCCTTTTCATCTACCTCCTCCTCAAGACTGCACTCATAACACCCGTAATAGTGTCCGATGGTGGCCTCTGGAACATACAGCTTGAGAAGAACGGGATCTGGTGGCTGCTCTTTGAGATCTACCTTGTGGGGTACTTTGCAGCCGCTGTGTCCATAATATGGAACCACGCAAGGACAGCCCCATCCTACCGTGAGAGGAAGATGTCCACCATAATATTCATGACGTCCTCCCTCAGCCTCATTGCATGCTGGGTGCTCAACTCCTTCCTTCCCTCTGTTGGAGTGCACGGCATTCAGGCCCTCAGCCACATAATATCCCTCCTGGCCACAGGGGGTATAGCCTACGCCCTGCTCCACTACCCACCCATCACCATAAACCCATCACTCGCAGGGGAGAGCATAATAGATAAGGTCACGGACCTTGTTGTTCTCCTGGATTCCCAGGGAAGGGTTATCAGGTTGAACTACAGGGCCATGAAGGAGCTTGGGGTTGAATATGCAGATGACTGGAGGTCCCTGGTTGCACCTGAACACCATGAGGTCCTTGAAGCAGAATTTGAGTGTATAAGGCAGAATGCCACTGGAAAGGGTGACTACCACCACAGGCCAGTCACAATTGACTACATCACCTCAGGGGGGAGGAGGATACCTGTAAAGCTCTTCATATCACTCATAAGGGAGGATGCCGACTCAATCGGGTACTCCCTGGTTGCCCAGGACCTCCGCCACACACTCAGGCTCAGGGACAGGATAGAGGAGTCGAGGGAATCTGAGAGACTCACCAGAATGAGGCTACACGAGTTCAGGGTCATCAATGAGGCTATAACCCTTATAAACCACAGTGAAAGCCCTGAGGAGCTCTTCAGGAACGTCTTCAGCCTCACCCACGAACACCTATCCCTTAAAGAGGGGCAGGCCTACATCATGGAGGATGGTAAGCCGGTTCCTGCTGAGGGGAATGATTATGAATTCCAGGACACTGACCTCAAGGGCATCCTTGAGGGTCTCTCAGCTGAAAATGTCTTCGTGGATGATGGGATAGTTGCAGTTGCCATTAGACACGGGGACGACCTCCCGGGATTCTTCGTGTTCAGGAACGGTCGTGACCCCGATGAATACGAGGTTAAGCTCCTTGAGACCATTGGGGCCGAGGCAGCATCCACACTCAAACGGATATTCTACCAGAAAAAACTCCTGAAATCCCTTGAGGAGAAGGAACTGCTGCTTCGTGAAATACACCACCGGGTCAAGAACAACCTCCAGGTTGTATCAAGCCTTTTGAACCTTCAGAGCAGTTACATAAAGGACCCCCAGATTGTGAGTACCCTCAAGGACAGCCAGGGGAGGGTGATGAGCATGTCCATGATACATGAGAAGCTCTACAGATCAGAAAACCTCTCTGATATAGATGTGCGGGGCTACATTGAGGGACTTGTGAGGAGCATCATGTTCTCCTACCAGAAGCCTGATCAGAGGGTTGATGTGAGATTCGATCTTGATGATGTTAAACTGAACATTGACACCATAATGCCCCTGGGTCTTATAGTCAATGAACTTGTGACAAATGCCTTCAAGTACGCCTTCCCCAACGGAGATGGTGAACTCCTTGTCTCCCTAAAAAGAAGGGGTGACCGGTTCGTCTTAAGGGTTGCTGACAACGGCGTGGGCCTACCTCCTGACTTCAGCCTTGATAACCTCAGAAGCCTTGGCATGCTCCTTGTGAGGAACCTCACAGGCCAGCTGGATGGGACACTTGAGTACACCTCGGGCAGTGGTACAGAGTTCCAGATAGAATTCTCAGAGATAAGGTACGCCGAAAGGTTTTAAGAGCCATCCTATTTCTACTGATTTTATTGATAAGGTACACCAAAAGGTTTTAAGGACCATTATCTGATGATCCACTGATTTTATTGATTCCTTAAAGGCGTATATGTCTGTAAAGGTCGCTGAATTTTATTTTTACTGGAAAGGCGTGAAAACCGTTCAGAATCATATCAAAATCTATAAATAAAATCAGAAAGAAAGATATATCTCTGCAGGATTCCTTCCTGCATCTGGAGGCGATAGTATATCCCGTGGTATGCAACTCCTGTGCGTGCTCTTCGCATGCATGGTGTTACTCAATACCGGAGAGATCTATGCCCAGAACACACAAGGTGAAGAAGCACTGCTTCCTGATAACATGACACCGAAAACCTGCAGTACAGTTATGGAGAAGAACTCCACAGCGGCAGAGATCAGGGGCAGCCTGGAGAATACGAGTAAAACTCCAGCCGCTGCAGCGGGCCCATCAGTCTCACGGGCCGATGTTGAGGACGCTGCAGTCCGTGTCAATGCCTTCATTGCAAAGAACAGGCGTCTACCCCTCACGGTGGAGGTGGGGGATGTGAAGGTGAATCTGGCACAGTTCCTGCAGCTCGAATCACAGTACGTCCTCAACAGGACACCCTCAGTGAACCAGGTACAGGTACCGTCAGAAACATCCGGAACCGTGCTCAAAGGCTCAATTTACCTGAAGGACTACCTTGAAGTTGCAGGCAGAGTGCTCCAGAGTGGAGGCGCGCCTGGATACATCAGCTTCAGGGACCAGAAGATAGGATTCCAATCTCTTGTGTGGCTATTTGCAAGGGCAATTAATTTTAAAGTGACAAATCAACGCCTTCCAAATTACATCAGACTCGACACACTGAATTCTGTAAAGTCATCCACCCCTGCCAGTAACAATTCCGGCAGCAGCGATGCTGCCAGTGGCAACTCAGGGTTCACAAGGGAACAGATACTTTCCGCGGCAAAATCACTGAAGATATACATTGACCAGAATCAGAGCCTACCCGGGTATGTGCAGGTGTCAAACCAGAGGCTTGGTATAGCCCAGTTCCTGCATCTAATGGTTAAATGCCTCAACCAGATAAATCTGGGGAAGAACACCCCTATAACACCGGTTAACGCCGGTGAGGCAGCAAACCCTGCAGGGGATGCTACAGGTACCATAAAAAGGGACGAGTACCTGAAGATCGCATCCGTGGTTCAGGGGTTCATGGAAAGGAACCAGAGAGCCCCAAACTATGCAGGTTCAGGTAAAGGTAGAATCTCGTATGAGAGCCTTGTATACTCAGTTTCAAGGATTCTGAGCTTCTACAGCAACAACAGGAGACTTCCAAATACTGTGACCGTAACGAAGCTGGCGTCCTCACTGAAGAACCGGCCAGAGAACGACCCCTACATGGGCGAGAGTACAGGGAAGT
Organism: Methanothermobacter sp. KEPCO 2; assembly: GCF_041228365.1. NCBI lineage: Archaea > Methanobacteriati > Methanobacteriota > Methanobacteria > Methanobacteriales > Methanobacteriaceae > Methanothermobacter > Methanothermobacter sp. KEPCO 2. The sequence goes on along the minus strand of NZ_CP166185.1, from coordinate 430,693 downwards.
ACCTTGCATCATCGGCCAACTGTCCTGTGGATAACGAGAAGATAAGGTCCCTCGCAGCCAGCATTACCAGTGGACTCACATCAACATTTGCAAGGGCATCGGCCATCTTCTGCTGGGTTCGTGACAACGTGAACTACAGCTTCTACTACAACACAAGGTACGGTGCCCTGGGGACACTTCAGAACAGGACAGCCAACTGTGTGGACCATTCACACCTCCTTGTGGCCCTTGCAAGGGCTTCAGGGATCCCTGCAAGGTACGTTCATGGTACCTGTAACTTCACATCAGGGAACACCTACGGTCATGTGTGGGCCCAGCTCCTTGTTGGCGATACATGGTACGCTGCAGATGCAACGAGCTCAAGAAACAGCCTTGGAATTGTAAACAACTGGAACACTTCCAGCGCAGTGATAAAGGGCATATACGCGAGTTTACCATTTTAAGGGTGAAAAACCCTTATTTCTTTTTTTAAAATGGCATTACCACTAAAAAGAAAATCTCTCATCAAAGATGGGTAATTTAAGAACAAAATCCCCGTTTCTCCTTCAATCAAGACTTACAGGTTAAATACTCACTGGTTGAGGATGAGGATGTCCACATGGCCCCCCAACTTTTAATCAGACTTATAGGTTAAATGCACACTATATAGATAAGAGCATTGGATCGTCATAAAACAGGGTGTTATCATGGAGGTTCCACTAATCAGGGAGATAGTCATCATATTCAGCCTTGCGCTGATTGTCCTAATTGTGCTGAACCGGGCTAAACTTCCAACCATACTGGGATTCTTTGTAACAGGGGTCATAGCCGGTCCCTCGGTCCTTGGCCTCATATCCTCTGGCAGCATAGAGAGCCTCGCAGAACTCGGTGTCATACTCCTGCTCTTCACCATTGGACTCGAAATGTCCCCTGAGAGGTTCGGTGAATTCAGAAAGACTGCCCTCATTGGCGGTACACTGCAGATAGGACTCACAGTACTGATAGTGGCATTCCTCACGCTGATACTTGGATTGGACCCTGGAAAGGCGGTATTCATGGGTTTTCTGATCGCCCTGAGCAGTACCGCGGTTGTACTGAAGGTCCTCCAGGACCTCCATGAGACAGAGACACCCCATGGCCAGGCCTCCCTGGCCATCCTCATATTCCAGGATATCGCTGCGGTGCCCATGATACTCACCATACCATTCCTTGCAGGGGCCGGTGGTTCGACACCCCTTCACACCCTGCTCACAGGGGGAGCTGTGCTCACCGGGACCTTCCTCTCTGCCAGGTGGATCGTCCCCAGGCTTTTTGATGTCGTTGCAGCCACAAGGAGCAGGGAGATATTCCTCCTCACCGTGATACTCGTATGTGCATCTGTAACCTGGCTCACAGGGAGTGCAGGGTTATCACCGGCACTGGGCGCCTTCCTTGCAGGCCTCATCGTTGCAAATACAGACTACGCCCACAGGGCCCAGGGGACCATACTGCCATTCCAGGAGGTCTTTCTGAGTTTCTTCTTCGTATCCCTGGGAATGCTCCTTGATGTGGGGTTCTTTATCGGGCATCTGCCCCTCATCATCCTTGCACTCATTGGTGTTATGATGATAAAGCTTGCCCTCAACAGCTTCGTGGGCTTCATCATGGGGTTCTCAGCAAGGGTTGTGGTGCTAACAGGGGTTGTCCTTGCACAGATAGGTGAGTTCTCATTCATACTCTCTGAGTCAGGTCTCAGGTACGGCCTCATGGACCGCTTCACATTCCAGGCCTTCCTGTCGGTTTCACTCATAACCATGGCCCTAACCCCCTTCCTCATATCCCTCTCACCCAGGATCTCAGAGAGGATCATCCAGGCGGATATCCATCCCAGGATAAAGAACGGGAGGAGGTACAGTAAACCTGAGGTCAACCTTGAGGACCACCTTATCATCATTGGTATGGGCATAACCGGGAGGAGGCTTGCAGAGACCTCTGAGGACCACGGCATACCCTACATAGGCATAGACGTTAACCCTGAAACCGTCAAGAGGGCCCGGGATGAGGGCCTCAACGTATACTATGGGGACGGCACCCACGTGGGTGTCCTCAGGCACTTCAATGTCCCGGAAGCCGCAGTTATGGTGGTGGCCATTGCAGACTACCGTTCAACGGTCCACGCGATCCATGAGGCCAGGGCACTGAATGAGAGGATGAAGATAATCGCCCGTATAAGGGGATTTGAGAATACAGAGAATTTATACACTGCAGGGGCAGATGTCGTTGTCTCAGAGAAACGTGAAGCAACAGAGAGGATATCCGGGGAGATATTCAGCTGCTACAGTGGTGTCTGTGAACTTGAGGAGTGAGCGCCCATTTGAAGGTACTCTGATCAATGCCTGGAACCGCTGAAGACGTCACAGTAGCTTCCTGGGGGATTTAAGGACAATTCCCTGGGGACCATGGGTTCATGCACCCGAAAATACGCCCTCTTTAGAGCTCTAAAGTTGAATCGGGGCCTTCATATCTGTCCCCCAGTTAATCACGTCGTGCTCAGACCACACCAGTGCATGACCCGGAAAAAAAGACGTCATAGTGTTTATTTTGATTTGAAAGGCTCTAATATTGTTTTTTTCCTGATTTTAAACCACAATGTTTATATACAATGCAGTTTTTAAGAGTGTATGTGGGGTTTCCGAAACCCCAGTGGAGGCGGTAAAATTTCGGGAAAACTGAATCTACTGATAGCCCTAGTTATGGTGCTATTTCTGGGCTCAAATGGAGCAGGTGCCGTTGAGATACCAGATAACGGGACACTCAATGGGACAGAAACCAGCAATAACCTGACATTAACGGAAGGTGACAACCAGACATCAAATGACACAGGTAACCAGATATCCGCCCAGACAGAGGAAACAGACACCCCCCATGGGGCCATCTGGGTTAAGGCCTACGATATGGGGAGGGTGAACCTCACAGAACTCAAAAAGATGGGTATAAAGGATGTCTTCCTTGAGCAGCTGGCCTTCAATGACGCCAGGTTCAGCAGGAACCTCACCTCGTTCCTCGGCAATGCATCAGAGCAGGGGATACGCGTGAGCGTCTGGGTGATCTGCCTCAAGGATGCCAGTGGAAAATGGGTTGACCCAACCGGAAGATACGCCTACAACGTTACAAAGACAAAAAAGGTCACAGTAAAGGAGCCATACAGGTACTACTACACCGTAACAGTGAAGAAGGCCTACACCAAGTACGTGAAACAGAAGTACAAGGCATGGTACAGGTACAAGGGTAAACTGAAATACACCTGGAAGTACCGCTACGTTAAAAAGACATACTACAGGTACGTTAAGGAGACAAGGTACACCATAAAGTACCGTACAGTTACAAAAACAGTTAAGACCACTGAAACAGTGTACGGCTACAACAGGACCTACGCAGAGAACTTCATAGATAACCTGACAAAGCGCACCCTCTCATACATCAGTGTACCCGGTGTTGGTGGGGTGCACCTGGACTACATCAGATATCAGGGAAACGCCTACCAGGTCCCCAATTCCACAGAAACAATAACTGGAATAGTTAAGAGGATAAGTGAAGCCATAAAATCCGTGCACCCGGACCTGCTCCTATCAGCGGCGGTGATGCCGGAGAAGGCCTCAAACGCCTACTACTATGGACAGGACTACACAAAGCTTGCAGAGTACCTGGACGTCCTGGTGCCCATGGCCTACAGGGGTAACTACAATTCAGGGACATCATGGATACGGAATGTGACGGCCTACATCAAGAGCAAAAGCCTCAACGCCCAGGTCTGGACCGGAATTCAGACCTACAGATCAGAGAATGATGTAACACCACTGCCTGCAGATGAACTCAGGGCCGATATAAACGCGGTTCTGAGTGGTGGTGCAGACGGATACGCCCTCTTCAGGTACGGCCTGATAGACAGGGAGTTTCTGGGTGTAACACCATCCACAAACGCAATGCCCTCTGCCGCCAATTCAGTAACCGCAGAGATGTTAATGGATGCCGCCAGCAGGTTCAAGAGTTTTGTGGAGTCAAACTACAGGCTCCCCAGTTACGTGAGTATAGATGGAGTTCAGATCAAAAACTCTGAGTTCCTCTACCTGCTGGCAGGGTTTCTCACAGGAGCTGACCTGGAAATCAGGTCATTCAGTGAGGGGTCAAACACAACCCTAGTGGCAGCAGGGACAATTCAGAGGGATGGATACCTGAGGATCGCATCGGACGTCTGGAACTACATGTCAGCAAATGGCAGGGCTCCGTCAAGCATATCATCCAGTGCCGGGACTCTGAGCTTCAATACACTGGTTTATCTGCTATCGAAGGTCGTTGCATTTGAAAAGGCAAATGGAAGGCTGCCAGACCATGTGACCATCGACAGTTCAATTTTCAGGGGAAAGTACCTTGCATCATCAGCAAACTGTCCTGTTTACAATCAGGAGATAAGGTCACTTGCAGCGAGCATAACAAAGGGTCTTTCATCTACACTGCAGAAGGCAACAGCCATATTCAACTGGGTGCGTGACCATATAGACTACAGCTTCTACTACAATACAAGGTACGGTGCCACCGGTACGCTGAAAACCAGGACCGGGAACTGCGTGGACATAACACACCTCCTTGTGGCCCTCTCAAGGGCGGCAGGTATACAGGCAAGGTATGTCCATGCCAAGTGCACATTCCTCTCAGGTAACACCTATGGACATGTATGGGCCCAGTTATACGTGAACGGAAAGTGGGTAAACGCAGATGCATCAAGCAACCTGAACTCCCTTGGAGTCATAAAGAACTGGAAGAGTGCAACCATAAAGGGCTACTATGCAGAACTGCCATTCTAAGGAAATCAATTTTTTCTTTTTTTATTTATCAGCTACATATCCTACCAAGACAACTTACCTTATCAGCTACATATCCTACCAAGACAACTACCTCAAATTCTACGAACATACTCAAGTTCCCTGAACTTCAGTGATACAGCTGTGCCGCCATCAGAGATTATCTCAAATTCACCCTCAAGCTGATCAGCCAGGGCCCTCATGAGGGATAAACCCACTGTACCCTCAGGGACCTCACCCATACCCCTACCATTATCCTCAACTGTGAGGTGCATCACATCACCTGGATCAATACTTACACGGATCATGCCCCTACCATCAGGGAATGCATGCCTTATGGAGTTGGTGACGGCCTCATTGATGAACAGGCCCAGGGGTATTGCGGTCTCCAGGTTCAGCCTCACATCTGCATCCACCTCAAAGTCCACCCCGTAGACCGAGTGGGCGCTTATCAGCCTCTCAATCAGCCTGGTTATGAAGTAGGACATGAGAACACCTGAGAAGTCGCCACTGTCATAGAGGGTCTCATGGATGATTGCCATCGCCCTCACCCTGCTCTGGGCGTCCATCAGGACCTGGCGGGTATCCTCGTCTGCATTCATTGCCTGGATGTTCAGGAGGCTTATTATGATCTGGAGGTTGTTCTTGACCCGGTGGTGCACCTCACTGAGGAGGGCGTCCCTCTCCATGAGTGTATCCTCAAGGGACCTCTTGGCCACTATGAGGTCTGTTATGTCTGTGAGCGAAACTATAAACCCTGCATATTCACCGCCCTGAAACCTGGGGACCATCCAGCCTGTATAGTGCCTCCCGTTGATATCCATCCTGTCAATTATCACCGGCCTCCCTTCGCCGCTGTACTCAGGAAGCTCCACCACTCCCAGCCTCTTCATCGACGTGTTCTGGTATATGGTGTTTCCCTCAGCGTCGACCACTGCAACTGCCTCTGCCAGGTTCTCAAGAACGTCCCTGAAGAATCGCTGGGTCCTCCTGAGGTCCCTCCTGTAGGCCTCCCTCTTCATATCAATCCTGTTGAGTTCCATCGCTGCGATTATGACAGAGATTATTATGAGAGACGCCGTCATGCCCATGAGGAAGACTTCACCAAAGCCAGGGAACACGTAATCCCTTATCCTGAGGGTTACAAGGCCCAGAACGGTTATACTGGCTATCATCATGGGCAGTATGAGCCTTACTATGTGGCCCCCAACAAATGATGCGTGGAGGGGCGCCATAACCCCCCTTTCAGGGTAAAGGGCGAGTATGGAGGTTGCTATAAGTATGTGGAGCACCGCAGTGTAGAGTGCCATGAGAAAGTACTCTCCATAGACACCGAGGCCCGCCGCGTAGCCCACAAGGACACAGTAGGAGATCACACCAGCCGGGAAGGTGATGATCTGGGCCGCGCTGAACCTTGAGGTTGAGAAGAGGAGCAGGACAGTGGCGTATATGAGGAAGAGGGCCACTGTTATGATCCTTGAGTTATAACCGTATTCAGCACCCTGAATGTAACCAGAAAGTGTCAGAAGGTAGAATACCAGAAGGAAGGTCCCTGTAAGTATCGCCGGGAGCCTGAAGTCCCTTGATAGGGCTATGAGGGAGGCTGCGAGGGGTATGAAAAGGGCCGCTGTTACCGGCTGGGTGGGTGGGGACCCCAGGACACTGCCCATGAGATGCTGGTTACCGGTTGCCCAGCCTGCAAGTATGAGGGTGGATATCACTATTACCGTTGCGGAAGCAGAAACTGAGATCCTCCTTGCAAAAAGAACAGAATCAGACCACTCCATATTCAACCCCCAAGATTATTATCGCCCACATTATTAATAAAATCTTCGAAGTGAATTATTAATTGAGGTAAGTATTTATTAACATTCAGTGAAAAAGTTATACTTGGGGGTGACTTACCAAATGGGGTAAGTATTTATTAACATTCAGTGAAAAAGTTATATTTAATAGGTTTTCCAATACTATTATGTGGTTGGGGGTTAACATATGAAGCGTTTCCTCTGCCCTCTCTGCAGGGCCAATGTATCATCCGGGCTTCATGGAAGCCACCGGGAACGGTTTTACTATCTTATATGCCCATCATGCGGTGCAAGGGTGTGCCTGAACGATGGAAGGATCCTCTGAGATCTGATAAAGCAGCTGAAAAGTTTCAAGGTCGATTTGGCTTGAGGTCCAGTCCATGAAAAACTGTCATGGGCCAGGAGAACACCATGCTAAAGGGACTCATGCAGTTATTTAATCAATGAGTAACATAAGGTCAACTGGTGAAATCCATGAAAATATGGGCAGGTATCCTCCTCCTTATGGTCCTCATGGTCCCCTCAGGAACAGCCCTCAACAACCCTGTCCTTGATGAACCGGGCTACGGGATGATAACCGAGAGCCACGGTGAGGGAAGCCAGAGGTACTGGATCTTCAAACCATCAAAACCAGGAAGTTACCCTGTGGTGGTATTCATCCATGGCTGGGCCGCCACAGAGCCCCTCTTCTACATGGCCTGGATAAGGCACCTTGTGAGGGAGGGGAACATCGTAATCTACCCCCGCTACCAGAACCTTCTCGATACAACCTCAGATGCCTTCACCGATAACGCCGCATCTGCAGTTGGGGAGGCCCTCAGGAGAGTCAGGAAAGAATGGAACGGTGAACTCTTCCTTGCAGGGCACTCAGCAGGGGGTATAATAGCCCTCAACCTGGCATCCCGGCAGGATATACCTGACCCTGACGGTATCCTGGCTCTGCAGACAGGGGACTCTGAGGGGGGCAGGAAATTCGAGAACCTCAGGGGTATACCCCAGGACACGCTCCTTGTGGTTATGGCCGGTGACAGGGATAATATAACAGGGACTGCGGACTCCTACAGGATAATGAGGTCCACGCCCCAGATACCCGGGGACAGGAAGCTGTTCCTCCTTGTGCGCTCAGACCGCAACCTGGTGGCTGATCACCTGTCACCACTTGCGGTTTCAGATGAATTCGGGGTGCTGGTGGACAACCTGGACTACAGTGGCTACTGGAAGGTCCTGGATATGATGATGGAACTTGCACGTGAAAATAAAACCCTCGCGGATGCCGATACCGGTAGACTCCTTGGTATGGGTAGCTGGGGTGATGGTAGACCAGTCAGGAGGATGGAGATTGTTGAATACTGATGGAGGTTTCCCATGGACAGGAGGATTCTGATAGTTGCAGGTGTTATAGCTGGACTCATAATCGTCACGGTACTGGCGGTTGAGGTATTCGATGAGGCCATATTTGCACAGATACCCTACAGTTACACCTCATACACATCAATCCCGGCAAATAAGCCGGGTGAGGGCTCCCTGGGGGGTTACTACTCAATAAATGGCAGGGGGAGGGACTTCAGGTTCCAGATAGTGCTCCCCGGTGCAGAGAACCTTGACACCCATGAGGTTAACGGTACAAGGATATGCTACAATGAGAGCGGTCTGAGTGGGGTGGGTCACATAGACCACATCGACGTCACCTGGGATGCCCTCTTATCACTCATGAGGGGAGACCTGAAGTCTGCAATGTTCGGAACACCCCTAAGCGGCCACTACAACATGACCTGCGCCGCCTGGAATGGTGGTGGTAACTTCAGGAGCGACGGTACAGACTTCAGGGGTGACTTCAGGATAAACGGTGTTGAGACCTTCTTCGGCGGTAACTTCACCCTGAAACCTGAGGCCGGGCGCATCGTTCTCAGCGCAGACTACATATACTACCCCCAGGGAAAGCCACAGGAGGCCAGGAGGGTTAAGAAGGACTTCTACATGTAATTTGATTGGGGATGGTTCATCTGATTGTTAAGAACCCTGATGGCCGCGAATATGGTAGGGTCCTGGATGGTACCCTGCTCTCTGAGATCCTCCACCCAGAGAATGACCCTGTGGGGATGAACTTCAGCCTCGCCCATGCAATGCTCAGAGAAGGTGAGGCCTCACTTCCCCACCGCCTGAGGGAGTCCGTGGAGGTCTACTACATCCTCGAGGGTGAAGGGGTCATGCACATAGGGGATGAGGTGAGGGGGGTAAGTGAAGGCGACGCCATCTATATCCCTCCGGGCTGTGTGCAGTACATTGAGAATACTGGTGAGGGTTACCTTTCATTCCTGTGCATCGTATCCCCACCCTGGAGGGGTGAGGACGAGGAACTTGTCACTGACTGACAGCACAGCAAAATTTTAAATCCAGAGCACCTTTAATTTTTTGTCCAGATTAAAAAAATGTTTTTAGATTACCACGTAGTGTGGTAACCTTCCGTTTGCACCGTAGAATCCGAGTATCCTGCTGTACATGTATACGAGTCGTGAGTAGGGGACCCTTCCACGGTAGGTCACAGCATAGTTGGGGGCCCTTCCATTCCTGGTTATGAAGTCCCTTATGTTTGCAGCGTACCTCAGGTATGCGCTCATGTACAGTTTGCCTGGCATGTAGATACCCTTGGGTGCGGTGGGGTAGCCCACGGTTCTGGGTGTGACAGGTTTCTTACTGCCGGCACCAAGGTTGATGGCTGTCCTCGCAAGGATGTCAAGGATTCCCGGTGGGGAGTATTTCCTGCCCGCTATTTTGACTGTACCCGGCAGCCTCCTGTATTTGCTGTAGTACCATGTGATGTATTCCGCTGCCCCTACCATCTGGTCAACGGTTATGCCGCCTGATGTTGCCGTTACTGTGGTGGATGGGAGGGTGTCAACGGTGACACTGTAGGTGCCTGCGCTGAGCGCTCTCGTATATGTTACTGTGGTTGATTCGCCTCCATTGAGGTTAACTGTCCTTGAGTCGACCTTCACGCCGTTTATCATGAGGTCAGCTGTGTATGAACCTGCCAGGTCCCCTGTATTCGTGACCCTGACTGTCACGGTGATCATAAGTGGTGCTGGTCCTGATACCGGTGAAACCCTCAGGTTACTTAGCTGGAAGGTCGCCGGTTTAAGGACAGTAACAGCCACAGGAACAAGACCATCAACCGTGACATTGTAGGTGCCCCTTGAGAAGACCCTGGTGAAGGTAACCCTGACTGTCTCACCTGCATTGACGGTCACAGTACTTTGAGAGACCACTGCACCATTGACCATGAGGCTGGCGGTGTAGTCACCTGCAACATCCCCTGTATTTGTGACATCCACGGCCACATTAACATTCAATGGCTCAAGACCCGTCACCGGATCAACCGCCAGGTTATCCAGTACAAAGGTTGCCGGTTTGAGGACAGTAACAGCCACAGGAACAAGACCATCAACACCCACCATGTAGACACCTGGATCTGTGAGGTCCCTGAGGAAGCTCACCTCAGATGATGATGCAGGGTTAAGGGTGATGTCCCTGAAGGCCACAACCACCCCATCGACAGTGAGGTTAACCCTGCATACACCTGCAACCTCCCCTGTATTTGTAACATTCACCGTGACGTTTACCCTGAGGGGTGCCACACCGGTATCAGGTGTCACCTTGAGGTTATCAAGGGTGAAGGTGGCCGGTTTAAGTACCTTGAGTGTGGATGTGTCCTCTGATGGGAGGTGGGTGTCATCACCCGGGAATTCTGCCCTGGTGGCGTATGTACCGGGTGCCCCTGCAGTGGTGGTGAACCTGGCTGTTCCTGTGTTATCTGTGAGGGCTGATCCCAGGAGTACACCCTCAAGGTAGAATCTGATCTCCTTTCCCTCAACTGGTCCTCCCTGTGATGTGAGTGTCGCCACGAGTTCGGCTATCTCACCAGCCACTGCCTGTGCCCCCTGGAGGGTTGTGGTGGTGGGGTACTTCTCTGTGAGGGGCGCGAAGGTGCTGAAGGTGTTGATGTTGTCTGCGTAGACGTACCTCTCGGTGGTGTTCACCCCTGTCTCTGGAAGCTGGTTCCAGTTTCCTGAGTGGCGGAAGACCCGGAGGCCTGTCTCATTTTTACCTGCAACGTCCCCCGGTGTGTAGTGGAACCTCAGGTAGTCAAGGATTGTTGCTCCTGCTGATGATATGTCCACATATTTCGTGATGTTAACCCATCCTGCAGGGTCTGCTGGTGGTGATTCAACTCCCCTCAGGATGATCCCGGCGGTGTACCTGAAGCTCAGGAGTGTGGGGTAGAGTAGGCCCACCCTGAGGCGCGTGAAGGTGTTTGATGTGTCTGGGTCAGCCTGGAGGTCAGGACCCGTGGTGCTGGTGATGGTGTTGTCGATGAATTCAGAGCCGGTTACACCCTGCAGGTACATGCCTCTGCTGCTGGAGGTTAGTGTGTTGTTCTGGATTGTTACAGCGGTACCAGCTGCACGTAACCATAAGCCCCAGTCCGTACTGCTGGATACAGTGTTATCCATCAGGGTTACAACCCCACGAACATCCGCCAGGTAAAGTCCAACACCATTACTACCGGATATCGTCGTGTTTTTCACCGTCAGGTTACCGCCATCAGCAGCGGACATGGTCACGTAGACACCATGACCCCTGGAACCAGTAACAGTCAGGTTATCAAGCACCACATTCCTCAGGGTGTTACCACCATCCAGGAAGACACCATTAAACCTACTGTTAACCACATGGGAGTTGCGGATGGTCAGACCATCAATGAAACCACTCCACCAGCTAGCCCTCCAGATACCATTAGAACCACAATTCACAAACCAGGAATCATCCACAGTCACGTTCCTCAAATTGGAGCCCCAAACAAAATAGAGACCCTCCTGGCCACTGTCAGTAACATTAACACCCACAAGAGTCACATTGGAAGCCGTGCCGTAAATAACAATACTTGCCAGGGTGCAGTTACTGATATTAAGATTTCGCAGGATGAGGTCATCACAGTCAACAGCCACAACACCATAATCAAACTGCCTCACACCATTACCAAACACCAGACCCTCAACAGTCACACCATCAGCATTCTGAAGCTCCAGACAATTACCACCATTATCACGGATAAGCAGAGCCTCAGGGTTCACCACAACATTATTCACACCCCGCAGATACACACCATTACCATTATTCTCTATAGTGTTGTTCTGGATTGTTAAGTTAGGGTTATCAGCCCCCATCACATATAAGCCCCAGAAAGTACTGCCGGTCACAGTATTATCCATGAGGGTCACAATTCCACGGACATTCCCCAGGTAAAGCCCAATACCATCACTACCGGATATCGTCGTGTTCTTCACCGTCAGGTTACCGCCATCAGCAGCGGACATGGACACAAAGACACCATGACCCCTGGAACCAGTAACAGTCAGGTTATCAAGCACCACATTCCTCAGGGTGTTACCACCATCCAGGAAGACACCATGACCCCTATTGTTAACCACATGGGAGTTGCGGATGGTCAGACCATCAAGTAAACCACTCCACCAGCTAGCCCTCAGGATACCCTCACTGCAATTCACAAACCGGGAATCATCCACAGTCACATTCCTCAACGTGGAACCCTCAACCAGGTAAAGACCCTGCTGACCACCACCAGTAACATTAACACCCACAAGAGTCACATTGGAAGCAGTGCCACCAACACGAACACCCTGCAAGGTACAGTTACTGATACTAAGACCCCTCAAGATGAGATCATCACAGTCAACAGCCACAACACCATAATTAAACTGCCTCACACCATTACCAAACACCAGACCCTCAACAGTCACACCATCAGCATTCTGAAGCTCCAGACAATTACCACCATTATCACGGATAAGCAGAGCCTCAGGGTTCACCATGAAATTATTCACACCCCGCAGATACACACCATTACCATTATCCCTTATAGTGTTGTTCTGGATTGTTACAGCGGTACCAGCCGCACGTAACCATAAACCCCAATCCGTACTACCACTAACAGTGTTATCCCTCAGGGTCACAATTCCACGAACATCCGCCAGGTAAAGCCCAATACCATCACTACCGGATATCGTCGTGTTCTTCACCGTCAGGTTACCGCCATCAGCAGCGGACATGGACACAAAGACACCATGACCCCTGGAACCAGTAACAGTCAGGTTATCAAGCACCACATTCCTCAGGGTGTTACCACCATCCAGGAAGACACCATGACCCCTATTGTTAACCACATGGGAGTTGCGGATGGTCAGACCATCAAGTAAACCACTCCACCAGCTAGCCCTCAGGATACCCTCACTGCAATTCACAAACCGGGAATCATCCACAGTCACATTCCTCAACGTGGAACCCTCAACCAGGTAAAGACCCTGCTGACCACCACCAGTAACATTAACACCCACAAGAGTCACATTGGAAGCAGTGCCACCAACACGAACACCCTGCAAGGTACAGTTACTGATACTAAGACCCCTCAAGATGAGATCATCACAGTCAACAGCCACAACACCATAATTAAACTGCCTCACACCATTACCAAACACCAGACCCTCAACAGTCACACCATCAGCATTCTGAAGCTCCAGACAATTACCACCATTATCCTTTATAACACTCTCAGAACCATTGATGGTAACATTATTGATGTTTCGAAGGTAGATACCGCCAGCAGAGTTATTGTAGGCACTGTTTCTCTGGAAGGTTAATTTGGGATTATTCTGGCCTGTTAACCATATTCCCCAGTTAGTATTGTTAGTGAATGTGCTGTTTTCAAGGGTGTTGTTTCCTCTGAGCTCTGCGTATAATCCGCTTCCCCGATTGTTGGTTGAAGTGACATTGACTATTGTGGCATTTTCACTGTTTGTCTCCATGGATATCCTTAAACCATCCATGGAGCAGTCCCTGATGGTGGTGTTATTAACAACCACATTACGCACAAAATAACCATAATAACTGTAAGCCCGCAGGAAAACACCATAACCGGTCGCATTGACCACGGTAACATTCTCAAGCCTCAAAACATCCACACTTGAACTGTAATCCTTCTCAATACCACTGGCACCGGTGGAATCAAAGACAGAATCACGGACAACCAACCCTGAAACACTGGCACCAGCATCAACCATCAAACCCTGCTGGGAAGTCCTGTTCACAGTGACAGCGGAAACAGTCACATTAGATGATGCTCCGCGAATAAGCACACCACGCTGAATACCAAACCCTGTAGCAACCCGGGCAGCAGCATCATCAAAGACCGCACCACGAACAGTCACAAAAGCAACACCCTCAAAAACCACAGGATAACCCGCATTATCAGTCAACTGAGAACCACCCAGAACCACAGGAGCAGACTCAACACCAACACGCCTCAGGTAAACACCATTACGATTACCCACAAAACGGTTACCCCCAGAAAGGACAAACCCACCAACATTATCACCAACAACCCTCAAACCATAATAACCATCAACACCCCCACCAAAACCATTACCAGAAAACACATTATCCTCCACTAAAAGAAGACCCCTACTCTCAAAATACGCACCATGCTGCCTGTTACCACTAAAAGTACTGTTACCCACCGTAACATTCTCACTATTCACCTCCATAACCACCCTCAAACCATCCAATGAACAGTTACGGATAGTGGTGTTATTAACAACCACATTACGCACAAAATAACCATAATAACTGTAAGCCCGCAGGAAAACACCATAACCGGTCGCATTGACCACGGTAACATTCTCAAGCCTCAAAACATCCAGAGTGGAAGCGTAATATTTCTCAATAGCACTGGCACCGGTGGAGTCAAAAACGGAATCACGGACAACCAGACCAGAAACACGAGAACCAGAATAGAGCAGCAATCCCTGATTGTATGTCCTGTTCACAGTGACACCGGAAAGAGTCACATTGGAGGAAACGCCATTAATAACAACACCAAGGCTGGGGCCTGTTATGTTAAGGTTCCTTAGGGTAACATTCTCTGCCCCATCCACGGATACACCCGCAGAGGCTGTTGCACCGACGAGTCTGAATCCCTGGATGGTGGCTCCTGAACCTGTGGATTGAACCCTGAAGACCGGGCTTGATGGATTAAGTGACCCGTTAACGGTTACAAGACCCGCGCCCCTTATGGTGAGGTTGGTCTTGTTTACAGTGACGCTCTCATGGTATGTGTAGGGGTTCCCGCCATCGTCGTGGACGGTTATTGTATCCCCACTCACTGTGGACCCATTATCAATTGCAGCCTGAATCGATGTGAAGTTGTAGCCTCCTCCAGGACCTACAGTCCATTCAGCGGCAGATGAAGATGAAATGGAAACCAAAACAACGAATAACACCAGCAAAAACATCCTAATTGACGGAAACGACTTTGAAATCACCCAAGATCTCCCCCAATGTGCTTGAAAAGGAAGTCGATCACAGAACTAGCGACAAACCCCACAAAAAAGGAAGTCGATCACAGAACTAGCGACAAACCCCCTCTGCACTATTTTATGCACTTTAACAATATATAAAATTTTCGCGGGTAAATGAAAATAGGCCGTATAATCTTCAATTTATTTAAAATGATTTAAAATACTGATTGATAATGTAAAAACTGGTCATATTGTCCAAATCTCGCCCGGTGATCATTAAACATGATGAAATCACAGTTCAGGAGAATAAAGAGAACCAATGAGTATTAGGGATAAAAAATCCAGTAACCATATAATTTCGCCGACCACAATCTTAAAAAAAATAAAAAAATGGATGGTTATATTCTGTTTCTTCCACTTCCCATGAAGTAACCCACGCCAGCAAGGGCAACCAGTGCAATAACACCGATTATGGCGTAGACCGGCATTCCGGTACTGGAACCCTGTGATGCAGTTGCCCTGCTCACCTCATAGGCCTTCCCTGCCCCGGCACCAGGTGACTCCTGGGCGCTCTTAACCTCGGAAACTGAAGTTCCGGCATCACTGGAGATCCCGGCGCCCCTTCCTGGTGATGGATTTCGCCCGGCTGAGGTTGAACCTCCACCAGAATCTCCCTGGTTCGGGGTTGATGGTACATCAGGTGTGGATCCTCCTGCTGGGGCGAATGCTGAGCTCCCTGTGGCCGCATACAGTTTCTCCTTAACCCTTGCAAGGAGGTCAGGGTTGAGGTACTGCATGGCCCACTCCATCATTGCAATGTTGCCGCAGCTGCAGTCACAGCAGGCAACACCATTCTCTGCCATCGCCTGTGCCCATGTGGATGCAAGGAGCCTTAGCGTTGCCTCATCGGCCTTCCAGTGCCCCTCATGTGCTGCCTGGAGCATGGTCCCTGTGATGGATATCAGTGCATAGGAGTTCTTACCTGATAGCCACTCTTTGACACCGAGGCCATTAACGTCCCTTATGTAGGTATCTGCAAGTTCATCCCATGCCCATGAAGGCACAGCAGAGGGTGATGTGACCTGCCAGAGCCAGAGGGACCTCACCGCTGATGAGAGCCTGTTGGCACCGGCGTACCCCTCAGACATGAGACCCCTCACATAGTCGGGGTTGAGGTAGCGTGTCCTCATATCAAGGGCGATGGCCCCCTGGAGTGAGAGGACCTCAGGTGTCCCTGTGGCCACTGTTATTATGTTAACTGCAGGTGTGCTGCCTGTGAGTTTTCTGATGGCCAGTGACAGGCCGCCCAGGTAGTCTGCCATGTCATCGTTCTCTGTGACACCCACAAGGTAGGTGCTCCTTCCCTGGTAGACCGCTGATACTCCCCTGAGGAGGTCTGCCAGGAGGTCAACGTTCTTAACACCCCACCCGGTCTCTGAGTAGGATGTACCCATGCGGCTCATGAAGAGGTCTGCGAGTTCATCTGTGCTGTTGTAGGTCCAGGACATCTCACCAGCCTCCTTGACTCCTGTGCCGTAGGATCCCAGGGGTGGTGCGAATATCCTGTAGATGGCCAGGTTCCCTGCATCTGAGGCGTTCATACCTGCCGCCATGTACTTCTGGACCAGTTCAAGCCAGTGAGCTGCCACCCTGTTCATCTCAAGGGGGTCACTTCCCGGTGTGAAGAGTTTAAGTGTCCTGAGGGGTTTAACGGCCGCCTCAAGGGCCTCTGAGACCTGTGGGTATCCTTCAAGTATGGTGGTGTATGATGCTGCGAGGGCCAGCCTGAATGCCCTGTCCATTGTAACGGCGACCTGGCCGTAGACGTCCCTGAAGAGTCCGCTTACCGTGACCACCGCGTCTATACGGGGCCTTCCAAGTTCACTGAGTGGTATGAGTTTCACCCCTGTAACTGTACCTGAGCTGCTCCATACCGGCTTCACACCCAGGAGGTTGAGGACGAAGGATACCATGGCACCGTCGTCCCTGGCTGTGTCCACGCCCCAGATTACCACTGCAAGTTTTTCCGGGGGCTCGGTGTAGGTGGCGAGGACCTTCCTCACTATCTCAGCCCCCACACTGTAGGCTGCCTGTGTTGGGACTGTGCTGGGGTCTATGGTGTAGAAGTTCCTGCCTGTGGGGAGGCTTGATGGGTTCATGAGGGGCTCCCTTCCGGGTCCCGGTTCAACGTAGCCGCCTCTGAGTGCGTTGAGGAGTGATGACATCTCCCCCGCTGTGCTCTTCCTGATGAGTGCGATGTAATCTGCTGCTGTCTGGAGTTTGCTGAGTATGTCAGGTGATGCTGTGAGGTTCTCTGGTCTTGAGCCGTCTACGAGTGCCCTTACCATGGTGAATGTCCTGTTTTCGATCACTTCACGCTGGTCCAGTGTGAGTTCCTCGTAGATCCAGCCGTATTCTGCTGCCAGGAGCCTGTATATGGAGCTGTCTCCTGTTGAGATCATTGAGGATACCATGTATGCTATTGCATCGCTGCTCCACTCCCTCCCGAAGGTGTGGAGTCCCGCCGGTATCAGTGTGGACTCGATCCTCATGAGGTACCCTGATATGGTGGCTATGAGTTCATCTGGAGTTGAATTCTGGATGCTGATGCCGAGTTCGTCTCCAAGTTTCAGTTTAAGTGCTGTGTTCCGTATTTCGGCCAGGTACTGGTTCCTGAGCTGTTCATCCGCCTTCTTGTAGTTTGAGATTAAATCCTTGAGTGTGAGGAGTTCGCCGTAGAGTCCTGTTGATTTCATTGCCGGTGTCAGGTGGTCGATGATGACTGCGAGTCCACGCCTCTTGGCTGCCAGGCCATCCGCCGCATTATCCACGCGGTAGATGTAGATTGATGGTGTCTCATCCACCACTATATCGGGGAAGTCGAAGCCTGCCAGCATGACCTCCTTTCCCGGGAGCCACTCGTAGCTTCCCATTGTGCCCATGTGTATCATTGCGCTGGCATTGAATACCTTGTTTATCCATGCATAGTAGGCCAGGTACTGGTGGTGTGGTGGGAGTACACCCACGTTGTAGAGCATCTCAGGGCTGGCCTCCCATCCCCTCTGGGGCTGGGGTCCTATGAAGACGTTCCCCTCCATTATACCGGGTATAACAATGTATTTCCTGCCGTTCCTTGTTACGGTCATCACATTCCCGGGGGCTTCTCCCCAGCCGCAGAGGCCGGGTATTGCAAGGAGCATGAAGGAGTTCCTTGCAGCCTGGAAGGTGTTCCAGAGGGTGGAGTTGCCACCTATAACTCCCCTGAGTGCCGTGTACATGACTTCAAGTAATTGCAGCCCCTCTGAGGCTTTGTCTGAGGACTTTATGTTGTCCTTCATCTCAGAGTACCATGAGCTGAGGGCCTTCATGAGGGTCTCCGCCTTAACATTCCTCTGGAGGCCCATTTTCAGGAGTTCCTCGATATATGCTGTGGGGCCCTCTGTGACGTATCTTCTTGCTATGGGGTTGAGGCCCTGGAACCATCTGAGGTATTCCTCTGCATCCCATAGTATGACGCCTGTGGTGTTTGCGAGTCTCTCGAGTTCACCGGGTGCCCAGTTTGCAATGTTTATACCCCTCTCAACCATGAGGGTTACGAGTTCAGCCGCTCCTGTGATGTTTCCAACCCTGTATCCCTCCTTCTTCAGGTTGAGGAGTATCTCATGGATGCTCTCTGGTACGTTGAGGTAGCTTGCCCCGATCTCTGATTTGCCTGGCGGGTAGTTGTAGTATATGATGGCTATCCTCTTCTCCCCTGCCGGTGTTAACCTGAGGTTTACCCAGCTTGTGAGCCTTGCTGCCAGTTTCTCCACCCTCTCGGGTATGGGTGAGTAGGAGTAGGTGTAGGCACCTGTCACAGGGTCAGAGTGGAACTCTGCCGCGGCTATGATTATGGGCTCTATGAGTCCCTGGGTCTCGGGGAACCCTGCCTGTCCCATGATGTCGTCCTGGCTCCAGGGCGTGACACCGTCACTGGATAGGAGCCAGTCATCCACTGTCCTTGTGTTCACTATAACACCCCTGAGGACCGGCACGTTGAGGAACCTCAGGAGTGTGTTCACCTTCCCTGAGACTGAGCCCCCGAGGAGGTAGGTGCTGAAGGAGACCAGTGCCTGAACCCGTGGCTTGTACATGGTACTGTTGGCCTCAAATGATGCCAGGTCGGGTGCTGTTGTGAAGAACCTCACCATGGCCGAGTAGGTGTTTTCACCGTACCTTGCAACCACCGGTATTATGTTGTGGGCGCCCCTGAGCCTCTCTATGAGGCTGTCAATGTGGGCTGTCCCACCACCGAGCATGTTGCTCTCTGATTCTATGAACCCTATGGTGGGCTTTGCAGGGTCCAGGGGGTAGTCCCTGAGGTAGTCTGTGAGGTTTCCGTAGAGTTTCCCGTCGCGGTAGAGGAGTTCCCTTGGAACCGCAACCGGGGGGTCGTAGGTGACGTCGAGTGTGATGTTCCTTCCCCTTGCCCATACATCCGCTGCCCAGAGTATCTGGTTCCTGTAGCTGGGGACGTTCCTGTAGCAGTAGTATCCCTCCCCCTGGGCCCATAGGGCTATCTGGGGGTACTGATTAACGTAGGCCTCCAGGAGTGGGAGGGGCTGGAGCACCCTGAGGGCCCTGCTCACTGTGCTCACCACCGTGTCCGGGACACCGGTGAAGACCAGTTCATCGTTTATCCGGCTCATCTTAACCAGTTCAAGTCCGCTTGCACCATCGAAGACTGCGAAGAATTTTCCGTTGAGGATTTCGGGTTTTGCTGTTATGACCCTGAGCATCCTTGTGTAGTCCTCTGTCCCCAGGTAGTTGCAGATTATGACGTCCGAGGAGTTTATGAGTGCCTCCACCTCCTCGGGTGTGGAGTTGACTATCTGGGGTGAGCTCCTGACCCTGATGGTGATGTTCCTATCAGGGTACTCCTGGAGGACACTGTGGGCCGCCTCATTCACAACCCTGGTCCCCTCGATGGAGTGTATTACGAGGACATCCACGGTGCTGTTGTCTGCCGCATCGGCCGTGCCCTGGAAGATGAATACGAGTAACACTGCAATCACTATTACCCTTGAATCCATTATCTTATCACCTCCATGTTTTAACTGCAGAATAAGTATTATTGATGTGTTAATTTAAAATTAGTTATTATTGAATTCCGGTATAGATGAAAAATAGTAATATTAACTGTCCATGAAATCAACATGGACGCTCTCAGACCCGTTCTGCCTGACCCTTGTAACGTTAACGTCCCTGTCAGCCTCCACATGTACACTCACACTGATCCCGGTGTCATTCACGGTGCGCTTTTCAGTATCATCTTCATAGAATCCGTCCAGGGCACCCACCGATACTAGGGATAGTGCCAGGGCAAGGATGAGGAGGAATGAGAGGATGGCCCACTCGCCGGCTGTCCCTGTCTTTATCCTCCGGTTCCTGCGGAGGCAGTGGTAGGGTGTGTCATTGAGGGGGTATAGGAGGGGGCATCCGCGGACCGTGAAGAGGTCCAGGGCAAGGTGGGATGACACCCCGACAAGGAGGGGCACCCCGATCCCTGGACTCCATAGTGATAGGAGCAGAAGGGGTGGTAGAATTAGAAGTGTGTGTCCGATGCCCCTGTGCCTCCCGGCAAGGAAGTCGAGGATGTCAGGGAGCACTGACCCGGCGCCGGCGAGGAGGGCCCCGTTGATGAGGGAATTTACTGGGTGTATGAGGTTTACCATGAGGAAGAATGCCACTGCAGCTGTTATGTGCGTCCTGAACCTCAAGGGTTATCACCTTAGGATGTAGTTCATTGTCCTGAAGCCTATGAGGCCAAACCAGAGCGTCCCTGATATGAGGATCCCGTATTCGAGGCCCAACTTGAAGTATCCCACTGCCATTAGTATGGACATGAGTACCATGAATGCCCCTGTGACGTCAATGGCCTCGTCGTCCAGGCACTCATGGGGGTTGAGCCTCTGGAAGGTTGAGTAGAATGACCTCACCTCACTCCTCATGGTGCCGTTGATGGCCGCCACGTAGTTGACGTTGCCGTTCTCATGGAGCCAGAGGTACTTCAGTGCGGCCTTCTCTGTGAGGTCCTCGAAGTGGTCCATGAAGACCCATGTGTCGCCGCGGGTTGATGCTATCTCATTCATTATCTCGGTTATGGTTAGCTTCTCACTGGCCCCTGGTTTATGGGCCCTGAGTATCTGGAGGAGCCCTGCCTTGAGGGGCATTGGTGTTACCAGGTATACCAGTGTGGCCCGAGTGGTGATTTCACCCTCCTTAATGGCCTCCAGTATTCCCTGGTAGGCCTCGAGGGCGTTTCCACCACACTCAATAACGTTGCCATCCTCAAGGCAGGAGACAATGTTTATGAGTTTCATAAAATAAAGTATTAAGTAATATTATTTAAATTTTTCGTATGAGATGGGTTTATACTGTGGGTTTACAGAGAGAATATGAAAGGAATTTGAATAAGCTACACATATCATTCAGAACCAGGGTAACTGTGAAAGTGATTTTATGAACCAGATCCAGAGGATAGTGAAGAATATCAGTGTTACAGGGCTTGCACAGGTTTTAACTGCACTGATGTCCTTTGTACTGCTCATATACCTTGCAAGATTCCTTGGGGAGGCTGACTTCGGGAAGTACAGCTTCGCATTTTCACTTACCACGCTCCTCGCCACACTAACAGATCTCGGGGTTAACCAGTTACTTGTAAGGGAAATAGCAAGGAATAAGGATATCTCAGAGGAGTACGTCAACAACGCCGTCATGATGAAGGTTCCCCTCGCCGCCATGACCTTCATGGTTATAGTGGCTGTTTCTTGGATTTTAAACCTTAAAACCGATGTTATGGTACTCCTGTACCTCTTTGGATTCTACAATGTCCTCCTAACAGTTTCAAACACATACGTCTCCCTTTTCCAGGCCTGGGAGCGGATGGAGTATGCTGCCATCCTCCAGATCATTGAAAGGGTATTCACAGTGGCCCTTGGTCTTGCCGTGCTCATTCTGGGATACGGTGTCATTGCCGTTGCCTGTGTATACGCTGCTGCCGGGGTGCTGGATGTTGCTATTTCAGTTGCCATAACCTCAAGGAGGTTCCTGAGGCCATCATTAAGTTTCAATCCCTCTCTTCAGAGGAAACTCCTTGTTATGGGACTCCCCTTTGGCCTTAACTCACTATTTGCAATGTTCTTCTTCAAGATAGACACGGTGCTTCTTGGTATCATGAAGGATGACGTGGCCGTCGGTATCTACAATGCAGCCTACAACCCGCTGCTCAGTCTCAGCATGATCATCTCCGGAATGGTGTCTGCGGCCATCTACCCGGTAATGTCAAGGTACTTCACCTCTGATGCTGACTCCCTTGAGACCTTCACAATGGTATCCTGCAGGTACCTCTCCATCCTTGGTTTCCCAATAGCTGCCGGGTGCCTGGTATTCGCCGATAGGTTCATAGAATTATTCTATGGTGGGGGGTACCTTGGAGCCATCCTGGCTTTCCAGATACTGGCCCTATTCATACCCATCAGGCTTGTGAGCACAGTTACAGGGACCCTTCTGACCTCCATCAACAGGCAGGGTTTCAGGATGCTGAGTGTGGGCCTGAGCGCCGTTCTGAATATAGTACTCAACGTTATACTCATACCCGCCTACAGTTATATCGGTGCAAGTGCTGCGACTGTTATCTCTGAGGTCTTCCTTTACCTTCTGTTCCTCTTCTATATCTGGCGCCACTACCGGGGGGTGAATGTGAGCAGCACCTTCACGAGGCCCGCCCTTGCATCCATCGTGATGGCCCTTGCAATTTATCCCCTCAGGGATATGAGTCTCATAATAACGGTTGCTCTTGCATCATGCGTATACTTCGCTGTCCTTGCGGTCATTGGGGGTTTCAGGGAGGAGGACCGGATGATGATAATGAATATTCTGGGGAGAGATTAATGAGGAATGCTAGTGAAGTTGGAGATCTGTGTACAGGTTGCGGTACATGCACCGCATTATGCCCCCCACGGGCTCTTGAGATGCGTGTCAATGAGAAGAAAGGGGTTTATGAGCCAGTTTTAACCGGTGAGTGCAATGATTGTGGAGTCTGCCTGAGGGTCTGCCCTGGACTCGGTGTGGATTTCAGGAAGCTCAACATGGAGATCTTTGGGAGGGAACCAGATGATATCCTCCTGGGGAACTATGAGGCCTGCTATGTGGCACACTCCACCGATGAGAAACTGAGGTATGACTCATCCTCGGGGGGTATGGTGACGCAGGTCCTCCTATACCTCCTGGAGGAGGGCCTCATAGATGGTGCCCTCGTAACCCGTATGAACCCGGAGAAGCCCCTTGAACCTGAACCATTCATTGCAAGGACCCCTGAGGAGATAATTGAGGCCAGGGGGTCCAAGTACTGCCCTGTACCTGCGAACGTCGCCCTCAGGGAGATAATCGAGGTCCCCGGGAGGTATGCTGTTGTTGGCCTCCCATGCCACATCCAGGGTATCAGGAAGGCTGAACTCCTGAACAGAAAACTGAGGGAGCGTATAGTCTATCACCTCGGGATTGTCTGCAACCACGCCCCAAGTTTTAAGGCCACCGAGTTCCTGCTTGGGATGCTGGGGGTTGAACCGGGGGATGTAAAGGGAATAAGGTACCGTGGGGGTGGATGGCCAGGGGGCCTTCGGGTTGAGACAGAAGACGGCGAGATACTACTACTACCTGAGTACTGGGGATCCGGCTTCGGGCAGCTATTCATGCCAGATAGGTGCCAGATGTGCCCTGACCACATGGCAGAGTTATCAGATATGTCCTTTGCAGACCCCTGGCTGAGGGAATTTAATGGAGAAACTCAGGGAAAAACTCTCATGGTAACGAGAAAGAATCCCAAAATACTTGATAAAATTAGGAAAAAGGGTCTGTGCGAGGTTGAATCAATAGAACCATCAAGGGTTCTACTATCACAGCTCTATAACATCTACATGAAAAAGAAGGTCAACATGATCGGTGAGAACATTTACAATGCTGAATTTCCACCCATAGATCCCATGGACCGTTTGATCGCCATTATAAGACCCAGAAATACTAAGATGCCCAGAAAACTTACCTTGAAGTATTTCACATTTTATGCGATATTAGCATCTCTAAAGGCCAGGATGGACTTCTTCAGGTGAGCCCAAGTGAATCACAGAGTTCCTTTACAAGTTCACCATTTCTCATAGCCATCTTTTTTATCTCAGGTATTCTTCTTTTTAGGTGTTCGGTTATTTCTTTTCTGTTTTCCCAGGCATCAGATATTTTTTCCATTAATGCTTCCTCAGAAAGATCTTTAAAGTCAATATAATAGTCCTCAAGCCCACATAGCTTCATAAGCCCTGGTGTTTTTATACTGTATGAGATTGCTATGGCAGGAACGCAGCTTGAGAGAGCCGCTATGTTTGCATGCATTCGTGCCCCCACAAAAAGATCACAATTTGATATGACATATTTAAGTTCTTCAGAATTGTAATCCTCCTCCAAATTAAAAACATTTTCCTTATTTCTTAATTTGTTAAAGACCTTTCTGTTTATTATATGGTCGTCGTTTATGCCCTCAACAGTCACATGAGCTACAAGTATAACATTAGCATCATAAATCTCAATGACTTTATCAATGGTATTGGTCATCAAATCCACATAATCATCATAATTTCCACCACTCCATGTGGATATGGCGTTGCTAATTGAGAATCCTATCAAATTTCTTCTCGTTAAAAATTCATTTAGAGTTGGATCATTAACTTCCTTTTTATCAAGAACAAAGGCTGTGTCTGCAGTGAGGTAAACTGGTGGCCTAGTAACTCCAATTTCTTTGAGATAGTTATAAGATATTTCGTCCCGTGTTGTAATAAGTGAAACTCTATTGAGGATACTTTTAGCTATAAAGGTTGTCAATCTAGTTTTAAAAGGCCCAATAGATTCTGCGAATACAATCACAGGTTTTTTAAGTAATATGGCCATGAATAAACCGCAAAACTCAGTCAAAAAATTGAATATGCCATAATCTTCAGACAGAACGTCTCCACCTGTTGTAATGATCATATCTGCACTTTTAATAACACTTAGACCCTCATTCCATGTAAGGAGAAATTCAATGTCTTTAATATTTGATAAAAACGACCAAGTAAATAGTGATAAAAATACAAATAGTGTTTTTAGAGTTACAAATGACGGGTATATAAGACTAATTCTCTTGTATGAGCTAAACTCATGATCAGTTTGAGGAATAGTTAAAGAATTTATATAAGGTATAAAAAAGATAGATTCCTTTAAGAAATGTTTTATAATACTGATTCGACTTAAAATCAAAGCTTCAGTTCCTCTATTTAATCTATCAGTGGGACCCATAATCACTATTTTCAACATTTTTAACCTCATTCAGAGCATTATTTACAAAGAACTATATTCAGAAATTATCGAAACTTTTAAGAACTTTTTCTAAATCTTTAAGCATTTTTTTGAGACTAAACTCCTTTTCAGCCATTTTTCTTGAATTATTACCCATTCTAATCAAATCATCCTTTGAAAAAGATTTAAACTCATTTATTCCTTTCAAAAGGTTTTCAGGTTGATTATCATCAACAACGATTCCACAATTATATTTCCTTACAAATTCTGCTGCATCCCCAACATCTGTTGTGAGTATCGGTTTTCCCATAGCAGCATATTCAGCAAATTTTGTGGGTGCAGCGACTTCAGCAGATTTATGTGATGGCCTTGGAAGAACCAGTACATCACAAGCACCGTAGTAATATTTAACCTTATCAAATTCAACTTTTGGTAGAAATAATGCATTATGATATCTTCTTTTATTTTTTGAGAATCCCACATATAAAAAGAAAAGATTCTTATCATTTAAGCATTTGGTTGTTTTAATAAGATTATCAATACCTTGCCATCTGTCATCTGCTCCAATGTACCCAAATGTTAGTTTATCATGGATTCCTAGATTCAATTTTATATTTCTTATTTCTTGGTCACTTAGAGGTTTGAAGAGATCTAAATCCGTGGCGTTTGTTACGTAATATAATTTTTTCCGTGGGATCCCTCTCTGTGTCAGATCTTTAATCATTAAATTTGAGACACAGATTATCCTATCAGATACACTAAAGCTCAACGAAGAAATGATTCTATAATAAATTGATCTCAGTAATCCTGGTTGTAATAATTCCATTTCACTTATCAGATCCCCATGATTATCTAATAATATAGGAATCCTTTTTATCTTAGATAGAGAACATATAAACGCTGTTGGGGCCAAATTACAGAATATTAAATCATAATTTTCCTTCGATATTTTAATAAAATGCTTTAAATGAACACTTAAAGGCGAGACTTTGATAAATGAATACTTAAATGACGGTTCAAAAGTCAAATTCTTACGACTATAAAAACATAACTCAACTTCATGGCCTAACAAAGATAAAAGCTCAGCTTGTTTTTTTATTCTAAACCATAACGAGGAATTCTTACTAGGCGCTCCAATAATAACACTTAAGATTTTCATGATGCACATTCCATATGGTTGTTATTTAATTCTATTTACCTCTCTAAACATGTAAATAACAATTCTGCAGTTTTAGCCGCGCTAGATCTCAACTTTCCAGTATTCACTAGAAATTTTTAGAATCCCATAAAAGAGTAAATAATCACATCTAATTAATGTGATTCCTACGGAGCCCTCCTAGCTAATTCTTTACAATCCCCAGGTGCAACCCTTAATTTAAAAATTTCTGCTCCGAATATAACCAATGTTAGTGCATTGCTCAACGGCAAATTCCAGAAGAATACTTACTCCTGCATTCGTTGCATAGTTCTCCAGACGTTGGCTTTTGGTTAATTTCTTCATAATCATCTATAGGCCAGTTAGAACAATTTTCACAGAAATGCCAAGTATCACTTCCTTTTCGTTTACGGTATCTCAACATTTCACCCCCTCATCTTTTTTGGCTCCGTAGAAACCACAGGATGACCACATATTCAATATGGTCCATATGTACTATTCAATATTTCATGATAAAAATTTTACTATAGTACGATTTATGTACGATTTATACTAAAGACTATTTCTTTGAAAATAAAGTTCAGAACCCTCCTAAAATTACTGCACCACCATCATCATAAATCCTGTCTTTGTCTCCAATGAGATTTTTATAGTTCCAAAGGGGTTCAACATTGTCCATTTTCAGTTTACCCTTAACAAATGTAGGCGGTTTTGCAGGTGGATCAATAAAGACAAGTCCCCTATTCACATTTACCCATCTCAAATAAATATAACCTCTTTCACTTTTTGTTTCATGTGTGAAAAACTCTTTATTCAACTTTGGATGGATGTAGAATCCCTGAAATATCCTTGAATAACCAAAGGTATCCGTATTTACTGTGAGGTTTCCGCCGTTGCTTGAAAGCCATTTTGCAGCTGTCACCTCACTCGTGAAAATAAAGGCCTCATATCTCCTCTCACCTTCACTGTTATACGCATATGAGTATGGTATTCCTGCAAAGTGATAGTTAAGGTAGTTGACACATGAAAAGAGCAAGACAAGAACAAAAAGTATTAGAGGTAATCTCATTGATTGTCTTCTAAGTAAACTCAAAAGCTCCTGGATACCTATTATGAAAAGAGGAGCTAGAACTACGAGCATCTGCGTGAACAATCTTGTACCACCATAACCCCTTGATACAAAGGGAAGTATTATAAATAATGCCAGTATTGCCAATGAAATTAATATTGCTGCCATGTACTCCCTGCTTACGTCATCCTTTCTGTGAAATATAAGACTTAAAGCACCGACACCTATAAGGAAAAATACTATATCATGTACCATGACACTCATGAAGTTTGGAAGCTGTGCTATACCTATTCCCACAACTGACTGCTCCGCGTTGTTTCTCATATCCGCTGAAAAGAAATCTGCCATACTTGAAAAGGTGTTCTTGAAGAATTCAATGGCATCATTGAATGGTGCCCCTGTTGCCTGCGCATACCACGCAAAGACGATCACAAAAAATAGGACAGCTACTGAAACACCAAAGAAGTAACTACTTTTGGGTCTTCCAATCGAAAATCTTTTGGTGAGCCATACAACAGGGGGGATGAGAACTGTCAGGATTGCAAAAACATATGCTGTTGTGTAATGTGAGAGAACCGTTGAGATCATGAAGATTATAAAGAGGACCTTTTTATCTCTTCTAGGTAGGCTTGAAGTTAAAACCATTATCGCCAGAGAGAAAAACACAAGGGCTATGAGCTGTCTGCACCAACCGAGTATATAGATAAACGAGAACTGGAATATAAAGAGTAGAGCTGCGTAGAAAGCCATGGTTCTATCCTTCAGAATCCTTTCACTTATAAGGTAAACTGCGAGCGGCATTATTGCCCCAATGAATCCATAGTAGAATTTAAAGATGTAGACTGCAGGCACATCCAGAATCAATCTGTATATCGTGGGGAGTATCGTTATGCTGAGGCAGGCGTTGTATGCATTGTTAATTGCACCTGAAACGCTCCAGTGCCCATTCATGAGTACCGTGCGGAAAAGATAATATTCAGTATGGATATCCCTACCTATAAGGTAATTTGAGGGAAGCCCATTCATTATAAGAAGTGAAAGGCCAATGTTAAAAAGTGCAAGAGGATAAGTTGATTGGTGCAACCTCTCCCTCAGTAATGTTAGAATGACTATGTAAATTGGTACTGTTAGGAGGACTCCTAAAAGAACCACATTAAAGCGATAGATATTCATCAGATAAGAACCTATAACTGTTAAGAGTGGAAAAATAAATGAGATCAATGCAGGTGCAAATAAACCATTCTCCAAATCAAAATCAAACCTTATAGGATCATCAGCTGCCCGGAAGTGATATCCAGTTAGAAGTATCGCTATGAGTATATTAAAAGATATAAGTACTAGCAACCATGAGAGTGGTCTGAGAATTAAAGGATACATCATGTTAAGTAATAGACCACTGAAAATTAGTAAAGATAGACTTAAACCAACTGATAACAGTCCTTTTTCAAGTAACCCAATTTTGACCCCAATTATCTCAAGCAAGAGATATCCTGGAATAACACTAAGAAATATGAACGGTAATGACTGTCTTATAATTGAAATATTCAATAGAACTGATAGATCTATGAGTAAAAGCAAAATAATAAAATAAACACTCTCACGTCTCATACTAATCCCTTATAAATATCTTCAAGTTTATCTACATGCTCTTTGACGCTGTATTTTTTTGCAGTTTTAAATGCATTTCCCTCTAGCTTCCACAAGATACTTGGGTCATCTAGAATCTCTTTAATTATACTTCGAAGTTCATCAATATTTCCTGACTCAAAGAGAAAGCCATTATATCCATCATTTACAAGCTCAGGTATACCTCCAATCCTACTTGCAATTACAGGAGTAGAATTTGCGAAACTTTCATAGATAACCATCGGTGAATTATCATAACACACAGACGGCACTACACATACATTAGCCATTCTATAAAGACTCTGCAATTCATCACTTGTAAGAAATCCGTGGAATATTATTCTTCCATCTTCTCTACTGACACCCTTTAATTTATCTTCATCAAGCCCTTTTCCTGCAATATGGAGCCTTATATTATCAACATTGAGCCCTTGGAAGGCCTTTATTAGAATATTAGTACCTTTATGTCCAGATAATGCTCCAGCATAAAGTATATCAATCAATTCATAGTCTTTTTTTGTTTTTTTCCCATTAAGAATCAATGCTCCATTATGAACAACTTTTGTAGGAATATCATTAAAAAATCCATTTGCATGTAGTTTATCAACCATGAACTTTGATGGCGCAATTAAGACATCTGGTTTGTTATCTATTAAAAACTTATTAGTCTGTCTGTATAAGTTACAAACTATTCTGGGAGTTTCACACATTATTTTTCCCTTTTTGAGAAGGTTTGATCTTACACACATTGCTGAGAAATCATGTGCAGTAAAAACAAGAGGAATGCCTAATTTTTTAACAGCTTTAAATACTAAAGGAGAAAACCCCTTAAATGAATGAATATGTACCACGTCAGGATTTTCATTTTTTAAAATACGTTTAATTTTAAAATAAGAAATCAAATTTATTAAATCAATACAATGCCAAATAGGCTTAATAAAATCTGGTTTTCTATAAAATTCACGTGCTAAATATATGTTTTTGGGATTTATCTGGTACATCTTTAAACCATTGACAAGCTTTTTTTTATCAGACTTTCCTGAAGTTATAACCACAACTTCATGGTTTCTTTCACTTAAAATTGGAGAAACTGTTTTCAATAGTGTTTCAATACCTCCTCCGCCAGCCGTAGGATCCCAATTAACTACTATCTGACATATCTTCATTTCGTATCCTCAGTTAAACATTTATATATGTTTTCAAGTTTATTAACATGTTCCTCTACCGTATAAATTTTAGAACTTTTAAAAGCGTTATTTTCAAGCCTTTCAAGAATACTTGGATTTTCAATTATGTTAATAAGAAGTTCCTTGAGTTCCAATACATTTCCAGGTTCAAACAGAAAGCCATTATATCCATTAATTACAAGCTCAGGTATCCCTCCAATCCTACTTGCAATTACAGGAGTAGAATTTGCGAAACTTTCAATTATAACCAAACCAAAAACTTCATACCACAAAGATGGAACTAAGGTAACATTTACATCTCTGTAAAACCTCTTAAGATCTTCTATGCCAGCAGCATAGCCATAATACTCCACTTCATCATCATTTTTGGAAATCTCTTTTAAAACATCTTCATATTCACCTCTTCCAAAAATATAAAACTTCTTTTTATATCCATCTAAAAGTTTAATAACCTCTAATAGCACTTCAATGCCCTTGTGTCGATTAAGTTCCCCCGCGAACATTATTTTAATTGTTTCATAATCCTTTTTTACTTTTTCAGGTTTTAATGGGAGTGGATTTGGCAATATCACCTTTTCAGATTTATCGAAGATTTCTCTATCATTAAGTATCTGCATTAAAAATGTAGAAGGGGAAATCATTATATCTGGATCACAAGCAATTAACTTGTTAAATTTTCTATAGAATGAACAAAAAACTCTTTCTTCATTGCAGACACAATTATTTCCCTTTAGAAGTGTTGCTCTGGGACACGCTATTTTATAATCATGCGCCGTGAATATAACCGGAATTTTTAGACTTTTAACTGTTCTAAAAACATAAGGTGAAAACCCTGTAAAATTGTGTATGTGTATCAGATCTGGTTTTTCCTTTTTTAAGATTTTTATAATATGTTTTTGAATGAAAAGATTAAACCTGTCTATGAGTTGCCAAATAATTTTTTTAATAGTCAATTCTTTTTCAATAAAATTATCAAAGAACGTGTAAACATTGAATGGGGGTATTCTGTATATTCTTACACCATTAATCCTTTCTTCATAAAAGTTATTATCATGACTTGTTGTTATCACTGAAACTTCATGACCTCTTCTCACAAGTTCTTCTGCTTCAAGATGCGCAACTCCAGATGCCCCTCCAAATATTATAGGAGGATATAAACTTGATATCATGCAAATCTTCATGTTGATCACATTTTTTAGGTTTGAAAAAGTTCCTTTATATGTGAATTAAAGAGTTAATTGGTTATTAAATCCATATAGATCTTTTCTAAATCGTTGATTATTTTATTCCAGTCATAATCTCTTAAAGACCCTTTAAAACCTTGGTCTGATATAATGAGCTCTTTGATACTGGCTGCTATCTCCTTTGGGGATAGTGGGCAGAGGTAGTCATAACCATCTTTCACAAGATCTTTCGCTGCATTGGTGGGTGTATCGATTGTTACAACTGGTAAACCAGCAGCATTAGCCTCTAGAACAACAATACCAAGTCCTTCACGTGTTGATGGCAGAACAAAGATTCTTGATGATTTCATGTAAGCTATTAAATCATTTTCATCATTCAGAAAGTCTAAAAATTTAATGTTATCTTGTAAATCCAGTTCCTCAACCATCTTTTTGCATCTTGGTTTTTCAGGACCCTCTCCTATGATAAGACATTTAATGTCAGGAAACTCATCCTTTAAAAGATGTATGGCCTTTATAAGAACATCTATGTTTTTATGTTCAATAATTCTTCCGGCGAATATTACATCCGATGAAAGTTCGGCTGGTTTAACCCTCTCAATTTTTCCAATGTCGATACCATAAGGAATAACTCTCAAAACATTTATACCATTAATTTCAACATCATCTTTTACATGTTTAGATATTGTTATGATGTTTTTAGTTAATCTGAATGTTGCTTTTTCTATAATTTTACCAAGAAATCCTTTAATGCCAAGGTATTCATACCAGTAAGAACCCCAATATTCAATCACAGTTATAATCAGAGTACTTCTATTTACAAGAGATGCTATTTTAGCAGAAAAACATGAAAAATACGGGAATTGCTGACAATCTATCAAATCAAATTTTTCATTTAAAAGTGGTTTTAAGAGACTTATTGAAAATTTTAAGGCGGCCTTTATGGATCTCCTTCCATTAACATATAAATCAAGTGGACCGCAGACACCGTGATATTTTATACCATCAATCTCAATGTCCCTTTCGTCATTCTCATCAAGCCACCAGCCAACACAGTACCAGTGCACATCATGTCCTCTCTCTGCAAGCCTCCTTCCGATCTCATAGACACGCTTTTCCACACCACCCTTGATCCAAGGGTAGGCACCGTCATAGATGAACGCTATTCTCATTGTGTCACCAGATGTTTATGACTGCCTCAACCTTTCAACAACAAGTGTCCTGAAGATTTTGAAGCCGTCAGTCAGTGATGAAAGCTTGGGTTCATCGGACCTCCTCTTGTAGGAGATGGGGACCTCAACTATCCTCAGGTCTGACCTTGCAAGTTTTGAGAACATCTCGGCCTCCAGTTCGAATCCAGGATACCTCAGCCCCACATCTATGAGGTAATCTATCGCCCTCCTCCTGAAGGCCCAGTGCCCCGTGCAGACATCACTCACGGGATAGTACAGGATTGTGGCGGTAAGGCTCAGTATACGGTTCCCGATCCTGTTGAGGCGGGATATTGCACCATCCTCCACGTCCCCCTTCAGCCTTGAGCCGAGGACCACATCAGCCCCCTCACCCTTGAGCACATCTATCAGGTGCGCCGAGTCCTCGGGCGGGTAGGTGCAGTCGGCGTCCATCATGATGGCATACTCCGTCCTCACATTCCTGAAGGCTGCGAGCATGGCATTCGTCTTCCCCTGCCTCCCCTCAAAGATGACCCTGACACCACGTGATGCTGCAATCTCAGCGGTCCTGTCAGAGGAGTTATTATCAACAACGATGATCTCGGCGTCAGGGTAGAGCATCATTATCCTGTCAAGAAGTGCCCCTATGGACTCCTCCTCATTATAGGCCGGTATCATAAAGGTTACATCATCCAGTTAGGACACCCCACATGGTGGTAATACTGACATCAACATGACAACACCATAATTACAAGTGTGAATAATTTTTCTATAATATGGCCATTTCAATTATAAAAAGTTTTCCGGGGCTTCCAGAATATGTAACCTTACATTATATATTCAAAGCCACTAAACAATTTAAATGGTGATATTCATGAAAAGGGTTTTTCCAGTGATCCTTGGCTTAATTTTCATCCTTGCATGCAACCCATCCCATGCAGTGGATAACACCACAGACTGCAACGGGACACCCAACCACCTGAACCGCTCATATTACCTGGACAATTACCAGGAACTCCTCAAGGGGGCCGTTAAAAATAACACCAGGATAAGAAACCACCTTTATACACGGTACACCTCAACAGGTGATAGAAGGTACTATCAGGCATACGTAGATGCTGGGTATGCCGTTAAAATCTTCTCAGGCATCAAAAGTAAGAGGGCCCTGAGGAGCTATGAGAAGATAATTGAGATCAAGACCATACAGGCCAATAACGCCTACTACTCCAGGAAACTTTCACCATCAGACACGACGGTGATTGTATTCAACAGCAGGGCCTGCCAGTTCAGGAACATGCCTGTCCCGGAGTTCAAGAGCAACCTCCCCTTTGTCTACTACAAAAACAGGGGATGGCACATTTACCCTGTAACAACATCCAACCTTGCAAGTGGCTGCAGGAACACCACAGACTTCCTTGAAGTGCTGGATGAACAGAAACTCACCGCAAACTTCAGGACGTACAGGGGTATGCGCTACGCGGTATTCCCCATGTACTTTGACTACCATGGCTCAGGTACCGGCTGGCTTGACAGCTTCGCCCAGGGCAACCTTGCAGGCCACTACGCCAGGGCATACAACCTCACAGGTAAAAGGGAGTACCTTGACATCTCAAATTCCCTCGTAAACAGTTTTTATGCCCCAACAAACCTTGTGAAAACCACGAAATACGGTAACTTCTACCTCCACTACAACTTCCTGAGGGAACACTACATCCTCAACGCCCACCTCATCTGCACACTGGGAATCAACAACGTCCACAGGTACACAGGAAACTCAAGAGCGCTTAACCTATTCCGAAATGGCGTATCAACCTTCAGGAGGATGAACTGGAGGTTCGACAGTGGGCGATGGACATATTATGCTGTGAGCGGCAGGTACTACAGGCCGGCATGGCTAGCCAGTGCGAGCTACCACAGACTCCACGTACAGCTTGCAAACCAGGTCTGGAAAGCAACGGGGGACAGCTACTACCGCAGCATTGCCTTAAGGTGGAACAGTTACCTGAAAAGGAAAGGACTCAGACCCGAGAGGATCTAGGACCACCAGCACTCAAATAGAACTGTCCAAACCTCAACCCGTGAGGTATGAAATTCAAAAACCCTTTTTTCTCATTAAAGAATTTATTAAGTCTTAGGATTATATATCACCCACTAACATAATGTTATAAGAAAAACTAAAGAATATTCAATATTAGGTGTGAACAATGAAAAAAGCACTTATAACAGGGATAACAGGACAGGATGGGTACTTTCTGACCAAATTGCTTCTTAAAAAGGGATATGATATCTATGGAATTGTAAGAAGAAGCAGTCAGAATTCAATTGGAAATCTACAATATCTTGCAGAAGAAGAGCTGGAATCTGTTAATATTTGTTGGGGGGATATCACGGACAATTTATTCGTGGACGAAACAATAAAAAATGTTCAGGCCGATGAAATATACCACCTTGCAGCCCAGAGTTTTGTCTCATTTAGCTTCAATAACCCCCGCCTTACCTACGACGTAAACATAGGAGGTACGCTGAACGTTGCCAATAGCGTCATGAATTATTCACCTCATTCAAGGACATATTTTGCTGCCACATCTGAATTGTATGGTAAGGTTCAGGAAACCCCTCAAAAAGAAACGACACCATTCTATCCAAGAAGTCCCTATGGTGTCTCCAAACTTGCAGGGTTCTGGACAATGAAAAACTATAGAGAAAGCTATGATCTGTTTATGAGCAATGGAATTCTATTCAATCATGAAAGTGAAATGAGAGGTCCGGAATTTGTTACAAGAAAGATAAGCCTGGGTGTTGCTTCGATATATCACGGTTTAAGTGAAAACATAGAACTTGGTAATCTCGATTCTAAAAGAGACTGGGGGTATGCAGAGGATTACGTCCATGCAATGTGGTTAATGCTGCAACATAAAAAACCAGACGACTTTGTCGTTGCTACAGGAGAAACGCATTCTGTGAGGGAATTTGTTGAAGAGGCCTTCAAGGTTGCTGGAATTGATATAGAATGGAGAGGTTCAGGAGTTAAAGAAACTGGAATTGATACACGAACAAAAAAACCCCTTGTAAAGATAAATCCACAGTTTTTCAGACCAGCAGAAGTGGATCTGCTGATAGGAGATTATTCAAAGGCAAAAAAAGAACTTGGATGGGAACCAAAGGTTAAATTTAATAAACTTGTTGAAATAATGGTTGAAAATGATTTAAAGGTCATTGAGAAGCGTGTTTAATAAAAAGGCCACAAAAAAGTTTTTCTATGAGCTTAATATTAAATGCTATAAATGTAATTATATTCTTAAAACTTAATTTCAGACAGGTCTGGAAAGCAACGGGGGACAGCTACTACCGCAGCATTGCCTTAAGGTGGAACGGTTACCTGAAAAGGAAGGGACTCAGACCCGAGAAGATCTGAGCTGATCCAGAGGAAACACCAACTATAGCCTCATGAGGAACTCCTTCAGCCTCCTCTGGAGTCCAAGGGGGAGGTATGGTGTGGAAAACCCCAGGGAGGTCCACACCACAGGGACCCTGTGCTTTTTCATTATTGCCCCCATTGTGGTGTAGTATTCAGGGGACATGGAGTAACCCGGTGACCTGTGGTAGGCCTCCACAGGTACCGCATAGATACTGTAACCCTTCTTCCTGAGGGCAAGGCACCGTTCAACCGCGTAGAGGTGCCAGTGGCTGCATGTCTCCTCATCAAAGGGATGCCTCCTCCAGACCTCAGAGGGTAGGGCAAAGAGGCACTCATCAACGGTCTGAACCCTCACCGGAGCCCCAATTCTCCTCCCAACATCCACTGGTGGGTCGCCCTGTTTCATGCATGAGAACAGCCTGAAGGGACCGGCCACTCCAGCAGCACCCAGGACACCCGCATCCTCCAGTGACGATGAATATGAGGCCATCCCTCTGATGGCTTCCGGTTTTACCTGCACGTCCTGGTGGGCGAATATGAGGGTGTCACCTGTGGCCATCTCCGCCCCGTGGTTGAGGGCCTCGGCCGCTGAACTGAATCTACCGGTGGTGTTATCGAGGATTATGAGTTCATAATCGTCCCCTTCACGGAGGTCCCTGAGCAGGAACCTTCTGAGGGTTTCCCTATCATTGTAGACACATATTACTGATATCATCCAGTAGCATTATGTTCCCGATAAAGATAAAATTAATTTTCAGAGGTGTGCATTTGCGGCCCATCCCTCTGGTACCTTCCCATAAAAAATTAATTTTTTCAGGCCGGAAACCTGTCACGGGTTGCATTGGCTATCCTCACCAGTGTGAGCATGACCGGTACCTCCACCAGGACCCCAACAACCGTGGCGAGGGCCGCCCCTGACTGGAGGCCGAAGAGTGATATGGCCACCGCAACCGCCAGTTCAAAGAAGTTGCTTGCACCTATGAGGGCTGCCGGTGCAGCCACCGCATGCCTCAGCCTCCAGATGCGGGCCCAGAGGTAGGCCACCGTGAAGATCAGGAAGGTCTGTATTATGAGTGGTACCGCAATCAGGGCAATGTGGAGGGGGTTCTCAATTATGACCCTCCCCTGGAATGAGAATATTATGATGAGGGTGAGGAGGAGTCCCATGACCGTTATGTTCTCGAATTTACCCAGGAACTCCTGGAAGTACTCCGGCCCCCTTGAGGTGATGAGCCTCCTCCTTGTGAGGTAGCCTGCAAGCAGCGGTACCACCACGAAGAGCACCACCGAGAGTATGAGGGTATCGTAGGGTACCTGGATGTTACCGATTCCTAGGAGGAATGCCACTATGGGGGCGTAGGCGAAGAGGAGTATTATGTCGTTCACCGCCACCTGCACCAGTGTGTAGGCCGGGTCACCCCGTGTGAGGCTGCTCCAGACGAATACCATTGCCGTGCATGGTGCTGCCCCAAGGAGTACCGCGCCTGCAAGGTATTCCCTCCCGAGTTCAGGTGGTATCAGATTTGAGAAAACTCCGAGGAGGAAGAATGATGCCACGATGTACATGGTGAATGGTTTTATGAGCCAGTTGGTCCCGCAGGTAACGGCAAGCCCCCTGATTTCCCTGGTGGCCCTTATTATACTTGAGAAGTCTATCCTGAGCATCATGGGGTATATCATGAGCCATATCAGCACCGCCACAGGGAGGGATACCTGGGCGTACTGTAACCTGTTGAGGAGGGCCGGGAAGGCTGGTATGAACTGTCCGATCCCAACCCCTGTGATTATGCAGAGTATCACCCAGACTGTGAGGTACCTTTCGAATATTCCCATCTCTTCACTTTCCATGGTATCACCGGTTACATATCAGTAAATTCAGATATGTTGATTTATTATTAGTAGTTTCCCATGAACCGGAAAGGTTTTTATGAAGCAAAAAACATGAATGTAATTATTAAGTGTTTATGGTGGTAAATTTGAGACTCAATGTGAATACAAATGGTGAACCACTGCTGAAGTGGCTGAACAGTAAGCTGAATGTTTTAAGCTCCGTATTGGGGATACTTGTGGGTGCAGTTGCCGGGACACTCACCGCTGTAATCCTTGGCGGTGCCCTCATGGGTGGATCTGTGGAGCCAATATTCTTCGTATTCATTGTGGCCTTCGTCTTCCTCTTTGTGGAATCCTTCGTTGCGGGTCTGGGTGCTGAAACCTACAGTGAATCCCTGGTGAACTCAGGGTTCCTGGTACTCATCTATCTCGCCGTCGG
The DNA here is from genome assembly GCF_041228365.1 of Methanothermobacter sp. KEPCO 2. Classification (NCBI taxonomy): domain Archaea; kingdom Methanobacteriati; phylum Methanobacteriota; class Methanobacteria; order Methanobacteriales; family Methanobacteriaceae; genus Methanothermobacter; species Methanothermobacter sp. KEPCO 2. Next base: position 392,256 of record NZ_CP166185.1, on the reverse strand, counting down.
TGTGCTTGGTCTAATGGCAACAACCACGGGTGGCATGATGGCCCTCATGGCCATATCACAGATATTCCCTGACACCGGCGGGGACATGACAGGTACAGCAGCACCCATGGGACTGGCATCTGAGCCCACATACGCACCAGCAGACTATCTTCAGCTCATATCAGGGATACTCATGGTCATCTCACTGGTGCTTGCAGCATTCGTGGGGGGCCTCCTGGCGGTCTACATAAGGAAGAAGATGAAAGGTCCATCCATCAGTGAATAGGGTCCTCCCCTAAACATTCATTTTTTTGAGGGCTACAAGTCCCATACTGAAATCCCATAAAATAACACTTAATAGACCGATGATTAGAATAGCAGCAGAATACGCATATCCGGAAAGTTTCGCCTCTGAAATTCTTCTTTGAGTTTCCTTGCAACCAGAAATCCGAGCTTTGTAGTTGCAAAATTGTCTGGTTTTCTGTAATACCTTATAAGACCCTTTCTCCTCAGTGAATCAATTGCCCTATCGGCCTCAGGAAGTGTATCATCCCTCAGCTTCTTCCTGATTGTCTGTCTTGTGAAGTTCCTGTTGGCGGATCCACCTATACGGCCCACAACGGTCATGACCTCCCTTTCAGCAGGATCCATTGAATCTATAATCAGCTCAACCTCATCCATGAGGACTGTTATCATAATTCAATATGTATATATATTATCGTATGTGTTCTGAATATTGGTTTCAGTAAATGAAATAAATTTAGATAAATTTATACATAAATTCCGTGATATATGTGTAGTGAATGATAAATTGAAAATAAATTACTGAAGGTGATTTTCAGTGACCTGTGTGCTCAGGGAAATATTCGGGGATACAAACAGAGTATCCATACTTGAGGAGCTCCTGGAAAACTGGGGCCACTACCTGAAGGTCCCGGAGATCGCAAGGATGATTGACGCGACCGAAAAGACCGTCTACAACCATGTGAATGAACTCATGGAGATTGGATTACTTGAAAAGAGGGAGGGAAAGGCTGCAGCCTACAGACTGAAGATGGATGATAGGAGGGCCGTGTGCCTTGCAATCCTTGAAAGTGAGGAGTATATCAGGAAAATCGATGAGATTACCGGGAAAATGAATGAAGAACCCATGGAGACAACTGCCGGAAGAACGTCCCCTGCACATTACAGCCTTAATGAGTCAGGAAAACACACACTGACCATCTCATCAAGCGGCCAGGGTGGGAAATGTGGTTGAAGTCCCCATTGTGATATCCTCAGAACTCAATACCATCTACATAACAGGTGCCCTTGGGGGTTTTCATCAAATGAATTCCGCGTCCTCCTCTTCTCTGAGGAGTTATTCCCCAGGGACGAGGAAACAGAAATCTCGAAGATCAGTGCCTGCCGGGTCGTGGAGAATGAGGTGAGGATGTCACCGGAAACAGCGAAGGAACTTGCAGTGTGGCTCATGGAGCAGGTTGAGGAATACGAGAGGACCTTCGGGAAAATCAGGGCCCACCACTCCAAGGGGCCGCAGCCCTAGAAGAGGCTGGATGCCAGACTCCATGAGCACCATGATGGGTTCATAAAGGGGGAATCAGTCCCCGTACCTCCTGAGCCTCCCTATAAAGAGCCTTGCCCAGAGGTAGGCTATGAGGCTTCCCCCGATGTCACCTGCAACCACACCCCACCAGACTCCAACCTCACCGAATCCCAGGATCACACCAAGGAGGTAGGCGAATACCGCAACCAGGAGGACCTGCCTTATAACCGAGAGTGTGAGGGATGTGAGTCCCCTCCCTGCCCCCTGGAAGATGGAACCTGACATTATACCCGGTGGTAGGAAGAGGTAGAAGAGGCAGATGACCCTCAGGAACCAGGTTATCCTTGGTGCCAGGTCCGCAGATGCCTGGGAGTAGGAGAATACCCATGAGATCCAGGGGGCAAGTACGAATGTGAGAAGTGCAGTGGCAGCGGCTATTACAAGTCCCAGCCTTATGGAGTAACCATGGACCACCTCAAGGTTTCTGAAGTTCCTTGAACCATAGGCAACCCCCGAGACGCTCACAAGGGCAGTTGCAACCGATATCACCGGGACGATGGCCATCATGACTATCCTCCACCCGGCCGAGTACACTGCAACTGCACTGGTACCCCCCACTTTCGTAAGTATCCCGTTGAGTACCGCTGTTACCAGGGACATGACAAAGAACTCTGCACTTGCAGGTACAGTCACAGAGAGTATTGAGAGTGCAACCCCACGGTCGGGTCTGAAGTGCTTCATCCCGATGGAGGTGTAGGTCCCTCCCCCCATGAACCAGTAGATTACAATGAGTGAGACCACAAGCTGGGATATCACCGTTGCCCAGGCCGCCCCAGCTATACCCCACCCTGCAGTGTATATGAGGAGGGGGTCAAGGACCATGTTGAGGACCGCTGAGATTCCCATGGCATACATTGGCCTCTTTGCATCACCCTCGGATCTGAGTATCCCGTAGGCGGCCCCTGTGAAGAGTGTGAATATGGTACCCGCGAATACCACACTACCGTACTGGAAGGCTGGTTTGAGGGCATCCCCTGCCCCCAGGGAGAGGAGTATATCTCCGAGGAGGAGTTCAAGGATCACCGTGATGATAACTGAAACCGCAACTGTTATTATAACCGTGTGGGTTGCGCTGTTGTTGACGCCCTCGGGGTCACCTGCACCAAGGTACCTTGAGACCGATGATGCCGCCCCGGCCCCGAGGCCATTGGATAGCCCCACGAGTACCATGTAGAGGGGTGTCACGAACCCTATGGCTGCCAGTGCCTCGCCACCGAGACCAGCCACCCATATGGCGTCCACCAGGTTGTAGATGGATGTGAGCAGCATCGCGATTATCATCGGCCCTGAGAGTTTCAGGAGGGCCCTCCTCGGGTCCCCCCTCATTATCTTAACGCCCTCTGTCATCTTCCACGCCCCTTATCTTCATTGCATCCTCTGCGAGTCTCCTGCACATTTCCATTAGAGTATCCCTCTCCTCATCTGTGAGGTTCTCAAAGAGGAGGTCCGTCCACCTATCCTCAACCTCCATTATGAGGGGTATGAGTTCCTCCCCCTGAGCTGTGAGGCTAAGCATGTACCTCCTCCTGTTTTGGGGGTCCTGTTTTCTCATGATGAGTCCCCGCTCCTCCAGGCGCCTTGTGATCCTGGCTATGGTTCCCTTGTCCACCTGGAAGAACCAGGAGAGTTCATCCTGGGTAACCCCTGGTTGCCTGTGGATCCTGAAGAGGCAGGCCACCTGTGCGTCTGTGAGTTTCAGGCTGGATAACTCCCTTGCCACAAATACGCGGTGGCTTCTGAGTATGATTGATAGGAGCCCCTTGAATGGTATGTCACTGTCGATCATCACTTCATCCTCAATGTTCTGATGCTGAAGTTATCTGGATGGCACCATATAAATGTTGTCATAGCAACTGTTGCAGCTGCAACATAAATATATATTAAGCCATCAATTCATATCAAATAATGCAGAAATAGTTATCTGTGAACTTCAGGTGAGATGGGATGGCCTCAGTTAAACTTGAGCTTCCAGTAAAGATTGAAAAAGAGGGAAAACTGTTCGTGGCGATATGCGAGCCCTTCAACATAGCCAGTCAGGGCATCAGCAAAGAAATTGCCCTTGAGAACATCCAGGAGGCGCTTGAACTCTTCCTTAGCGACGAGGATGTTCTTGAAATGTATCAGGACCTTATAAGCAGATTCACTGTACCTGAAAAAGAGGAACATGTGAGCGTTAAGATAGATGGCTGGCAAAAAAGGAAAACTGTCAGGAGTGAAGCTCTGTAAGATCCTCCAGAAAGAGGGATTTACGTATTCTGGAGGAAAGGGTAGTCATGTGAAACTCAAAAAGATAGATGAAAATGGGAAGAAACTCATTGTGATCATACCTCTTCATGATGAAATCGCCCCCGGAACCCTGAAATCAATTCTTAAACAGGCTGAGCTCACATATCCAGAATTCATGAAGCTCATGAATTCCAGAAAAAGAACATGAATGTCTATTTCTCAGAACCATGAAAAACCTGAATCCTGAAGCCCTCCACCTCAACAGGTCTGCTGGCCTCAAGCAGCCCCATGAGCTCATCCGGCCTGTAGAGGAGGCTGTACTTTATATGGGCCGCCACATCCTCAGGGAGGTGCTCTATGAACTTGTTCTTAACCATCCTGTCAAGCCTGTCATGGAGCCTGAGGGGGAAGTCCTCCTCAGAGATGATGGATGGGATCTCATTCAGAGTAGATACCACATCATCGTAGTCTACCTTTGCCCTGAAGCGCGCCGCGAAGGCATCATCCCTGACACGGTATGCATCATGCTCCATCCTGAATATATCGGAGATGAGGCCGTTAACCCTCTCCCCTCCGAAGGTGTGGATCTCCACATCAGACCCGACACTCACAGGGATAACATCCCTGGTTAAACCTGCGGCAGAGGCCCTTGCCATCTCAGATAGGACCCTCTCCCTTGATGCGTCATCTAGCCACCTGAGGAGGTCCCGGTTGAAGTTTCCAAGGAGGATGTCATAGGCGTGCCTTGCAACCTCAAAGCTCACAGGGGCGCCGCCACCACTCCAGTCAGGAATACTGGCCTTCCTTGAGCAGGGCTTAACCTTAACGATGAATTTTTCATGGTCTATCTCCCTCACAATCCAGTTTTCACCGCCAAGCACGAAGCCCCTCCCCTCCTCAAGGTATGTTACAGCGAAGAATGCGTCAAGGGTCCCTACTGTCTTTGTGCCGTGCTTAACAGTGAACTCATAGGTGGGGTAGAACACAGAGTAGAACTCCAGAAAGTTCATCTTACCGAAGACCTTCTCAAAGTTGAAGCCATGGTAGAGGTAGCTTCCATGTTTCCTTATAAAATCACTCTCACCCATGAATTCAAGGAGGTGCCTGAAGTCCCCTTGGGTTATATCAGAGAATACATGGGCCCTCCCCAGGCCCCTGTATATCTCGGCGGGCCCCGGTTTTTCAATCTCAAACACCGAGCTCAGGATCTGGTGGAAGTATATGTCAAGGGGCCGGCGGGGTATCCTGAGCATCTCAAGTTTACCTGAAAGTGCCAGTGAGACAACCGAGAGGGCGAGGAGCACCTCACCCTCATGGAATATGATGGTCCTCTGGTTGCCGCTCCTCCTGCCACTCCTCCCGGTCCTCTGGAGGAACTGGTTCACGGTTGTTGGGCTCCGCAGGTGTACCACCACGTCGATGTCACCCACATCTATACCAAGCTCCAGTGTACTGGTGCTCACCATGAAGGCCGCTGAGATGGATTTGAATTTCTCCTCTGCCTCCTCCCGTGACTCCCTGTTCAGGGAGGAGTGGTGTATGAAGACGTCCACATCCAGGCACCTTCTTATGATGTTGTAGTACCTCTCGGCCTCCCTCCTTGATGGGACGAAGATGAGGACCTTCCTGCCGGTTAACCTCCTTAAAACATCAATGACCCCCGCTTCTCCACCAGAGAATATCCTGTACTGGAGTCTCCTATCAGATCTCTCCTTTACAACAACACCCGAGGGGCTCATCCACTCAAGGACATCTTCGGGGTTTCCAACCGTCGCAGAGAGCCCTATCCTCTGGGGCCTCACAGCGGTGTACCTTTCAAGCCTTGCAAGGAGGGAGTTCAGCTGGACACCCCTGTCTGACTCTATGAAGTAGTGGATCTCATCCACTATGATGTAGCGGAGGTTTCTGAAGATCCTCTCCCTCTCATCCCGGCTCCTGTTCACCATGATGACCTCAAGGGACTCTGGTGTTATGAGGAGGATGTCCGCGGGGTTCCTGATGAACCTCCGCTTGGTGTCTGGCGGGACATCCCCGTGCCACTTCATGACCTCAAGGTTGAAGTGGTTGCCCCAGTACTCCAGTCTGCTGTGCATGTCATTTATGAGTGCCTTGAGGGGTGAGACATAGAGGAGGCTGACCGGTGGGAGGCCCTCTGTGAGTATGGAGTTGAAGACGGGTATCATGGCGGCCTCGGTCTTACCAGAGGCTGTGGGTGCAACTATGAGGGTGTCCTCCCCCCTCCCTATGGCCTCAAGGGCGGATTTCTGCACGTCCCTCAGGCTCCTCCAGCCCAGCCTGTTGGCGAGGAAGTGCCTGAGGCGGGGGTTGAGTGATTCGGAGGACATCAGATTACACCCTGACTAAACCCAGTCCTCGTCCTCGAACTCCTCAAACTCCATCTCCTTCTCCTCGAAGAGGTCAAGGATCTCCTCCTCGCTTCGGAGTTCAGGGTTCTGCTGGACAACATCAAGGACACTTATGAATGATTTAACAAAGTTTCTCGGTGAAATGTAACCTGTGAGTTCCGCGTTGGCCTCATGCCTTGCTATTATACCCTCAAGGGACTCCCTGACCGGTTTTGCCTCCCATTCATAGACCTCCTCATGCATACTTATGAGGCGATCTGACAGCTCCATGAGGTTGTCCTTCTTGAAGCCGTCAAGCCTTATTATGGGTTTCCTGAGGTCCTTGAATTCCGTGTGGAGGACGTCCTCTATCCTCTCATTCAGTGCGGTGTAGGATGGCACACCCATCTTGGGGTCCTCAAAGAACTCGGGGGTCCCTGCAAATATGAAGAGGGTGTTGTGGAATCTGCCAAGGCTGCACTCATCGTATATGAACCTCATGTAGTCGTAGGCCGTGTCCCTCAGCTTCTTTGTGTGTAGGGTCATTATGTGCTCTGCCTCGTCTATGAGTATTATGAGCCCTGAGTACTTGAGTGCCATGAGGAATGAGGAGAGGGCCTCAAGGTACTTGAAGGCGTTTTCCCGGTCAATGTCACCCTTGACACCGAACTGTCTCTTTATGGTGTAGGGTATGTTCTTCTCACCGCTGAGCCATGCCATTGCATACTTTGCTGTCTCCTGGTCACCCCGTGCAGAGAGCTTGTAGTAGTTCTCTATTGCAGCAGCGAAGGTTGTGGCGTGTTTACGGACCTCCTTGAGGTCATTGTTTATGTTGTCTATCACTATCCTCTCCTGCTGGTAGGGGTCCGAAGTTTCCATTAGGGCCATCATGCGGAGCTGTGTGGTCCACTTTTCAATTATGTGCTCAAGGGATGTGCCTGTCTTGCAGCGGAGTGAGGCAACGATGCTCCTGTAGACGACCTCGAACTTGTTGAAGGGGACGTCCCTGCTGAGTGTCACCTTGGCGACGACGAAGTTGTCTGCAAGGGCCCTTTCCTCCAGGAGTTTCAGGAAGAAGGACTTCCCCGACCCGAATTCACCGTTGAGGAACCTTGTTACCGCAGCCCCATCCTTAACCTTACTGAATATCTTGTCGAACTCCTCCAGTTCCCTCTCACGCCCGACACATATCTCGCCCACCCCCTCAGGGGGGACGTTGCCATTTTTAAGGGCATTTATGATACTCTCTGCATTCATATTAAGCCTCCTATTCCAGGGATATCAATCCAAAGTCTCTTCCAGCCCCTCTGCTGTTGTAGAGTGTTACTATCCTCTCGGGATCCCGTGAAGGGTAGTGTTTTATACCGGTCCTCCAGGCGTTGATTGAGTAGAATTCCTCGAGTTCATCATATGATTTGTTAATCCCGTAGGACTGGATGAATTCATCAAGGAGTTTTATGAAGGATTTTATCTCCATCTGCTTCCGGCCATCGGCCTTTCTGAGCATGCTGTGGAGGCCCATGATGGAGTTCAGAATGAATTCATCCATGCTGAAGGATACCTCCTCAAGGTAGGCGGGGAATTTCTCTATGAACTTTGCCCTGGACCTTATGGTCCTGAAATCAGCCTCATCTATCTTTCTGTACTCAGATTTCGTTGCTGATGACCATTTTTTAGAATCAAAGGAAACAAGTTTATCCTTGAATTTAACTAATGGTATGGGTGGGTTGAAGAACTTTATACCCTTGAGCTTCAGCTTCCGGGGGGATTCGTAGTAATCATAGAGGGTTTCAGGGTCACTGTACACACTTTCAACCATGGTGTATGCAACAAATGAGAGTGTCCTCCGGCCATTGAGGGGGATGGGCTTGAAGAGGAATATCCTGTCACCTGATCGGATTTCATTTATAAGTTTACCTCTCTTCCTCACGGAGCCAATCACGAGGTTCTCAGATATATCTTCAAGGACATCATCATCTATTCTGTGAAGCCAGTATCTGGACTTACCCCTGGGGACCAGTCTTTTCTGTTTTATTATGTAAAAACCCCCTTTTATGGCATTAAAGTCATTTAAATGTTTCTAAAAATTGATAGATAAATTTTTTTATAACCCTGTAAATGTTAATGATTTAAGTAGCTGTAAAAACATTAAATTATACTGTATTGAGGGGAGTATGCCATATGAATAACTGCGTCCTCTGCTGTAGAGAATCAGATAAACTTTTATGCCTATCCTGCGGCAGTAAATCATCTTCTTCATCCTGTGAAAACTGCGGCGCTGAGAACCTGGGCGTCTGCAGGGAATGCTACGATAAATATCGAATTTTAAAGGCCATTGAAACACTTCAGGGAAGGGAACCCTTCAACTTCGATGACTTTAAGGATGATGAGGAACTCGGCTCCCTGCTATTCTGGATTCTCCTAAGGGAGGGATTCATAAAGAAGCATGTCAGCAGTGAAGGGAACGGGTTCATAAAGAATCAGGGCCTCAATAGCTTCAGAACCCTTTACGTGTTATCTGAAAAATGCGATGACTTCATGGAACTCAACCTGGGCTTCAAATCTGCAGCCGAATCACTTCTCAGGGCCGCAGTGAGACCTGAAGAATTCATGAATGAACCTTATGATTCAGCCGGGGATGAACATAATCCTGAAAACCTGAATGATGACCTATGGACCCAGGAAGCCGGATCTGATGGTGACCCGAACGCCCTGAAAACAGGGGGATACTGGAGAATGAACCCGGGACCCCCTCCAGAGCAGAGGAAACGGATCAAACAATAGATGAAGAAGCTCCAGCGGTAGAATCCCATCAGCGAAAAGATTTATTACCTAAAGTACCCGTCAGTGGCCTTGAACTCTGTTCTGGCTGCCAGAAAGAGCTTGAAACCGAAACTGAGAGGTCCCAGGGGATCTGCAGGGAATGCTCAAGGAGACTCTATGCCCTTGAATCCCTTGAAAGAATCCTCAGAACATTTAAAGCCGGGGATGAGATTAAAGTTGCCGTTTACACAGCCGGGATGGATGACGTGGAGAGAACAGAATTCACAGCCATGATCTGGATACTCGAAGAGTTCAACCTCCTTGAGCAGGACGGGGAATCAGGTACCTGCAGGTTAAAACCCGAAGAGGAGGTCCAGAAGTTCATCATAGAGAACGTGGGGCTTAAAGGGCTCAGATCAGTATCTGGTGAGCCAGCCCAGACAGGAAGCACCGCGGCACCTGAAAAGGGTGAACTTGAGTGCTCAGTGTGCGGGGAGGTAAAACCCGCCACAGAATTCAATTCATCCGATGGAACCTCCCCCATGTGCAGGGAATGCTCAAGGAGGCGCTGCGCTGCAGATGCCCTCGCTGAGATAAGAAAGCTTGTTGAACCAGGGGTTGAATTTGCTGTTGACGACATCATAGAAAGTGAGGATGAGAGGGTTATCATCACTGGCCATATCTGGCTGCTGCAGGACTTTGACCTCATCGAGAGCAACCCGGCCTTCGAAACCTACACCCTTAAACCGGACGAGGAACTCAGAGTCTTCCACGAGGCCTATGGTGAAGGGGAACTTGTTACAGAATCAGACATGATCAGAACCTGCCCCATCTGCGGCAGGAAACTCAAGAAATCCAGCTTCTACAGTACAGTTGACGGAAAACGGGATGAGTGCCGGGAATGCTATGACCGGATACTGGCATGGGACATATTCAGGGACATCAGGGAGATCGTGGGTAAAGGGCCCTTCAAAAGGGAGGAACTGGCTGAACACTTTGATGAACCCGGGACCCTGGATGCCAGGATCTGGACCCTCCAGGAGCATGACCTCATTGAGGAGAGTCCCGAAGGATTCCTTCTTAAACACAACCCTGAAATTGAGGAGATCTACCTCCGGTACCATGGATCAGATGCTGAAGAAACCCTGGACACACTGACTGTGAAGCCAGAAGAAACCCCGGTTACAGGAATAGAACAAGAAATAACAGCAGAACCTGTCCCCGCAGGGGACACTACCCACAGAAAGGAGATAATCTACATAAACCCCGCCGGTGAAAGCCTCAACCTCATGATGAACGGACTTGTGAGTGGTAACGGTCTCATGGATACCATGAATGAACTGGGGGACCTCCTGCCATCAATGAAGAAGTGCATGATCCTGAGGAATGATGAGTGTTTTGAACTACTCATTGAACTGACTGTGGAGAAGGAATCACTTGATGACATCCTTGGGGTCCTTGAGGCCAGGAACTGGGAGAACAGAGTCCGGGAAAACAGCTGATCAGATCAAACCCACATATTCCAGCACATCGGTTGTCTTCTCCCTGAGGACCTCCTTTGACCTCTCATAGCAGAGTTCAACAACCTCCTCAAGGTCTTCCTCTCCCTCCCAGTACTCTGAGAGGAACTCGTAGCCATAGACGTCCGCCAGGATCCTTATGACGTAGGCTGTTATGAAGATGTCGTCAATGTACCCGTAGGCACCGTAGACCGTCTCGGGGATGACATCCATGGGTACAACATAGTAGGCTATTGCCGCGCTTATTTTGAGTTTGAGCTGGCTCTTGAGGTGCTCATAGCCCAGAAAGTCCGCGAGGAGCTTGAAGAGTTTCGGGCCATGGTCTATGAAGGATGCATATTCCCCGTTGAAGGACTCAAGGTTCTCAACCAGCACATCATAGAAATCCTTAAAATCTGCCTCTGTCATGGAAACCACTGTAATTCTCTTGGCCATGATGATACTTATCCTTTACCCCTCATCCCACGCCAGATTGACTCCACGTCCGGGTCTCCACCAGACAGCTTGCCTGTGAATTCACCTATCTTCACCATTGCAGGGACCGGTACCATGAGTCCAGCCACGACAGCCTTACCGATATTCAGGGACGGTAGATTTGAGTTCCCACTTTGCCTCAGTGGCCCTCTGAACATGGATCTGATCATTTCAATCAGCAGCATTATTATCTGGCTGTGAAAGTACATGACCAGCAATTTAAGATATAGAATGACTATAGTAACCATATGAATGAATCTATCAGAACCCGCATTGATGAGTTCCTCAGTGTGATAAGGAGTTTCAAGGACGCTGACAGGGTCAGGTTCATAATACTCTATGGCTCAGCCCTCAGGGGGGAGGGGTGGTCTGATATAGACCTTGCAGTGTACTATGATGGAACCCCTGATGAGGCAGCGGATTTCAGGCTGAGAGTCCTCTGTGAGGTGGATGAAATATTCGATGTCCAGATATTCCAGCAGCTCCCACTCTATGTGAGGGTCCAGGTACTCAGGGGTGAGGTCATATACTGTGACAGTGAAAGATTCCTCCATGACATTGCATGGGAGACAGTGAAGGAATTCGATGACTTCAAACACCGCTTCTATGATTACATCGGCATGGCCCCCATGAGGTGAATATCATGATAAGAAAGTCCATCATACTCACGAAGATAAGTGAGATTGAGGAAAGCGTAAATCTTATAGATGATAACCTTCCTGAAACCTTTGAGGAGTTCCGGGGTCTTGGCCTTGTAAGGGATGGGATGTACAAGAGGCTTGAGTTTGCTGTTGAAAATGTCTTTGACATATGTTCCATCCTCAACTCCGACCTGAAACTCGGTGTCCTGGATCAGATGGTGATGTGCTTGAGAACCTTCTGGGAGCCGGAATAATAGACAAGGAAACCTTCAGGAAAGTAAAGGCAATGAGGGGATTCAGAAACATCGTGGTCCACAGGTATGGTAAGATAGATGACCGTATAACATTCAGGATCCTCAGGGAACACCTCAGGGATTTTCATGAATTCACCGAAAAGATCAGAAAAACCCTTGAGACCCTTGAGAATAAATGAAGAGGTTATCATTGAAGACAAAAAATAAATAAAGGGTTTTAAATTGTTATATCACCCGGTAACCTACCATTTGCACCGTAGAACGCCAGTACCCTGCTGTATACGTATACCAGGCGAACAAAGCTCACCTGCCCGTATGATGTTGAGGCATACCTGGGTGCCCTTCCCTGGCTGTTTATGAAGTTCCTGATACTGACTGCCACTGACACGTAGGCTGGCCTTGAGAGTTTACCTGACCTCCATGTGCCTGTGCTACCAAGGTAACCAACAGCACGTGGTTTCAGTGGATTCTGGTTTCCTGAGTTGAGCTGTACCGTGGCGCGTGCAAGTAAATCCAGGAACTGAGGCATGCTGTAAGCCTTACCGGCCACTGTTACAGATGCTGGTAGTTTACGGTAGCGTGCATAGTGGTTCCTCACACTCAGAGCGGCAGCTGCAATCTGTTTAACAGTTAAACCCTGGGATTTAACCGTAACCGTCCTTGCAGGAAGGCCCCCCACTGTCACCAGGTACACACCATCCCTGGTGATGGTGTGGTTGAACCTCACATCCCCTGATTCGCCGGCGGCAAGTGAAATCACCACTGATGCAACCGGGGCCGAATTCACAAGGAGCTCTGCACGGTAATCACCCGGGGCCTCACCGGTATTCCTGACCCTGGCAGAGACACTGATCCTGAGGGGAGCTGCCCCTGAGAGTGGAACTACGGTGAGGTTTGAGAGTTCAAATGCCGCCTTCCTGAGGATCCTGAGGTCTGCCCGGGATGAACTGTTATTGAGGAGTTCATCACCCTGGAACTCTGCAGTCACATTGTAGAGACCTGGCGGGAATACTCCTGGAAGGTTGAGGGTTGCCCATCCATCTGAACCTGTGGTTGAACCCCCCATCTGAACCCCATTTATCCTGAAAATGATGACCTTACCTGGGATTGGGTTCTGTGCCATTAAACGTGCCCTTAAATTGAATGCATCGCCCTCAACAGTTTCAGTGTCTTCCACTGTGATGGCTGATGGAACCTTGAGGACATTCACATCCACTGAGGCGCTTTCATCGTCAAGGGCCCCGTTCACTGTCACTGTACCCGGTGCTGCCAGATCTGTGAGTGTTGAGGATGCAGTTCCATGGGACATCACAGCATCATCGATGCTCCCTGCGGTGGCCGAGAAGTCCACATTATCTGTGTAGGGGACGAAGAATGTGTCATGGTATCCCCCGGCACTGTCATGCCTCAGGTCGGCTGTTATGACTGAGGTGGCCCCGGCAGCAACAGCCGCTGGATTTGCGGTTAATGTGAGGACCATCCATGGTGCTGCAGCAACATCACCTGCTGTGAGTTCGGTGAAGTCCGGTGTGTTACAGCCCCACCAGTTGAACCTGGCATCCACTCCCGGGCCGTCCTCACAGAATACATCGACACCAGGGTTATCCAGGATGCGGCAGAAGCCTATCACTGTAACCGTGAAGTAGCTGAGGACCGCTGATCCTGTATTCCATGACTCTGCAGTGTTACCTGTGAAAGTGGATTCTGTGATATTTGCAAGCACCGCAAGGAAAGAACTTACACCGCCACCAGCGTATGCTGCCCTGTTATCTGTGAATGTGCTTCTGCTAACGGTGATGTTGCCGTAGTTGTTCCTGATTCCGCCGCCGTGTGCTGATGCCACGTTCTCCTCAAAGGTGCACCCTGATACTGTGGTGTTAACATTTTCTGCATGGATACCGGCACCGTAATCTGCAAGGTTTGACCTGAAGAGGGAGTTCGAAACCTGTAAATTCAGTAATGAATCATCAGGGTTTCTGAATCCTGAGATTCCCCCACCATAGCTTGCATTGTTGTAGAGAAACATGGAGTTGGTCACAGTAACCGTGATTTCCGTGGCGTCTGCTGCCCACACATATAACCCGCCACCATGGCTGTCTGCGGTGTTCATTGCAATGGTGGAGTCGCATATGGTTGTATCTCCTCCAGTGTAAATCGCGCCACCAGTCCCTGCACGGCCAAGTACAAATGATGAGTCTCTGATGTTAAGGGATGAGTATGGGGCGCTGTATATGGACCCCCCACACCCTGAGGCCTCATTACCGTTGAAGATTGATTCTGTAACCTCAAGGACCCCCTTACTGTATACTGCACCACCATCCTCTGCGCTGTTCTCCATGAGGTAGCCTTCAGTTAGTTTCACTGTACCGTCACTGTAGATGGCGCCGCCCCCGGCTGCGGTGTTGCAGGTGAGGATGCAGTTCTCCACCTGGAGCTCGCCGTGGTTCATCACCGCCCCGCCCTCAAATGCACTGCCATTTCTCAGCGTGAGGTTCCTGAGGACCAGGACCGTACCCGAGGACACATTGAAGGCCCTGCCCATTGCTTCACAATCAATCACTGTACCGGTGGTTGACTGTCCGGTGATGGTGAGGTTCCTGTCTATCAGCACGTCCCTGTTACCAACACCCCTGTATTCACCATCCGCGAGCCAGATCCTGTCACCTGAGGCCGCGGAGAGGGTCGCGTTTCCAATGGTTGCCTTGGCAGCCGCCCATGAGAGCCCATCATTATCATCGGACCCCCCAGTGGCGTTGACATAGATATCGGCTGCGCTGACACATCCAGGGATAAGCATTATCCCCACAAGAAACAGAAAGAGCCATGTAATTATCTTTATCATGTAAACCCCCTTGAGTATATATAATGATTATAGGATAAAAAATTTTCACTGAACTCCCATGAAACAGGGTTCATGTTTAAGTGATGCGGAAAATAAGGTTAGACCTCTACTGAGATTCAAAAAAAAAGTTAAAAAATAAAGGGTTGGGTTTTAGATTATCAGGTAGTTTGGAAGCCTCCCCCTGTTACCGTAGAACCTCAGTACCTCACTGTATCTGTACACGAGGCCCACAAAGCTCACCCTGCCATAGACCGTTGAGGCATACCTGGGTGCCCTTCCCTGGCTGTTTATGAAGTTCCTGATACTGACTGCCACTGACACGTAGGCTGGCCTTGAGAGTTTACCTGACCTCCAGATGCCAGTACTACCGGCGTAACCAACAGCACGTGGTCTTAACGGGTTCTGGTTTCCTGAGTTGAGCTGCACAGTTGCACGTGCAAGTAAATCCAGGAACTGGGCCATGGAGTACCTCTTTGATGCAATTGTGACAGAGGCTGGCAGTTTACGGTAGCGCAGGTAGTGGTTCCTGACGTTCACGGCTGCTGCGACAAGCTGGTTGATGGTTATACCCGTTGCTGGTGGAGCTGGTCTAACGGTTACCTGGGTGTTAACCACCTGGTTATCAAGAACCGCGGACACCACTGCAACCCCCGGTGCATTGAGGTTCCTGAGGGTTGAGGATGCAACCCCACCGCTCATCAGAGCATCGGTGATTGTACCATAGGTTGTTTCGAAGCCCACAACACCCGTGTATGGTACAGCGGTTGCATGCAGTGTGCCGTCACTGTCATGGAGAAGGTCCGCCCTTATGAGGGAGGTGCCCCCCACGGTAACGGTTGATGGATCTGCAACCAGTGTAAGGACGATCCATGGCGTTGCAGCAACGTCACCTGCTTTGAGTTCAGTGAAGTCCGGTGTGTTGGACCCCCACCAGTTGAATCTGGCATCCACCTGCGGGCCGTCCTCACAGAACACATCGGCGCCAGGGTTGTTCAGGATGCGGCAGAAGTTGACCAGCGCAATGGTGAAGTAGCTGAGGACCGCTGATCCCTGACTCCAGGTCTCTGCAAGGTTACCTGTGAACGTGGACTCTGTGATATTTGCCAGGGCAGCCCGGACATTGCTTATACCTCCACCGGCGAAGCCTGCACTGTTATCTGTGAATGTGCTTCTTCTAACTGTGAGGTTGCCGTAGTTGTTCCTGATTGCGCCGCCGTGTGCTGATGCCACGTTCTCCTCAAAGGTGCATCCCTCAACGGTTGCATTGGCATTGTCTGCAAGGAATCCGCCGCCGTACCATGCTGTGTTGCCTGAGAACGTGCTTCCCCTCAGTAGAACATTTAGGGTACCGGTGTAATCTGTTGCAACTGCCCCACCATACTTTGCGTCGTTTGATGTGAATGATGAGTCTATGACCACTGCAGAATCTGAGGGCTGATATCCCGATACATGAAGAGCGCCGCCAGTTTCAGAAGCACTGTTATCCTGAAATGTTGCTGAGGTAATATGGATGTTACCGAGGCTGTAAATTGCCCCGCCCCTGTATCCCATGTTCTCAAGGAACCTGCATCCCTCGACAGTTAGGTTACCCTGGTTCAGGATGGCTCCACCATGGTTTTCGTTTCCCCTCTTCACGGTGAGGTTTCTGAGGGTGAAACTGACACCCTGCTGGACGCTGAAGGCCCTGCCCACTGACTCACAATCAATCACCGTACCGGTGGTTGACTGTCCGGTGATGGTGAGGTTCCTGTCTATAACTACGTTCCTGTTACCAACACCCCTGTATTCACCATCCGCAAGCCAGATCCTGTCACCTGAAGCCGCGGAGAGGGTCGCGTTTCCAATGGTTGCCTTGGCAGCCGCCCATGAGAGCCCATCATTATCATCGGACCCCCCAGTGGCGTTGACATAGATGTCAGCTGCAGAGGCGGTTCCTGATAAAATGAGGAGCACTGCAATGGCAGCTATTACATACAGATGTTTTATCATTTACCTATCTCCTGCTATCTGCACATTAAATGTGCATATATATAATATGGTTTAATCTGGTTAAAGGTTTTTTTCAAAAAAGCAAGCTGAAAGTTTTAAATGATGGAAATAGATAATATAATATGGCTAAATAATTTTGAAGAGAAGGTTAACTGATCCTCGGGATAACGAATAAGGGTATCTTAATCAGACAGTTCCTCCAGATACCTGGCAACAAATACAGCAAACTTCTCTATATCCTCCAGGTCCCGTTGAAGGTAAAGATAAACCCTCTCAACATCTATTTCCGCATACATATGAACCAGTATGTTCCTGAAACCAGCTGCTGGTGCAAATTTATCTGCAAAATCCCCTGGAAGAACCCCTATTTCTCCAAGTATCTCTATGACCTCCCTGTATGTCTCGGGTTTTCTCGCCCTCTCCCATGATATGATCATCTTCCAAAACGGCACTCTATGGAAACCTCAAGGTACCTTTCAACTGCCCCCCTGAGGGTGACGTCCTTTTTAAGGTCCTCAAGTGAATGTGATCTGTAATTCCTGAGTATCCCCAGGTACTCCTGGAGTTTCTCGAGTTTCGATAGTACCTCATCCTTCACTTCAAACCCTCACGTGCCATCATCCTGAGCGCCAGTCTGGTGTGCCTGTCGTTATGGTACCTTCTATCAAGGTACTCTGACATGATACGTCCCTCGAACCTCACCCTCTCTTCCTCACTGTCCTTCAGGAGTATTCCATCCCTGATTATGCTGTAATTCAGGGAAAGTGGCGCCCGGTTCATTATGACAAGGTCCACCCTGTCTGTTCGGAGTGCGGATACAAGTTCATCTATGAGTTCCAGCTGAAAATTGAGGTCATCGTATCCCTTCAGGGGTTCCTTCAGGAGAACACCGATGTCAAAGTCCCCGAGGGGTCCCTTATCCCCCCTTGCAGTGGAGCCAAAGAGGTATGCAATGCTGACCTCATCCCTTTTTTCCAGAACTTCCACAAGTTTTTCCATTTTCTGTTCTTCAATGCCCATCATGGTTCCACTTGATAATTCTGAATCACATCATATATAAGGTGCCGGCCAGGGATTAACTTCGTAATAGAGAACTATTACGCAGGTCAGCTCTCCAGGGACCATAGCCGTCCTCCAATCACAGATTTTTGTTTGCCATGTTAAGTTTTAATTATGAAATGAAAATGTAAAAATTTAAATTATATTGTGATTTAATATTACTGTTCAGTTATAAGGTGGTTAAATGTCGATGGATTCCGATGGTATTGATAGGAAAACTGGAAAGTTTGCCGGCTGGTGGAACCGCAGGGGACCACTCACAAGGGTGGCCATCATTGTCCTTGGGATAATCATCTGGTCCGCCGCAGCATATTCCTATGGTTACGATAAGGGTGTTGGTGGAGCCATAGAATACGAAAAGGACTCCTTCCAGGTGAACGTTGTGAACTACACAATCCAGAAGGGCGAAGGCGGATTATATGAGATCCAGGGGGAAATCCAGAACAACTATGATAAACCCATACTGCTCGACCCGAGCCTGGAAGTGAAGGGCTTTGACTCCAGTGGTGAAATGGTACTGTACGCCCCCCTATTCATAACCGATTCAGGGGAAATCAGGCCAGGTGAGAAGGTGAAGTTCAGGGGAGATTGCCCTATCCTGGAGGGTTACAGCCCCGATGATATCCTCATTGGGATTAAAACAGAATGTTCCGGTTATGCATGGGCATAGAAAGGTGATCTGAATGGCTGAGGATTTTCGTGAAGAGAATAATGGAAACTTTTTCATACGCTGGTGGAGGAGGAGGGGGACCTTCACAAAGGCAGGTATAGTGGTATCCCTCGTCATAATATGGGGTTTTGTGCTGTTTATGATGGGTTACACTGAGGGTTCATCCTATTTCCACAGTCTCCACATGGGGGATGTCCAGGCAGAGGTGCTCAACTACACAGTGCTGGTTGATCCCAGCGAAGGCTACGTGGTGGGAGGGGTGGTCCAGAACAGGTACAGGGCCACACTCCTACTGGACTGTGTATGGGTCAAGGGCTATAACTCCTATGGAGAGGTCATTGCCCTTGGAATGGCTCCGGTCTTCACCAATTCATCCACGGTAAAGACTCTGAGACCTGGAGAAACCGCCTACTTTAAAACAACAGATTGGGCATTTGAGGATGGATACTACCCTGAGGATATAGCCTCATTTGGTTTAACAGCCAGGGGTAACCTCTTAACACCCTCAGGGACTTTATGTGGGGTGAAGATAGAGTGATGGTCTGATTTGCCCCTTTCCATCATGTGAAGAGCAGGGTGAGAAAAAGGGATATCGCCAGGCACATGAGGAAAAAAATTCCAACTGTACAGCAGCATGCAGAGATATCCCTTGCCTCCTCAGGAACAGGCATTCATACACACCCCCATTTTCTATTTTTTAGGAAGGGGAGATTCCATGAAACCTGCTGATTTCATTGTACTGAGGCTGTCAAATTTCTGAAAGATTGAAATTCCCTAAAATGACACTCCGGTAGCTTTCCGTTTTCATGTCATTTATTATTTATTTGATTATAATATTTTCATGAACATATATATAACATCTGTTGAATGGATGAGCTTATTGTAAAGTCGGGTTCCAGAGGATTAAAGATAGAACACCCGATAAGAGGGGATATACATATATAAACAGCTGAAAAACTGCTCTGAACCCTAACAGAAAATCCCTGCAGTCCCCTGAAGGGATAAGTGGTTCGGGTCAGAATCAAATTCAGAACCCTGCAGTTATCCACCTCTTAACCATTCACCTCTCATATTCCACCTCCTCTTCAGCTGAGACACTGGTGAGTCTCACGTGTTCAACTCCCCGTAGACCCATCATCCTCTCTGTGAGTTCACGTATCTCTGCAACATCACCCCTCACCACGAGGACCTCAAGGCGATGTTTTTCTGTGAGGTGAACCCTCATGACAGCGTCTATGTACTCCCTGTAGTGGTGCTGTATGTCGGCTATTTCCTCCATTGCCCCTGTGTGGTGGTTGTAGATCACCGAGACTATCCCTGTCCTCTCACCCTCCATCTCATTCATCCACCTGTACCTGACAATGTAGTCCTTTATGGCGTCCCTTATACCCTTGGACCTTGAATGGTATCCCCTGTTCCTCAGTACCTCATCAAATTCCTCAAGAAGTTTACTTGGAAGAGACATGCTTATTCTGGTCATGGTGGTCATGGTATCACCCCTGATCTGTGACACCCTAAAATCTGTGTATGAAGTATAAATAATTAAATATTATTTAAATTCAGAATAGCATAATATATGTATTACTATAATTACGTTTGATCTTATAACTCCATCCATGGAGGTGTCTGGAGGGTCTAATTCCTGGTTTGAAAGATAGGATAATCACGGTCAGATTACCCCATTAAAATGGAATACTCTCCTCAGAGGTTCCTCCCTGCCCTGCGGGCCCTCATGAGATTTATATCCCTGCAGGAGTCATCCCCAGGCACCATACCCCCAAGGATCTCCATGGTGACACTCTTAACACCCACCCCGAGCAGCCTGTCACCTAACATGACACTGCGCATGCTCTCTGCAATGCCTGTACCCTCAAGGTGTTCCTCTGTGTGGCCTGCAGAGCAGAGCACCACAGCCTTTTCAATATCAATCCTCGTACCCCGCTCTCCGTCCTCATAGAAGTAGGCGTACCCGTAGGTCCAGACCCGGTCAAACCATCCCTTGAGTTTTGCAGGGCAGTCACTCCACCAGAGGGGATAGATGAACGCAAGGGCATCGGCCCTCCCGATCTTCTCATGCTCCTCCATAACATCCCCTGGTAAGGGTGACCCCGCGTCCTGGCTGATCTCCCTGAGGTACTCCTCCTGACTCAGCTCCGGCCTGAAGTTCATCCTGTAGAGGTCCCCGATCTCATATGTGTGCCCGGCTTCACTGAGGCCCTCTGTAAATGCCTCAAGGACCTCCCTTGAAAAGGACTTCCTGGATGGATGTGCAAAGAGAATATAGACGTGCATATGAATCCCCTGCCATGTTATGTTGCAGGACACATTTATAATCTCAGGAGGTAAATGGGCTCCATGTTACAGAGCACACCTATTAAAGTCTCCTCCTGTAGTGAAGCTCCCTGAAGGGTACCGTGACCTCTGTACCCCCTCCATCCTCCCTGAGGAGTATCCTCAGGTCCCCCTCTATCTGCCTGGCGAGGTTCAGTGCAAGCTGGAGGCCCATCCTCTTTTCACCTGAAAACCCCACACCATCATCCATTACCCTCAGACAGTACTCTGAGTTCATTCTGCTGATTTCAACCTTCACGGTGCCTCTACCTTGAGGAAACGCATGCTGAAGGGAGTTGGATACCAGTTCATTTACTATGAGGGCCAGTGGCATGGCTGTCTCAACGTTGAAGGTATGCCGGGCGTCTATGTGGAATTCAACATCCAGTGCATCAAATACTGATCTGAGGTTTTCTGATATCCTCATTATGCACTCATGCATCTTAACCTCTGCAAGGCTCCCCAGCCCATACACGGATTCATGGATGGCGGCCAGGGTCTGAACTCTGGTTGATGTCCGGATGAGAGCCTCCCTTGCATCCTCACCGGCGGATCTTATCTGCATGTTTATGAGGCTCAGGATTATCTGGAGGTTATTCTTCACCCGGTGATGGAGTTCCCGGAGCAGCGCATCCTTCTCCATGATGTTCCGCTCAAGTTCCTCCTGTGCCCTCATGAGGTCTGTTATGTCGGTGAGGGAGATTATTGCCCCCTCATCCAGGGGAATGTACCAGCCGGTGAAGTTTCTGTCCCCTGCTTTAAGGCTCCTGATGCGCGAGGGTGCCCTGGCATCCATGAACCTATCATGAATGGACCTGAAGTCAATTCCAAGTTTCTTCATGGCCCTGTTGAGGTGCACTGGATTGCAGTCTTCATCGATGACTGCAACGGCCTCCTCAAGGTTCTCAACCACATCCCTGAAGAATCTGCGTGTCCTCCTGAGCCCCCTTTCATTCATGAGGCGTTCATGGTCAACTGTGTTGAGCCTGTAGGCTGTGAAGGTTATGGTAACTATGATGAGCGCCACTGTCAGCGAAAGGAGGAATATCTCTGCAGGGAATGGTAGCTGGTCCCTGCCCCTCAGGATCAGGACCCCTGTGACCGTTATGGCTGTGAGCATGGTTGCAAGGAGCACCCGTGCCGTGTATCCCCCCATCATTCCTGAGAAGAGTGGTTCAATGACTCCCCTGTGGGGATAGAGGCCCAGTAACCCCACAGCGGCCATGAGAAGCTCGGCTGAAATAATGGGGTCCACCCTGAGTGCCTCAACAACCTCCACCACACCTGTGAGGTGGGTCATCACCAGGGCATAGGATATGATCCCCGTGATGTATGCCAGTGTCTGCCCGGCATGATAGTGTCTGTGGATAAGGAGAATCAGACTGACCGAATAGGCCGCCAGCAATGGTGGAGGTAATGGATGCAGACCCTGAAATCCCGCAAATTGAATGAACTGGAGTGGGATTATCATTATGGATAGGGAAAGTGCTGTTCTTCTGTGGGAGAACCCTGCGAGAATTATCGATGCACCAAGCAGCACAAGAGACATGTGGAGAATGGGGAGTTCCCGGGGGGACCCTCCACCCCCAGCCATCATGAGAAGTGCCACGGATGAGAAGAGAATCAGAAAGAACCCCATCAGATGGGGCACAGTATTTTTCATGTTGAGATCCTTTTTAAAGGGGACATACTCCATCTGAACACCTCATACCTATCTGAGGAGGTTAAACATAAAAATTTTTTGAAAAAACAATAAAACTGTGGTTATTAAATCACTGAAACCGCATCCATCATGGCAATGAACAAAAAGAGTCATTTTACCGGTTACAGGTGTCCAGTTATCCCTTACCACTGATACGATTCATCTGTGTAAGGTGAGGACACAAAGCTTATATACTGTTTACTACACAGTAATGTGCACAACACATAACTGTGTAATATGAGGGTCATGAGATGGGTGGCATATGTGAAAGATTCGAAAAGGAAATAAGACGCGGGGCCATACAGCTCGCAGTGGTCTGTCTCCTTGAAAGGGAACTTTACGGATACGAAATCGTCAGAAAACTCCAAGAATCAGGGTTCAGAGTCGAAGAGGGAACCATCTACCCCCTTCTGAGGAGACTCGAGGGGAGGGAATCCTCAAAAGCAGCTGGATGACAGGTGAGGCAAGACCCAGAAAATATTACAGAATCACCGATTACGGTAAGAAGGTCAGAAAAAAATGGCTTGAATTTTTCAGGGCAGTGAACCAGGCCCTCAATGAAATTGAAACCATAATGGAGGAATATCAATGAATAAACTTGATGAATTCATAGAAAGGGCAACCCTGAGACTACCCCCAGAGGAAAGGGAGGAGGTTGCCCGTGAACTCAAAACCCACATACTTGACAGTGCAGAGGCAATAGCCGCATCAAGAAAAACCGATGTCACCAAGGAGGTGATAGCCGAGGCCCTGGAGAGGATGGGCCCAGCAGAGAAAATAGCAGAGATGTACCCCTCAGAGAGGAAATGGAAACCTGGAAAGATCGTGGAGTCAGGAATCTGCGCAAGGTGCGGTACCTGTGCCGTTATATGCCCCAACAACATCATATCCTTCGACGGACGCCCAGAGCTCCAGGAGGAGTGCCTCAGAAACGGTCACGGTATGTGCTTCGAGGTATGCCCCAGGGTCTCCTCAGACGGTTACCAGATCAGCATAAGGGAGAAGTTCCAGGAAAAGGTCTACCATGGAAGGGGACCCATCAGGGGCCAGGACGGTGGCGTGGTGACATCATTCCTCAAACACCTCCTTGAGAAGGGTGAAATCGACGGCGCCATAGTCGTGGGTGACGAACACTGGAAACCTGTATCACTCCTTGTGCAGACGGCAGAGGACCTTGAGGAAACAAGCGGGTCAAAGTACAGCATATCCACCCTTGAAGCACTGAGAACAGCCGGAGAACTCGGAATTGAGAGGGTGGCAGTTGTTGGGCTTCCCTGCCAGATAAACGGCCTCAGGAAACTCCAGTACTTCCCCTACCTTGCAAAGCATGACCTGGAACTTGGAAGAAAGGGCAAACCCGTGAAACTCCCCGAGATACGTTACCTCATAGGCCTCTTCTGCACCGAGAAATTCGAATATGGCAACCTCAGAAAGGTGCTGAGGGAAAATGGTATCAGAATGGAGGACGTTGAAAAATTCAACATCAGAAGGGGTAAGCTTGAGGTTGACCTCGGCGATAGGAAGGAAACCCTGAACCTCAGGGACATCAGGATCTCAGAGGGCTGCAGATCCTGCAGGGACTTTGACGCTCACCTTGCAGACGTCTCTGTGGGCTCCGCTGGAAGCCCCGAAGGCTACTCAACCATCATAGTGAGAACCATGAGGGGCGCTGAAATAGCCGAGGCAGTTGAACTCATGGAGGGTGCAGACACCGCAAAAATAGAGAAGATGAGGGACCTGAAACTCAAAAGATTCCAGAGGGAACTTGAGAGAAGAAGAAAGAATGGTGAATACATCTCCTTCTACTGGACCTCAGATTACCCTGGTGTATCCAGGAGGGCCGATGGCACCTACTTCCTAAGGGTCAGGGCCCGGCCATCAGGCTGGTACAGCCCCTCAGAGGTGAAGGAACTTGTGAGGATCGCCGAAAAATACGGTGCAAGGATCAAGGTCACCAACAGGGGATCCTATGAGCTCCATGATGTGAGTGGCTTTGACGTTGAGGAGGCAGTGGCTGAACTCAACTCCGCAGGGCTCCTCACAGGCTCAGAGGGCCCCCTTGTAAGGGCCACACTTGCCTGTCCAGGTAAGGAGAACTGTGGAAGCGGGATCATAGACACCACAGCAATCTGCAGTGCCATAGAGGAGAGGTTCAGGGAGATGCCGGCACCCTACAAGTTCAAGATAGCGGTGAGTGGCTGTCCAAACAGGTGCATGAGGCCCCAGATCCACGATGTGGGCGTCGCCGGTGTTGAATTCCCTGAGACGGTTGAGCAAATCTGTAACGGCTGCGGCAGGTGCTTCGAGGTCTGCAAGGTTGAGGCCATAAGCGTGCGTGGTGAGACATCCTACACCAACCATGACCTCTGCGTTGGCTGCGGTAAATGCATAAGGGAGTGCCCACACACTGCAAGAAGGGCCAGAGAAGAGGGTTACATACTCTACATAGGCGGTAAGGCTGGTAGGGAACTGGTTGAGGGTATAAAGACCCGTGTTGACACTGTTGATGAGATACTGGAATACATAGACGCTGTTATCAGGGTCTACACCAGGTATGCAAGTAAGCCGCAGAGGGAGAGGCTCGCATCAACCATGAAACGTGTCGGTGAAGAAAAGTTCATGGGCGAGGTGAGGAAGCTCATAAAGGAGAGATCACATAACCAGTGAGAAGGAATAAAAAAGGAGGGATCCCAATGGGATCACTCTAACTTCACAGTCTCAAGTATGGAGTCAAATGTTGCGTCATTCTTTGGTCCGCTGTACATGAATGCATAGCCGCTTGTCCTGTTGAGTTTCAGGTACACGAAGACCGTCTGAGTCGTTGAATCGGTGGCCTTCACCATTGCTGCGTTACGCCCGGCGACCTTTATTATGCTGGATGATACAACACCCTCATTGCTGGCCATCTCCTTCCTGACGGTTTCAGGATCCTTCAGGTAGTAACCCGCGCCTGCACTTACCTCTGCAACTGCAAGCTCTGAGGTGCTGTTACCAAGGTAAACTATGACATCCTTGGAGATTCCCGCCTCCTTCTTGAAGGCCCCCTGCGCCCCTGCAGGGTCAAGGGTCTCCCATGATGCGGGATATGTGAAGTTCAGTTTTCCGTCAGAGAAGCTCTTATACTGGGGCTCCTCACTCACACAACCAGATACAAGGACCGTTGCAGCCACAAGAAACAGAAATAAAATTTTCTTCATATTCAACCTCCCTTAATAATTGTTGTCATGGATATGATTTATAATTTATCCCGGAGCCCATCAACATATAAATAATAGGCTGTTGAAAGATCAGAAACTATGGTGTGGGCCATGTGGCGGCCAGGTCAGGGTTTTTGGGAACTATATATATACTTCCTCCCCAAAGTATAAACACCCGCATGATTAAAGATTCATGATCTGTAGAATTGATTTTAGGTTGATAACCATGAAGGTGAAGGAATGGTGTATGTTCTGTGGGGAATGTGCAGGTGTGTGCCCACGGAACCTCATAGAGGTCAGGGAGAATTCCCTGAAATTTTCAGAGGACCAGTGTAGGGAATGCAACATATGCATACAGGTGTGCCCTGTTAGGGCCCTTGAGAGGTGATTGACATGGTGACTGAAGTTGATGTCCTTGTGATTGGCGCTGGACCAGCCGGTTCAACAGCAGCAAAACACGCCGCCATGGGCGGGGCAAGTGTACTACTCATTGACAAGAAATCAGAGATAGGGGCCCCGAAGAGGTGTGCCGAGGGGGTCTCTGTTGGGGGCCTCGAGTCCCTGGGGATAGAGCCAAACCCCCGCTGGATCACGAAGAAACTTGATGGTGTGCGTCTGGTCTCCCCCAACGGCACAGATGTATGGCTGACCTCAGATAAGGTGGAGCTGCCAGAGGCAGGATACATACTTGAGAGGAAGGTCTTTGACAAGCACATGGCAATGGACGCTGCAAGGGCAGGGTCAGAGATCATGGTGAAGACCCTTGCAACCGGTATGGAGAAGACCGATGATGGGTACCTTGTCAGCGCAGAGTGCATGGGCAGGGAGTTTGAGATAAAGGCCAGGATAGTCATCGCAGCCGACGGCCCCGAGTCAAGGGTTGCAAGGTGGGCAGGCCTCAACACAGCCACAAAGCCCAAGGACATGGAGTCAGCTGCCCAGTTCGAGATGGTCGGAGTGGAGATGGAGGACAATAACTGCATAGAATTCTACTTTGGAAGCGTGGCCCCCGGTGGATACGCCTGGATCTTCCCAAAGGGTGATGACATCGCCAACGTGGGCCTGGGTGTTCTCTCAACAGAGACCGATAAGAGCGCCTATGAGCACCTGCTTGAATTTGTTAAGTCATGCCCGGCAACAAAAAACGCCCAGCCTGTTGAACTCAACATAGGTGGGGATCCGGTTGGTGGCATGCCAAAGGAACTTGTGGCCGACAGCCTCATGGTTGTTGGGGACGCTGCAGGTCAGGTGAATCCCCTCACAGGTGGCGGTATAATAAGCGGTATGACCGGCGGTATGCTGGCAGGAAGGGTTGCTGCTGCAGCGGTCAGTGAGGGTGATGTCAGCAAAAAGAGGCTCAGTGAATACGAGAGGCTCTGCCGTGAGGAGATCGGGAAGGAGATAGACAGGTACCTCAAGGTCAAGGACTACATGCTTACACTCAGTGACAGTGAACTCGATTCAATCGCAGAGGCATTCCAGGATGTCGAGTTTGAGAAGGTGAGCACCACGGAACTCGTTAAGAAGCTCATAAAGGTCTCACCAAAGGCCCTCATTAAACTGGGCAAACTCTTCTAATTTTATATTTGAGTGCCAGTCAATAACCATCAACTGAAACCTATCTTTTTAATCTATTCTAGAATATTAGCTAAACTTATCTGATCTGATTTTTTAGAAAAATTATCCCTGGAAAAAGAAAATCTAATGGCATCTTAAGCCACAAGAAGCACCGCCATGCATACCAGGTAGAATGCCACAAGAACCCTGTGGTAAAGCAGATCAGCCACCTCCACCATCCGCTCCCTTTCTGTGAAGTTGGACAGATAAAGCGGTACAGTGGCTATGAAGGGTGGGACTATCACAAGGAGGATCTGCAGCATGCTGATGTAACCTCCAGTGTAGCTCCAGGCAAGGAGGACACAGAACAGGACAGAAACCAGGGTTGTCGGGGTCTTTCTCTCCTTGTACATGAGGTATGTGCCCATACCTGCAAGGTACATTAAAACATAGACCGGGACCGGGACAACGAGAATACCCCCAAGGAGGACAGCGGCGGATGCCAGTCTCAGAACAGTGTTTGTAGCGGTACTTGCAAGTGGTGCAAGCGGTGTGTCCTTCAGTCTGAGGGGTGGGAGTGTGTAGATGAACTGGTTGAGGACCATGAGAAGGAGTATCAGGCAGAATACCGGTTGGATGATATATGCCACCATGGTGGACACCACAAGAAGGACGCCTATAAAAAGCAGGACCTCCCTGGGCTCAACATGGTTCTCTATGAAGGGCCTTCCCCTTTTCATGCGGTCGTTCCTGTCAGTTTCAATGTCAGTGAAGTCGTTAAGTGAATAGAGAGCCCCCCAGAGGAGCGTCACCGTGAAGAGCCCTGAAATGAATCTGATTGGGTCTGCATCTGAGGCATAGGTGAGTGCCAGAAGGTACATGTGGATGTTCTTGGCACACCAGCTCATTCTCGTTGAACGTAGGAGTGTACTCAGCATGATCTCATCTTCTCCAGAACGGTTCTTGGTCTGCATCCATATAATTCTATGTAACGCCTTATCTCTTCCTCATCAGCACCTGAATGGGCCTTTATTATACTTAAGGTTTCAGTTACGGTGTAATCTATCCTTACGGCCATGAAGGGGATCCTGAGGGTGTGGAAGAGCACTGAAGAGAGGATGGGTATGTCAGTGAAGATGTCCATCTTTTTACCCCTGAAGTAGAACCTCCAGGCTGTCTGGAAGATTATGTTCATGTTGCTGAATTTCCTCGTGTTTCTAATGTACTCCAGAATGCATTTCAGGTAGAACTTCAGTGTTTCAGATCCCGCCGTGGCTGTCCACTGACTGAAACCCGTGAACTCTGAGAAATCGTGGCTGTCATGGAACCTGTCAGCAAAGACCACAGCATCAAATTCAGCAAGTTTTCTGTAAAGATCCCCCCTGTTATCTGCACCGAGCTCCGCCTTCATCTCATCTAAGAGGTGCCTGAACACATAATCTGCGTCCACATCCGCTGACTCAAGGTTACACGGCACTTCATATACATCAAGCCCCACCTCCTGGATACCCCTGTAGAGGTTGGCTGATTTACCTGTCCCTGGGGCGCCCACAACATGGAGTATGTTGCCACGGCGCTCCCTGATAACCCCAAGGGCTTCAAGAAGCCTTCTGTAGGACTCTGTCTCAACGAAGACACTGTTATCAGATACCGAGTTCACCTTGTAGTCCATAATAATAATTAATGAAAGGAAACATATAATCTGTTAGGTGATACCATGAACCTCAAGACCCGTGCATTCAATGATGGCGGAAGAATACCCTCCAGGTACACGTGTGATGGTGAAAACATATCGCCACCCCTCTCCTGGGATGGTGTACCTGAGGAGGCCCAATCCCTTGCACTCATATGTGACGACCCCGATGCACCCTCAAAGGTGTGGACACACTGGGTAATATTCAACATACCCCCCACCACAGGGGCCTCGATGAGAATGTTCCTGCGATGGGGAGGCTAGCTGATGGGTCAGTCCAGGGCTACAATGACTCTGGAACCATAGGCTACAGGGGCCCCTGCCCCCCATCCGGTGTGCACAGGTACTTCTTCAAACTTTATGCCCTTGACACCATGCTGGACCTTGAACCAGGCACAGGCAAGGAGGACGTCCTCGAGGCAATGGAGGGTCATGTACTGGCTGAGGCAAGGATAGTGGGGCTCTACAGGAGAGAATAGCTCATTCAATCATTTAGAGGTCACTGCAGACTGGAAAGATAACTGGTTAATACAAAGAAACAAAACTAAATATTGTTGGGAACCCTAAGCTTGGCAGGAAGGGCCTTTATACGGGCAGGTGCACCGATTGCCAGTGACCATGGGGGCACGTTCCTTGTTACAACCGCCCCTGCTGCCACCATTGCACCCTCACCAACCTCGATCCTGGAAAGGAAGGTGGAGTTTGCACCTATGGATGCCCCCTGCCTTATTATGGGGCCCCTGAGTTTGTACTTGACCCTTATGGGGTAACGGTCGTTGGTGAAGCAGGCACAGGGTCCTATGAAGACGTTATCCTCTATGTAACTGTTCTTGGGCAGATACACGTTTGACTGGATGCTGACATTGCTCCCTATCTTTGAGTGGCCCTCAATGACCGTGTTTGTACCTATGAGTACATCATCACCTATGGTCGTCTTCTCCCTTATTAGGACGTTGTGGCCGGTTCTGAGGTTATCGCCTATGGTAACATCATTGTATATCACGGTGTTTGAGCGCAGAAGGGGGTTTTTACCTATAACAGGGGGTTTACTGAACTTCTTGTAGCCATACCCCACTATTATATTCTCACTTTCCCTTTTATAACCCCATTCTTCTTCCTGATCGCCAAAAAGAAGGCTTTTAATGTTTGGCATTTGCCTGTACATCCCCCAACACGGTTTTATTAAAGTTCAGGTACTACCTGGAGATGAAATCCATATCCACTCTTTATATTAAATATTGACCGTATCTATAATATACTTTACTTCATGCAGATCATCCATCATTTAATCAGACCATAAAAAGGTACTTCACCTAGGTGAATAATCCCGGGAAGGATTCTATGGACACAGATGAACTTGCGGTTCTCATAAGGGAGGTCAGATCCGAGATAGGCCATGAGGATACAGAGGTGCGGATAGCAGAGGCCATATTCAATGGGGAAAGGGACGAGCTTCTCATAGTCGCACCTGACCGTTCAGATAAGTCCATCATAATAGGGAAGGGTGGATGGGTTGTGGGCAGGCTACGGGAGAGACTTGGTATCAGGAGGATCCATGTTGAATCAGAGATCGACCTCCTCATGAGGAGGGAAAGGGTTAAATTTGCGCTTGAACGACTGGCTGAACTCAGGGGATCCTTCAGGGTGCTCTCCCTGCTTGAGAAACCATTGAGGAAACGGCTTGAATACCCGGTGGGACTTGACTTTCTCACAGAAAGTGACAGTGCACCCCAGCACCCTATCAAAGAGCCCGACACTGCTGTAGCACTATCAGGGGGTACTGACAGTTCATTTTCACTCATAGCGGCCGTTAACCTTGGTTTAAAACCTGCTGCATTCACTGCTGACCCCGGCACCATAGTACTCCCTGGCCACGTCAGGAGGGCTGTTGATGAACTCACAGCCTCCCTTGGGGTGAGGCACGAGTACATCAGCATGGATTTCAGTGAATTTCAGAGGGCTGCACTCGAGGGGAGGTTCCACCCCTGCGGCAGGTGCTCATCCATGATTGAGGAAGTCATCATGGAGCAAATAAAGAATGAGGGAATTGATACTGTGATATTCGGTGATCTCCTCTCAACAGGATACGGTTCCCTCCAGGTGACCGATGGTATACTCCGTGTTAATCTACCGGCGCTCTTTGCAGCCTCAAAGCAGGAGCTGAAGTCCGCTGTATCCCCTTATGGTCTCAGGGCCGCTTCAGGGTTTGGCTGTCCCCTTCTGGGGGAGGTCCATCGTAGATATCCTCATATGAGGCGCTACTCAATCCAGAGAGTCCTCAGGGAGACCCGTGCCGGTGTTCTTGAACCCGGAGAGGCCCTGGAACTCGTATGGAGTATCTGCGGCTCCCGGAGAACTAACTGAATATCTTGAGAAGACCGTAGGCTATGAGGAACACACCAACCAGATACCCGACAAGCTGAGGGTATATTATCATCAGTATACCGATGAGCACCGCCAGAAGTCCAACAACCCTTGTTTCAGTTTCAGATTTCATGTAATAACTATATGTCAAAAATGATATATAAAATTTCTGCTCAGTGAGAAAAAATAACCCTTAAAAACCCCTCACAGACTCCAGTATATAAAATTTCTGGCCACTGGAAAAAAATAACCCTTAGGTTGTCCTCTCAGACTCCACAAAGGCCCTGATATCATCAATGGCCGCCCTGACCATCTCAGGGGCTGGTCCGCCTGGAACCATCCTCATCCTGACATTCTCAAGTGGATCAAGGGCCCTTCTCACAAGTTCCTGGTCAAGTCCAAGTCTCTTCCCGGTAACCTCAAGGCTCACCTCATCAAGGTACTCTGAATCTATGTCAGAGGGCCTGAGTCCATCGGCGATCGCCCTTGTGACCAGCCTTCCAACTATCCTGTGGGCCACCCTGAAGGGTATGCCGCGCTCCCTGACAAGGATATCTGCAAGGTCCGTTGCGGTTGCAAAGTTGGCCCCTGCAAGTTCAAGTGCACGCTCATGGTTAACCCTGATGCCCAGGAGCATCCCCCTCACGACACGGATCATTGACAGTGCCGTGTCGGTGGCCCTCCAGAGGTGGGGTGTGATCTCCTGGAGGTCCCTGTTGTAGGTGTAGGGGAGGGCCTTCATGATTCCAAGTACAGAGAATAGTGCCCCCTGAACCGTGGAGGTCTTTGCCCGGGCTATCTCGGCCACGTCAGGGTTCTTCTTCTGGGGCATTATCGATGATGTTGATGAGAATTCATCAGGGATCTCTACCATGCCAAACTCGTAGGTGCTCCAGAGTATCATCTCCTCTGAGATCCTGCTGAGGTTCACCGCCAGCACTGAGAGGTCAAATATTGCCTCTGCTATGAAGTCCCTTGCACTCACCGCGTCCATGGAGTTCCTCATGTAATCAGAGAACCCCAGGAGTTCCGTTGTGAGTTCCCTGTTTATCGGGAAGGTTGTGGTTGTCATGGCCGCGGAACCCAGCGGATTGATATCAATCCTCTTCAGGGTGTCCTGGAGCCTCTCATAGTCCCTTTTCAGGGAGTGGGCATAGGCCATGAGGTGGTGGGCAAGGGTTGTTGGCTGGGCATGCTGGAGGTGGGTGTAGCCAACCATGACAGTCCCTGTGTGCTCAAGTGCCATTTCAGCTATCCTATCAATAAAATCAAGGAGTTCGTGGCTGATTATTTTTATCTTCTCCCTCAGGGCCAGGCGAAGGTCAGTTGCAACCTGATCGTTCCTGGATTTACCCGTGTGCATGAACCCTGCTTCCTCACCTATCCTGGCTGTCACGTAGTTCTCAACAGCCATGTGGATATCCTCCACCGACGGGTCCATGTCAAGGGCCTCAACACCCTCCTCCCTGAGGGTTTCAAGGGCTTCTATGATCTTATCCGCCACTTCCTCCGGTATTATACCCTCATGGGCCAGCATCGTTGTGTGTGCAATGTTACAGTCAACATCCGCCTCGAATATGTGGTGGTCGAATGTGAGGGATGAGGTAAACTCCGCTGCCTCATCCTCCATACCCCTCTTTAATCTGCCAGCCCTCAGGTTCAAGTTTCCACCTATTCCCTGTTTTTCCATTCGGTGTATCCGCATTTACCGCAGGCGTACCTGTCCCCATGGTCAGCCATGAAGACACCGTTTGAGCATCTCACACAGAAGGGGTTCTTCCTTACGAGTTTATCCCCCTTTACCTCGTAGAGTTCGAACTTCTTCATCTATTCTTCCTCCTCTTCCTCTTGTGCCTCTGTGTTCTTCTTTATGACGTGTTCAGGTTCTATCTCGGTGAGTTTATCCATTGAATCATATATCTTGGCGTATCCTGAGGCCTTTGGCTCGCCGAATCCCTGGTCGATCTTGTCGACCACAAGGAGGTCCTTATCGGCGTCGAGCATTGCGACGAGTTTGTTCTTAACATCAAGGACCTTTGGTGTTGATTCACCCTCATATAAGCATTCGAACCTTATCTCCTTTCTGTTTAAGAGTGGGTTTTCCTTTTCCTCGATTATTCTGATCTCCATTCTATGCCTCCTCAAAGTTTTTTATGAGTTCTTCAGCTCTTTTCCGTGTTTCGATGGCCCTCACCAGCACAACACCCTCATCTGGCTGTCCATAAAGGATGACAGTGTCTGCCGGGGCCATTAAGATTGATGGTAAAACAGCCAGGTCCTCCTCTCCATCAACGACTATCATGAAGCGTTCACCGGCTCTGGCCCCATCTATGGCCTTTTTGATGGAGTTCCAGAGGTCCTCTGTTATGGTGCCTGGCGGGTTTGTGGATCTGATAATGGTTGCTGTGTCATTGAATTCATGGTCAGAATCCATTCTCTGGATCCTGTTATCTATTATGCTGACGTCCGGTTTCAGGCCATGCTCCAGTGCATTGCGTGTTGTGACATCACCAACCGTTATGAGAAACGAATCCCCCACGTCAATGTTTTTGAAGGATTCGTGGAGCTCTCCAAGGGGTTTCTTGAGCTCTGCCCTGAGTTTTTCCGGTAGAACGTACACTATCTGACCCTCAGTGCGTATTCACCAGGAAGTTTTATATCCAGTTCCCTGGCTATATCTGATTTCTCTGGATCTATGATTATGAGCAGTCCGCTCCAGTTGGTGGATGCTGGAACATTGCAGACCGGGCAGCGTTCGTCGCTGGTGATTCTCTTACACCTTGTGCATGCCTTCTCAGTCATTTTTTACTCTTCCTCTTCTCTTCTTCAATCCATTCGAATTTACCAAGACCGGGCTGCCTCATGGTGAGCCCAACCTTCACGCCCTCTCTTCGGCCCTTGAGGCTCAGGGCGACTATCCTTGCCCTTACAAGGTCGCCCTCATCCAGGCGTTTACCTGTCTCCTTACCTGTGAGGGAGCCCTTCTTGGCATCATAGGTTATGTAATCGTCTGTAACCTGTGAAACGTGCACAAGACCGTCCACCGGTCCAATGCGCACGAATGCTCCGAACTCTGCAATCTCTATTACCTCGCCCTCAACGATCTCATGGAGTTCTGGTTTGAAGAAGAGGGCTGTGAATGTCACCTCATGGTAGGCAGCGCCGTCACCCATTATGACCTTTCCGATTCCTATGTCCTCTATTTCCTTTACGGTTATCATCTGACCGAGGTTCCTGTCCATCCTTCCAACGTAGGTTTCGTTGAGAACCTCTATGGCAACCTCCTCCAGTGGCTCCTCAAAGCGGTCTGGAGGTATTCTGACTGTATCAACAATTTTTGTTATATAATACAATGGGATCCCCCATTAAAGAATTACTCCATACATTTCTCTCTGTAGAGTTCTATGGAGTGGTTTACGGCTTCAAGTGCCTTTTCGGCGCCCTCCCATCCGATTATCTCTGTCTCCTTACCTTCAAGGTTCTTGTAGACCTGGAAGAAGTGTGCTATCTCCTTCAGGATGTGTTCGGGTAGGTCTGATATATCATTAACATCACTGTAGTGGGGGTCCTCCACGGGCACCGCCAGGATCTTGTCGTCCTGGTCCCCACCATCTATCATCCTGAGAAGGCCTATGGGCCTTGACTCTATGATGCATCCAGGGAACGTTGGCTCATCCATGAGTACCATGATGTCCATGGGGTCGCCGTCATCATAGAGAGTCCGGGGTATTATACCGTACTCTGCAGGGTAGAATACCGGTGAGTAGAGCACCCTGTCAAGTGCGAATGCCTCAAGGTCCTTGTGGTATTCATACTTGTTCCTTGAACCCCTGGGTATTTCAACAACTGCATATACTACCTCTGGTACTGATGGTCCAGGTTCAATATCCTTCCACAGATTCATAAAAAACCTCCTATTTATATATGCCCATCAACTGCAAGATATTTTTTCTGCCTCAGGTACACCACGGGTATGCCCTGTGACCTCGCCCTTTCCCTGAGCTCCCGGTCAGCGGTGCAGAGCACGTCTGAGATCCTGAGAAGCGCATCGTCAACAGATTCGCCCTCAAGGAGTTTCTCATCAACCACCCTGAATGGTGGTCTTCGTGCAAGGGCAAGGCCAATGGAGGCGGCTATCCTTGCATCACCACCTGAATGCCTCCGTATACCCTCAAGTTCCCCTATCACAAAGGATGGGACAAGGAGCTCATGGGTCGGGAAGAGTCTCCGGAGCTCAGAGACTAAGTCGACCCTGAACTGGTGGGGTATCATAAAAAATTGGTGTCTATAACCACCCTATTTGATGATACCATATCCTATCAGCCTCCATCTTGCTCCAACCCTTCTTGATAGGGCTATCCTCTGACCCTCCTCTGCGCAGGCGGGTAGTTTCAGGACGACATCAGCGTCATCAGCCCTCGCTGATTTAACAACACCCACGGTGGTTGTGGTACCCACGTTTATCATCAGGGGCTCCCCTGTCTTTATGGGCTCCACCTTGGTCTCCTCCTTGGTACCCACGACCCTCTCAAGGAGGTGGGTCTCCATGGTGAAGGAGTGCCTCACAGGTGGCAGGGTGCCGGGTTCACCGGCCACTGAACCTGAAAGTGAGTCTGCCTTGGTCAGTGAGGGGTCAAGGAGGGTTCCGACACCCACAAGGCCCCCGGGACCAACCTCATCCATCTCCTCTCCCCCTGCCACAAGGCCTGTGATGGTGGAGTGGAGGCTCATCCAGGACTGTTTACCGTCCTTTTTAACCTGTATGCCGGGTTTTATCTCTATCTCATCCCCGACCCTGAATTTACCCTGGACAAGTGAGCCACCTATAACCCCACCTGCAAGGTGTTCAGGGTCAACCCCTGGCTTGTTTATATCAAAGGACCTGGCCACGTACATCCTGGCAGGCTTATCAACATCCCTTTCGGGTGTTTTGATTTTCTCCTCAATTGTCTCAATGAGAATGTCAATGTTGGCGCCCTGCTGTGCAGATACAGGTATTATAGGTGCATCCTCGGCACATGTGCCCTTCACGAATTCCTTGATCTCTCTGTAACTCTCAAGGGCCCTTTCCCTGGAGACTATGTCTATCTTGTTCTGGACAACAATAACATCCTTAACCCCTATCACATCCAGGGCCATGAGGTGCTCCTTTGTCTGGGGCTGGGGGCATGGCTCATTGGCGGCTATTACCAGTATGGCGCCGTCCATGAGGGCGGCTCCAGAGAGCATGGTTGCCATGAGTGTTTCATGTCCCGGTGCATCCACAAAGGATACCTTTCTCAGAAGCTCTGTCTCTGTGCCGCACCTCTCACAGATCTCTGCAGTTGTGTAGCACATGGGGGCCTCACACTGGGGGCACTTCCTGAAGGTTATGTCAGCGTAGCCCAGACGGATTGATATGCCCCTCTTGGTTTCCTCACTGTGCGTGTCTGTCCAGACACCTGAAAGGGCCTTTGTAAGGGTTGTTTTACCATGGTCCACGTGCCCCACAAGACCAATGTTTATTTCAGATTGATTTTTCACGGATTACACCTATAAAATCTTTTATTATTCCTCATCGGCGCCAAGGAGCTCTTCAAGTGGCTTCTCACCCTTTTGGATGACCACGGTGTTTATCTGTACTATGTCCTCTGATACCGTGTTTCCCCTGAATGTTTTCCTTCTCCTTTCACCCTTACGTGCAGGTTTGTATCCCACGCCACCTGATACAAGGCTTCTAACTCTCCTTGCACCTGGTACCGTCTTCTTCATAGGGAAACCGTTCTTATCGCTTCCACCTGTGATTTTCAGTCTGTATCCCTTGAGGCCTATTACTGAACCATCGAATTCGTCCCCTATTGTGAGGCCAATGAGGGCCTTTGATTCTGATGGTTCTACCTCCATCTGGACACTCTTCTCCTTATCTGAAATCACAACCTTAAATGCCAATATATCTCCTCCTTTCTTAAATTAAAATGGTGCCTTCATTCCCCAGTCAGGATTCTTCTTCCGCTTGATCTCAGCTATCCTCTCCAGAAGATCAAGTTCTTCCTCTGTGAGATCCCCTGAAAGTTCATCCACGAGTATTCTGTAGTGGTTCTCGGGTATGTCAACGTAGAGCGTGTCGCCCTCATTGATTGTCTTCCCGTAAACGGCGTCCTTGATTGCCATTGCGACCTTCTGGCCGCGTGATGCTGATTTGAGGTTTTTACCCTTATCCTGCATGCTTTCAACGGTACCCACAGGTTCTCCTTCCTCGTTCATGAGGGGATAATCCTGCTTTATGACACCTGCAAGGACCTCAACACCCCCAATTGCCGGTTTGCTCTGCCTGAAGACAAGTTTCGGGATGAGCCTTATGCTTGCAGGTTTTATAATCGCATCCATCCACTTTTTCTTCTTCTCTTCCTCAATGGCCCTGACCCATTCCTCATATTCTTCCATGAGCCTGTAGATGACGTTCCCCTGGAAGAGTTTGATGTCTGAGTTCTTGAGTTCCTGGGCCGCTGATGGGATCACCTTCACGTTGAAGGCTATTATGGCCCCGTAGACCCTGTCCTCCTGGAGGGATATTCCTGCATTCACAACGTCCCTCCTTGAAACGTCCCCAATGTCAGCCACCTTGATGGGAACATCCATGTCCCTCAGTATCTTCACCACTGCTTCAAGGGACCCCAGGGTATCGGCCTTTACAACCACACCCGCCTCGTCGGTGTCTATCTTGATGTCCTCTATTTCACTGAGTATCTCTTCTCTGACCTTCTCTGGATCCGTCACCACACGGAGGGGTGAACCCGCCATTACATCGTCGATGTCAGGTGCCACGATCTTTATACCTGCAGCAGCCACCACCTCGTCCACCTTCTGGAACCTCTTCCTGGACTCCCTCATCTCCTCGAGGGGTCTGGGTTTGAGAAGTGACCTTATCCTGGTGGATATGACATCCGTTGATGTCATCATGGCGATGGTGTCGTTCTTACGGAGTATGCCGTCATAGATAACAGCGTCAATGGTCATCCCGAGACCTGTTTCCTCCTTAACCTCAAGGATAGTTCCCCTGGCAGGGGAATCCTCCTCAATCTTCAGCTGTTCCCTGAGGTACTGCTGCGCAAGTCCCATGAGCATGGTGAGGAGTTCAGGTATTCCCTCTCCGGTAACCGCACTTATGGGTATTATGCTGACCTGTGAGGCGAAGTTGGTTACCCTGTCGAACCTCTCTGATTCAAAGCCCTCCTCGTGGAGTTTGCCCACAAGTTCATAGACCTTTGTGTCCAGTTTCTGCTGGACCTGGATGTCCTGTTTGCTGAAGGTCTCCATGAAGGGTCGGCCCTCATGGGCCCTCCAGCCGTGGATCTTGTCTATCTTGTTTGCAGCCACCACGAATGGTGT
The DNA here is from genome assembly GCF_041228365.1 of Methanothermobacter sp. KEPCO 2. Taxonomy (NCBI): domain Archaea; kingdom Methanobacteriati; phylum Methanobacteriota; class Methanobacteria; order Methanobacteriales; family Methanobacteriaceae; genus Methanothermobacter; species Methanothermobacter sp. KEPCO 2. The sequence goes on along the minus strand of NZ_CP166185.1, from coordinate 353,676 downwards.
CCTGTACATCTTCAGGATGTTGAGGGCCTCCTGTGTCTGGGGCTTGAATCCCTCATTTATATCAACGATGAGTATTGCAAGGTCTGCAAGGGCCCCTCCACGTTTACGGAGGGTTGTGAACGCTTCATGTCCAGGGGTGTCTATGAAGAAGAGTCCTGGCAGCGTCTCCCTGATTGAGAATTTTTTAAGGAAATCTCCGCATATGTTTTCAATGACATCCATGGGTATCTCTGTGGCCCCTATGTGCTGGGTTATACCACCCGCCTCCCTTGCGGCAACTGCACTGCCCCTTATATGGTCAAGGAGGGTGGTTTTACCGTGATCCACATGTCCGAGTACTGAAACTATGGGTGATCTGATCTTCATTGAAATCTCCGCGTTCATTCCTCGTATACCATTTCCCTATCAGGCATCTCGTAGCTGCAAATTTCTGATTCCTTAAAGAAAAGTTTAATCTCCCTCTCAGCTGATTCTGGAGAATCTGAGGCATGGATTATGTTTCTACCTGTTTCAAGGGCGAAGTCTCCCCTGATTGTTCCAAGTTCTGCCTCTGCAGGGTTTGTTGCGCCCACCATCTTCCTTATGATGGAGATGCAGTCCTTACCCTCGATGACCATTGCAAGGACTGGTGCTGATGTTATGTAGTCCACAAGGTCCCTGAAGAATGGTTTTTCCCTGTGTTCCTGGTAGTGTTCCATTGCAAGGTCTTCCGGGATCTGGAGCATCCTGGCGGCGACTATCTTGAGTCCCTTATCCTCGAAGCGGGATATTATCCTTCCTGCGAGGCGCCTCTTTACTGCGTCAGGTTTTAGCATTACAAAGCTTTTTTCCATCATTTTTTAACCCATTTAACTTTTCTTGGAACCCTTCCCAGTTTGATCATGTTTTTCTCGCATTTGCTGCTGCAGAAGAAATAGATTGTGCCGTCCTTCTTAACGTACATCTTTCCTGTACCTGGCTCTATTTCTTCATGGCAGAATGAACAGACTCTCATTTACAAACACCTGCCTGATCAGGGGGTCCTGATTTCCTTTGCCTCTCTGATTGTGTCAAGGAGCATCAGGATATCGCCTTCCCTTATTGGACCCATGACGTTCCTTGTGAGTATCCTTCCCTTATCTCTTCCATCAAGGATTCTGCACTTGACCTGCATTACCTCTCCAGTCATCCCGGTTCTCTTCAGAACCTCAATAACCTCTGCTGGAGTTGCTTCCTCCATTAAACCACCTTTGTATTAAATTGAAGGTGAAAGGCTTTTTCTGCCTTTCATCTATTTTTTAAGTTCTTCAACCTTTTCTATTATTTCGTTTATGAGGTCCTCGGCGTCGCCGGCTTCAACTATGGCTGCTGATGCTGTGCCGACGTTGAGACCTGCGGCTGCACCCAGTTCATCCTTGGTTGGAAGGTATATGTATGGTATTTCCTTTTCCTCTGCAAGGAGTGGGAGGTGAGCCACGATTTCGGCTGGTTCAACATCCTCAGCTATAAGTACGAGCTGTGCGACTCCCCTTTCAACTGCCTTGGTAACCTCGTTTGTACCCTTTGATATCTTACCTGTTTCCCTGGCTATTTCAAGTGCCTCTGCGGCCTTGTCAGCCAGTTCCTTTGGTACATCAAATTTCACATAGATTGCCTTTGCCATGTTATTTACCTCCTTTTTCATCTGGTTTTTCTACCATCCATCGGTAATTACACCAATCTGGACAACTAATCCAAGTTATGGATTAACATGAGGTGGGTAGTACCCTTTATATGTTCTCTGTATATAAAACTTGCTGGATACAGATTTTCATCAGAAATCGTACTTAGATTAATCCCGGATAATCCAGTTAGACACCCAGGAAAACAAGGATTAAATAAAATTGTGGGCTCATCACATATAAAGTTTTGCCGCAGGCAAAAAGGGAATGAATGATGGATGTATGTGAGAATTACATCCTCTTAGCTGCCAGTTCAATGTCAGAAGCCTTAACAGTTTTTCTTCCAGCATGTTTTGCAAGTTTAACTGCGTTTAGGGCTATCTCTTCACCTTTGGCTTCAAGGACTTTTGCAAGGGCTTCCCTTGCATCATCACTTACCCTCTCTGCACCGGCATTCTTTATTATTCTTCCAATTGGAGCTATTGGCAATTCCATAATTAACCACCTCATTTTATGTAATATAATCTATCCATATTATCCTATATAAATATATCGTTAATCTGGAGGTTTTTCTGGCCCATTGATTGGTTCATGTGGCACCTAAACAGAATCAGTATATTCACAAGTGGCGGGAGGGTGAGAGATTAACCTCAGAGTGTCCTAATGAAAAATAGAAAAACTTAAAACAGAAAAAATATTCATGGAAAATTTAAATGTTTATTACGCCCTCTTTTCCTTTATAACAGACCTGAGCTGGTTTATATCGGGTTCAACCTCAACTGGTTCTGTTGAAGCCCTTATGGCGGTGTCAGGATCCTTAAGTACGTGACCTGTTACAACGCAGACCACGCGCTCGCCCCTGTCAATGACACCCTCATCCACCAGTTTCAGGAGGCCTGCTATGGATGCTGCAGACGCCGGTTCAACACCTATACCCTCCCTCCTTGCAAGGAGTTTCTGGGCAGATAGTATCTCCTCATCGGTCACTGTCTCGGCATATCCATCTGACTCATAGATGGCCCTCAGTGCCTTGAGGTAGCTCACAGGCGCCCCGATCCTTATGGCGGTCGCAACCGTCTCAGGGTTCTTAACAGGGTCAATTTCCATCTTACCCTTCCTGAAAGCCTCAACCACAGGTGCAGCACCCTCTGCCTGTATACCTGTCATCATTGGCCTCTCCTCAATGAACCCTGCCCTGTGGAACTCTGAGATACCCTTCCATATGGCTGATATGTTCCCTGCGTTACCAACCGGGAGGATGATACGGTCAGGGGACTCCCAGCCAAGGTCATCCACTATCTCAAAGCCTATGGTCTTCTGCCCCTCAAGCCTGAAGGGGTTAACCGAGTTGAGGAGGTAGAGCTCCCCCATGAGGGCAAGTTCCGTTACCGCCTCAAGGGCCTCATCGAAGTTTCCCATGACAGATAAAACCTGGGCACCATGGAACATTGCCTGTGCAAGTTTGCCAAGGGCAACCTTACCTGAAGGGAGGAGCACCACGCAACCGAGACCCGCCCTTGCTGCGTAGGCTGCGAGGGAAGCGGAGGTATTGCCGGTTGAGGCACAGCCCACCGTATCAACGCCCAGTTCAACTGCCTTTGTGATACCGACACTCATACCCCTGTCCTTGAAGCTACCTGTGGGGTTGGAGCCCTCCACCTTCACGTATAGTTCAATGCCGAGTTCCCTGCCAATGTTATCGCACCTCACAAAGGGTGTTCCACCCTCATCAAGGCTCACTATCTTTGAGGGGTCCACGGGCATGAACTCCCTGTACTTCCACATGTTCTGCCTTCTGCAGCTGAATGTGTCCCTTGAAACCTCGACTTCACATTCAACCTCCAGCACTGACCCGCATTCACTGCAGGTGTATATGATCTCGTTTAGTTCATACTCCTTACCGCATGATATGCACCTTATCACATAGTCACCATCCATTGAATGTATTAATCAGAATAAATTTTGGGGGGTCCTTTCCCTGGACACCACCTATATTGATGTCTTTATGTAGTTGTAGATTCCCAGTGTCAGGTTCGCCTCAACGAATGCCGCCACCACAAGGAACAGAACCCCTATACCAAGGAGCATTAGGGACTCCTGAAGCTCATCCAGGTTCCTCTCAAAGAAATAAACCAGTCGTTCCATGAAGGACCCGTACCATGTCTCGGTGAATAGATCACTGAAGAAGTGGTAGGTGAAACTTGCAAGCCTGAACCCAGCTGCCCCGGCAATTATGAGTCCGGGGATCTCAAATATTCCATGGGGGGCCGTCAGGATTATGAAGTCCCCCAGTGGTGCCTGTGAAGCAAAGAACCCTATGAAAAGGCCGTTTATTATAAGGAACAGTGCCGTGAAAACTCCCAGAAGCAGGCCTCCCCCGTAGATGAGCAGGGCGGCCTGGAGGTTGTGAAAGAATATGGAAACTGTTGAGAGTTTCAGTTCACCCTCCGCTATGCTCCTTCTGAATTCGTCCATCATTGGCTTCAGTAGCGGCTCGATGGCCCCTGAGAAAGCGTATCCTGCAAAAAGGGATATGAGGAACAGGAAGGTTGAGGCCAGAAGGAAGGTCTCATTGCTCCTCATAAGGTAAGCCAGTGTCCCCTCATACTTTTCCTTCTTCATTTTACCCCTCAAGCACCCTCCCCGCAGTGGAAAGGGCCTTCTTTCTTTTTCTGGAAAGTTCCTCAAAGAACTTCCTGATGAACTCTGCAGTATTATTTTTGCACTCCCCACACATAAGTGTACCGTTTCTGCAGGATTCATAGATCTCCTCAAGTTCAGGATCAGAGCCCGACATGTGGTAGAGGAGGGTCTCATAGATTATGCAGTCCTCGGGAACACCCCCAAGTTCCCTCTGCTCCTTAAGGGTCTCCCTTCCACCGGTCTTGGCATTCCTTATCTTCTCCTCAGCCTCCTCTGGGGTATCACTAAGGAATATAGCAGATTTTGGCCTGCTGCTTGACATTTTACCCCCGGTGAGGCCCCCCATGAACCTGTGATAGGTTGATGATGGTAGAATGAAGCCATACTTCTCCCTGAACCTCCCGGCTATGTCCCTTGTGAGCCTTATGTGGGGGTCCTGGTCCGGGCCCACAGGGACAACGGTGGGCTTGGGGCCGCCCAGCTCCTCAAGCTGGGGGTGGAGTATATCTGCCACCTGTATTATGGGGGCGTACATGTGGGCCATGCTTGTTGATCCTGTGAAGCCATATATGGCCCTCAGTTCATTGAAGTTGACCTTTCCTGCAAGGACATAGGCAAGGTCCTCCACCATGAGGTTCTCTGACTGGAGGTAGACGTGTATGTTGTCCTTTGTGAGGTCAAGCCCCAGTGCAATGTAGCCTGCAATGTACTCCTCGATGGCTATCCTCCTTGAGGTCTCAAAGTCGATGCCCCTGGCAGAGTAGGCCTCCATGTCGGCTATGGGTATGAATATCTCGGCACCCAGTTTATCGTACCACCTGAGCTGGTCCACGATCATCTTGTGGCCTATGTGCATTCTGCCGCTTGGCATCATCCCTGTTACCACTGCAAAGTCGCTGCCACTCCTTATGGCCTCAAGTATCCTGTCGTAGTCCCTGTGACCGAAGACTATACCCCTCCTCATGAGCCAGCTGGGTTCAGGTACATCCTCAAGGACTTCACTGAATGGCCTTACACCGAATTTTTCAATAAGATCCATGTATTCAAGGTTTGCTGATCCCCACGGGTCTATCAATCATATCACCTGCACTTATGGTCTTATCCAGTCAACGAGGTAGTAGGTTACATCCTCCTCATCGTCCAGGAAGGCCAGGAGGAGCTTCTTGTTCACCCCATGGGCCACCCTGACGTAGCTTGAAAAGTCCAGGGCATGGATGGTGTCATTCTCTGATATAACCCTCACAAGGTATGCTGAGTGTGTCCTGCCCGGGGCCCCTCCCCTCTCATACAGTCTGAACTCTGCACCGTACTTGAAGCCTGTCTTGACTATGTAACCCCTGTTCCTCAGGTCCCTGTAGACCAGGTACTTGCTGTAGAGGCCCCTCTCAGCCAGGAGTGATATGAATTCCTCCATTGATACCTCATCGTCGTCCCTCTTAAGTTTGAGTTTACCCCTCTCCATGAGGTGCGCTGCCTCAATCAGTGAAATCTGCAGCCTGTCCTCATAGAGTTTACCGTAGTGGCTCTTGCCGTGCAGCCTCCTTGCATCCGAGTCCGGTTTTATTGTTACAACCTCGTCTCCCAGCTGTCCCTCCATCTATAAACCCCTCTAAATTATGGAATATCTAAATTATGGAATAATTTATATACACAGATAATCCTGTTCTGGAGATTAACGCATGCCTGGAAAGGAATATATCAGGACAATGACATGCCTCTCCTTAAGGACCCTCCGAGGAGAAACCTATTCAATAATAGCATGCCTCTCCTTAAGGTCCCTCTCCTTCTTCCCAAGGATTGCCATGAACTCTGCTATGAGCCCATCCAGGAAGAGGTGTGTGCTGTCCTCAAATAGTGTGCCCATTGGTGTGAGATCATCGTAGTCGCCCCTTAAAACACCGGAGGTGTAGTACTTCCAGGCCTCCTTTGTTTTGCTTGGTATGCATATTACAACGTCGCTGTGCTCTGTCAGTGTTGACTGGGGAGTTGCGGTTACCGCGATGACCGTTGCCCCAACCGACTTTGATGTGGTGGCTGCCAGTGTGACGGTCTTTGTTTCACCTGACCCTGAAATGGCAATCAGGCAATCCTCATCACTTATTGCAGGTGTTGTAACATCCCCAACAACGTAAACCGTGAACCCGAGGTGCATGAGCCTCATTGCAAAGGCCTTTCCAACAAGCTCTGACCTCCCTGTTCCCACGATGAAAACGGCACGGGCATCCATTATCCTGGTTATCATCTCCTCAAGTTCAGACTCGTCAACCTTTTCGATTGCGTTTATGGCATGTTCAGTTATCTTGTGGACAGTGTTTTTGAGTATCTCCATTTCAATCAACTTTATATTATTTCTATCATTCTGGCAGGTTCGTGATCCTTATACCTGCATTCCTAATCCTGTTTTTGATATTCCATCATTCTGGCAGGTTCGTGATCCTTATACCTGCATTCCTAATCCTGTTTTTGATATTCCATCATTCTGGCAGGTTCGTGATCCTTATACCTGCATTCCTAATCCTGTTTTTGATGTTGAGGTTTATAAGCAGCGGTGTTATCTTCTCAATGACCCTCGCATTTTCAAGGCCACCGCAGTCAATGGCCCTCACACCATCTATCTTCTCTGCGAGTTCAGATGCAAGATCGAGGGCATCCCTGTGGTCAGAGGCAATGAGGCAGTCACAGTCCACAGGTCCTGTTATGTCAAGGAGGGCTGATGCACTTATATTGTTGAATGCCGCCGCTACCCTTGTGCCCTGGTCCTCAAGGAACCTTGCAGCCCTCTCGGCAGCTGAGCCATCCCAGAGGTCAATGTAACGCACCGCTGAGCCCCCAAGACAGCTGTCAATGGGGACTGTGGCATCTATGAGAACCTTGCCCTTAATTGCCTCCTTAACTGAGCCAAGTGTGGCCATCTGTGCCTGCAGTGGAACTGTCAGAATTGCCACCTCAGCCTCCTCAGCGGCCTCAGCATTTGTGGCACCCTTAACCTTGAGGTCATCTCTTCCAGCGATTTCAAGGACCTTCTGAGCTGCACTGACAGCCTTTTCAGCGTCCCTTGAACCTATGATTACTTCTTCTCCTGCTAATGCAAGTCTCAGGGCAAGTCCAAGGCCCTGGTCACCTGTTCCACCAAGAACTGCGATCTTCATAATATCACCATTGTTACCTTTCTCAGTACATGATTACTAATCAATAATCTTCCTAAGGAATTCAATACTCCTCTCAACCTCACCGGGTGTTTTAACCTCAACCGTGAGAATACCCCTGTAACCGATCCCCCTTAAACCCTCAATAATGGCCCTGAAATCCAGTGAACCAGCCCCAAGGGCATCGTGGCTGTCAACCTCGCCGTTGTTGTCAGATAGGTGGACGTGCCCAACCCTCGGGGACACCATCTCCCCTTCACTGTAACCCATGGTTGCTGCGTGGGCAGCGTCCAGTGTCACCTGGATTTCAAGTTCCTCTGCAACCCGCCAGAGATCCTCAAGTTCCCTCAGAAGGGGGCCCTCAAGGCGGGGCATGTTCTCAGGGTAGATTCCGGCACCCCTGTCCTCTGCATACTCAGATATCACTGAAAGCGATTCAAGGTTCCGCTGAACTATGAGGTCACTGTGGGGTCTTCCAAGGAAGGGGACGCTGCCAGGGTGCACAACAACCACCTCAGAGTCCAGTTCAACTGCAAGGTCAACCGCGGATTTAACCTCAGCTATTGACGCCTCCCTGATCCCCCTGTTGAGGGATGCTATGTTTATGTCCGAGATGGGCGCATGCACCGTGAAATCAAGGCTGAAGGAGTCAGCCACCTCCACATCATCCAGGGGGTACTCATAGATTATCTCACAGCAATCTGCCCCTGCATCCTCAATCCAGGTGAGCATCTCCTCCAGTGAAAGTGGGGAGAGTGCAAGTGTTGAGACACCTATCCTCATCCAGATCACCTAGGCCTCGGGCCGCACCCTTGCCCTCACAGGTATGTTGTGCTTCACTGCCTCCATGATTATATCTGCAAGTTCTATGTCCCTTCTGAGCTTTATGGTGCCCTTCTTACCCACAGTTGCTGTGAAGAGGTACTCGTCCTCAACCAGTATGTCGAATGACACGCCCACTGCATCCCTGCCAAAGTTGAGGACCACGTAGTTTCCTGCAAGTTCCACCGGAACCTCAACGGTCTCCTCAAGTTCCATCTCCTCAAGTGGCTCAACACCGATACTTATACCTATGTTCTTCTCGATCTCCTCGATGGTCTTTCCCTTCTTGCCTATTACCTGGGGGATGTACTTCTCCTCTATCCAGACCTTTGCCCTTTCATCGGACTCAAGTTCAACCCTGACCCTTGCACCGGGTAGCCTCTTGCGGAACTCCCTCTCGATTTCCCTCTCGGCTATCCTGTGGGCAGATGGTTTCCGTCCACCGGGGGATGCCTTTGAGACATCCATGACTATCGTCTGCTCACCGTAGGTGTAGATCTCATGCATGAGCTCCCCTGACTCAAGGTCCCTTATCTCTATGACCGGCCTTGCAAGGTCGGCCTCCTGCATACCCGTCGGGACCTTAACAGTGAGGGATACGTCGTAGACAGCCTTCACCTCTCCGTCCTCAATGAATATGGTTGTGTCAACCACCGAGGGTATCACACCAAGCTCCACCCTGCCCAGGATCCTCTGTATGGCATCTATAGGCCTTGTGGCATGGACAACCCCAACCATACCCACACCTGCAAGCCTCATATCCGCGAAGATCCTGAAGTCGCGGGTCTTCCTTAGCTCATCGTAGATGGTGTAATCGGGCCTTACAAGGAGCAGTATGTCGGCGGTCTTCTGCATATCCCGTTCGATGGGCGCGTACTGGGTTATCTCGTCACCCACCTGGAGGTCCCTGGGGGACTCCATGGTCTTCACAACCGCCCTCATCTCCCTGCTGTAGAACTCTGCCACTGCCTGGGCAAAGGTACTCTTACCTGCCCCTGGCGCCCCTGCTATGAGGACACCCTTGGCAGTGTCCCTCAGCCTATCAATCAGCCTCTCTGAGAGCCTGTAGTCCTCCAGGGAGACCCTGGCAACCGGCCTCACGGCGGTTATCTCGAAGGCCTCTGAGAATGGTGGCCTCGCTATTGATATCCTGTACTCCCTGAACTGGACCACAGTGGCGCCCTCCATCTCTATCTCAATGAAGCTTTTGAAGTCGCTCTTGGCCCTTTCAACTATTTCACGGGCCATCCTGTTTATATCTGCATGTTTGAGCGGCTTGCTATCTATTTCAACCAGCCTTATTTCCCCTGGCCGCCCCTTCTTGGCCATTGGCACAACGTTCTCCTTGAGGTGCACCGACATGGTGTAATCATCAAAGTACTTGCTTATCTCAAGTTCCTCATATTCCAGGACCTCTGGTTTAATGTAGAAGACGTCAAGTCCCTGGGCCTTCCCGACCTCTGCCTGCACCCTGTCGCTGGTTATGAGGAGCGCATCGTACTCCCTTGCGGTTGCCCTTATCATGGCGTCTATCTCACCGCCCCTTGAGAGTGAAATCTCATCCACTGTGGGGCGGCGCCCTACAAAGATCATTGATATTATGTTCTCCTTGTGGAGCCTCTGGAGGTTCTTCAGCTCCTCAAGGCCATTGAACCCGGTTTCCCTTCCCCTGTTGGCCTGGTATTCAAGTTCAGATACAACTGCCTCGGGCACTATCACCTCGCTGCCCCTGAACTCCTCCTCCTGCACTATGCCGGTGATACGCCCATCAACTATAACACTTGTATCTGGAACGATCTTCATCTAACCATCTCCATATATTTCATCAGGATCAAAGACCCTTACGGCGTCCTCCCTGACCCTGAGTTCATCCCCATCAATGCTGCGGTAGAAACAGGAGCGGTAACCTGTATGGCAGGCGCCTCCCTCCTGTTCCACCTTCAGCACAACTGCGTCGGCGTCACAGTCCACAAGGACGTCCTTAACACGCTGCAGGTGTCCAGAACTCTCACCCTTGAGCCAGAGTTTCCCACGGGACGTGCTCCAGTAGTGGGCCAGCCCTGTCTCCAGTGTCCTCTCGAGGGCCTCACGGTTCATGTAGGCCACCATGAGGACCTCTCCTGTCCTGTGGTCCTGTGCCACTGCAATTATGAGGTCCTCGCCATTGATATTATGTCTGAAATTTAAAATGTTAACATCTCCCTTGATTTATTCCTCTCTTTATTATTCAACCAGCACAACCTAACCTGATATTCAACTCATTTATTGTTCTCTTTTATCTTCTTCAACATACACAACCTAAACCTGACATTCAAACCTATTCACAGCAGGATCTTCTTCAACCTATCCACGATCTCAGTCCTATCCACAGCCTCCTGTGAAGCGTCCTCCATGTCCCTCAATGTGACCTTACCCTCCTGGAGGTCCCTTTCACCTGTGAGGACCACGAACCTTGCACCAAGGTGATCGGCATGGGAAAGTGCCTTTCTGAGTTTTCTCCCTGCAAGATCCATGTCAGCCGCTATACCCACACTTCTGATCTCCTGTGTGATCCTGATTGCCTCGGGGAGTGTTGATTCATGTATGGGTATCACAAAGACGTCAACCATCCTCATGTCTCCCTCGTCCATTTCAAGGGCATTCATGAGGCGGTCGAAGCCAAATGCGAAGCCCGTTGATTCAACCCTTTCGCCCCCAAAGGTTTCAACAAGGTTGTATGTGCCGCCGCCACAGATCTGTCTCTGGGCGCCGAGTCTGGGGACATAAATCTCAAATACTGCGCCGGTGTAGTAGTCGAGTCCCCTTGCGATTCCAAGGTTTACATGGTAGTCCTCAAGACCGAAGTGTTCAATGGTATCCACAAGTTCAGCGAACTCCTCAAGGGCACTGAGGGACTCCGGGTAACCCTCAAGGAGCCCCCTGACATCATCAAGTACCTCAGGGCCCCCCTGTGTGCCTATGAGGCTCATGAGGAGATCCCTGCTCTCGGGGATATTTCGACCCCGTCAAGGCAGGATTCGAGTTCATCAACGTCACCCTTATCTATTATGCCCATTATCCTGTCCTGGAGTTCATCCCCTATGTTCTCCCTGCCAAGGATGCCCCTGAGGATTCCAAGGTGCCCGACGTGGACCTCGAACCCCTCAAGTCCAAGCCTCCTGAGGGACTCGGCTGCAAGGGTTATGACCTCTGCCTCCGCCAGCGGAGACCTTCCCCCTATGAGTTCACAGCCGAACTGCCAGAACTGCCTGAAGCGGCCCGCCTGGGGCCTCTCATATCTGAAGCAGCTCCCAAAGTAGTACATCTTTATCGGTTTGGGATCACGCTGCATCTCATTCATGTAGAGCCTGGCGACCGGTGCTGTGAGTTCCGGCCTCAGTGCCAGTTCCCGGCCACCCTTATCTGTGAAGTGGTAGATCTGGTTCACCACCTCCTCACCGGATTTTACTGTGAAGAGTTTGAGGTCCTCAAATATGGGTGTTTTGATCTCATGGTAGCCGTAGGTCTCAAATGTCCTTCTGAGTACGTTTTCAACCTCTTTCCTGTTTCTCATCTCAGCGAAAAGAAAATCTCTGGTTCCTCGCGGTCTTGATATATCCATGGCAGTAATTCCTCCAGTAAAAATGATAAAGGGGATGATAGGAGATTCATCATTCATAATATTTAAGGTATTCCTTGAGCATCTTGGGGAAGGATGTGGCATTCAGGAACCTCAGTCCCAGGCGCTCTGCCCAGACCCTTATACCGTCATCAGCAGCCACAACACCGGCACCGAGCTCCTTGGCAAGAAGGAGGACGTCAAGGTCCGGGGCACTGTCAAGGGTCCCCTTCCTGAGGGCTGAACGGTACTTCTTCCTGAGGTCCTTTATGGCCTTTCCGAGCACCTCACCCTCGATTTCAATCTTATTAACGCCACGGGATGCCATGATTATGGACTGTATCCCTGCCTCCCAGAGGAGGGTCTCTGAAATCCGGAGCCCCTTGTTCATCCTCTCCCTTATATCGTGGACGTATTCATAGAATATCTGGGAGGGTATCTGGGTGTCGTAGCGGTTGGGTGTCTTCTTGACTATCCATGTCTCGGCCTTCACCAGGGTCTCCTCGGGGCATTCATACCGTGTTATGTAGTCGGTGAATTCCTTGTAGGTTATGGGGGGCATGTGACAGCTTATGTTGAGCTTTATCCTGCTCCTTGCGATGATGTCGAGCATGGTATCCACTGACCTGTTGAGGTCACCGTCACCCAGCATCTCCCGGAGCTGGTTATCTGTAAAGGCCGTTGTATCAAGGACAAATCTCTGCTTGGCAAGCATGTCACGCCCTCCCTCTCAAGATTGGTAACTGATGGAAACAATATTTATCGCTGATGATAAATAAATATTGCAGAGGAAAAGGTGTTAAACTGAGAGATGGGAATAATTCTGAAATGAAGCCAGAAACAGGTCAGGAACTGGATGATGGTTGTGATAAACTGATAACAGGATTCTGAAATGGAGCCATAAACGGGCCATTAATGGGATGATGGTTGTGATAAACTGATAACAGGCAATACACAGCTCACGGGAATAATAGGTTACCCCCTCACCCACAGCCTCTCACCACAGATGCACAACGCGGCGTTCAAAGCCCTTGGAATGGACTGGGCCTATGTACCCTTCCCTGTGAAACCATCAGGGCTTGAAGAAGCTGTTAGGGGCCTCGGAGCCCTCAACGTGAGGGGTGTGAACGTCACAATACCCCACAAGGAGTCTGTCCTTGAATACATCGGTGAGGTTGATGAGACAGCCTCCCTCATCGGGGCCGTGAACACCCTGAAGTTTGAGGATGAAACCATAATGGGATACAATACAGACGCCTCTGGCTGCCTGAGGACCCTTGAGGAGGTTACATCCGTTGATGGGTCTTCAGTCATCATACTGGGGGCCGGTGGGGCTGCAAGGGCCTGCGCATTCCAGCTTGCAGTGAAGGGGGCCAGTGTGACCATACTCAACAGGACCCCTGAAAGGGCCAGGGCCCTTGCAGAGGATATTAATGGTGCCCTCGATATCAGGGTGAAACATGGTGGCTATGAACTCATACCCGCCTGTGTGGAGGGGGCCGACATCCTCATAGACACAACACCCATCGGAATGTACCCACACATGGACGATGAACCCCTCGTAAAAGCTGAGCTCATGCATGAGGACCTCGTTGTATACGACCTTGTCTACAATCCCCCGGAGACATGCCTCCTGAGGGAGGCCAGGGCAGCAGGCGCTGTTCCGGTTTCAGGTCTCAGGATGCTCCTCTATCAGGGTGCTGAGGCCTTCAGGATATGGACCGGGAGGGAGCCTCCCCTGGATGTTATGGAAAAGGCCCTTCTTGATGCCCTCCAGGGGGTGTAACTCCCTCATGGATGTTTCAACCAGGGTGGTAACCACTAACCCCTTCAGAAAGAGGAATATACCACATCATCCAGAAATGTTAACCCCATCCTGATCCTATGAAAGATAATTCTTAACATTACCGGTGATCTTATGAATGGACCTTGGGTAGAGAAGTACAGACCACAGAAACTTGATGATATCGTTGGCCAGGAGCACATAATACCACGCCTCAAACGCTACGTTGAAGAGAGGAGCATGCCGAACCTCATGTTCACCGGGCCGGCAGGTGTTGGTAAAACAACAACGGCCCTTGCCCTTGCAAGGGAGATCCTCGGGGAGTACTGGAGGCAGAACTTCCTGGAGCTGAACGCCTCAGATGCCAGGGGCATAGATACCGTGAGGACCAGCATAAAGAACTTCTGCCGCCTGAAACCTGTGGGGGCGCCCTTCAGGATAATATTCCTTGACGAGGTTGACAACATGACAAAGGACGCCCAGCACGCCCTCAGGAGGGAGATGGAGATGTACACCAAGACATCCTCATTCATACTCTCCTGTAACTACTCCTCAAAGATCATAGACCCGATACAGTCAAGGTGCGCCATCTTCAGGTTCCTCCCCCTCAAGGGCCGCCACATAATAAGCCGCCTGGAGTACATCGCAAAGCAGGAGGGCCTGGAATACGAGCCCCAGGCCCTTGACACCGTGGTCTACTTTGCAGAGGGTGACCTCAGGAAGGCCATAAACATCCTCCAGTCAGCGGCCTCACTGGGTGAGAGGATAACAGAATCCAGCATCTACGAGGTGGTCTCAAGGGCCAGGCCAAAGGATGTGAGGAAGATGATAATGACCATCCTGGACGGGAATTTCATGGAGGCCAGGGACATGCTCAGGGAGATCATGGTCCTCCAGGGTATAAGCGGCGAGGACATGGTCACCCAGATCTACCAGGAACTCTCAAGGCTCGCCATGGAGGGATCCATCGAGGGCGAGAGGTACATAAAACTCATCGAGGCTGTTGGAGAGTACGACTTCAGGATAAGAGAGGGCGCCAACCCCAGGATACAGCTTGAAGCCCTCCTCGCAAGGTTCCTGGAACATTGAGAGGGTAGATCAATGTCATGGACAGAGAAGTACCGGCCCAGGACCTTTGAGGAGGTGGCCGGGAACCAGAAGGCAATAGCCGAGATAAAGGAATGGATCAAGGGGTGGAAGGCCGGCGAGCCCCAGTCACCACTCCTCCTTGTGGGCCCGCCAGGTACCGGGAAGACAACCATAGCACACATAATAGGTAGGGAGTTCTCAGACACCCTTGAACTCAATGCCAGTGACAAGCGCTCACAGGATGCCATAATGAGGACTGCCGGTGAGGCGTCAGCCACACACTCCCTCTTCAACCATGACCTCAAACTGATCATCCTCGACGAGGTGGATGGTATACACGGCAACGAGGACCGGGGGGGTGTCCAGGCCATAAACAGGATACTCAGGGAGAGCAGACATCCGATTGTGTTAACCGCCAATGACCCCTACAGCAAGAGGCTTCAGAGCATCAAGCCAAAGTGTAAGGTCATAAACATCAGGAAGGTTCACACATCATCCATAGCCGCTGCCCTTAAACGGATATGCCAGGCAGAGGGTATAGACTGCCCCGACGATGTCCTCAAGGAACTTGCAAAGAGGTCCCATGGGGATCTGCGTTCTGCCATCAATGACCTTGAGGCGGTGGCCAGTGGTGAGGAGCGGGTTGGTGAGGAACTCCTCAGCATGGGTGAGAAGGACTCCACATCCAATCTCTTCGACGCAGTGAGGGCCGTTCTGAAGAGCCGGGACTTCTCAAAGATCAGGGAGGCCATGAGGGTGGATGATGACCCGACACTTGTACTTGAATTCATTGCAGAGAATGTTCCAAGGGAATATGAAAAGCCCCATGAGATCAGCAGGGCCTATGACATGCTATCACATGCAGATATATTCTTTGGCCGTGCTGTGAGGAGCAGGAACTACACCTACTGGCGCTACGCCTCTGATCTCATGGGCCCCGGTGTCGCCCTCGTGAAGGAGAAGACCTACAGGAAATTCGTCAGGTACACAGGTTCATCCTCCTTCAGGTTACTCGGGAGAACAAGGAAGCAGAGGAACCTCCGTGACAGTGTTGCAGGTAAGATGGCTGAGAGGATGCACATATCACCCAAGGTTGCAATTTCAATGTTCCCCTACATGGAGATAATATTCGAGAACGATGAGATGGCCTATGAGATGAAGGAATTCCTTGAACTCACAGACGAAGAGGTTAAACTGTTCAGGAAAAGGAAAATAAAGGCTCCCAAAGCTAAGAAGACACGTAAAAAATCTGATAAGACCGGACCACTTTACACCCAGAAGAAGAAGTCCCGGAGCGCGAATAGGGGCAGTAAGTCGTCTAAAGGTAAAACCGATAAATCCGGTGGTGATAAATCCTCCGGATCAGATTCCGGTGATGATAAGCCCCGTGAGAAGCAGACTTCACTCTTCCAGTTCTCAGGGTGATCATTGAATTCATTTACCCCTTATTTTTCCCTGTAAATCCCCCGAGGAACCTCTTTTCTCAAGCATAATGCAGCTACAAGATATAAGTAAAATCAGCCTCCCAATAAACCTCTTTTCTCCAGGCATGCACACAGCTGCAATCTATAAGTAAAAATCAGCCATTTTCCCCTATGAACTCAAGGGACTTCCTCATCTTATCCCTGAACTGGGGTACATTCTCATTGAAGAACTCCATGAACTCCGCCACGATTGGGTTGCTGGTGATGGTGATTTCAGTGCCAAGCCATGACTCAATCCAGGCTGCAGGTACAGTTGAGAGGGGGTATATGACCGTGGATGTTGACCTGTGATGGTACCTTATAGGTTCACCCATCACCATATCCTCAAGTGCCGCTGCAATGGAGTGATCCAGTGTGGCTGGAAGTGCAGTGACCTCCCCCTCACCGATTCTTATACCGTACTTTCTTGTGTAGGGCTCAAGGATCACATGGAGCACATGGGCCATCTCACCTTCGGCCTGGATCCTAACACCCACCCTGGGCCTCAGGGTTGATGCCAGGACCCTGGATGCCCTTGAGCATATCCTCTGAAAGACCCCTGACCTCACAACCCTGATCTCAGGGTACCTTGAGCTGAACTCCTCCTCCCTCCTCCTTGAGAACCTTGAGAAACGGAGGTTGTTTATGAGGACCTCACTGTCTGTTACACTCACAAACCTTGTATCCACTCCCAGCTCAGATAGGGCCTTAAGTATCTCCATTTTACCGGGCAAGTTACCATCCTCTTGATTGATATAACAGAAAGGAACTTAATCGTATGGGTATATAAATCTGTGGTTGGAGTAATAAATATGTGGAGGTGCTCTCATGTTCGGACTCTTTGGAAGGAGGAGGGATGAAAGGGAAGTTATTGAACTTGAACCCGATGGGCCGGTGGACTGCATCGCAGATTTCACCTACAACTTCCACTGGCAGCACAGGGGTGAGAAGCTTGACCCTGAGGACAGGATCCCGGGTACATCCTGCACCTTCAGGGATGTTGTTGAACACCTCAAGGGTGGAGGTGAGGTGGTTGTGAGGGGGGATGCCGGCCACAGGCTCGCATCAAGCATGGGGGCGGACCTTGCATACTTCGGGGGACCGGCGGCGCCCTGGATACAGGTGTCCTGACCGTTGAGGGGGACGTGGACACCCGTATGGGTATCAGCATGGTCTCAGGTACAATTTACGTTAAGGGGAAGGTTAAGGACCCTGTGGGGAACGTGGTTGAGGTTAAATCTGATAGGAGGGGGTATAAGAAGTTCCTATCAGTAACTGACATCCTCAAATCGGGCCTCAGGGGTGAAAAACCCGTTAATTTTACATTCACCCCCGGCAGGATGGTCATAGATGATGGTCACGTCAGGGATACCCTCTGCGCCAGGCTTGATGTTGACGCCGAGGTGATCCACAAGGGGGACGTGGACCTATCAACCGGGATACTCATGAGGCGCGGGACGGTCCGGGTGAATGGTAACGCCGGTAAAAATACAGGGGCGCTCCTCAGTGGTGGCACGGTTATCATAGATGGTGACTGTGATGACTTCTCCGGCATAGATATGAGGGACGGTTACCTCATAGTGAACGGGAATGCAGGTAAATTGATGGGGGCCCAGCGGAAGGGTGGAGTGATACTTGCAAGGGACGGAAAACCTGTCCCCCCAACTTCAGAGCACGAATTAAAGGATGAGGACAAGGAAATCCTGCTGGGGCTGGGTTTCAGGCCACAGTTATTCCGTAGGTTTTCATAGAATAACAAGCCCCAAAAATTATATAGTCAATGAGAGAAAGGGTCAGCATGCTTGATATAACCATGACCCTTACAGACTCTGTGGTCAGATTCATAGAGGAAAGCGGGTATCCCGGTATAGTTTTTCTCATGGCCCTTGAAAGTGCCTGTATTCCAGTTCCAAGTGAGGTTATAATGCCCTTCAGCGGATACATAGCATGGCAGCAGAATCTGACCCTCACTGGCGTTGTAATTGCGGGTGCGCTGGGTAACCTTCTGGGTTCTCTTCTCGCCTATATTATGGGTTTCAAGGGAGGGCGTCCCTTACTCGAGAGGTATGGCCCCTACATCATGATAACAGATAGTAAACTCAGGATGGCCGATGAATGGTTTGAAAGGTACGGGCACGAGGCCGTCCTCATCTCGAGGATGCTGCCGGTTATCAGGACCTTCATATCCCTCCCTGCAGGTATAGCCCGGATGGATCTGAAGAAATTCGTTATCTACACATTCGCCGGCTCCCTGCCATGGTGCCTCATCCTTGCATATTCCGGTTATCTTCTCGGTCCTCGCTGGACCTCCCTAGAGCCAGTGTTCCATGCACTGGATTACGCCATACTCATCGCCATCCCCCTGATCCTCCTCTACATTTACAGAAAGATAAGATGAAGTCTAAGGACCTGATGGGAATAGGGAATTCCTGTTATAATCTTAATTCTGGAAGTCCTGGATCCATGGAAAGGTATTAGGCCTATTGAGAAATCTGTGGAATTCAATGACGTAAATGAAAAAGCCAGCTTTTAAGAGAGTTATACAGAAAACTCAATGATCGCCACACGTTAAAAAAATAAAGGGGGATGAAATTATTTTCTGAGGGGTCCGAAGTAGTAGCCAACTCCGAGAAGGCAGAAGATTCCAAGTATGCCAAGAACAGCGTAGAGCTGTGTGCTGCCTGATTTTTCCTCTGCCTGTGGGGTTGAGATCTCATAGGCACTTCCAGGTTTCTGTTCTGATGCTCCTGCAACCCCGGGGGATGATGCGCCTGACTCTGAGGCGGAGGACTGTGCCGGAACCCCTGCATGGGTTCCTGGAGATCTTCCTCCCCTTCCAGTTGTTCCATGGGATCCTGTGGTGGTTCCATGATCTGAACCCTGGTTGTCTCCCTGGTCTGTGTCTGTGGAGGTACCCTCACCCAGCATCTCGGATATTGCTGCAAGTTCAGCCCCTGAGAGGGATACAAGTCCCCTGGTATGGGCCTGCCTCACATAGCGTGCTATCATCTGGATGGCTGATGCATCAAGCTGTGACCTCACAGCGCTGTCAAAGAGGAATGTGTCGGCAATCCTCCTCCAGACATCGGCTGATGCCACGTCCACGAGGGCATCACTCATGAAGAGATCCCTCACCTGCAGTGCTATTGATGCGCTGCCGGATGGTCCCTCACGCAGCTTGCCCTGGATCCATGTGGGGTTGAGGAGCGTCACTGCAAGGTCATCGTAGGCTGACTCCTGGAGGGTCCTTATGATGGGTGTTCCGTAGGCTGTTTTTGCAATGTAGCTGTTTATGTTCCTCCCTGTGAGGTAGTTCACCATGAAGTTCACGGTGACCGAGACCCTGTAGAGGCAGGTTCCCTCGCCGGGTGCCCTGTAGGGCATTATCACCATGCTGGCGTCAACTGTACGAAGGAGCGACTCCAGGAGTTTCGGGCTCTGGAGGCCGTTGAGGTCCCTTCCATAGGCATACGAGTAGTAGCTGAGGTAGGTCTCTGCAAGCTGTTCGGCTGTCCAGTCATCCCGTGACCAGAGTATCCTGTCGACACCCGCACCATGGGGGTCTGCACCCGGTGGCAACCCAAAGATCCTGGTCCTTGCAAGCCTGTCCGCCATTGCATCGGCCGCTGAACTGTTCATCCCTGAGGCCACCAGTTCACTGTAGATGCCTGATCTGAGGGTAATGTAGTGTTTTCGCACATAGTTCATCTCAGCTGACTCGTTGAGGTTCGCTATCCTCTTAATTGTGTTGTCCAGGACGTCCATTGCCCCGGGGATTGCCCCGCGGAAGTTGTGGAAGTCGCTTATCACAACGTCGATCCTTGGCCTTCCAAGTTCACTGAGTGGGATGATCTCTGTCCCGATGAGTGCTCCGCTCTCATAGACCGGTTTAACACCCAGGAAGTAGAATATGGCTGCGATGCTCTGGCCGCCGGTTGATATAATGTCACCTATATCCACGGCAACGGTTTCAGGGTACCTTCCGCCGTTTGCCTCCCTGTGGCGTTTAAGCATCTCCTCTGCAGCCCTTGATCCCATCACCACAGCGGCAGGGTCAGGGATGGATGATGGGTCAAAGGTGTACATGTTCCGGCCTGTTGGAAGCGCTGCAAGGTTGATTATGGGGCTTCTCGCTGGAGCTGGCTGTATGAATTCCCCATTGAGGGCCCTGAGGAGTGAGGCCATCTCGTTGCTGGCACTCATGATGAGCAGATTTCTTATCTCATCCCTCCTTGCCGTCCTGTTTGCAGGGTCAAAGGATATGATTGCATCCAGGAACCTCTCAAGGGTTTCACTGTCAGGGAGCTCCCCGAAGGTGTGGAGCCCATAGGGCATGAGGATCTCTGTGAGCTCATGTAGGTAATCCTCAAGTCTCAGTCTGAGGACACTGAAGGGGGTTGAGTTACTCACGTTGAGCCTCACGTCAAGGCCCGCCCTCTTCACACCATCCCTTATGAGGGATTCCAGGACGTTCATCCTGTCCCTATCCCCTGATGCCTCTGCAGTGCTGTAGGATCCCAGAAGGTCTGCAAGTTCCTGGTATACGCCGTAGAGTTCCGTCCTCATAACCGGTGGTATGAGGTATGAGATGGTAACGGCGTATGCCCTCCTCTTGGCCGGGTTTATAACAGCCTCAAGGGGGTCCTCCATCTTGAGGAGGTGTATGTTGGGGATGGATCCTATGAGGGTGTTTGGCCAGTCATCCTCTGTCATGGCATTCACATGGCCCGGAAGCAATTCCAGTGTGCCGTGCTGTCCTATGTGTACCACTGCGTCGGCCCTGAATCCATTCTGAAGCCAGAGGTAGAAGGCTATGAACTGGTGTGTAGGTGGTAGCGTGCCGTTGTTGAGTGTGCCGTTCCACTTCCAGACCGGCTGCGGACCCATAAACATGTTGCCGAGCATGAAGCCGGGGATCACAATGCTGCCGTTGTAGACCATGATGTTACCTGGAGCCTGACCCCACATTGCCTCAACCTGGCGCCTGAGGGTTACCGGGAGCTTTGAATACCACCTGAGGTAATCTGAAACAGGTACTGTGATGCATCCAGCCTCAACCAGTTTCCGGAGTTCTGACTGTGTCATGTTCCTGGGGTTTCTTCCAGCCCTGTTTATGAGTTCATAGATGTACTCGGGGGTCAGATTTCCGTTTCCTGTGGTGTAACCTGCTGCCCTCATTGCAAGTAGTATGTTGCTCAGACTGCCGTAGAGGTTGAGGCCATTGGTTGCCGGCATCCCCTCATCATGGGTGCTGTCAAAGTAGACTATGGCCACCCTCTTGTCACTGTTCACCTTCTTCCTGAGATTCACCCAGGCAAGTGTTCGCTCCACCAGCTGGTTTACCCCTGGCTCATAGGCCACGTATTCCTTGAGTGTGACCCCGGTTACCGGGTCCGGGTCCGATACCCTGTTACCACCTATAAGTATGGGTTCTATTCGCCCCTGCATCTCAAACATGGCGAGCCAGTAGTACTCCAGACCCCTGAGGCCCTGCTGTCTGCTGCTGTTTATGTAATCATCCAGGGAGGTCTGCAGGAACACCGGGAGTGGACCCTGAACAGGCACGTTGAGGTCAGTGAAGAAGGTTATGGTCTGGTTGTCTGGCCAGTAACCGAACTGTACACAGGCAACGAGGGCGTCAATCACTGAACTGTTGTTGACCATGAAGAAGCGCCTTGAGGCCCCTATGGGGTCTGAACAGTAGAAGTAGGGCATCACGTTGAGTCCCTCTACCTCGAGTTTCTGTATGAGGGTCTCATAGACGTCCATGTTACCCGATAGGTAGTATCGGTTCAGTATGGCAACCCCCACCCATGGGGCCCCGGGCCTGTAGAGGGTGGTGTTCATGTACCATTCTGTGTAGGATTCCCTGTCTGTGTAAACACGTGGTGCCAGTGGATGGTAGAGGAAGTCCTGCATTCCAGGTACCAGTTTTGTGTCGTTTGCAGTGAGATTCACGGCCCCGCTGAGCCTCAGGACCTCCAGGAGCGTCCTCTTTATGTTCTCCCGTGAGAGTGCAGGTGCTGCGACCGGACCATAGGCTGGGAGGTTGGTCACATTAACACCTGTGACGTTGGGTTTTACAGGGCCCAGGACGAATATTCGTGCCCCGGGTTTCATGCTGGCTGCGAGGGCCTGGAAGTCGACTGCTGCATCGAATTCTGTCCCATAGCTCATCCCGGTCACAGGGTAGCCGGGTCTTGTGAAGAGGAAGAATATATCCGCATTCTTCACGTCATTTTTGAACTGGCTGGATGCCGTTGAGTTGAGGTTGAAGGTGTCCATGGTGTATATCTTCAGGGTGAAGTTGTATCCGCTGGGAAGGAGGTCATTGCGGTAGGCGTCATTCATTATGGGGTCGACGGTTCCCACCACGCATCCTGTGATGAGCACCACCATGTTTGTATCCTTCAGCATCTTTGACTCTGTTGTGTTGGTGTCGTTGTCTGCCGCTGCTACTGATGGAACTGAAACAATGAGCAGAATAAGTGCTATCAGTAGAAACTTCTTCATTTTTTCACCTCCTTTACGATTTTAATAATTTACTGATTCAATATCGTAAAGAGATTTGATGAAATTCTATTTAAATCTTAATTAAAAGATTTTAAGTATGAATGATTTAAAAAAGGCGGGTGTTAAAAGTAATACTCAATTCATTTTTTAAATGAAAGATGATTTCCTGTCTGGCACTCCAATAAAGGATTCATCCGAGATTATCTTCTCATAAATACCCATCCGACCCAAAAAAATCAAAAAAGACTCATCCAAGGACTATCTTCTCAAAATACCCATCCAACCTAAAAAATCAAAAAAGATTCAATCAAGGATTATCTTCTCAAAATACTCATCATATGCCAGGTGAAAGTGCGGGAGCTTCATGCGGAGTTCATCCTCAAGTTCAAGTATCCTCTTAAACTCCTCCCTGTCTGCAAAGGCTATGAGATTCCTCTCCCATGCCTCCCTGCATCTGAGGCTGCATGGTATGAAACCTGATGGGAGCACAAGGGCGCATTTATCCGGGGGAACCTCAAGTTTATCCACCTCTGCAAGGTGATCCTCATCAATCGCATACCTGGTGTTCTCAGAGAAGCTCTGTATGCAGCACTCAGGGTAGCCAAGGAGTCTCCCTATGTTCTCATCATCACCCCTGTACACACCAAGTTCCGTGGATATCATGGGATCCAGGGCGGGCCTCACAGGCGGATTATACCTGGAGGTTATCTCAATCTGCATCTGGAGTCTCGACATGAGCTGGTTGAACTGAAAGTCATCCATACGGCAGACAACCTTCAGGCAGTCCCTGCATCCATCTTCCCTTATCCTCAGTATTCTCTCATAGATCCTCTCCAGCATGAAAACCACATCTACCTCTTTACGGTGTACTCAACTATGAGGTCCTCCCCCAGGGTGTAGAACCTCTCAAGTTCAAGTTTTATGGCATCAGACATATCGTCTATGCCCTCACCATCAACCAGTGTCCTTGCCTCCCTGCCACCGGCGATCATGGGGGCTATGCACACCCGGACCTCATCAACAAGGCCCTCCGTTAACATGGAGTAGTTGAGGGTTGAGCCCCCCTCGAGCATCAGCCTCCTGACACCCATCTCATGGAGTCTTTCTAGGAGCAGGCGGAGGTCCACCCTGTCTTTTCCTGCAACCACAACTTCAGCCCTTTTTCTGAGTTCATTAACCCTGGATATCGGGGCACTCTCCGAGACGCCTATTACCGTGGGGGCCTCATCGTTGAGGACCCTGAAATCCAGGGGTGTCCTTGCCCTGCTGTCAACCACCACCCTCACAGGGTTATCCCCTTCCTCTGCATCAACCCTGTGGACGGTGAGTCGGGGATCATCTGCAAGTACCGTGTTTATCCCTACCATTATGGCGTCACATTCCCTTCGAAGCTCATGGACCCTCCTGAGATCCTCCTCACCGGATATCTCAGAGCTACCTGTCTTTGTCGCAATCTTACCGTCCAGTGTCATTGCTGCGTTGAGTATAACGTATGGTCTCATGAACCTTCTCCTCCAGTCTATAGGTTTATAGCCACCATACTATTAAATTAGTGTGGAAACCATGTGGGGTTTCCAGATCGGGAGGTTGAAATATGGACAGATACACTGCTGGAATGGAGATACTTGAGAGGATACACAGGGACTCCTACAGGAAGCTGCGTGATGAACTTGAGGATGTTGCCCCTGATCTTTCAAGGTTCGTGGTTGAATTTGCATACGGTGACATCTACTCCAGGGATGCGCTGGATCTTAAAACAAGGGAACTTGTCACCGTGGCTGCCCTCACGGTCCTTGGGGCTGAAAAACAGTTGAAAGGCCATGTGAAGGGTGCCCTCAATGCCGGCTGCAGCAGGGAGGAGATAATTGAGGTCCTCATCCAGATGGCGGTTTATGCAGGGTTCCCTGCAGCCATAAATGGTGTTACTGTGGCAGCTGAGGTTTTCAGGGAGATGGATGAATAAATTCAGATGGCCTCAGAGGCCAAAAATTCTTTCTGCAGTGGATGTTGTCACCCTGTCAACATCCTCAACATCGGTTTCCTTGATCTCTGCTATTTTCTTAACCGCTTCAGCCACAAATGCTGGCTCGTTGCGTTTTCCCCTGAAAGGGGAGAGGTATGGACTGTCGGTCTCTGTAAGCATGCTCTCCAGCGGGATGTCCTCCACAAGTTTCATGTGGTGATCCGAGAAGGTCACAAGTGTGGATATTGATATGTGGTATCCGGCGTCCATTATCCTCTCTGCAGTTGATAGGCTGCCACCGTAGCAGTGAAAGACCACCTCTGGTATGCTGTGCTCGAGTACGATCTCAAGGGCCCTCTCCTCGGCGTCCCTTGCATGGACAACCAGGGGCATCTCATGTTCCTCTGCAAGTTTGGCGAAGATTCTGAAGGCCTCCTCCTGTCTTCTCCTTCCCTCAGCATCCCGGGTGTGGTGGAAGTCCATGCCTGTCTCACCTATGGCCACGATCCTGTCAATGTGTGATTCTATCTGCCCCGCGACCTCCTCTATGAGTTCAGGCCTTGCCTTTGATGCGTCGGCGGGATGGAAACCCATGGTGGGGTATATGAATCCTGGATAATCTGAGGCAAGGGCAAGGGCCCTCCTGTTGCCCCCGAGTCCAACACCCGAATCTATAATTGCCCTGAGTTTCCCCTTTGCCCTCTCAATAACCTCTTCACGGTTCCTGTTGAAGTCCTTGAAGTCCAGGTGACAGTGAACATCTATTATATTGATCCCTCCATTGATAGCTTGATGGGTATCAGGTCCATATATCCATGTTAGGACCTTATAGCCTTAAAAGTCGCCTGAAATGTATCTAGGTACCGAATCTCCTCTCCCTCTGCTGGTATGACCTTATAGCCTTAAAAGTCGCCTGAAGCCTATCTAGGTACCGAATCTCCTCTCCCTCTGCTGGTATGACCTTATGGCCCTTAAGAAGTCGACCTTTCGAAGTTCCGGCCATAGGCTGTCGCAGAAGTACAGTTCTGAATAGGATGACTGCCAGAGGAGAAAACCGCTGAGGCGCTCCTCACCACTGGTCCTTATTATGAGGTGGGGGTCCTCCAGTCCAGCGGTGTAGAGGTTCCTGTTTATCATGTCCTCGTCTATGTCCTCAGGGTCAATGCGGCCGGCCCTGACGTCCTCGGCGATTTTCCTTGCGGCGTCCACTATCTCCTGTCTGCCATCATATCCTATGGCAATGTTCACAAGTCGATCAGAGTATCCCTCAGTTGACCTCTCAGCGACCTCTATAGCCTTTCTAACATCTTCAGGGAGCAGTTCAAGTTTTCCGACTGCCTTGACCCTGACACGGTTTTTATGGATCTTCTTATTGCTTGCTATGGCCTCAAAGTTCTCCTTGAAGAGCTTCATCAGGCCATTAACCTCGTTTTCTGGCCTTTTAAAGTTTTCAGTTGAGAATGCATAGGCTGTTACTATCTCTATTCCAAGGTCAACGCACCAGTCCAGGACCTTTTCCAGTGTCTCAATACCCTTCTTGTGACCCTCTATGGGGTCGACGCTGCCCTGGAGTCGTGAGTATCTCCTGTTACCATCCATTATAATGGCAACGTGCCTTGGCATTCTCTCCCTTTTGAGGTTGCGCGATATGTACCACTCATACAGTTTGTAAAGAGGTTTTAAAGGTGACATTTCCCATCTACCTGACTGGAGTTTTTAATTATTCTATAAATTGATGATCTAATCTCTCCAACTGGTGGCAAGCCAGTGGGCGAATCTAAGTGCTCTGCGGTAACCCGCAGTAGTCTGTGACCTAGATGTGTCAACAAAAATCCCATTAAATCCAAGGGCCACAGCTCCGTGGCTTCTGGCCGTGCCAACGAGAACCAGTGATCTGAATATGAGGTTACCTGTTATCCCATCGGGTGCTATGATGACGTT
Source organism: Methanothermobacter sp. KEPCO 2 (assembly GCF_041228365.1). NCBI lineage: Archaea > Methanobacteriati > Methanobacteriota > Methanobacteria > Methanobacteriales > Methanobacteriaceae > Methanothermobacter > Methanothermobacter sp. KEPCO 2. Next base: position 327,075 of record NZ_CP166185.1, on the reverse strand, counting down.
GCACCCATCCCTTACGGCCTCCTCTATCAGTATATGGTAGTGCCTCACTTCATATTTATCCTTTACCATTGATGCCAGAAGTTCACCATCACGGATTGAACTGTCCACTGCAGGGGACCTTCCAAGGTCACCTGGCCGTCCCCCTGATATTATACCGATGAATGGCTCGGTTCCTGTTTTTATGAGGAAGTCCCCTGCGGCAGTGGCTATTCTGAGCCTTTCGGTAACTGTTTCACCCTCATCTATCCCGACGGGTGCAAGGAAAAAACTCCCCTTTCCCGTCTCTATCCATGAAGCCCTCATCAGGGGCCCATGATTCTTGAGTTCCGCCATTATACTTGCTGATGGGAGGGAACCCCTCACATAGGCGTCCTTTCCCATTCTTAACCTTTCTATGAATTCGTCCTCGGAGTAAACCAGTTCAACATCAAATTCCACTGACGAAGCAGCCCTTTCGATGTTCCTGTTCTCACCGGCCCCTGCCACTATCCTCATGGGGTGACATCCTCCTTTTTTAAGAATGTTTCTTGGCCCACAGCAACATTAATATATGTGTTGAGAAGTATTAAATATTCAGTTCTGCATGATACATAAACACCAAAGTATATATATAAATTGTGGCAAAATTTAGGTTAACGTAAATCATGTGGAGCAGTGCTTTTCAATGTTAACTTCTTACGTGATCCAGAACCCCAGATCAGCTAAAGGAAGGTAAGAATATGGATACAAAAAATAAGATAATCCTCGGTCTCTTCATAGTTATACTGGGTCTTTCAGTTGTAACTTATGAAAACTACATCACAAACTCACAGAACGTTTTTGTGGGAGAAAAACATGTGCTGCTTCTATGCGCAGACCCCAGTGAACCAAGGCCTGGTATAGGGGCCGTTGACATGGCCTTCATAATAACCATGAACGAGGGTAACATAACCAATGTAACGGCTGTCTACCCACACAACATGGCCCATCCAACAGCAGAACCCCCGGCTTCACTGAGGGCGCAGGGAGTAAACAGGTGGCTCCTGCATGACGCCCTCTGGGAAAACGATACAGAGAAGGGTGCCAGACTTGCGCAGGAGATAGTGGAATACAATACCGGTGTGAAAACAGATATCGTCGTGATAGTGACACCCCAGGCAGTGGACGGCATCCTACAGGCAATAGGTCCTGTATATGTGGAGGGTCAGGGTTATGTCTCAGGAAACAGCATAACATTCCTCAGGGAGGAACAGCAGCAGGGATCCGCAAGGGGCGTTGCGGTTCAGTCACTCATGAGGGCAATATTCAATGCCACAAAGGACCGTTCAAAGTACATGGCCATGGTAAACGCGGGGATACAGCAGTATCAGCAGGGAAACATCGTTGTTGTACCCGAAGGTGCCTTCATACAGTTCCTCATATCCACAGGACTTGAAAGGGTGACCAGCTGATAAAAAACTATTTATTTTTTTGAAAAAACATCACAGGATACCTCAGTGCATGAAAAGATAAATGATTCAACACAAAACTTAACTACTATAATGTAATATATTATGTCTGGGGGATCTCCTTGTCCGATGAAAACATGGGAAAAACCAGGGGCTACCTTATATGTACACAATGCGGGGGCTACTACCAGCTGGAAGATGGTGAGGACCCCTCTGATTTTGATTCCTGTGAATGTGGGGGCTCACTGGGATACTACAGCACACTCGAAGAGTTCTATGAAGAACCAGAAGAGTTCTATGAGGAACCAGATGAACCAGAACCTGAAATTCCAGGAAAAGGTGACCGGAAAAGAGTCCTCCTTGAAAACCTCTCAAGGAGCATAGACAATGAGGAGAGAACACTTAAGGAGATAAAAAGCGGCAAATGGTCCCTCATGGAATTCGTGGCCGAGAAGAGAATAATCGACGATGTGAAGGAACAGAAAAAGATTGTGGACGAACTCCTTGATGAGGAGATAATAGACAGCAATCTAATAACCGGTGGCAGAGGGGAGGCAGAGAGTTTCATATCACAGGTACGTGAGCAGAGGGAGTTCCTTGCTGAACGTGAGGGAAAGACGCTTAACAGCAGATTTTTAAGGACCGCCGTCACGGTTCTCCTCATCTTTGTGGTTATATGCTTCCTATACTTCTTTATAGCCGTAAAATTCACATAAAAATTAATATCAAGTAAAGTGCGGCCAACTGTTAAGATAAGGCCCGTAAAATAAAGAAATTATTAATTTTTTAAATGGCTGAGCACATCCTCTGCAGTCTCAAGTGTACTGTTTATATGATCCATTTCGTGTGCAGCGGATATGAAACAGCACTCAAACTGTGATGGGGGTATGAAGACACCCCTCTCCAGCAGTCCCTGGAAGTACTTCATGAAGAGCTCAGTGTCTGATTTCTTAGCATCGGCGTAGTTTCTGACCTCATCCTCAGTGAAATATATCTGGAACATTGAAGCCGGCCCTGCAACCTGATACTCAAGGTCCATGTCAGAGAGGAGATCCCTCAAACCTGCCCTCAGATGGGACCCCATCCTCTCAAGACTGGAATACACTTTATCATCAAGTATTTTAAGGGTTTCAAGACCTGCAGTTACAGATACCGGGTTTCCATTGAATGTGCCTGCCTGGTATACGCTACCAGCCGGTGCAATGTTCTCCATTATCTGCCTTGGACCTGCCAGTGCCCCCATGGGAAAGCCCCCCCCGACTATTTTTCCAAGTGTCACGAGGTCCGGCTTTACACGGTAGTACTCCTGGGCGCCACCTGCTGCCAGCCTGAATCCTGTTATGACCTCATCAAAGATGAGTAGGATGTCGTTCTCCCTCGTTACATCTCTGAGGAAGTTCAGGTAGCCGTTTTCAGGTTCTATGCACCCGATGTTACCCATCACAGGTTCAACAAGGATGCATGCTATCTCATCCCCCATCCCATCAATGAGCTCAACCATCGCCTCCTCGTCATTGAAGACCGTGGTTAGAGTATTTTTCACGGTATCCTCAGGTATACCCGGTGAATCGGGTGCAGCAGCGGCACCAGAACCTGGTTTTACAAGGACGTAATCGTGGGCCCCATGGTAGGATCCCTCAAATTTGACAATCTTGTCTCTCCCTGTATATGCCCTTGCAAGCCTCACAGCGGCCATGGTGGCCTCCGTGCCTGAGTTCATGAACCTTACCATCTCGGCACAGGGTACCCTGTCTATTATTGTCTCCGCAAGTTCTATTTCCCCCTCAGATGGTACACCATAGGTTGTGCCCCTCTCTATCTGCCTCTCAACCGCCTCAACCACCCTGGGGTGTGCGTGTCCCAGTATCAGGGGTCCATATGCCAGACAGTAGTCAATGTAGCTCTTACCATCAACACTCTCCAGTATGCACCCCTTACCCCCCGCCGCAAAGAAGGGGTATGGATCGAACCTCCTCACAGGTGAGCTCACGCCACCTGGAAGAACCCTCTGTGCCCTTTCAAACAGTTCTTTAGACTTCATGATGGAACCTCTAAACATTTCTAATCCTCGATGATGCTAAGGACCCTTCAAACTTATCCTCAGGAGAACCTCTAAACCTCCACTCCCCTGATAATGCTATAAGAGCATTTGCAGCTGCCACCGCGACAGGTGTGCCCCCCTTGGGGCCCCTGGTTATCATGTGGGGTATGTCGGTTTTCCTTAGGGCCTCCTTAGATTCTGCAGCCCCCACAAACCCCACCGGAACCCCTATAACCGCCTCTGCATCCATTATGCCTTCAGCTGTAAGTTCAATCACCTTCATGAGGGCTGTTGGGGCATTACCTATAACCACAATCCCCCTGAAGCCCCTCTCTGCAGCGTACTCCATTGATGCTGCTGCCCTGGTGATATCCCTCTTTTTTGCAATCTCCCTGACCTCAGGGTCCCTTATGTGGCAGCTGGCAGGTCTGGATATCCCTGCACGGACCATCTCAATGTCGGTGAGTATCTCGCCTGAGGTCCTGAGTGAATCAAGGGCTGCATCCACAAAGTCCTGGCTGAACTCTGTCAACCTGGCATACTCGGGGTCAGCGGTTGAATGAACTATACGCTCAACTATGGCCGCCTCCTCATCCCTGAGAGAGGCCAGATCCTCAGATATCAGTTTTCTGACTATTTCCCTGCTCTTTCTGGCTATCTCATAGCCCTGGCCTGTGGATGCACCCATCAATGCTATCACCTAAGGTGTGAGTCTCCTCCTGTCCCTCGGGAAGAGCACGGTCTCCCTTATGTTATTCACACCGGTGATGGTCATGTTGAACCTTTCAGCCCCGAGACCCCAGCCTGCGTGGGGTGGCATTCCGTACTCAAAGGCTGCAAGGTAGCTCTCGAAGGAGTCCGGGTTCAATCCCTGCCTCCTTATCTTCTCAACCAGGAGGTCATGCTGGTGGACCCTCATGGCACCTGAGGATATCTCAAGGTCCCTGTACATGAGGTCGAATGCATAGCTTCTTTCAGGATCGTTTTCATCTGGCATCACATAGAATGGCTTTATTGCGGTTGGCCATGAGGTTATGAAGTAGTAGCCGTCCATGACCTCACCAAGGGCCTTCTCAGCCGCCCTTGGAAGGTCCTCGCCGTGTTTCATTGGGACTCCCCTGGAGTTTACCAGTTCAACTGCCTCATCGTATTCCAGCCTCTCGAAGGGAGTTTCGGGCACCTCAAGGGTCCTGCCCAGGGTTTCAAGGGCATCACTGCAGTGCTCGTTAACATCCTCTATGACCCTCACAACCAGCCTTTCCAGTATCTTCATGACATCCTCGTGGTCAACGAAGGAGGCCTCTATGTCGATGGATATGACCTCGTTGAGGTGCCTGAGGGTGTCGTGCTCCTCTGCACGGAATATGGGTGCTATCTCATAGACACGGTCAAGGCCCGTTGACATCATCATCTGCTTGTAGAGCTGTGGGCTCTGTCCCAGGAAGGCCTCCCTTTCAAAGTAGGTTATGGGGAAGAGTTCAGTGCCCCCCTCTGTTGCAGATGCAACAAGTTTGGGGGTGTTGATTTCAAGGAAACCATTCTCTTCAAGGAATACCCTGACTGAGTGCAGCATCCTGCTCTTTATTTTAAATATTGCACTCACTGATGGTTTTCTGAGGTCAAGGAACCTGGCGTCGAGCCTTGTATCTATCTCGGCCTTCACCTTCTCTGTGGGGTCAAGTGGCAGTGGCTGCTTTGATGGGTTCAGAACCCTCAGGAATGATGGTATTATCTCAAAGCCGCCAGGGGCCTTATCTGATTCCTGCACCCTTCCCCCGAATGCCACAACAGATTCCTTTTTGAGCTTTCTAATGGATTTGAAGAGGTCCTTCTCAATCTTCTTGCTGGGTGCTGTTATCTGGATGAGCCCGTCACGGTCCCTGAGGAGCACGAATATTATTCCTCCAAGGTCCCTTATCTCAGGGACCCATCCCATGACAGTGACTTCCTCTCCATCCATTTCAGGTTTTATGTCCTTTGAGTAGTGAGTCCTTCTAAGATCTCCAAGTAACAATCAGATCACCTCTTGTCGCTAAGTGAATTATCAGAGTAAATTCAGGTCACCTCTCAAGTCTCCTGCGGAATGACTCGGCATGGGCATAGAGGCCCTCGTATTCAGCAAGACGCAGGACTGTGTCCTGGATGTTCCGGAGCCCCTCCCTGGTTATCATCTGCACCGTTGGTTTCTTGAGGAATGACTCCGTTGATAGGCCCGAGTACATCCGGGCGCAGCCAGACGTTGGCAGCACGTGGTTGGTCCCTGAACCGTAATCCCCTGCCGCCACAGGTGAGAGGTCACCCAGAAATATGGATCCTGCGTTACGGATACCCTTGAGTGTTTTTTCAGGAGAATCCGTCATTATAACAAGGTGCTCAGGGGCGTAGGTGTTGCTGAAGTCCACGGCCCCGTCAATATCCTCAGTTAAAACTATCATTCCGTATCTTTCAAGGGACTCCTCTATGATATTGGCCCTTTCCATGTATTTAATATTTTCACGTACCTTCCCATCCACCCTGGCTGCAAGATTCTCTGAGTCTGTCACAAGGACACTTGCAGCCTGGGGGTCGTGCTCTGCCTGTGCCAGTATCTCGAGGGCAATGTACTCAGGGTCTGCAGATTCATCTGCAATTATGAGTACCTCTGATGGGCCTGCCGGAAAGTCTATGTCCACTTCACCGTATACCAGTTTCTTTGCTGCGGTAACAAATATGTTCCCGGGTCCCACAATCTTATCCACCGCCCCGATCGTCTCTGTACCGTAGGCCATTGCAGCCACCGCCTGGGCGCCCCCCACACGGTATATCTCATGTGCACCTGCAATGTCGGCCGCCACAAGGACAGCGTCGGGAACCGAGCCATCGGATGCCGGGGGTGTGCAGCACACTATCCTTTCAACCCCTGCTATCCTGGCCGGTATGACGGTCATGAGTATTGTTGAGGGGTAAACGGCCCTTCCACCGGGTATGTAGCAACCCACACTGTCAAGGGGCCGCACTATCTGCCCTGCGCTGACCCCAGGCCGGATCTCGGCCATCCACTCAGAGGGCAGCTGGAGCCTGTGGAACTCCTCAATGTTTGCTGCAGCTTCAGTGAGCGCTTTCCTGACCTGTGGGTTCAGGTTTTCATGGGCCGCCTCTATTTCCTCCTGACTGACAGTGAGGCTTTCAGGTGAGACGCCATCAAATTTCTCTGTGAGTTCCCTGAGGGCCACATCACCACCCTCTCTCACCATTGAGATGATATCTGCCACCGGCCCCAGGACCTCATCAACATCAATCCTTGCTCTCTCAACAAGCTCATCGACTCTTTCATGATCAAATTCTATTATCCTCATGAGGATGATCCTCCATGGAAAAGTTAAGGTGAATGGTTAGTTTTATGGATCCATCACTTTTAAGAATTTGCAGACGATAAGCCACGCCCGCACATGATTAATAATTTAAAAAGTTTCAGTAATATAAAACTTTATTTATCAGTTTTAACTTAACTATGGGAAGATGAGAGAAGATATTCAGGGATATCCGCCGATCTGCTGTAATTTTTACATTAATTCATATTATATCTTTAATTTTGATAAAGGGGCTGTCCCTCCACCAAAATTTTTAAATAATAAATTTAATACACACTTATAAGGAGACTGAGGCTGGTAACCATGTATAAGGACGAAATGATACAACTGCACCAATTTCTGGTATATGTTCTGAAGTACCTCGAGAATGGATACGATATAAAGGATGAATGCGAAGAGTACTTCTCCCTCAACATCAGCCCCCACCACATCCACCGCACAAAGGCCGAACATAAATACGCTATTTTTGTACTCTCAAGCGCCATCTCCGAGATCCTTGCAAAAAAGGAAGGGCACAACCTCCCACCAAATGTTGTAAATGGCCTCTCAGAACTTGCAAAGCGGTCAAGGAAGGAAGTCGTGAAGATGGAAGCCAAACTGGAGGCAAAATAGACCATCAATCCATTCTCCAAAATCTAAATTTTTCTAATTTAGATATGGTGCCAGCCAGAAACCAACTATAAAATATTCGTTTAATCCATCTAAACCAACTATTTTAATATTCCCTTCAACTTATATCATAAACGGTGTTTTTTATGAAGGCCACAGAAAGCATGATCTGTCTTGTTGATGGAGAGCACTACCTCCCTGTGACAAGGGCAGCTGTTGAGACCCTTGACTCAATGGAACACATTGATGTCAGGGCACTGATCTTCATCGGGGGAACCGAAAAACTCAGGACATCATCACCTGAGGAGTACACCGAGATGATGGGAAGACCCGTCTACTTCGGTGATGATCCCCACAGGATACCCTATGACCTCATAGCCAGGCTCATCAGAAAGTACGGTGCAGACACGGTTATGGACCTCAGCGATGAACCCGTCCTGGACTACTCAAAGAGGTTCAGGATAGCATCGGTTGTCCTTGAGGAGGGTGCTGTCTACAGGGGCCCTGACTTTGAGTTCCAGCCCCTCACAGAATATGATATACTCAAAAAACCGTCCCTCAAGATTCTCGGGACAGGTAAGAGGATAGGTAAAACCGCTGTATCCGCCTATGCTGCCCGCCTGATCCATGAACGTAAATACAACCCCTGTGTTGTGGCGATGGGTCGGGGGGGCCCTGAGGAGCCTGAAATCGTCAGGGGTGACAGGATAGAAATAACCCCAGAGTTCCTGATGGAGCAGTCAGACAGGGGGGTTCATGCAGCCTCTGACCACTGGGAGGACGCCCTCATGAGCCGGATACTCACGGTTGGCTGCAGGCGCTGCGGTGGCGGTATGGTGGGGGATGTGTTCATAACCAACATGAAGAGGGGTGCTGAGACAGCCAACAGCCTGGACGCCGACTTCATAATCCTCGAGGGGAGCGGGGCTGCAATACCTCCAGTGAAGTCCAACAGACACATAGTCCTTGTTGGCGCAAACCAGCCCATCATAAATATAAAGAACTTCTTCGGGCCCTTCAGGATAAGGCTGGCGGATCTTGTGATACTCACAATGTGCGAGGAGCCCATGGCAGATGATGAGAAGGTTAAGGAGATCGTTGAGTTCATAGAATCCGTGAACCCAGAGGCAGAGGTTGTGACCACAGTCTTCAGGCCAAAGCCACTGGGGGATATCAGCGGAAAGAATGTCCTATTTGCAACCACCGCCCCCGACTCTGTGAAGGATATCCTGGTTGAATACCTTGAGTCTGAGTACCGCTGCCGGGTCGTCGGGACAACCCCACACCTTTCAAACAGGCCGCTACTCCAGCGGGACATTGAGAGGTACATAGATGACGCTGATGTGATGCTTACAGAACTCAAGGCGGCTGCGGTTGATGTTGCAACGAAGGACGCCCTTGAGGCGGGGCTTGAGGTCATCTACTGCGACAACATACCCATTGCGCGGGACGGTTCCCAGGATGAACTTGATGACGCCATAATCAGGGTGGTGGAGAGCGCCATAGCTGACTTCAACCTCAGAAGAACCCCATAGGGAGCAGGTGGTATATTGGATGACTCCGAGATCAGGAAACTCTTGAGGTTCACCCTCAGTGAAAAGAGGGTTATAGAGGAGCTTCAGATACCCCCTGATGCATTCATACCCCTCCTTTTTTCCATCAGGTATGGTGGTGACTGGAGCCTCAGGAAGAACTCCGGGCGTTTCATGGCTGTGAAGGAGAAGGTCACCCGCTTTGATGAGGATGAGATGACAGGGCGGACCCTTGAGATAGTTTACCTCTTCCTGAATCCCAGGGTGGTGAGGGAGGAGGGTACCGTTTACCGGCTCGAGAAGTGCGGCTCAAAAAATGAGAGGGAACTTGTAAAGAGACCCTACCGGGTCGTGGTGGATGGTGATTACATCCTCAGGGCTGTGCTTGATCCCCTTGATTTTAAGATTAAACTTAAGAGGCTCAGGAAGCCCCTTAAATTCACAGGTTCAGGGGCCTATGGTGTTTCACATGAGATGGAGCACCTTGAGGGCAGGGAGTCCCGGGGAACCCCATTCTGGGAATTCGAATATGAAATAGAGGACGACTGAAATTTCAGGAAAGTACCAGAAAAACCCCCAGAATTCAAATAATGAAATAGAAAACGACTGAAATTTTCGATAGAAATGCCCTGAACCCACACACCAACATATTCATATATGTAAATATAAGAATATGGTTATGGATGGTGATGAACAGTGAAGAACAAAAACTCTGGCTGCTGTGAAGATACAGCCGCAGTCAATGGTGAAAAATGTGAATGCAGCTGCAGCTGCGGGTTTCTGGAGTATCCTGATGAATGCAGGGTTCCGGAGCCGGAAGATCCATCAGAAAAGGCAGGCGATGAATTCATAGGTCGCCTTGAAGAATATGCACGTTCACTTGGCATCAATAATATTGGCTACGCCAGGCTGACACCCGATGTTATCCTTGCCGGTGACCCTCCCTACCGGAATGCCGTGGTCCTCACAGTGGACATGGACGACGATGCCTTGCTGACTCCCCCCGGTAGAGAGGCGAGGGAGATAAATGACAGGTTATACGAGAAGCTGGCAGATTTAACCTTCAGGGTGGCTGATTTCCTCAGGATTAACGGATATGGCGCTATGGCCATTCACCCCATGAGCGGCCTTATAGACCTCCCCCTCCTTGGACAGAATGCAGGTATCGGTTTTAAGGGCAGGAACGGTCTTCTTATAAGTCCCGGGAAAGGCCCGGCCCAGAAGATATCCGCGGTCCTCACAGGAATATCAGACCTTCCATATGGTTCCGGTGACCATGAATGGATAACCTCCTACTGCAGGAGATGTGGCAGGTGCATAAGGGCCTGTCCACAGGACGCCCTGGTGGAGGTTGAGACGTGCTGCGGATCCACGGTTCTGCTACTTGATGATAGATGCACCGGCTGCAGTGATGGATGCACCCACTGCATAGAGAGCTGCCCATTCTACAGGAAGGACTATGAAAATATAAGATCAGCGTTTAAGAGAGCAGGGAAAACTCAGGGGTAGGCCATAAAAGATCTGGCTTACAGACTTCAGCATTCCATTTTGATCCAGCACCAGTAGCACCACAAAAATGCCACCCATTCTACATTCACAAACCACACAAACAGCACCACAAATGCCAGCCATAAAAAATGCCATATTTTAATAATAATGGCGAACATAACTGGTACATGGTGTATAAGATGAAGGCTGATGCAGTAAAGATTGCAGATGGTGTCTACTGGGTTGGTGTCATGGACTGGGATATACGGAACTACCATGGCTACACCCTTGGAGGCACAACATACAACGTGTACCTCGTCTTTGGAGACGATAAGGTCGCCCTTATTGACAACACATACCCTGGAACATCCCCCCAGATGTTTGGAAGGATAAGTGACGCCTTTGAAAGGGAGGGAAGGGATGAAAGTATAGACCTCATAATCCAGAACCACATAGAGAGGGACCACAGCGGTTCAATCCTGGAGGTATGGAAGCGCCACAGACCAGAAATAATCTGCACAGAAAAGGCCTCTGAGGGACTAAGGGAACACTATCCCATCCCCGATGAAGCCGTATTTAAAACCGTTAAAACAGGGGACTCCATTGACCTCGGGGGAAAGACCCTAACATTCCTTGAGGCCCCCATGCTCCACTGGCCAGACAGCATGTTCACCCTCCTTGGTGAGGATGGGATCCTATTCTCAAATGACGCCTTTGGCCAGCACCTCTGCATCAGCAGAAGGTTCGACACCGACGTTCCTGAAGCCGTGCTGATGGACGCGGCCATGAAGTTCTATGCCAATCTGCTAACACCACTATCACCCCTTGTGCTCAGGAAGTTCAGTGAAGTAAAGGACCTTGGGCTTCTCGAGAAGATCAGGATGATCGCACCATCCCACGGGCAGATCTGGACAGACCCCATGAAGATCATAGAGGCATACACGGCATGGGCAACAGGGGAGTGCAGGGATAAGGCCACGATAATCTATGATACCATGCACTACTCAACCAGAATACTTGCACATGCACTCGCAGAGGGGCTCATGGCCGCAGACGTGGATGTTTCAATGCACTTCCTCCACGAGGATGAAAGGAGTGAAATCGTAAAGAACATCCTTGAAAGTAAGGCTGTATTCATTGGAAGCCCCACAATGTTCAACGGGCCATTCCCGAGTCTCGGGGACATAATGTACTACCTCAAGGGGCTCACATTCGATAGAACCGGATTCAGGAGGCTGGCAGTTGTATTCGGATCAAAGGGATGGGGTGGAGGTGCAGTGAGGACACTCAAAGACGAAATCAGCGCCGCAGGGTTTGAGGTTGCAGAGACCCTTGAGGTCAGCTACGTACCGGATGATGATGACCTGGCACGCTGCTACAGCATCGGAAAATCAATCGGCAAGAGGATAAAGGAGATGTAACTGATGAAGTCCGTTAAATTTAAGGGAAGCCATGACCCTGAGAAAAAAATCGTTGTGAGCCTCTTCTGGACGGTTCGAAAGACCATAAGGGAGGAGGGATGCGCCCCTGTAAGGATCAAAAGGATCAGAACATCAAAGAACACCTATGAACCCGAGGGCAGGAAACTCCTCAAGCTCTCAGATGAGATCATGGATGATATACTCGGTGATATTGAGAGGGGTAAAACGGTTGAATTTGAGATGACGATGGGTGAGGAGTCACTGAGGGTCTGGATTGACGCTGAGGGCTTTGCTGTTGAGGCATCAAAGACACCTGAACTTGAGGAGGAGATTGTTGAAAAGATAGAACATGAAACCTCAAAGCTGACACCTGACTTCTGCCAGACCTTCCTTCCCAGGATCTTCCCCAACCAGTAGCAGGAAACTGGAACCATTCAATTTTTCTTCTTTCAGTTCACAGCAACCTGAAATATGGGCTGTAACTTTAATCCTGCACAAATTATTTATAGAACCTTAAACCCATCGATAATTGCATACTTATTTAAGAGGTGATTTAATGGCACAGGGACAGCAGCCCATATTAATATTACCACAGGGCACAAGCCGTTACGTTGGAAAGGAAGCTCAGAGAATCAACATACTTGCAGGTAAGGTTCTCGCAGAGACAGTGAGGACAACTCTCGGTCCCAAGGGAATGGACAAGATGCTTGTTGACTCACTTGGAGACATTGTGATCACCAATGATGGGGTTACAATCCTCAGGGAGATGGACATATCCCACCCTGCCGCAAAGATGCTTGTTGAGGTGGCAAAGACCCAGGAAGACGAGGTCGGCGACGGTACAACAACAGCCGTCATAATAGCAGGGGAACTCCTCAAAGAAGCCGAGAAACTCATTGAAATGGGTGTTCACCCAACAATAATAGCTGTGGGTTACAGACAGGCGGCCCTCAGGGCCCAGGAGATACTCGAAGACATATCCATCAAGGCAAGTGACAGGGACACCCTCATGAAGGTTGCGGTGACTGCCATGACCGGTAAGGGTTCAGAAAGGGCCAAGGAAAAACTGGCTGAACTCGTTGTGGATGCGGTCATGCAGGTGGAAGAGGATGGTGAAATCGACAGGGACAACATCAACATACAGAGGATACAGGGAGCATCAGTTAACGAGTCAAGAATAGTGAACGGTATAGTAATAGACAAGGCAAGGGCAGACACCTCAATGCCAAAGAGGGTCGAAAATGCCAGAATAGCACTCCTAAAGTACCCGATAGAGGTCAAGGACCTTGAAACCGACGCAAAGATAAGGCTGACAGACCCATCACAGATGCAGGCCTTCATTGAACAGGAAGAGCAGATGATCAGGGACATGGTGGATAAGATAAAGAGCTCCGGTGCAAACGTTGTCTTCTGCCAGAAGGGCATCGATGACCTTGCACTCCACTACCTCTCACGTGAGGGCATACTTGCACTCAAGAGGGTCAAGAAATCCGACATTAAACGCATCGAGAAGGCCACAGGCGCAAGGCTTGTTACGAACATTGATGACCTCACAGAGGACGACCTGGGAGAGGCCGGGGTTGTATACGAGAAGAAGATCTTTGATGATGTGCTGACATTCGTCGAGAACTGTAAGGACCCGAAGGCCATCTCCATAATCCTCAGGGGAAGCACAAAGCATGTTGCAGAGGAGATGGAACGTGCACTTGAGGACGCCATAGGCGTTGTGGCCTCAACCATTGAGGACGGCGAGGTTGTCGCAGGAGGAGGAGCACCTGAGGTGGAAATAGCAAGGAAACTCAGGGAATACGCTGACACCATAAGTGGCAGGGAGCAGCTTGCGGTCTCAGCCTTTGCAGACGCCCTTGAGATCGTTCCAAAGACCCTTGCAGAGAACGCTGGACTCGACAGCATCGACGTCCTGGTGGACCTCAGGGCTGCCCACGAGGAGTCACCCTACATGGGACTTGACGTTTTCGATGGTGAAGTCGTTGACATGAAGGAGGAGGGTGTTCTTGAACCCCAGAGGGTCAAGAAACAGGCCATCCAGTCCGCTGCAGAGGCGGCTGAGATGATCCTCCGCATAGACGACATGATAGCAGCTAAGGGCTTTGATGTTTCATCAAAGGACGAAGAGGATATGGAAGGAATGGGTGGAATGGGTGGAATGGGCGGAATGCCCCCAATGATGTAACACCCAATAAATTTTTTTTCAATGCATTTAATAAAAATTATTAAATTACTATTATTTATCATGATTAATAATAGTAAAATATATAAGTCCAGAAAAACTTACTACTATCACCCAAGAAAAAATGGCGGTATGAAAAATGTCAAAGGATACCTCAGTTCTCCTGGAGGAAACAAGGGTCTTCAAACCACACTACACCATTGTGGAGGAGGCCCATATAAAAAACTGGGAGGCCGAGCTGGAAAAGGGAAAGGACCATGAGAAATACTGGGCCGAAAAGGCGAAAAGATTCGAATGGTTCAGGAAATGGGACAAGGTACTTGACGAGAGCAACAAGCCATTCTACAAGTGGTTCGTGAACGGCAAGATCAACATGACCCACAACGCCGTGGACAGATGGCTGGACACAGACAAGAGAAACCAGGTCGCCATTCTCTACGTGAACGAGAGGGGAGAGGAAAAGAAACTGACCTACTATGAACTGCACAGAGAGGTCAACAGAACAGCCAATGCCCTGAAAAGCCTTGGAATCAAAAAGGGCGACGCCGTTGCAATGTACCTACCCATGTGCCCGGAACTCGTTATCTCAATGCTGGCCTGTGCAAAGATAGGGGCCGTGCACAGCGTCATCTATTCGGGTCTGAGCGTCGGAGCACTTGTGGAACGCCTCAACGATGCAAAGGCCAAGGTCATAATAACAGCAGACGGAACCTACAGAAGGGGTGGGGTGATAGAACTCAAACCAATCGTTGACGAGGCCATACTCCAGTGCCCCACAATAGAGACAACCGTTGTTGTGAAACACACAGACATAGACATAGAGATGTCAGATATAAGCGGACGCGAAATGCTTTTTGACAGGCTAATAGAGGGCGAGGAGGACCGGTGCGAGGCAGAGGTGATGGATGCAGAGGATCCCCTCTTTATACTCTACACCTCAGGAAGTACCGGGAAACCAAAGGGTGTGCTGCACACGACAGGTGGATACATGGTGGGGGTCGCATCAACCCTTGAGATGACCTTTGACATCCATAACGGAGACCTCTGGTGGTGCACAGCAGACATAGGGTGGATAACCGGGCACAGTTACGTTGTATACGGACCCCTCCTTCTTGGAACAACGACACTGCTCTATGAGGGGGCCCCGGACTACCCGGACCCCGGGGTCTGGTGGAGCATAGTCGAAAAATACGGTGTCACAAAGTTCTACACAGCCCCCACAGCAATAAGGCACCTCATGAGGTTCGGTGAAAAACACCCGAAACGCTACAACCTGGACTCCCTCAAAATCCTTGGAACCGTTGGTGAGCCAATAAACCCCGAGGCATGGATGTGGTACTACAGACACATTGGAAGGGAACGGTGCCCGATAATCGATACCTGGTGGCAGACAGAAACGGGAATGCACCTCATAGCGCCACTTCCTGTAACCCCCCTTAAACCGGGATCCGTCACCAAACCCCTCCCTGGCATCGAGGCGGATGTGGTTGACGAGAAGGGCAACCCTGTGCCACTTGGTAAGGGTGGATTCCTTGTAATAAAGAAACCATGGCCTGCAATGTTCAGGACACTCTTCAACGACGAGGAGAGGTACCTCAACGTATACTGGAAACAGATCCCCGGTGGAGTCTACACCGCAGGTGACATGGCGAGGAAGGACGAGGACGGCTACTTCTGGATACAGGGAAGATCAGATGACGTCCTCAACATAGCCGGGCACAGGATAGGTACAGCGGAGGTTGAATCCGTCTTCGTGGCCCACCCTGCAGTTGCCGAGGCAGCGGTCATCGGTAAGGCTGACCCCATCAAGGGGGAGGTCATAAAGGCATTCCTCATACTCAAGAAGGGCCATAAGTTAAACGCAGCCCTCATCGAGGAACTCAAAAGGCACCTGCGCCATGAACTGGGACCCGTGGCTGTTATCGGGGAAATGGTGCAGGTTGATAAGCTCCCAAAAACAAGGTCAGGAAAAATAATGAGGAGAATACTGAGGGCCAGGGAGGAAGGAAAGGACCTCGGTGATACCTCAACCCTTGAAGAATAGAATGACAGAGGCGGAGGACTTCGAGATCGTGGAGGATGAGGTGATACCTCAACCCTTGAAGAATAGAAGGAGGTAAAAAATGACTGAAAAAGAAGTGGTTATATCAGATAAAACTGCCAACCCGGCTCCTCTTGGACTTCTGGGCTTCGGTATAACCACTGTGCTTCTGAACCTGCACAACGCAGGGCTTTTCCCCATAAACAGTATGATACTTGCAATGGGGTTCGCCTACGGGGGTATAGCCCAGATACTGGCAAGTGTGATGGAATACAGGAAGGGCAACACCTTTGGTACGGTTGCATTCGGCTCATATGGACTCTTCTGGTGGTCACTGGTACTTCTGCTTGTGATCCCAAAACTGAAGTTCATTGAAACAGCCGGCAGTGCAGCGGCAGCAGCAGACCCGGTTGCAATGGCATCATACCTCTTCATGTGGGGCCTGTTTACGCTGGTGATGTTCATTGCAACCCTCAAACTCAAGAGGGGCATACAGGTGATATTCATAAGCCTTGCAGTGCTCTTCTTCCTGCTCACAGCCGGTGAAATCACAGGTTCAGCCCTCATAACAACCATTGCAGGTTATGAGGGTATATTCACAGGGGCCGCTGCAATGTACGTTGGCCTTGCAGAGGTTATAAACGAAACCTATGGAAGGGATGTCCTGCCCATATGATCAGGGAAGAAACAACCCACCCTTTTCTTCTATTTTATGTCAGAATGTGACACCAGAACCTCCAGAGAAACAAAACCCCATAAATTCATTCCAGATACACCAAAATCAGAAACTCTAATTTTCACACCAGCACCTGATGATAAACTGCGAAAGACTTCTTACTGCAAACATTCAGAAAACCTTATATTGAATTAGGTTTAACTAAATTAACAGCAAGCATTTAGGTGAACCTAATGAAGCATCTCAGCGAAAATATAGAGGAGTACCTCGAAACCATCTACCGGCTATCAGAATCCAGTAAAAATGCCAGCACAACCAGAATATCAAAGGAAATGGGAATAGCCCCTGCCAGTGTAACCCAGATGCTTAAAAAACTTGATTCTGAGGGATATGTTAAATACTCCCCCTACCGTGGGGCGGTACTCACAGAAAAGGGGTACAGGATAGCCCGGAGAATAACAAGGAAGCACCGCCTTCTGGAGCGGTTCCTCCACGATGTACTTGGAATCAGGAGGGACAGGATACACAGACAAGCCTGTGAGATGGAACATTCACTCTCAGATGATGCAGAGAGGGCCCTCTGCCAGCTCCTCAACATGCCCGGTGAGTGCCCCGACGCAAACCCGATCCCTGCCTGCGACTTCAAATTCCAGACATGCGGGGAATGCATTGAACTGAAGGATACAGATGTTGAGGAAATAGGGTGCCGGGAGGGTAACCTCAAATCACTCACAGAGATGGATGAAAAACAGGCCGGGAGGGTTTCCTTCATACGGGGGGACTACAGGGTTTTAAGGAGGCTCATGGACATGGGAATAACCCTTGGAGCCCCAATAAGGATGATCAAAAGGGCCCCTCTCAGCGGACCCATCGAGGTGGAGGTCCGCGGGTCAAGGGTGGCCCTTGGAAGGGATATAGCAGACAATGTATTCATAGATACTGAAAGCTGAATTTCTGTTAACCTAATTTCAACCGGGACGTGTTTACTGATGGAGAAATCCAAGATAACCGTTGCACTCGCAGGAAACGCCAATGTGGGTAAAAGTGTGATCTTCAACCAGCTGACAGGGTCAAACCAGATAGTCGGGAACTGGCCAGGAAAAACCGTTGAAAGGGCAGAGGGCTACCTTAAATTTCAGGGCCGGGACATCCACATAATTGACCTTCCAGGCATATACTCATTTTCAACCTACTCCATGGAGGAGATAGTCTCCAGGGAGTTCATAGTCAACGAGAAACCAGATGTCGTCATAAACGTGCTTGATGCATCTGTCCTTGAGAGAAACCTCTTCTTCACGCTCCAGCTCATGGAGATGGAGGTCCCCATGGTTATCTGCATCAACCAGGTGGACATGGCCAGGCAGAAGGGAATAGTGATAGACGAGAAGAAACTTGAGGGTGCCCTGGGGGTGCCTGTTGTATCAACGGTGGCTGTTAAGGGCCAGGGACTCCAGAAACTCCTCAGAAAAACCCTTGAAGTGGCTGATAAGGGGATAAAACCGGAGGTCATAGAATACGGGGAGGAGGTTGAAAGCCGCATAAGAACACTTATGGAAGCACTCCCTGAAATTCCAGAGGGCTATTCAAAGAGATGGGTTGCCATAAAGCTCCTTGAAAACGACCCTGAGATAACCGCCATGATGCCACCCAACGTCAAAAAACTTGCAGCTGAACTTGCAGCCCAGGTTGAGAGGATACACAATGAGCCATCATTCTCTGTTATGGCCTCTGAGAGATACGCACTCTCAAATATGATAGCGGCAGGCGCACAGAAACAATCAGAGATAAAAACAACCCTCTCAGAGCGTCTTGACAGCTTCCTAACACACCCCATCTACGGTTACATCTCATCGATCCTTGTTGTTGGAGGTCTCCTCCTCTGGACCTTCGTTGTGGGTGAATTCCTATCAGATACGCTCACCAATATTTTTGGATTTTTCCAGCCAGTTGACCCCCAGTTCTCAGGTTCGATTGAATCCATAATATGGAACGGCGCCTTCGGGGGTATAGTGGCGGGTTTAACCCTCGTGATACCATTCGTCATACCCTTCTACCTCATGCTATCCTACATCGAAAATTCGGGGCTTCTCACCAGGGTAGCCTTCATGATGGACGCCTTCATGAGAAAGATAGGGCTCCATGGCAAAGCCCTAATACCCCTCATACTCGGATACGGTTGCAGTGTACCGGCAATAGACAGTACACGGATACTTGAAACCCCCAGGGAGAGGCTCCTTGCAGCCTTTGCAATATCCTTCGCACCCTGCGCCGCAAGAACAATCCTGATACTTGGGCTTGTGGCCCTCTTTGTCAGTGTATGGTGGGCCATAGGGCTATACGCCCTGGACCTCCTCATAATATTCATAATGGGTAAACTTGCACTGAAGGCACTTCCCGGTGAAACAACCGGCCTTATAATGGAGATGCACTCCCTCAAGATGCCATCCTTCAGGGTCATAGCAAGGCAGACCTGGACAAGGACAAAGTCCCTCATATACCTTGTATTCCCCATATACATAATCGGGAGCGCCCTCATACAGCTCCTCTACGCCCTCGGACTTTTAAATCCAGTAAGCAATATCATGGCTCCACTCACAGCCGGCTGGTTACACCTGCCGGTATTTGCCGGGATACTCCTGATCCTTGGGGCTGTGAGGAAGGAGTTCATCCTCCTGGGGCTTGTCTCACTGGTTGGAACAGATATTGGGGCTGCACTTACAGCACCCCAGATCCTTGTACTCACCCTCGTGGGTATGCTCTACTTCCCCTGCCTTTCAACGATAGCAGTACTTGCACGGGAATTCGGGTGGAAATCCACCTCCATAATAACCATTGCAAACCTTGGAACCGCCCTCTTCCTAGGGGGAATCTTTGCAAGGATACTGCCCTTTATCATGTGATGATCAATACTTAAGGTGCTGAGGACAGAAATAACCCTGTGGTACCATGGCAGAACTCAAGATAATATCCTGGAACGTTAACGGTTTGAGGGCCGTATACCGTAAGGGCTTCCTTGACTGGTTCATGGACGAGAAACCTGATATCCTATGTCTTCAGGAGACCAAGGCGAGTCCTGAACAGCTCCCCAGAAGGCTAAGGCATGTCGAGGGTTACAGGAGTTTCTTCACCCCCGCAGAAAGGAAGGGATACAGTGGAGTCGCCATGTACACAAGGATACCCCCAAAATCCCTCAGGGAGGGCTTTGGTGTGGAGAGATTCGACATTGAGGGCCGCATACAGGTTGCAGATTTTGATGACTTCCTGCTCTACAACATATACTTCCCCAACGGGAAGATGTCAGATGATAGGTTGAAGTACAAACTTGAATTCTATGACGCATTCCTCGAGGACGTCAACAGGGAACGGGACGCTGGCAGGAACACGGTGATATGCGGGGACTTCAACACAGCCCACAGGGAGATAGACCTGGCAAGGCCAAAGGAGAACAGCAACGTATCAGGGTTTTTACCGGTTGAAAGGGCCTGGATAGACAAATTCCTTGAAAACGGGTACGTTGACACATTCAGGATGTTCAACAAGGAGCCGGGGCAGTACACATGGTGGAGTTACAGGACTAGGGCCCGTGAGAGAAACGTGGGATGGAGGCTCGACTACTTCTTTGTGAATGAGGAGTTCGCAAAGAACGTTAAAAGGTCATGGATACTCTCAGAGGTGATGGGTTCAGACCACTGCCCAATAGGACTTGAGATAGAGGTTTAATGATCCTTCAGGTGCTACCCTCCCCGTTTCCAGGCTGAAACAGCTGATATAACCTTATCGAGGTACCTCAGGGAGTCACTGTGACTGCTCAGACCATGGGCGAATTTACTGATAATGTTATCATCCTTTATTTCAATATACATGAGAATATCCTCGAGGATCTCATCCTCAGAGTAACTCTCAGGTGGCTCCATCCCCCATATATTCACGAGGGCCCACTCCCTGCTATGGTCCCTCAGGTTTTCAAGGTCAAGTTCCTCCCTTCTGAAGACCCTCTCCTGTACATACCTGAGGATGTCCCTGTTCTTCAGTGCCCATATCCTGAAATCAGAATACCTATCCCTCAGAGCAGGTAACAGGTCCTTCTTATGATTTCTGATCCTTATGAACTCCTCCTCTTCAGGGCTGGAATAAAGACCACCCCCTGATTTAAGATTCATGTTATTGGAGTTCTGGATCATCTCCCTTCCAGCCTCAAGGTGGAGGATTTCATCGTCACTGAGCCCCCTCCTCTCCATACGTTCCTTCTGGGATTCAACCTCCCTCTTCCATTCCTCATACTTCAGGGACTCAAGTTCCCTGATCTTAATCCTGAAGAGTTCCCCTATAACCTCAAGGGCCAGGAAGACCTGCCATGGCCTTCCCCTTCTGAGGAGGTTGAGGTACTGGGATATCTCAACTGCACTGGATGGGAGTGGCCTGATGCGTGCTGCAAGCCTTCCCACCTCCCTGGGAAACAATGAGGGTAGGAGCTCAAGTACCGTCCAGACACCAAGGGATACAGCTGCAGCCACCAGCACAACAACGAGGAGTGCCTCCATAAATATCATCCACTGTATTCAAGTATGGCCTTCTTGATTTCACGTTTGGTTTCAGCCACCACCTCAACCCTTCCCACAGAAATCCCCTCATCCTGCAGATGGGCCAGAAGCTGAGATGGGCTTATTGAGTCCTCAAAGTCTGCTAGAACACCCCCATCCTCCAGTGCAACCGTGAGGGCGCCGTAGAGTTTAAGCACCCTCTCGGCACTCTCAGGTTCAGGGGTCACAACACGGAATGTCCTTACACTGTGATGCACCTGACTGATATCGATATCCATCCTCTGGAGTGCTATGAGGACATGTTTATCAAGGGCCCTTTCAATGACCTCAAGGTCGATCCTATCCTTTTCCATGTTTATCCTCACTGCCTGGGCAATCTGTGCAAGGTCACGTGCATGTGCATAGCTTGGCTGCAGGCCCTCGCCGCCATCGGCAACTGGAGTGTAAACCATCTTAATCCTTTCAAGGACCTCTTCATCGTAATCCTCGCCTGTGGCATCAAGGTTGCGCCTGAATACCTCTACAACATTCTCAACAGGGGGGTTTCTGAGGAATATGTGAAGAGGTGCTCTCCTGAGGTGCGCCTCATCCATTATGCTCACATCAAGGTTGGTTGAGAATGCAGGTATGAAGTGGGTATGGAATATAACAGGGACCCCCCTTATGTATATGACGTCCTTCTTGTTCTCAAGGGGCACTATGAGGCGGTTGAGGATCACCTCATGGTCATCCCTCTGCCTTCCAAGGTCGTCAATGAGAAGCACTCCACCGTTGGCCTTTATAAGTGGAGAGGTCTCATATACACCCTTATTCATATTGTAGGTGGTCTCAAGTTCATTGAGGCTCAGTTCAGAACCTGTAAAAACGAATGGGGCGTGTATCTTTATCCACCGGGGATCATCCGGTTCTTCGGGACAGGGCTTGTGGAAGTCAGGGTCATATATCTGTATAACCCTCCCGCTGAACTCTATAAAGCGGGGAATCACCATGGGGGGTAGAAGGTCCGATGCCTTGCTTATAATGAAGGTTTTACCGGTTCCCGGAGCACCATAAACAAAAAGCCCCTTACCGATGGTGCATGACTCAACAAGACATTCCTTTGCATATGATAGTCCGACAACGTCCCTGAAGGCTCTTTCAATAACCTCTGGGGGTATCTTTATTGGGAAACGGTTCCTGAGCTGTTTATCCATCAGCTCAAAGTATCTCTCGTAGGGCACAGGGGCCATTCCAATATAAGGGTTTTCCTCCATTACAAGGCGGGCCTTCTCAACCCCCCTCTTTGTCAGTGTATACTCAACACTGGAGAAGAGGAAGCTTCCGCCCACCTGGGCGCAGAAACCGTCCTTCTCCATCTGGCCAAGGACATCCTCAAGTATATCCAGGTGTATACCTGTAATATCAGTTATTCTCTGGGTTTTAACAGTCCCATATGTTAAAAGAATCTTCAGGACAAGGTCCCTCACAAAAAAATAGGATAAACCCAGTTCCTCAAGTGTCTTTGGCTGTTTCAGCTCCTCAAAGAGTTCAACCATGTTTTCGTCGTGGTAGTAGTCATCACAGTTCATCACTCATCCCCCTATCAATGAAATCATGTCCATCCCCCCAGAAAAATGTGGAGATCCTAACTAGAGAATCTCCTTAAGTTCGCTGATGTCATCGATGACCGTAACATCAAGGCCCCTCTTTTCAATGAGATCCCGTTCTTCATCTGTAAGCTCTGAGTTGACGAGTATGGCTGACATTCCCGCGTTGGTTGCCCCCAGTATGTCCTCATTGAACTTGTTGCCAACCATGATGGACCTTTCAGGTTTGCAGCCCATCCTTCTGAGGGCCTCCTCAAAGATCCTAATGTTTGGTTTCTCAAAGCCAACCTCATCTGAGGTGACGACCTCATCGAAGAAGTGGTGTATCCCGAGCCTTATCAGTTTCTCCCACTGCTTTATTGTTATACCGTTGGATATTACCCCCAGCCTGTATCCCCTGCTCTTTAGGTGTATGAGGGTTGATGTTGTATTGGGAAATGGCCGGAGAAGTGCGAACTTGACGTTGTGGTATGTTATCATTCCAAGGGCAATGAGAAGGGGTTTTTCCTCACCAAAAACCGTCTTTGTAAGCACATTGAAATGTTTATCATAGTTGGAGCCCTTCTCAGCGATTATCTCCCTCAGCAGTTTGTATGCCTCATCCTGTGTCAGGGGTAAACCCGCATCTATCATCACATTCAGGGCAGCCTTTCTTGCAAGTCTGGCAAATCCTGATGTGTCATAGAGGGTGTCATCAATATCAAAGAAAACCGCCTTCAGCATCTTCCCACCTTACTCTCTGTAATGAAACTCTATAGTTAATCAATTATAACAGTGTTGGTTTCTCTGTGGATAATATTATGATGTAAAATAATATGTAAAACTATTCTGCCTATAACCTCTGAGCGGAGGTCCAGAACATGCAATAGAAATCTCAGATGAAAAAATAAAGTTCCTGTTTTCTAGAAAAAGGCATCGAGGCTGCTCTGCCTTTCGCCACATGAGAGAGAATTTATATCCTCTGTGGAGTAGCCAAGGGATGACATTATTCTTGATACCGCGGCCATAACCTGGTTTTCAATGTAATAGTCCGGGTCGTACTCCAGACCCTCAGCATCCTCAAGCGGGAAGGCCCTCTGACTTATGGGGCCCCTTCCCTTAACTATGATGTACCTGACTATGGATCCCCGCTCAATGCGCCGCCCCTTCTCAAGGGATCGTTTTGCGGCGATAACATGTGGGCCTATCTGTTTGTACTCAGAGAGGTCCCTTGTTATCTGGGTGTGGATTGCAAGGTCATCCAGTTCCACCTCGCCGCCCCTTATGCACCTTACAACATCCCTTATTATCTTTCTAGCCTTCTCAGGGGATCCGTCTCTTAGAATGGCCATTAAAACTTTTTGCTGGGTCTTTTTAGCTATCGGTGCCCAGTCACGCCTCACAAGTTCAAGGCCCTTTGCAACAATCGTGTCATCCTCTATTAGGGCGTATCTCTTTTTTGTTACGAAGAAGCCCCTCCTGTAAAAGCCCTCAAATTCCAGCTCCATGCCCTCAGGCAGGTTGCTGTTTATGTGTTTGAGGAACCTTTCCACCTGGGATAGTATCTCGGCCTCAAGGTTATCTGACATATGACACCCCATGGGTCCGGTTGAGGGGCTTTGGTGGGAAATCTATTCCTTTATAAGTACGCCGTTTATTACGCCGTCCTGCCCGGGCCTTGATGTGACCCTCACGTTTCCAAGGCTGGTTTCAACAACAGCACCCTTTGTTATGATGTTCCTCCTCACAAAGTGGGGGTTTGCTGTGTTCTCAACAACATTCCTTATCTCTGCAACCTCAACCTTACCTGTTTCAGGGTCAACAACGTTTATCTTGGTATCTGCAGCGAGCCTGACCTTTGTGTTGCCCCCACGTGTCCTTATCATCCTGACACGCCTGTCACCGATCTTTGTCTCGGCGGGTTCCCTTCCAAGTTCGTATTTCCTCTTTCCGCGGTTCATCTTGGCTCTTCCACCGCTTGGTTTCTTCATTGATTTACCTTGCCAGATTGCCATTATTTCACCTCAATCTAAGTCTCTATCAGAATCAGTAATGCTGAGTTTAAGAAACTCAGTGACTCGGTATAGATAAATTTATCTATAGTATAGGATCCCCCATTTAAAAAGATTGTGCTTCCAGGGTATGCTATGGATCACTGAATCCATCTATCCTAACTCCTTTAAATAAAATATTGTCCTGATGGAGACCTCTGCCCTGAATCAATATGTGATTACACCAATGAAAGGTTTTATACCATCAGCAAGATACCCTATAAGCAAGAGATTGTACAGGTGAATCTATGAAGATCGGCATGTCCCATGGTGCAGGCGGAGAAGTGATGCAGGACCTCATATCAAACATAATACTATCCAATATCCATAATACGAGGGTTAACGGCGGAGTTGGCCTCGAGGACCTTGACGACGGTGCAAGCATACCCCTCGGCGACTATGAGATAGTTATGAGTACCGATGGCCACACAGTCGACCCCCTCTTCTTCCCCGGCGGTGACATAGGTAAGATATCGGTTGCAGGTACAGTCAACGACATATCGGTTATGGGTGCAAGGCCCCTTGCAATTGCAAGTGCAATGATCCTCAGCGAGGGGTTCCCTGGCGAGGATCTTGAGAGGATCGTGCAGTCAATGGACGCTGTCTCCAGGGAGACCGGGGTGTCAATCGTAACCGGGGACACCAAGGTCATGGAGAGGGGTAAACTGGACAGGATGGTCATAACAACCACCGGTATAGGTGTTGTGAAGCGTGGTGAGATAATAAGGGACTCAGGACTGAGACCCGGTGATAAGATCCTACTCACAGGAAGCGTGGGGGACCATGGTATGGCACTCATGGCCTTCCGTGAGGGCTTTGGATTCGACACCGACCTTGAATCGGATGTTGCCCCGGTATGGGGCATGGTTGAGGCTGCCCTTGAGGTTGGTGGTGTTACCGCAATGAAAGACCCAACGAGAGGCGGTATAGCAAATGCACTCAACGAACTCGCAGATAAATCAGGGGTCGGGATGGTTGTTGATGAGGACATGATCCCTGTGAGGGAAGAGGTGAGGGCTGTCTCTGAGATGCTGGGCATCGACCCATATGAGGTTGCCAATGAGGGTAAGGTCATCATGGGTGTCGACCCTGAATACGCTGAGGATGTCCTCAGAGCCGTGAGGAAGGCACCATACGGTGAAAACGCAATGATAATAGGTGAAGCGAATCAGGACAGTCATGTGATCCTTGAAACAAGCCTTGGAGGCAGGAGGATACTTGAGGCCCCTGTTGCTGATCCTGTTCCAAGGGTGTGCTGATCTGATACAGGAGGAGTGTTATGGAACTTAAGAAGAAAAGGCTCTGTGCATTTGCATTGGACTTCCTTGTGGTTACAGGGGTAATGTACCTCTTAACAGTCCTTGTTTATCCATTAGCACTTCTCCTGAACCTTTTCTCAATCTACAGATACTGGCTCCCCCTCCTTGGCATCATAACCATTCTGTATTTCAGCTACCTTGAGTACCATGGAGGAACACCAGGTAAGAGGATGATGGGTCTCGCTGTAATATCAGAGGAGGGTGAACTCAGGTGGCAGCAGATTGTCATGAGGAACCTTTCAAGGATACTCTGGTTCCCCCTCATCCTGGACGTCATCCTAGGACGCCTCAGGAATCGTCTGAGGATACTCGACGACATTGCAGGTACAAGGGTTGTCACTGCAGAGAAGAATGTTGACGAAGATGCTGAACAGGATCTATGATCCATTTGAATCTGTCTGCAGAGAAAAATGATGACGGATAAGGACGTGATCAGGGAGAGGATCTGGAAACTCCTGAAGGATAGGGGTGTAAGCAGCCGCCCCCATGGCCGCATACCAGACTTTCAGGGGTCAGTTGCAGCCGCAGAGAGGCTCTCAAGGACCATCGAGTGGGAAAGAGCAGGTGTTGTATTCTCATCCCCCGATTCTGCCCAGCGCCCAGTGCGAAAACTGGCCCTTGATGATGGAAAGGACCTTGTAATGCCCACACCGAAGATAAAGGATGGTTACCTTTTAATCTCAGGGGATGTTCCGGATGCTGATGCTGCATCAACCATAAGGGGCGCCTACAGGTATGGCTCATTCATCAGCAGATTCCCTGAGGTTGACCTTGTTGTTGAGGGATCCGTGGCCGTTGACCTGGAGGGAAACCGCCTCGGTAAGGGGGGAGGATACGGTGACAGGGAGATATCTGAACTCAGGGATCAGGGGGCCATAGGAGAGGATACCCCCATAGCCACAACGGTACATGAGCTGCAGATCATTGAAAGTGTCCCTGTTGAGGACCACGATGAAAGGATAAACATGATAGTGACACCCATGCGTGTGATAAGACTATTTCTCAATGAAAAAATCCCGCGAGTCATCTGAAACCAGATTACAGATCCTTATAATGAACTAAATCCTGAAAATTAATTCTCACCAAAACCATTAGTTTAAATAGTGTGGAGTTCAACATGGATATGTGCTGATTTTTAATTATCATGTGCCTGGCAGAAATTTTGGGGCTATCATGTTTCAGATCTGCCGGCTGGCAGCTGATAATTGAATAATCGATTTTTAAGAATTGAGGAAAAGATAAAAATGAAAGAATTGAAATTCAGTGAATTTGATATCTCAGGGGAGATTAACAGGGCCCTTGATGATATGGGATTTGAGGGTACAACCCCAATCCAGGCACTTACATTACCTGTTACACTTGATGGTATGGACGTTGTTGGCGAGGCCCAGACCGGGACCGGGAAAACCGCGGCCTTTGCCATACCACTGCTTGAGAACCTTGAACCAGAGAGGGTCCCCCAGGCACTTGTGATCTGCCCGACCCGTGAACTCTGTCTGCAGGTCACCGATGAGATAAGGAGGATAGGCAAGTACCTTAATGTGAGGGTGCTTGCGGTCTATGGTGGCCAGGGTATTGGAGGTCAGATAGCCGAACTCAGGAGGGGCGTCCATGTTATCGTCGCAACACCAGGAAGGCTCATAGACCATATTGAGAGGGGTACTGTGGACCTTGGAGGCATATCCACGGTTGTGCTTGATGAGGCCGATGAAATGCTCAACATGGGCTTCATAGAGGACATAGAGAGGATACTATCCCACGTCCCTGAAAGGAGACAGACCATGCTGTTCTCTGCAACCATCTCAAAGCCGGTGCTAAGGATCGCAGAGAGGTATATGAGGAGCCCCCAGATTCTCCGTGTTGAGAAAAAGCACAGTCCCAGGATAGATGAATTCTATTTCAAAACCAGGGAGGAGGACAAGGTTGAGCTCCTTGACTGGATACTGACATCCAATGACATCAGAATGGGCCTCATATTCTGCAACACCAAAAGGAGGGTTCAGAGGCTCAGAAAGCAGCTTGGACGTATGGGTTACTCTGTGGATGAAATTCACGGGGATCTATCACAGTCAAAGCGTGAGCGTGTCATGGAACGCTTCAGGAAGGGAAGGTTCAACCTCCTCATTGCAACTGATGTTGCTGCACGGGGTATACATGTGCCCGATGTGGAGGTCGTTGTCAACTATGATCTTCCATTCGAGAACGAGTACTATGTTCACAGGATAGGGCGTACCGGGCGTGCCGGTTCAAGTGGAAAATCCTTTACACTGGTTGTTGGAAGGGAGGTCCACAGGTTAAGGCGAATCCAGTCCTTTACAGGTAAAAGGATAAAG
Organism: Methanothermobacter sp. KEPCO 2; assembly: GCF_041228365.1. Taxonomy (NCBI): domain Archaea; kingdom Methanobacteriati; phylum Methanobacteriota; class Methanobacteria; order Methanobacteriales; family Methanobacteriaceae; genus Methanothermobacter; species Methanothermobacter sp. KEPCO 2. The sequence continues at coordinate 298,490 of NZ_CP166185.1, read as the reverse complement.
AAGAGCAACATGCCATCCCCGCAGGAGATAAGGAGGGGTTACGAGGAGGAACTTGTGGAGGTGCTCCGTAGAAACCTTAAATCCAAGAGTTACGGTGACTCCGAGCTCCTGGGAAACCTTGTGAGTGAGGGTTACAGTTTCAGGGATATCTCACATGCCCTTCTGGATGTTCTGGAGTCCTCAAAATAGAAGAGGCTTATTTTTATTTTATGGATAGAGGCTGATCTATCAGCCCACTTAGATCCTCTTAATTTTCTAAATCACAGAGAGCATTTACCTTTGATTTCATAGATCTCCTCATCAAGGAGTTCCGCGACCATCTCCATTCTGGTATTACTTTTAGATTCCTATCAGTATCTTCAGTAATAAAAGATTTTATATATTGAAGATGTTTTAACTAATCTGTGGTGATACAATGAGAAGGTTCCTTATCATTTTAGCGACTGTTACACTGATTGCGGGTCTCTCGCATCATGCATGGGCCCACCCGGGCCATGGTTACTACATTGAGGAGCCATCGGATTCAGGTGACAGTAAATCAGATTCATCCACCACATCAGATTCATCCAGCACTTCCAATAAGCCTTCAGGTCAGAGCAGCAGCAAAACAAGCACATCAGGTGGCCATGAAACCGCCCATAAAAGTAAATTGGACTCATCAGATTCATCAGGAAAGTCCGGTGCTGAAAGCAGTGTCCGGCCTGAAGGGAACATTACAGATGAACGGGAGAATACCACAGAAACAGCAGATGTTAATGTGAATAAACCAGATTACGGATTCATACCTGCACTGGCAGGACTGTGCCTGGTTTTTGGTTTAACCGCATTCAGGTTCCCACGCAGCTGAATACAAAAAGTGCATATATTCAATAACGCTTAACGGAGGTTCAACAGTGCATATACCCGATGGAATCATACCACTTTGGCAGTCTGCAGTCTACTGGGCTGTTGCACTCGTGAACATTGGCATATTCTTCTACATATTCTCAAAGAAACCCGGAAAGGAAAAAAGGATAGCTGGAACAGGACTTTTTGCAGCGGCAGCGGCGGTTGCATCCTCCATATCTGTACCATCACCCTTCGGCGTCCCGGTGCATTTCTTCCTGATACCCCTCGCGGCCATAATACTCGGCCCCCTCACGGCGGTTATGGTTGCTGTGCTCTGCCTCCTCGTCCAGTTCTTCATACTTGGAATGGGGGGGATAACCAGCATGGGGGCCAATATACTGACAATGGGTATCGGCCTTGGAATCGGAACCTATGGGGTTTACAGGGTTCTAAGTGAACTGGACAGGGGCCTTGCTGTATTCTCAGCCACATTCCTTGGTATAATGATTGCAACCGCGTTCCACATCATGATACTCCTGGCAGCGGGTGTTGCAGGCCCTGAAATGCTCATGTCAACACTCATACCCTTCTACATATTCGTGGGTGTTGTGGAGGGTGCTGCAAGCATGTTCATATTCTCATTCCTTGAGAGGATGAAACCCGAGCTCATTGCAATGGAAAAGGTCTAGGTGGTTCATGTGAAAAAGTTCGCGTTTATATTAATTTTTCTTCTTATCAGCGGTGTTTCAGCCCATGGAATGGAGATAACCCCAGAGTCATTCATTGTAATAGCAGATAACTCCACAGGAAAACTTGCGCGGTCAGTGGCCGATGAGACCGGGGTCAACGTCACCGTGTACCGTTTCCAGAGTCCATCGGATGTGGAGCATGAACTGGAACATGCCCTTGGAAACCCCAACAAGAAGATACTGGCGGTTGCCTACCAGGACACCGTGCGGGCCTTCCTCCAGAGGCATCCTGAACTTGCAACCAGGGTGACGTACTGCAGTGCCGATGAGGCATCAATCAGGGAGAAACTCCTTGAACTCAGCTCAGTGAATACAGAAAACATGGGTAGCGGCTTTATGACGCCCTTCCTTTCAGGGGCACTGATAGGGGTCATAGTTGGTCTTTTAATAGGGGCGCTCTGGATGAAAAGGAAAATGGGGTAGAAATTTCTAAATTTCTCATTTCTTCTTATTTTCTGGTAAACTACTCAATACCCCACTTCCTCTTAAATTCAAGCTTCTCCTCAAAAAAACTACTCAATACCCCACTTCCTCTTAAATTCAAGCTTCTCCTCAAAAAAACTACTCAATACCCCACTTCCTCTTAAATTCAAGCTTCTCCTCAAAAAAACTACTCAATACCCCACTTCCTCTTAAATTCAAGCTTCTCCTCAAAAAAACTACTCAATACCCCACTTCCTCTTAAATTCAAGCTTCTCCTCAAAAAAACTACTCAATACCCCACTTCCTCTTAAATTCAAGCTTCTCCTCTGCAGTCATCCAGTGGCTACCATCACAGAATGGTTTGTTCTCAGATAAACCGCACCGGCAGAGGGTGACCCTGTTTCTGGTCTCATACTCCCTCCCATCTGCGGATTCTATTTTTATACCTCCCCTGACCCAGAGGGGCCCCTCACACTTCTTCTGTTTATCATGGATAACCACTATTGATTTTTCATAGTCCCTTTCATAGGGTTTCCCGGTCCTCCTGTCCCAGAGGACTAGTCTCCCTGATGGGCAGATCATCGCCTCCTCAATGGCGATCTGTATGCTCTCGGTGTCACCCCTCCTGAGGAGTTCCCTTATACCCCCCGCCCTTAGGCAGAACCTTGAGTGGTCGCACAGTTCAGGGACATCGGTGAGTTCAAGGTCCCCCGCCCTGAACACAGTCGCCCTTTCAATGTAGGGCTTTCTTGATGCTGTTTCGGTACCATCAAAGCCCACCTCAGTGTGTGTTCCATCACAGTAGGGTTTGTTCTTTGATGCACCACAGCGGCAGAGGAGGTACCTCTCCTTCAGTGGAAACTCCCTTCTCTCAACAAATTCCCTTGTGTGTCCATCCTCATCGGTTACAATCACCTCCTCATAGAGTGGTACCGAGCCCTCCACAAGGTATGGTCCGTCCTTAAGAACCCTTATCCTCATCTTTAACACCCATAAGCTGAGCAGGTATCCCCATCATGCATAGCAAGGCAGATATGATGAAGCAGATCCCTGTTCCCCTAATCAATATATTTATCCTTGAGGGTAAAATATGTGACTCCCCCATAAAAATCGAAAGATGGTGTTAACCGTTTAGAATCTGCCTATAAGCCTCATCGAACTCACGGTTGATGCGGCTACCCCAGATCATCCCTTTAACTCTCAAACAATATAAGATCATTTAATAACTGTTTCTGTGGATTGCTGTGGCAAAAAGACCTATGAAACATATAATACCAAATAAAAGGAAGCATATCCTTGTGCTTTCCATGAGGAGGCCATAATTTGCAGGGGATACTGAAACACTCCCTATCAGGAAGGCAAAGATGAGTGTCACTGTACCCATGCTAAGGCCTGGCCGATGAGGCGCATGGAGGTCACGGTAGCAGACGCCACCCCAGCATGATCCCTTTTAACTGAACACATAATCTTTGTTGTGTTCGGGGATGAGAAAAGTCCCATACCTGTTCCAAGTAGCATGAGTCCCATTATTACTGCTGTTTCAGGTGTATCAGGGCCCAGTGTTGCAAATCCCATGAGTGCCATGAAGATCAGCACCATACCCGCTGATGTCAGAATATGGGGCTTCACCATATCGGCCATCCTCCCTGCAAGGGGGGCGATCAGGGCCATCATGAGGGGTTGAACCTATGAGTATAAGTCCGCTGGCAGGGGCTGAGTCCCCTGACGTACTGGAGGTGGTAGCTGAGAAGCAGGGAAACCGCAAATGTTGATGTGAATACCACGAGGGCTTCAAGGGATGAAAAGGAAAATCTTCTGTTCTTGAATAACTCAACATTAAAGAGTGGGTTCCTTGCCTGCGTTTCCGTCTTGATGAAGAGAGAAAACGCCAGGAAACTTAGAACAAGCAGAAGAAGCCCCTTCACACTTGCAAGTGTTGAGAACCTGAATGAAGAGAAAAAGTGATGTGCAGTAGGTGAGTGACCCCTCCAGATCAAATTTTCTGCTTCCACCAGCCATCCACTCGTCATCAATTCTGGATAGCGAGATGAGTATAACAAGGATTCCCACCGGAACCATGAATAGGAATATGGACTCCCATCCCATGATCTCCGCCAGAAAACCTCCCCGGATGGGACCGGCGAACAGTCCCATATCTATTGCCGCTGTATTCACACCTATGGCCCTGCCACGCTCAGAAGCAGGGAACACCATTGATATAAGGGAAAGCCTTGTTACCAGTACCATGGAGGCCCCGATTCCCTGAAATGCCCTGAAAAGGATGATTGAAGCTGCATCAGGTGCCAGTGCACAGAGAACTGACGCTGTAATGAATATGATATTACCTGAAATGAAGAGCCTCTTTATCCCGTATATCTCGGATAACCTTCCAAATGGCAGTAGAAAGACGTTTGCAGTTAAAAGAAATGCCATTATAACCCATGTCTGCTGGGAGGGTCCCATATTAAGGCTCTCGCCCATAAGGGGGAGGGCCACATTGATTGATGAACCCATGAATGGTGCAAGGAATGATGAGAGGGTCACTGCGCATAGCACATAAACCTTCATATAATCATCTTTCAAAAATTTCCCCCCTCAATAAAAATTAAATAAAAAATAGTTTAAATAATTTTCCAAAAAAATGAGAAAAGTGTAGATTAAATCACTTTTTGTGAAAAGTTTAGGGGTCTGCTCATCAACCATCATTCCTGTGGGCTGTTGCAGCAAAAACCCCTATGAAACATAGGACCCCGAACACCAGGAAGCATATCCTTGTGCTCTCTATGAGGAGGTCATAATTTGCAGGGGATATTGGAACCCTCCCTATCAGGAATGCAAAGATGAGTGTCACTATACCTATACTGAAAGCCTGGCCGATGAGGCGCATGGAACTCACCGTGGCAGATGCAATACCATAGTCCCTCCTCTCAACGGAACCCATGATTGCATTGGTGTTGGGGGATGAGAAAAACCCGAAACCAAGGCCAAGGACGAGAAGTGATACCACTATCATAAAGAGCTGCGTGCCCCTATCAAGGATGCTGAGGCTCAGAAGCGCAGCCGCGTTTACTGCCATCCCTATACCTGCAAGTATCTGAGGGTTGAACCTGTCAGAGGCCCTCCCTGCCAGGGGGGCCACAAAGGCCATGACAATGGGCTGCGTGACGAGTATGAGTCCGCTGGAGCCAGGGTCCAGTCCCTTAATGTACTGAAGGTGGTAACTCAGAAGCAGGGAAACCGCGAAGGTTGCGCTGTAGTTTATCAGGGCTGCAAGACTTGAGAAACTGAATCTGAGATTTTTGAAGAGCCTCACATTGAACACCGGACTCTCTGATGATAGTTCAATTTTAAGGAATATCCCGAACGCCAGGATACTCAGAACTATCATAAGCGCCCCTGCAACCTCAGGAAGGGCGGAAAATCCATACATTAAAAGAAACAGGAAAATACAGTAGGAGATTGAACCGGGAACATCGAAACTTTCCCCTGAGGCATCAGCCCATTCCCCCTCAACCTTAAGGAGGCACACAGCAAGAACAATGAGTGTTACCGGGACCGTGACAAGGAATATGCTCTGCCAGCCCAGGAAATGTGTGAGAAAACCCCCAAGAACCGGGCCCATCGAAAGGCCAATGTAAACTGCTGCCGTGTTTATACCTATGGCCTTACCCCTCTCCATTGGAGGAAATACGCGGGTGAGCATTGCAAGGCCTGTGACGAATATCATCGCCGATCCCACACCCTGGATAGCCCTGAATACTATGAGGGCAAGGGCAGATGGTGAGAATGCTGATAGGACTGATGAAACAGTGAATATCAGGTTTCCATAGATAAAAATCCTCTTCATACCGTATATCTCAGAAATCCTCCCAAATGGTACGGCAAAGATTGCCGCTGCAAGGAGAAATGCCGTTGGAATCCATGTCTGCAGTATTGCGTCTATCCCGAAGTGAAGTGCTATCACAGGGAGTGCAACGTTGATGGATGACCCCATGAATGGCGTTAAAAAGGATGATAGTGTTGCAGCTATGAGAACATAGACCCTGAGTGACCTGTTGGTGTACTCATTCAAGTTATTCCCTCCAGAAAAAATCTGTTATTACTCTATGGGTTGCCAGGTTTAAATAGGTTTCATAAAAGAAAAAATGGAAAAATTTAAAAAATGAAAATCAGGGAAGTTAAATGTTCTGGCGGCTAAAACCGGGCCGGCGCCTCCATTCCAGCCATCTTAACTCCCGTAAGTGCCGAGGCCTCCACGGTGAGCGCCCTGAGGTCATCCTTCTCAAGTTTGCTCACGTCAGTGTTACCAGCCTGCTGTGTGAGCATGCACACTTCCTCTGTCATGGCCTCTATGTACCTTGCAACGTTTTTACCTGCCTCAACATAGTCAAGGCGCTTCCTGAGGCGTGGGTCCTGGGTTGCAATACCCTTTCTGCAGGTGCCTGTGTAGCACATCTGGCAGACACGGCAGCCAATTGAGACAAGGGCCGCTGTACCGATGTAGACTGCATCCGCGCCAAGTGCTATGGCCTTTGCAACGTCGGCCCCGCTCCTTATACCACCTGCTGCAACAAGGCTCACCTCATCACGGAGGTTGACCTCCTTGAGAGCCTCATCAGCCTCCACTATGGCTGCTATTGTGGGTATACCTGAGTGCTCGGTTACAACGTCAGGCCCTGCACCTGTACCTCCCTGCATACCATCAACCACGACTATATCGGCCCCTGCCTTTGCAGCTATCTTCACATCATCGGCAACACGGCCTGATGTGAACTTGACCATTATCGGGACCTTCCAGTCGGTTATCTCACGGAGCTGGGATATCTTCATGCTGAGATCCTCGGGCCCGACGATGTCCATGTGCCTTGCCGGGCTCAGTGCATCGGTACCCTCAGGTATCATCCTTATCCTTGAGACCTCCGCTGTTACCTTCTCTGCAAGCAGATGTCCGCCCATACCTGACTTGGCACCCTGACCTATCTTGATCTCGATGGCCTCTGAATTGTTGAGGTACTCTGCAGAGACACCGAAGCGTCCTGATGCATACTGTGCAATGAGTTTTGAGGCGTATTTTCGCTCCTCAGGGAGCATTCCCCCCTCACCTGTGTTTGTGGCTGTGCCTGCGAGGGTTGCACCCATTGCAAGGGCTATCTTGGCCTCCTTGCTGAGGGCTCCGAAGGACATGGCCGCTATCATGATGGGTGTGTCAAGTTCAAGTGGGTTCTCGGCGAACCTGTCACCCAGCACCACCCTGGTATTGCAGGGCTCCCTGTACTTGTCTATGGGTGGCCTTGAGACCTGGGCCGGTATGATCACAAGGTCGTCAAAGGTGGGTATCCTCCTAACTGCACCGCAGCCCCTGACCTTGTAGGAACCCTCTCTGGATTTCCTCTGTATCTCAAGCAGGTCAGTGAATGACCATACATTCCTCCGGTCCTCGGGTACGGCGTTAACCTCTATTGCATTGTTGGGGCACATCTCCTCACATATACGGCACCCCACACAGTTTTCATGCCTCAGGGGTACTGGTTCCCCGTTTATTATCTCGTAAACATCATGTGGACAGTTGTTATAGCATGAGTAACAGTTTGCACAGAGTGACTCGTCCCGGTTATCACACATGTACCAGCAGCAGCCGGGACGGTCAAAGTTCCTCTTACACACGTCTTCCTTTCTCTCAACCTTAAAAGGCATCTTTAACCCCTCTTACTCCTTTAATACCTTCAATATCGGGCATACTGAGTACTTGGTACCTGCAGCCCTCACAACATCCTCTGGATCCTCTGCCAGTACAGGTACGGGTTTCCATGGCATTGCAGGGTCCCTGTCAACCACCAGCGCCCCGTCCACGATTCCCTCCCTGATGGCGTAGGTCAGGAGTGCGGTTACAACACCACCATCCTGGCCCCTGAACATTGGGGCCCTTGCAGATAGTATCTCAGTGTACTCCCCCAGGGGTTCGGCCGCGGACTCGTGACTTATTATGCTGTCGGGTACGTAGGTCCTTGGACATGCCACGTAGCATGCGTTGCAGCCCTCAGGACATTCTCCCTTAACCTCGGGTTTTCTGTCTTCTATCCTCACAATACCCTCCGGGCATGACGCCTCGCAGGCCCCGCAGAGCACACATGCGCCAACATCGATGACGTCAGACTTAAGGTCATCGAACTGGTAGTCCTTAATTTCCTCAGGGTAGAGGTCCGCGGGCATCACCCGCCAGTATAGGACGGGCCTTGCAACTGATTCCCTTCTCTGTATCTCCTCAAGGTTTTCCTCCTTTTTACCTGATGCAAGTTTTTCAAGAAGTTTGAGGCCCTTCCCGGTTATGGGTGCTGTCTCAATGTATCCTGCCTTTGCGGCCCCATCAACCAGATCTCTGCCCCTCTCTGTCCTTATTATAAGTGTTGACCATCCCTCCGGTGAGCCCACGGATCCCACCGAAACGTCTGACTGTTCTGATGTGAAGTCCATGCACACAGAGCAGTTCTTTCTCATTGCAGACCTGGCCCTTTCAAGTGGTATTGATACAGTACTTCCATCGTTGAGGTGGAACCAGAGCCTGCCCTTCTCTATCCTGCACTCTGAAACATCCCTGAGGTCAACACCCTCCGCCTCTGCAAGTTCCTTCAGGTAGGTGTAGGAGAAGTTCTCCATGCAGAAGAGTCCAATTCTGAGTTCAACAGAGAATTCCCCGTTATATTCCTTCATCAGTGTGGCTGCTGTTATCTGGCAGGGTGTTCCGACCATTGCATATCTGCTCATTATCCTTCCTCCGATTCTTCGCCATAGAATGGCCTTTTGCTTCTTGGGACAATCTTTCTGAAGGAATGGTATTCCTCATCCTCAAGTTCAAATCCGTATGCTGAGAGGACTCCTCTGAGTTCCTCTTCCTCCTCGGGGGTTATGTCCTCAACCTTTGCGTTCTTTCCAAGGCTTTTTATTTCTCCACCAACGTATATCGTTCCCCTTATGATGGACTCCCCGGCGTCCTCTGCAAGGTCCCCCAGGACTATTATGCGGCCGCCCATCATGAATAGGCCTGTCATGAAACCTGAGTTTCCACCTATGATGATGGTCCCGTTCTTCATTATCTCTCCTGTTCTTGACCCTGCGCCCTTCCTTACAACGACTGTTCCGCCGTAGATTCCCTGTCCGACTCCGTCTCCAGCGGATCCCTCTATTATGACCTCACCTTCTGTCATGTTGTCTGCAGGGAACCATCCTGCGTTACCATTTATCTTAACCCTTGGGCCATGTATCATTGTCGCGGCGAAGTATCCTGCTGAACCATCTATTATTAGCTCCACGTCCTCTGTGAGTCCAGCGCCGATGTAGTGCATGGCGTTGGGGTTTTTAACCACTATCCTGTCGTGGTCCTTTGCCAGGCTCTTTATGGCCCTGTTAACCTCCCTGGGGGTTTTTGATTCTGCATCAACTACTGCTTCCCTCATCATATCACCCTATATCTCGTATACCCTGACCTCGCCGGGGGATATCTGTTCAACCTCGGTTGTATCCATGACCTCCCTCAGGGAGACCTCCTCTGATGCAACAGCGAATACCTCATCGTTCTCTGCCATCACCCCTGGCCTGAGGCCGAGCTGGTCCTTTGCTATTCCCACGCCGGTGGGTGTTCCGACTATGTATGAGAAAGGTCCGTCCATGTCCTTCACTGACTGTTCAAGTGCCTCCTCAAGGCTGTAGCCTGATGCCAGTTTATCTGCAACGTAGTGGACTATGCATTCTGTGTCATTGTTTGTTTCGAATATGTGTCCCTTCCTCTCAAGGGGTTCCCTTATCTTCCAGTAGTTGGTTATCTGGCCGTTGTGTACCACGGTTATGTCAGGGATGATGTAGCTCTGGAAGGGGTGTGCATGGTACCTGTCAACTATGCTCTCTGTTGAGAACCTTGTGTGGCCTATGGCATGTGTGCCCTTCTTTGACCAGGTGTCATAGCGGTCTGCTATTTCAAGTACAGATCCCACATCCTTTATCATTTCAAAGGAGTGGCTTCCATTGAGCACTATGACATCCTCTATCCTGTCTATCTCCATTATGAGCGGTTTGAGCTGTGAGAATGATTCGAGGGTGATCCTGCAGCGGTATATTATGTAGTTCTCAACTGATGGGATGACCTCATCCTTCCTTATGGGGCTCACCGTTTCTACTGTTTCCTTGACCCTCTCAAGAAGCCCCTTCTTTTCTTTAACCTCAATGTTAAGGAGGTACTCGTTCTCCTCAAGACCAAGACCTCCATAGATTGAGAATCCCGCTGAGTCGGGGCCCCTGTGCTGCAGCGCATGGAGCATCCTCGTCATGTCTGCCCCGACATTGTGAAGTTTACCGTCCTTGTAGACCACTCCTGCTATTCCACACAATTCAATACCTCCTTTATAAAGTATTCGTGAAGTCCGGTGTCCTCTCCCAGTTCAGGGTGGAAGGCAAGTGCAAGGTTGCAGCCCTCCTTCACCGCGATGATCCCTTCATCGATTCTGGATAGTACCTCAGCCCCTTCACCCACCTCAAGGGCGGCGGGCGCCCTTATGAATATTCCATGGAATTTTCTTCCAAGTATCTCTATGTCCTCCTCAAAGGAATCCTTCTGCCTTCCAAAGGCGTTTCTCTTAACCTTCATGTCTATGAGTCCCAGGAGGGGCTGTTCATAGTCTGTTTCCCTTGCAAGAAGAACCATCCCGGCACAGGTCCCCATGACCGCTTTGTTCTCGGTGAGGATAACATCCTTTATCCCTGTCTCCTCCATGAGTTTACCTATGACGGTGCTCTCACCGCCGGAGATTATTATTGCATCTACAGCTGATGCATCCTCCGCTGTTCTCACCTTCACTACCTCTGCATCCACATCCATCCTCTCAACTGCCCTCCGGGTCATCTCGAGGTGCTCGGAAACATCGCCCTGAAGATCAAGAATACCTATCCTTATCATGGTGTCTCCTTTCAGTTTTTTTGATTAGGTTTTTGGCACATGACCATATAAATATACCGGAAAAGTATTGCCGGTTATCTCTGAACCCTGACCCGGCAGAATCTCAGTGTACAATGTTCAGAAACCAGGTCTTGAATTAACTTATAATTGAACAGTTATATAAATATTTCCATGGTAACTCTGAAAGGGTTCCATAACATCAGGGTCCCTGACCTGAAAGATAACCGGCGCCATTGGGCCCTGCTGCCAGTGCAGGTCCAGCCTTAGGGTGTCCTGACCTGAAAGATAATCAGCACACAACGGGACCCACTGAAATGAAAATGGGTGGCTGAAAGAACCTTCACTCTGAAAGCCCGTGATCAAGCAAAAGCCAGCAAGACTAAAGTGGGAATTCCTCATCCAGAAACTCCATAACCTTCATTGTGGAGTTTCTGACATGGTTTGCAGCCTCCCTGAAGGCTTCCCTCTCATCCCTGTCCATTAGGACTGGCACAACACCCTCTATACCATTCTTACCGAGCTTCACCGGCACACCCAGGCACACGTCCCTGATACCATCAATCTCGCCCTCCATGAGGGTTGAAACAGTGAGTATCCTCCGCTCATCATTCAGTATCGTTGTCACTATGTTGGAAATGGCGAAGGCCGGACCATACTCGGTGGCCCCCTTCCTGCTTATGATGTTGCTACCTGCATTGATAACCTTCTCTATGGTCTTCTTGAGGTCGAACCTCCGGTAACCAGAGAAGTAGTCCCTCCTTGCATAGTGCTCAATGGGTATACCCCCTATTGATGTGGAGCTGATAAGGGGGACCATGTAGGGGCCGTGCTGCCCGATAACCCGGGTGTGAACCTCGCTAACATGGACATTGAAATGCCTTGCCATGTAATTCTTGAGCCTAAGGGAGTCGAGGTGGTTTCCAAGGCCAAAGACCCTGCTGGGATGAAAACCCGAATACTTGAGTGCAACGTAGGTCATCACATCAACAGGATTGGTCACAACAAGTATAATTGAATCAGGGGCGAATCTGGCAATCTGTCTTGCATACTCGGCAACGATAACCCCATTCTGGAATGCAAGGTCATCCCTGTCCATATCAGCGGTTCTGGGAACACCTGCTGTTATAACAACTATCCTTGAGCCATGGACATTTTCTATGTCAGCAGAGTTCTCCAGTTTAACCGACACACCCTTGGCTGCAAGGGCATCGCTCATATCAAGGACCTCTCCAATGTTCTGCTCAAGGCTCTCCCTCCTTGATATGAGGTGCAGTGTCTTCACAGCCTCCTCCTCTGCAAGGCACAGTGCCGTTGCCCTTCCAACACGCCCTGTTGACCCAATTATACTTACCTTCAAAAATCACTCCTCCTGGTGCGTTTCAAGGTAGCTGAGGGCGACCTTTCTTGCAAATCCTGTCCCGGTCTCTGCCAGTTTCTCCATCGCTTCTCTCACCCGTTCACCACCTATCTGCTCAAGTGACCTTGCAGCACCACTTCTCACAAAGCCACTGTCATCCTCCAGGAGTTCAATGAGTGGTTCAACAGCCCTCTCATCCCTGAAGTTCCCTATGACCCATGCGGCAGCACCCCTTATCTTCCAGTCGTCGCTTGAGAGGCTCTCAAGGAGGGGCTCCACTGCCTCTTCACCCATCTTTGCAAGGGCAGTTGATGCGTCCCTTCGAACCCATTTATTCTCATCGGCCAGAGCCTCTATGAGGGGTTCTATGGAGCGGGGATCCCCAATCTTACCAAGCGCCGCTGCGGCCCCCCTCCTCACAAACTTGTTATCATCGTCGAGGGCCTCAATGAGCTGTTCAACCGCTGGTTCACCTATCTCACTGAGGAGTTCAATAACCTGAACCCTCATGAGTTCATCGTCTTCCCTTAACTGCTCAATGAGCCTCGCAACGTTTTCTCTCCTCTGCATGTTATCACCTGTTATATTCGTTATGTCCACATGGATACATAATACTTATCCTGGAAAACTGGTGGGCTGAAGCCCATGGATTTTCATGAATTGTATTTTACAGTGATCAAACAAAGAAATACGGCTAAAATGTCATGAGGTGCAGTAAAGGTATAAGGAAGAAATGAGGTGCAAGTCCCACTGAGGGTATTTATGATTTGGTAAGGAAGAAATGGGATTCAGGTCCTGGTGAGGGTATTTATGATATTCATTGTAACCTTCTCAGCATTTTCAAGTTCAAGTGACCTGAACATCTCAAGAGCCTCCTTAAATACATCGTAGAGGTTTTCACGCTCATCAATAAGGAATAAGAGAACCCCGAGGATCACAAGGGATACTGCAAGCCCTGCAGAATCTCCACTCTCCCTGAATATCCTGTTGGACCTTTTGATGAACTTCAGGGCATCATAGAGCTCGCCCTCCTCCATCCGGTAGCGACCTATCAGAAGATTGAGAAGGGCCTCCGTTGGGCGGTCACGTATAATTGTGGCAGACTCCAGATTGGAATAGAGGGTGTCTATGTCACGGTCCTCCCAGCACTTCCCGTATGATTCAAAGGAGTCAATGATACCCATGAGGTCATCTGCAAGTCTGAAGATTTTCTGAGTCTCAGATTGGATTTCTGTGGACTGTGAATCCTTCTGGGCGGGTTCAGGTTCAGTATCATCTGAACTCACCGCCTCCCTTATCTTACCCGCCTCATATATCTTATCCCTCAGTTCATCTGCGACCTTGCCGTTGATCTCAGAGTATATCGAGAGGGCCTCTGAGTAGCATTTCATGGCCCTGTCAAATTCCCGCTGAGCCATCAGGGAGTCCCCCATGAGTTCAGAGGCATATGCGATGCCTTCAGGGAATTTGAGTTTCCTGTAGGTTTCAAGGGCCTCCTCAAAGCTTCCCACTGCCCTCTCTGTTTCACCCCTGTCAAGGTAGATGACCCCTATATCTATGAGAACCTCGGCCTCATGTTCCTGGTACTCATGAAGCTTCTTCTTGTAGTGTCTGAGTGCGCTTCTATCATCCCTCAGGGAATCAAAGATACTGAGAACGGTAAGGTAAAACACGAAAATTCCCCCAATTAACTACATTTTTATCATAGGATCCTTAAATAGTATACCATCTCCCATGGAATCATCATGCAACGAATAATGCATGCGAAAAGGTGTTCAGATGTACAGAATAACGGTTATACCCGGTGACGGTATCGGCAAGGAGGTTATGGAGGCCGCCCTCCACGTTCTTGGGGGACTGGACCTTGAACTGGAATTTGTGTATGCAGAGGCAGGTAATGAGTGCTTCATGAGGTGCGGTGAAACCATACCAGAGGAAACAGTGAAACTCGTCAGAAGGTCTGATGCAACACTCTTTGGTGCAGTTACAACCGTGCCCGGCCAGAAGAGTGCCATTATTACATTGAGGCGTGAGCTTGATCTTTTTGCGAATTTGAGGCCTGTGAAGTCCCTTCCTGGTGTTCCGTGCCTCTACCCTGACCTTGACTTTGTCATAGTGAGGGAGAACACTGAGGACCTCTATGTGGGTGATGAGGAGTTCACCGCTGATGGTGCGGTTGCAAGGAGGGTCATAACACGTTCTGCGTCCAGGAGGATAAGTCGATTTGCCTTTGAGTATGCTAAGAGGGAGGGGTGGAGTCGTGTGACCGCGGTGCACAAGGCCAATGTCCTTAAAAAAACCGATGGGGTGTTCAGGGAGGAATTCTACCGGGTGGCATCAGAGTACCCTGGGATGGAGGCGGAGGACTACTACGTGGACGCCACAGCCATGTACCTCATAACACAGCCCCAGGAATTCCAGGTCCTGGTCACAACCAACCTATTCGGGGACATACTCTCAGACGAAGCAGCAGGACTCATCGGAGGACTCGGACTCGCACCATCAGCAAACATAGGAGAAAAAAACGCAATATTCGAACCAGTCCACGGATCAGCACCCCAGATAGCCGGAAAAAACATAGCAAACCCCACAGCCATGATACTAACAACAACACTCATGCTAAAACACCTCAACAAAACACAGGAAGCACAGAAAATACAGAAAGCACTGGAAACGACACTGCTGAAGGGTATAATGACACCGGATCTTGGGGGGAATGCCAGTACCATGGAAATGGCCCATGCCATAAAAAAGGAATTAGCTGAGTAAATTAAGAGAGACCATGAAGCAATCACTTGGTTATCATGGTCCCGATTCCCTTCTTTGTGAATATTTCAAGTAGAAGTGAGTGCTCAACCCTTCCATCTATTATATGGGCTGAGGAGACACCATCATTTATGGCCTGTATGCATGTGAGTGTCTTGGGGAGCATCCCCCCCTCCACTATACCGCTCTTTACAAGGTCGCTGAGTTCATCAACAGTCACCTTCCTTATGAGGGTGTCGGGATCTGAGGGGTCCTCGAGTATTCCAGGCACATCTGTTAAGACTATAAGCTTCTCTGCCCCTATACCCGCTGCAACCTCACCTGCAACCGTATCTGCATTGAGGTTGAGTGTGTTGGCGTTCCTGTCAACACCGATGGGTGATATCACAGGGATGTAGTTGTTATCTGTGAGCATGTTGATTATGCTTGGGTCCACTGATTCAATTTCACCCACAAGTCCAAGGTCTATCTCCCTTCTCTCACCTGTTTCACTATCCTTAACAACATGTGGAGCCCTCTTTTTTGCAAGGAGAAGGTTGCTGTCCTTACCTGACAGTCCTATGGCCCTTCCTCCATGGTAGCATATCTTTGAGACGATGCTCGTGTTTATCTTACCCACAAGAACCATCTTGACGATCTCCATGGTCTCCTCATCTGTAACCCTGAGGCCCTCTATGAACCTTGGCTCCTTGCCCATCTTGTTCATGGCCCTTGAAATCTCAGGGCCGCCTCCATGGACAACCACCGGCTCCATACCCACATACTTCAACAGCACAGTATCCCGTGCGGTCGAGTCCATTGCAGCCTCATCTATCATGGCGTGGCCGCCATACTTTATCATTATCTTCTTCTTGTGAAACTTCTTGATGTAGGGGAGTGCCTCCACCAGAATGTTAACGGTCTTCATTCAAACACCCTTCACCACAATAAATACATCAATTTAAGTAGTATACTCAGCATTTATCCTCACATAGTCATAGGTGAGATCACAGCCGTATGCAGTTGCCGATTCACTGCCGGCGTTGAGGTCAACTGTTATCCTTATCTCATCATCACCCATTATCCTTTCTGCAAGTTCAAGTTCAGGTGTGCCCTCGAAGGCCAGGACATTCCCCTCCTCGACTATTCCCACAGATCCTCTCTCAGATTCGAGTGTCACACTTATCCTGTCGGGGTCAAACTCTGCACCTGAATATCCTGCAGCTGCAACTATACGTCCCCAGTTGGGGTCGGCCCCGAATATTGCCGTCTTAACGAGGGATGAACCTGCGATTGCCCTGGCGGCCCTTCTTGCATCCTCCCGTGTCCTGGCATTCACAACATCGACCTGGAATGATTTGGTGGCCCCCTCACCGTCACGGGCCATCATACGGGCAAGTTCCCTGCAGACGACTCCAAGGGCCTCAGTGAAGTTCTCATCTATCCTCCCTGATTTGCAGGTTGATGCCATTATAACCATGTCATTGGTGCTTTCATCACCGTCCACTATGAGCATGTTGAAGGTGTCGTCAACAGCCCTCCTGAGGGCCTCCCTGAGCTCTGAAGGTGATGCATCAACATCAGTTGTTATGAAGGAGAGCATTGTGGCCATGTTTGGGGCTATCATACCTGAACCCTTGGCAACAGCACCTATACGGGCGGTCTCACCGCCTTCAAGCTGGAACTCCACCGCAACCTCCTTGGGGAATGTGTCTGTGGTCATTATTGCAGATGCAAGGTTCCCTGAGGCTTCCGGGGAGTTTTCAAGTTGATCTGCAGCCATTCTTATGAGGGACTCGATCTTCCTGATGGGCATCCTCCTTCCTATAACGCCAGTTGATGCAACCGCAACCTCACCGGCATCCACCTGCAGGGATTCTGCTGTTACCCTGGCCATCCTGAGGGCATCATCCATCCCGTCTCTTCCTGTAAAACAGTTGGCGTTTCCACTGTTTGCAACTATGGCTGAAATTCTGCCGCCCTCAAGGACCTTCTCTGTCAATTTAACAGGTTCTGCCCGGACCCTGTTGGATGTTAAAACACCCGCTGCAGTTGCTTTTCTGGTGACGATAAGCCCAACGCCATATTTACCTTCGCGGCAACCTGCAGCGAGCACTCCATCAACAGCGCAGACCCCGCCTTCAATAAACCTGATTTTCACAGTATCCACTCCTACCAAAAAAAGTTCAGTGGGATCCCCTCAGAAGGTTGTATTGTTGGAGGACCCCTGGTTGCTGTTAACAACATTGACTTCCCCGTAACTGTTCTGGGCTTCCTCCCTGCCGCGCTCCTTTATCCCGTTGAGGGGCAGGTGGTTGGTGCTGCTGGGGGAGAGCTGGACATCACTGGATGGAGTATCGTTAATATCCACTGCAGTAATATTATCGTTGGAAAGACCTATAACAATGCCCAGACCTGACCCGCAGCCAAATGCTATGAGGGAAATCAGGAAGCTAACAATAATTTTAGCCTCGGTTTCAGGTCTCATTTCAATTCCCCTTATTATTATCTTGAAGTACCCTTAAATAACTTTCCTTTTCATGCCGTGGCCGCATAGATAACGGCAAGGAGGATTGCGATAAGACCAAACTCCCAGTGCCCCATATTCCAGCCAAGGAAGGTGGCCACGAACACGAACACAAATACCAGGAGCGCCACAGACTTCTTATGCATCAGAAAGTCAATAACAGACCTTGTGAAGGGTGAGGGGATGAAGTAGCCGTATATTCCATCTGCAACATCAAATATCATGATTGATGTGGGGTTCCAGAGCTTTATGCTGTCGGCAATCTGGGCCCTTTCACCGGCCTCCCGCCTGGTCTTCCCGATACCCACCCTTATGTTGGCTCCGTTGTCCATTGCATGCCATGCGGAATCTATCCCCGCCCTCAGAGCCATGTCCTTTGTGGGAAAGTTTGCTATGAGGTCGTCCCCGCCCTCACGGTAACCCTCGATCTTTCCCCTGCAGTCATTCTCCATGTAGGCCTTTATATCGTTCATTATCTCAACAAGGCTGTCACGTCCGAACCTCTCTATGAAGCCTGTTGAGTCGATCATGTCAATGAAGAGGTAGTTGTCACGGTATGAGGGGGTGCCCGAGACTGGTTCAAATTCACTGGTGAATATTATGGCAAATTCACCTCCCAGCTTTGTGAAACCAACACCCGGGACCTCACCTATCTCCCTGTTGAGGTTTATGGCCCTCTCAATTGCCGCTGCCCCCGTCATCCCGGCGGCGGCCCTGACATTTATCCCCCTCTTGCTTCCTGCGCCTATCAGTTTTATGGCGACCCTTATGGCGTCGTTCTTGGAGAGGAACCTTGCGAGTATCTCGCTTGAACTCTTCTCTATGATCCTCCCCTTCTCCTTCTCTATTATGGACACGAATTCATCCATTATGCGTCCGCCGTTGAAGACCTCAATGTAGAGGTAGCGGTCGCTTCCCATTATTATGTTGCTGAGGAGCGCATACTCGTCAACCCTGTTCTCTGCAGGTTTGAGTTCGATGAACTTTCTGTTCTTGGGGATGTTGTCGGTTCCAAGTTCCCTTGTGAGGTTATCGAAGATGTTGCTGGTGTTTATATGGGCCCTTTCTATCTCTATGAGCATCGTCTTTGTGTAGTTGAGCATTTCCACGTATTCCCTTTCTGTACTGTTGGTGGGCATGTACTTGGTCCCGATACTCAGAACCCTGTGTCCTATGAAAAATCCCAGTATCTTCCTTAGCAGATAATCCATGACCATCAATCATTGCCTCCCTTTTCAAGAACCACGTCGAATTCCCCTGGCTTCTCAAGCAGCATGCTGGGTTTAACAGATACTATGGGGAACCTCCATGATCCTATCCTGGCTGCGATTGTACTTGCTATGTTCCTTGAGTTCTTCTTAACAAAACTGTAATCGTGATCATTTATGGTTATGTTAACGTTGTAGGGGGCCTCCTCCATGACGTCCTCAGAGTACATTATGTTCAGCTCAAATGTGCCTGGTTTCAGGAAGAGGTCGTTCCTTACAGCCACCAGGGGGGCGTGCTCCAGTTTGAGCCTGTCACCAACCGTTACAGCAATGTTACCTGCGTACTTCACCGCCTCCCTGTAGTCCCTGGGGTGCACCAGCACGAATATTATGTAGTTGCTGGTCCGCTCCACCTCCTCCACCATGCTCATGAACTTCTCAAAGAGGGGGAGCTTCATGAATATACCCTCAAGTTTGGGTTCAAGGCCCTCCTCCTGACTCCTGCTTATCCTGTCAATGGCCTCCTTGGCTATGGCTATCCCGCTGAGTTTCTTGCCCCTTTTGGCCTTATATGAGTCTATCCTCTTTTTCTCGAATTCCTTGAGGGTCTCGTTGCAGATTTTCTGGAGGATGTTCTTAACCTTCTTTGGCTTTCCAGAGGTCCCTATGAGGATCCTGTCATCCCTGAATGTGTAGGGTATCCTCCTGCTGTTTATGTCCTGAAACTCGTCCTTGTACTCCCTGAATACGTCATTTGAGAGTATCTTGGCATCTTCCTCCTCGGCCATCTTGAGTATGAAGTGATCAGCCGTGGTACCTGAGGGAACCTGCTGGAATTTCCCCTCATCAAGGAGTTTCCTGAACTTCTCCTTATCATCTATCTCATGGCGCAGGGATGCGTCGGCAATTATAACAGGTTCATAGCCGAGTTTTTCAAGCTCCTCTGCCGCTGACAGTATATTCTCTATGCATGGCCTATCATCGTCGTTTTTCCTTGAATGGGCGACGTTCGATGCATCTATAATTACCCTCAAGTAACCACCTGAATGAGATTATTCCCGCAGGCTATGGGATGCCAGTTCAATCCTTTCTCCCTGAACCTGGTTGAGAACTATTCTTATAGAATCCTCAGTAATGTAATATGTATTATATGAATTAATATCTTTACCCCTCAGTTTAAGGGATGAAACCGTCCCGGCGGTTACAAAGAAAGTGTCCTCAACCCTCCAGACATGGGGGACATGCTTGTGGCCCGATATCACCAGGTCAGCGCCCTTCCTGATTATTGAATAGAGTATGTCCCCTGCATCTGCAAGTACGTTCCTCTCACGGCCTGTCTTGGGAACAGGTATTATGTGGTGGTGGAGGGCTATAACCCTGAAATGTCCCCTCTCTGAGGCCCTCTCAAGTTCCTCCTCCATCCAGATCTGCTGGGACCTCCCTATCTTGCCGTAGTCGAGGTCAGGCTCACTGCTGTCAAGTCCTATTATTGTGAGGTTATCCAACACAAAGGTCCCCTTCCTGTACCTGAAGACATCCTCAAAGGTCTCGTTTCCCACATGTCTTGCATCATGGTTCCCTGGAACAAATATGTGGGGCCCCTTGAGGTCGCTGAGGTACTCGGCGGCCTGCAGGAATTCAAGGTAGTAGCCGTTATCTGTAAGGTCACCGGTTATAACGGTTGCGTCAGGTTTAAGCTCATTTATCTGTCTTATGGCCTCGAGGAGTATGTCCTCCTTGAAGTTGGGTGCGCCCACATGGAGATCCGAGATATGGGCTATTAAGACCATCAGCTCAACCTCATAATGGCCTCTGCCAGGTCACCCCCGGTTTCCTGAAGGGCCCTGGTGGCTTCTTCCCGGCTTACACCGGTCTGGTTCATGACAAGTTCAATGTCATCCTCGGGTATCTTAACCTCAGCTTCAAGGTCACGTTCACGGGCCTTGCCGGTCACCTGATAGGTCTTCTGGCCCATGAAGTCCATGACATTCACGCGGGGATTTTTTATTATGATCTCCTTCTTCTTGAGTTTGATCACAACCTCCTCAACGCCACGGAGGTCCTTCATATCCATTCCCATCTGCTTCATGGCCCTCTGCATCTGTTTCAGCTGCTTCGGGTTCATTCCCATGCCCGGTATCATTTAAAATCCTCCTTTCCTGGTTTTCACTGCCTGGCCATGGTTGAGGTCCATCATCTCCTCGGCACAGAGAAGTGCCCTGCCTGTGGCCAGAAGTTCATCATGAGCATTAACAATTAAAACTTCATCGCCGGCCCTTATATTATTGTCGCAGTCAATTATAAACTTTGCAAATACACTCCTGCCCTCCCTTGCAAATGGTTCAGACTCCTCATTCACGGCCACCCTGCAGCGGGGGTAGGCTGTGCCATCATGAAGTCTCCTGGCACCCTCGGCTGAGAGCACAAAGAGGCCGTCAGATGCCCTCATGGTGCATATCAGTTTTTCTCCTGAGTATATGTGCCTTATCTTCCCTGTGTTACGGCTCCTCTCAATCCTCACATCATCAGGGAAAAGGGCATCGCCGGCCCCCTCGCCGAACTGGTACTCTGCAATCATCCTTATGCGGTCAAGGTCATCAACATAGGTCTCCACCTCCCCTGAATAGATGTGTGGAAGCTGAAGTCCGAGTTCACTGCAGAGGTCCTCACTGATGATCACATCCCCCTCAAGGTCGAGTATCAGTTCCCTCAGGAAGTGCCTGGCCTCCAGGTCCATGATACCCGGCGCATCGCTCTGGGCAAGTGGGTAGACCTGGTCAAGTTCAAGGGGTATGAGGCCAAAGGGCACGTCCGCAACCACAACACTCCATTCTCCATCAGCCTGGGGTTTCATTGAGCGAAAACCACTGATACTGGAGGGTAAACTGGATGAGTAGGGTTTCCTTGATGGGCCTGCGATTGCCATCCTTCCCTTCAGGTTTTTCTTAACCCACTGAAGATACCTGTGAACCTCAACACGCCCCAGTGACTCTGGTCCAGTGTAGAAGAATGCTGAGCGTTTGGACCTTGGCTCGAATCTCTCAGAGAGTTCAACGTAAGATGACATCCTCCTGTATCCCTCAAGGAGCCTTGGATGTGCCCTGCATCTCTCCTCAACAAGTTCCATGAGGCTCCCATCATAAATTGCCTGGCGGACCTTCCTTATCTCTGCAAAGCTCACATGGAGGTTGTGTTCAGCTATGAGGTTCCTTCTATCCTCAGCCTCCATCCCGCGAAGCTCAGATGGGGTATAATCCGTGCATACCCGGCATGAGCACGGCATTTCCTGGAGGTTCTCAAGTTTATATGTCCCCTCTGTGCTCAGAAGACGATCATCCTCTGCATAGAGTATGTAGGCCGCCGAATCAAAGAGGTCGCATCCCATGGAGGCAGCGAGGGCAAATATCATTGGATGCCCAGCCCCCATGAGGTGCCTTGGCCTTGATGGTGGAAGTTCTGAAACAGAGGATAGTACAGCGTCAACCAGCTCCCTGTACCTGTAGGACTCCATGAGAGGTACGACGGCACCTATGGGGTGGAGCTCCACCGGGAGCTCTGCAAGCTGTGAGGCGCAGTACCTTCTGAGGTCAGGGTGGGTTGATCCCTGTACAACGGCATTGAGCATCATCCTCTCCCTGTACTCAAGGGACTCCCTGGCCCTTTGAAGTGTGATCTCAACCTCCTCAAGGGCCCTCCTGTGGCTCACACCAGGCGGAGTCGGTATATCCAGGGACGTCCCTATGTCTGTGCCTATCTCATCCTGGAAGCGGACTATTTCATGGTTTTCAACCTCAACGTCGCCGTACTCTGAGAGCTGAAATGAACCCGAATCCGTCATTACAGGCCCATCAAAGTTTATGAGTCCATGGACACCCTTTCTCAGTGCCTCGTCCCTGAGTTCAGGGTTCCTGTAGATTATGTATGCATTGGTTATCACAATCTCAGCGCCGAACCTCTTAACGTCGATTGTCTGCTTACCTGGGTGTATAACAGGCATCAGCGCCGGTGTCTTGACATCTCCATGTTCTGTCTTGAGTACACCTGTTCTTCCCAGGTTGTCCTTTGATCTTATCTCAAACATGAAATCCTCCCGATATTAAACCATTAAACTCATCGAATCCGCTCTGAAAATATGAAATACCTTAAATGTTAAACCTTAAACTCAGTGAATCCGCTGTGAATAAATATACAATCAGTTATCTTATATTAACGCATTGAATCCTTTAATAATTACAGTAGAACTCTACAAAACCCGATGAAACTATCAGATTGAATTCTCCTGTATCACCCTCTGAAACTGGCCACTTCCAGCAGTCTCCTCCTCATTGAGAGTATCCTTTCCCTTGAGGTTGTCACCCTTTCCTCTCCACAGCCACATACACATTCATCCATCTGTGGGCATATTATGTAGAGTGCCTCCCCTCCCTTCGTATCGGATATGCCCATCCTCTCAAGGTTCCGCCTGACTCTGCGCCCGATCCTGTCCCCTTCAACGGATACTCCAAGGTATATGGGGGTTTTGACTGCGGATGATATCCTTGTAACACCACGAACCACCATGCGCTCAAGTCTACGTCTATCAATTATGGTTTCACCATCTGAAGAAAGTGTGGGATCCCTGTAGGGTACCCCTGCATCACTGAGGGCCACCATTCTCTCATCCCTCCAGTCCAGGGGCTCTTTAACCTTTGAGGGATCCCCTGAGGCCAGTGTACCTGCTGACTTCCTTCCAAATACCGGACCGGCACCAATATGGAACCCCACATCTATAAGGGCGGATCTCAGGGGAGCCGCGGAGGTGTAGGTTGCAAGGACTCCATCTGGCTTTATAACCCTGGCTATCTGTGATAGAAACTCCACCGTGTAGAGTTCAGGTGAAACCCCGGGACTGAATGCGTCAAGGAAGATGGCGTCATAGTATTCAGCCTCAAGTTTCTGGAGCGTCTCCCTTGCATCCCCGCAGTGAACCCGCAGGGTGACCTCAGGGGGTGGTGGGGGAGATGCCCTCATGCCGATGATTCCCATATCCATAAGGCGGTCCTCATAGGCAGCCCTGACAAGTTCATGGGATTTTACTGGTGATGGGACTATGAGGGCCGCTGCCATTGTCTCAGGGGAGACCTCCACCATGTCCACTGTAACCTCACCGGCAGATGTGAATTCAAGGAGAGCCGCTGTATTATATCCGAGGCCAGAACAGAGGTCAAGAACCCGGATTTCCTCTGCATCAAGTGGTATCGAGGGCCTTACAAATTTTTCAAAGGACTCTGTTATGGCGCCACTCCTTGTGTGCATGGCCTCCCCCCCGGAATCTGACTCCATGGTGTATGAGCCATCAGAGGTTCTTATGAAACTATCTGAAAGTGAACGCCATGCTTCAGTTCGCCTGTTTATCCCATCCTGGCGCTCACTTTCAAAGTAATTTCTAACAGCCCTCAGAACATCATCCCTTGGTGTGAGTACCATGTTAAATGATCCAGTGCATTTTAACTTAAAGTTTGCCCTTCCTATATTCTGGGCCTGTAGGGCACAACCGAGAATCTTACCCTGAATTGGGTTCCATCCTCCATATCCATTTCAAGGTCCCCGTCCAGCTGATCCACAAGGCCACCTACAAGTTTCAGGCCCAGTGAATCAGACTCCTCAAGTACAAAGTCGGGTGGAAAACCCACACCATTATCTGAGATGGTGAGTGTGAAGTCATTACCCTCTGATTCCAGTTCCACTGTGATCTCTCCCCCCTCACTGAATGCATATTTCACGGAATTTGTGATGAGCTCATTTATTATGAGCCCGAGGGGCACGGCTGTCTCGATGGGGAGAGTCACATCCTTCGCCGAAATCCTGAGTTCTATTCCCGCTGCATGGTAGCTGTCCAGGATGGATGATGTGAGCCTCTCAATGTAGCGCCTCATGTCGATGCTGGTTATATCCTCAGATTCATAGAGGAGTTCATGTACAAGGGCCATGGATTGAACCCTGCTCTGAAGGTCCAGGAGGGGTGCTGGATCCTGGATCTCAGATAACTGGAGGTTTATGAGGCTTGAGATTATCTGGAAGTTGTTCTTGACCCTGTGGTGCACCTCCCTCAGCAGCGCCTCCTTCTCCCTTAGGGAGGATCTCAGCCTCTCCTCATACTCCTTTCTGAGGGTTATATCCCCGCATATTATGACAACCTCACCGGTTGAGAGCCTGTATATGTACACTTCAAGCCATCTCTCACCACGTTTAACCTCAGGGAGGTGCAGTGGCTCATCCTTCTCAGTCACCATTTCAAGGGCTTCTCTGATACTGGATTCTGCGATTCCTGGAAGCGCCCTCTCAAGTTCCATTCCCTTCACGTCCCCGCAGACGACACCCTCCATCTCCTCAGCGGCAGGATTCATGGATAAAACCCTGAAACCTCCTTTAACAGGAGCTAAAGCGATTACCCCTGCATTCATGTTCCTGAAAAGCTCCCTGAACTTCTCCCGGCTCACCCTGAGGGCCTCCTCTGCGAGTTTATGCTCATGTATATCCCTCAGGCCGAAGACGTAGCCACTGATAACACCATCTCTGCGGATGGGCCTGTCAACGTACTCCACCCACCTGTAGCTTCCATCTGGCCTTTTTATCCTGAATGTTGCCCTGTGCATTTCCTCATCGCTCATGATAAGTTCCCTGACATTTTCCCTGTCATCCGGGTGCACGTAATCCAGAAAATCGATGGCGGACCTGTTGATGAGGTGGCTATGTCCGTAACCGGTTATGTTCTTCACTGATGGGCTGAGGTATCTGAATTTGAAGTCCCTGTCAAATTCTCCGAGGCCATCAGCCATGTGCTCTGTGAGCAGCACAAGGCGTTCCTCCCTCCTTTTAAGTTTTTGTTCCATCTCCTTTATCGGCCTTATATCTGAGCCTGTGAAGAGGAGGCCGACGTGTTCACCCCCACTTCCATGGATGTGCCCGGCGGATACAACAACGGGTACCACCCCATCCCTTGATTTGAGGGCTGACTCCACCATGGATCCCATCATCTCAGATAGTTTACCCTCAAATTCCATTACCTCATCTATCCTCCTCCCCAGAAGTTCCGCTGCACTGAAACCCGTTAACCTCTCGGCTGCCGGGTTAACATAGGATATCCTGAATTCAAGGTCTGTTATGATGAGAAAACTGTTCATGCTCCTTACAATATCCATTGCTGCATTTATTGGACTGAGTACTGGTATGTGAAACCTCAGCACACCGTAGGCTATGATGGAGACTCCAGCTGCAGCAGAAGGGTTTGTGAGTGATGGAACCTCAATGCCCATAAATGGAAGCACCAGATCAGTGAGGAACCCGGTTACAATGGGAAGTATAAGGCCAGTGAAAAGGTAGAGTCCCTGGGTCCTCCCTTCACGTGAGGAGGACCTGAGGTGAATCACAACAAGTATAAGTGCAATTATCCCAACAGCGAGTCCCCAGATGTTTGAAAGGTCATATGCTGCTGATCTGGATGATAGGAAGGTCCAGCCCCATGTTGTAAGCAGTGGGCCGGCTGTTATGAGGCCGGTTGTCAGTTCAAGGGCTGAAAATATAAATGCAGGTACGTAGAGTGCTGCGAGAGTGTACCATCTCCTCATTCTTCCTGTGAATATCATTACCATGTGAAGGATCACAGGAACCACGAATGGCCAGAGGAACCCCATCCTAACCCAGAAGGCTGCCATCCCATAGGATTCAGAGATGTAAAGGCCGAAATCTGTGAGTGAAAGGTATGCGACGAGTGCCGAAAAAGCAAGAAGTGTCCTGTTGAAACGGCTCTCAGGGTTCTTCACAAAGATGTATATTCCAGAGACGGTTGCAGTCACAAAAGCAGTGATTGAAATCAGGGCCAGTGGATTCATAGGATCCCCCTCAATTACATGTATAGTGATATATGTATGTATCTAGTATTAAATCAATATTCACATTTATGTGATATCGTAACTTTAAGATCATGAAAATTAAAAGTAATATGGATACAGTGGAGTAATAATTAATAATATGAAAGTTATCCCCGCTTTCACAGATTGAATTTTCAAAATTTGAGATAGAAACGATTCAACCTCTTAAATCTCCTTTAAATCAGATCATCTGACCCTTTTTAATTCTTCATAGATTCTTGGTACTATTTTATCCCACGTATATTCATCTACAAGTTTTCTATATGATTTTTCCGCGATCTGTGACAGCGATGAAGTATCCATCTCTAGTATTCTGCTGAGCTTTTTTTTCAAATCAGCTGAACTTCCGCCTTTAAATAAAAATCCATTTTCTCCGTCCTCTATGACATATGGTAAATCCCCAACATCTGAAACAAGAACTGGTAGTTTTGCAGCCCATGCCTCTAAAACTGTAAGTGGAAAACCCTCATAGAGCGACGGTAAAATAAAAAGATCAGCATTAACATATTCTTCTATAAGATCACTCCCACGTTTTTCACCCCTGAACTCAAAAATATCCTCAAGTCCATATTCACAAACCATAGAACAAAGTTCACTGCGTTGAGGCCCGTCACCAACAATAATTATCCTTACATTTTTCTTTTCAAAAAGATTTTTAAGATCTCTGGAAGCATCTATAAGGATCTTAAGTCCCTTTTGAGGATGTAATCTACCGACAAAGAGTATATTGAAAGTTTTCTTATTCTTTTTACTTTTAGCTTTAAAATTTAAGTGATCAACCCCATTAGGGATGTATACGGGCTCATTAACATTTTCAAAGTTTAGAAAATCCCTATCAACAGTTATTTCAAGATCATATTTTATTTTCGTCTGGAGGATGTCTTCAAGAAAATAAATAATCTTTCCTGCAAGAGTTTCATTATACATTTCATTGATTACCCTAACACCACTCCCATGGACATGATAGACAGAAGGGACTTTCAGTATAAATGATGTCAATTTGGCAATAATACCCGGTAAATTTGAATGAGCATATATTATCTCATAATCACTCTTTTTATTTTCCTTTAATAAGGTAAAAAAAACTTCAATCAGCCAGATTAATCTATCTTTAAATTTCCATTTCTTTTTTTTACCAACATGGATTATCCTGAAATTTTCATTTCTTTTTTCAACCTCTGGACCTGTGTAGCCCTCGAGATTCATTACAAAAAGGTCTATCTTACAATCGTAATTTTTAGATAATCTTTTACAGACTTCATAGGCAACTACTTGTCCCCCTCCACATATAGGCTTCCAGGCCTCTATTACCATCGCAATTCTCATTTGGTCCCCTCAAATATGTTTTAAGAATCGGTTTTATAATACCTTGTTAATATGGGATAGTATACATAATTCAACGAATCATATTTGTAATTTTGAATCAATAAAACTAGAATCAAATAAACATTTCGATACTAAAGACCTTGAATTGACCTGGAATTCCTGAATTCATTAAAAATACAATTTTTGATAAAAGTGATCCTATGACAGAAACATATATAATAACCCCGAATTTAAATGGGTGCAGATTTCTCCATGGATATTTCACATCAATCCTCAAACAGACTTATAATAACTTCAGAATAATTTTCATCGATAATGGATCATCAGATGGGTCCGTTGATTTTATAAAGAAGAATTTTGGTGATCTAATCAATCAGAAGATCCTCTTAATTGAAAATGATAAAAATCTCGGATTTGCGGCATCAAACAATCAGGGGATAAGGGTCGCGATGGCTGACCCCCAGTGCAGGTACATAGTCTGCCTCAACAATGACACCGTGGTTCTCCCGGATTTTATAGAAAACCTCATCAAAGAAGCCGAAAGAAGTGAGAATACAGGTAGCGTTCAGGCAAAGATGATATGGGGTCAGAAGAAGGATCTGATGGATTCAGCGGGCCTTGAATACTCAAAGAACGGTCTTGGGTTCAACAGGGGCGCCTATGAACCCGTGGAAAATTTTGATGAACACAGCAGAATCCTTGGGTGCTGTGCCGGCGCCTGTTTATACCGGAAGGAGGCCCTTGAGGATATCGAAGTTGATGGCGAGTATTTCGATGAGGATTTCTTTGCCTACTATGAGGACTTTGATCTTGCACTCAGACTCAGGAATGCAGGGTGGGACTCCTGTTACACTCCAGAGGCCATAGTATACCACTACAAGGGTGGTACCAACCCATTCATAAGTGATTTCACAGTCTATCATAACTGGAGAAATTACACATGGACCTTCATCAAAAATATGCCCCTCAAACTTCTCTTGAAGTATTTCCCCCTTTTCATTTTCACGGAGATCCTGCAGGTTTTCCTGAATCTGAAGAGAAGAAAGTTCGTCATCCTCAGAGCAAAGTATGATGCCTACAGAAACCTAGGCCAGATTATACGTAAAAGAAAAAAAGTGAAGATGGTTCCAGATAGCGACCTTGAAGAGTATCTTATAATGAGGTGGAATGTCAGGGTCCCCAAAATTGAAGAATAACTGTTACTTAAAGGCTGTTTACCATCCTATTCTCCATCTCCAACCAGATAGTAAACAATTCCAGTGAATACCGGCATCACCACAAGTAAAATCGTGGCAGGGAGTGCAACTGCAGGTGAAAAGTAGGTGAGGGCCACACCAACAGGGATCACACCATCACGCATACCCGCCGTGTAAACATATGCGGCCCCATCATCCCCTCTCAGCCTCCCGAGAATGAAGCCGTAGGTGAAACCTGCAAGTAGCATCACAGACACCGTAATGACAATCTCCATGACCCCACCATTTCTCACTGAACCTGACATGTGGGCAACCGCGACAACGATTATAACAAGCCCGAGTATCGCCGAGAGGAAGTTAAGGGTCTTCCTTGCAGGTATGAACCTCTCCTCCTCAAGCCTCAGAATGAGGGCAGCCACAGCGGGCAGGAACACTGTGAAGACAAGGAGTTCAAATACCCTGAACGCCACCGAAGGTGAGGCCACACCCATTAGGTAGAGGACAGCGGGGTAAACTGCAACAGATAGGAGCATGGATGTAAGGGCAGCTGAAAGGGCGGGGGTGCCGTCACCACCGGATAGTTCGGTCCAGAGGGCCGCGACAACCGGGGATGGTGCAAACGAGAGGAGTATTATTCCAGCAACCATATCACCGCTGAAGTTGAATATCTTAATAAAAAGGAACCCCAGAATTGGGTATAACAGAAAATTGGACACAGAGACCAGTCCAAGGAACTGGGGGTGGTGTATGATCCTCCCAAAGTCCTCCAGGCTGTGTTCAATGACAAGGGAGAACACCAGCAATGCAAGAAGCAGGGGCGTGTAACCTGAGAAAACTGAAAACTGGGGGAACAATAGACCTGTGAGGACGCATAGGAGCGTCAGGGCCCCATAGTACTTCTTTATGGTTCCTGTCATCTCCATCATTCAACGGTTACACACTTTGCAAGGTTCTTTGGCTTATCAGGGTCAAGTCCCCGCTCAACACTCACATAGTATGAGAGCAGCTGCAGGGGAACGATGTACACAAGGGGTGATAGTACCTCATCGACCTCAGGGCTCAGACCTATGAAGTCATCGGCCTCCTTCCTTAGGGCCTCATCAAGGGTGCTCCCAACACCTATAACCCTCGCACCCCTCGCCCTGACCTCCTCAACGTTGCTCAGGGTCTTGTCATGGCATGGCCCTGGGGGTGATATGGCAACAACAGGCACCCCATCATCGATGAGTGCCAGGGGCCCATGTTTCAGTTCCCCTGCAGCATAACCTTCCCCATGGATGTATGTTATCTCCTTGAGTTTAAGTGCGCCCTCAAGGGCTGTTGGATATGAGAATCCGCGCCCTATGAAGAAGAAGTCGCTCACGTTGCTATAGCGGGATGCAAGCCCCCTTATATTATCCTCATCCCCAAGGGCCTCCTCCATGATAGCAGGGACCCTTTCAAGTTTCTCAATGAGCTCAGGGGCCCCCATGGCAGCCACAAGCATGTATATAATGGTAAGCTGGCTCACATAGGTCTTTGTGGCTGCAACACCTATCTCAGGACCCGCCCTCGTGTAGAGGACATGCTGGGCCTCCCTTGTTGCTGAGCTTCCAAGGACATTGACTATCGCCAGGGTCTTGGCCCTTGAATTTGCGGATCTCAGGGCATTGAGGGTGTCGGCTGTTTCACCTGACTGGCTTATGAATACTGCAAGGGTCCTGTCTGTAAGGGCACGTGCAGAGTACCTGAACTCACTTGCAAGGATGACATCAGTGGGTATGCCCAGGATGCTCTCAAAGAGGTACTTGCCCACCAGTGATGCGTGGTAGGAGGTTCCGCAGGCAACAAAACATACCCTTTCAACCTCACCTATCTCCTTCACCACCCGCATAACATCCTCCATCTCTGTGAGGGTGTCCCTGACGGCCCCTGGCTCCTCATGTATCTCCTTGATCATGAAGTGATCGTATCCTGCCTTTTCAGCCATATCAGCTGTCCAGTCAATTAAATGGACCTCCTTACTCACCGTGTTACCATCAAGGTCCCTTACCCTCACATCACCGTCAATTATGACCATCTCAC
Source organism: Methanothermobacter sp. KEPCO 2 (assembly GCF_041228365.1). Taxonomy (NCBI): domain Archaea; kingdom Methanobacteriati; phylum Methanobacteriota; class Methanobacteria; order Methanobacteriales; family Methanobacteriaceae; genus Methanothermobacter; species Methanothermobacter sp. KEPCO 2. The sequence goes on along the minus strand of NZ_CP166185.1, from coordinate 267,213 downwards.
CGTCATCCAGGTATATGATGTTCTTGGTGTGGTTCAGGATGGCCGGGACATCCGAGGCCAGGAAGAACTCGCCATCACCAACACCGACTATGAGGGGGCTCTCCTTCCTTGCGCCCACCACCCTGCCGGGTTCCCTGGAGGATATGGCTGCAATGGCATATGCGCCCTTAAGTTTTCTGAGTGCTGTGGCTGTTGCGGCTTCAAGGTCCATACCCTCATCCATGTACTTCTCTATGAGGTGTGGTATCACCTCTGTGTCTGTCTCGGACCTGAAGACATGGCCCTCTGATTCAAGCTCCTCCTTAACCTCCAGGTAGTTCTCTATTATACCGTTGTGAACGACCGCTATCTCCCCAGTGCAGTCTGTGTGGGGATGGGCGTTCTCAGCGGTTGGAAGGCCATGTGTGGCCCACCTGACATGGGCTATCCCCATGCTGCCTGGTAGATCAGCGAGATCCAGTTCTGAGTCCACCTCGTCGATTTTACCCCTGTCCTTCTTGATATTTATCATTGGGTCTGCCGTTGCAATACCTACAGAGTCATAGCCCCTGTACTCAAGTCTTCTGACGCATTCTAGGAGTACCGGCGCCGCCCTGTTATCTTTGAGTATACAAGCCACAATGCCACACATTCAATCACCCTTAGAAGCATGATAAGGTTCACAAGATTATATAAACTGAATCGTAATATAACTCTAATAAGATTTACACATATATAAGTCTTAGAGGAGAGATTTAATCTCAAGGCTTTAAAAGTGATAGTATGAACGTGAAAATAGACGGCCCACTCTACAGTGGTAAGGCAAAGGATGTTCTCATGACAGATGACCCTGAAATCGTTGCCGTGAGGTTCAGGGACGATATAACCGCAGGTGACGGTGAAAAGAAGGACACCCTTGAAATGAAGGGCTACTATAACTCTGTTATTTCAGCCAAAATATTTGAGGTCCTTGAGGAGGCCGGTGTACCAACCCAGTACCTGGAACTCCCGGAACCCGGCTGCATGCTCGCAAGGAAACTTGACATGATACCCATAGAGGTTATACTGAGGAACATTGCAGCGGGAAGTATTGTTAGAAGGTTCCCCTTCACTGAGGGGCAGGAATTCAGGCCCCCCATCATACAGATGGACTACAAGAGCGATGAGCACGGCGACCCAATGCTCAATGAGGACATAATCCTCGCCCTTGGTATAGCAACCAGTGATGAGATCTCAGAGATAAGGAGCATGACACTTAAGATAAACGACGTCCTTGTGGAGTTCTTCAGAGAAAAGGGCATAATTCTGCCTGACTTCAAACTGGAATTTGGAAGGGATTCCTCTGGAAGGATACGTCTGGGGGATGAGGTGAGCCCTGACACCTGCCGCCTCTGGGACATGGAGACCGGTAAACCCCTGGACAAGGACATATTCCGCCGGGGAGAGGAGGGCGTTGTGAGCGCCTACAGAAGGGTTGCTGAGATGATACTTGAGAGGGAAGACATTGAAAGATGGAACGTTAAGATCTGAGGTGATGGGATGAAATTTATGGTTGAGGTCAGAATAAGGCTCAAGAAGGGTATGCTCAACCCGGAGGCGTCCACCATTGAGAGGGCCCTGGCACTCCTTGGATATGAGGTTGAAAATACCGATACAAGTGACATAATAACATTCACCATGGATGAGGAGAGCCCCGAGGATGTCAGGCGGGAGGTGGAGGATATGTGCCAGCGCCTCCTCTGCAACCCTGTTATCCACGACTACGAATTCAGTATAACGGAAATGGAAGGCTGAAACATGAGGGTGGGAGTTATAAGGTTTCCTGGATCCAACTGTGACCGTGACGTTTACCATGTCCTGGAACTTGCCGGGGCAGAGCCCGAATATGTATGGTGGAATCAGCGGGACCTGGGACACCTGGACGCGGTTATAATCCCCGGGGGATTCTCATACGGGGACTACCTGCGTGCAGGTGCAATTGCAGCCATAACCCCCGTTATGGACGCTGTTAAGGAGCTTGTGAAGGAGGAAAAACCGGTTCTTGGAATATGTAATGGTGCACAGATCCTGGCGGAGGTCGGACTTGTCCCGGGGGTCTTCACCGTCAATGAGCACCCAAAATTCAACTGCCAGTGGACCAGCCTCCAGGTTAAGACCACGAGAACCCCCTTCACACGGCTATTCAGACGGGATGAGATTATAAGGATGCCTGTTGCCCATGCAGAGGGGAGATACTACCATGAAAACGTCAGCGAGGTCTGGGATAACGACCAGGTCGTGCTGCAGTTCCACGGTGAAAACCCCAACGGCTCCCTTGATGGGATAACAGGGGTCTGCGATGAATCAGGACTGGTATGTGCTGTGATGCCCCACCCTGAAAGGGCCTCAGAGATGATACTCGGATCAGAGGACGGCTTCAAATTTTTCAGGGGCATAATGAAGATCTGATTCAGAGCAAAAAGGTGATTATCATGGTGGTTTATCTTGTTGGGGCTGGTCCAGGGGACCCTGAACTCATCACACTGAAGGCCATAAGGGTTCTTGAGAGGGCTGACGTGGTAGTGTATGACAGACTGGCAGGTGAGGAGATACTCGGATACGCCCCTGAAGATGCAAAACTGATATACGTGGGTAAGAAGGCCGGTGAACACCACAAAACACAGGATGAGATAAACAGAATACTTGTTGAGGAAGGTAAGAAGCATGAAACAGTGGTGAGGCTCAAGGGCGGCGACCCATTCGTTTTCGGGAGGGGTGGCGAGGAACTCCTTGCGCTCAGGGAGGCCGGCGTTGAGGCAAAGGTCATTCCAGGCGTGACCTCCGCTGTGGGCGTCCCCACATCTGCAGGGCTTCCCGTGACCCACAGGGGCGTTGCAACATCCTTCACTGTTGTCACAGGACACGAGGACCCCACAAAACCTGAAAAACAGGTTCACTGGGATTACAGGGCAGACACCCTCATAATACTCATGGGTGTGGGTAACGTGAGGGAGAACATGCGGGAGATCATGAAGCACCGGCCCCCTGAAACCCCTGTATGTGTGATTGAGAGGGGGACAACAGAGGATGAGAGGGTTATCCTCGGCACCCTTGAGGACATAGCAGAAAAGGATCTGAGGCCGCCTGGAATCATAGTGGTGGGTGAGGTTGTTAATGTCTACCGGGAAATTAGATGGTCTCAGGGGTAAAACCATCGCCCTCACAAGGCCCGCCGAGCGGGTATCTGCTGCTGTTAAACTGATCGAGGGTGCCGGTGGAAGGGCCCTTGTCGCCCCAACCCTCGAGCTGAGGATCCTGAAAACAGATTCCCTAAGGGAGGTGTGCCGGAGGGCCCCTGAATGGGACCTGGTTATATTCACCTCCCCGGCGGCTGTTGAATCCCTCTTCTGCACATGCAGGGACTTTCATGAAAAACTCAGGGATGACTGTATTGTCGCGGTCATAGGGCCCAAGACCGCCCGTGCAGCATCTGAGATGGGTCTCAGGGTGGATCTGGTGCCTGAAGATTACACCGCAGAGGGTCTCCTTGAGGCCCTCAGAAAATATGACCTCAGGGGGATGCAGGTGGCCCTTCCAAGGACACTCTCTGCAAGGAGGGTCCTCCCTATGGGACTTGAGGAAATGGGTGCAGAGGTCCTTGTTGCAGAGGCCTACCACTCAGGGATACCGGAAGACACGGCACCTGCAGAGGAAATGATAGAGGGTATACTCAAGGGGGAGGTGGATGCTGTTACATTCACAAGTCCCCTCACAGTGGAAAACCTCTTTAAAATTGCAGGTGATAAGGAGGGGGATCTTATCCATGCCCTCAGGGGGATACAAGTGGCTGCAATAGGCCCCATAACCCTCAGGAAACTTGAGGAGTATGGTCTTGATGCAGTCATCCCAGAGAGGTACACGGTCAGGGACATGCTAGCCGAACTTTCAGAGAGGATGATGGAGGGTGAACAATGATAATATGGCCAGCCTATCTCGATTCACGGAAGTCAAGGAGCCAGGGGCGAAGGGTGCCCCTTGAATACGCGGTTGAATCCCCAAGTGCCAGTGAAATACTCAGGGCCGCAAAAAAACTCCAGCTTGAAGCCCGTATGGAATCTGATAAGTCATACCCTTCCTCCTGGTGGGAATCATCAGGGAGGGTTATTGTTGAATATGAGGGGAGCAAGAGGGAACTCCTCATAAAACTTGCAAGGCTTGTGAGGTCCTCAAAGAAGAACTGAGGGTATGAATAATGAACATGGACGAACTTGAAGGTGCGCTCAGAAGGGCCCGTAAGCTGATTGATGAGGCTGAGACGGTTACAGTCTACAGCCACACAGACTGTGACGGTATAACAGCGGCAACCATCCTCAGCAAACTCCTTGAGGGCCTCGGGAAGGACCATGAAATCAGCATAATAAACATCAATGAGGTCCCTGAGGTTGAACATGGTACGGATCTCACAGTGTTCAGTGACCTTGGATCCGGACAGATGGTCCATGAAAACATGAAAAGGAGCTCCCGTGTTCTAATACTCGACCACCACCCCCCGGTGCGGAAGAGGAACTTTGAACCTCCACGGGGTGAGCTCCTTGAAATAAATCCCATCTTCTATGGAATGGATGGTTCAACCAGCATCTCAGGTGGGGGCCTGTCATATCTACTTGCAAGGCAGTTTGGATACACTGATCTCAGCTGGATGGGTCTCCTTGCCGCAGTGGGTGACATGCAGAACATCAGGACCGGTAAGATGGTTGGGGCCAACCGGGTGATCCTGGAGGACAGCATAAGGGAGGGTGCAGTTGAGTGCTGCAGTGACCTTACAATCTACGGCAGACACACCAGGTCCATCGTAAGTGCCCTCTCATACTTCGGGGATGTCACCCTCCCAACAACAAACAACACCAACGAGTGCATAGCAAGGCTTAAGAACCTGGGCATACCCCTGAAAAATGATGAAACCCAGAGGAGGCTCTGTGACCTTACAGATGACGAGAAAAGGAAACTCTTCAATGAGATATACCGTATGATGGTCAATGAGGTCCCAAGGAGGTACCATAAATACCTCCCCAGGCTCATACTCGGTGAGGTCTACGAGTTAAAATCAGAGGAGAGGTACACAGTATTCAGGGACCTCTCAGAGTTCTCAACCGCAGTAAACGCGTGTAACCGGAACTCAAGGTGGAAGCTTGCAATGGATATCATCGGGGGTGATCGCCATGAAAAACTGGAGGAACTTGAGGGTGTCCTCAGGGAACACCGGGCCTACCTGGCGGTTACCCTCGACCGGATAATGGACGAGGAACTCATAAGGGATATGGATAACCTCCAGTACTTCCATGCCCCCGAGGTGAAAACCTCGGTGGTGGGTACGGTTGCCGGTATGCTCCTGGGCTACGGTGACTGGAGGAGGCCCATGATAGGGCTTGCTGAAACCGGTGATGGCCTCAAGGTTTCACTGAGGTGCTCCCGCCTCCTTGCATTTGACGGCATACACTTCGGTTCAATCATGCAGAGGGTGGCAGAGAAGGTGGGGGGTAGCGGTGGTGGTCATGCCACTGCCTGCGGAGCATATATACCGGCTGAAAATGAGGGAGAATTCCTCAGACTCCTTAACAGGGCCATAGAAAAGGTGAAGGTGAATGGATGAAGGCTTTCAGAAAGAAGGGTGAACTTACACGTTTCCAGGTGCTGAGTGAGATAGCGAGGCGTCAGCCCTATGTGAGGCAACGGGATATAGCAGATGAACTGGGAATAACTGTCCAGGCAGTGTCTGAGAACATAAAGAGCCTCATAGCAGAGGGCCTTGTGGAGGCGGGGAGCGGAAGGTCCCACTACAAGATAACCCGGAGGGGTGGTGAGAAGCTCAAAATGGCTGCGGTGAGCCTCAGGCAGTATGCCGATGAGGTCCTGGAGTACATGAGTTCCTACAAGTCCATCTGGCCAGCCATCGCCTGGGAGGACCTCAGCGCTGGTGACGAGGTTGAGCTCTTCATGGATGACGGTGTCCTCTACGCCCGAAGAAGGACCAATGGGAAAGCCCACGCCATAGTCATGAAAAGTGCCTCGGAGGGTGAGGATGTGGCCCTCACAGAACTCAGCGGCACCATACCCCTCCAGAGGGGAAAGGTAACCATCGCGGTTCTCCCGGGGATATCCGAGGGCGGTTCAGGGGCAGCGGACCTTGAAAGGATAAGGGAACTCACCCATGGCCAGGACAGGATAGGAATAATGGGGACCGTTTCAAGGGCCGCAGCGACCAGGTTAAACTTAAATGTTGATTTTGAATTTGCAACCCCCTATGCTGCCCTTGCAGCCGCAAAGAGGGGCCTGAATGTCCTCGTACTGGCAGTTGGTAAGATGAGCAGAAGCATAACAAAGAAACTGGAAGAGGAGGGCATAGAGTACTCGGTTGAGGATGTCAGGGTTAAGGGGGAGTAGACCCCAGCCCGATATGGTTGAATATTCCGCTCAGAGAGAGTAAACCTCCTCTGGTGGGACCATCCGGATCCCGGCATCCCTCAGGGCCCCTTCAAGGGCATCCAGGTCCTCTGTACTCATGAAGAGTATCGCTTTATCCTTTTTTTCATGGACAAATGCGTATATGTAGTCAAGGTTCAGGTCATAGTCCTTGAGGACCCCGAGGATTGATGCAAGGCCCCCCGGCCTGTCATCCATCTCAACTGCGACGACGTCCTTCAGCTTAACAACAAAGCCGCTATTCTCAAGCACGTCTGCCGCGCGTTCAGGTTCAGGGACTATGAGCCTGAGTATCCCGAATTCTGATGTATCTGCAAGTGATAGGGCCCTCAGGTTTATATCTGCCTCTGCAAGTGTACTCAGTGCCTTCCAGAGCCTTCCCTTCTTGTTTTCAAGAAATATTGATATCTGCTTAACCCTCATGGTATCACCATAAATTTAAAGGTTCCTCTTATCTATCACCCTTACTGCCTTCCCCTCACTCCTTGGTATCGTGCCTGGTTCAACCAGGGTCACCTTAACCCTGAGGCCTATCTCGTTTTCTATGAACTCCTCGATCCGGTCCCTGGTCTCCACCATCTGCCGGATGTCATCTGAGAAGAGTTCAGGGGAGGTCTCCACCCTCACCTCAAGTTCATCCATGAGGTGGGGCCTTGTCACTATTATCTGGTAGTGTGGCTCAATACCATCTATGCGGAGGAGCGCCTTCTCTATCTGGGATGGGAACACTGAAACTCCCCTGACCTTGAGCATGTCATCGACCCTGCCTGTGATCCTTGAGATCCTTGCAAGGGTCCTGCCACAGGCACAGGGCTCATAGTCTATTGATGTTATATCCTTTGTCCTGAACCTTATAACCGGCATCCCCACCCTTGTTAGGGTTGTGAGTACCAGCTCCCCCCTTTCACCTGGGCCGACCCTTTCACCATTCTTATCTATGATCTCAGGGTAGAAATGGTCCTCTGCAACGTGGAGGCCATTCTTCTCACTGCACTCCATTGCAACCCCTGGGCCCATGATTTCGGTGAGGCCGTATATGTTGAAGGCCGGTGCATTGAATCTCCTCTCTATCTCGGCCCTCATCTCCTCTGTCCACATCTCAGCCCCGAATCCTATTGCCTTTAACTGGGATTCGGCAGGGTCAAAGCCCTCCTCGGCTGCAACCTCAGAGAGGTAGAGGCCATAGGATGGGGTGAATATCATGACCGTTGTCCCGAAGTCCTTCATTATCTCTATCTGCCTTCTTGTCTGTCCTGTTGAGATGGGGATAACGGTTGCCCCTATCTTCTGGGCACCGTAGTGGACCCCGAATCCCCCTGTGAAGAGGCCGTAGCCATGGGTGTTCTGGATGACGTCATCCTCTGTGAGGCCCATCATTGTGAGGCCCCTGGCCATGACCTCACTCCATATCTCTATGTCCTTCCTGGTGTACCCTGAGACCACGGGTTTTCCTGTGGTCCCTGAGGATGTGTGGACCTCCACTATCTCCTTCCTGGGGACAGCGAACATCCCGAAGGGGTAGACCTTGCGGAGGTCGTCCTTGGTGGTGTAGGGTAACCTTGTGATGTCGTCCAGGGACTCTATGTCCTCGGGGTACACGCCCTCCTTCTCGAAGGCCTCATGGTAGTAGGGTACGTTTTCATATGCCCTCCTTACTGTGTCCTGAAGCCTTTTAAGCTGAATTTCCTCCAGTTCCTCCCTGCTTATGCATTCCATTTCCCTGTTCCAGATCATCTGAATCATTCCCGAATCAGTGTAACTCTTAGATGTTTATGGTGATTTAAAAATAAATGTTATGCATCACTGGAATGCTACCTGGGAGTTAGAATAAAAGGTTCTTAAAAAATTAATGGAGTTAGAAGAGGTCGTCGAAGCGTTTTTCAACCTCTTTCCAGTTTACGATGTTCCAGAATGCGTCAACGTAGTCGGGTCTCACGTTCCTGTAGTCAATGTAGTAGGCGTGTTCCCATACATCCAGGACCATGAGGATCCTGAAGTGGGGTATCACGTTGACATTGTGCTTCTCAACCTGCATTATGAAGAGCCTGTCGGTCCTCTGGCAGTAGGTGAGGACAGCCCATCCTGAGCCCTCCGCGCTCACAGCAGCCTGAGAAAACTCCTTTTTAAAGCGTTCAAAGCTTCCAAAGTCCTTCTCTATGTACTCTGCAAGCCGTCCACCTGGTTCCCCACCGCACTCATCTGCGGGTCCCATGTTACCCCAGAAGAATAGGTGCAGGACGTAGCCCCCCACGTGGAATGAGAGTTCCTTGAGGGCCGCCTTGATGTCAACTTCTTCGTCATTCTCCCGGGCATCGTCGAGTTTTCTGAGGATGCCATTGGCCCCATCCACGTAGGCCTGATGGTGCTTCTCATGATGTATCCTCAGCTGCTCCTCTGATATGTATGGTTCAAGGGCATCGTAGGGGTATGGGAGTTCAGGGAGTTCATAGAATTTTTTCTCCATCTAATCACCACCTATGCTGCGGTGGCAGAGCCACCAGTCGTAGCATTCGTATTCCTCTTTCCTTTTCCTGGCGGTTTCAATATCAGATGCCGGTGGGACTATCACATGGTCACCGATGAGCTGGTTATCGGGCCAGTTTGCCGGTGCAGCCACACCCTCGGCATCTATGACCCTGAAGGCGCGTATCATCCTCACGATCTCAGGGATGTTCCTTCCAAGTTCCTGTGGATAGTAGAGTATCGCCCTGATTATCCCCTCAGGGTCAACCACAAATACCGCCCTCACAGTGTTTGTGGGCCTCGCAGGGTGTATGAGGCCAAGGGTATCCGCGACTCTCCCCGTGTCCGCTATCACAGGAAACTCGATCTCGGTATCAAGGTTCTCCTCTATCCATTCGATCCACTTGATGTGTGAGAATACCTGGTCAACACTGAGGCCCACAAGTTCACAGTCAAGTTCCCTCAGTTCAGGGTAGACCTCCTGGAAAGCCACGAACTCTGTTGTGCAGACAGGTGTGAAGTCTGCAGGGTGGCTGAAGAGTATGAACCATTTCCCCTTGAATTCGGCCGGGAGTTTCATCAGCCCGTGGGTTGTCTGGACCTCCATTTCAGGGAATTTATCCCCTATGAGGGGCATGCCGCGCCCCTTCTTCTTCACCTTTCTGACTTCGTATACCTTCTCCCCCAAAATTATTCCCCCTTTTCATTTGCTGGTGGGTTGTAAACCCTCTTTCCGAGTTCCGCATCAAGCATGAGGAGGCCGCTTGGTGAATCCGATGCAAGGCGTACCTTCTGGAGCACCGAGCCGGCGGATTCCTCCTCCTCAACCTGTTCTGCCACGAACCACTGGAGGAAATTGTTGGTTGCATGGTCCCTCTCTGAGATTGCGAGGTCAACAAGGTCATTTATGAGTCCTGTGACCTTCCTCTCATGTTCCAGGACATGCTTGGATACCTCCAGTGGGGACTCCCACTCGAATGGTGGTTTCTCTATCTCCTCAAGCACGACCCTTGCACCCCTCTGGACAAGGTAGTCGTAGAACTTCATTGCGTGTGCAAGTTCCTCCTGGGCCTGGACACGCATCCAGTTTGCAAATCCCGGGAGGTCGGAGGCCTCATAGTAGGCGGCCATTGAAAGATAGAGGTATGCTGAGTAGAGTTCAGCGTTGAGCTGCCTGTTGAGGGCCTCCTGCATCCTTTCACTTACCATTTAATTCACCCCCTATTTCCTTTATCTGAATGGCAAGTTCATCTATCCTCTGAAGGTCCTCCTCACGTGGAAGGCCCTTCACAAGGACTGGTTCAAGGTACTCCACGTTCAGGTTGGATAGCAGACCCTTGACCTCGGATTCAATGAGTGTCCCCCACCCGTAGGATCCCATCAGTGCAATGTGCTTCACCGGGGGTCTCAGTGCATTCACAAGGTAGAGTGCCGATGCAACTGCCGGGTGGGGTCTTGTGAGCACCGTGGGTGATGCAACAACCAGGACCGAGGCATCCGCGAGTTCAGTGAGGAATTCCCCGGTATCGGACTCTGCAACGTTGATGGGTCTTACACTCACATCGAGTTCCATGAGTTTCTCTGTGAGTCTCTCAACCATGATCTCTGTGCTTCTGTGCATGGTGGTGTAGGCGATCACTGTTTTACTGCCCCCTGAGGTCCATCTCCTGTATGCATCGATTATGAGGTCGGGTATGGATACCAGTGGGCCATGGGATGGTGCTATGAGTGATATGTCAAGGTCCGAGATCTTCCTGAGGTTGGATGTGACCATCTGGCTGAAGGGCATCATGATATGGGCGTAGTACCTCTTGGCCTCCCTCAGGAAACCCTCAGGCACCTCCATGATGTCTGATGTTGCAAGGTGTGATCCAAAGAAGTCGCAGGTGAAGAGTATCCGCTCCTCCTCAAGGTAGGTTACCATGGTGTCGGGCCAGTGCACCCATGGTGTTACAATGAATCTCAGCGTCCTGTCACCCAGGGAGAGTGTCTCACCATCCTCAATTGTCCTGAAGTTTCCATCGATCCTTAGAAGTTCCCTGAGGAGTTCAATGCAGGCAGGTGTCCCCAGGACCTCTGCGTCAGGGTACATGTCAAGGAGCTCCGGGATTGTACCTGAGTGGTCCTGTTCTGCGTGCTGGGAGATTATGTAGTCGATGTCAGTTTCCATTTCCCCTATGATCCCCAGGAATTCACTGCTCTTTGAGGGTTCTGCAGAATCAATGAGTGCCGTGGCACTGCTTCCAGAGACGATGTATGAGTTGTAGCTTGTGCCCCTTGGGAGGGCTACAAGCTCATCAAAGGTCCTCCGGTCCCAGTCAAGGATACCGGTGTAGTAAACCCCATCTGCAATTCTTCTGGCTTTCATTTAATCCATCTTCTTGAACTGGTCCTTTCCAACGCCACATACAGGGCATACCCAGTCGTCGGGGAGGTCCTCAAACGCTGTTCCTGGTTCTATCCCTGATGTGGGGTCTCCCTCTTCAGGGTCGTAGATGTATCCGCACATCTGGCAGACGTATTTGTCCATTTATTCACCTCTCAGTCAAGTGGTTTGAACATCTTCTTCTTTGCACCGCATGACGGACACCTCCATGTCTCAGGGAGGTCCTCAAACGGTGTTCCTGGTGGTGTGTCTGTCCTTGGTTCGCCCTTCTCAGGGTCGTAGATGTATCCACAAACCCTGCATTTGTATCTTTTCAAGTTTAACACCTTTCTCTTCAATTTTAGGGACACTATATTATTATTACTCTTTAAAAATTTAAAATTATCTATGGAGTTTCCATGAAAACCTTTAATTGCCTTCTTAAGGGGAGACCCATCAAGAGGTCAGAGAAACTAAAAATAAATTGCTGAACAGTAACATGGTTTAAAAATTCAGCTAAAAAATCCTTCTAATATTTTGGCTAAATTTAAAGGTTTCTAAAAAACTTTAATAGTTCCCAAAACGATATTATACATTGTACCAAAGGTACGGGCAAGACTTAGAGTTGATTTAATGAAAAGATATCTTCCTTTAATTTTAGTGGGTCTTATTGCGATAGCCTTTTCTGGCACGGCCAGTGCAGTGGATATCTATGTTAATGCCACTGGGGGGGATGACAACAATGACGGACTCTCATGGGCAGCAGCAAAGGCCACCATAAAGAATGCAACTGGATCGGCCGCAGACAATGATGTTATATGGCTTGCAGACGGCGAATACACCGGTCCAGATAACAGGAACGTGAACATCGACAAGAAACTGACAATTACTGGCCAGTCAAAGAGGGTACCGTCATAAAACTGGAGGGAACTCCAAGATTATTCACAATCACAAAGGACTCCAAATTATCAAATTTAACAATCAGGGATGCTTACTCAAACGATAAATCTGCAATAGTAATAGAAAACCCAACCCTAACAATCGAAAACTGCCTATTTTTTAACAACACAGCAAAAAATGGGGGGGCAATATTAGCAGAGTTCTGCACAGTAACGATAATTAACAGCACACTAACCAACAACACAGCAACCAATGTAGCGGGAGCAATATACGCAGGTTGTGCAAATGTAAATATAGTAAACAGCACATTCACCAACAACACAGCAAACTATGGAGGAGCAATAGAAATAGCTTATTCCTCCACACTAACAATAACAAACAGCACATTCACCAACAACACAGCAAACTATGGAGGAGCAATAATCACATATTCATACTCCACACTAACAATAACAAACACCACACTCACCAACAACACAGCAACCAATGTAGCGGGAGCAATAGAAGTAGTTACTTATTCCACACTAACAATAACAAACACCACACTCACCAACAACACAGCAACCAATGTAGCGGGAGCAATATACGCAGATAATTTCTCAAACGTAAACATAACAAACACCACACTCACCAACAACACAGCAAACTAGGGGGAGCAATAGAAGCAGCTTATTCCTCCACACTAACAATAACAAACACCACACTCACCAACAACACAGCAAATAGACAAGGAGGAGCAATAATCACATATTCATCCTCCACACTAACAATAACAAACACCACACTCACCAACAACACAGCAACCAATGTAGCGGGAGCAATAGAAGTAGTTACTTATTCCACACTAACAATAACAAACACCACACTCACCAACAACACAGCAACCAATGTAGCGGGAGCAATATACGCAGATAATTTCTCAAACGTAAACATAACAAACACCACACTCACCAACAACACAGCAACCAATGTAGCGGGAGCAATATACGCAGATAATTTCTCAAACGTAAACATAACAAACACCACACTCACCAACAACACAGCAAATAGACAAGGAGGAGCAATAATCACATATTCATCCTCCACACTAACAATAACAAACACCACACTCACCAACAACACAGCAAATAGACAAGGAGGAGCAATAGAAGTAGTTACTAATTCCACACTAACAATAACAAACACCACACTCACCAACAACACAGCACCCCTTGCTGGAGCAATAATTGTGCGTGATTGCCCAGAACCCGCCAGAATCATGTTCTGCCGGATATTCAACAACCCGGACCAGACCGGGATAAACGTCTACGCAAATAATAGTGCTGTGGATGCCCGATTCAACTGGTGGGGCTCCAACACTCCAGACTTCTCAATCCTTGTCTCAGGAAGTGTAACATACAACCCATGGATCGTCCTGAGAATCAATGCCAACCCTGGCACAGTCCTAATAGGTGGAAACTCACAGATAACCGCGGACCTCCAGCACGACAGTAACGGAGCACTGCATGATCCATCTGAAGGATTAATCCCGTACACAGGTCCCGCAAACTTCTCCACAACCCTCGGTTCGATAGAAGACACAAACTTCACAGATGGCACCGCCACCTCAACACTAACCGGCCTAAACACGAGGGGTGTTGCCACGGTATGTGCCGAAGTTGACAACGAAACAGTAAACACCACAGTCACAGTCCTGAAACCAGCCACATTCGCACTAGGCAACTTAACAGTCACACCCACAACCGGAATAACACCACTAAACATCAGAATCAAAGCCATGATCACCAACACAGGAGACTTTGCAGGCGATTATACAGCAATCCTCAAGGTAAACCAGAGATCCATACAAAACCAGACAACCACCCTGAACCCCGGAGAAACAAAAATAATCGAATTCACACTAACAATCACCCAACCTGGCCATTACAATGTAACCATCGGAACACTCCCACCTAAACTGGTAACTGCAGGTATAACAATAAATCAGCTTTCAGGAACTGCAAATTCTGTCATAAAATACTATGCACGCTACAAAAGACTCCCATCCTCAGTGACAATCTCAGGAAAAAAATTCACAATGGCACAGCTCCTGGACCTCCTTGTACGTGCAACCATCCAGATCAACGCAGGCAACCTGAAACCACTCAGCACACGAACCGTAGGCTACACAGGCTCAACAGGAACCACCAGATCAATCAGACTCTCAAAATCACTTTACATATCCACAGCAATCACCATAAGAAACTCAATAAACAGATACGGAACGGCACCCAAATACGCAACAACCAGACATGGGAAAATACCCTTCACAAGACTCGTCTACCTCTACAGCAAAGTCCTGGGATTTTATGGAAGTTACAGGAAACTCCCCAGCTACGTGAGTATCTAAAAAACCCCATTTTACATTTTTTTTATCAGGAAAACAGAATAAAAATGAAATGTTAATTTTTTCAGTCAAAATACTTCATCCTCACCACATTGAAGCCCACAACACACCCAACAAAACCCATCCTCACATAGGGACTTACAGGGGCATAAACCGCAACTGCAAGTATAAGCACACCCACAACGGTATGGGTTAACAGGTTCTTCCAGTCCGTAAGGTACTCCCTGATTCCTCTAAACACTCTTCTCAACATAACACCTCATACATCGAAATACTATATATCAAATTTTGATATATCAAATAATGATATACCCTTTATATATACCTTTCGGTGAGCAAAAAAGGAAGGTTTATTTAACAAGTAGTACCGGTACCTCAACCGTCTTGAGGGTGGTCTCGGCCACACTGCCCATCAGAAGCTTTTCAAGACCTGAACGCCCATGGGATGCGATAACCACGAGATCCGCCCCTGTCTTCTCAGAGATCTTCTTCATATCATGCGCCGGGCTCCCAAATACCAGGACCTCATCCACCTGGACACCGGCCTCCCTGCCCTTTCTCTGCACAGCCGCCAGGATCTCCTTTCCCTCATCCTCAAGGACATCAAAGGGGTAGATCAGCTTCTCATCAATAACATGCACAGCAACAACCACGGACCCCAGACGCCCTGCAAGTTCAATGGCAAGGTCCTCTGCCTTTGCTGCATACTCTGAACCATCGGTTGGAACCATGATCCTCTCAAACATCACAGATCACCTATTCAATCCGCCTCACATGATCCCCCACAACAAACACTGTGCCACCCACATGGAGGACTGGCTTAACCGATTCAACGTCAAGGAGCCCATCCCTTATGCACCCAGAGCAGACCGATGCATTCACAACTGAGCCCACTATGAGGTTGTGGTCGCCAACCTCACACATCCGTAGGAGTTCACATTCAAGGTGCGCAACCGCCTCGGCTATCCTAGGGGGCTTAACCCTCTCTGAGGGAATCCAGTTAAGACCCGCGGCCTCAAGTTCATTCTCACCCGCCGGGAGATCCCTGGCGGTTATCCACATCTCATCAATTATATCCACCGGCGTTATGTTAAGTACAAACTCATGTGTGTCCTCAACATTCACTGCAGTGTGGTGGTTAGGTGCAGATGCAAACGCCACGATTGGGGGGTCAATTGACACCGGCATGGTGAAGGAAAATGGGGCCGCATTTATATTCCCATCCCCATCCACCGTTGTTACAATGACCGTTGGCCTTGGAGTAAGTATTCTGTGTGCATTCTCAACGGGAAAATTCTCAAATTCCACTATATCACCCCTTAACCCTCTGAAGGTATTTTGCATGGCTCCTTTCAACAAACTCGTCGCAGAGGCCATCTGGTTCCCCGTCCATTACAAGACGGCCGTCCTCAACCATCACAGCCCTCGTGCTGAGCTCCCTTATGAAATCCACATGGTGACTCACCATGATTATGGTTGTCCCGAACTCCATGTTGATCCTCTTGAGGGAATTTGAAACCATCCTGAGTGTTATGGGGTCAAGGTCCCCGAACGGCTCATCAAGGACAAGGACATCGGGCCTTGATGCAAGGACAAGTGCAAGGGTCGCCCTCACCCGCTCACCCCCTGAGAGCTCATAGGATTTCCTGTCAAGTATGTCCATGGGGAGGTCCAGGGCCCTGAATATGGGCTCAGCGTACTTCTTAACCTCACTGTCAGGGAAACTCGGGAAGAGCTCCTCAAGTATCTCAGGTGAGAGGCCAAGTTTCTCAAGCCTGTATCGGGCCTCTGTTTCAGGAAGATCCGTGAGCTGGTAGAGCACATCAAGGACCATATCGCTTATCCCAAGCTCCTCGGCCCTCTTCCTTGCCTCTGCAACAACATGTTCACCCTTAACACCGAGCCTTGCAGCTATCTGGCTCCTTATGGTGGCGTGGTGTACAAGGGCAAACTCCTGATGCATGAAACCCATCTTCCTCCTTACACCCATCCTTTTAACGCCAGGTTCATGCATGTTAACCCATTCACTGTTGAGCCTGAACTCCACCGTACCCTCATCAGGAAGATCCAGTCCACCGATCATCCGGAGGAGCACCGTCTTGCCGGCCCCGCTGGGCCCTATTATGGATACTATCTCACCCTCCCTGATATCAAGGTTAACATCCCTCATCTCAAGAACTGCCCCGCCCTTGAGGAGTACAAACCTCTTGGCCAGGTCCCTGACCCTGAGGATCTCCCTCTCTGAGCTGGGGGGTGTGTAGTCAACCGGGGGCTCAATGTCCCTCATGAACCTCTCTATAATCCTCCCGGGTTCCCCCTCATCAACGATGCGCCCGTCCTCCATGAGAACCAGGCGGTCTGCAAGGTACTCGTGGACTTCAGGAAGGTGTGAAACCAGCACCACCGTGACCCCCAGTTCCCTGTTGATGTTCTTTATGGCATCCAGTATCTCCTGCTTTGTCCCCGGGCATGACATGGTTGCGGGTTCATCAAGAAGGAGTACCCTGGGTTTTTTTGCAAGTTGCCTGGCCATTATGAGCCTCTGCTTCTCGCCACCACTGAGGACAGGTGCAAAGTGCTCGGCCTTGTGGTCGAGTCCAACCACCCTTAGGAGTTCCATTGCCTCTTCACCGAATTCATCATAGGCGAAGTCAAAGTCCGTCATGGACTCGTCACCATATTTTGCAGCGTACAGCTTCCTTATGACATTCTGAAGGGCGGTCTCCGACCAGAGCCCAAATGACCTCTGGAGGTGAATCGCAGTCTTCTTTTTGAGCTTTGAGAAGTAGTACTGTCCAGAATCAGCCTCAACGGTTACATCATCCAGGGTTATCCTCCCTGAATCAAAGGGTTCAACACCCCTCAGGATCCTCAGAAGTGTCGTCTTACCTGAACCGCTCATTCCAAGTATTCCCAGTATTTCGCCCTCAGAAACCTCAAGGTTAACATCAGAAAGTGCCCTGAATTCATCTCCATTCTCAAGTTTATAGGTCTTTGTGAGGTTCTCCAGCCTTATCATTGCATCACCGCAACCATTCCTTCAAGGTTCAAAGATACCAGATCTCATGGCAGTGACTGAAAAACTGCCAGTGAAAATTTCATCCAATCGTTACAGCAACGTGCTGCCATGAATATATACTAGAACCACTATAGTTCTAATAGTTTTACTGACATAATAACCTTTATGCGGTGATATGAATGAGGGGATTGCTGGTTGGAAGGATGCAGCCATTCCACCGGGGACACCTCCAGGTTATAAAGAGGGTGCTCGGGGAGGTTGATGAACTCATAATATGTATCGGGAGCGCCCAGCTGAGCCACAGCCTCAGGGACCCCTTCACCGCCGGTGAGAGGGTGATGATGCTGACCAAGGCACTCAGTGAGAACGGTATCCCCGCATCAAGCTACTACATCATACCTGTCCAGGATATAGAGTGCAACGCCCTCTGGGTTGCACATATAAAGATGCTGACACCCCCATTTGACAGGGTATACAGTGGAAACCCCCTTGTCCAGAGGCTCTTCAGTGAGGACGGCTATGAGGTGACTGCACCCCCCCTTTTCTACAGGGACAGGTACTCAGGGACAGAGGTGAGGCGGAGGATGCTGGATGATGGTGACTGGCGCTCACTCCTTCCAGACTCGGTGGTTGAGGTTATAGAGGAAATAAATGGTGTTGAAAGAATAAAACACCTTGCAAAAAAGGAAGTTAGTGAACTGGTGTAGGTGTCAGAGATGATGGTCATGGTGACAGATGAAAAGGAGGTCTTCAGAATGGATGACCTCCTTGAACATGTGAAGAAGAGCCCCTACCTTGATGAATGCGGAGCAGTGTTCACCTTTGAGGGTATCGTCCGTGGTGTTGATGATGAGAGGACAGAGAAACTTGTACTCACAACACCTGACATTGAAAAGGCCCAGAGGGAACTGGAGGGGATAGTGGAGGATGTGATGGAGAAGTACCCTGTGAGGGACGTGGCGGTTGTGCACTACGTTGGGGAGTTCTACGTATCAGAGACCCTCTTCATGGTGGCTGTTGCAGGACCCCACCGCGGGGAAACCCTTGATGCCCTTAAAGAGATAATCGAGAGGACAAAATATGAAATAGACTTCAAAAAGGAGGAGTACACCACCAGCGGCAGGAACGTTATCATGTCAGGCGGCTAGGAGTCTTAAAATGAAATTCATAAGGGACAGCGTCCACGGTAACCTGAAACTCACCGAATTTGAGGTGAGGGTTGTTGACACACCCCAGTTTCAGAGACTCAGGAGGATAAAGCAGCTGGGATTCACGAATCTGATATACCCCGGGGCAAACCATTCAAGGTTCGAACACTCCATAGGGGCCATGTACCTGGCATCGAGACTGGCAGAACACCTCAACCTTGGACCTGAAAAGAAGAGCATACTGAGGCTCTGCGCCCTCCTCCATGATGTGGGTCACGGTCCATTCTCCCATGTATCAGAGGGCGTCCTTGAAAGGTCCCATGAGAGCCTCACAAGAGAACTCATAAGGGAATCTGTGCTCGGTGAGATAATATCAGAGGAGTTTGACCTTGAACAGGTTATGAGGATACTGAGGGGTGAGGGGGTCCTTGGACAGGCAATCAACGGGGAGCTTGACGTTGACAGGATGGATTACCTGCTGCGGGACTCCCACTACACAGGGGTGGCCTACGGTATAATAGACGTTGAAAGGCTGATATACAATATGAAGATGGAGAACGACCTTGTCCTTGACAGGAAGGGTGTTCAGGCCGCAGAGTCTGCCCTGCTTGCAAGGTACTTCATGTATCCCAGCGTCTACCAGCACCACACCACGAGGATCGTGAACTCCATGTTCAGGAGGTGCCTCAGGAGCCTCATATCTGAGGGGGTGCTTGATGAGTCCAGGATATACCGGTATGACGACATGGACCTCATCGTAATGTGCAGGGAGCAGGATGGACTTGCAGGTGATATGATACGGAGACTGGATAACCGTGACCTCCTCAAGACCGTGGACTCTGTGAAACTCAATGAACTCGAGGACCCCCACAGGGTATTCAGGATCACAGATGCTGAGATAAGAAAGGCCGAGAGGGAAATTGCAGATGACATGGACCTGGACCCTGATTATGTTGTGGTTAACCTTCCCGAGTACCCTGCGTTTGATGAGATGAGGACCCAGGTTTCTGTTGGGGACTCCATTGTGAACCTGAGCCATATATCAAGTCTCGTGGGGGCGCTGAAGGAGGCGAGGTTCAACCATGCAGATATCTGTGTCTACGTCCCCCGTGAATCCGCCACAGCATTCAGGGAATTCAGCCTCCACAACTACATGGATCTCCCTGAGAGAAGACCAGCACACCCCAGGCAGCTCCGCCTCACGGTACCTGATTACCTCAAATTCCGATAAATAATACCCTATCATGGCGGATAACAAAATAAAACCCTCCAGGATACCTCAATCAGATAAATTCTCATCAAAAAAGAATGATCATACATAAAAACACTCAGAAGTGATTCAGATGATAATACTGGCAATGACAGGTGCAAGTGGCGTTATCTACGGGGATAGAATACTCAGGGCCCTGAAGGACGCCGGGGAAAATGTTGGACTCATGATAACCGATACTGCACGTGATATAATCAGATACGAACTTGGAAGAGACCCTGAAACCCTGGAGGAGATGGCTGATGAGTGCTTTGATTCTGATGACTTCACATCAGCAGTTAACAGTGGCTCCTCCAGTTTCAGTGCCATGGTCATAGCGCCGTGCACAATGAAGACCCTATCAGCGATAGCCAATGGATATGCAGGCAATGCACTCACAAGGGCCGCTGACGTGTGTCTCAAGGAGAGGCGTAAGCTGGTCCTTGTGCCAAGGGAGACTCCACTTAGAAGCGTGCACCTTGAGAACATGCTGAGGGTTTCAAGGGAGGGGGGTATAATACTCCCTGCAATGCCCGGATTCTACCACAGACCATCATCAATAGAGGAAATCGCCGACTTCATAGCTGGTAAGGTGCTGGACGTCCTGGGGATAGAGAATGAACTCTTCAGAAGGTGGAGCGGTGAGGATATGAAAAGGCCTTAAAGCCAGTACTTCCTGTTCACAATACACTTATTCACAGAAAAGTGAGGATATGAAAAGGCCTTAAAGCGAATGCAACGGTGGTGTGAGTTGATACCTGACCATGAATTCATAAAGAACCCCTCTGTACCGGGACCAACAGCCATGGAGGTTAGGTGCCTCCTCATGTGCCTTGCAGATCCCCGGAAAGGGGACACAGCAGTTGACGTGGGGTGTGGAACCGGTGGAGTGACCCTTGAACTTTCAAGGAGGGCTGGAAGGGTCTATGCAATCGATAAAAGCCCCGATGCAATTTCAACAACGGAGATGAACCTTAAAAAGCATGGGCTGGGGGATAACGTCACGCTGATATGTGGTGATGCGGTGGAAGCTCTCTCTGAAATTGATGCACTGGACATTGCTGTAATCGGGGGAAGCGGCGGTAGACTGGGGGAGATACTTGAAGTGGTTACAGATAAACTTAGAGATGGTGGAAGGATCCTTATAACCGCAATACTTCTTGAGACAAGGTGCGAGGCCGTGAAGTACCTTCGGGAGCTTGGATTTGACGTGAACATAACCGAACTGAGCATAACAAGGGGTCGTGTACTTGAAAGGGGGACCATGATGGTTTCAAAGAACCCCATTGCAGTGGTTTACACGGAGAATTCAGATTAAGATTCTCAGGTGATGGTATGAACTCAAGGCTAAACTGGAAATTCAGGGTGGGGATTCTGCTTGTACTTGTATCAGCCTCCATCTACCTTCTCCTCTACTTCATATTCCATAAACCGGAGACTGAACTATTCTATATCGGTATAGACCTTGCATTTGTGCCCCTGGAAATTCTGATCGTTGTTATAATCGTGGAGGCTGCCATATCCCGGCGTGAACTTGTTGAGAGACTCGAGAAACTCAACATGGTCGTGGGGGCGTTCTTCAGTGAGGTGGGCACCGAATTCCTTAAGAGGGTATCCACCTTCGAGTCAAATACAGATAGGATTGCATCAAAACTTAAGATAGATGCATCATGGAGTCCAGATGACTTTAAGGGAATGCTCAGTGAGATAAGGGGATGCGAATTTGATTTTGAGCTGGGGTCCCCTGAAAGTGTTGAACTCCTCAAGTACCTGAAAGTTTTCCTAACGTCCAAGAGGAAGTTTCTACTGGGGCTTCTTGAAAACCCCAATCTACTTGAGCATGAAAGCTTCACAGACATGCTCTGGGCGGTCTTTCATCTCATGGAGGAACTTGAGGCACGAGAGGACCTCTCATCTCTACCTCCCACAGACTATGAGCACCTGGCCGGTGACCTCCAGAGGGCCTACTCTGCAGTTGTTTCTGAGTGGCTGGGATACATGGAACACCTCAGTGAAAACTACCCCTACCTCTTCTCACTTGCCGTGAGGAAGAACCCCTTCAACAGGGATGCGAGGGTGGAAATTCTTGAGTGATGATCTCAGTACACTGGAGAATTTACCCTGGCACGGAGGCCCCATAAAGAGGAATATAAGGACACACGTTCATTCATATTTTAATTTAAATTTTTAATAATGCCTTGTTTTGAAAATAAAATCGTATAACTTATATATTATGACGGAGAGATTATAAAAAAACTCCAATGGTTGGTATCCATGGAACGTTTGACCCTTGAGCAGTATAGGGAAATGGTTAATGAGATAATTGAATTCAAGAATCTGTACGGGTCTTTACCGGAATATGCCCTCGTCGATGGGAAGAAAATCCACAAAGAACACTACATCGACATGATCGAGAGGGTAAATAAGTTTGTTCTTGAGATGGGAAGAAATCCGCGCACAGTTGATATCAGATCCTGAGGTCCTCCGGTCGGTTGAAGTTCCTGAAACTCCGAAGGGTTGGATCCAGACTGATAGCGTCTAGGCGGCAGGATTCAATGGAGTCAAGGAGAACTCTAACTCTCCTTTCATTTTTGGCGAGCAGACTCTCTATATGGTCCCTTATTTTTACCGAGTAGATTGAGTGTAGCGGCTCGGGTAGACCATCCCTGCAGGGTACAATGGCATCACACCCATCCCCCATAACCCTGAAGGCATCCTTCATATTCAGGAGAAATTCCCGGGTAACAAGGGGGGAGTCACAGGGGAGAAAGAGGGCCGCAGGACCTGATATTCTTCCAAGGGCCGTGAATATACCCCCCAGCGGGCCGACACCCGGCACCTCATCTGTGAAGACTCTGATACTGGAATCAAGAAGATCCCTGTAATTACATGCCTGCCTGCTGTCACGGAAGACCACAGCAACCTCACTGAAATATTCCAGCAGCCTATCTGTTATTATCTCAATGAAGGACCTTCCATCCATCACAAGAAGGCCCTTATCTGATCCCATCCTCCTGCCCATTCCCCCGCAGAGGACCACAGCGGACTTCAGTTCACGGTTCTTCATTGGATCTGAAATTACAGAAAAAAATGATTTATTTAAGGGTGGGGTAATTTGGGCTTTCATTGGTTATGAGGAGGTCATGCGGGTGGCTCTCCTTGATACCGCTTGAGGTTATCCTCACAAGCTTTGCCTTCTCCTTCATCTCACCGAGATCTGCGGCGCCGCAGTATCCCATTGAGGCCCTGAGACCTCCAATTAACTGGAACAGGACCTCGCTCACCGTTCCCTTATAGGGGACAACACCCTCAACACCTTCAGGGACGACCTTGGTGTGTTTCATGTGCCCCTTGGGCTCCTGGAAGTACCTGTCTGTCCCTGCACCTATACCGCCTGTCATTGCACCCAGGGACCCCATTCCACGGTACTGCTTGTACTTACGGCCATTCATAACAACAACGTCCCCCGGGGCCTCATAGGTACCTGCAAGCAGGTTCCCGAGCATGACACAGTCCGCCCCAACAGCCACTGCCTTTGCAATATCCCCTGAGTACCTTATACCACCATCAGCGATCACAGGAACATCGTACTCTGCTGCCACATCAGCCACCTCAGCTATGGCTGTGAGCTGCGGCACACCCACACCTGCAATTATCCTGGTGGTGCACATTGACCCGGGACCTATACCAACCTTGAGGCCATCAACGTCCTGTGCGATGAGGTCCTCTGCAGCCTCCCTGGTTGCGATGTTACCCACTATGAGGTCCGCGTCTATCTCCCTCTTCATTTTCCCGGCGCTCTTAACAAGGTTCATGTTGTGTCCGTGGGCGCTGTCGATTGCCAGTATATCTGCCCCTGCCTCATCAAGTGCACGGGCCCTTTCAAGGTCAAATGGCCCTGTGGCTGCTGCAACCATGAGGTAACCTTCACTGTCCCTTGATGCATTGGGGTACCTCTTCCTCTCAAGTATATCCTTCATGGTGAGTATACCAACGATCTTCCCGTCCTTCACAACAGGGAGCCTTTCAACCTTGTTCTCGTAGGCTATGTCAAGGGCCTCTGATGGGGTCACCGATTCATCAACAGTGACGACATCCCTTGTCATCACCTGGTCAACCTTTCTGTCGGCCTCGGAGTTGAATATGGGCTCAATGTCCCTCCGGCTTATTATACCTATGAGTATTCCATCCTCAACCACGGGCAGCCCGCTGATCTCCTCCTGATCCATTATTTCATGGGCCTCCCTGAGGGTGGAGTCCGGTGATATGGTTATAACATCCCTTATGGTGAGGTCACCGGACCTCTTGACCTTCTTAACCTGCTCCACCTGGTCCTTGATGCTCATGTTCCTGTGGATAACACCCATTCCGCCCTCCTGGGCCATTGCGATGGCCATCTCATACTCTGTAACGGTGTCCATCGCAGAGCTTATTATGGGTATCTTGAGCCTGATATTTCTTGAGACCCTTCCAGATGTCTCCACATCCTTCGGTTCCACATATGATGCCTGGGGAAGAAGGAGAAAATCATCAAATGTGTAACCGGTTTCTGCTTCCTTCAACTTTTTCGTGTACATTATTAACCACCTGAGAGGCCGCCAGGGTTATTTTAGAAGCTTTCTATCATTTCCTTGAGTTCTCTCACAGCTGTCCTGTGGATTCTGCCAGTGTTGCGGTCTCCGCCAACACATGCGGCACCCCTTATGCCGACCACATCACATCCAATATCATGCAGTGGTTTGAGGTGCTCCCTTCCAACGGACCCTGCAAGGGCGGATTTCAGTCCATGGTCCCTGCTTTCTGAGACAAATGATTCCAGCTGCTCCATGTCCATGAAATCAAACAGTGACTTACCATCCTTCACAGCGGTGTCAAGCATTGCAAGATCAGCCCCTGAATCTGCGGCGACGCGGGGTATCTCCATTGGGTCCACCGCACCCACACGGTGGGCGTCGGCGTAGCCGGCTGCAACAACGATTGCGTCGGATTCATCCTTAACTGCCCTCACAACGTTCTTCATGACATCAACCGCCTCTTCATAGTTTTTTGTCCCGTAGAGGCCGACCTTTATGTAGTCTGCCCCTGATACAAGGGCCCCCATGGCTGCCAGCGCCACGGTCCCTGGCTTGTAGGGCACATCACCCAGGGTGGCGCTCACAAGCATCTCATCGGGTGTCATCTCCCTGACCCTGCGGATAACCCAGGGAAAGTTGGCCCCAAGAGATCCCTCACGGGGGTTCTTAACGTCAACTATGTCTGCACCGCCTTCTATGGCTTCAAGTGCCTCCTCTGTGTTAATTGGACTTATCAATAGAAGCAAACCAATAACCTCCTGGTAAAAATTATGGAATGATATCCCAAGAAACATTACATGATAATTTTTTTAATTTATCTAGAACAGCACCCTTTTATACCTTTCTTTTCAGAGTGGTGAACCCCTTCTTTTTATCCTCTCAGCCACCCTCAGATGTGACCTGTGGTAGAGGCCCGCGGCATTGCACTCTCCCCTCAGCCTCTCCATGAGCGAGGCTGTTGGCGTCCCCACCGGGCACTTCTCTGTACAGAGGCCACAGAGGGTGCACATGTAGAGCCCTGATTCAACCGCTGTTTCTCTATCTGCAAGGAAGGAACTCATAACAACGCCCCTGCCCCCAAGGTATCCCCTGTACCCGAACCTGTTCCCAATTGCATTGTAAACCGGGCAGCTCACTATGCAGCTGCCGCAGCCTATGCAGAGGAGGGCCTCAGGGTAAGCCGAGGATCTGCCATTATCCACTGCAACTGCAATGACCCTTGATGCCCCGTACATGCCCCTGAGGAGCATCTTTTCTATATCCGCGGTCTTTGATGGTCCTGAGATCACATTGATATAGGAGGGGACCCCTGTACCTGTCGCATAGGCGGTCTCGAGTTTCACCACTGACACCGCATCCTCTATTTCAGGTACAAACTTATCTATCCCGAATACTAGTATGTGGGTGTCCATGAGGGATAGTCTTCCCACATTACCCTCATTGTGGACTATCACAGCCGCTCCATCATGTGCTGCCACGGAATTTGCCCCTGTCACTCCCGTGGTGCAGGATTTGATTTTACTGAGAATATCCTCCCTTACAGCTGCCATTATCTCATATGGATCATCTGAAATATCAACCCCCAGCTTATCCCTTACTATCTCAGCTATTTCAGAAACTCCCAGGTGAAGTGCAGGTCCAACGGGATGTGCTGGTTTCTTAATTCCTGCAAGCTGAAGTATCCTATCCCCCAGATCTGTCTCAATAACCTTCACACCTTTTCTCTGGAGATAATCAGAAAGACCTATCTCAGAGAGGGTGTTGGATTTGGACTTTGCAAGAGGACCCCCATCAAGTGACTCATGAATTATCCTGCAGGCCTCATCTGCATCCTCTGCAAGATGGAATTCAATGTCGTTTTCCATGAAACGCCTAGAGGCCTCGGCTATGAGATCATCCATTTTTTCAATTGCCAGTTCACGTATCCCTGCAACTCTATCTCTAAGTACATCAAGTTCTGGAGTGTCAAGGAGTCCAGTACGCCTCTCGTCAAGTTTGCTGAAGGATATCCTCATCTGACGGATTTCATCATCGTTCAACCTTTATCCTCCCTGATAATTTCAAAGATCCCCATCCAACGAATCCCATCATCACTCAACCTTTATCCTCCCTGATAATTTCAGATAGAAGCTCTGTTATGTCCATTACCCTCATGGAGGTGGATTCAAGGTTCAGGCGGCAGAATGGGCAGGATGTGCAGAGTATATCTGCCCCTGTCCTCTCAGCCTCGTCTATGCGTGATGATGCAACCCTGGCTGATATGTCCCTGTGGGCTGACCTCAAGCCACCCCCGGCGCCACAGCACCTTGAGTCCCTCCCATGGTGTTCCATTTCCCTGAAATCTGTAAACACTTTTAGAATCTCCCTGGTGGCGTCCTTCTCGTCTGTGTGCCTTGATAGGTGACAGGGGTCATGGTATGTCACCCTCAGGGCGGTTTTATCAAATTCAATGTCCCCTGCATCTACAAGGTCAAGGATAATTTGTGAGATGTGCTTCACCCCTATGCTGTAGCCCATCCTCCTGTAGTCCTCGTTGAGTGTCCGGTAACATCCAGCGCATGATACGATAACTTCCTTTCCCTGGAGCATTTTCCCTGTCCTCTTAATCTGCCTTTCAGCGTCCTTCAGAAATCCTGTTCTAAGGAGTACTGATCCACAGCAAGTTTCATCATCCATAACCCTGTATTCAAGCCCTGCTGTCTGGAGGATTTTCTCTGTGGCTTTTTCTATTTCTGTGAGCCTCTCCCTTGCAATACATCCCCTGAAGTAGATAACCATGATATCAGTTATGCCAACGGCTCTATTAATATGTTGGAGTTTTCAGGAAAAAATGAAATGTCCTCTGATTTGGAAGTAGATTTTATCATCTCAAGAAAAGATCAAAGACCTGTAACCTCTTTCAGGATTTCCTCAAGTTTTTTTCCAATTTCATCTGCACTGTAATCCCTGAAAACATCTGAAGCCTCCTTTGTGAGTCTTCCGTGGAGTTCTGTGTCAGATAAAAGTGTTCTGAGTTTATCTGCCAGGTCCCTCCAGTTGCAGGGTTCAAAGAAGAGTCCCCCCATCTCCCTGCTTGCCTCCATTACAGGAGGTATCCTGGAAGCCACGAAGGGTGTCCCGCATCCCATTGCCTCCACAACGACTATTCCGAAACCCTCCACCACGCTTGGAAGGCAGAAGACCCAGGACTCCGCTATAACCCTCAGGACATCCTCATGTTTCTCCACGAAACCCAGAAACTCAACCCTATCATCCACTCCCAGTTCAGCTGCAAGGTCCCGGAGCTCCCCCTCCAGTGGACCCGTACCTATTATCCTGCACTTCAGATCAGGAAACTCGTCTGCGAGAACTGAAACCGCCCTTATGAGGTCCCCCACTCTCTTGTATTCAACGAGCCTTGAAACGCATGCAATGGATGGGGTGGGGGTTTTCTCAACCAGCGGCGGACTGAAGTCCACCATGTTGTGGACGACTGAGACCCTCTGCCAGGGGTACCTCTCAAGTATCTTCCTGGCGGTATATTCTGACACCGCTATTATCCTGTCGAACCTCCTTGAGAGGGTGTATCTCTCAAGTATCTCACCGAGTATTCCTGAAAAACCAATATTTTTGAGCCATTCACCGATCCAGACATCATGGTAACGTGCCAGGGCCTTCGCATTCGTTTTCCCTGCTATCATCCAGGCCACAGGATGTGTTATGAAGTTGTACCCTATAACAGCGTCAGGTTCAAGTTTCAGGCCCTCCCTGTAGGCTGAAAGCATGAATGAGAGCCTCTCCCCTATGGAGCCTGCCTGAACATAGGACCTCATGGGGCCGCAGCAGATGACATCCATGTTTCCGCTGGTGTATCCATCAGGATTTTCAGGTGTCCTTGAGGTTAGGACCGTCACATCATGCTTCTCTGATAATTTAAGGGCCTCGTTGAATGCACAGGCCTCTGCACCGCCCCTTATGTCGAGTTTCTCACCTGCTGGAAAGTACTCTGTCACGATACATATTCTCATATCAATCACTGAAGTGTGGAAGTGAATCTAGTCATCATCCCCTCTAAGTGCAATCTCATGTACAAGTTCTGTTATCTCCTGCTGTAGCCTGTCCACCATTAAGTATATCCTGAAGAGAAGGTAATAGGCCCCAAGTATGCCTATTATAAGGAGAAAATCAAGTCCCCTCCCTATTCCAAGGATGTTCGCAATTTCAGTCGAAAAGGAGGGTCTCAGTGAGAAGAATATGACGGAAACCCAGAGTATCAGCCACAGTATGAGGCCGCCAGGGGATGTCCTTGAATCCCTGAACCTCAGAACAGAGATGAGTATCCCTGCAATTCCAATTAAAATTCCCAGAACCTGGTATATCATGAATTCGCCACCTTTTTAAGTATTCATGGATAAAAAACTAAATCTTCCGGAATATATTGAGCAGAAGCCTCAGGAGTATCCTTATACCCACCGATGTGCTTGTCCCCTTGGCAATTGTTTCAGGTGTGTATATGGTCCTTATGGTAACCTCGCACATTCTGAGGCCATTCCTGCGAATCTCCCCAATTATCTCTGATGAAACACCGTAGCCCCTGCTTTTTATATCGATAAGTGATGCCGCCCTGGATGTGAATGCCCGGAGACCTGACTGGGAATCCGAGACCCTGCACCCATAGAAGATGAGGGTGAGAAGGTTCATTATGGTGTTTCCAAGGTTTCTTGAGAGGGGCATATCCTCGAAATCTCTCCTTCCAATAACCACATCTGCAGAACCCTCCAGGAGGGGTTTTAAGACCCTTTCAATGTCGTCGGGGTCATGCTGCCCATCGGCATCGAAGGTCACCACGTAGTCTGCCCCCTCCTTCAGGGCAGCCCGCAGGCCCGTCCTGAGGGCCGCCCCGAGACCCCTGTTTATGAGGTGTGTATAGATAGATACCCGGTCATTCCTGGAGGACATCCTTCTGAGTATCTCTGGCGTCGAGTCCCTTGAGCCGTCGTCAACCACCAGGACCCTGTAGCCCCTTTCAAGAAGGGCCTTCAGGACATCCTCTATAGTCTTCTCCTCATTATAGGCCGGCACAACCACAGTGACATTCCCTGGTATCGATTCCATTGGCATTCACTCATACCTCAGTTAGCCATGAATTTTCATGGGATTATGGCATGGTACAGTCGAAAAGCGAATACTCATACCTCAATTAACCATGAATCTTCATTGCAAGGGACGCTACCTTTCTTCCAAGGTTCCTGGATGTCTCGATACCCGTTGCATCCTCTGCAGAGTCCCCCTTTGCACCGCCGACACCGGTACCTCCATAGTGGGCTGTTGGTGCCGCGTCACCCACAACAACAGCCTCGTGTATAAGGAAGAAGTTGTGTATATCGCCGCATGCGGTCTCCTGGCCGCCGTTCCTTGAGCCCCCAACGGTTACTGCCCCCCCAACCTTATCTGATAATCTGAAATTGCTCCTGAGGGGCCTTGTCCTGTCCATGAACATCTTGGTCTGGGCTGTTACAGAGCCAAAGTACACCGGGCTTCCGATTATTATCCCATCAGCCTCTGCTGCAAGCTCAATCACCTCATTGAGGTCATCGTCGATATCGCATTCCCCTTTACTCTTACATGAGTCACAGGCCCTGCAGGGGTTTATATCCCTGCCTGCGAGCCTCACAAGCTCGGTTTCAGCACCCTCACTGGCAGCGGCCTCAAGGGCCTCCCTGAGCAGAATCTCAGCGTTACCATTTTTTCGTGGACTTCCACAGATTCCAATAACCTTAACCATCAGATTCACCTCCTATCCTATTTAGAGGGGCCCCGCATCAGGTTTGCCCTCACGCATACCCATCCCTGCATCACGTGTCAGCCTCTCTGGCCTGAAGAGCATCATGATGAGGTTCTGGGCATGTTCCCTTGCCCTGTTATCTGCAAGGACCTTTAGATCCTCAGGGTCATCCTCCTCATCCTCATGGACAAATACCTCAAGTATATGGGTGTTTGTCATGAGCTGAGCCTGTATGAGGCCAGTGGATGCCTCATGGGCACATACCTTATCCTTCTCCTCTGGACCTGGCATTCCGAGGGCCATGACCATTTCACAGCCCTCCTCCTCGATTAGTTTCTTGCAGGCCACCGGAAGATCCTTTATCCCCGGGACGGTTCTCCTTATGATCTTTATACCTGTGGCATGCTTTTTAATCTCATCGATGGCTGCACCACCCATGTCATACCTTGCAAAGGTTGTATCACAGATCCCGACCTTTATCATGATATCACCCTATTTCAGCTGGTCACGGAGTTTTCTCCTGGCCTCCCCGATCGTGAGGGGGTATGGTTCCCCAAATGGGAGGTCATCCTCCTTCTGAAGTATCTCCACCAGATGCGCTATCCTTGGAAGACGGAGGTTGGCTCCCCTTATGGTGTCTATATCTGAGAAAACATCTCCGGGTGTTCCCTCACTTATTATCTCTCCCCCGCTTATTATGTATATCCTGTCCGAGTAGAGGGGTGCCAGGTCAACATCATGGGTGGATATGATTATGGTCATGCCCTCCTCATTCAGCTCATGGAGAAGTCTGAGTATCTGCGATGCCCCTCGGGGGTCAAGGCCGGAGGTTGGCTCATCAAGTATCATTATATCAGGTTTCATGGCAAGTATACCAGCTATTGCAACCCTCTTCTTCTCACCCCCGCTCAGGTGGTGTGGAGGCCTGTCCTCGTAGCCTGACATCCCCACCTTCCGCAGGGCGTCCTTAACCCTCTCTTCAACCTCGTCCTCATCAAGTCCCATATTGAGGGGTCCGAATGCAACGTCCTCGTCAACCCTTGGTGCGAACAGCTGGTCATCAGGATTCTGGAATACGATTCCAACCTTCTGCCTGACTTCTATGAGCCCTGATTTGCTGTAGTCGATTTCCTTCCCATCTACCAATACCTTCCCGCTGGTTGGCTGCAGTATGCCGTTGAAGTGAAGGAATAGTGTGGACTTTCCTGCGCCGTTGGGGCCAAGAAGGGCCACCACCTCACCCTTTTTTGCATGGAAATCTATACCCTTCAGTGCCTCGGTGCCATCCGGGTAGGTGTACCTGATATTTACTGCCTCAATAATCTTCATGTTCACACCACTGGAAACTGACCATATGATGAATAGTGTTCATTTAATATTTAACTGTGCCCCGGTGGTATCCTCATAGAATCAGATCAGAAGATGACACCCTTTGATGTGAAAAGAAGCCCCACTAAAAGTAAACCGTCAAATAATGCTATCATAACCGCTTCACGGGTTCCAATGGACTGCCTTCTGATGGATGGCATGGTCCCCTGATAGCACCTCGCCTCCATGGAACGGTACACCGTCTCACCCCTCAGCCAGGACCTTATAAAGAGGTTACCTGCAAGGAGCCCCAGGGACCTGTAGGAATTTTTAATACCACTGTAGCCCAGCCTTGAATCCTGGGCATTATACATCACTGACGCCTCCTCAAGGAAAACAAATATGGACCTGTACATGAGGAGGGCTATTTCAATGAAAGCCGCTGGAAGACCCAGCCTTCCAAGTTCATGGAAGACCTCATTGAGGGGTGTTGTGAGTGCAAGAAAGGCGAGACATGAAAACCCGCCGAGTATCCTTGAGAAGACCAGAATACCGGTGTGCAGGCCGTCACTGTAGACAGTGAGGCCCATGAAAGTCACAAGGGGGTTCACACCAAAGAATAGCGCCATGAGCACGAGTGTCAGAACACCGAATCCCACAGGGATGGCGGCAAACCGGAGGTAATATGAGGTGGGTATATCCGCTGCAAAGAGAATCAGGAGTGTCATTAAAAATGCGATGATGAGGGGCATAACAGGGTTTGGTGATAGGACTGAAATGAGCATTGTGATGATGGCCAGGGCCATCTTAAAGCCAGGGCTCATGTTTCTGAGGCCATTGGTATGTGCATAGTGGTCAACAGATATGTTCATCGTCCTTCACCATGAAAAAATTTATTCAGGGGATTCTCCCCTCCCCCTGTAGTAGCCAAAGACGTATCCTATTATGAGGGCGCCTATGGCTGCCTGGAGAGCAAATAGCAAGCTCTCTATCTCACCACTTGGTGGCTCCCATATTGGCTGGAACCAGGGTTTATACCCTGTTTCAGATATTGCCTCTCCTGCACTGTCATCTGCCCCTCCAAAGTATCCCTGATCCTCTCCAAGACCACTGTAGATTACAAGGGGTGCTATGGCAATCACCGCAACTGCAATGAGCATTATGATGTGTCTTTTATCCATTTTAACCCTCCACAGCAGGTTTTCCTATAACCTGAAGTTTCTCCATTATATCAGGTTTGAGCTTGAGGATGTTCTCAAATATCACCACAGTGAGAAGGCCCTCGGCAACCGCCAGTGGAACCTGGGTGTAGGCAAATATCACCATGAACTTCATAAGGGCCTCCATGAACCCTGGTTTAGGGAATGCAACTGCAAGCTGGACTGATGTTGTCACATAGGTCATAAGGTCGCCCAGAAATGCTGCAAGGAAGACCGCGGCAGATGATGGTATGGCTGACCTTGTGATCCTGTAGATTCCCCAGGCACAGACCGGGCCAATGATACCCATGGAGAACACGTTTGCACCCAGGGTTGTTATGCCCCCATGGGCAAGGAGCAGCGCCTGGAATATGAGAACAATGAGCGCCATGACAGATGTGACTGCAGGGCCGAAGAGCACGGCCCCGAGTCCATTACCTGTGGGGTGTGAACAGCTACCAGTTACAGATGGAAGTTTAAGGGATGATAGAACAAACATGAACGCACCGCTAACTGCAAGAAGCGGTTTTGCCTCGGGTCTCTCATCTGAAATCCTTATTATCCTGATTAAACCATAAACTATGACCGGTGCCGATAGTAGATACCAGAAGAGACACCACTCGGGTGGCAGGAATCCTTCCATGATATGCAATTTATCACCTTCTTGAATCTTTCTAAAGTAAACTTTAAGATATGAGTATATAATATTTTCTATAATTTCTGATTTAAATTAAAGTTTTCTTGAGAGGTGTCTTTGCCCAGATAAATAGACAACCCCTCTTATTCCACATACCCACACACCATCAACACATAATCCCAGAAAAATAGATAACATAACTCCAATAGAGTGGTTAACATGAAAATCAAAAACAGACTCATCCTTGCAATGGACCTCATGAACCCCGGTGAAGCCCTCAGGGTCACAGGAGAGGTCGCTGAATACATTGACACGGTTAAGATAGGTTACCCCCTGGTACTCTCAGCAGGTATTGAGGTTATCAGGGACTTCAGGGAGAACTTTGGGTGCAGGGTGATAGCCGATTTCAAGGTGGCGGATATACCTGAAACCAATGAGAAGATATGCAGGGCCACCTTCAGGGCAGGGGCCGATGCTGTGATAGTACATGGATTCACAGGTGCAGATAGTGTAAGTGCCTGTCTAAAGGTTGCAGATGAAATGAAAAGAGAGGTTTTCCTGCTGACAGAGATGTCACATCCAGGTGCAGAGATGTTCATACAGAAATCTGCAGATAGAATAGCAGAGATGGGAGTTGAACTGGGTGTTAAAAACTATGTGGGCCCCTCCACAAGGATAGAAAGGCTTTCAAGACTCAGGGAGATCATCGGCCCCGAAGCATTCCTCATATCCCCCGGTGTGGGTGCCCAGGGTGGAGACCCCTCTGAAACACTGAAATTTGCAGATGCTGTGATCGTTGGAAGGTCTATCTACCTTGCAGAGGATCCCGCTGCTGCTGCAGGTGAGATTCTGGATACAATAAGAGGTAGATGATTTATTTAACTTTTAATATCCATGAAAACATCCGGCAAAACTATTTTATCCACTATACAGTTTACATGACATGCAACCAGGTTCAAGCGGCCCCCTAAATCCTGATTCTTCCTGCAATTTCATAGGCGACCTCAAAGAGTATGAAAAAGAGGACCGTTGCAGGACCAAAACCAGTATCTGAAACTCCAAGCAGTGAAATAACAGCAAGGAGGACTATTACAGCCTTGAGGGAGAACCTGTAATCAAAGAAAAACCTGAAAAAACGGCCCTTTTCGTATACCCGTGGGTTGTCATTGCCATATTCATCAATGTAGGCTCCCGCTGTGCATGCAACAAGAGCAGGGATACTCAGTGAGGGCACTCCACCAGAAAAAAGGACCAGAAGGAATACCACTGCGGCAAGCACGTGGCTGGGGCAGTCTATCTTACCTGATATGAGGGTGCCTGCAAATATCCCAAGGAATATACATGCAGCAGCCGTATCAGCAGTGGAGAGAACACCAGATGAAAGCCCGCAGAGGGCACCGGCAACCATGCCTGTGAGGGGCCTTCCCCACTCATCCTCGGCGTCATCCGCAACCTTCATCAGGAAACCTGAAACAGGAAAAAGAAGTTCAATCATGAAATGACCTCAAACCTCCATCAATCCCCATCAGTGAGTGCAGCTGAAAGTATAAGTGGAAACAGGGCCGTTGCATCCCCAATCACAGTTACAAGATTCGAACCAGCCTGTGCCTTGGCCCACGACTTGGCCTCCTCAAGGGGGGCGCCGCTGAGGCTTCCAGTTTCACTTCGATCCATGGTTATCTGGATCGCAGCATCCACACCACCCCTTAGGAGTGTGGATGCCAGTGTGTAATGCTTTGGAAGTCCCCCTCCAAGTATAACAGCCCCTATCCTCTCATGGCTGAATACAAGGTCAGAGAGGCTGTGCATATCCCTCACAGCATCGAGGCATACCCTGTTGTCCTGTGTGTACATCCAGAGCTGCAGGCCAAGCATGCTGTCTATGATCCCCGGGGCATAGATGGGAACACCCCTCAGGTGGGCAGTTCTTATGATGGACATCTCATCCTTCAGATGTGCCCCTATCTCGTCAATGAGCTCCTGAATGGAAATATGGGGTTTTGATTTGAATATGGATGAGAAAATGTCCTGCATCCTGGATTCAAAGACCTCAAAGTCCTCTGACCTTGTGTATATGTCACCTATACGGCCTATCCCCTCCTCATGAAGCCTTTCATCATCGAATCCATATTCCCTGTAATGGGCCCCTCCAAAGGCCTCAAGGAGGTCATGGGTAAGGTTAGCCCCGCTTGTTATGAGTGCTGATATAACCTTCTGATCTATGAGATCCCTTATGATCCCCCTCATCCCGCCAGGCACCAGTGGTCCTGCAACACTCATGAATAATGCCATTTCACTGTCATCAATCATCTCACGGAGCAGTCCTGCTGCCCTGTGGACCCTGCCAGCTCCAAGGACCCCGGACCGCCCCATCTCCCTTATAAGGTCCCCTGCCTTCATGTTGGGCTTTATATTCATATGATTTACATTCAAAAGTAACACTTCCCATTATAGTGATAAATGCAGTTAACTTGCATGAGCACCCAGAGAACTACAGAATTGTTGCACATTAATATATATTCAGATATCTAAATGTTCAGATCTCCGATAGGATCCTGATTTGCGGTATCTTTACTTAAAATCAGGAAAAAACTGAAGTCTCAATCGAGACCCGCTATGCTGTCAAGGATATCTGTACGGGTTATTATGCCCGAAAGTTTACCCTCACTGTCTGTAACGATCAGTCTCCCTATATTGTGTTTGTTCATGATTTCTATTGCATCAGAGATCATCATTTCAGGTTTAACCGTTATTATATTCTTTGACATTATCTCTGAAACAGGCATGTTCTCGGTACCCTCTGCTATGGAGGCTGTTATGTCACTGAGGGTCACTATGCCCTTCACCTCATCGTCCTCCACTATAGGGGCCCCCTCGATTCCCAGTGAAGACAGCTTAACCGCGGCATCCTTCACACTGATATCAGGGGGGAGTGTCACAAGTTCATGGGTTGCAACCTCCTCAACCGTCCTCTTGGGTATGCTCCTTATGGCGGTGGTGTCAAGGAGGATTATGTTGTCCATATCATCCCTTCCCACTACAACCCCGTCAACAATGAGTTTGTTAACCGGTGTTGGGCCTATGCGCACTCTATCCCCCAGATCAAGTTTTCTTATGCTGCCAACCAGTTTTATTGCGGCCTCACACTCCCCGGGGTCAGGGATGCTTGTGAACTCTATCTTTGCAACCGAAAGGTCATCGATTCTCTCGCCACCCCTGTAGATGGGGACGGCAGTTTCCCTTCCGGTTGATGATATGTTCAGCTGATGGTAGGCCTTTATGGTTGGCTTGTATCCCCCACGAGGTCCGGGAACGCCCTTCACAAGTCCCAGGCTTCGCAGGGACTGCATCTGGTTCCTTATTGTGCCCGGATTGCGGTTCATTATGGCTGCTATCTCCTCACCCTTAATGGATTTGCCGTTTGAATTCCTGTAGAGGTTGATGAGTGTCTGGAGTATTTCCTTCTGAACAGAGGTAAGCATCTTAACACCTGATGATCTATTATGAATAATAATTATAATTATTTTTAATTAATATGTTTTTTTATATTGTGTCAATTATAAATCCTAAAAGCTGATCATCTGCTGATTTTCCTATCCCTCTTAAAGTATATGCAGTGCGCTGGCCTACCAGGCCCCATGGGGTGTCTGCAGTAAAGCTTAATCTCTCCAAGATCCTCAAGGACAACCTCACATCTGTAGACACATTCCGGACATTCTCCTGTGGTTGAAGTTATTCTGAAACCTTCCGATGACTTCATATTTAACACTGCAAAAAATGATAAATCTCTTATTGAGGTTTCAACTTAAATATGTTGGGGTGTTGTTAATGGGGATCAATGTCCCAAGGGAATCCCTTGTATCAGCTGTATATGACGATCTTAAGGGGAGGGGGCTTGTAAGTCCTGAAGATAGGGAGCTGTGCATACAGGACATAAATTACCATCTGGACTACCTGGAGGAGGCCATCAGAAATTCAAGTCCAGAACTCTTTGAGGACTACGTCCTCTGGGCCGATATCCTTCTGAGGAACCTTGGGCTCCCTGAAGAGTGCCTCAGGGGTTCGCTTAAAAGTATGGAAAAGGTTATGCTGGAAATTCTGGACGATGAAACCGCTTCCCTTGCTTCCAGTTACATCTCAGGTTCCCTCAGGAAACTTGAAATGGAACATAAACCTCCAAGCTACATCAGGGATCAGCCCCTGAGGGATCTTGCAGAGAAGTACCTTGAACTTGTTCTGAATACAGAGGCAAAAAAGGCCCGGGACCTCATAATCTCGTCCCTGAAGTCCGGCGTGAATGTTGAGGACATATACCTACATGTTTTTGAGCCTGTCCAGCATGAAATCGGCAGGCTATGGCAGACCAACCAGATATCGGTTGCCCATGAACACTACGCAACATCAGTGACGCAGATGATAATGTCAGAACTCTACCCCTACATCTACCAGGCATCAGAGCGGAAGAACCTCAAGCTTGTTGCTGCATGCGTTAACAATGAGCTTCATGAGATAGGAATAAGGATGGTCAGTGACTTCTTTGAAATCAATGGCTGGGATTCTGTTTACCTGGGGGCCAGCACACCACCGGAGGATTTCAGGAAGATGGTGGATGAACTGAAGCCTGACCTTGTTGCTGTATCAGCCACCATGACCTTCAACGTTGGACACGTGAGAAGTCTCATAAAAATACTTGGGGAGCTGGATGATTCTCCCCCTGTAATGGTGGGTGGCTACCCATTCAATGTGGACACTGAACTCTGGAGGAAGGTCGGAGCCGATCTGCACGCCGCCAGTGCCTCCAGCGCCGTGAGGGTGGCTGAAGAATTCCTGAAAACAGAATAGAAGATTCTGTTTAGACTTTAAGCTATTGAAGGTTATAGAATGAATAATAATGGACCTGAGGGTGTTTTCCTTATCCTGAGGAAGGATGGATTCATTGAGAAGATAATAGACCATGGCTCCGACGTACCCCTGACCATGGAATCCTTCGTTGATCTCATGGACATAGGTAGCCAGGCAAAGGCCTCCCTTTTCATCCAGGAGATCAATGATAAGGGGGCCGCCTATAACTGGGAACTGAATTTAAAGAACCTTAAGACCTACCACTTTTCAGGTTTCATGGCTGATGAAAGGATCTACGCTGTTGGTGCGGCCAGAAAGGAGGATATGATAAAAATCTACCGCCTTGTTGATACTGAGCTGCCTGAAACACCAGAAATGGGTCCATCTGCTGGTGGGGATGTGAGGGAAGAACTATTTGATGAACTCACAAGGCTCAACAACCAGCTCTCTGCAGCCAGAAGAGAACTTCTAAAGAAGAACCTGGAACTGGAAAAAGCCCTCAAGGAGAAGGAGATGCTTCTACGGGAGATAAACCACAGGGTCAAGAACAACCTCATGATAATCTCAAGCATCCTCAATATCCAGTCAAGGTATGTGAAGGATAGGGATGATCTCATGCTCTTCAGGGAGGCCCAGTCAAAGGCCAGAGCAATGGCCATGCTTCATGAGCGGCTTTACACTTCAGGTAAACACAGGAGGGTGGACTTCGGTGAATACCTGAGGGGACTTGTGAGGGACCTCTACCAGACATTCCTATCGGATCCAGGCCGCATAGCCCTTGAGACAGATATAGATGAGGCCGAACTCGATATAAACACGGTTGTCCCCCTGGCACTCATTGTAAATGAGCTCTTCACAAATGCAATCAAACATGCATTCCCTGAGGGAAAAAAAGGTAGAATAAGGGTTTCATTTAAAAAAGGGGATGGCAGTTACATTCTTGCGGTTGAAGATGACGGGGTGGGTCTTCCAGAGAACTTTGACCTCCAGAGCACATCCAGTATGGGTATGCAGCTTGTAAAAAGCCTTACTGACCAGCTGAATGGTAACCTCAAAGTTGAATCAGAGGGTGGGACCCGTTTCTCAATTGAGTTCAGGGACTGGAAGTAGCCCAGCAAACATTGCAATCGATACCCAGTTTATATATTTAGAGCCCCAATCATAAACAGGGATTTTTATGGTGGGAAGTGTTTATATACTGGCTGTGAGGGCATTCATTGAGGATGATAACGGAAGGGTTCTCATAATCAAAAGATCTGAAAATTCAAAGACCAATCCATCCACCTGGGAGCTTCCCGGTGGAAAGGTGGGTACCGGCGAGTCCCTTGAGGAGGCCCTTAAAAGGGAGGTCAGGGAGGAAACCGGCCTTGAAATAACCCCCGGTGAGGTTATGGGGGTTGTTGAACAGAAGTTCCCGATAATAAACGCTGTTCATATCATAATCAGATGCAAGGCCTCGGGTAATGTGAAGCTGAGCCACGAACATGAGGGCTTTGCATGGGTTGAACCGGCTGGTCTTTCGAAATACAGACTTGCAGACTGGCTCGCCGACTTTGTGAAGGACATAAAGGTAGAAAGAAAAAGTGAAAGGTCAGGTTTCAGGGATATTCTTGGATTCATAAGAAGGAACTGAATCTGAAGGCTTCTTAAACATCCACCGATTGAAATCTCCTAAGGCAATGAATCTGAAGGCTTCTTAAACATCCACCGATTGAAATCTCCTAAGGCAATGAATCTGAAGGTCTCTTAAACATCCACCGATTGAAATCTCCTAATCAATGGAAACCCTCTTGACCTCTATGCTGCAC
Source organism: Methanothermobacter sp. KEPCO 2 (assembly GCF_041228365.1). Taxonomy (NCBI): domain Archaea; kingdom Methanobacteriati; phylum Methanobacteriota; class Methanobacteria; order Methanobacteriales; family Methanobacteriaceae; genus Methanothermobacter; species Methanothermobacter sp. KEPCO 2. Next base: position 227,113 of record NZ_CP166185.1, on the reverse strand, counting down.
TTTCCTCCTTCACAGTACTCAAATACATATCCACATTTACTGCACTTTATGGCCCCAACTATCTCCTGGTCCTCAGGTATGCCTGCCTCTTTCAGTTTTTCCTTATTCTGGGGGTATTTAACCGTTGAAACGTCCTTGTCCACTTCACCGCACTCAGGACATGGCTTTTTTAAATCCTCAACCCTCATGTTATCACTCGTTCGTATTCTATAGAACTATTATGAACCTTCCAACATATAAAGGTCACCATCCATATAGGTTTTAGGGTGAGGAAAATGGAAGTCCTCGAAGCAATTAAAACAAGACGAAGCATAAGGAAATACACCAAGAGAGACGTGCCAGATGAAATACTCCATAAGATACTGGAGGCGGCCATGTGCGGACCATCAGCGGTTGACCAGAGACCCTGGCACTTCATAGTAGTGAAAAACAGGGATATGCTTGAGAAGATACCAGAGGTGCATCCCTACGGGGCAATGGTAAAGGATGCCCCCCTTGCAATCATAGTATGCTGTGACACCAGCCTTGAAAAATTCCCGGGATTCTGGGAGCAGGACTGCTCCATTGCGTCACAGAATATACTGCTTGCAGCCCACTCCCTTGGTCTTGGTGCGGTCTGGACAGGTGTATACCCCCTTGAAGACCGTGTTGAGGGTATAAGGAGGCTGTTCCAGATTCCAGACCATGTTATACCCTTCTCAGTGATACCAATAGGTTACCCTGCAGAGGACCCCGGGACAAGGGACCTTTTTGACCCTGAAAGGATACATACTGAGAAATGGTAAGAAAATCACTTTAATTGTGACTGGAAATTAAAGATTTGCAAAAGTTAAGATCATCAACTGATTACAGGTGAAACTATGAAGATAGTTCTGGGATTACCCAAGGGTAGTTTAAACAATGTCAACCGTGGAAACACCTACAGGCTCTTCAAGGACGCCGGTTATGAGGTTAAGGGCTACGAGCCCGGGCGTGAAGAGAACGAAATAGAGATCACCAACGATCCTGAAATAAAGGCTTACCTCACAAGGCCCCAGAGTGCCCCGGTGGAGCTCAACCGTGAAATGCTTGATATTGCAATAATCGGCGAGGACTGGGTGCGTGAGGAATCCATAAACAGTGGCGATGAGTCCATAAAAAAGATAGGGGACCTTGATTACGGTCAGACAAGGCTTATAGTTGCCCTACCCAAAGAGGAACCCTACACCTCACTGGAGGACTTCTTCCTGAAAAATGCTAATAGGAAAACACCCATACTCTGCTTCACAGAGTATCCCAACCTCACAAGGGACTTTTTCATGAAGAATCCCGGCTACAGGGAACTCTTCGGTGACTCAAGACCAGTGGTGCAGATAAGGGGCCTCAGGGATGGCGACAATGAGATGGTCCAGATAATAAACTCTGATGGTGCAACCGAGGTTTACATCGCCAAGGGTGCAGACCTCATAGTGGACAACACCCAGACAGGAAGCAGTCTGAGAAAGGCTGGACTCAAAATAATTGACACAATAATGGAATCAAGCGCAGGGCTCTATGCCGGACCATCATGCACCGGTGAAAAACTTGAAAAGGCTGAGATGATATTCAAACAGCTCTACGGCGCCACCAAGGCCAGGAACTACTTTGATGTTAAGTTCAACATAGCAAACCACAGGGCAGAGGATGTGGTTGAGTTCCTCATGAAGATGGAGTACTGCTCAGATGAGCCGACCGTCGTTCCAGGCAGGGAATTTTCACAGATCAACGTCCTCATAGATAAAAGGAGATTTCCTGAAATGCTTGAAGAGATAAAGGGCTTCGGAGCATCAGCAATAGTACGAGAAAACATGAAACAGTACATAAGATAATCTTCAGAGCATCAGCAACAGTACTGGAAAACATAAAACAGTACATGATATGGGTTATCTGATTTTCTTTTTCAGATATACAAATTAAAAAGGTTTGAGAGGTTTACTCTGAAACCTTCTCCTTTTTCAGGATGCTGTTAAGTGATCTCAGCAGAGCAAGATCATTCTTGGAATCTATACTTGCAGTCTTATTTTTGCCTCCGCAGTATGGACATGTATCCTTCCCATCAATCCACTGCTCACCGCAGATCAAACACTTCTGTTTTATCTCAGGAACCAAATTATCACCATTAATGGATTATAAGAAAAAATTCGGGGCTTAATATGTAGAACCTCATCTTATATAAATCTTCCTGAAAAATTACTTAAAGGGCCGCGAATAGAGGTTTATAAAGGTGATAGTTTGCAATTAAAGGGAATTATACTGTTCATGACAGCCCTTGTCCTTTTTTCAGTGAATATCAGTGGCGCGGCGGCAGTTGATATATTCCTCACCTCAGACTGCATAACAGGCAACAGCTCCTCTGATATTGAAAACCTCAACCTCATCAAGAGCTGCATTGAAAACGAAAGTGAACACAATGTTACAGTGGACCCCAAAGCCCCGAAACCTGGTGAGGGTTGCCGTGCAATAAGCTGCGCTCCTCAGGGTGGAGTAGCGGTTTACCTTGCAGCCTCCTGCCCGGGGGCAATGAGGGAAGTCGCTAAACTTGCAGCAACCACATCCAAGGGTGTGATATTCGTAAACACCGGGAAACTCAACCTCAAAAATACCTACATGCTGAGGAGGGCATGGGACGATAACTTCTCCACCAAGTACTTTGCAGGTATCAGGTACCCCTACAGGTTCCTCACCTCCGCAGGTGTCAGGATCATACAGCCAAACATTGACTGTCCCGGTGCCTCCTGGGAAGAAAAGTGCCGGTTCATAGCATCGGAGATCATGAGAATCCTGAATGAAACCCCCGGGATGACCCAGAAGAATGGGAGATTCTACAACAGCAAACTCATAGCCTACCACAGCATTGACCCTGCAGTTATGGCCCGTGTGGCTGATGGAATACACACTGACCTGAAAAACGGCAGAAAACTCAAAAGGACCTACAATGGTTACAGACCAGAGACATTCCTTCTCATGGTAACAGACTACATGAACGGGCCCATAAGATACCTGAAGGTAAGGGGACCCTCAAATCCTGGTGTTAAGAGCACATTCCATGGTTACCTCTCAAGGACCCAATACCGGAAACTTGCAGCCGATGTCAACAGGTACATGAGAAGGTATCTGAGGGCACCGAATTATGTACGATTTGAAAATGGAATAATAGGTTACAGGGACCTCCTCAGAATGTACTCAGGGATTACAAGGACCCACACATCCAGTAAAAAAATGCAGCTACCATCATCCGTGAAAATCTAATTTTTTTAGTGGCTCCTCATAAGGTGAAGGTAACACCACACTTCAATTTTTTAAACCTTTCCAACCGGCGCCATGTAAATGGCGAATTCATCCACACCATCAACCCCCAACACCTCATCAAGGTACTCCTGGTCATAGGCTGCAACCGCACATGTACCCGCACCTATGGCCTCACAGGCAAGGTAGAGGTTCTGGCAGACATGTCCTGCGTCAATGAGGATCACCCTGTGGGCCGCAAGACCATACCTCCACTCCATCCTGTAGGGTATCGTGGTCCAGATGAATGTCACAGCGGATTCTCCGGTGAAGCGCTGATTGAAGGACGCCTCCACTATTCTCTGGGAGAGGTTATCGTCAAGGTACTCCACCAGCAACCGGTGCACCGATGGTATGTACCTGTAGAGACCCACCTCAAGGCCCTCCACATTGAAGACCGCAAGATAGGTTTCAAAAGTGTGCCTGCAGCCGGCTGATGGGACAGTGCGGAAGGCGCTGTGACCTGCAACCATCCTTATCCCCTGGGTGGCCCAGAGAAGAAAAGAAAGTTCCTCAAGTTTCAGGGGCCTGTCAGTGTAACTCCTGCGGCTCTTACGGTTTCTTATGCAGCTTACAATATTCGCATCCACCATTTCGGCCCAGTCAAGTACCGGGAGGTCAATCATTTCAGCATCCTCTCGCCATGGCTTCTCGAATGGTGGTGCAGCCACACCCATGCTCTGGGGTGTTTTTGAAAAATCTATCCTCTTCCTTATACTATCCTTCAGGAAGTAACGGTTCCTTTCAATCTCATTCATCAGAATCCCCCACTTATATCTTCACAAGGATCTCATTCCTTCTCAGGAAACCGGGGACTGCAGGATGGTTATACTGGGCAACTATAAATCCTGATCTGGGTTTTATGGAATTTTTTCTGAGCCACTCCCTGAATTCACCAGTTCTTTCCTCCACCATTCTCTCATTCACCCTTCCTGAAAATTTATAGACCGCAAACCTCTGATTCTTCTCAGCCCTGAACCTTATACGTGTGTCACTGGGCTCTGGAAGTGTTTCAAGGGTGTATGATGATGGCATGGTAAACGATATCCTGTAAACTCCCTCATCATCGAGTTTCTCCTCTGTAACCGGTGCTGCCATTGGTATCTTCTCCCCCAGTCTGACTCCAGTTACCGGGGATGTCATTGGAATCTCCTCCCTGCGCCTGTTATTGCCGAATATGTAGTCTGCAAGGATGGAAAATCCCCTAAGCATCGCATCCCTGAAGTTCCCCTCAACATCCACCTGTGCCAGTATGTACCCTGGATAGCGCCTTATCTCAAAGTCACCGTCCTCCAGTTCAACCTCATAATCTGGACTCTCAGTCAAAAAAACAACCCCCTTACAACCTTATATATCAGACCATATATATCTAGGTTACATGATGTGGATAGTCGAAGCTTACTGTGACCTCTGCAGGGCTAAGAGAACCCTTGAAGTTGAAGGTAGAACACCACCCTACCACATTGGAGACAGAATAGAGGAGTGTCCCTGTGGCGGTAAATATGTGGTGGAAGAGATAATAGAGGTCTGAACATGAAGATGGAGGAGTTTCTGAAGGAGTGCCCTGTGTGCGGCTGCAGGGACAAGGTTGTTAAGAGAAGATTCATGGATGAGCACAAGTCAAGGACGTCCCTGAAGGAAATCGTCTGTGAAAGGTGTGGCCATGTATTTGAAACCGCTGATTAGGTGATGGAATGGCATTCCATGTTATGATCATCCCCTCAATGAACTGTCCCTCCGACTGCAGCTACTGCTGGGGTGTTGACCGGGACTCAAAGGTGATGGACACTGAAACAGTGAGAGAAATGGTTTCATGGCTGAGGGATTTCAGGAAAGAACCCGCCACATTCACCTTCCATGGGGGAGAACCTCTCCTTGCAGGCTACGAATTTTACAGGAAAACCCTGCAGCTGATATCCACTGAACTCGATTTTCTAAAACCCGCATTTGCCATCCAGACAAACCTTTGGCTCATGACCGACGAACTGGCTGAGCTCTTTGCAGAGTACAGCATACCCATCGGCTCAAGCCTTGATGGTCCCCGAGAAATAAATGATCACCAGAGGGGTGATGGTTACTTCGATAAAACCATGAAGGGCTATGAGATAGCCAGGAGGCACGGTCTGAAGGTGAGCTTCATAAGCACATTCACCTCCTACTCCATAAGAAGAAAGGAGGATATATTCGAGTTCTTCCTTGAGAATAAGATGAACATGAAGCTCCACCCGGCCCTCCCCTCCCTCAAGAGCCCTGACCCTGAGGAGTGGGCCATAACCGCAGAGGAGTACGGGGATCTCCTCCTCTACCTCCTTGAGAGGTACCTTGAGCACTTTGGTGAAATCGAAATACAGAACATTGCCCACTTTGCAAAGAGCGCCTTTCTCCGCAGGGGTGTTGTGTGCACACACGCGGACTGTGTGGGAAATACCTTTGCAGTTGACCCCTACGGGGACATATACCCCTGTTATCGCTTCGTTGGCATGAAGGATTACATAATGGGTAACGTATCTGATAGGCCCACCATGGAGGATCTCAATGAAAGTGATGCCCTCAGGTCCCTCTATGAGTGGAGAAAAATGGTTGATGATGAATGCGGTGACTGTGAATTCTACAGATACTGCCTCGGTGGCTGCCCATACAATGCCATAACAGTCGAGAATGGAGTGCGGAGGATAGATGGTGTCGACCATCAGTGCCAGGCCTACCGGATGATCTTCACTGAGATCAACAGGAGGGCCAACAGGGAGTTTCTCGAATCTGGAATCCTTGGAGGGCAGAAGAAGAAATCAAAACCTGGCGTGCTGGATATAATGATGAAATAATAAAGTTATAACTATGAGACACTCATTAAAGACCGGCTTCAGCATAGTATGATTAAAAAGGACTAATAAACCCATGAGACACTCATTAAAGACCGGCTTCAGCTTCGGTCTTACATCGGCCATAATAACCACCCTTGGCCTTATGGTGGGACTCCATTCAGGTACCCATTCCAGGCTTGCGGTGATTGGGGGTGTGCTCACAATAGCAATAGCCGACGCCTTCTCTGATGCCATGGGTATACACATCGCCGAGGAGTCTGAGAACCGGCACAGCGAAGTTGAGGTGTGGGAGTCCACCATTGCAACGTTCATGAGCAAATTCGTCTTTGCCATCACATTCCTCTTACCTGTTCTTCTACTTAACCTGACAGTTGCGATTGCAGTGTCAGTCATCTGGGGCCTTCTACTTCTGGGTATCCTGAGTGTACATATTGCAAGGTCACAGAATGCGCCCCTCTGGAGGGTGCTTGGTGAGCATCTCATGGTGGCAATCCTGATTATAGTGATAACACACTACACAGGTGACTGGATAGCCTCAACATTTGGCTAAAACAAGTATTAAAGCAGCTCCATTAGGCCCATACACCACTAAAATCTCAAAATTTGAGAAAAACCAGTATTATGACCCTATGGACTCCATGATCTCCTTATATGATGCACTGCATGCCAGGTCAAGTGCCCCTGATATGCATGAGTCGTCACCCTCGGAAACCCAGGAACTCCAGAGTTTCATTGCCTCCATTTCAGGGTCATCAGAGACAGGGACCAGTACAGGTTCAAGCATCATTGCACGTATCTCATAGACTGTGTGGAGGTACCTGCTGGATCCAGGGGAGGTGTGTGGACCGCAGATGCCATCAGAGATATAGTGGCTTGCAACACCATAGCAGTAGCTGGCATAACTGTAGTTACCTGAATCATAGCTGATTTTCCCCTGATCTAACCAGAACCTGGCCTTTTCAAGGTTATATGGATATACGTGATATTCAAAATCAAAAAAAACCGTGTCAGGGTCGTCTGCTCCATTCTTCATCTCATCAAGGCTCAGACGGTTTTGAACATCAGAGGGCATTGCATGATAGACCCCCCCTGCAATATCATGGTGATTCTTTACAGACCAAGCCGATGCCCCCTGAATCTGCAATGCCACAAGAATCAGAACCGCGGCTATAAAAATAGACCTCATCTCAACCTCACAGTAATCAGGGAATTTTTATAGAAATAGTTATGTTCTCCACATATAAACCTTTTGCGAGATACCGTGTGAATTAATAAAAAATTTATGGTGAAGCTTAACTTTTTATGATGAACACCCCTATTAATAAAAAATTTACAGTACACGCTTGAGTTTCATGGTACCGTTACAGGCGTAAACCTCCGCAGGTATTGAAAATGTCTCAACACAGGTTTTCACAGAATCTGCAATTGGGTAGGGTGCAACTATCCAGAACCTGATGCCATCGGTGTATGCAAATCTTCTCCATTTTCTTATATCACTATTATCGGTGCTTATCTCAACTACAATTTCATCGGAGCCATTAAGGGCATGGACATCAGGCAGGAACCCCTTCAGCATACGTGGTCTGAGTTTCTTTTTACCATTATTCACCTTTAAATCGTATCCCTGATCTCTGAGGTGTTCAACAACCGTTTTTAACATTATGGAATATTTATCCTCATTTTTACTGTAATTTAAAGGTCTTTTAATCATTTCAGGCCCCTTAACTCTTTTTTTATCATGATGCCAGAAATTTATTTTTCTGAACATTGTATATAGTATTGTCCAATGTAGTATAAATACTTATACCTCATGGAGATTGCACTGCAAAAAATATATATATTGCTGGAATATAGTAGATATTGGTGATTATGATGAGCGTTCTTGATGATGAAACTCTGAAGATGAGGTACATTGAACTTGTCAGGAAGGGTATACTGGAGAGTGATGAATGTGCTTCCTATGCCAGCAAGGATGAGTTGAAGCCCTGTATGAAGCAGAAGGTTGCGGAATTCGATGACTTCTTTGTGCCGGGTACTGTGCTTATAAGTGAGAGGGCGTCCTACAGGCTCAGGGTTGGATACCCCATGGAATAAACATTTTTCTGGTAATAACCGCAACCTTCAAACCAACCTTTTTTGTAAAACAGCACCAATTTATAACACATTAAACCAACTCCTTTTTTGTAAAACTGTACTTATAAACTCTCTTAGATTATAACGAGTTTACCTGCATCGGTAATGGAGTATCTATCAAACATCTGGGACTGCTCCACAAGTCCCATTTCCATCAGACCTGATAGGTGCTTGTAGACCATAGCCCTTGAAATGCCGACCTTCCTTGCAATTAAAACCGCGTTGAGGCTTTCCTCCTCAAGGACCTCTAGTATCCTGAGCCTGGTATCGGATATGTCAAGTTTCAGTGGGGGAAGACGCACCGCAGAATCCCCAAAGCACGTGTAGATACCATCCACCCCCTCACGGTGGGCTAAAAATGAGAGTAGACCTCCAAGGTCACTTCCATCGAATGCAACATAGACCTCCCCATGCTTTTTAGCCCCCCTTATGACCTCTGCTATCTTTCTGGCGGCCTCAATGGGGTTTTTACCTTCAACCCGAATAATACCTCCCTTTATGAATTTCTCGAGACATGTGTCATTGAAGTCCTCTGTCTGTACCGATATCAGCCCATCTATCTGGGCCTTCACAGCCACATCAAAGAGGCACCTTCCCCGCAGGTTACTCACAAGTGTCTTCATACCATCACCATTTACAGATCTCAGTATAGTAGATAGTAATCTCATTATAATATATAATTGTATATGTCTGATTTCCAGAAATGGGAATCCTTAAATTATCACATGTGGAAAATGTTCATCAAAGAACATTAAACAACAGGGGATGTTAGATGACTGTTCAGGAGATGAAAATCGCAGGTGATGATCTCTCAACAAGGGACATCAACAGGAAGATAAAGGAAGGGCTGAGGGAGAACATAAAGAAATTCAGCATAGAGAGCAACGCTGAACTTGACTCCATTGTTGTGGGGATAAGGGAGGAGGCAGAGTTCATCCTCAGTGGAAGGTTCGGTGACTTCGTTGGGGCCCTCAACCACGGACCAAAGATAGAGATTCATGGAAAAACCGGGAGATACGTTGGCAACAACATGACCGCGGGGGAAATAATCGTCCACGGAGATGCAGACGATGGTGTGGGTTTCGGAACCTACAACGGAACAATAGTCGTCCATGGAGACGCAGGTGACGGAATCGGGCAGCTCAACAAGGGCGGTGTGATCATAATCGATGGAGACATAGGTGACCTTGCAGGTCTCTACATGCTGAGCGGAGACCTCATAATAACCGGTGACACCGGTAAGGATATAGGTGACTGGATAATAGGCGGCAACATATACGTTGGTGGAGACTTCGAAACCGGAACCAATGCAAAGGTCATGGACCCTGAAAGGGACGACCTGGACAAGTTATCCTCACTCTTCAGCAGATACTCAATAGACGCCTCTCCAGAGGAATTCAAAAAAATACAGCGCAAGGAGATACGTCCATTCTACGGTTAGGTGGTTTAAATGGTGCAGATACTCTTAACGGAACCTGAAAAATGTGATGGCTGTAACAAGTGTGTGGAGGCCTGTGAGGAGGTCCTCGGAAGAAGTGCCATATTCCTCAACAAGATGGACACAGGATACCATGCAATCGTATGCCAGCAGTGTGTTGACCCGTCATGTGCAAGGGGATGCTTCAGGGATGCCATCCAGAGGGAAAACGGTGCAGTGAAGATCAACCAGGAGTCATGTGTGGGCTGCAAACTCTGCATGCTCATGTGCCCAATAGGTGCCATAACCTACACAGAGGATGGGATGGTTAAGTGCGACCAGCAGTGCATGGAAAAGCCAGGGGATACACCTGCATGTGTGGCTGCCTGTGAACAGGGATGCCTAGAGGCCCTCGACGTTATGGAGTACGTGAACGACATCCAGAGGGGCTTTGAAATCAAAAAACCAAGTACAAGCTCAATAACACCATCATCACCATCATCAGACCTTGCAGCAGCAACACAGGGGCTCTGTGTATTCTGCGGTACCTGTGAAATCGTCTGCCCAACAGACGCCATAGAGATTGTGGAGGACCATGCCGAGATCGATAAGACCAAGTGTATCATGTGCGGGTCATGTCTTGCAGCATGTCCTGTTCTCCTGCCAACCGGTGCAGGCAGCATATGGGACCCGAGGACAATCGCAGATATCAGGTACACATCCAAGGCAGGTAAATATGTCCTCAGGGGATTCGGTACAGAGAGGAGGCTGCCAAACTTTGATGATATAATAATACTCCCTGCCCAGGCATCAATTCCCCCAGTTGACAAGTACAGGGAGCCCTGCAACACCAGCGTGGTGCTGGGTGACAGGTTCGCAGAGGAGCCACTGGTCCTCCAGACACCTGTGCTCATCGCAGGTATGTCCTTCGGTGCCCTCAGCAAGGAGAGCAAACTGGCCATGGCCAAGGGCACATCCCTCGTGGGATCCTGCGCCAACACAGGTGAGGGTGGAATGCTACCTGAGGAAAGGGAACTTGCAGATAACCTTATGGTACAGTACTCCAGCGGCCGCTTCGGTGTATCCTCAGATTACCTCAACGTGGCAGATGCAATAGAGGTCAAGATAGGTCAGGGCGCAAAGCCAGGAATGGGTGGGCACCTCCTGGCAGAGAAGGTGAGCCCTGAGGTTGCAAAGATCCGTGGAATACCCGAAGGAACAGACGCCCTCAGCCCTGCCCGTTTCCTTGACGCCACAAGGGAGGGAGACCTTGCAAAGCACATAGAACTCCTCAGGGAGGTCACCGACTGGAGGGTGCCGATCGTTGTCAAACTTGGACCTGGAAGGGTCTACGAGGACGTCCAGATCGCCGCCGAGGCCGGTGCAGATGTGATCTCAGTTGATGGAATGGAGGGTGGAACAGGTGCTGCACCTGAGGTTGTTATAGAGCATACAGGTGTTCCAACCCTCGCAGCCCTTGTGCAGGCAGTTAACGGTCTCAATGACATCGGTCTCAAGGATGAGGTTGACCTCATCATAACCGGTGGTATCAGGAGCGGTGCCGACGTTGCCAAGGCCATGGCAATGGGTGCAGATGCTGTCTACATCGGTACAGGTGCAATGATCGCCATGGGATGCCGTGCCTGCCGCATGTGCTACACAGGTAAGTGCCCTGTTGGTGTGGCAACACAGGACCCTGTCCTCAGGCAAAGGATGGACGTGGACCTTGCAGCCAGAAGGGTTGCCAATTACATAAAGTCCATGACCGAGGAGGCCAAGATGCTGGCACAGCTTGCAGGCCACGACGATATAAGGAAATTCAGCCCCGATGACCTGCGTGCACTGGACACCAATACAGCGGAGATCACGGGACTTAAACTCATAAACCAGTGAAATTCGCTGAAACCTTTTCCTTTTCAAAAATCCCCAAACTTTCTTTTTCACAATCCCTAAACCACAAAATTCCAAGAAACCTTCTTTTCCCGCTGAAATTGATAAAGGATTTATCAGTTGAACACTGAATATTTCACATGGACACAAAAAGCAGGAACATTATACTGGTGCTGCTCTTTGCAGGGGTCTTCATGGGGGCGCTGGATATAGGAATAATCGGCCCGGCGCTTCCTGCAATCGAGAAATCATTCCATGTGGACCCCCGCCTTGCATCCTGGATGTTTGCATCATACATACTTTTCTTCATGGTGGGAACACCTGTCATGGCAAAGCTCTCAGACAGGTACGGTCGGAGAAACATTTACATCCTTGACATAACCCTCTTTGCAGCGGGATCCGCCATAACAGCACTATCACCATCATACCCCCTTCTTATCCTCGGAAGATCACTTCAGGGATTCGGTGCTGGGGGTATCTTCCCTGTTGCAAGTGCATTCATAGGGGACACTTTCCCCCCTGAGAGCCGCGGAAGGGCGCTCGGTATCATCGGATCGGTATTCGGTTTCTCATCAATAGCAGGGCCCGTGCTTGCAGGTTTCATACTCCCCTACGGGTGGGAGTGGCTGTTCCTCATCAACATCCCGGTGGCAGCCATCATTGTTATAGCAGGATTCTTCATACTCCCCGTCACGGTTAAGGATGATGAGGGTGGTTTTGATGTCCTGGGGACCATCATACTCGCAGCCCTTGTCACGTCACTGGCCATTGGCATAAACCAGCTTGACACAGCAGATATCCCGGGAAGCATCACAAGACCAATCGTGTCACTTCCCCTTTTAATCGCCATGGCACTTCTACCCATCCTATGGCGTGTTGAAAACAGTGCCCGGGACCCCATAATACAGGTGGACCTCCTGAGGGAAAGGGAGGTCAGAATTGCAACTGCAATATCCGCAGGTAATGGCCTGTCACAGTCGGCCATCGTCTTCATACCAAGTTATGCCCTCCTGGCCCTTTCACTATCAGAATCAATGGCCAGTTTCAGTTTACTTCCATTTGTGATGACAATGGCCCTTGGGGCACCTGTTATCGGTTTCCTGCTTGACAGGGTGGGGTCGAGGACCGTGATGGTCTCAGGTAGCCTCATACTTATAACAGGGTGCCTGATGATGGCCCTTCTATCATCCACCCTGGGACCCTTCATACTGGCAGAGGTTCTCATGGGCCTTGGCCTCATAACAGTTATAGGGGCCCCCCTGAGGTACATAATGCTTTCTGAGGCCCCCCTGAACACAGGGCCTCCGGCCAGGCCCTCCTGAATATACTTTCAAGTGCCGGTCAGCTGGTGGGTGGTGCCATGATTGGGGGTGTTGTGGCATCCATTGGAGGAACCGGTGGTTACAGGTATTCATTCCTCCTCCTTGTGTTTGTCGCCATGACCATCTTCCTCCTATCAACACGCCTCAAGAGAAGGGAAGAACAGCTCGCTACCATGAAAAGGAACCTTTAGTTATTGAAATCATGTCTCCAGGATAATAATTCGGTTAATTACCATGCCCTGAATCTCCAGGGAACATACACCTTATTTTCTGATTTCAGTAAAAATCCCAAGGCTGAACACCAGAAAAATAAATTGAGACACTCAGCCATCGGCCTTTTACATGAGAAAAAGAGCCAATAACATCAAATCCGGAAAAAGACACTGGAAATATCAATATAACAGTCCAGTACTTCAAGGGGCAGCATGGTCACTGGGGGGATTCTCTGAGAATTTTAATATCTATTTGCTGATTATCACCAGAGTCCAGCCGAGTGATGCTGAAAGATCCTTCATCTGTTAATACATTAAAAGTGAACCGTAATATATATATGAGTTTTTCTTATAGATTTATTATCAATTTATGGTGGTGATAATGATGAGAAAGTCGTGTCTTTGGGGTTTGCTGATCCTCCTCACACTCACGGTATCTTTTAACGCTGCTGCGGCCGCAGAAACCCCGCAGGATAACAGCAGCAGCCCCACCGATCCCATGGAACTATCCACAGCAGATAACCCTGAAGGGAACTTCACGGATCCAGCAGAGTTCACCATAGACGATAACATCACAGCCGACACCACAGGAGTGGTTATGCAGACCAGGAACTACACCTGCGGGCCGGCAGCACTCGCCACACTACTCCAGAACCTCGGAATAAACACAACCGAAGATGAGCTCGCAGACCTCGCCGAAACCACAGAAGACGGAACAACAATGCAGGGACTCATCAAAGCAGCAAAGGCCAAAGGCGTGAATGCAGTCGCAAAGAGGGTTTCTGTAGAAAACCTGAAACCTGGGATGATAGTCTACATGGACGGTCATTACAGTGTCATAAGAGATGTGGATAATGAGACAGTTTCACTGGCAGACCCCAGCCTCGGGAAGATATCAAGACCACTTGAAGAATTTAAAGATGAATACAGTGGTATGGCACTACTTATAAGTGGAAACAACACATCAGCGGACGGAACAGGAGATAACCTCTCAGAAAACACCACAGAAGAACCATCGCCAGAAGAAATTGAAAACATAAAAGGAAGATATCACACAAGCTACACGGAATACAGGAAAGTATACGTGCGTGTAGAATATCGGTGGGTCTGTGGGTGGCACAAAGAGGTTGTAGGGGGTATACATACAATATTTGGAACTTTTCCACTTTACAGAGAAGTATGGGGCTGGTACAGAGTCTATGATCCGCACTATGAACTAAGAGTCATAGCCATTAAGAGGTGAAAAGTATGGATAGAAGGCATTTTCTGATTCTTGGTCTGCTTGCTGGCTTTTTTGTGGGTTATGGGGTGAGTGAGCTTCTTATAGCAGGTATTCCCCTTCCATCCAGTGGGGATGATCTCGCTAAACCCTTAACAGGCGCCGAAGCCGTGAAATATAAGGAGGAATGCCGTGCACTTGACCTTTCCACTTCAAGGGAGGATCCATACGCCCTCAACGGTCAGAAGGTCTGGGTTGAGGGAACAGTGTATAAAAAGGGGGAATCATACGGTGTCAAACCACAGGAAACCTTCATTGCCCTCAAGATCAACACCACACCAGACTACATACTCCTAAGTTACGCCGGAACAACCCCAATAAAAAAGGGGGACCATATAAAAGCATATGGTGAATACTTCTACCCTGCAGAGGACACAACCACACCTGAACTCAAAAATAAAGAACTCCCTCTGATAAAAGTCGTCTACATTGAGAAAATAAACAGCTGATACATCAAACACATGGAACACAAAACACTCCAACATTCCTAGTTAATACAACAGTAACCAATTATTTTTTTAAGAGGAGAAAAGTTATGAAATATAAAAGGTTTATATTAACGTTACTGGCAGTTTTTGCCATAACTGCGGCTATAGTTCTATCAGGGTGGCTGCAGGGGGATGACTGGCCCTATTCTTCTATGCTGTATCAGGGGGACCCTGTTGATTCAGCAGCCTATATTCTCATTTTAGATGTCATTGTTATGCTGTTCATGACTGGGTTGAAGGGGGTTATCATAGACACGGGTGGATGCTATGACCATGACTTTACCGGGACACTGCTGATCAGCGCCCTGTTCACACTGGGATTCAACCTCATAGGTTTAACAAACGCCATCATCACAGAAACACCCATCAACAAAAATGTTGTGGGCACCGCATGCGTCGCGCTTACAGTAACCGCCACCGCATATATCGCCTTTACAGTGTTAACCATAATCAAACCAGTAACTGATTCAAAAGATTGAGAAAAAAGCATCATTAAAATACAGCAAGCAAAAAAAGTATCGGTTAAAGATGAGGGTTGAATGGCATGGTGAGGAGTTTAACTGGTGGAAGGTTTATTACATGGTTTGCCGGGACAGTGTACGGGGGTTCCCGGGGCAATGGATGCCCCCATCTCATCTTTGAACCTTCAGAAGGGCGTTATTATCGTACACATTGTGGGTGGCGGTATTAAAGTACCGCCATTCTAAAGGAAATTAACCTTCAGTAAAAAGGCCTTCCCTAACTTACCGACACGACCTGTTAGTCTATGATATTTTATCTCCTAAAAATAAAGTTGGGTTATTCCGATGTGAGATACTGGTAGGTGAGTGCTGCAAGAACCGCCCCCACAATGGGGCCTATGACGTAGATGGGGTAGTAGTTCCAGAGGTTAGTGCCTGCGAAGATCATGTCATTGAGGTAGGGGCCGAAGGTACGTGCCGGGTTCAGTGAGCTTCCACTTATGTTGCCCAGTGTTGTGATTATACCGGCAACCGTGAGCCCTATAACTATCCCTGCAAAGCCCTTGGGGGCTCTCCTATCAACGGCAACACCCATTGCGGTGATCATGAGGAGGAATGTACCAACTATCTCTGCAAGCATTGCCTGCCAGTAGCTTATCCCCGGGAATGGTGCTGTTGCCCCCAGCCCACCAACGGTGGCTGCACTGATACCTGCACACTGGAGGAATATGAAGCTCCCGAATGCAGCTCCAAGGAGCTGTGCGATGATGTAGGGTATGACTTCACGTCCAGGGAACTTCTTAACAGACCATAACCCTATGGTGACTGCCGGGTTTATGTGGCAGCCCGAGATGTTTCCCAGGGCATATATGCTGGCAGCTATTGCAAAACCAAAGGCGAGACCTATTGCAACCCAGTCCCCGAGTCCCCCAAGGAGCCCTATTCCAATATTGAATGGGTTGGGGGATGTGCCGCCAGAGGCTATCATCAGTGTTACCGCGGCTGACCCTGCACCAAAGAACACAAGAATGAAGGTCCCTATAAACTCGGCGATGCACCTTTTTGTAAGGGATACCATGCTATTCCTCCTTCATAACGTTGTAGCAGTAGGGGCAGAGTATCCTTGGAAGGGTACCCCCAACCTTCTCTGCCGGAAAGGGGTAGCCGCCACTCCATACCTCGGTTTCCTCGCGTATTGCGTGTTCTGTGCAGAGGCCCATGCCACAGACAATGCATATGGCCACAGCATCGGTGTCCTTTCCCTGCTCTGCACATACATAGCATTTCATACCATCACCCGAAAAAAGAAGTGTTTTAAGGCTATACAGCCTCTCTCCACTGGCAGTGGTTGTGCCTGAAGTCCACCAGTGCTGCCGCTGCGCAGTTCTTACAGGTCCTTGCAGGTGATGCTGCGCTCTCCTTATGGAGTGCGATTATGTTGGTCATGAGGGTTGCTGTTACAGGTTCACTTGTAAGGAGGCATGGGTAATCGGCAAGTCTCATGAGGGCTGAGAACCTCACGGTTATTGCGCAGGCAGGGTATGTGTAGCGCTGCGGGTTCATTATAACCTCGTTTTCATGTATCGGTGAGAGGTCAACCTTATGTCCAGCGACCATTGGCTCAAGTGGACCCTCTCCTCCGTTGAGCATCCTCCTTGCTTCATCCAGGTGGGTCCATCCACGGTATATCATGTCCATGAAGTCACTGTTGTGGAGCTCTGCTGCAGCCCCCCTTGTGGGATATAACTGGACATAGTTGTGGAACCTCTTGGTGAGGAGGTCAACAACACCGATTGCATTGAATCCGTCGAGTTCAAGTATGTACTCAACTGCACATGCAGATGAACCTGTTGCAAGGCTCAGCACATCATATTCGCTCCTAAATGAGCTGACTGCACTGTTAAGTGTGCTTTCCATAACCCCGGTTGTTGCCTCGATTATGGCCATCACCACATCATCCTTGCACATGTTGTAGGTGGACTGGGCTATGTGGTGTGATATGTCACCGACGCAGTATGCCGGCACCGTGAGTATGTTGCCGTAGTGCACCCCATCATCAATGGCGGCCATCACCGTCCCCTCCATCTCCTTCCTGTAGCGGGACATGTACTCCCTCACATCGAAGGACTCGTGTCCATGATCGTCCATGAGTTTTGCCTGTGCCTCAACAGGTTCCTGGTAGATGTATTTCACCATTTCTATTTCCTTCTCTGCCGCCTCTGCAGCGGTTGCCCCGTTTTCGATCTCATTTGCGAATACCTCTCCAATACCATAGGAGGTGTTCATACCCCATGACTTTGCTGAGAGGATCGCCTGTTTGTGCATCTCAGGTATATCTGTCTCCCTGAGGATCCTGTTCACCACGTTGCTTGTGCTTCCTGGCATGAGGGCAAAGTCAACCACACAGGTTGGTCCATAGAATCCCCCATACCTTCTTATTGCCTCCCTTCCTATGAGGGCCTCTGCCCTTCCTATTGCATCTATGAATGCCTCAAGGCTCTTCTCAAATTCAGTGTCCTCGTCCCTCAGTATCTCCAGGACCACGGGTGTCTGGTAGTGTTCAACGAAGGGGTCATCCTCCGGTCTTATGGTGTCTGTAAGGCTGTCAAGTATCTCATAGTGGGCCTTCACTGAGTCCTTGTGCAGGTTTATCACCGCCTCGCTCTGCTCTCCCACAGCCTTCATGTCCTGCACAACGTCCAGGTAGGCCTTTGTATCCTTTATTTTAAACTCCTTTCCCCTGTTCTTTTTTATGGTTTCCACATCGGCTTTCTGGGCCATCATGGCCTCTTTTACCATTTTCTCATATAACTCAGCCATTAGATCACCTTCGGTAGAAATGTCTCCCGGATCAGTCCCCGGTTGACCACATTCTACCAATATTAAATAGATCACCTTCATTAATATCACTTTCTAAAAGTTACAAGACAAAAGTTTTAAATAAATGTTGTTTTCTGGAAAAAATTCAGTTTATCATGATTATTAATTAAAATTTTTCGGAGCTGGGGGTAAAGATGAAGTGGCAGCAGACACATATACAGCTACGGTGATGGCATGCCGGTTGACTTCAGTATGGAAAACATCAGAAGGTGCCTCTGCCTCGAGTGTCCCGTCCAGAGCAGGAGTCAGTGCGTGGCAGATAAGAAGAAGATAATGCTCCTCATAACCCAGCAGGACCTTGACAGTGCCATGCGCATGGACACCGACCGGGTTCCAGGGGTCTACTGTTCCACAGGTGAGGCCATTTGCAGGGATATAGATCCCCATGATGAATGCCTCTGCAGTGGGTGTGAGGTCTGGCGTGAGCACAGGTTATCTGAGGATGAGGTATCTGAGTACTTCTGTGTCAGAGAAAGGTAAATTCGTAATATAGATGTATAATGAAGTTGGTTTCATGGTGTGGAAAAATGGTCAGAAATGTCAGATCTGGACCGCCACATATATACCAAAACATCAATAAACCGTAAATTTGGGTTGAAATTTTTCAGCCATCGGAGATATCTGTAAGTGACATCATAATATACCCGAGACTCATCAGAAGCCATGAAGGATGAGTCACCCATGTAAGTGATCATATTATACCCGAGGTGAAGGATATCCAGCTATCACACATATCTGTAAGCGACATCATAACGGTGCTCACTCCAACATGCAACCTCAGGTGCAGGTACTGCTTCTTCACCCCAAGGAGCTGCAGGGAGTACGATGCAGAGAGAATAGCAGACAGGGTCCTGAAGATCAGTTCAGAGGAGGGTATAGACAGGGTGCTCATAGCAGGTGGTGAGCCCACACTGCAGATGGACCTGCCTGAACTCACAGAGGCCCTCAGCGGGGACCTCCATGTGACCATCTCAACCAACGGCACACGATGGGAAATCCTGAGGGAGAGCGCATTCCATGAGGTCCACGTTGACCTCAAGGCACTCGATGATGAGAAACACGTGCAGCTCACAGGGGGATCCAACCAGGCGGTTCTTGAGTGCATAGAGAAACTCGCGGGTTCAGGTAAACTGGAGGTCTCAACTGTCCTTGTCCCTGGAATCGTGGATGTTGATGAGATTGAAAAAATAGCAGAGTTCCTCTCAGAGTGGGACGTCCCCTACAGAATAACAGGTTATGTCGGCTACAACAACAGCCTGGGTGCCAGGAGGCCAGGAGATGATGAAATACTGAGGGCTGCGGAGATAAGCAGGAAGTACCTCAGCAGTGTCTCAACGTCACTGGACTTCCGGAGGCATAAGAGGAGAAGGATGGTCCTTGACCACATCTGAACAGGCGATACTCATCAGATGTTTTTGGATGTCATGGATAGCATTTCCCATTTGAGGCATCTGAACAGGTGATGCTCCATCAGATGTGCTCCTCTGCGATTAAAATCAAAAAATATATAAATGGTCCCGCTTTTATATGGACAGTAGGTTGGGGATCTTATGAGAAACGCGATGATTCCGGTTATGGCATTATTCTTGCTGGTTATGGGTGTTTTCACTGCAGCCGCGGTCAATGAGACAGAAAACAATTCATCAGTGAATAACACCTCAACTCCCCGTGGGGGTGTGGTGCAGCCACTCTCATTGGGGTCATCAGTAACCGTTGAACCCTCCACCATCAGCCTCGGCACTGTACCCCCGATGGGATTGAGAGGAGCTACCCGAACGCTGTAACAGCAACCGTCGACTACATACTCGCCTTTGGTGATACCCTCTCTGTGAGGGCATCAGATGACCTTGTGAATACCGCTAACAGTTCACTCAAAATACCCCTCTCCAATTTCAAGTTCAGTACACCAGGTCTCAGCCCGACGCCATTTACAAAATCCAACCAGGAGATAATGAAATATTCTGGATTGTGGGGATCCCGGAGTGTCCAGCTCAGCCTGTACATAAAGGTGCCCCCTTACACGGATCCTGGCACATACTCAACGACCCTTATCTACACCTCAACCTGATTTTGTGAAAATAGTCACAAATACATTAATTATATGTTTCCACTGTCACCAAATCTCGAAAGATTTATATAGTATGCTGTGACAACTAATTTTATCTAAAAATTACTGGTGATACAATATGAGGGAAAAAATAATGGGTGTAATCCCGCTTATGGTTGCCCTGATGTTTGTGGTGGCACTCGGTGCATACAGCTCACCATCCTATGCGGCAACGGCAACACAGACAGTGACCGTCACAGTGCCAGAGGCCATTTCAATAGTAGTGCCTAACGTTAACTTCGGAGTAGTAAGTGCAGGAACCACAGGTACAAGCCCTGACTTCACGATACAGAACACTGGTAACGTTAAGATCGACCTATATGTCAATGCAACTGATTCAGCACTTAGAAGCGGAACTGCAACAGATATCATTGGTGTAGGTAACCTTACAATAAACAGCAACGTTGCCAACAACTATGTCCAGATTCCATACGCCTCACCGATAAAGATATACGACAACATGAACAAGGCAGCCCAGGGATCAGGTACACCTACCACCTGGACAACAAACATGAAACTCGTGGTGCCATCATTCACAGAAGACGGGGCATACTCAATAAACCTGCTCTACACCGCAGTTAAACACAACACTGCACCTTAAACATCTCCACTTTATTTTTTTGGAGAAATACCTTTTCATTTTCCATTCATTAACTATTTAATAAATACCGTCAAACTTTTTCTAGAGGTTGATAACCATGAAACCCAGACATCTAACTGCAATTCTTATATTTCTCTTCATCCTGGGATCAGCGGCACCGGTAATCGCAACCGGACTCTGGGCCTCACCCGCAGACTTCAGATACAACCTTAAACCTGGACAGTCAGTGAGTGGCGAAATCACAGTGAGAAACATTGGTAAGGAAGAGGTGAACGTCAACGTAACAAAGAAGAGGCTCCTCATGGACAGCGTTAACCTGGTATACTCCGACAGGGGGATAGCCCAGTGGATCACAATAGAGGGCAACACGTCATTCAAACTGAAACCCGGCGAGTCAAGGAAGATCAGATTCACAGTGAATGCACCAGGGAAGATAAACTACCTTGACGCTGCAGGGGCCATCATCATAAAGGGTCTTCCTGTGCAGAATGTTACCGGTGGCATCCAGATAGTCCAGGGCGTTGAACTCGTCGTCCCCATCTACGTGGGGCTCCCGGGACCAATAATCGAGTCACTGAAACTTGAAGACCACAGCGCACCCAAGGTGCTTCTGAGCTTCATGCCAGGTAAATTCACCTACCTCCTAAAAAACACCGGTACGGTGCAGGCAAACATGACAGGGGCCATTGAACTCACCGGTATAACAGGGACACAGAGGGTCCCCATCGAGGGTGTGGTATACCCTGAGGACAACTACACACTGGTTGAGACCTGGAAGCCAGGTTGGATAGAATTCGGACCCTACATCGCAAAGACAGAGATAAACTATGGCCGCTACCACCAGACAAAAACCATAGAGACATCCGATACCGTCATAGTGATACCCGCATGGCTTATAATCCTCATTGTGCTTGGAGCCGCGATCTGGGTTATCCGCAAGAAGGAAATTGAACCCCCAATCTCAATCAGGATAGAAAGAAAGAAATAAAGGCATTAAACGTCTTCTCCAAACACCTTTTTATTTTTAATATTTTTAAACCATTTAAACGTCTTTCATTCTCACACCGAATACTCCATCACCATGCAGAATTGAGTATTATTTTTGGCCATTACTACCTCAATTTAGTAATAACTAAAATTTATATGTTAGTAATATCATTATTTTTTATGAAAGAATTGAAGGAGGTGAAAATTTGATGAGAAGACAGTATTTCATTGCTTTCATTGCACTTCTCATTGCCGTAACACTGACAGGTTCAGTGAGCGCAGTGGACAAAGCATGTGAGGTGGGGGTGGATGTAAAGTACGAGTACGCCGACGACAACGGCCAGATAAACCCTGACATACAGGAACTCACAGACGAAAACGGCACAAGGATCAACTTCACAAGGACCTTTGACCCGGCAGCCAACATCACAAAGATCCTCTTCAACTACGGGAACATCACAAACACCACAAGGTTCACAATAAAGATCAGGGCCCCCGGCTACAGGGAACTCTCACACACATTCCAGCTGGCAAATTACGGGACAAAATACGCCGCTTACCTCCCCCTCAAGATGAACGCCACAGACCCCTACAGACTGGGAAGGGAGATCACCAGGAAGGCTGACCAGATCCTGAACTTCACAAAAACAGGTGATGTACTGGTTATAACAACTGCAGGGACATCCTACTACAGGAACCAGACCACAGAGGATGTCCTTGAGGGTATACTCAACCAGGCCCGCGGAAGGGTGAGCTATGGGAAGGGTAACCTCCTGATGCTCAGAAAAACACGCCTAGACCCCCTGGACTTCGCATTCGTCGTGAGGAAGGGGAACGACCTCATAGTCGCATACTTCAAAAACGCCAGCATGACACCCATCTACATTGGAACCGTGTCACAGAACATGACACTCACACAGTACCAGGCACTCCAGAAAAAACTCGGAAGCGACACATTCCCCATAGCAAGCCTTGCCAACGCATGGGCAATAGGACTATCACCTGACATACTCAGGGAGGCGGCATTCCATGGACACGTCTGCCTCGGTACCATCAGCGGATATGCAATGATAGAGACACTCCTAAAATACTACCCTGCAACCAATGAATTCGGACTTCCACTGGAGGGTGTCAGTTACCAGGTTGTTGGTGTGCCCGGTGGATCAGACGATGATGTCTTCATATACGCCATGGACGCAACACCCGGTAAGAGGGCCTACGTTGGTTTCAACACAACGGCGGACACCAATATTGTTGGATTCATCAGGTGGAACTCAAAGACAAAGACAGGAACCCTCATAATAATGGCCTACAGTCAGCAGGAACTGATAAACAAATACAAACAGGAAACAAAAGCCACAGCGGTCTCTGAACTCAAGTTCAATGCATGGGCAGTTAAAAAACTCACAACAAGTCCCGAATCACTTGTGAAGATCCTCTACGCATTCGACAACCTCACACAGGACCAGGTCAACTATATCATGGGATATGAACCCACCAAGGGTAACACAACCATCAGTGCAGCCGGACTCGACCTCAACTACATACTGAACCAGACAAACCTCGTGAACGCAACACCCGCAAACAGAACATACAGCACAGGAAACCTCACCTACAGCGACCTCAAGAACATCGGGCGCCTTGCAGCCGAGAAAGCCGTGGAGCTCTTCAGGGCAATGGGTATAAACCTTGAAAAGGATGACTATCACCTTTTCGTGCTGACATCCGCAGGTTATGTGAGGATCAACGGCCAGGACACAGGCGCGGTCTGGGATGGAATATTCGATGTGCTGGGATCAAGGTTAAGCAGAAAGACACTCCTGCCTGTCCATGCACCACTCTGGGGTCAGCTGAAGTTTGACTTCTGCCTAATCAACGGGACCCAGAAGATAATCAGGTCAATGTACTACAACCTCACAACAGGAACATTCACTGTTCAGAGTTCAGCAAATTACATAATAGAGGATGTGCTCCCATATGATCCGCCATTCGACGTCCTCATGGGCTGGCTCTTCCACAACCATGTCTGTGGTGGAAGCTCACCAGGTTACCTTATAGCAGACTACATATTCCAGAATTACCCCAAGGGTGAGAACGAGAAGTACATCTACGTCACAACGCTGGACAACTGTAAGGATGACATCCTCTTCATGCTCCTGGGGGTTTCAGCTGGACAGGGAACCTACTCCAATCAGAGGCTGACAAGTGAGGAGACAAGGCTCGAGACAGGGGACGGTATGAATGGAATGGTGGGCTACATAGTGGTATGGGATGAGAAGACCAACACAGGAAGGGTTGCAATCATCACCTGGCAGGGCCCACGCTTCGCAGCCGGATCCAACATGTACGAGGAATACATCAGGCTCTACAAGCACGACTACTCATCACCTAACCTGATATCCCTGCCGACGGTCAGTAAAGCGGCTGAGCGATTCATAAACAGGGAAGAACTCAACATACTCCTCTCAGGGGGTACAGGGTCCATGAATGCGCTCCAGTACATATTCAGCATCCCAGCAAACAGGACACGTGAAGATCTCATCCCGGTGAATAATGGCGGAAGCCAGAACGGAAACCAGGGTGGTGTACCAGTTATACCCGGTGGCTCCACGGGTGGTTCAACCGGTGGTTTACCCTCAGGTTCCCAGGGTACCGCAGGGCATTCAGGTTACACACCTGGTGCTGATTACAGTGCTTCACCGGCTGATGTGAGTGCAGCATCTGAGGTTTCAGAGGAACCTGCAACAGAGGGTAAGAAGGCCTATGAGGTTACAAATGCAACCTCCCATTCTGGCGGCTCTGACTCCTCATGGTATGTCTATGGTATCATGGGTGTCCTTGTGGCTGCTGGACTTGTGGCCTTTGGATTCCTCAGGGGCGGAGCAGGAAAGTAACCCCCTATTTTTCTATTTTTTATATCATCACACCCTGTTAAGAAAAAATTTATACATGTAAATACCTCATATTTCATGGAGGTTTTAAAATGAAGAGGGGTGTGTCATTAATTCTCGTTCTCGTCCTCATGCTGATGCCCTGCTCCTATGCATGGAAGACCGTCACCCACTATGACGCCGCAGAGGCCATCTATGAGAAGCTCCCATCATCCAAGAGATCAAAGATCAACATTAACGCCATGATCGACGGATCCAATGACCCTGACGAAAAGTTCCATGACACTGTGAGACACAGCTTCCCAAGAAGCTTTACAGAGGCTAAAAAATGGCTTGACAGGGGTAGAAGCGCCTACAGAAGCAAGAATTACAGTTATGCCAGTTACTGCTTTGGTGTTGCAAGTCACTATATCATAGACACTTTTTCAGCGCCTCACTGTGTAAGTAGAGAGTCATCCACACTTCACAACAGCTACGAAAAACAGGCCACGTACCTTGCACCCAGAATAAGTTACGTTTCAGGGGACATCTACAGCCTCATGCAGAGGGGCTACCTCAATGGAAAGAGCGACTGGTCACGGTGGACAAAAACCAAAAGCAGCTCGATAGTCCAGAGGGACCTCAATATGGGGACCAGCGTAGCCTACAGGGCCATAAACCTTGCCATGAATTAAACCCCCCAATTTATTTTTTTCTGAAAGACGAAGCCAGACATCTCCATCAAAAAATAATTTATATTTTCAGAACCCCGAGATCTTAAACCGGTCCCTAATGAAGGTAAATAATCAAAAAAATTATATTTTCAGAACCAGCCTAGAAGCTGAGTTCAGATATCCTCTCCATTGCCCTCACGGTGTTTTTAAGGGAGTTGAATGCTGTCAGTCTGAAGTATCCCTCACCGCTCGGTCCAAAGCCAGAACCTGGTGTTCCAACGACCTCTGCCTCGTTGAGTAGCATGTCAAAGAACTGCCATGAATCCATGCCCTCAGGTGTCTTTATCCAGATGTATGGTGCGTTAACACCACCATAGTACCTCAGACCGGCACTTTCAAGGTTCTCCCTTATTATCCGTGCATTCTCCATGTAGTAGTCTATTGACTCCCTTATCTCCCTCTGGCCCTCAGGTGTGTAGACGGCCTCCGCGGCCCTCTGCACAGGGTAGGAGACCCCATTGAATTTTGTTGTCTGGCGCCTGTTCCAGAGCTCCTTCAGGGAGTGCATCCTTCCCTGACTGTCGGGGACCTCCAGTTCCTCTGGTACCACAGTGAAGGCGCACCTTGTACCTGTGAAGCCGGCGTTCTTTGAGAAGCTCCTGAACTCAACTGCAACCTCCCTTGCACCCTCCACCTCATAGATGCTGTGGGGTATTCCATCCTCCTGTATGTAGGCCTCGTACGCTGCATCGAAGAGTATTATGCTGCCACTGTCCCTGGCATAGTCAACCCACTCTGCGAGTTGCTTCTCTGTGAGTGCTGTTCCTGTGGGGTTGTTGGGGTAGCAGAGGTATATGAGGTCAACCTTCTCCTCAGGGAGGGCTGGTATGAATCCGTTCTCCTCTGTGCATGGAATGTACACCAGACCGCTATACCTTCCAGTCTCATCTGCGGGGCCGGCTCTTCCCGCCATCACGTTGCTCTCAACGTACACTGGATAGACAGGGTCTGTTACAGCAACCACATTGTCCTGTCCAAAGATCTCCTGGATGTTTCCTGTGTCACACTTTGCACCGTCACTTATGAAGATCTCCTCTGGTGAAACCTCAACACCCCTGGAGGCGTAATCGTTTTCTGCTATGGCCTCCCTGAGGAATGGGTAGCCCTGTTCGGGCCCATATCCCCTGAAGGTTTCCTCCTGTGCCATCTCATCAACGGCCCTGTGGAAGGCCTCCACCACCGCGGATGGGAGGGGCCTTGTAACATCCCCTATACCCATCCTTATCACATCAGCGTCGGGGTTTTTCCTCTGGAAGTCCTCCACTCTCCTGTTTATCTCAGAGAATATGTAACTGCTTTTAAGTAGCAGGTAGTTTTCGTTTACTGTCACCATGATTTAACCTCTCAGAAACTAATTTCAGGTAGGTCCCTGAAGAAGAATGATATTATCATGTAGTCTGCGGGAGTTAATAAAAATTGCTGTATAAACAGCTGCAGCCTTAGTCCGAGGGACTAAAAAACAGTTTCAGTTCTCATAAAAGGTGCCTGGGGCAATCAACAAGCTATTATCTGAAGGTTTTACATTCCTCAACGAATTTCCATGCTCCTTTGATTATAATAATTGCTTCTTTCTGATCTATTTCTGAAAGAATGCCATAATCAGCCTCTTCCCTATCTTCATATGCCTCAGAAGTATGTCAAATATCTCCTTCTGGAATCCCCCATTCTTTACGAATTTGAGTCCAAACTGTGAAATCAATCCCCTGTGAGTCTTCGGGTAAATGTTCCTCCGTGATAGCAGCGCTCTTGCTGCAAAGAACATTGCGTAGTATGCTCTGCTTACAGCATCTCCATAGAATCCATGTTCGCACAGTGTTCTGGCAGCCTCAAGTTTCCTGACTGCCTTTTCCATCAAAATTTCCTCATCACCCAAGCACCACACCCTCTTTCCTTATTCTGGAGATGAAATGGGTGTCCCCCAGAAGCCTGTATTCCTCAGGGGAAATGACCTTAACTGAGATATGGACACCTGTACTGAGGAGTATATCGCGCGCCTTCCTTATGACCTTATCCTTTATTTCAGTTTTTTTTGTGGAGATTATGATTATGTCTATATCAGAGCCCTCTCTATCATCCCCCCTGGCAACGGACCCAAAAAGGATTATTTTTTCTATTTCAGGATAATTCAGTGACTCTGAAAACTTCCTGGCAAGTTCAAGTCTGTTCATCATTACCCCCCAGAACGAAGTGTGAACCCGAAGAGCTACTGACAGTTTCAGATCTTTTCGCCATTATAATTAAATTTATGTGTGCTCCCAGTAGAGTCTACCTGTTTAATCTGTCCACTGAAAGACGATCTCGCTCACAGACAAGCCGTGCGTCTTCGATGTCTAACTGTTTAATCTGTCCACTGGAAAGGCCTTCAAAAAATGGTTGAAAAGAGATTCCCATTCATTTATGGGCATAATAGAATACCAGTCTCTCCCCTGATGAATCAACCCTGGCAAACCCGAATCTTTCAAGCTGTACCACATCATCAACCTCAAGTTCTGAGGCATCTCCCTCAATGACACCCTCAATCTCTGAGGCGTCAGGCATCACGACCACTGCTTTGAGGGCTGATTCAGCTGGAACCCAGTGTATCATTGCTGCCTGCAGCTCCCTTGCCTCCTCGATGCCCTCACTGTGGTATCTGAGTTCACCATCAGAGTAGATCACGTTAACAGCATCTATTAACCTGAGAGGACCCTCCCTGAGGTCCCCGTGGGGGAGGTACACGTCCCCATGCAGCTCGAGGATGCGGTTACCCAGTTCTGGTTTATCAGGGTGCAGGGGTCTTTCAACCCTGATGGGTCCTGGCAGCCCCTTTATTTCAAACTTAACAGGGTCTGCCGCGAAGAAGTACCTCCTGGCTTCTTCCTCCAGGATGTTGCGGTTGAGGCCGTAGATCTTCTTCCAGCTCATGGTGGAGTCCGCTATCTTGACACCGATCTCAACCATGAGTTTTCTTATTGCCTCAGGCCTTATACCCCTCCTTGCGATGGCCCTGATGGTTCCAAGGCGAGGGTCGTCCCAGCCAGAGTATTTGCCCTCGACTATTCCCTCCCTTGCCCCTGATGTGCTCAGTGCAATGTCATCCATCTTAAGGCGCCCGTAGTGTATGAATACAGGGGGCTCCCAGCCCATGTGCCTGTAGAGGTACTCCTGTTTTTCACTGTTTGCAAGGTGGTCCTTGCCCCTTAGGACATGGGTCACCCCGAGGAGGTGGTCGTCCACTGCAACCGAGAAGTTCATCATGGGGTACACCCTGTAGCGGGTGCCTGTGCGGGGGTGTTCGGCCTCCACTATCCTCATTGAAACCCAGTCCCTTATGGCTGGGTTGGGGTGCTGGAGGTCTGTCTTAACCCTCACAACCGCTGAGCCCTCTGGCATCTCAAACATCTCCCTCCAGCGCTGGAGGTTCTCCCTGACCCCCAGGTCACGGCAGTGACAGGCCTTCCCCTCATTTTTGAATTCCCTGAATGCCTCGGGGGTGCATGTGCATACGTATGCCCCGCCCCTCTCTATGAGCCTCTCTGTGTACTCATAGTAGATCTCCATTCGGTCGCTCTGGATGATGGTCTCATCCCATTCAACACCAAGCCACTCCAGGTCAGAGGGGATCATATCATAGGCCTCCGGGTCAACCCTTCGGGGGTCGGTGTCCTCGATTCTGAGTATTAACCTGCCATCATACCTCCTGGCGTATTCATGGTTGAGGATGGCTGCCCTTGCATGGCCTATGTGGAGTGGTCCGCTGGGGTTGGGGGCGAACCTCAGTACAACCTCACCCTTAACATCAGGGAGGTTCCTGAGTCCCTGTCTCTTCTTCTGCTTCCTCTCCCTGATCTCAAGGCCTAGCCTCTCCATTTCACTCTGCTGTTCTTCAGGTGTTAAACTGTTAACCTTCTCAACAGCAGCCTGAACAGCCTCCTTGACCTCGGGGGCCCTCTTTCTGAGTTCAGGTTCGTTGCTCATAACGGCCCCCATGACAGCGCCCGGGTTTGCCTTTCCCTTATGCTTAACAGCATTCATGAGTGCGTAGCGGTAGACGAGGTCCTCCACCATCATCACCTAGTGTTCCCTTTCAAGTACAAAGTCAGCTATCCTCAGGAGTGCGTCCCTTGCATCTGAGTCTTCAAGTATCTCAAGGCGCTCCTTGGCCATCCTCACATAGTCAAGGGCCACCTCATGGGCATACTGGGTTGCACCGTAGCGTTCAAAGATCTCTATGGCCTCAGCAGCACGGCCCTCATCACCTGATCCAAGGATTGATATGAGCCTCTCCCTGTCCTCCTCTGATGCCTCCTCCAGGGCCTTTACAACCATGAGGGTCATCTTGCCCTCTGCTATGTCACTGCCCACAGGTTTGCCCAGGGATTCCTCATCACTCACCACATCCAGGTAGTCGTCGTGTATCTGGAATGCTAGGCCGATGAATTTACCGTAGTCCTCCAGGGCCTCAACCTCTCTCTCTGATGCACCACCCATTATGGCACCTGCCTTTGTTGCTGCTGCAATGAGGGCTGCGGTCTTCTTGTAGATCATCTCCATGTACTCATCCTCTGTGACATCCAGCCTCTCCTCAAAGCCCATGTCAAGGGCCTGACCCTCACATATCTTAACGCATGAGTCAACCACCACCGCAAGAGCATCCTTCACCCTTTCTGAGTCCCCGTTCCTGATGACGGCCTCGAAGGCCTTGGAGAAGAGGACGTCCCCTGCAAGTATGGCCATGGGTTCACCCCATATGACATGGACTGAGGGTTCCCCTCGCCTCATCTCATCATCATCCATTATATCATCGTGGATGAGTGAGAATGTGTGTATCAGTTCTATGGCCGCAGCCACCCCTGCAGCGTCCTCAGGGTTTCCGCCTACAGCCTCACAGCTAAGGAGTGCAAGTGAAGGTCTTATCTTCTTACCACCTGCTGTTATGAGGTGTTCTGATGCCTTAAGGAGCGTATCAGGTGTTATGTCGCTGATGCACTCCATTATCCTCTTATCGGCCACTTCAGAGTACTTTCTGAGAATATCTAATACTTCCGTCATCGGATACCTCCATTAAATACCTGTGCCTGTCCATTCCTCAAGATGTGTATGTCGTTACCCAGCTTGTAGCCCTCCTCCTCTGCTATCTCGGCGTAGGCCGAGAGCATGCTGAGGTCTCCGTGGGCTGGTATTATGTGCATGGGGTTGAGCATCCTTATGAAGTCCCTGTGGTCCTCCCTACCTGCATGCCCTGATACGTGTGCATTTGTGTAGATCCTTGCACCGCTTGATGCCAGGCGACGCTCCATGAGGTTCCTGTTTGCAACGTTCATGGGGTTGGGTATGACAGGGGCTGATATCACCACATTGTCACCCCTCTTTATCCGGAACTGGGTCTTTGCATTGGCTATCCTGGGCAGCAGAGCATCGGGTTCCCCCTGGTGACCTGTTGTGATGAGGAGGTAATCCTCACGCTTTGCCTCTGCACGTGCAAGGGCCCTGTTAACAGCCTTGGGGCTTCCATATATGCTGGCATTCTCCGGGAGTTTGAGTATGCCCATGGCCTCTGCGAGTCCACAGTATCTCTCCATTGACCTTCCAAGGAGGAGCATCTGCCTGTCGCTCTTTGATGCTATGTCACTTATGGCCTGTATACGCTCCATGTGGGAGGAGAATGTGGTCACTATCATCCCGTTCCTCTCCTCAAGGGGGTTCTTCATTATATCCTCAAGGACTATCCTTGCAACCTTCTCTGAGTGTGTCTTGACCTCCTGCTTCTCGTTGGCCCTGGTTGTTTCAACTATCATTGCAAGGACGCCCTTCCTTCCAAGCTCCCTGAGGCGGTGGTAGTCCGGTGGTGGTGATATCTTCTGGTGGTCGTCGAATTTGAAGTCAAGTGCATAGACTATTATACCCTCTGGTGTGTGGAGTGCTGCTATAACTGACTGTGGTATACTGTGGGTTGACTGTATGAACTCCAGTGTTATCCCAGGGGATATCTGGCACTTCTCCCCTGCATTGAGGACCTGGAGTGTGTTGAGGACATTGAACTTCCTTTCTGCCTTTATGGTCCTCTCTATGAGTGCTATTGTGTAGGGTGTTGCTATTATGGGGGCCTGGTACCTGTGGGCCAGCTTTGCAACTGCCCCTATGTGGTCCAGGTGGCCGTGTGTGAACACTATTGCCCTGACCTTTCCATCAACGTCCTTCATGAGTGTATCATCGGGTATGACACCCCTCTCTATGAGGTCCAGGCTGTGCATCCTTGCAATGTCTGTGTCCTCATGTATGTGAACCCTGTCAAGGTGAATCCCCATGTCAAATATTACAACATCATCCCCCACCTTAACGGCGGACATGTTCTTACCTACTTCCTCGTATCCGCCGATCGCTATTACTTCTACGCTCAAATTATTACCTCCTGGCGTATTTTATTGTTTCAAAGCCCCTTTCATTTAGCCATTCTCTTGTTCGGCCCATTATTATGACCTGTGAATTTTTAAGATCGTCAAGTGTTTCTGCACCTGCAAGGTACATAGCGGTTTTAAGTGCCTCGTTGAACCTTTCAATTACCCTTATAACAGCCCTGTAACCCTGGCCTGCAGCTTCAAGTACCGGGAGTGCTATTCCAGCCATTGTTGCACCTAGGGCTATGGCCTTTGCAGCGTCAAGTCCGCTTCGTATACCCCCTGATGCAATCACCGGTACATTTACTGACTCTGCAACCTCCACGGTGCTTGCAGCGGTGGGTATTCCCCAGTCCCAGAACAGTTCACCCAGGTATCTGTCGTCTGCACGGTAGGTTTCAACTGCGGCCCAGCTGGTTCCGCCTGCACCTGCAACGTCTATGGCCGCCACCCCACATGCTTCAAGTTTTATGGCGTCCTCCGAGGATATGCCTGCACCTGTCTCCTTGACCATTACAGGGACATCCATGGACTTCACAATTGATGATATGGATTCGAGGGCCCCTGTTGAGTCCACGTCGCCTCCTGGCTGTATTGACTCCTGGAGGGGGTTGAGGTGCACTGCAAGTGCATCTGCATCTATCATCTCAACAGCCCTCTCTGCATATTCGATGTGGGAGCTTCCAATGTTTCCCACTAGCATCGCTGATGGGGCCTCTTTCCTTGCTATGGCGTAGGTCTCCTCAACCTCAGGGTGTTCAATACCTGCCCTCTGGCTTCCAAGTCCAAGTGCAATTCCAAGTTCCTCTGCGGCCCTTGCAAGTTCCCTGTTTATTTTGAGGACTGCCGGGTGCCCGCCTGTAATTGCACTTATCATTATGGGTGATGAAAGCTCTTTACCCAGGAAATCCAGGCCTATATCTATCTTTTCCCTGTTTATCTCAGGTATGGCCCTGTGAACTATTTCAATTTCCTCGAAGCCTGTGCTCTTCCTGTACTCCACGTCACAGCTTGTGCACAGGATTAAATGCTCCAGTTTTCTATCCGAAATCATTTTAACGCCCTTCAAATTCCCTTAATTGATAATCCTGAACTATCAGGTTATGATCGTGTCTTATTCCTTAATTGATGATCTGAATCGTTATGATCTGGCCTTCAAATTTTCCCTTAAGTGTAACCCTGAACTATCAGGTTATGATCGTGATATGAATGATTTATTTTCTGATCCTGGTGCCCCTCACAGCCTCTCCACGGAGGGCCCTCAGGATATTTCCAGGTACACCTGCATTTATTATCTCTGATTCTATACCCCTCTCTGCGAGTACAAGGAGTTCCCTCACCTTACCAACCATTCCACCTGTAACGTCAGTATTAACTGTCCCATCAAGGGATTCGAGGTCATCAAGGGATCCTATGACATCAAGAAGCCTTGCATCAGGGTATTTCTTTGGGTTCCTGGTGTAAACTCCGTCCACATCCGTTCCCAGTATGACCCTCTCTGGCCCTAGCCTGATGGAGAAGTGGTTTATGAGCTGGTCACCTGATATCACAGAGAACCTAACGCTGGTGTTTAAGTCAAGGACCACATCACCGTAACTTACAGGGACCATCCCCTCCTCCAGGTAGGATTCTATCATTGAAAGATCAGCATCCCGGATGCGGCCATTTTCTGCCCTCAGGAATGCTGATGGGGGCATGGAGACCGCCGGTATTCCCTCATCAAGGAGCGCATCACAGATGTGTGTGTTGAGTTTCCTGACCCAGTTCTGTGTGAGTGCGGATCCAAATCTCCGCTTTCTGAATTCCTCCTCATCCTTTATTTCAGATCCTATCCTGTATTTTCCTGCGAATGGGTGGCCGAATGACCCGGCCCCATGTATTATCATAAGTGATGATGGTGAAGCGTCTGCAATCTCTGAGGCTATCCTCTGAAGGTTTTCTGAATCTATTTCAGGTTCCTCAGAGTCCTTTCTGGTAATTACACTTCCACCTACCTTGAGAATGATCATCAAGATGCCCCTTTAAGTGATAAGAAGTTTTACCTGATCAGGCCCTCTTCTGAAAACCTGGCCTTCATTGCATTCCAGTTCCTGTTAAGGGCCTCAGCAACATCTTCTGCGCAGCCAGGGCAGTATGCTATTATGCTCCCGCCTCCCCCAGCACCTGTGATTTTGGAGCCGGCTGCACCTGCACTTCTGGCCTCATAGACCATCATTGAAAGTTCCCCTGTGGACACGCCCATGGCGTCAAGGAGCCCCTGGTTTATGTTCATGAGGTCCCCTATGGGTTCCGGGCTGTTACTCAGGAGTGCCCTGTAGGCCCTGAGGGTTATCATCTCAACCGCATCCATGATTCCATCCATGACATCCGGGAACCTGCTTCGGAGCTCCGCGACTCCTGCAACCATCTCTGCAGTGTCACCTGAATGGTCCAGGTGCGCTATTACAAGATCATGAAGCCGCGCATTAACCTTTTCCACATTCCTCTGACTGTCAAGGTACACCAGACCGCCATATGTGCTCACTGTGGTGTCAAGGGGACTTGCGGCTCCCTGGACCTCTAGTTCAACCCTGTGGGCCCTCGCAGCGGTATCCTCAGGTTCTGATTCCCTTCCATGGTATTCATCAAGGGCCCCTATGAGTGCAACTGTGAGTGCTGCTGATGAGCCAAGGCCCGACCCCACCGGTATCTCCATTTCGATCTGGATACTGAGTGGTGACCCGTCATGGTAGAGTTTGAGGGTTTTCCCAACGTAGTCAAGAATACCTCCCCTTGGGCTGGATTCGGACCTGAAATCAACTCCCAGGGATGGTATGGTAACCCGGTTTTCAGATGAATCCCCAAGGGTTACGGTCACCCTTCTATCTATTGCAGCTGCAATCGCCGGTTTCCCATATACAACGGCATGTTCACCAAAAAGAATGGCCTTGGCAGGTGCTGATGCCCGTGACTTCAAGGTTTCACCTTCAGCCTCTCAGGACAAGGGAGGCATAGCCCACAACTGAACTCTGGTCCCCTGTTATATCACCACTCGTGGCATACTTCAGGAGCCTGCACTCACTGGCTCCGAGCATCCTGGATGCTGTGATGCTGGCGGCAACTGGCCCGTAACCGCACATGGTTGCATTGAGTTCTGTGATAACACCGTACATACCTGTATCATCCATTTCGGTTATCCTCTCAATTATCCTGCTGTCAATTGATCCGGCAACATCGGCGGGGCTGTAGTGGGTGAAGTCGGTGCTTGCAATGACAACCGCGTCCCTTTCTGTCCTCTCAATAGCTGCAGCCACTGCATGTCCAACGTCTGTGGCTGTCTCCTGGTCCTGCATCCACATGGTGATGGGGACTATCCTGAATTTATCTGTGAAGTACTGGATGAATGGTACATGGACCTCACAGCTGTGCTCTCCGAGGTGGGCTGTCCCATCAATATCAATGATACCGGATTCCCTTACAATGACCTCTGCAAGTTCACTGTCAATATCCACGACACCGAGGGGTGTTTCCCATGCTCCCCTCTGCATCAGTGAGACGCCTGACCCCATGCCTGTGTGGTTGGGGCAGATTATCACGAATGTTTCAGGTATACCGTCTGATACCAGCTCATGGTAGGCGTGGGCTGCCACAGGTCCTGAGTACATGTAACCTGCGTGGGGGGCGATCACCCCCTTTATTTTCCTGGCGGAACCCCTGACTGGCAGGCCACCTGGCCCCAGTTCATGGTTGAAGCACCACTCAATTCGCCTTCTGAGCGCTGCAGGGTCCCGCTCATAGAAAGCTCCCGCCACTGCAGGTCTTCTTATCATAGAACCACTCTAAATTTTCAGTTCAAATTCAGTGGGAGGCACATCCAGGTCCTCATCCTCCTTGAGCACACCCTTCTCCCTGAGCAGCTGCCTTGCCAGGAGCCAGTAAACAAGGGCTATGGCCTTACGACCCTTGTTGTTGACGGGTATTGCAATGTCAACATTTCCAAGGAGGTTCTCTGTGTCGCAGAGTGCCACGACAGGCAGGCCTATCTGTTTGGCCTCGACTATTGCCTGTGAATCTGATCTTGGATCGGTGGCAACCAGCACCTGTGGTTCAATGAACTTTGCATAGTTGGGGTTTGTCAGTGTACCCGGGATGAACCTGCCTGGTATTGTCCTTGCACCTGTCACCTCACCGAATTTCCTGACAGGCTCCTGCCCATACTGCCTCGTTGATACGGCCAGTATATCATCTGGTTCATACTTTGCAAGGAACTTTGAGGCCGCTATTATCCTGTCATTTGTTTTCCTTATATCAAGGACGTAGAGTCCATCTGATCTTACACGGTAGATGTATTTCTCCATATCAGCTGTCTTCTGCTGTGTTCCAATGTGCAGTCCTGCTGCAAGGTATTTGTCTAGTGGTATCAGTAGTTCTGACAATATATCACCTCAGTAAGTTTGATGTTAAAATGGCAGTTCAGCCATGGTGGAATATGGAATCTCTTCCTGTATGCGTATGAGTTCATTCAGTTTGGCTATCCTCTCGCCGCCTATGGCACCTGTCTTGATGAGTGGTGCGCCGAATGCCACTGCAAGGTGGGCTATTGTATCATCTGTTGTCTCACCTGACCTGTGGGAGACCACAGGGGTGTAACGGTTCTCACGGGCAAGTTTGACTGTCAGGTAGGTGTCTGTGAGTGTACCTATCTGGTTTGGTTTAATGATTATTGCATTGGCGGCACCCATCTCTATGCCCTCTCTGAGTATCTCCCTGTTGGTTACGAAGATGTCGTCACCGCAGATGATGCAGCGGTCCCCCACAAGTGATGTGAGTTCCGCGAAGCCCTCGAAGTCGCCCTCATGGAATGGGTCCTCAACATAGTACATGTCGTAGGTCTCGATGATCTCCCTGACAAACTCTATCTGTTCACCGGTGTCCTTCTGGACCTTCTCCTGTTTGTAGACGTACTTTTCAAGTTCAGGGTCCCAGAATTCACTTGCTGCAAGGTCCAGTGATGGCCTGACCTCAACGCCGAGTTCATCTGTGACCTCCTCACAGGCTGTTACCTGGATCTCAAGGGCATCATGGTTTGATAGGCTTGGCACCCATCCTCCCTCATCACCCTTACCCCCCGTGAAGGAGGGGTCCTTTTTCTGTATTAGTTCCCTTATCTTCTTGTGGACTGCTGCATTTGCAAAAACTGCCTCTGTTATGTCCTCTGCACCCACAGGCACCACAAGGAACTCCTGTATGTCAGGTGCGTTCTCTCCGGCATGGGCTCCCCCGTTTATCATGTTGCCCAGAGGGTATGGTATGGCGGTTGCAAGGTTGCCGCCCAGGAACCTGTAGAGGGGCATGTTGTATGATGATGCAGCCGCCCTGGCGGTTGCCATTGAAACGGCCACCACAGTGTTTCCCCCAAGTGATGAGAGGTTCTCGGTTCCATCAATCTCCTTTAAAACGAGGTCTATGTCCTGCAGGTCAACGGCATCCATTCCTATGAGTTCTGATGAGATTATATCCTCAACCTCTGTTATGATCTCATCAACCCCACCTGATGGGAAGGCGGTGACCTCCCTGGAACCTGTACTTGCACCGCTGGGGGCCGCTGCCCTTCCAAAGCCGTTCCAGGTTATAACATCAACCTCAACCGTTGGGTTTCCCCTGCTATCAAGAATTTTTCTTACTCGAACATCTTCAATTATACTTTCCACAAAAACACCTCACAATAAACTCTATATGGAAAAATAGTGGTTTATTAGAGTTTATTTGTCTCTTCTAACATCCAGTGGCATTACCTTCTTTTCAAGTTCCTTCCTGGCTATATCAACAGGGTCCAGTGACTCCTGAATATCAACCTGGGGCCTTGCACCCATTGATATCTGGAGTGCCCTGGCACCTATCAACCTAGCCCTTTCAAAACGTGTGAGTTTTTTTGACGCCATTTCATTGCCTCCAAGAAAAACTTAAAATAGAGGTTCTTGGATTGTTTTGATGGGACCGCCGAGATTTGAACTCGGGTCTCCAGCGTTCCGGTGCTGACCATCCCCGTTCCAGTTGAAAAGCACTGAAACTTCTTCAATGGCTGGGAGGATGGACCAAGCTACCCTACGGTCCCCTACCATGTCTCAACATGTGAAATTAACATTCGTCTGCAGCAGTACCTCTTAAGACCCAGGTCATCAAGGACCTCCTTGGGGTCCTCTCCGTCAGCCACTCTTTTCTGATACTCATTGAAATAGGCTGATACCGGTTTTCCGCAGCTTAAACATCTTACTGGAATCATACTGAATCATTCTACTCTTTAATTTTATAAAATAAAAATATATAAAGTTATCGCTTGATCTACCTGTAACTCTTCTGTCTCCTTGCACGGGCGCCGCGTCCACCGTACTTCTTG
The DNA here is from genome assembly GCF_041228365.1 of Methanothermobacter sp. KEPCO 2. Classification (NCBI taxonomy): domain Archaea; kingdom Methanobacteriati; phylum Methanobacteriota; class Methanobacteria; order Methanobacteriales; family Methanobacteriaceae; genus Methanothermobacter; species Methanothermobacter sp. KEPCO 2. Next base: position 188,854 of record NZ_CP166185.1, on the reverse strand, counting down.
GGCTCTGAACGCCTGGGGTCCCCTACAAGCATTGTCCTGTCGTACCTGACAAATTTCTCCTTGAGGTCCATGTCACCTGTCCATTCCACGAGGCCCCTGGCTATGACCATCCTTGCAGCCTCTGCCTGACCCACGATTCCGCCTCCGACAACCTTGATGTTTATGTCAACATCATTAACGATATCACCGGCCAGCTGCAGTGGTTCCATGATCTTGAGCCTTGCAAGTTCAGGGGTGTAGAGTTCCACAGGCACCTTATTGATCCTCACTCTACCCTTACCTTCGCTGATGGTTCCCCTTGCAATGGCGGTTTTCCTTTTGCCGCTTGTGTGAATAACCTTCCTCATGATTACACTCCCTAAGTTAGAATTTAGCGCCCAGAAGTTCTGAGATCTCTCCAAGCTCCATTCCCTTCTTTATGTTACCTGCCCTGGCCTCAGGTATTTCAACCATTTCTTCGTCCTTGAATTCCCTTGGAACGCCAACATATGCCTTCAGTCCCTTGAAGGCCTCTCTGCCCCTTGATTTCCTGTAGGGGAGCATTCCCCTCACTGTTCTTCTGAATATGTCGTCGGGTCTTCTCGGGTACTTTGGACCCATTCTGCGGGGGTTTGATATGCTGGCCCTGTCAATCCTCTGCTTGTACTTGCTGTATGCCCACTGCTTTGAGCCTGTGATTATGATTTTCTCAGCATTGAGGACAACCACTTCCTCCCCTTCCAGGAGTTTCTGGCTGACCACGCTTGCCAGTCTTCCAAGGATATGTCCTTCTCCATTGATGATCATGAGCAACACCTTTATTCTATTATCCTGATGTTCTTTATGGCTGGATTCTCTTCAACGATCTTTCCGAGTGTCAGGCACTCTCCACCAGCGCCCTCTATCTTATCCCTGGCTGTCTGTGAAAACGATAGGGCGACAACCTGAACCTTATGGTCAAGGCTCCCGCTTCCAAGGACCTTTCCAGGTACGACGACGGTTTCATTTTCATCTGTGTACCTGTTTATCTTGGAAATGTTAACCGCGGCCCTGTTCCTTGTGGGTCTTTCGAGCCTCCTTGCAACGTCCTTCCAGATCGCCGCGCCCTCCTGGGATGATTTCTTTCTGAGGTTGCGTATGAGTTTTATGAGATTGGGATTTGTCTTGGTAATCTTCCTAGCCATGGCTTAGCCTCCTTCACAAAATGTTATTACCCTTTCTGCCTTGTCTCTGAGGATGTCACATGCCTTAAGAAGGACATCCTTAGGGTCAACTGATCCGTCGGTCTCTATCCTGAATATGAACTTGCCTTCCTCATATCCCACAACTATGGCCCCTTTATCACATGCCCTCACACAGCTCTTGCACATTGAACAGTTTTCAACGTCAAGTACCTCAGGTTTCCCTGATTCCCCTCCGAGAACTCCCCTTGGACATGCATCCACACATTCCAGGCACTCATCGCATTCCCCTGTGAATGTTATCATCGGGTAGTACTTGTATGCGCATGCTGTTGTGGGCTCCCACTTGGCATGATCCCTTCCCATGCCGAGCTGTGCAACAGCCTCCAGTTCAACCTCATCCTCATCCCCCAGCTTCACAAGGGGTATGTCTGGATATACAGGTTTAACTGCAGGTGTCTCTGATAGAAGATCCCGGGAGTAGACGACACCGGGACCCTTCTTTTTGAGTGCGAATGATACGCTGCATTCGGAGCAGTATTCCTCACAGTCACACTCCTCAGGCATTTTCAGGCCCTCAATGAATTCAGGGTCAGCTTTGAGGGGTACCAGTCCAAGCCTGTGGGCGAGTACCTCATCAAACATCCTGGCGTCGTTCCTGTACATGTTAACGTACTCGATTGCCAGTTTGGGGACCTCCATCATGCAGATCCTCCTTATGGCGTTTATGAATGGAACTGTTACGCCAGTGACCACAAAGACCATTTCGGTATCAGTTTTTTCCTTAAGAGCAATATCCATTTTAGACCCTTCTTCCCCTCTTACCTCCAGGTCTTCCTGTGCCATCATGAGGTATGGGAGTTACATCCTCAATTTTGCCTATCTTCATTCCTGCCCTTGCAAGAGCCCTTATGGCTGCCTGTGCACCTGGTCCCGGTGTTCTTGGGCCGTTTCCACCCGGAGCCCTCACCTTGATGTGCAGGCCGACGATACCCTTCTCCTTTGCATCATCAGCCGCCCTTGTTGCAGCCTCCATGGCAGCGAAGGGTGATGACTCCTGACGGTCAGCCCTCACAACCTTACCACCGGACCACTGTGTGATGGTCTCTGCACCGGTTATGTCTGTAATGGTGATTATCGTGTTGTTGAATGATGAGTAAATATTTGCGATTCCCCATTTTTCCTTTTCAGCCATTTTATCTCTCCCTGAATTTATTCAGCGTCCTGGGCTGCTTCGATCTGTTTTTTCATTGGGGATGATGGGTAGAATCCTATTTTGTCCTCTTCTCCCCTTTTAACTATGTATCCCGGGGCGTCGATTTTCCTGCCGTCGAGGGCTATGTGGCCGTGAACCACCATCTGTCTGGCCTCGTTCACTGTCCTTGCAAGGCCCCTCTTGTGAACCAGTGTCTGGAGTCTCCTCCTGAGTACGTCCTCCACTGTGAGGTCAAGGACGTCCTCAAGGTTTGCGCCCTCGTTGAGTATTCCTGCCCTCACAAGGTGTCCCAGGAGCTGTTCCCTCTCCTTCTTTGTATGCTCACCGGATATACCCAGGAGGTACCTTGCATCCCTCCTGTATCTCCTCACCATTGTTTCTGCCTTCCAGACTTCCTTCTTGTTCTTGAGGCCGTACTTTGCCACGAGCCTGTTTTCTTCCTTTATTCTTTCAGCGTTCCATGGGTGAGGTGGAGTATCATACTTTTTTCTTGCCTTACGTGGGTGTCCCATTTTAACCTCTCCTTATCTACCTTTTCTTCCTTCTCACACCAACTGAGGAGCCCTTCCTGAATGTGGACTTTGTCCTCTGTCCCCTGACAGGTAGTCCAAGTTCGTGTCTTCTTCCCTTGTAGCTTCTTGTTTTCCTCATGCGGTTCAGGTCCTCTCTGAGGCACATGTCAAGGTCTGACTCTATGAGGTGCTTGTCCTCGCCTGTCTCGTAATCGTTACGCCTGTTGATCATCCATGATGGGATGTTATACTTTGCAGGGTTCTTTATGGCCTCTTCAAGCCTCTCTATTTCCTCATCTGAAAGGTAGCCTATCCTCTGGTTAAGATCGTATCCTGCTGACATGATTATTGCCCTTGAAAGAGCCTTTCCAACGCCCTTTATGCTTGTAAGGGCATTTTCCATGGTCTTATTACCATCAATGTCCTTTCTGGCAATACGAACCATATGTTTGAATTCTTCTTCCATTCATTAACCTCCAGTAAGAGTGAATTCGCGGGACGGGGGTTGCGAATTCCAGATAACAGTCGTAGGTGCAACATTGTTGCTTTAACCGACGCCGGGACTGGGATTTGAACCCAGGAGGAGCAAAGCTCCACAAGATTTCCAGTCTTGCGCCTTACCTGGCTAGGCTATCCCGGCATATGATGTATCATTTTAAGTGTATGGACTGAAGCCTATTTAAGTATTGCTGTGTGTGGAATGGCACCACATCTGAAGCACTGCTACAGAGACTGGCGCCACATCCGGGGGTAGGTTCCAGGCTTCATGAAGACCTTACCTGTCTCAATCACAAGGCCACTGTCTGCGGCCGCAATATCAAGGGACGGCATCAGTGCCTCACCAACAGCCACGAGTTCCCCCTTGAGGGTCATCACCGCAACTGTGTCGCCCTTTTTTATGTTATCATCCAGCCCTGCTATGCCCCCACGTGCAAGGTCAGCACCATGACATATTGCATCAACTGCAGAGTCAAGGATGACGGCACGGGGGAGATGGGATACCGCAAACTCCATTGGGAGGATGCATTCCCTCAGGAATCCTTCATCCCCATCCTCAACCCAGAACTGGTAGGCGTCCTTGAGGTCATGGAGGGTTACCAGCCCCTCCTCTGTGAAGGGACCCACACGTGTCCGTCTGAGTTCAGCCATGTGGGCCCCTGTACCAAGGGCCTCGCCCACATCATGGCAGTACTTCCTCACGTAGGTCCCTGCCTCACAGGCTATCCTGAAGAGAACATCCTGCCCATCAATCTCAAGTATATTAACATCGTAGATGGTCCTTACACGGAGCTCCCTTTTAACAGCTGACTTGAGGGGGGGTATCTGGAAGATCTTTCCCTGAAACTCCCCGAGCACCTCCCTAATCCTGTCCTCATCCACCTCCCTGTGAACCCTCATGAGACATACGTATTCCTTGGGGGCCTCAAGGAGGAGCTGCATGACCCTTGTCGCCCTGTTTATGCCGAGAGGCAGGACACCTGTAACCTTGGGGTCCAGCGTGCCCCCATGCCCCACCTTCTCTGCGTGGAGCATGTCCCGAACCCATGCATCCACCTGGTGGGAGGTAGGGCCAGATGGTTTATCAAGGTTAACCACACCATGTGAAATGTGGGTCTCAATGTCCCTCTCATGGGGCGGACACCCATATTTAGGGTCTGTGTTTGACTCCTTTAACTCTATGAATTCTGCCATGAGGGATACCTGCAAAAATAAGAGGTGGGTTTATTCAAGGGATTCAAGTTCCTTCTTTATTTCCTCGATATCATCGGATTTGATCTCTATCTTCTTCTCTGTTGGTTCAAGGTGTCCTATGTTACACCTCCTGTTCTTAACATTGACACCCACAACTTCAACGAAGTTTTTATCGATGATATCAAGTATCACGCATTTTTCACCGGCTTCTCTACCTGCGGTTTTCACACATACTCTTCCAACTTCTATTGCTGCCATTAAATCACCTCGGTAACTTTTAGTATGATTTCAGCCACGCCTTCAGCGTCAAAATGGCTGGTGTTTATCACAATGTCGTATACCTCAAGGTCATCCACATCTATACCGTGAATCTCCCTGTACCTCTGGGCTTCACTGGCCTCACGTATCCTGATCTCATCCCTGACCGTCTCCAGGTCCTTGGATTCCCGGATACTTATTCGCTGTGCCCTCACATCAAAGGGTGCCATCAGCAGGACCTTCAGATCCGCCCTTGCAAAGTGTGCAGAGAGTCTTCCCTCAAGTATGAGGTCCTCGTGTTCATCTGCAAGTCTGGCCTGTCTCCTGTCGATCTCTATGTCTATCTCTGGATTCTCCTCTGCGAGTTTGCTGAACTCCAGTATGTCAAGTTTCCTCTCAGCAGCCATCTGCCTGAACACATCACCTGCAGATACACAGGGTATCCCGGTCCTCTCAGACAGAATCCTGGCAACGGTTGTTGTGCCAGTGCCGGCCAGACCACCGATGGTTATGATCATTATGACCTTGCCTCTTTCTTAAAGACTTTGCGTGCGCAGCTTGAACAGTAGTAACCACCGTATGGTCTGTTGGGTCTCTTCTTGGACTTTGAGAGTTTTCTTATCTCGTAGGGTCTTCCTCTTGGAACACCATGGAGTGGCTTTCCGCAGCCAGCACATACATGCTTTGATGGTTTCTTTCTGCGGTAATGTATAACCGTCCTTCCTCCAGGAGTTCTCTTGAAGATTCTCTTATATGATCTGGATCTGTATCTTAACTCTGGCATTTCAATCTCTCCATAAAGTTACATTCCACCTTTAAGTCCCATGAACTTTCTGAATATCTGGGACATTGCAAAGGAGCATAAGATGTACCAGCCAAGCCATCCTATGGCATAGGATGGGGCGTTTGGTGGCATGCCATAGAACATATGCCACAGGGGGACAAGGAGGACATAGTATGCAATCTGGGGCAATATCACCAGTGTCTTGACTATGTGTGGTTCCTGTCCCATCCAGTAGAAGACAAGGATTATGGGCACGAATGTGACTATCATTGGTTTGAATGACATGGTCATCATTTCGCGCTGTTTGTCCATGAACTCCATCTGTTTTTTCTGGATCTCCTCAAGCGCCTGCATGTCATTCTTCTTTCTTGCCTCCATCATCTCCTGCTGGAATTCCTGCATTTCAGCTTTAAGTTCTTCGAGCCTTTCCTGGTCCACGAGCAACTTGTTTGCCAGTGTGATGATAAAGGCCACTATTGCTGATATCAGGAATACCGTGAGGATGGGGTTCTGTGGATTCGGGTCCATTGCAATGAATGGACCGAATACAGCGTTCAGTGCCCCGTATACGACTTCAAGAACCATTTTTGTTTCCTCTTTATCTTACTCCAGAATGTTCTTCATCTCACTGACTGCAGACTCAAGCTGGTTGTTGTGGTTCTTAACAATCTTAACTGTTGCGCCTGTGAGGGTGGCGTAGGCCATTGCAGCCGCCCTGTTCATCTGCTGATGGAGGTCGATCTCCTGCAGGGATTCCATATCCCTGTTTCTGGAAGTATCACTAATTCTTCTTGTGAAGATCTCCTCTGGATCAGCCTCCACAAGCACAAACATGTCAGGTTCCAGTTCCTCAAGAACCCATACTGGAAGACCTGGCAGAAAACCAGCAGGCGTCTTTATGGTGCAGTGTGTATCGACGATTATATTATTTTCCAGTGACCTTTCTCTTATACTTTTCGCAGCCGCCCTCTGTATCTCCTTCTGAACTCCAGGTTCAAGGGTTCTCATCTGATCCCTGTTTTCAACAAGTCCCTTTTCACGGGCTATTTCAAGCATGACATCCCCGTAATTCACATTGAGATAGTCAAGCTCCCTGAGGGTGTTCTCAAGGACCGTCGTGCTTCCTGAACCGGGTATACCTGCAACTACAACAACCTTCATTGTACCACTCCCATGGATTAAAAGATTATCCTAATCTCCCAGGAAGCTTCTGAGTATGGGGTGCATATCCATCAGCTGCTCCTGGGCAATCTCCTCATAGAGCCTGTAAACTATACCCACCGTTAGAAGGACACCTGTACCTCCACCAAGAGAACCCGTCAGGTCAGCTACGAATGCAAGGAGCCCCACAAATGCCCCTCCCAGGATCGTTATCGTGGGTATGTAGCGTTTCAGTATCTTCTCGAACTGCCCCCTGCTGCTCCTGAAACCAGGAATCTGCATACCCATCTGGTAAAGCTGTTTTGCAACATGCTTTGGACCTATGTTACTTATCTCAACCCAGAGCCAGGCAAAGAGGATACAGAGCCCTATGAATACAACCGCATAGAACAGTACCTTGAATGGGTCCAGTATGATGGCGTCGATTGAGCGTGGAGCCGTGAGAAGATATGCGAGCCCATCAACCGCCTGCCCATTGCTTACAGTACCAAGTATGGGGTAGCCAAGTTTCTGGAATACGTTCGCCATTAACTGAACATTCAGGAGGAGTGCGCTTGTCAGTATAACCGGCATGTTACTGGCGTATATGAAACGCAGGGGATACTTTCCGACAGCGCCCCTTGAGAGCCTCTTACCCCCTCCCATGGATATGGGTATCTCCACCCTCATACTCTCGGCATAGACAACGACGAGGAAAACTCCAATGAGGGCCAGTACAGGCAGGACGTAGTACTGGAAATCAGGACTCTGCCCTGTGAAGAGGAGGTAGAGGAAACCTGTTATTCTACCGGCGGGTACCCCTGGCTGCGTGGGTGCAGAGAGGGGGTTGAAGGCACCCACAATTATCTCCTGGGATACGCCTGCTGCAATGAAAAGTCCAACACCGCTACCAAAGCCCCATTTGGATACAACCTCATCGAGGAATATTATGAGTATTCCTCCAATTGTGAGCTGCAGTATGAGTATCCAGACAAACTGGGGGGCTGATGGTGCCAGTGACCCTGTCAGTACAAATATCAGTGCCTCAAAGAAGGTGAATACGATGGCAAGGAGTTTCTGCAGTCCCTGGAAAAAGGCCTTATCCTCATGCTTCGAGAGGTCCAGTTTCAGTATCTTACCTCCAACCAGAAGCTGGAGTATGATTGATGCTGACACAATGGGTCCTATACCCAGTGTGAGTATTGAACCGAAGTTTCCTGCAAGAACAGCCCTCAGCTGGGCAAACTGGTCCACAGCCCTTGGGCTTAAACCGTAGAGTGGTATCTGGGCCAGGAAGAAATAGAGGACAAGGATTATACCTGTCCATTTGAGTTTCTCCCTGAATGGTACCCTGTAGCCAGGTGATTTAACCTGTGGCAGGACTGAGAATATGGGCTCAAATTTTTCCTTCAACTGCTCCACTCCTTGTCAATGCTGGTTTACTCTATCACTTCAGCCTTTCCCCCGGCCTCTGTGATCTTCTCAACGGCACTCTCAGAGAACTCAAGGGCCTTAATGTGGACGGGTCGTGTGATCCTTCCGCTTCCAAGGACCTTTTCGAAGCCAAGGTCCCTCACATCCAGAACCACCATTCCGTCCTCTTCAGATGCGATTCCCTTCTCAAGGAGGCCAGGAATCCTTTCGTCGATGTAGGCAAGGTTAACTGTTTCCAGCCTCTTTATGAGTTTCTGGGGCCTTTTGAAACCGTACTTTCCAAAGTGTTTTGGGTCGTACTTGACGATCCATGTCCAGTGGTGTTTGTGTCCACCGGCCTGTCCTCTACCTCCGCGGTGACCTGCTCCCCTTCTCTTCTTGGAGCATCCTCCACCGACGGTACGTGAGCCCCTCATCCTTGTGATCTTTCGTCTTTTTCGGATCATGAGTAATTCCTCCGCTTAGATCATCCTCTTCAAGAGGTCATTTATCTTCTCGCCACGGTATCCGAGGCTTCCGCCCTCATTGAAGGCCTTTTTTATGGCCTCATATCCCTTTCTCGGGGGGTGTAACCTGAACACAGGTTTTATTCCTGCGTCCTCAAGTTTAACCTCACCCCTGAAGACAGCCCCTGCAAATTCTTCCACTGAATCATACTCTGTGTTTTCCTTTATGTATTCATCGGTTAACCTTTCCCCTCCGATGATTCTTGCCCTCTTGGCTATCATGGCTGTCAGGGTTTCCTGGTCAATTTCACCCCAGGTTATGTAGTCCTTGGCCTTCTGGAGCATGCCAAGGTGGCTGGGTGTGTCCTCAACCAGTACTGCGTGGTTTATCCTGTTGAGTCTTAACATCTCCATGGTGTCAGCTATGTCCCTTCGGACACCCGCTGATCCCCTTACCCTTACTACTGCGAACATCTGAAATCACCTTCAGGTACTGCAAACACCCAGGTTTTTAAGGTCCTTTTCGCTTGCCTTTACCTTGCTCAGCTGTTTGAGGGCATCGAAGGTTGCCCTGGCAAAGTTGACTGTGGTCTGTGTCTGTCCACGTGTATGTGACCATACATCATCTATACCTGCAAGCCTCATTATGGTCTTGCCAACGTCACCTATTGCAAGTCCAACACCACCCGGTGCTGGTATGAGGGTTACGCGGACACTTCCACTCTTGCCTGAGACCTTGAAGGGTACCGTGTGTTCCCTTCCACAGACACATCCCCAGTCACCGCAGCCTCTCCTGACCTTTATAAGGTTGAATTTTGCATCGTCAACTGCCTTCCTGATTGCAGGTCCAACCTCTCTGGCCTTGCCCTGTCCGAGTCCAACGTATCCGTCCTTGTTGCCCACTGCAACTATGACCCTGAAGTTGACCTTCCTTCCTGATTTGTGCATCCTCTGGACAAGGTTAACGTCAATGACCTCCTCCTCGAGGTCAGGAAGCAGTGCATCGATTATCTCAAGTTCCATTATTGGGTGTCCCTCTTCAAAGATCTCATCGATACTTGTTATGACACCCTCCTTCACAAGGCGTCCAAGGTTGGTCCTTGGCTCCCATTCCTCCATGTTGAAGTTCATAATCATACCTCTTCATCTATCCTGTTTTTTATTTCTTCAAAGTGTTCAGGCAGGTCCTCAGGGGAAAGACCCCTTTCAAGGTACCTTGAAAACCTCTTCTTGCGTTCTTCCTCGTCAAGGGATTCTGCATATTCCTTTATGTGCTCGCCCCTTATCCTTGATTCGTCGGGAAGTACTGATTCACCGTGTGGTACTTTGAGCCCTGCGTCAACAGCCCCTTTAAGTGCTGCGAATACCTTTGAACCCCTTATGGCAGGTCTGAGTCCTATGTCAAGGACAGCTTCCTCTATACCTGCCTTCAGAGCCCTTTTACCGCAGAGGTATCCTGTCAGGTATGCTGCTGCTGTATTGCTTGTGCCTCCAAGCCATCCCATTTTCTGGAGCTGCTTTGAGTGGGCTGAGACCAGTGTTTCGTCCCCATCCATTCCCACGTTGATTATCTGTGCAATAACATGATACGTGGTTATTCTGACAACAAGCCTGGATTTGCCTGTTTCCACCATCTTATAGCGGGCCCGGTAATCAGTTTTACCTTCCCTTCGTCTTCTAAATGCCATCTTGTATCTTGGTCCATGTGCCAATCAGATCCCTCCTACCTGAGCATGTCGTGGTCCCGGGCATAGGTTTTCATGTAAGATTTGCTCTTGAAGGCTCCGCCCTTTGCCATCTTGTAGAGTTTACGATAGGTGCTCTTGTTTATTTCACGGTTGTCCCTCATCTCCCTGAGGTCCTTCCTCAGAGCCCTTATCGTGGTCATCCATTCCTCTTTCCTTGGTTTTCTGGCGCCCTTAGCACCTTTTATGCTTCCAGGTCCTCTTCTTCTTCCCTTCTTTTTTTGCTGGGCTATCTTTTTTGACCTGTAACTGCTTATGCCCTTTTTTGGTTTAGCCTTTATTGCGCCGTCCTTTATTAGCTGCTTTACACCGTCCCTGGTTATTGCCCTTGAGACCTCATCGATCCTCTCAGGGTCAATCCATATCCTGTTAACCCCTACTTTCAGTATGTCTGCAGCTAATCTTTTCTGAGTAGTAAGATTCATTCAAGAAACCTCCTTGTGTTCAGCAATTTGCTGATAGACCCGAAAAATCGGGCATCCCCTTAAAGTGTTTTCCCTGGACTGGAAAATAAGACCCCTTCCAGCCCCATATTATGGATTCAGAACTTTTATGCCAAGTTCCCTTGCCTTTTCAAGCATGAGTGTCTTCTTCCTGGCACCCACAGTTGATGCTATCCTTGCAGCCTGTTTTTCAGGGTCCAGTTCCTCAAGTTCCCTCATGCTGGAAACAAGGATGTCCTCATATCCTGATGGGTGGAGACCCCTCTGGTCCCTTGGCTTCCTGTAGCCAATCGCAGGCATTGCAGGTTTGCCCTTTTCATATTTTCTCATTTTACTTGTTTTACCCCTGGGCCTCCTCCATTTTTCCCCCAGTTTTTTGTATCGGGCGTATTCCTGTCGTTTAAATTTTTTCCTCATCGAATCACCATCCCTATTCCTTGCTCACAAGGTATATGCCGTCCTGGAAAACCCTTGGGTCCCTTCCCTTAATCTTGGTGGCCTGTTCAAGGTTCGCCATTGTCTGTCCCACGTGTTCCTTGTTGATGCCTGTTACTTCAACCTCGTCGCCCTTTACCTGGACCTTTGTATCTCCCACTATCTTTGCGGTCCTTGGGTGGCGTTCCCCGAGGAAGTTCTCTATTAAAACCTTATCCCCTGCCACCTTCACACTCATTGGAAAGTGGGCGTACACTATCTTCATGCGGTAGGTGAATCCCTCGGTGACGCCCCTTATCATGTTGTTTATATGGGCCTTAACTGTCCCTATCATTGCCTTGTCCTTTTTCTTTGGGAATTTAACCTCAAGGACCACCTTATCGTCCTCAACGGCCATTGATATCTCTGAGTGGTTAAATTTTCGGGAGAGTTCACCCTTTGGACCCTTAACCTTAACTTCACCATCGATGGTGACGTTAACATCCTCAGGGATGGGTATTTCTTCCCGGATCATAGCTGCTAGAACCATGTTATCACCTAGTAGACGTAAGCCAGCAGTCTACCGCCGATACCCCTGTCTTTGGCCTCTTTATGGGTCATTATTCCCTCAGGGGTTGATACGATTATTATCCCGAAGTTCTTAGCTGGCAGATATCTTTTCTCAAATTTTTCGAATTCGTCCTTCTTAACAGCGTGTCTGGGTTTTATAACCCCACACTGGTTTATGTTTCCTTCAAGTTCAACGATGAATTTTCCGGCCCTGCCGTCGTCAACGTATTCGAATTCCCCGATGTAGCCTTCCTTCTGCATTGTTCTCAGCACGCGCCCTATGAGCTTTGATGCAGGGGTTATCCTGCACTTAACATTACCCCTTATCTCATTGTTCCTTATGTTGGTCAGGGCGTTTGCGAGAGGATCCATAAGAGTCACAGTAAACACCTCTTTCAGTTGTACTTTTTAAACCCGATTTTAGGTGCGAGTTCCCTGAAGCACTGCCTGCAGAGCATTAATCCATATCTTCTGACCAGGGCAGAGTGATCCCCGCATCTTGAGCATTTCCTTGATGCCTTTCCATATTTCCTTGGCAAAACAATCACCTTCAGACTATTTTAACCTGGAATTTTTCCTTCATGAAGTCGATTGCCTCTTCACGGCTGACCCTGTGCTTTTCAGGAACCTTTTTGCGCTGTATCCTTCGTCTGCTTATCCTGTGACCTGGCTTCTCAAAGGTCACAGAAAGGTTCATACCGAATATCCCTATCTCAGGGTCGTACTTCATTCCAGGTATGTCGATGTGTTCCTCGATACCCATTGAAACGTTACCGTATTCATCAAACTGGCTGGCTTTCAACCTGTTTCCTATTCCCTCAAGGAACATTCTGAGTACCTTTTCGGCCCTTTCACCGCGGAGGGTGACCTTGCATGCGATGGGCTGCTTTTTCCTTATACCAAACTCGGGGTTTGTGACCTTTGAGTGGGTCCTCACAGGCTTCTGGCCTGTCATCTCCTCAAGAAGCCTTTCAGCCCTTGCAAGCCTTTCACCCCCTTCACCGACACCTATGTTAAGGGTGACCTTGAATATCCTTACTTCCTCCATGGGGTTCATCTATTTACCTCCTGGAAGTGAGATCACTGACTCGTCCTTTCCAATGACAAACACGTAATCCTTGAGTGTGAGGAATGTCTTCCCTGCTTCGGTCTCAATGACCGCTGTGTTTGGCATTGGTGACCTTGTTATGTTTATCTTCTTGATTCTTCCAATTTCACCTGTGTGGCGGCCCCCTGTTACAAGGCCAAGGCTGCCCTTCTCAAAGGGTATCCTCTCAAGGATTTCCTGTTCAGGCACCGCCAGCTTCACAACATCCCCCACACGGAACTCGTCCTCTGAGAGGTAGTTGCGGCCGTCGTGGAGGTTGAGCTGGGTTTTTCCGCCCCTGATGGTTGTCTTGTTAACTATCTTGCAGAGCTTGAAGCCCGCGTTCTCCTCACCGATGGGGTGTAAGACCAGCCTTCCCCTTTCATCAGGGAGAACCCTGTAGACCTCACCTGTGCGGGGTATGCTCACAACGTCCATGAACCCAACAGGGAATTTGTAGTTCTTCCTTGGCCTTCCGTCCACCAGGACCTCACCGCTGTTTATGATCTTCCTGGCTTCCCTTGCATTGTCTGCAACCCCAAGGATGTCCCTCACAATGATCATCAGGGGTAATGATGCCTCAATTGCATGGGGACCCGGGATGGCTTTACGGTCCACTTGTATTCCTTGGGATGAATGGGCCAGTGACTTGGTGATCTGAAACGTTTAAGGTGCTTTCTTGATGCCATTATCGCCATGTTTATCCCTTCCGTTCTAATATTTTCATTCTCTTCTCATCGTCAAGGTTGAGGTCAATTATTCTGATGTTTGAGGGGTGTATCGGGAAGTAAACTGAGGTTCCGTCCACCTTCTGTATTGTGGCGCCCTCAACGTAGACCCTGTACCTCTTGAGGTCCACCTTCTCGACCTTACCCTCATGTCCCTTGAAGTCACCGCGGAGAACCTCAACCTTATCTCCCTTCCTCACTGGCAGGGACCTTCTACCGTATTCCTCCCTGAGTTCCCTGCTTAGGGCTGCGCTCATCATTTTGCGACGAGCGTGTAATGGTGCTTCATAAATGTATTTCCTCTGCTTTCTGGGTTGTTTTGACATTATATCACCCTATACTATTATGCTGGCTGCACTTCCCACACTGGGCCACCTGTCGGCTGCTTCCTTTGCAACAGGACCCCTTATCTCTGAACCCTTGAGGACTCCCTCTGGGCTCACTATAACTGCAGCGTTATCCTCAAATTTCACCCTCAATCCGTCAGGTCTTCTGTATTCCTTTTTCTGTCTCACAACAACAGCGTTGAGGACTTCCCTCCTCATGTCCACTGTTCCCTTCTTCACAGAGACCACGACCATGTCGCCAACACCGGCTGCTGCGAGTCTCCTGCGAACACCCTTGTATCCTCTGACAGAGATTATCTCAACTTCCCTTGCGCCTGTGTTGTCAACACACTGGAGTCTGGCCCCTACAGGTAAAGCCCTTGTAACCTTGGATGCTATTGCCTTCATCTTACTCTTCCCCCTTCACCTCGACCACTACAAAGTTCTTAGTCTTGCTGAGGGGTCTGCATTCAGCAATTTTCACTGTGTCCCCTACCCTGACATCTATGCAGTCAGGTTTGTGAGCCTTTATCTTGGATTTTCTCTTTTCGTATCTCTCATATTTGCGTATAAATTTGTAGAAACTCCTTTCAACGGTTACTGTCCTTTCTGCCTTGTCACTGACGACAGTTCCTTCCAGTATCTGACCCCTCAATGGGAGGTCCCCGTGGAAAGGACAGTTAGGATCACTACATTTAGATTTAGGTTCTGGAACATCAATGCCGACCATTCTATCACCACTATGGTTTTCTAAATTTCTTCTTTATTCTCTCCTCAGGACGAGCTACCAGAGCTCCACCATCAATCTCAACCACTTCACCCTCTGGTGTTCTGAAATGGAAGACGACTATTCCCTTTGGAACCGTTATCTCCCTGCCATCCTCCAGTTCAATTTTAAGGGTGTTCCTGGTTTCATCCACGACTCTTCCCGATATTCCCTGAATGTCCCTGTGAACACTCCTGGCTATTCTCACAGAAAGGCCAATAAGCTCATGTCTGAAAATGTTACGGGGGGTTATCAATGTAAACCCCTACCTTATCTCTATCGTGTCTGATGAAAAGCCCATATCCGCTAGAACTTCCTTGACCTTCTTCTTATGGTCCCCCTGAAGTTCTATCTGGCCCTTCTTGGCAGTACCTCCACAGGCACATCTTGCCTTCAGTATCTTTGTGAGCTCCTTTATGTCTATATCGTGTTCATCGATGCCCTCTATGATGGTCATCACTTTACCGAATCTTCGCCTCACTGTGTATACCTTTAATGTCTGAACTTCGCGTGCTATTTCCTCACAGACGCAAAGTTCCTCCGGAAGACCGCAAACATCGCAGATTTTCATTTATTTCTCCTTCTATTTTTCATTCATGATGGTGAGAACACGGGCTATTGTTCTTCGGATTTCCCTCATCTTGCCGGGGTTTTCATGGATCCCGGCAGCAGCGCTCTTGGAAATGTATCTGGCGTATTCTGCCTTGAGTTCATCCAGCTTCTTCTGGAGTTCCTCCCTATCCATTTCCCTTATCTCTTCGCTCCTAAGTATCGCCATTTCAATCCCTTTCTATTATTCACTGATATGAATCTGTCCATATATATTACTTTTCAGATTCTTCACCATCTGTGTCCTCTTTCTCTGTTTCTTCCGCTGATTCAAGGTCTTCCTCGAGATCCTCGACCTCTTCAAGATCCTCAATCTCCTCAATCTCCTCGAGATCCTCAATCTCTTCAAGATCCTCAATCTCCTCTATCTCCTCGAGATCCTCGACCTCTTCAAGATTCTCGATCTCCTCAACGGATTCAACCTGTTCTGCAGGTTCTTCTGAGGGAGTTTCAGTTACTTTAGGAGCCTCTATTTCAACCTTGTCTGGAAGTACAACTTCGGGAGGCATTATGCGGACGTATACCCCCAGAACACCTGGTTTGAGCTGCACTGTTGCGAATCCTTCCTTGACATGTTTGGTTGAGGGTTCGCCGCACTTCTTTATGTAGCCGTCTGTGAATTTGGCTGTGGCTGAACGGGCACCCCTTATCTTACCTGAGATGGTAACCTCAACACCCTGGGCACCTGCAGCCATGATCCTCCTCATTGTGGTGTATGCAACCCTCCTGAAGTGCATGCCCCTCTGGAGCATGGCAGCTATCTTGTGGGCCATTATGCGGGGGTTGAGTTCAGGCACATCAACCTCCTTGACCTCAACCTGGGGGTTTTCAAGGTTGAACTTGGTTTTGAGTTTCTGGGTAATTGCCCTCACTGTCTTACCGCCACGTCCAATTACCATACCTGGCCTTTCAGCGTAGACGACAACCATTGTACCCATAGGGGTGACCTGAACATCCATGCCACCGTAGCCTGCCCTTTCAAGTTCCTTTTCAAGGTATTCGTCTATCCTTGTCCTTCTGAGCCCTTCAACGACAAAATCTTTCTCTATCAAAATCTATGCCTCCCCCAGAACTATCTGAACGTGTGTTGTTGGTGTGTTGAATGGTGTGGCCCTTCCAAAGGCCCTTGGAATCCAGCCCCTTATAACTGGCCCGCGGTGGCTGGATATGTGGATTATTCTGAGTTTCTCGGTGTCGAGTCCCTTGTACTCTGCATTGGCCTCGGCATTTTCAAGGACCTTCAGTATCTGACCTGCTGCCTTAACAGGGTAACGGCCGCTGGCCCATCCATTGAGGCCCCTCCTGTGGCCGACCTTCCGGTTGTATCTCTTGAATGCCACCGGCCTCTCCATCCTGATAACCTCCTCAAGGTATCTTTTGGCCTTCTCGAGTTCCATTCCCCGGATCTCCCTGCATATCTCCACAGCGTGCTTTGGTGAAATCTTGAGGTGAGTCGCTGAAGCCCTGGCTGTTTTTGACCTGTCTTCCTCTTTATAAGCGTATTTAACCTTAGCCATTGTCTAGTCTCCTTATTTAAGAGGCACGAACATTGAGGATCTTGTAGCTCCCATACCGGGATCTCCGTGCTCAACCTTCTTCCTTGTAGGTGCAAATTCACCGAAGTAGCAGCCGATCATTTCTGGCTGGATTGTGACCTCCACAAATTCGTTTCCGTTGTGGATGCCGAAGGTCATCCCAACCATCTCAGGCAGCACTATCATGTCCCTGCAGTGTGTCCTGATGACCGGTGGTCTTCCCTCAGTCTTTCCCTCTTTTTTTATCTTCCTTATCTTCTCAAGTACCTTCTTCTGCCTTGGTAGGAATCCCCTCTTGAGGGATCTTCTCTGCCTTGATGGGAACAACTTGATTACATCGTCAAGTGGCATCTCCTGCAGTTCTTCCAAGGTGTAGCCGCGATACCTAAATTCTTTACGTGCCAATAGGTCACCTCCTTTTTTTATCTCCTTTTCCCTGTTCTTCTGGCAGCTATTGAACCAACCTTCCTTCCTGGAGGAGCATGCCTTGAGACAGTTGTTGGCCTACCTGGGTGCTGTCTGTTTCCACCACCATGTGGGTGGTCGACTGCGTTCATGGCAACACCCCTGACTGTAACTGACTTCTTACCCTTGGCCCTGAGGGCATGGTACTTCTTACCTGCCTTGAGGAATGGTTTCTCCCTTCTTCCTCCTCCAGCAACGACACCGACGGTTGCCCGGCACTGTGGGTTGAGTGCCTTGAGTTCACCTGATGGGAGTTCAATAACCGCCTTGTCAGCATCATGGGTGATTAGAGAAGCGTAGGTACCGGAGGACCTCACCAGTTTGCCTCCGTCTCCTGGTCTGTTTTCAATGTTGTATATGGGTGTCCCCTCTGGAATTTCACTGAGTGGGAGTGAGTTTCCAGGTTTGACCTTTGCCTTTGCCCCGCACTCAATCTCTTCATCAAGCATTAAAGCCTCAGGTGCGAGTATGAGGTTCTTCTCACCGTTTTCAAATTTCACAAGGGCAACAGGGGCTGTCCTTCCAGGGTCGTGCATTATGTCAACGACCTTTCCCCTGAGACATCCGTCACTTTCAAGGGAGTCGTATGCACGGTATTTTATTTTGCCCTTGAAGCGGTGGGATGCACTTCTGTAAGTGGGAGTTCCCCTTCCTCTCCTCTGTGATATTAACCTTTTTCCCATCTGAATATCCTCCTCATTATTCTAGAATACTCCCAGTTTAACAGCTATATCCTCTGCACTGTGTTCCTTTGCCAGTTTTATGTAGGCAATCTTCTGGCCCCTTGGGGTTACCTGGGTGTTAACCCTCTCAACCTTAACTGCAAAGAGTTCCTCGAATGCCCTTCTAACATCCTTTTTTGTGCTTTTTCTCATAACCACAAATGCCAGCTCGTTGTTCTGATCTATAAGGTTCATGCTCTTTTCTGTGACATGTGGCTTCATGATAACAGCATATGGATCCATAATTACACCGTCACCTAATTTTTACTGAAAGAGTCCCTCAAGTTTTTCTATTGCTGATCTTGTAAAGACGGTCAGTCTTCCGGGGTGGGTTCCAGGTGCGAGGAGTTCTGCGTTGAGGTTTTCCACGGTAACAACGTCCACACCAGGGTGGTTTCTTGCGCCCAGCGCAATACCTTTATCCTCGCCAACAACTATGAGCGGACCTTTGGGTGTCCTGTACTTCCTTCCCCTCATCTTTCCCTTTCCAGCTCTTATCTTTTTACCTTCCTTTGCCCTCACGATGTCGTCCATGATTCCGAGTTTCCTGAAGACTTCCCTTGTATCTGCTGTCCTTTTGATTCTGGAGAGTTCATCGTCAACCACCAGGGGCACCTGGGGCACATTCTCTATCCGGTGACCCCTTGCCTCCACAAGGTCCCTCCTGGCTGTTGCTGCAACGGCGGACCTTATTGCGAGTCTCCTTTCCTTTCTGTTTATTCTCTCATGGTAGTTCTTCTGTGGCCTCGGTGGGTGGGCCCTTCTACCGCCAACTGCCTGGGGAACGAAGGCTGCCCTTGAACCATTCTTTATACGTGGAACCATTGCAACACCGCGCCCGGCACCATAGGACTTGGCAGAGGTCCTTTTACCTGCCATTGGGTCTGGACCCCATGGCTGTACCCTCGCGGTCTGTGCTGATAGAACAGCCCTCTTTATCACGTCGGGCCTGAACTCCTCATTGAAAATTTCAGGAAGTTCCATTTCATCTATGGCTTCACCTTCTAGGGAATAAACCTTGATCTTCATTTTGAACCACTCTTATACTCCTTGTTTTGATGCTGTGCTGATGTAGTTTATCTGGGGTGCCTCTTCCTGCTTACCTGCAGCCCTTATGGCCTTCCTGAGCACCACAAGCCTCTTTGTTGGGCCTGGAACTGACCCCTTAACCATTACATAATCGTTCCTGACAAGACCGTACCTTACGAATCCACCGCTGGGGTTTACCTGGTCTGCCTCGCTGGCGTCACCGATCTTGAGTATCTGTTTGTTGTACTCGGTCCTCCTGTGGTAACCCATCTGCCCTGCCTGTGGAACTGTCCACATGGTCCTTGATGGTGTCCATGGACCCAGTGACCCTATGTGTCTTCCCTTACTGCTTCTTGCAGCCTTACCATACTGTATCCTTATACCCCATCTCTTAACGGGACCTTGGAATCCCTTACCCTTAGTCACTGCTATGGCATCAACAAATGTTCCCTCGGAGAATATCTCTGATGCCCTCACATCCTTGCCGAGGATTCCCAGTGCGTATTCGAATTTCTCCTCAGGGGTCTTGCCTCCGAGACCGCACTCAAAGACCTCAGGTTTCTTTTTGGGTACGCTTGCAAGTCTGGGGTTTGTGTGTACAATAACCCTGACATCTGCAACGTATTCCATGTTTGACCTTATCCTTTCGATTGCGGCCTCCTGGTCGTAGTCCTCTGCAGGTGGGGTGAGTTTCCTTCTGAGGTCCTCCTTTGTCTCGGTGGCCAGGACCTCTCCAAGGGTCTTAAGGCCCCGACTTGTCCTTTCATAGGCCCTGACAGCCATCACGGTTAGTGGTGGGACCTCAAGTATTGTGACTGGAGTTGAAACCTCCATCCCCTCTGTGGGGGAATTTTTCTGATTATCAACCATCATTACGTGGGTCATCCCTGCCTTGTAACCTGCCAGGGCAAGAAGTCCAGGTTCATCCACCTGGGGCCATGACTTGACCCTGGGAGTTTCCCTTGCCGCCCTTTTTCTTGGACTGAATGCAACTGATCCTTTTCTTGGTTGATGATGTCTAGCCATTTAAGTTTACCTCCTTACATCATTCATATTCATTTTTCATCAATCTGAGTTAGCATGTTGAATACTGAGAGAGTAGCTAAAACAGCCTCTTCGGTCCTTACAGTTTCTGTACACTGTCCAGGAATGGTGTTAACCCACACATCCGCATCGATCTCTGGTAATCCCTTGTAAGGACCTCCAAACAGGATGGCCACCCTGGAGGCGCCCTCCACCTTTGACTTTACTTCATTCAGAATAGAAGTAATGGGCGAAGCATACCTTGATGTTGCCACCACAACATCGGCATCCACTGTTTTCAGGCTTTTTGAGAGGCTCTGTTCGGTGCTCAGAACCTCATATCCCCAGTATCTATCCTCTGGTTCATCTGGCTCTATCAGTATTTCCTTACCCAGCCGGATAACCCTGAAACTCATTACCCTATTTACAGTGAGTTTTTCCCTGCACAGTGCAAGTTTATCTGCGCCAATATCCACAAGAGTTCCTTTTTTTACCCTTTTGACTGTTAATCCCTGTCTGTATTCTCCAGCCACGGGCTTTCCAGTTGGGTGATGAGGAGTTCTCAGAGGTGGGAGTATACCCACATGTTTCAACTCCTTCATTATCGGGAAAACCTTCCTGCGAAGGTACTGGGGGGTATCCATATAGTTCAGGATATCCCTGATAAATCCTGCCTCTCCGTCTGCATCATCGTGATAGATCACTATGCGGTTAACCCCGAATATCGCTGCAGCCCTTCCAATAAGACCCACCTTGTAGGTCTTTATTTTGAGATCCCCTGTCTCTGCCGTCAGCGAATCCGGGATAAATATGGACAAATCTACTCTATTCATTTATTAATCTTTGTCCTAATCTTTTATAAATATTTCCACAATGCAGACTGGGCAAGTAAAACCACAGACCACATCGTATATCCCGTTATACAATGTGAGCGGATCCACCGCAGATTGCAATAGGTACTAAAAATTGTACAGTAACCATATTTAAAGTTTCCGCTGTAGGTTCCACACATAGCGCTGAAATAATCCCATGCTTAAACTCCAGAGGCAGATCCTCAACCAGCAGCCACATGAAACAACAGATCACCCAGAAACAACCCTCACCACCACAACACCCCACCCTCAACCAGCAAAACCCACCAAACCAACAGATCACCCGAAAACAACCCTCACCACCACAACACCCACATTGGAGACCTCCATTCTGTGGAAACTGTAGGTGCGGCGTATCGGGAATTCAACAGGGAGTCTGTGGGTCACCTTCCCCCCCAGACCCTCATAGTAGCGCCTCACAAAGTCCTCAGAGCCTGCCATGTGGAATGAGTACACAACCCTCCCCATGGCTGATGCCGCCTCCATGAAAACCCTGTCGGCACCCCTATCAGCCCTTTCCTGTGAACCAAAGGGGGGATTCTGGATTACAGTATCAACCCCCCCTGTGACCCTAACCAGATCCCCATGATCACGAATATCTGCCTTGATGAACTGGATGTTTCCCAGACCCAGGTCCTCTGCCACACCCTCTGCAACTTCAAGTGCCCCTCCATCCACATCCACACAGTAAACCCTCTCTGCGCCAAGAAGTGCCGCCCCAATACCCAGGATACCCGTACCGCATCCAAGGTCCGCAACGGTTCTTCCCTCAATATCCCCCATGGCCCTGGCTGCCCAGAGGACCTCGGCGGCCACATGTGCCGGGGTGAGGTACTGTTCAAGGCCCGGGTCAGGGTGGGGGTGGGGAGGGATGCGCTCAAGAAGCATCTCAAGGTGTCTCTTTCTCCTCATGGTACCATAACTGAAGGTGGTAGACTTAAAAAGAGTTACCCCAATATAATATATATGTGTTATAAATTTCAGGGTGCAGTCAGATGTTCAGCAAAATCCTCGTTGCAAACCGTGGTGAAATAGCAATAAGAGTTATGCGCGCATGCAGGGAGCTCGGGATAAAAAGCGTGGCTGTTTACTCCGAAGCCGATAAGAATGCGCTCTTTACAAGGTACGCCGATGAGGCATACGAAATAGGTAAACCATCCCCATCCCAGAGCTACCTGAGAATAGACAGGATAATAGATGTGGCCGAGGAAAGCGGTGCCGAGGCCATCCATCCAGGTTATGGTTTCCTGGCAGAGAACCCGGGCCTCGGGGAGGAGTGTGAAAAACACGGAATCAAACTGATAGGTCCCAAAAGTTCCGTCATCGAGGCCATGGGGGATAAGATAACATCAAAGAAGCTCATGAAGAAGGCAGGGGTCCCTGTCATCCCTGGAACCGATAAGGGTGTGAGTGACCCTGACGAGGCCGCTGAGATAGCTGATTCAATCGGCTACCCTGTCATCATAAAGGCTTCAGCAGGTGGGGGTGGAATAGGCATGAGGACCGTCTACGAGGAGGACGAACTCATAAGGGCTATGGAATCCACCCAGTCTGTGGCGGCATCAGCATTCGGGGATCCGACGGTATACATAGAGAAGTACCTTGAAAAGCCCCGTCACATTGAATTCCAGGTGATGGCAGATGAACATGGAAACGTTATCCACCTTGCAGACAGGGAGTGTTCAATACAGAGGCGGCACCAGAAACTGGTGGAGGAGGCACCATCACCCATCATGACCCCTGAACTGAGGGAAAGAATGGGTTCAGCCGCAGTTAAGGCCGCCGAGTATATAGGTTATGAGAATGCAGGGACAGTTGAGTTCCTGTATTCAAACGGGGACTTCTACTTCCTTGAGATGAACACCAGGATACAGGTTGAGCACCCAATAACCGAGGTGATCACCGGTGTGGACCTTGTTAAGGAACAGATAAGGGTAGCCTCAGGGGAGGAACTCTCCTGCAGACAGGAGGACATAACAATAAGGGGCCATGCAATTGAGTGCAGGATAAATGCAGAGGACCCCCTATCAGATTTCGCCCCGAACCCCGGTAAGATCACAGGTTACAGATCCCCGGGTGGAATAGGTGTCAGGGTTGACAGCGGGGTTTACATGAACTATGAGATACCACCATTCTACGACTCCATGATATCCAAACTCATAGTATGGGGAATGGACCGTCAGGAGGCAATAAACCGTATGCGGCGTGCCCTCAGCGAGTACATCATACTGGGTGTCAGAACCACAATACCCTTCCACAAGGCAATAATGAAAAATGAGGCATTCCAGAGGGGGGAACTTCACACACACTTTGTGGATGAATACAGGCGTGGTATAGACGCTGAGATGCAGAAGATTGTCAAAGAGGACCAGGAGATGGTCGAACGCCTCCACTCAACATTTCTACCACCAAAGAAGGTTGCAGCAATATCTGCAGCCATAGGGGCATACATGCACTCAAGAAGGGGGTGATGGTATGGAGGATTACTATGATCCATGCGAAGTTGAGGTAAAAACCAGGTACATAGGGCATGAAGTGAAATGCTTCGATGAGGTGGACTCCACAAACAATGTGGCCAAGAGGATGGCAGAGGATGGCGCCCCGGAGGGTACAGTTGTAATTGCAAGGACCCAGTCCCGCGGAAGGGGTAGGAGGGGTAAACCCTGGATATCACCCCAGGGCGGGATATGGATGTCCATCATACTCAGGCCAGAGGTTCACCCATCAACGGCCCCCCTCCTAACACTGGTAACCGGTGTTGCAGTTGCCCGGACACTGAAGGAGGAATGTGGACTGGACGTGGGAATAAAGTGGCCCAATGATATACTCATCGGAGATAAAAAGGTATGCGGAATACTCACAGAGGCCCATGCAAGGTTCAATACCCTCGAATACGTGGTTGTCGGTGTGGGGATCGATACCAACGTGGATATCAGCCACTTCCCGGAGGACCTCAGGGAAGGGGCGACCTCCATTAAGAATGAACTCCAGAGGGACATAAAATCCAGTGAACTGATATCAAGGTTCCTTAAAAACTTTGAGGATGTCTATGATTCCTTCAAGGAGGGCAAAATGGATAAAATTCTAAGAGAATGGAGGAAGATGTCAAAGACGATCGGCAGGCGTGTTGAAATAAGGAAGCAGCTGGGTGAGATCGTCCGTGGTGAGGCCATCGGCATAAACAGCGAGGGCGCCCTCATACTGGAACTGGACGATGGAACACTCCGCAAAGTAATATCCGGTGAATGCATACACCTCTGATAGTGGTGGCCCTCCAGGTGCCACCTTTAACCTGATTTTTTGAATACCCATCAGAGGGCCTCGATTATGGCTGGCCCCCCGCGTTCACCATCCACCCTGAATTTCCTTCCTGTTATCTTTTCTGCAAGCATTATATTGGTCTCTGCGTGAAGTGTGAGTTCACAAGTTGAAACTCTTGAATTTCCTGCGATGGCCATGTAGGGGATGATCTGATCGCCCATGTACCTGTCAAGGGCTCTGCCAGATTCTATGAAACCCAGAAGTTCCTCTGCGGCTTCCGCCCCAACCAGTTCCGCCCTCTTTCCTGGTTTTCCCAGTGAAGTGGCACCGAGCCTTGTGTTACCCTCGGCCCAGAGTGTGATACCCGAGCCCCTTCCCAGTGAACCGGAGGCGTCCTCAACACGTATATCAACATCGAGTCCTGTTCTCTCAAGGATCTTTCTGGCTGATTCCGCCTGCCTCTCAGCAACATGGATCGGAAGGTTCCTGGAGTGGGAAACACCCCTTATACAGTGAATTTCTGCACCTTCAAGTACCAGGGGTCTGAGGGTGGATGGCTCAATGGTTGCATTGACCACACCCCCACCCTCGGGATAGTAGCCCCTCTCAATTAACTCAAGTTTTGCGGTGTAACCCATCATACCAAGGATGGGGAGCGTCACCTCCCTGAGGTAGTCTGCTGTGGGTGCCCAGAGGACATCGGTGCCGCCCCTCACGGTTAGATCCAGTTCCCCTCTGGAGGCTGTGGAAGCGATCATTATGGCCTGGAGGACAAGTCCCGTGCTTCCAGCGGTTTTTATGTCAAATTCAAATTTCCCGCCTTCAACACGTCCCGGTGAAAACTCAAGTTCCATTGACCCGAGTTCATCCCCCCTGAGTCTGCCATTGCTTATCTCTGCAATTGCCCTCACAGCAGTGAGGTGCTGGTGTGACAGTCCCTTCCTTGGCCTGCGGGCCCTGATATTGTATATCCGTATCCTGCATGATTCCAGGGCTACAAGGGCTGTGGAAACCCTTACAACGGCTCCCCCACCCTCGCCCTCTGATCCATCAATAACTATCAGCCTGACACCTCCCTGATAAACTCAGAATCTTTCAGATGTGCCCATTTTCGGTTTTTGTGCTAAACTGTAAAAATTTCATTTGATAAAAAAAATTATTCCTGGCATTGAGAAACCATTCAGCGCATGAAGGCCCACAAAAACCTCATGACCCTAAGATAAGTTTCTCCATCATTTTCCTGTCGCTGATGATGCCAGAAAGTTTATCCACTGCGTCCTCAATTGCCTCCCTCAGAAGTTCAGGCTCAAGCCTCTCTGCGTCCCTTGATGCCAGGTCAAACCTCAGTGTCTTTGATGCCCCTGGCATCCCCACAGCGGGTATGGTTATTATTCCATGGTCAGAGAGGAGCATCATTGAAAGGGCCACGCCGATTTCATCACCGGTGTATGTGGAATCATAGAGTTCCTCCAGTGAATCAGGTTTTATCATGATACCCGTGGGTGTCTCCTCCACCTTAAGGTCCCTCAGAGCCTCAAGAAGGTACCCCTTCCTCTCAAGGGCGTTGAGAATTTCAGATGGGTCAAAGCTCTCCAGTGCCCTCACCATTGCAGCGATAAGTGGTGGCTGGGCCTCAAGTCCGAACCGGTAGGCCCTTGATTTAACCCGCTCCACAAGGTCAGATCTTCCTGCGAGAAGACCCCCCCTTGGCCCGTGCATCAGTTTATCTGTGCTTGTAACTGCAAGGTCTGCTCCCAGGTCACATGCCCTCTTCTGGTTAAATAGAACCGTCCTCAGCCTGGCGCCTGATGCATCATCCACAAGTACCGGGACCCCAGCAGAGTGGGCTCTTTCAATTACATTCTGGAGTTCCGATTCATCAACCACCCTGTGGTCCATTGTCGAACCTGTCACAACCACGAGAGATGTGTTTTCGGGTATATCCTCGGTGAAGTCATCTGTCTCATGGTACCTGGCTGCTGCCAGTTGGGTGCTTGCCGGGATGGATGGGTGGGATGGGAGCTCGGGGAGGTAGTGCACAACCAGTGAACCTTGCTCTGCAAGTTCCAGGATGGATGCAAGTATTGCGCTACTTGTCCTGTTAAAGGCGGCCACCATCTCACCGCCCATGTGCTTTCTGCCAGCTATCTGGAGTCTCTCCTCAAAGACCGCAGGTCCCACGTACGTCTCAAGAAGACCAATATCCTCCATCTCAAGGGGAAAGCCCCCTGAAAGACCTGTGAGATCATATATTCCCTCACGGCCCCCGCTGGCAATACGCTCCCCTATTATCTGGAGGGCATGTTCCCTGCGCCTAACCTCATTCAGGTGATCATGGAACATCAAATCACCAATTCAATCGGTTTCCCCTGCAACATGCCCCTTCCTTGGCCTGCCATTCTCTGGTTTCAGGATTATGGCATGGTCCGCAGAATTCTGAAGTGCAGCACTGAAACCTGGCTCGGCGCCTATCACAATTGTATCCTTACCATTTTCCTTTGCCTTGTTTATTATTGGTAGAAAATCAGCGTCACGTGTCATAAGGGCTATTATATCAATATTAGGGTTGTATATCAGTTCCATGGCCTCAACAGCCATGTAGACATCGGTATCTCCAGCCACGACAATTGGTGTAAAGCCCTGGTTCACAATGGCCTCTATCAGTTTATCAGAGGCGTACTGGTTCAGAAGAACCTTTCCAACACGCATATTCCCGTATTCAGACATTATCTTCCTTACAAGGTCCAGGTTCAGACTGAATTCCTTTCTGAGCATGTTCGGCCCATCCACAAGAAGGCCAATGTTCTTTTCACCGCCCTCCTTTTTCTTGATGGGAATGTATTCCTTAAGGGAAGTCAGTTTTTCAAAACTTCGCATGGTATTGAATCCTCCACTAAAAAAATTTAATCATAATAATTATTGAAGTTATTATAAATAAAGTTAAAGTTTCTTAAGTCTGGTGTAGTCCCCCCCAAAAAATCCCAGGATCATTCGATCTCAAGGGATAGCTCATCCTCAAAGAGCTCCCTTACAACCTCAAGGGATTTATCGTCGAGCTGTGTGATGGCCCCCTCGCCGCCCTCATTGTAGTAGTACTCTGCGTTCACTATTCTGCCCTCATCATTGAGGTAAAGGAAAAGCCCGTCATAGTACCTTTCAGGGTTGCCTGATGGGAGAAATATTTCAATCCTCACAAGGATTTCAGAACCACATATGTTGTTATAGAAGTTCTCACGTTCATCATCATTCTTCAAAAGCTTTTTAAATTGATTTATTCTCTTTTTAAGCTCCTTTTCAATCTTTTTATCGGACATCATATCACTCGCACAGTTATAAAGGTTGATTTCACCCTTAATCCAATTTCTCATATATAATTTTTGATAGCAGAAAGATAACGTTAATAAATCTGATTTTCTTAAAAAACGTCAGGATATCAGTTCAAGGGGGTTATCCCGGCACATCATCGTTATATCTGAGTGGGAAAATCCATGCTCCCCCATGAGGTATATGAACTGCTTCATGCCGGCAATGGGGGATGGATTGTGGCCCTGCCCGAAGTCAGTGGCCATTATGCACCTTTCAGCACCAACATACCTCACAGATTCGACTATGCGTTCAAAGTCAAGCCCATCATGGCGGGGCATGCAGGCCACAAGGCAGTGCTCAAGGTAAGCATGCCTTGACATCTCCCTCTGCTCCTCCAGGGTGGCACCCACAACACCCGTCAGTGGATGGTTGATGATAATTTTATCGACACCATAATCTGCAGCAAGGTCAAGCACATGGAATATCTCAGGGGGCTTCAGGTGCCCGGTTCCCAGGACCATGTCATGTTCAGCAACAGCAGAAATAACACCATCAAGGTCACCCTCAGCCCTCCCGGCCGAAACCGTGGGTAACCAGACGAACCTTCCGCCCATCATGGCTGCGGCATGGACCGCATCCGGGTTGAGGCCCCCCACCGAAGTGTTCAGTGCAACGCCCCCAATGACCCTCATCCCTGTAACCTCAGAGGCCAGCGCCGCCCTCCCTGAGGTGGGTTCAGTGTGGCTCTTTATCACAACAGCCTCCATACCCTCCCTGAGTGCGGCGGAAGCAAGTTCAATGTCATTCATGAATCTATCCCTCACATCGGGGGCTGTGTGGATATGGGTGTCCACAAGTCCATTGAGTTTAATGTTCTCAGAGAGGCTGAAGTCAAACATTCCGCTCACACAGCTCAATCGAGTATCCTCTGGACCTCAAGGTCGTATTCATCATCTGAGGTTTCATAGAGGCTTCTGCCAGCGGAGTCCATGGCAACTATGAGGGGTCCGAATTCCTCAACCTCAAGCTCCCATACAGCCTCAGGCACCCCCAGGTCCAGCCAGTGCACTGCTGCTATACCTTTAACTGCCGAGCCATAGAGTGCCGCACAGCCCCCCACGGCTGCAAGGTAAACAGCGCCTTTTTTTCTGAGGGCATTCCTGGTTCTATCATCCATTCCCCCCTTACCTATAACCGCCCTCACACCCATCTCTATAACCTCTGGCTGGAAGGGGTTCATTCTCCCGCTTGTGGTGGGCCCCACAACCACGAGTCGTGCAGGTGGTTCAGTTATCGACTCAGCGCTGGTATCAGGTTCCTCTTCAAACCTTATTATGGGTCCTGCATGGAATATAACAGAGCCCTCAATATCAAAGGGGGCTCCCCTCTCAATTATCCTTTTATGGGCCCTGTCACGGGCCGTGAATATCTTTCCTGTGATGTAAACGATGTCACCAGCTTTAAGTTCGGTTACCTCATCTGAAAGTGGTGTTTTAAGTTTTATCTCCATAAAAACATCTCCCGTGCTGTATAGAGCAATCAGTGGGATGAACTGCGGAACGACATGGATCTTAATCAGTAGAGTTAGACTCCATAGCATGCCAAGAGTGATGCTGCTGAATAAATTTAATATGGATCAAATTTTTAAATATCTTTCTCCAGTAGATCCCAGAACTAGTTGAGGTAGAATATGTCAAGCACAAAGAATGTGACTGATCTCTCAAAGTACATCATGACCCTCCCGAAAACCGAAATATCACTCCTCTCAATGATATTTATAAGCTTCGTTGTGGGTGCTGTGGGGTTTATAATCGATATGGTCCCTGGGATAAGCGTACTCCATGACATACTCTATGGGGGAACCAATGGTGTGCTTGTCCTTGGATTTTCATCAATAATGGCCGGTGCCATCACCCAGCCATGGGTCAACTCGCTGGGTGGTAGAAGGATGAAGATGAAGCAGTCCATGTTCCTGGCATTCTTCTCCATGATGATCTTCTCCCTCATCTACCTTGGGGGGTGCCTGGCATCATCCCTACTGCAGAGCGATCTCATACTCAACTCCATAATACTCGCCTCTGCTGTTATATTCGCCTTCCGCCTGCTGGTGATCTGGGGAACCTCAAACATAAGCTTCACAAATTCAACCCTGATATCCTCTGTGCAACCAGTTCTCATAGTGAGCATGAACATCGTTGTGGCATTCCTGAGCCTCGCCACAAACATTGGCTACTTCAGTGTGATAGGATTTCTACTGAAGATACTTGTTGCCTCAGCAATGCTCATACTTGCCATCTACTCATTTGTCATGGTGGTTGAGTCACCCATGAGAAAGAACCTTGGGGTCGGCTCACTGGAGTTCCTGAGCCTCTTTCTCTCACATATAACCGAGGATTCGCCTGAACTTGAAAGCATCTTCAGTGAGATCGGTGAACCCGTGGACACCCTTGCGGGTGTGGTGGCATTCCAGAGGGGCTCTGATATAAAGGCCCTATTCATAAGCCCCTCTGTACACCCGGGCCCAATAGGGACCATAGGCGGTGCCAACATGCCCACCATACTCTCTGAGAGATTTGACACATTCACAATGGTGGCCCATGGCCCTTCAACCCATGACTTCAACCCGGTATCCGTGCGGGAACTGGAAAAGGTTGAGGGTGCCGTCAGGGAGGCACTTGATGGTATGGAGTACCATGAGGGCGCCAGTAAATTCAGGAGATACACCAGAAACAGCGCCACCATCGGGGTCCAGTTCCTCGGCGATGGCATGCTGATCCTTGCAACAATGGCCCCCAGTGGATTCGATGACATAGAATTTGCTGTGGGGCTTTCAATGATGAACCTTGCAGGGGGCCGCTGCGGATCAAAAAATGTGGTTGTTGTGGACTGTCACAACTCATTCCAGGGCGAAACAGGCCGGATACTTGCAGGTAACCCTGAAATGTTCGACCTACTTGATGCTGTGGACTCCATTGAGTGCCCTCCACGCCGCCATAGGCTGAGGGTTGGCTGTGCCCAGAGGAAAATGGATGGACTCTCAAAGGAGGATGGTATTGGCCAGAGTGGAGTTATGGTCATGGTGGTTGAGGCCGGAGAACAGAGGACCGCCTACGTGCTCCTTGACGCCAATAACATGGTCATGGGCTTCAGGGACCAGATACTGGAGGAACTTCTGAAGCTGGACATAGATGAAGCCGAGGTGATGACAACCGACACCCACTTTGTGAACACCCTTTCAGGAGGCCACAACCCCATCGGAAAACACAGAAGGAGTGAGATCATAGAGGAGATCAAAAAGGCGGTTTCAGAGGCGGTTGATGACCTTGAGGAGGTAAGGGCAGGGTGCCGGGTCGTCAGAATAAGGTGTCTGAATACCCTCGGCCCCACCAATTCAACGGAACTTGTATCAACCATAAGTTCAATCGTTGCTGTGAGCCGTGTGATAGCCCCCCTCATATTCGTACTTGCACTTATATTCGTCTTTGCCTGGATATTCTACTGGGCCTGAAAAAAGAGGAATCTATAGAGTTATGGTGGTTGAAAAAGAGGAATCTATAGAGTTATGGTGGTTGAAAAAGAGGAATCTATAGAGTTATGGTGGTTGAAAGGAATCTATGGGGTTATTGTGGTTGAAGTTATGAGTATTGCCCATACAACGAACCAGATGAAGAGAAATGGCACTATACCACTCCAGAGCCACCCCTTGAATCCCCCAACCTCTTCCTTACCGAATAACCTTTCTGCAATATTTCCGACAATCAACAGAATCACAAGGCCCGCGAAGGTGCCGAGTGCCTGATTTTTTCCAAGAACTGCTATTGAACCATTTGAAAGGTAAAATGACACCACAGCAGCCACTATACCTGCAGGAACATGAAGGGCAGTCATTTTAGCATCAGTATCCATATTAAAACCTCCAGAGAGTTTTTATTATATTGATGGTCTTAAAACTTTTCCATTGAACCATGGAAAGATATTATTATAGCATCATTAAATACTTAAAGCCGTCGGACTTCTGTTTCTTGCGAGGTGTTGAATATGAAGACAATGTCAAACGTTGATGTTTTTGCAGTTACCAGGGAACTCAATGATATTCTAACAGGTGCCAGGGTGGATAAGGCCTATCAACCCCTCAGGGACACTGTGATAATCAGATTCCATGTGCCAGGCGAGGGAAGGGTTGATGTGGTTATGCAGGCAGGTGTCAGGATACACAGAACAGAGTATCCCCCTGAAAATCCAAAGATTCCCCCATCATTCCCCATGCTCCTCCGAAAGCACCTCAGGGGTGGAATCGTGAGGGAGGTCCGGCAGCACAGCTTTGACAGGATAGTGGAGATAGAAATCGAGAAGGAGCAGAAATACATCCTCGTGGTGGAACTGTTCTCAAAGGGGAACATAATACTCCTGAACCAGGAAGGGGAGATAATACTGCCCCTCAAACGGAAAACCTGGAGTGACCGTCGAATAGCGTCCCGTGAAAGGTATGAGTACCCCCCATCAAGGGGCCTCCACCCCCTCAGATATGAGATAGGTGAACTTGAGGAGATGCTGAAAAACTCAGACACCGACCTCATAAGGACCCTTGCAAGAAACGGGTTTGGGGGTCTCTATGCAGAGGAGATCATCCTGAGGTCCGGTCTCGACAAGAACAGAGCAGCCAGCACCCTGAGCAGAGATGAGATAGAAAAAATCGACTCTGCAATAAATGAACTCTTCAAGCCGCTGAGTGACCTCAAATTCAACCCCCATATCATAAAGAACGGTGAGGGTGACGTGCTCCCCATTGAACTCATGGTGTACCATGATAGGGAGAGGGAGTACTTTGAAACCTTCAACGAGGCTGCAGACGAGTTCTTCAGTTCAATATTCAGGGAGGAACTCAGGAAGGTCCATGAGGCCGAGTGGGAGAAAGAGGTTGAGAAATTCAGAAAGCGACTCAGGATACAGAGGGAGACCCTCCAGAAATTCCAGGACACAATAGATACCTCAACAAGAAAGGGTGACCTCCTATATGCACACTACTCAGCCGTTGAGGAAGTACTCAGAACAATAAGGGATGCCCGTGAAAAATACTCCTGGAAGGAAATACAGAAGATAATAGCTGATGCCCGCAGTAAGGGAATGGCGGAGGCCCAGATGATTCAGGAGATCGATGGGATGGGAAACATGACCCTCCTTATTGACGGTGAAAGGATAAGGATTGACCCGAAGCTGGGGGTTCCAGAAAACGCAGAGGTCTACTATGAAAAGGCCAAGAAAGCCAAGAGGAAAATAAAGGGCGTGCTCCAGGCAATCGAGAAAACAAAGAAAGAAATTGAGAGGGTTGAGAAGAGAAGGGACGATGCCCTCAGAAACATCATGGTCCCGCAGAAAAGGGTTAAGAGGAAACTCCGCTGGTTTGAAAAATTCCGCTGGTTCATCTCATCAGACGACTTCCTTGTAATTGGGGGAAGGGACGCCGGCACCAACGAGATGGTGGTGAAGAGACATATGGAGCCAAGGGACATATACCTCCACTCAGATATCCATGGGGCCCCATCAGTGGTTATAAAAAGTGAGGGCCGGGAGGTCCCCGAAACAACCATTCAGGAAGCCGCGGTTTTTGCAGCATCATTTTCAAGTGCATGGACCCGGGGTTTCACGTCACTGGATGTTTACTGGGTTCACCCCGAGCAGGTTTCGAAGACTCCCAAGTCCGGGGAATTCGTTGCAAAGGGAGCCTTCATCATAAGGGGCGCCAGGAATTACATAAGGGGTGTTCCCCTTAAGGTGGCTGTTGGTGTGGTGGACCACGATGGGGAAAGAGTGATGTGCGGTCCCCCATCGGCGGTGAAAAAAAGAACAGATAATTTTGTCGTGGTAAAACCAGGTTACACCAAAAAAGAGGCCCTTGCAAAGGCCATAAAATCAAAAATTGATCCTGAGAATCTATTCCAGCTTGAGGACTTTGTAAGGGTCCTTCCACCTGGAAAGGGTGACATTGTTACGGGAGATTAGGTTATTTAACCCTTCTCTTAAGATTCTTCTTGAGCAGGAAGTTTAGATCAATGAAGTATTTGCCCTCCTCATCAGAGACGATTATTGAGTCATCCTCAAGCAGGGAGGTTAGGTTAACCTCATATATACCGTTCTTCCTCACCATTATGGTCTCAATGGGGTCCCCAACCGGTTCAGGGTCCCGCCTGTCGGCCACATACCTGAAGTACCTGCTTCCACATTTTGGACATCCATTCTTTAGTTCCTCTGAAGACCTGAACTTCTCCCCACACTTAATGCACTGATGCACCTGAATCACCGATCTCTGCAATCATTGAGAGGAAGTTTGACTTCCTTTTGACCGTCCGCATGACATTTGCAGGTCCTATTATGGTGAGTCCAACAGTCCTTCTTTTTGAGAGTCCCAGAAATGCCTTCTCATCCTTTTCAAGTGTATATATGTCTATTCCCACAAAGTTTTCAATGTCGATCTCTCTCATTGTGGTCTCTATGAGTTCAGCCTCCTCTGAGGGTGAAAGACTTCCCTCCAGAACCAGTATGTCCCCATCCTTCACACGGTCTATGATCATTGAGATCTTTTCCATGCTGCTTTTATCCTCAAGAGCCTCTGATGAAAGAAAATCCATTTTCAAGCCATCCATTTTAACCCCTCACCTGAATTTTTTAACCATCTGCATGTAAAGGTCCTCTGTGTTTTCACCGTGCAGTGCTGAGATAGGGACAACTGTATGCTGGGGGAAAACCGATATGATCCTCTCCGGAGATGACTCTGGAAGGTCTATCTTATTTGCAACTATGAGGAATGGTATCTTCCTCGCCTCAAGGTTCCCTATTATTGTTATATTCGCCTGTGTCAGAGGGTCCTGTGATGAATCCATGACAAGGAGTACGCCAGTAACATCATCGAGCCATTTTATTGCCTCTATTATCCCCTTGGTGGCCTCCTTGGCCCGTTCCTTGGCCTCCTGCTCTGACAGCCCAAATTCAAGGAAGTTCTTGTAGTCAACCTTTGTTGCTATTCCCGGCGTGTCAATGATGTCAAAGTCAAGCTCCGCCCCATCCCTCTCTATGGTGATTCTTTCCTGTTTATACACCGTTCTTGTCTCGTGTGGTATCTCTGAGGTCAGCCCAAGGGGTTTTCCAAGCCAGTCCTCGCACATCCTGTTTGCAAGGGTTGTTTTACCGGAATTCGGGTGACCGTAGAGTCCTATCTTCAGTTTCTTGTTCCTTCCGAGCAGTTTATCAAGGAAATTGGTGAAAAAATTTGCCATCCTTATCACTTCTTTATGATTAATCTTCATAGACTCCCCCAACCTCAAGGACAACGACCTCTGTGTCAGGGGAGGTTCTCCCTACCATTTCAGCAAAGATCTCCGGGTCCTGTTCAATTACTGGAAAGGTGTTGTAGTGCATGGGAAACACCATTTCAGGTTTTATCCATTCCACGGCGATGGATGCATCCTCTGGCCCCATTGTGTAGCGGTCCCCTATTGGTAGAAGTGCAATTTCGGGCCGGTAAATGGCACCTATAACATCCCTCATATCCGCGAACAGTCCTGTGTCACCTGCATGGTACACCTTCCCCTCAGGGGTTTCAATGATGTAACCGCAGGCGCTTCCACCTGATGTGACCTCCTCTGTGAAGTCTATATCTGATGAGTGCTTGGCATCCACCATCCTTATGGTGATTCCATCAACAGAAACAGTTCCGCCGATGTTCATACCGTTACTTTCAAGCCCCTGCCTTCCAAAGAAAACCGAGAGCTCGTGGTTAGCTATTAAGATAGCACCTGACCTATCGGCTATTTCCATCGCATCGCCCAGGTGATCTGCGTGACCATGGGTTACACAGATGATGTCAGGATTAAATTCCTCCACCGCAGTGCTGCAGACAGGGTTGTTGCTTATGAACGGGTCTATGAGTATCTTTGTGTCCTCTGATGTTATCTCAAATGCCGAGTGTCCAAACCACTGAATTTTCACTAAACTCCCTCCAGGTTGATTTCATCTGAAAGATTCCATGCCTCCTCAAAGAGTTTTTTAATTTCAGATATGGATTTCTTATCCTTGTAGATAACACCAACCTCAAAACTCTCATATATCGGGTCAGTTGATATTATAAGGCCGTTCTTATCATCTGCAACCGCTGCAACGGTATGTATATGGGGCATGGTCCTTATATCAACGTTATTGTCCATTAAGACCTTTATGAGTTCCACTGAGGCCTCATCATCAAGACTGGCCTCCTGTATTATCAGGCGGCTCTCTGTATCCATGAATTTCTTGAGCACCGAGACATCTATGTTCCTTATCCAGGGGTACATGAGGACAACGCTCTCTTCAGCAGCCGTTATGGTCTCCCTCATTGCATCCTGCACATCTGATGCATCAAATGACCATATTATGCTCGGCTCCCTTGTTTCGGCCCTTATCCTGTTTATGGCCCCCTTGAATGAATCCAGTCTGTCCTCCAGGAGGTCCTCAACATCATCCACATTCTCGATGTACTCCTGCTTGAGCTTCTTTAGCCTCTCTGTCACGTAGCTGTTATCTGTCTTTGAGGGTGTTTTTCTGGCCGGGGCGGGTTTTGCTGGTTTCTGTGTTTTCTTTTTAGGTGGTAAACCCCTGCCCTTTTCAGATACATCTTCCTTGCCCTTTCTCAGTTTTGGAAGGCTGAACAGCCTTTTACGGGGAGTTTCAGTACTTTCAGATTTAGAAACGCCTTCTGAAATCATTTCAGGAGATTTCTTTTTGGGAGCAGGTCTTATTGCCTTTTCAGGAGTGATTTTCCTGATAGGGGCTATCTTTGACGGCTCTGAAGCTATGGACTCTGATGCCAATGACCCACCACTAGAGGGTTTTATATCCTTTGATTCCTTCCTGGGTGTTTCGGCTGTGACCGGTTTGGCTCCAGCTGATGTTTCAGGGACGCTCTTTTCCGAAACTTCAGATATCTTTTCTGGTTTTTCTTTAAGGATCGAAGGGATTCTCCTTTTTGAAACCCCCTCAACAGCCTCAGGAGCCTTCAAAGTTGAACGCCCAACACCAACAACCTTCTTCTCAGGAGCCCCCTCAACAGCCTCAGGGGCCTTAAAGGCTGGCTGTCTTTTAACAGGAGCCCTTTTAGCAGGTTTAACCTTCTTTTTAGGGGTTTTTTTCTCTGATGCAGCTTTAATAGATTCAAGATCTATTCTCCCTGCAAATAGAAGGGTGATTATAAGACCAGGTACAAAGAGAATGAGCCCCAGAAAGAACATGAAAATATCTGGTGGTGTTGCAAAGCCAAGGGACATGAAGTAAAGGCCAGCAAATATCATTAAGATTCCAGCAAATGTAACCAGTAAATATATCATTGAATGCCTCCCGCTCCCAGGAATTACTATGGTTTAAATTAATATTTTATTATCTGCATTCATTTATAAAAGGTTTTTTAGGGTGAAAGTTTATATGATTCGGTTTTTATAAAATGCTGTATAAAATATAATTGGGGTGGATTTCAGTGATCATAGTTTTCGATGAATGCGGTCAGGGAGCCGCTGAGTATATACTTCTCTTTGGTGGTGTGATTGTTATTGCTATAGCAACTCTTATTATCTATACAGAGTACATAAAAACAACAAATCCTCTTAATGTGACCACGGACCTCAACAATGTCAGGGAAAGCGTAAACAGCGGATAATAACATGTTTGGATAATCACATGTTCCCTGCCCTGATCTCGAAGTATGTTATAAGGTGCCTGAGCTGCTCAGGGGCATCATCCTCGTCACTCAGGGCATAGGCAAGTTTCTGTGTCATGATACGCTTCTGGTCAGGGTCCAGGGACAGTATTTCATTTACTATCATTCCAAATATACCCTCAGCGTCAACTCCAATCTCGGCTGTTTTAGCCCTGAAGATCTTTCTGAGTTTGTTAAGCGCGGATTCAGATTCATGCAGGTTTTCAGATTCAAGTTTTCTTATTAACAGGTTCATCTCAAGGGGATCCCTCTGCACAAGGCCAAATACTATGCCGTCAGGTTTAAGGGACTGCACCCTATCGACACCATTGTATATGCCAAGGTCATAACCTGTGACGGTTATCCTGCTGGCCTTGAGCAGCTTGAAGATGGCCTCATTTATCGTCTTATCGGTGACACTGAACTCGATTCTGGATCTTATCCTATCCACAATCTCTGCCCTGCTCAGATCACCCTCCTGGAGGATTTCAAGTATTACCCTGTCAATGTTGTACTTCCGCGGCATTTCATCACCTTTGTGATATTATGAACAAAACCCTTTAAATATATTTATATCCATGTGAAATGAATGGTTAAACTGGAAAGGTTATCCGCTAAATTTATAAGTGGTTAACAACATAAGATGAAACAAGCCAAAACTGGTGAATTAATGGAGGTGTGAAAATATGAAATTCCTGAAAGATGAAGCCGGACAGGGTGCAGCTGAATACATACTGCTCTTCGGTGGTGTAATCGTAATAGCAATCGTCGCACTACTAATCTACAGAGCATACTTCAGCAAATCAAACCTCAACGCCGCACAGGACATAAGCGAAGTTAGGCAGAACGCCAGAAGCGGTGCATCAATTTAAGAGCCGATTGAATTGTTGATCGAGGAAGAGGCGCAGATAAGCGCTGAAATGATACTGATTGTAGGAGCACTTCTGGTAATCGTGATAGCCGTAGGCTCCTACATTTTCAACATCTCAGGCTCAATAGCGGGAAATATCAGCGAAGTAATCAACACCGCCCGTGACTCCACGATCAACAAACTTTGAAAATTTTTTTAGATATTTAGTCCTTGAGTGACTCTGCTTTTTTCCTTTAAATTATGGATATTTATTAAAATTAAATTATCTAAGTTCCCATAAACTAACATGTCCATTGGCATAGATTCTTTTAAAGTGTTCTGTACCTTCATTCAAGACAGAAATTTTTATAAAAAGGGAATTTTTAGATTTTTTGTCCACCACCAAAGCTCTATTTTTTTCCATGAAAACTATGAAAACTAGATTACTCTCATTATAAACCCTAAATTCATCTTTATGGTTTTTATATACCAATATAACCTCATAAGGTCTCTTTCCATTCCAAGAAGCGAACCTTTTTTTTAAGTCCAAAGACATGTTATTTGAATAATGTTTTAATGTATCATTTATTGATGTTATCTCGCCTTCTGAATAAACAAATTCCTGAGGTTGAGATTTAGCAAAATTCCAGTATCCATAATAAAAATTCCAGTAGCCACTTTTTATCTCATGGTCACCTGTAAGAATAACAATTCTTTTCTTTGGATAGGGATGCGTGAAATTTAGTAATTGATTCGAAAAGTTAGGATTCATACCATATTTTTCCATTAGAATTAATTTTGCATCTTTTTTATCCATAGAGAGTATCTCATTCAATATAGTGGCTGTCAAAGAAATATTCCCTGTCCTTTTATATAACATTTCTATAGGAATATCCCCACTACAAGATAACATTATTAATATGTTTTTTGAAAGCGTTTCATTATCTGTAGAAAGTGCTCTGCTAATCCAGTAATTCCTTTGAGGAGTTAAGCAGCCCCCATCCATTAAAACTGGGATGCCCTCTGAAGTGAAATAATGACCATAACTCCAATCCATTACTAAAACAGGTGGGGATGAAAATGTTTTATTTATAAAAGCTGCTGCATCTACAAAATCATCGTTTACTGCTGGTCGCAGTTTAAATACCTGGGTTTGAGCTACTGAAATTACAAAAAAGGATGAAATAATTAAAAGTAATATAAAAATTCTAATAAAGTTATTTTTCAATTTAAGAACAGTTCCAATTATTTTGTTGATAGAAATCGATGAAAAGGCTACAAGGGGTATGAATGAAATTATGCCAAATCTTATACTCATAGAATAAGAAATCAGACCCACAAAAAGCCATACTGACATCAGTAGGTAGAAAAATAAATCTGATTTATCCTTCAGGTTTGCTGATAATAAATTTAAGACCACTACAACTACACCCAAAATACCGAAACCTATATTCAAACCGCCTAAAAACCAAACAAACTCAATGAAAGATGGTTTCGAAAGTTCTGAGACTGATAAATTAGCGTTTGGCCAGTTATTATTAAAATTCGATTTTAAAAAAAGCGAAGTGTTGGGGAAATTTAAATAAATACCCGCGCCGAATAATTTCAACATCCCTATAAATAAAATAGAAAACAAAATAAAAACCGCGAAAAATTGAATGAAAGGCGTTGAGCTCTTGTCACTACTTTTAAGAATTAGGACATAGATTAAAGATGTTAGAACTATGATTATAAAAATAAATGCCCAGCCATTCCATGTCAGCGAGAAGAGGAGTAGAAAAACCGCTGCAAGAATGCATTTAATATACTTTTTAAACATATTTTCAGTTCTAATGCCTCCATAAAAAAATAATACTATTATAAGAGGAATTAAAACATTTAACATGTCCGTATCAAAGAAACCAGCTACTGTCCTTGAGAAGTAGATGGGTGTTGTGACCGCCAAAATACCAGCAATAAATGCTGAAATGTCATCAACATGATTTCTCATTAATAAAAATAGCATTATACCCGTAAATGGTGCTATAATTGCTGGCAACCAAAAACATGCCTCGTAGAGGGTTATATTCACAAATAAAGCAAGAAAATTGTAAAAGAAAACAGCCAACCATGCGATGAATGGAGGATAATTTGAGGGTCTTCCTTCTGGATAATATGAATAAATATTCCAGCTGAATTTTCCATTGTACTTATCTCCCAGGTGCCCATTTTTGAAATAATTTAGGGTAACACGATAATTGTAGTAACAATCCGCATCATACATATATGGAAGACCCTGAAAATCCGTCAAATAATCCTTTTCGCTTGCATTAAAGTGATGAAGATTAACGGTGTCAGCCCTTAGAATAAATCCGGTGCAAAATATTATGCTTATAAATAAGAATACCTTAAGAGACTCTTGCATAACACATCCACCATTACTTTAAAATTGTCAATCTATTTTAATTGCCATATGATTACATTGTCATTATTATATAACTTCCTGAAGTATTTGGAATTCTCCTCAAGGAGTACCAGTCTCACGAATAGGGAATCATCAAATCTTCTATCTATAATTATGGCCTCTCCTTCATTTGGAAGGAATATAACAGAAAAACTGCTAGATTCATCCACATCAACCCTTTTCACAGAGTTCCCATCTTTTATTATGAAACGGTAGGGTCTCTTACCCCTCCATAAGCCCCCCTTAATCGATTTCATCATTTCAGACCTCCCTGTATCCACAACTTCATAGAGGGGTCTGGGGGTAACCGAGGTGAAGTTCCATGATCCATAGTAAAGGTACCAGTAACCTATGTACCTCATACCCTCTGTTGTTAGAATAACATAGTTCCTTCTCTCTGGATGGGTGTATTCAATGAGTTTATCTGCAAACCCCCTCTCAAGGCCGTACTTTCTGATGAGAATTTCCTCCGCAGATTTTCTGTCTGTACCAAGGATATCGTTGAGTATCTTAACAGTTAGTGACGTGTTTTCTGTCCTGTTTTCGAGAAGTGATAATGCAGAGTCCCCCGACGATGTGAGCATCGTTAATATCCCAGCAGATAAACTCTCATTATCTGTCTCGAATGCCCTGAAAATCCAGTAGGCCCTCGGGGTATTCTGTGATCCCCCATCAAAAAGAACCGGTCGTTCTGCGGCGGCTGTGATGTAGTGGCCATAACTCCAGTCAGTCACAACAACTGTGCCCTCTCTTGTCCCATCCTTCAGGAAAGCCGCCGCATCCGCGAAGTCATCATTTATAAATGGAACTCTGCCAATCTCAGCAGCCTCGATGGTGGCAACTGAGATTATGAGGGCCAGTAGGAGAATCACAGGGACATCCGTCCTCAAGTTCCATCTACCGCTGATGGTCCTCATATATGAGAAGACAACGCCAATGAATATGCCTGATATGAATGTGAGGGGGGTTATTGCGAGAATACCGAAGCGAACACTGATATAATATGCGGTAAGCCCTGCCAGCATCCATACCAGTGAAAGGGTGAGAATGAATGGGTTGAATGATGGGAGATGTTTCCTCCTCATACCTCCCCTTATGAAGATGCTGATAATCACAAGAGCCCCGAAAACACCGAACCCCAGGTTGAGGGGTCCTGCAGCAGAGAGGAACACCTCAACTGAGGGGTGGCCAAGTTCTGAGACCGACTCATAGATATCTGGCCATGGTCCTGCCGATGATGTTGAGTTAAGGATGCAAAGTGGGTTGATCCCTGAAAGCTGCTGGGGGCCATTGAATAATCCTATTAGAAGAACTGCCAGAAAAACTGGAAGGAAGAGCCTCTTGATGCGCAAAAAATCAAGCGTCCCCATCCTCCATGATATGATTGCATAGATAACGGCCGATGAAAGGGTAACATAGAGCATGAACGACCATCCTGCCCATGAAAGGGAGAAAAGCAGCATGGAAACTGCAAAAAGTAGCCCGGAAGTGATGCATCTATATTTATCTTTGGATTCCACCACACCCGTGTAGAAAAGCACGATTAAAGCTGGCATCAGACAGTTGAACATGTCTGTATCAAAAAACCCTGGGATGGTTCTTGCAAAGTAGAGGGGTGCTGTGACCATCAGTATGCCCCCGGCGAACCCTGCAGCGTCACCAGCATATTTTCTGATGAGGAAGAACATGACAGTACCTGAAAAGGGTGCCACAACAGCCGGCAACCAGAAACAGAGCTCGTAGAGGCTCATATCTGTGAAGGGGTCAAGAAGTCTGTAAAGCATTATCGAAACCCATGATATCACTGGTGGATAGACAGCGGGTCTTCCAGGGGGGTAATAAGAATAGGAGTCCCATGGAATCCCGGCTCTCAGTGTATCCCCCGGATGACCGTTTTTCAGGTAGTTCTCTGTGATGCGGTAGTTGTAGTAGGAGTCCAGTTCGTACATGTAGGGGAGGCCCTGATCATCTGTGAGATATGCCCTCTCAGTCCCATTGAGGTCTCCAAGATGAACCGTGTCAGCTCTAAGGATGAAACCTGTGAAGAATATGAGTACCATCAGAAGGAAGATCTTCACATTTTCATTGAGTTCCAGGAAAAACACCACCTATTCAAGACCATAAAGTGAGGGGTTCATGCGGGGTATCATGGCCATGAGGACGCACTGCTCTGTATTTCCAACACGGTCAAGCAGCCCATGGGAGAGGAAGCTCACAGCACCTCTCTTCCTGCCCAGTTCATCCACACCTGTGAGTTCATCCATAACGTCTCCCACCTCCCTGCCTGAGAGGACCTCCTCAACCACCAGGGGAGGGTATTCAAAGCCTGCGCTCACCCCCAGTGTTACATGATCACCATCATATATGGCGCACCACTGGAGATCCACAAACCCCGTGATTGACCCCGGCACCCTGTGTAGACCTGACTCGATGCCAACACTCAGTTCACAGTTGCTGAAAGCCCCCCTTGCACGGTTGATGGCCCCCTCAACAGTCTCCTCAAGACCTACTGGCTGATCAGATACTCCTGAGTCAACCTCAACACCCCTGACCTCAAGTTCATCGAATATCTTCCCAAGGACATTCGCTGTGGCCTTAACCTTAACTGGATTTGTTGATCCCACATTAACCCTCATGTAAACACCCGGGATTCACTTATTTCTCTTCCTCTTTATGGCATGGCGTATCCTCTCAAGCAGATGGCCCATCCTGTCTATCTCCCCCCTCCTTATCCTTGTGGATGAGATGGGTATACCATCATCTGCAGGCACCATGTCAATGGTTATGATATCAAGTTCTCTGAACCCCTTTCTTTTTCTTATTTCATTTATTTCATGGGCAACCGGCTCGGTCTCCCTGCTCACCACTATGGCATCGAATCGTTCATCGGTAACTGTGGTGCCGTAGGGGTCCTCCAGCCTCATTATATGGTACTCGGTATCCTTATCTGAAAGATACTCCTCAAGGTTCTTCATTCTGACACTGCAGGGTTCTATATCGTCTCCCTTTGCAGATGCAAATTCATCTGATGTTACACCAATCATCACGGTATTCCCTACACGGAACGCCTCATCAAGGAGCCTTCTGTGGCCCTTATGAAATCTGTCAAAGGTGCCTCCAACAGCAACAAGTGAGTACTTCTTCACCTTCATCCTATCATCTTCAGAAGCCAATACCCTAATTATGTTGGAGTTAAATTTATATTATGCGGACAGCCTGCCCGTTATGGCCACTTTAAGTGCAATGACTTTATAAATTATAGATCATGCAGCTTCGGGAATACAATGTCATCATCAAGAACCCCCGGATGGTTGATGTCAGGGTTGCATCCTGTTACCCGGGGCCCTACAGGACCGCCATGTCCTCACTCGGTTACCATATAATCTATCATCTTATAAATTCAAGGGATGATGCATGGTGTGAGCGGGTGATACACCCCTACAAACGAAGCCTTGAATCTGGAAGTCCGCTGAGGGACTTTGATGTAATCAGCTTCACTGTGCACTACGAGGAGGACTATTTCAGGATCCTCCAGATGCTGAGGGATGGTGGTGTTTCGCCGAGGAGGGATGAACGCGATGGTCCCCTTGTAATCGCAGGGGGGCCCTGCATAACATCCAACCCCCTTCCACTCTCAGATTTCATTGATCTCTTCATAATAGGTGAGGCTGAACCTGTGCTCAACAGGTTAATGGATCGGTACCTTGAGCTGGATGATCCCCGCCGTGAGATTGATGAATTCATGGACATAAGAGGTGTTTAC
This sequence comes from Methanothermobacter sp. KEPCO 2, assembly GCF_041228365.1. NCBI lineage: Archaea > Methanobacteriati > Methanobacteriota > Methanobacteria > Methanobacteriales > Methanobacteriaceae > Methanothermobacter > Methanothermobacter sp. KEPCO 2. Next base: position 144,537 of record NZ_CP166185.1, on the reverse strand, counting down.
ATTCCCGACAACCCTGCAGAGAGGGTCATTGTTGAGGATATGGACAGGGCATGCCACCCTGTAAGGCAGATAGTTCCCGTTACAGAGGATAAAATGATGGTTCCCTCCCTGGGGAGGTCATTCCTTCTGGGTGTTTCAAGGGGCTGTTCACGGGGCTGCCGTTTCTGCATGTCCGGCTACCTATACCGCCCCAAGCGTGAGACATCACTTCCCAGGCTCCTTGATGTTGCAGAGAGGGGCCGTCATGCCACGGGTTACAGTAAGGTCTCACTTATAGGTGCTGCTGCCTCTGACTATTCACGTATAGATGAACTCTCCTCCAGACTCGTGGATATGGATTTCATGGTTTCAATGCCGTCACTCAGAATAGAATCACTGTCAGCCCACCTCATGGATACACTGATTGAAGGGGGACTTAAAACAGTTACAGTGGCACCCGAATCAACCCTTAAATTGCGAAGAAAACTTAACAAGCCCATAAGCGACAGCATGGTATTTAAAAAAACAGAGGAGGCTATAAAAAGGGGTTTTCGTGTTAAAATGTACTTCCTTACAGGGGTTCCCGGGGAGTCAGAGGAAGACTTAAAGGACCTGGCGCGCCTCATACGTGAACTCCATGAAATAAGAAGGGGAATGGTGAGCTTCAGCATCAACCCCCTCATTCCCAAGCCGCACACCCCCCTCCAGTGGATGGAATATGACATGAGGAAAATGAAGAGGAAGATCAAACTTCTGAGGAAACTCACAGGCGGGATTCCTGTTAAATTTGGAAGCCCCCGGAGTGGACTCATACAGTATGTGCTCTCCACAGGCGGACCTGAAACCGGAGAACTCATTGAAAGGGCCTCATTCTCAAAGGTACCCCTCAGGGAATGGGAGCTCCACTGCAGCAGGAGAAACCCCGGCGATGCTCTCCCATGGGATAATATCAACCTGGGGCTGAGGGAGGACTTCCTCATGAAAGAATACATTAGGATGGAGGAGGAGAAAGTAACACCATGGTGTGAGGAGTCAGGATGCCATGGATGCATGGATCACTGTTCATGGCAGGAGGAAGGGCGATTAAGATGACAGAATTTGCTTCAAGAATAAGGAACATAAGGCTCTCAGAGATAAGGAAAATGTTTGAAGTTGCAGGTGAGGACACAATAAACCTCGGGATAGGTGAACCTGATTTCAATGTACCTGAACATGTGCGGGAAGCCCTCAAGGAGGCGGTGGATGAGGGAATGACACACTACACCTCAAACATGGGTATGGCTGAACTCCGGGAGGCCATCTCAGAGAAACTCAGAACAGAAAATAGGGTCCATGTGGAACCTGAGTCAATAATAGTAACCGTTGGTGCCAGTGAAGCTATATTCATGTGCACACAGGCCCTTCTTGACAGGGGGGACCAGGCACTGATACCCGACCCTGGTTTCCTATCATACGATGCCTGTGTGAAGCTGGCAGAGGCCATAAGTGTCCCTGTACCCCTCAGTATGGAGGAAGGATTCTCCATGACCCCTGAAAGGGTTGAATCACTGATCACAGACGATACAAGGGTCATAATAATGAACTCACCATCCAATCCAACAGGTAGCGTCATGGGTAAGGATGACATTAAGGGGGTCGCTGAAATAGCAGAGGATAGGGATCTAATCATAATCTCAGATGAAATCTATGAAAAGATCATATATGAGGGAAAACATTACAGCCCCGCCCGTTTCACAGATAATGCCCTTGTGATAAATGGTTTCTCAAAGACCTATGCCATGACAGGACTCAGGATAGGTTACGTTGCCGGCCGTGAGGATATAATTGAGGAGCTTCTTAAGGTTCACCAGTACAATACCGCCTGTGCACCATCTGTGTCTCAGGTTGCTGCCCTTGCAGCCCTCAGGGGCCCCCAGGACTGCGTGAACAATATGGTGGCTGAGTTCAAAAGAAGGCGCGACCTCATGTTCAGGTCCCTCACTGAGATGGGGCTCGAGTGTATTCTTCCAGGCGGTGCATTTTACATGTTCCCACAGGTGGGTGACTCCAGGGGTTTTA
>NZ_CP166185.1:25000-135000 GCF_041228365.1 Methanothermobacter sp. KEPCO 2 | reverse complement strand
GGGCCGATAAACAGTCGATCAGCCGTCCCCTGAACTTCGACCGCGCCGTATAGGGGATTTGCGCTTACAGAGGACCCCTAACCCTCCGGTCTAGCCCATTGTATCCATTATACTAAGTAGTATTTTAATGTTTCTATGGACATATCATTGCCCTGGCTCCCTTTAATGAGATGCTATCGTCATTACATTTATACAGGGCGCGGAGTGCACTGGTAAACTAATTAAGGTAACATTCCATATTAATTCCATGGATGCGCTGATAGCAATGAGTCTCATTCTGAGCCTCTACATGGCCTTCAACATTGCTGCAAACGATATAGGTAACTCTGTGGGTACTGCTGTTGGGAGTGGTTCTCTCAGGATGAAAAAGGCCCTCTTGCTGGGGGGATTTTTTGTATCAGTTGGGGCGCTGTTCCTTGGTGGGAGCGTCATAAAAACAATAAGTGAAGGAATAATCCCCCAGGGGCTCCTTAGCCCCAGAACAGCCCTTGTTATAACATTAACATCATCAATCTGGATAACCTTCACCATCATAAAAAAGATACCCATTTCAGGTTCCGATGCCATTGTAAGTTCAGTTATTGGTGCCGGAATAGCAAGCATCGGCATTCAGAACATGAGAACAGACGTTGTTGGCTTCATAGTTTTAAGCTGGATTATGTCACCGGTTGCAGGTTTTCTCACAGGATTTGTAATCTACAGATCCATCAGAAGGGTTTTAATAAAACCGCTTCAGGGTATGGGTATGAGGGACAGGCTCGAAAAGGTATTTTCATATCTACAGATACTGAGTTCCTCGTTTTCAGCCCTTAACCTTGGGGCTGTTGATATAGCAGTTGCAACGGGTGTTATATTTGCGACGGGTTATGATGGCGGGTACTGGATCAGAATACTGGGGGCTCTTGGGCTTGCCTCAGGAATTCTGCTGGCTGGCAGCAGGGTGACAGAAACAATTGGAAGAAGAATAACAGACCTCACACCAAGCAGGGGCTTTGCAGCCCAGCTATCAGCGGCACTTATCGTTTACCTCTTTCTGGGTTATGGTATGCCTGTATCGCCAACACAGACCCTTGTTGGATCGGTGATAGGTGTTGGGATTGCACATGGGACATCAACAGTCGAGTATGACGTGATAAGGCACATAGCATACACCTGGATAGTTACGATACCCACATGCATCATCCTATCAGCTGCAATTTATACTATCACAGGCTTTATATGAACATTAAAGGCTTTTGAGGGCCCTTATAATGTCCCCATCCGCAATTATCCCCACCATCTCACCATCGGACATGACAACAAGCTGATTTATTATTCCCTCATCCGATGAGTAGTCATTCATCTTCTCAATGGCGTCAGCAAGTGTCTCATCAGGGGCCACCGTGGCAACATCCCTCACCATGACCTCCCCGACTGTTGTGCCAAGTTCATAGTTGTCAAGTATCAGGTTGTGACCAAGGTCTGAGGCGGTTACGATTCCAACAAGTTTACCCTCCTCAAGGACAGGGAGAGCACTTATCCTGTGCTTCATCAGTTTCTCAAATGCAAAAACCACATCTTCAGATGGTTCAACTGTTATAACATTCGTTGTCATTACATCCTTAACCTTAACTTCATTCAGTTTTTTCAGCACCTTTCTCTCCTCCCTTAACACTGGTTTTTGTCAGTGATTTTATAATTGAGTCTATCGTGGTTACAACATCTATATTCTCAATAACAGGCACATTGTGTTTCTTTGCCTGGCTCTCAATGTATCTGTGGATTCTTCTTATTGCCCAGAAGTAACTTATATACCTTTTAAGTGGTCTTCTGGCCCACATCTGTCTGCAACGTGAATAGAACCTCCCCTTATGGACGTTCTCATCTGAAACCGTGAGGACAAACATTGCAACATTTTCCTTGTTTATGAGGTCATCCCTTATAAATCCGGGGACTATATGCACGCCCTCAATCACTATGCTTATACCCTCTGTGAGGGCCCTCTCAATTACAGCCTCCACGCCGATGCTCACAGTGTCCACGTGATCCCTGAATCCAATGAGAACCTCGTCAAGTTCTGGTGGTGGGGGTATTCTGAGGGACTGGTACGCTGTGTAGCTTGATTCATAGATGGACGGGAGAAGTTCCCTGGAGACTATTTTACGCATTACCTCCCTTATCATGTCGGTGCTTATCATGTTCCTTATGCCAAGGCGGTTTGCAACCTCAAAGGCAATTGAAGATGTTCCAACCCCGGAGGCCCCCCCTATGAGTATTATCAGGGGTTCCTTGCACTGCCTTATTCGTCTCCAGAGCATGTACTTCTCTGCTACCTCAGGATCCTCCCTTTTCAGGTGCTCTGAGACCACATCAACGAGTTCCTCTATTGTTATGACATCGACCTTATTCTTTTTAAGGTGAGCCTCAATTCTGGAAGCAAATGTGTATGCCTTGTTAGGGTCCATCTCTGCCCTGGTCAGTGAACGTGCCAGAACGCCCTTGGAGAAGGGCTCCGTGTATTTTTTTCCGCTTACTTCTCCCTGAACCATGATCATGGTCTCACCTCAAAAAGAACTTGTCATAATCTGAAATCCAGTTTTTATATATTTAACTGGACCTGAGATTTAAAATTTCAGCAGTTATGGATCCATCATCTTCAATTTCAATGAGGGCTGCTCTGCCATCTGAAAGCTGTCCCGGGTTGACCACGATGGTTTCACCTATACGGTCCACTCCCGGGGACTCGTGGATGTGGCCACAGATGTTCAGGCAGGGCTGGTGTCTTTCTATAACATCCCTCACACCCCTGCTTCCAACATTGTCCCCGGATGGAATTCTATCAAGTGATGTTCCATGTGGTGGTGCATGGGTTACAAGAATAAGAACATCTCCTTCACCAGACCTTTCCATGAGGTCGTCCAGTTCCGCTTTTATCTCATCCTCCTCCAGTTCAAGGGGTGTGTTGAATGGTGTTGGGTTTGAACCCCCGAGGCCGCATATGGCAATATCCTTGATGTTAATGGATCTTCCATGTATATTCACGGCCTTTGAGTTTTCTATTTTAGCCACAGCCCCATGGGGATCGCAGTTCCCTGGTACGGCAACAACAGGGATGTTGTGGGATGCCAGGTCATTGAGGAGCTCCTCAACGAGTTCCGCCGGCCCGAAGTGTGTTATGTCACCTGCCACAACAATGAGGTCAACGCGGTTATCCATTATAAACCTGTGAAGTTCAGGTATGTTTGAACCATGAAGATCACTTACAGCGAGGATTTTCATGAAAAATCACACTCCATATTATTCCCTGAAGAAGGAGCCTATTTCCTTTAAACCCTTTTTTATGTCCTCTGAATCGCCATAAACGGCTATAAGATCGTCTTCTTCAAATTCAATTATAAGGCTGTGGGTTTCGGCAATATCCTGAACCCTGTCCTCGGCTATTGGTTCCTTAAGGTGCACCCTTGCAGCTGCAAATCCCGGTGGGGCTCCGACAATAAACCTTGACTTTGTTTCGGGGGGTTTGTGGACCTCCTCACCCCTTGAGGCCCTCTTTAATTTTTCAATCCATTCGTCAGGGTAATCAGGGGCAACTGACTCTGCAAGTTCAAGGAGTTTCTCCTGGATTGAGTTGAGCATGTCGTTTATTCTCTTAAGCTCCCTGATCATCTCAGGGTTCTCTGTATCTGATTTATAGAAGTTGATTGATGTCCTCACAAGCCTTATGTCCTCTGTAATTTCCACTGGGACATCAACATCCTTCTTTCGAAGGTCTGTCAGGAGTTCAACAAGCACGAACCATGTCTGTTCAACAGGGAGTGTCATAGATGTCCTTCCAGAATTTTTAGGGTTGTGTGGTTTATCTTTGCACCCGCTTCTTCAAGTTCCTTTCGGATCTCCTCAACGTTACTGTAGGAGCTGAGAATGAGCACATGGTTGCTCTGTGTGCCCTGGATGGATAGTATGGCCACCTCGTCGTCATCGGATAATTCCTTCTTCTCAAGGCCTGCCTTGTAGTCCACAAAGGGTTTGAATTCTTCTGGAAGATCCTTCAAAGTAAATATTCCCTTTAAAGTAGCTATAAACAAAAAAACACCTCACTTTTGGGATTTTGAATCCCTGGAAAAAAATAATTAATTTGTGGTCTTAACCGCTTCCAGGTGCAAGGCGGTCGAGTTCCTCGAGCTTTTCAAGGCACTCGTCGACGCATACCTGGTGGGCGTCAACCACAAGGTCCTCTTTTGGAAGACCCATTGCAAGTCCAAGTAGCTGTGCGAGGTGAAGTACCGGTATGTTGAATTCCTCGCCGAACTTGTCCTTTATCTCCATCTGACCAACGTCAAACTGGAGGTGGCAGAATGGGCAGACGTTTACTATTGCGTCAACACCGGCTTCCTTCATGTTTGTGAGTTTTTCCCTTGTGAAGTCGAGTGCAACGTCCAGGTCCCTTGATCTCACTCCACCACCGGCACCGCAGCACATCATCTTGTCCTTGTATTCAACTGATTTCGCACCGGTTACCTCAACAATTTCATCCAGTATCGTTGGCCTTTCAGGGTTGTCTATGTTTATCTCGTCGCTTGGTTTGAGGAAGTGGCATCCGTAGTGCACTGCAACATTGAGGTTGAGGGGCTTCTCAACTATTTCGGCAAGTTTGTCCAGACCAACCTCGTTGTAGAGGACCTCAGCAAAGTGTCTGACGTTGATTTCTCCCTTGTATTCCCTTCCGGCTTCTTTGAGGATTTCATTGATTTTTGCCTTCATCTCCTCGTCTTCCTTGAGGAGGTGGTTTGTCTCGAAGAGTGAACCGAAGCATCCGTTACATTCGGTCATGATGTCTGCGCCCATGTCCTCGGCGATTGTTATGTTCCTTGCTGCTATTGCGGCCCATGTTGTTTTATCGAATGAACCGAATACTCCTGGTGCTGGACAGCAGGATGCCCCTTCCATGTCCTTCAGTTCGATTCCAAGTTTATCGAATAGAACCCTTGTTGCCTTTTCAATTCCAGGGTACCTGTTGTTCATGATACATCCTAAAAAGTATGCGATTTCCATTTGCATGCCTCCTTATTCAAGTTCACCTGTTTCCCAGTTGTAGCCTATTAACTGGTCAAAGCCTGTTGCCTTGATGATTTTCTGAACCTCTTCAAGTGCTTCAGGGAACTGGTGTGTTGTTGGTGGTAGTTCTCCAAGGCCAACAGCCTTTCGAAGCTCCATTGTTGCGTCGTTGATTGGTACTCCGTGACCTGTTTTTATAACGAATGATCCAACTGCCTTGTGTGCTGGTGCCATGAATCCTGCTTTGGCTGCTTCGTTCCTTGCAAGTTTCACAACATCCACGATTCTGACCTTACGTGGGCACCTTTCCTGGCAGGAGTAACATGTTGTACACATCCAGAGGGTTGGATCTGAGATTATTTCATCCTTTAATCCAACATTTGCCTTCCTTATTATCTGTCTTACCCTGTAAGGGGTTCTTCTTCCAGATGGGCAGGATCCTGTGCATGTACCGCACTGGAAACAGTATTCCAGACTGTCACCGCCTGCGGCCTTTATTTTTTCAGAGAACTCCTTGTCAATATTACCCTTTCTGATTATGTTTTCCTCTCTCTGCAGTAGGGTCATTATATCACTCCTTTCGCTTTTATCCTCTTCCTCCTCTGATTCTTCTTCAGAATCAGAATCCTCCGAAGAGTCTTCATCCTCAACTACCTCCTCATCCTCATGGGAGGTTTCGGCAGGTTCTTCAGATTCATCCTCCTCAACATCTGCAGTTTCGGGTTCTTCAGCTGATGCTTCCTCAGAGGCCACCTCAGGTTCTTCGACCTTTTGAGTTTCCTCTGGTTTTTCTGTTTCTGCAGATATGGAGGGTTCATCTGAAGGTTTTTCTTGAGGTTGAGGTTTTTCTTCCTGTTTGGTGGACTCTGCTGGGGTCTCTGTTTTCTCTGGCTCCTCTGTTTTACTGTCCTCTTCCTTCTTCTCACCCATCAACATTTCTTTTAGGCGTTTTAGAACTGACATTGTTTTCACACCCTGAAAGATCCCTGGTTAGCAAACCTCAGATTTTTCTTATTAGACTGTGATTTTTATGGGTATATAAAGATTCCTAAAATTTGCCGATGTGTAACCTTTAAGGTGACACCTGAGGATCGTATCCCAGGATACCGGTAAGTGACAGACTGCACCCTGAGCAAGACTGCAATGGTTAAGTAATCCCTGACCCAATTAAGTAACAGACGGTGTAAGCAATGAGCAAGACTGAATATCAGATAAAATTACATGACGGACCCGCAAGGCTGGGTCTTCTCGGAGATTCTGAAACTCCCCTGCTTGTTAGATATGAAAAGATGGATATCGCCCCATATGAAACAATCCCGCACAATGTACCCCGGGAAATCGCAGAGTGGGGTGTCACTGAAACCCTGGAGATGGCCTCTGAATCTGATGCAGAATACGCATTCATACATGGATCCCGCTATACTGACCTCAGAGTAAGATGCGCCCTTGAACTTGAGGAGATTGGTTTCAGGAAACTCATAGTGGCAAATATGGATGAACTGCTCCAGAGACCCATGGAGATGGTTCGGATTCTGACTGAAATACGTGAGGCCATAAAACCTGAGACCATGCTGTGTTCAACATTCTCCCCCCCGGCCTTCATCCCCCTCCTCGCGTATATGGGTGTGGATGTGTTCTCAGACGCCGCTGCAGAGTTCTATGGTATGATCAACGTTTTATTCACTGAGACCCATACCTATCCCCTGGACACCTACAGGATCTGCAGTTACAGTACAGATGAACTGATTGAAAGGAACAGGCTGACACTTGATCTGGTGCTGCGGGAGGTCCGTGAACACATAAAGAACGGTACACTGAGAAACCTCGTCGAGGAGCGTGCCGCCTCTTCGCCCCAGAACATGTCTGCACTCAGAGTACTGGACCATGAAATGCAGGAATTCCTCCAGAAGTACACCCCCCTCTACTGATAGGGGGTTTTCAGTGACGCGGCACCGCTATTATAATATAATGGTAGGTTCCTGCATCCCCCACAGATTCCACAACGAACCCATGGTCTTCAAGGATCTCCGTGACCTCATCCTCCGACAGCCTTAACTCCATGTGCGGTCCAGGGGTTCCCTCTACCTTTTTAAAATCAACCACCACCAGCCTTCCACTCCTGCTGAGGAGTCTTTTGACCTCGGCCATCAGTGGTTCAACCTCGCCGTTGACCACTATCCCATGGAAAACGTTGGCCATGAAGTAAATGTCAACTGTTCTATCAGGAACCGGCAGTCTATGGGTTATATCTGCAACCAGGGGTAGTATGTTACTCCTTCTGCATATTCTGGACCTCAGGATCGCAACCGATTCTGGGTATACATCAACCGCGATGACCCTTCCCTCATCACCAACAGCAGATGCTGCTTCAAGTGAAATAAAGCCATCACCACAGCCAGCATCAAGAAAAGTGTCCCCTGCCTTCAGTGGAAGCATCTCAATGAGCTTTTTAGCATCTATGAGGTCCCTTGTCGATTTACCCCCATCGACATGGATTTTACGGGCCATGTTAACACCATGCTGTATCTCTTTTTTATATGATAAAAATTTTCACGATCTCCCTGGTGGATCTTAACCCTTGATTTTGCAGGTCATTACAGTGCTTTAACCAACACATGATCAAACTGGATCGCCAATGAAGAGCATCATTACAGTGCTTTAAAAAGTGATGTTCAGATCCCTGAGGGCATTTATAAATAGGTGCCCGGAGAGAATTATTAAATGGTGTCTTAATATGATAGAAAAGATGGAGCTCACCATGACAAATGGCACGGTACACCACTTCAAGAGGGGGGAGTTTGGGGTGGAAAATATAAAGGTTGATAAGGAGAAGTGCTTTATACTGGTGAGCTTCTCTGAGAGGGAGTTCGGTAAAAGGGAGATAATAATACCCCTGCAGAACGTTGAAAAGTGCGAATACCTCCTAAGGTAATCAGATTATCATAGCCTCCACAATGGAACGGGGCGCACCTGCAACCTCAACAAGGTACTCGGCCTCGATGAAGTGGAGTCCGGCCGGGACAACAAGACAGTGAAGTGGATCCCCAAAGTCCTCCTTAAGAAGTGAGGATATTGCATCGGCCCTCACAAGGGGCCTTTCAGAGCCGGCCCTTGCAATCACAACAGCCAGGGTTTTTTCATTGATTGTGTCATCACCAAGTTTCTCTGATGCCCTCAGCAGGTATTCAAGGCCCTCATTTGCAGTCATGTACCTCCTTTTATGGGCCTCTATATCCAGGAGCACCAGTGAATGGGAATCCCTCTCAAGGTTATCCTTTATATTAACGTAGGGGGATGTTGGGAAGTAATTTTCTGATGTGAAGGGTACTGTGATTATCCTCCCGAACTTGTAGGCCTGCAGCCCTGCAAGGCCCGGTGCAGCGGATATTATGGATGATGCATGAATGACCCTTGTCTCTATGCCCCTCCTCCTTGCGTCCAGGATCAGTTCCGTATGGGTGGTCGCAATGAGGGGGTCCCCCGGGACAAGGAGTGCCACATCGGATTTTTCTGCCTCAAGAAGTGGTACCCTTTCCTCCTCAATTTCCTCTCTGCGCAGTATATCTATATCTTTACCGGTTAACTCCTCAATTGCAGATAAACTGGCACCCTGAAGGATTGCGGTGTAAAATTCAGCGTAAACCCTGCTGCAGGCCTTTAAGGCCTTCAGACCCTTAACTGATATATCATTTTCATCGTAAAGTCCAAGTCCAATTATGTAAAGCATCTCACACCCTCTCATAAATCATAACGTTATATAATGTTTCAGAAAAACCAGTATATAAGTGGCTTAAACTTTAACAGGAAGTTCACCATGAAGGGTTTAAAGGTTCCAAAGAAAAAGGCCAATGACATAATCAGGATTTTAACTGAGAGGTCTCTCCTTAACAGGGATTACAGGATAAAGAGGAATGAAAGCCATGTTTACATACCGGTGATCGACACCGGGGTTGCAGGGGAATTTGATGATGTTGAGGTCATCGATGATGTTTTTGAGAGAAGTAAACGCTCCCCGAGAAGTTTTACTGATATGCTGAAATCCAGGATCCCCGAGGACGTGCTTGCATCCATCAGACGGTCCTTTGATATAATAGGGGATATCGTTATCCTTGAAATACCCGAGGAGCTCCATGACTACAGGCATGCAATAGGTGAGGCCGCCCTTAAATTCACGGGGCGGAGTGCCGTGTACATGAAGAGGAGTGGGGTGAAGGGTGTTACAAGGACCAGGGACCTTGAACTCATCTCAGGTTCTCCTGTATCTGAAACCGTCCATAGGGAGTACGGGAGCCGTATAAAGGTTGATATAAGGAGTGTGTACTTCAGCCCCCGCCTTGCCAATGAGAGGGAAATCGTTGCCAGGCAGGTGAAGGAGGGGGAGGTTGTCCTTGACATGTTTGCAGGTGCCGGGCCCTTTGCAGTTGCAGTTGCAAGGCATGGGAAGGCATCCAGGATATACGCTGTTGACATAAACCCCGCTGCCGTCGGTTACATCAGAGAAAATGCCCACCTGAACCGTGCAGAGGATATCATAGTCCCTGTTGAGGGTGATGTGAGGGAGTTCCTGAAGGATAAGGAGTGCTTTGTAGACCATGTGATCATGAATCTCCCGGGAACTGCCTGCGAATTTCTTGATGACGCCATCCGGGCAGTCAGGGATGGGGGCATCATACACTACTATGAGTTTTCAAGGGACTTCGAAACCCCTGTGAAACGCCTGAGGGACGCCGCGGCACCATTCAAAGTGGAGATCCTGGATAGGAGAAGGGTGAAGTCAAGGAGTCCAGGTGTATGGCATATCGGTATCGACGCAAGAATAAAAAAGAGGTGAGATCAGACGCAGTAAGAACACGCCAACCAACCTAAGAGCTGAAATCACAATGGATCCACTATACCCTCCTCTGTTATGATGCCGTCTATAAGATCAGAGGGTACTATGTCAAATGCAGGGTTGATGACCCCGGTATTTTCCGGGGCTATTCTGCAGCCGCCATAATAGAGGACCTCTTCGGGACTCCTCTCCTCTATCTCAACATCATAAATTGAATTTTCCCTGTCAAAGGTGCTGAGGGGCGCTGCAACGTAAAATGGTACATTGAACCGTTTTGCTGAGAGTGCAACCATGAGTGACCCTATCTTGTTTGCCACGCCGCCCTCTGCCACACGGTCAGCGCCTATTATAACCTTATCTATCATTCCCCTCTGCATGAGGTACCCTGCTGCAACGTCCGCTATCAGTTTAACAGGTATGCCCTCCTGCTGCATCTCCCAGACACTCAAACGGGCGCCCTGTCCCACTGGCCTTGTCTCATCACATATAACAGTCACATTCTTTCCCTGATCCCTGGCGGCCCTCACAACACCCAGGGCCGTGCCATAGTCAACACAGGCAAGGGCGCCTGCATTGCAGTGGGTTAAGATTGTATCTCCATCATGGATTATGCTGGCCCCGTGAGCCCCTATGGCCCTGTTGGTCTCCATATCCTCCCTGTAGATCTTCAGGGCCTCGTCAAGTGGGGACCCGGATTTCATTACACGGTCCACTGCCCAGAAAAGGTTCACTGCGGTTGGCCTTGACGACTTTATCTCCTCTGCAGCTCTTTCAGCATCCTCGCCTGCAAGGTCTGCCAGGGCGACTCCAAACGCTGCTGTTACCCCAATGGCCGGGGCGCCCCTTACAACCATGTTTTTTATTGCGTATATGACGTCCCGGTAGTTTTCACACTGAAAGTACTCCAGTGAATCGGGAAGTTTTCTCTGGTCTATAAGGATGAGCCGGTTGTCCTTCCATTCCAGTGTCTTCATGGTTATCACGGGATTTTCAGTAGTGGCTCGCTGGTGTCATGTCAAGGTGCTTGTCGGCGCCCTTTTTGCCTGGAATGCCGTAGGCGTCTGCCCTGCACTGTGTGCATGCCCTGAACACGGGTATTATCTTTTCAACCTCGTTCCTGACCCTCTCGATCTCCTCACAGGTTGGCCGTGGGTAGTCCTTCATCTCACCCATCGGTATGAGTGGTATAACGTTCATGAGGGAGGCTCCCCTCTTTTTAACCTCCCTTGCAATGTCGACTATGTGTTCATCGTTGAGGCCGGGTATGAGTACACTGTTGACCTTAACAATGATACCCTTCTCTGCAAGTTTCTCTATACCCTCAAGCTGGTTCCTTGAGAGAACCTCGAAGGCCTCCCTTCCATGGTAGACCTTATCCTTGTAGATAACAAAGGAGTATATCTTCTCACCTATGTCAGGGTCAATGGCGTTCACGGTTACTGTGACTGTGTTAACACCAATTTCTGCCAGTTCATCAGCCTTATCTGGAAGGAGCAGGCCATTGGTGCTGAGGCATTTTAGGAGGTCCGGGAACTTCTTGCTGGCCTTTTTGAAGAACTCGAAGGTCTCCTCATTTGCAAGGGCATCGCCGGGTCCTGCGACCCCTATTACACTTATGGGCATCTCGTTCTTAACCTTCTCAACGTGCTTTACTGCATCCTCGGCTGTCATGATCCTTGCAGTGACCCCTGGCCGGTTTTCGCATTCACTGATATCCCTTGTGCAGAACTTGCAGTGAATATTGCAGCGGGGTGCGATGGGCAGGTGGATCCTTCCAACCCTGTCGTGCAGTTTCTCATTGAAGCAAGGGTGAGCCTTTGTTATGTGGGCAAAGCGTGTCTGTCTCTGGTCAGGCATGTTTTCACCTCATATCGTCTATTATCTCCCTGGCCTTTAAAATCCATTCATCCCTGAGCACCTCATCGGTACATACAAGGGCTATTATGTTATCCTCTGAAAGGTCCCTTATAACCCGGAATCCCTCTGGTATTATACGGAATATTGCATCGTAGACCCTCTTCCTCAGGTTCATTGAGGGGTCGTGGACCGTCATTCCGCTGATATCAGAGATGGGGTCCTCCACCACCACCTCAAATCGGGATGGCTGCCGTACCCTTCCACGTCCCTGTGTCTCCCAGAGCCTTTCAAGTAGCTGTGGAAGGTACGTCTCGTCCCTTATCCTCAGGTGGACTGCTCCGGTGGCCTTATCAACCTCCATCTCAGCCATGTCCTCAAGGTAAATCGGCTCAGAGGTCCTCTGTGTCTTAACCACTATGATGAAGACCGGCTCCCTGGGATCAACCCATATCCTCAGGTCATCAACTGCCCTTGCAAGCTGGAGATCCTGGAGAACCTGGCGGGCTATTATCTCATAGACCTCTGCACCCCTAGGGTCGTAGCACTCAACATTTATCCCCATTTTAACCCTCACTGATGTCTTTCATTCCAGAAACAAGGAGGGCCGCTCCAACTGCGCCTATGTGCTGTGAATATGGGGGTACGATGACATCGATACCACCCAAGATATCACTTACCGCCTTAACAAGGCCCTCTATAAGGGATGTTCCACCCACCTGTATGAGGGGTTCCCTCACATCTATCTCCTGGAGCTGCTGCTCATATACCTGTTCGGCCACCGAGTGGCATGCCGCGGCTGCTGCATCCTCCCTTGAAACTCCCGCTGCAAGTGCGGTTACAAGGTCCTGTATACCAAAGACTATGCAGTAACTGTTGAGCATCGCCTTCCGGTAGTCCCCCTTCATTGCCAGGCTTCCAAGTTCATCTATCTCCACTCCAAGCCTCCTGGCTGTTATCTCCAGGAAACGTCCTGATGCACCGGCGCAGATACCCCCCATGGTGAAGTTGTCGGGTATGCCATCGTTGACGGTTATGACCTTGTTGTCCATACCACCTATATCCAGGACCGTTGCCTCCCCCTTCTGGTGGTCTGCAAGGAACACTGCACCCTTGGAGTTCACACTGAGCTCCTCCTGTATGAGGTCGGCCCCGTAATGTTTCCCTATGGTTAACCTGCCGTAACCTGTAACTCCTATCCCATCCAGGTCCTTCAGCGTGTAACCTGTACCTGCGAGGGCCTCCTCTATGCCCTTCTCTGCGGAGCCAAGGACATCTGTTGTGGGAAGCCATCCTGTTCCTATAACCTCGTTATCCTCCATCAGCACTACCTTGGTGGTTGTTGAACCTGAATCGATTCCAAGGGTTAGGCCCTCCTGTTTCTCCCTTGCAAGTATGCTTTTCCTTGCCACTATTGTTGAGAGCGCCTCCATACGTATGAACAGTTCATCGGCCTTTGTTCTCTCTGTGAATGAGTAGGTTACAACAGGAAGCCTTGTGTTCTGCTGTATGAACCTCCTTATCTCGTTCCTTACAAGGGCCCCCTCTGCACACCTGAAGCAGGTTGCTATGAAAACCGCGTCGGCATCTGTTTTGCCCTCAACGATTGACATTGCCCTTGCTATCATGAGTTTTATGCTTGAACTGGCACAGTTGAACCCAAATTTTTCATAGGCCTCGTCTATGTAGTCAAGGTCCGCCTCGGGGATCACTATTTCGGCCCCAAAAGTCCTCGCTGCCTTTTCAATTTCCTTCTGAACACCGCTGTAGTCGGTTCCACATGAAATCTGGGCTATTTTAACCATTTTGAGCCTCCAGTTCGTCCAGGAATTTGTTTATCCTGTTAACCACATCTATTGTCTCTTCCCTTGTTGTGGGGTATTTCAGTTCAAGTGTGGGTATGCCCTTCTTCCTGAGCTGGAATACGCAGAGTTCATTGGTCCTTGCGCATCCTATGCATCCAAAACCAAAGGGGGCTTCCTCCATTATTATGGCGGCATCCGCCTCCTCTATGAGGGGCCCTAGGATTGCCATTCTCCCCCTTACACCTGAGGGAACCTCTATTGCCGCGTACTTCAGGCCCCTTATCGGGTCCTCCTCGGTTATGTTGAAGGGTGGTGAATCGATTTCAGGGTCTGTAACCTTCTCCCTGATTTCTTTCTGGATTACAAGGGGTTCATGTCCCCTTCTTTCAACAAGATCTGCAAGTATAAGTGAATTTGGTGGAAATATCGCTATCTTCAATAGAATTCCCCCCTGTCTCCCTCCTGGGGTCTTCTGGCTATTTCAACCATGTCTGTGAAGAGGCCCTTTGTGGCATCAACGATTCCCACCGCACAGAGTACCTCGCCATTCTCCTTCAGGGGTACCACGACCACGGGTATTCCCTTGTAGGGTCCCCTCTCAGGTGTCTCCCTTGCTATCTCACCTGATTCAAGGACCTTTTCAAGTACGGGTCCTGTGTAGCTGTCATCGATCACCTTGCCGTCCTCTATTCGAAGACCCTTTGCTTCCCGGCTCCTTATTGTGAGGGGAAGACGACTTACAAGTTCATGTATACACATTCCAAGTTCCTTGAGTTCCTCTCCAGTGGATGATGAAGTTATTTTCATTTCAATCAGCCCTATGTTTTCTGTCTGGATTTCAGACTCCTCTCAACTACATCGCGGAATTCATCAACAGAAACCTTCTCCTTTTTTTCGGGTTCGGCCTTCTGGGGCCTTTCAAGGGCCTCGCCCACATATCCGAGTAGTTTGAATTCCTTTTCAAGCTGATGGTAACCCTCCCTTGCTGCTCCTCTGTGTCCTCTGCATCTCCGGGGGTCCCCAGGTGGGAACCCCCTCTCCTTTGTGAATATGTTGGCCGGGTCCAGGCTGCGTATTTTTCTGACAGCCTCCATCACAGTCTCTGTGTCCCCATGCACCAGCGCACCGTAACATGTTGATTTTATGGTCAGTGGCAGTCCAAGGAGGTGGAGCCTCTGGACAAGTTCCGATGAGCTCAGCCTTGATGACGGCCCAAGTATTATCATTCTTGTTGATTCCTCATGATTTTTTTCTTTCCCGGACATACACCGTGTCCCCCTCTTTGAATTTTTCAACATTCTCAAGGCCCTCTGTGATTCTGCCTATTATGTTGGTGCCGTTGAATGGTTCCCCTGTTGGGCCGTATTCATCGTTGTCCTCGAGTCTAACACCAACCATACCTATGTGTCTCCTTGACATGTTTGTTATGCCAATGCTGCCCTTTTTAACGCAGTTTGCAGGTGTTTTCTCCGGTACAAGGCCCTTTGCCAGGGATCTGTCACCCTCAAACATCACCACCTTCATGCCTGGGAAGGCGAAGTGTACCTTGAGGGATCCGATGGGTGTGTCGATGAGGCCTGTGAGTCTGCGGAAGTACCATGAGGACCTTGGCGCACCAGGGTCCAGTTCAACCTCCAGGATTTTATCGGCCTCTATGCCCACTGTTCTGACCCTTCCCTCCTTGAGTATGTCCATGGTGTAGGGTGGGTCCTGGGCCACAACGATTGCATCGTCAACCATTATGCCGTCCCGTATCTGCTCGACACCGTACCCTTTAAGGTATTCCTCTGCTTCCTTCTGGGTCATGGAGACTGTCATTATCCTGCCGGGTTCGCACTCCACCGTGATGTGGTCCCCTTCCCCTGCTATATCCACCAGTTCCATTCCATCTGTAACGTTTCCTATGAGGTTGTGGGATGGTGTTGAAACCCTGTCCTCCCTGTATATGTAAACCCTTCCAGCGCCCCTTCCAGTGTTCCTAAGGGTCACTGTGCCCCTGTTTCTCTTTGCTATTTTTTCGGGATCCTTTTTTATTCCCTGAAGGGAGTAGAAACCTATGAATGAGTTGGCCTCATAGTCAACCCTCAGTTTCCCCTCCTCCACCATTGTGAAGAAGTGTTCAACAGACTGGGGGGACTCGTGGGATGGTTTTACCTTAACGTAGGTGAATATCTGGTTTCCATCCTCAAGTGGTGTTTCAAGGTCTGTCACTGCGGCGCTCTCAACTATGCTTTTTCTCTCAACAACTGGTTCCACTGACCTTATCACGTCACGGTCTGTCAGTCGCTCAATGGTTCTTCCGCCGCCGGTTACCCTTGCAAAAACACCCCTGTTCTCAGCTGGGGCGCCGTATACTGATGAATGGGGGTCCCTGGAGATTATTATATGGGTTGAATCCGGGCTGAACCCTGAGAGGCTCATTATAACCTCATTCTCGTCGTAGAAGAATTCCTTCCTTGACGGCTCCAGTTCTGTTTTCAGGGGTCCCATTGAAATCTCGGATGGGGTTGTCCACCTTATACGGAGGTTTTCAAGGTTGCTGTAGACCTCCCTCCATGTCTCAACGATTTCAGGTGCTTCCTCAGGGAGCAGTTCAATCAGGATGCTTCCTGCTGTTGTTTTGATCCGGTATGTATCAATTGTCCTTTCAAGTTCCCTTGTGCCGCTTATGAGGCCCACAAGGGCGCCTTCCACATAGGGGGCCCCTGTAGCATCGATGGCATCCCTCACTGTGGCCCCCTCCGGGAGTTCAACATCCAGTCCATTAACCTTAACAAACATCAGATCTCCCTCATATTTTTTCTTCTATCACACCTGTTATGATGTCCCTTTCAAAGTCAAAGAGGACCCTTTCATCATTATCATGGACTAAGTGGAGTTTTCTTTCGGATACTATCTCCCCTGCGTCTGATGCGGTTATTCCGGCAGACTCGAGTAGTTCAATACATTCAGCAACATTTTCTGGGCGTGCCGTCAGCACAAAACCTGAGCCAGGGTACATTCGAAGCCAGTCCTCCCACCTAACTGATCTGTTACGTGGTATTGATTCCAGTTCCACCCATGCACCCACATCCGATGCCTCAAGTAGCATCCCCAGTGTTCCAAGTGTCCCCGGGTTGCTTATATCCTTACCTGCAGTTACCAGCTTTCTCTCTGCGATGATGGACATTACCTCAATCTGGAACTGCACCTCCTCAGGTGTTTTATGGGTGGTTGTGTCCCAGTTCAGGGGAAATGAGGGGTGTGGCCTTCCATCGAGGTCTATGCCCACTATAACCCTGTCGCCGGGTTCTGCGTCACAGCTTGTTATGAGAGCATCCTCAGATGCTATACCTGCAATTGAAACATCAAGTGCGTCGTAGGGTGTGTCAGGGTGCACGTGGCCCCCTACCATTGGGACACCGAACTTCTCTGCCCCCTCCCTTATACCCTCCATCACACTGTAACAGGTCTCCCGTGAGTTAATTGAGAGAACATTGACCATGCCCACGGGTTTGCCGCCCATGGCTGCAATATCGTTAACATTAACAAGCACAGAACAGTAACCGGCCCAGTGGGGGTCAGCCTCCATCAGACGCCCCCATATTCCATCTGCTGCCAGTAAAAGAAGTTTTCCGTCTCCGATCCTGATGGCCGATGCGTCATCACCGTAACCGAGATGTGTTTTCCCCGAGACACTGAATGCATCATTAAGAATAGAAACTATATTTCTTATTGGCCGTTTTCTTGTTACACCCTCAAAATTTTTAAGGGAATGGATGATATCATCTAAATCCAATTCCACACCTCTTTTTATCGGTTTAGGTGTATCTCACGGTGTAGCTTGCACCTATATTATCTATAATCTGTAGTAAATCCCTTTTAAAAGTTTCCAAATCATGGGTTTCAATGGTGTTTTTACCCCTGAAGAGCTCCCTGTGGATTCTTTCACCAACTATATCGTCCCATCCCCCATCAAACTCTATTATGATCGAATCTGCGCATTTGAAGCCCTTCTTAACCACCCTATCTATATCACCGTCTGTTATCCCTATTATGGGAACATCGAATCTGTAGAGTATATCTGCAGCCACGAGCGTTGTGTCATCTCCAACCGTGACAACAAGATCAGAGTCATGGAGAGTGTATATGTCCTCTGCTGCGTGGTTTAAGAACGAAACCCGGTACTTCTTTTTATTATTTTCCCTTACCTTCACCTTTCTGGGTTTTACCTCCGAGCGGCGGAGAAGTCCTGTCTTCACGACCGCGTCCTTGAGGTTAACCCTTCCAAGCTTTTCAACTCCGTGTTCCTTTATCCTTCCCCCTATTATCTCACTGATCACGCCGTCCTCTGCAACAAGGGTGACATCGTCTGAAGTTGAGACCCCCACTACTATACCATTTACGAATATGTTCTCATTCTCTGAGACACCCACGAGCCTCCGGTACTCCCTTCTGTCAGGTTTCTGTTCACCGCATGGTTCTCCATGGAAGATCTCCCTGCATACCTCCTCTGGATCCACCATTTCGAGTTCAAGTTCACGTGCCAGTTTCTCTGCGAATGGCTCGGCCTCCCTCTTCCATGCCACAACACTTCCATCGGGTTCGCCCGGTCTTTCTATCTGAACAACTGGCGGTTTTTTTTCTGATCTCTGGAAAACCTTGTATCCAAATCCGTGCCCTGTGATACGGGATTTTCCGTAGTTCATAAGGACAACAATGTCAACTCCCTCATCTGCAAAGAGGTCAACCGATTCACTTGGGAGTCTCTTCTCTGATATGTCTATAACATCCTCAAGGTGGGCGTCATAGACCGCGGTCCGCCCCATTGTGCCCCCGAGTCTTGCCCTGACCTCCCCATATTTTTTTAGAAAATCTATGAGTTTTGCTGCGTATCCTGAATCAACTATCTGCGGTCCGTGGACAACCACGCCTATCCTCATAAGATCACCTGAGCTTCCTGCAAGATCCCCTCTAACGGCGGGATCTGTATCTTTTCTTCTTTATCTCTGAGCCACATATCTCACATTCCCCAAACTGGTAGTCCTGAGGGTACACCCTCCTGCATCCAGTGCATATCTTCCTCCACTGATAGGTCTCCTTTATACCTGATGTGAGGACACTGCTGAAATCTATTCCAAGAATTCTGAGGGTGTTCTGTATTGTATAGTCATCGGTGATTACAGTTACCCCTCCCCTCTTTTTGAGTGAAACGGCAAGTCCTATAACCTCCCTGTCTGTACTGGACAGTCTCATGGCATCCCCTGATCTGCTGGTGACCTCATCCACCTCCCTCATGCTCTCAGGGTCAGGTTCCATTATTCTGAGTCTGCCATCACTGAGTGCCCTCTCAAGGACCATGGCCGATTTGAAGTCCCTTATCTCATCTGTTACAGACTTCACTGTGTAGTTTTCAGTGCCCTCAGGTATGTATCCGTTTATGAATGCAGATGCATCAAGAACCCTCTTCATTAAGACCACGTATTAATCAGGGATTATAATATAATAAGTTTCCATTTTTCAGTTTGGTGAAGCATGGTAATAAATTTACCCTCGCATGGGGAAGTGGCGGGTTGGGGCTTTTCCTGCGGAAGAACCTCAGATACACCCCATCAACCGACCATGCAGATAATCGGGCAGGTGTAAAAAAGTATTACCATGAAGTTCTGTAAAGTAAATTAAAACAGCTATTTTCATGTTTAGATGGTTTAAAAACCCTTAAATGCGCTTAAAGGTCCTTGAGAACGGTTGAACCAATCTAACGAAAACTTTATAAATAGTGGTGTTAATATATAGTAAACGGGTAGGGTCCAGGACTTTTAAACTTATTCTGGTCTTTTAAATTGGAATTGAAACCGCCTCCAATCCAATATCAAACCCTACCCAGACCAAACCGCCATAAATTTTTATTACTTTTCTCTCCTTGTCAGAAACGTGGATATACTCACTTTCGCTTACAGAAAAACCAAAAGACTTATAAATTGCACCCACAATAAATAGCATGTTACATCCACAATTTATTATTAAGATACCGGTTGATTGATATGAAAAGTTCCAGCATGGAGGAGCACAGGAGATTGGCTCCAGAGGACATAATCTGCGGTGTCATCACCCTCAGTGATTCAAAATATGAGGAATTCAGAAAAACCGGTGAAATACCTGAAGGTGACCTATCAGGCAGAAAACTCATGGAGGCACTGTCTGAAAGTTACTCTGTTAAGGAATACAGGATAATACCCGATGACAGACATGAACTTCTATCTGCAGTTGATGATATGATAGATAAGGGTGCTGACGTTATATTTACCACCGGTGGCACAGGAATCGGAAGTAGAGACATAACAGTGGAGACCCTAAGGGGTATCTTTGAAAAGGAACTGGATGGTTTCGGTGAGATATTCAGGTACCTCTCATTTAAAAAGCTGGGAGCAGGGGCGATACTCAGCAGGGCAACGGCGGGTGTATACAGAAAAACACTGATATTTGCACTTCCAGGGTCACCGAACGCGGTGGAACTTGGGATTGAAATTGCTGTCCCTGAACTAGGTCACCTTGTTAAGCACCTAAGGGAATAAACATGCTTTTTTTTTAAAGATGCTTCGAGAATTCTGCATCATTTTGAGTGCCCTATCATGAGACAATCGTTGGATAATTAACTGTGAAAGCAGGTTTTCTCAAATTATATGATCCCCTGAAATTAGAAGCTCAAAAAAATTAACTGTGAAAGCAGATTTTCTCAAATTATATGATCCCCTGAAATTAGAAGCTCAAAAAAATTAACTGTGAAAGCAGATTTTCTCAAATTATATGATCCCCTGAAATTAGAAGCTCAAAAAAAGATTAATTAATCAGTGATCATTCCTGAAATCAGAGACCGATATCAGCGGTATGAGTTCAATACCCCTTTTTTTGAATTCATCAACCGCCCCCTCCTCACGGTCAACCACAACAAATGTTTTCTCAACCACCCCTCCATTTTCCTGGATCGCCCTCACAGCCCTCAGAAGTGATCCTCCACTTGTTGTGACGTCCTCCACAACAGCGACCCTTTCACCGGTGTTCAGTTCACCCTCAATGAGTTTTGATGTTCCATAACCCTTCTTTTCCTTTCTTATCATGAGGAGGGGCTTTCTGGAGTAAAGGGACACTGCGGTAGCAATGGGGACCGCGCCCAGGGCAGGGCCCGCAATCCTGTCTGCACCCTCCACCTCACCCTTTATGAGCCTCGCTATCACATCAAGGACCTCAGGGTCGGTTATAGCTCGCTTGATATCAACGTAATAATCACTTTCTCTGCCTGATGAGAGGACAAACTTACCCCTCTGAATGACATTTCTCTCTGAAAGAAGTTTTATTAGTGTCTCTCTGAGTTTCTCCTGATCTTTGACCTGCATAATTTACAGACCCCCAGTTCGGCGCTGTAACAACCTGAACATACCATTGATCCGCATAGCCTGCAGGTGTGGAGAAAGTCCGCCCTGCCACAGAGGCTGCAGATCCCCTTAAGCTGCAAGGACCTTCACCCTGTTATTCCTCGCCGCCCCTTAGGAGTATCTTGTCCCCTATCTTTTTAACCATCTCGTAGGGAACTATTGTCTCGCCTTTTGATAGCCCAAGACCCTCTGATATTCCACCCTTTCCAAGAACAAGTGCCTCTATTGTCTGGGATTCTATGTCAACCTCAACGTCCTTTACCTTGCCTATCACCGTTGCGGAACTGTCAAGAACCTCTTTACCGATTATTTCTTCAACTATCCTCATGGTACCACCATTCAGTCACTGTATTATTATTGTTCTCATGGGTATTTAAAATTTTAAATGCGCTGAACCAAAACCTTTTTATATAATGAAATTCATTATCTTCTTTTTCTTACATGAATATACTTTATTCTCTGGAGGCATAAAACCAATGAAAAAAGCCCTGGAAATATTCTGGAATGACATCAAGACCGTTAAAAACAGTCCTGTGGTGCTATTCGTCATTGCAGTGATTATCTGTATCCCAGCACTGTACGCAGTTTTCAACATACAGGCAACCCTCGACCCATACTCAAAGACATCCAACATCAAGGTTGCGGTGGTCAATGAGGACAGGGGAGTGAATTTTGAGGGTGAAAAGCTCAATGTGGGTGCAGAATTCGTGGATGAACTCAGAAATAACAGAAACTTCGACTGGCAGTTCGTTGATCGTTCAGAAGCCATGAATGGACTCAGGGAGGGGGACTACTACGCCGTACTCATAATACCAGGAAACTTCAGCTCAGACCTCCTGTCCATCAAGAACGGCACCCCCAGGCAGGCCAGCATCGAGTACATAGTGAATGACAAGCTGAACCCTGTGGCTCCACGAATAACGAACGCAGGGGCAGATGCACTTCAGGCAAAGATAAACAGTGAAGTCGTTAAGACCATTGACGGGATAATATTCGGTAAGATAAGCAGTGCCGGTGAACTGGCAAGGGCAAACAGGGATGATATCCTCAGGACAAAGAAATTCATCAGCGAACTAAATGCAAACCTTGGTAAAATCGATGAAACCCTCAGCACAGCAAATTCAGATCTCGAAAAGGGGCAGAACATCTGGTCAGGGCTGAAGAGTGATTTGCCAGAAATTCAGGAAAACGCAAACTTTGTGAAGGAGAAATACAGTCTACTGGAGAGTTACATTGGAAAAGACCCTGCTAAAGCCCTATCAACAGTCCAGTCCATGGAGTCCCATCTCTCAGAGGCCATTACCTCAATGAAATACCTGAAGGCTGTTCTTGCCAGTTTATATTCCGCCACCGGGGATCCTAAGTTAAAAACAGCGATGGACCAGATAGACGCCAATATCCAGAAGGCCAACTCAGTTCTGGGCATACTTGAGGGTATAGAGACAGACCTCAAAACAAAGGGGACCACAGAACGCCTCGTGAAGCTCAGAGAATCCCTAAACAAAATGGACAGTGCACTGAACAACCTCATGGATAACAGGGCACAGATAGATGCTGCCATGAGGGATGCGTCATCAAAACTGGGCATCGCAAACTCAAAGTGGCCAGTTATGCGGTCAGCGATTCAGGACGCCCACAGAAAGCTTGGTATGATCAGTGAGGATGACCTCAACAGCCTTGTGAAACTGGCTGACATTGATCCTTCCGCTGTGAGGGAATACTTCAGAAGCCCTGTGAAGATGGAGAAGGAGCACATCTACCCTGTGAAGAATTACGGATCCGCGCTTGCACCATTCTACATACCAATATCCCTCTGGATAGGAGGTATTATCGCAGTTGCAATGATAAGCATGAGGGTGAAGTACGGTGAATACAGCAGCATACAGGTGTACTTTGGAAGGATGGGGCTCTTCCTCATAATAGCCATCTGTCAGGCCCTTGTTGTTGCAGCCGGAGCCCTGCTCCTCCAGGTGCAGATAACAGGGACGTTGCTGTTTCTGCTGACAGCCATCTACGTGAGCATCTGTTCCATGCTCATAATCTATTCCCTCACATCTGCCCTGGGGAACGCAGGAAAGGCCCTTTCAATAATAATCCTTGTGCTTCAGATCACAGGTACAGGGGGCATATTCCCTGTTGAACTCCTGCCACCATTTTTCCAGACAATCCACCCGTACCTCCCGCTCACCTACGCTGTGGGTGCTCTGAGGGAGGTGGTCGCTGGTGTGATCTGGAGTATCTACTGGAAGAACATGGCACTTCTTGCCCTCTTCCCCGTGGTGACCTTCCTTATCACGGTACTTGTAAAGGAAAAAATGGATAAAAGGGCCCACTGGATGGAGAGCAAACTAGAAGAAAGCGGTCTTTTCTAATTAAACTTTTTTATTTTTATTTTGCCATATAGGCCTGATCACTGATTATTAACAGAATTAAAGTTGTTCTGAGAAATATCGTTCATATTCTGTGAATGATTTCGAAATTCTTAAAAGAATTAAAAGGAGTTTTTAAGAGAATTTACTGAACATATCCCGAGGATTTCAGAATTTTTAACAGAAAAGCTGTCTTTAAGAGATACTGCGCAAACCATGACAATGATTTCAAAATAATGGCCGAATAAATAAAATATGGGGCCTAGAGGCCCAGTTCATCCTCTTCCATCTTCCTTTCTTCCTCTTCCCACTGGAGCTCCTCCATTATCTGCTCCTCCTCATCCTCACCGCCACAGTTCCAGTTCACAATACCATAAAGGACACAGAAAACCGTCACAAGGATGCAGAGGAGATAAGCACTCCAGACCCAAGGATCAGGTATACCAAGCACCATCACAGAACCTCCACATCAGACTCCCTCAAAACACCTCTCAACATGCTCACGGGACGGTGGCTCAGTAAGAAGACTCACAACAACCATGAAGATCGCCGAGACAGGCACCCCAATCAGTATCGGGTCAACAACAGGCCAGGGCATCGAAGAAACAACAGGACCCCCAAATAGGGCATTAGCAACCCCCAGGGCCTCCGCAGTCTTCTTATACTCAAACAGAAGCCATAAAAGGCTCACGATGGCACCTGAAACCATACCTGCAATCGCGCCCTCACGGGTGGCCCTCCTCCAGAAAATAGCCGCAGCATAAACCGACAGGAAGGAAGCAGCGCAAATACCAAAGAATAGAGCCGTCCCCTGCGCAATTATACTCCCAGGAAGCACGTAACCCAGAACAACCGCAATCAGAACCGCAATGATAATACCGCCCCTTGCTATGAGCACCGAACTATCACCCTTTTTATTCCTCAGAGTCTCATACACATCCCTTCCTATGGCTGTACCCTGCACATGGAACTGAGAACTCAGTGTGGACATTGCAGCAGAGAGCAGGGTCAGCATGAAGAGGTAGGAGAACCACTCAGGCATGGCAGAATTGATAAAGACAGGTATTATCTTATCCGCATTCCCGCCAGCAGCCTGGAGGGCAATTACACCTGCCTTTTTGAAGAAGTAAACATTTGAAAGGGCCCCCACAACAAATGAGCTCCAGGTCATCATGAATATGAAAAGTGCGCCTATCAGAACACCCCTGTTGAGCTCCCTGTTGGACCTCACCATCATGAACCTCACTATTAGCTGTGGCTGAGCAAGGACACCCACACCCACACCAAGGATAAGGGTTGAAAGGAGGGTCCACCAGTAGGGGCTGCCATAAACAGGCATGCTGGTCCAGCCAGTTGCACCCAGAGCCCTGGCCTTGGCAGGCACCAGATGAGAAATGCTGGTGAGGGCCTGATGAGCATCCACCACACCACCAAGAATGTAATAGGTTGACACAACCAGGAAAATCATACCCAGGAACATTATGGTACCCTGAAGGGCATCAGTATACATCACACCACGTATACCACCCAGGACGACATAAACAGCAACAATAACAGCCATCAATATAAGGGCCAGACTGAAACTTATATTTATTGTTGTCTCCAGGAACCTTGCGGCCCCGATAAGGACCACCGATGCGTAGAGTGGCATTCCCAGGAATATTATGGCCCCCCCAAATGACTGGAGGAACCTGCTATTGAACCTCCTCCCCAGGAACTCCGGGAAGGTGAGTGCAGACATGTTATGACCCATCTTCCTCGTGCGCTTACCAAAGAACACAAAGGCAATGAAAATACCCACAAGTATGTTGAGAAACACCAGCCAGAGTATACCCATCCCAAACACACCGGCCATGCCACCAAAACCCACAATCGCCGCCGTACTTATAAACGTGGCACCATAACTCATGGCCATAATGTAAGGATGGGTCTTCCTACCGGCCACCATGTAGTCCTCAGATGTCTCCGTCCTCCTCCAGGCCACATAACCAACATAGCCCACAAGAAGGAAGTAGACGAGAACAACGATACCCAGTACCAGAAAATCCATTCAACATCCTCCTTAAGCTTATCGATTTATAATTAATAATAATGACAATTAGGATATAAGTCTTTACAAAGGGAAAATTTAGAATGGTCAGATAGAAAGGGATCAATGGAGGATTTATGCTGTACTATAAAGACAGCCGTAGAATGCAACATCAGAGGATATTAAAATTAAATTATTAAGGTTTATCAGCATATGATAGACAAATAGTTCACAATAAAAGATAAGCATGATAAGAACTTATTCTAAATGATACATGAAAAAGCACCATCAGATTTAACTAAAATCAATAAAAGAGGGGGCCTAGAGGCCCAGTTCATCCTCTTCCATCTTTTTCTCTTCTTCCTCCCACTGGAGCTCCTCCATTATCTGCTCCTCCTCATCCTCACCGCCACGGTTCCAGTTCACAATACCATAAAGGACACAGAAAACCGTCACAAGGATGCAGAGGAGGTAAGCACTCCAGACCCAGGGATCAGGTATACCAAGCACCATCACAGAACCTCCACATCAGAGTCTCCAGAAACTTCCTGCAAAGAAACCATCACAGAACCTCCACATCAGAGTCTCCAGAAACTTCCTGCAAAGAAACCATCAGAGAACCTCCACATCAGACTCCCTCAAAACACCTCTCAACATGCTCACGGGACGGTGGCTCCGTAAGAAGACTCACAACAACCAGGAAGATCGCCGAGACAGGCACCCCAATCAGTATCGGGTCAACAACAGGCCAGGGCATCGAAGAAATAACAGGACCTCCAAAAATGGCCTTGGCAATCCCAAGAGCCTCTGCAGTCTTCTTATACTCGAAAAGAAGCCATAAAAGGCT
Organism: Methanothermobacter sp. KEPCO 2; assembly: GCF_041228365.1. Lineage (NCBI taxonomy): Archaea > Methanobacteriati > Methanobacteriota > Methanobacteria > Methanobacteriales > Methanobacteriaceae > Methanothermobacter > Methanothermobacter sp. KEPCO 2. The sequence goes on along the minus strand of NZ_CP166185.1, from coordinate 108,819 downwards.
CACAATGGCACCTGAAACCATACCTGCAATCGCGCCCTCACGGGTGGCCCTCCTCCAGAAAATAGCCGCAGCATAAACTGATAGGAAGGAAGCAGCGCAAATACCAAAGAATAGAGCCGTCCCCTGCGCAATTATACTCCCTGGCAGCAGGTAGCCCAGAACAACCGCAATCAGAACCGCAATGATAATACCGCCCCTTGCTATGAGGACTGACCTTTCGCCCTTTCTGTTTCTTATGGTCTCATACACATCCCTTCCTATGGCTGTACCCTGCACATGGAACTGTGCGCTGAGTGTGGACATTGCAGCAGAGAGCAGGGTCAGCATGAAGATATATGAGAACCACTCAGGCATGGCAGAATTGATGAAAACAGGTATTATCTTATCCGCATTCCCCCCAGCAGCCTGGAGGGCAATTACACCTGCCTTTTTGAAGAAGTAAACGTTTGAAAGGGCCCCAACCACATAGGCGCTCCAGGTCATCACGAATATGAAGAGTGCGCCTATCAGAACACCCCTGTTGAGCTCCCTGTTGGACCTCACCGTCATGAACCTCACTATTAGCTGTGGCTGAGCAAGGACACCCACACCCACACCGAGTATTATGGTTGACAGGAGGGTCCACCAGTAGGGGCTGCCATAAACAGGCATGCTGGTCCAGCCAGTTGCACCCAGAGCCCTGGCCTTGGCAGGCACCAGATGAGAAATGCTGGTGAGGGCCTGATGAGCATCCACCACACCACCAAGAATGTAATAGGTTGACACAACCAGGAAAATCATACCCAGGAACATTATGGTACCCTGAAGGGCATCAGTATACATCACACCACGTATACCACCCAGGACGACATAAACAGCAACAATAACAGCCATCAGGATGAGGGCTATGTTGAAGTTAAGACCAAGGATAGTTTCAATAAATCTTGCGGCCCCTATAAGGACCACTGATGCGTAGAGTGGCATTCCCAGGAATATTATGGCCCCCCCAAATGACTGGAGGAACCTGCTATTGAACCTCCTCCCCAGGAACTCCGGGAAGGTGAGTGCAGACATGTTATGACCCATCTTCCTCGTGCGCTTACCAAAGAACACAAAGGCAATGAAAATACCCACAAGTATGTTGAGAAACACCAGCCAGAGTATACCCATCCCAAACACACCGGCCATGCCACCAAAACCCACAATCGCCGCCGTACTTATAAACGTGGCGCCGTAACTCATGGCCATGATGTAAGGATGGGTCTTCCTACCGGCCACCATGTAGTCCTCTGAGGTCTCCGTCCTCCTCCAGGCCACATAACCAACATAGCCCACAAGAAGGAAGTAGACGAGAACAACGATACCCAGTACCAGAAAATCCATTCAACATCCTCCTTACGTTCATCAGTTACAATTTATAATTAACGATAATGATAATTAACATATAAGTCTTTACAGAAAGAAAACTGAGAGAATCACATTCAAAGGAGATCAAAATGATATGGAACCCTGAAGCAGAATGCATGAGTCAGGAAGAAAAACAGGAATTACAGCTCAGGAGACTGCAGGAGACAGTTAAAAGAGCTTATGAGAACGTTCCCTACTACAACAAACGTTTAAACGATTTAGAGGTGTTTCCAGAGGACATAGAAACACTGGATGATATAGAGAAGCTGCCATTCACCACAAAGAATGACCTCAGGGACGCATACCCCTTCGGGATGTTTGCAGTGCCAGATGAGGATATAGTGGAGGTCCACACATCATCAGGGACCACCGGTAAGCCAGTTGTTTCCGGTTACACCAGGAGGGACCTTGAAATATGGTCGGAGGTCATGGCGAGATCCCTGACCATGGGGATGGCAACAAAAAAGGACCGTATACAGAACTGCTATGGCTACGGGCTTTTCACAGGTGGCCTTGGTGTTCACTACGGGGCCCAGAAGATCGGGGCGACCGTCATCCCAATCTCAGCGGGTAACACCAAGAGGCAGATCGAGATAATGCAGGACTTCGGGACCACAATAATAACATGCACACCCTCCTATGCACTCTACCTTGCAGAGGTCCTTGAAAAGGAGGGCGTCGATATTGAAAGTCTGAACCTCAAATCAGGCATATTCGGTGCCGAGATGTGGACTGAAGAAATGAGAAATGCCATAGAGGAAAGGCTGGGCCTCACCGCCCTCAACATCTATGGCCTCACAGAGATAATAGGCCCAGGAGTCGCCCAGGAGTGTACCGAGAAGAACGGCCTCCACATCTTTGAGGATCACTTCTACCCGGAGATAATAGACCCGAAAACAGAAGAGAAACTCCCCTATGGCAGGAAGGGGGAGCTGGTACTCACAACACTCACAAGGGAGGGTATGCCAATCCTCAGGTTCAGGACAAAGGACATAACAGCCCTCAGGAACGATGAATGCGGATGCGGCCGTACCCTTGTGAGAATGGACAGGATAACAGGTAGAAGCGACGACATGCTCAAGATCAGGGGTGTCATTGTCTTCCCATCACAGATCGAAAGGGCCCTCCTCAAGATAAAGGGTCTTGAACCACACTACCAGATAGTGGTCACAAGGCCCGAGTTTCTGGATGAGCTTGAGGTCCAGGTTGAAGCGTCCCCCAAACTCTTCTCCGATGAGGTTAAACATGTGGAAGAGGCCAGAAAGATGATAGAGAAGCATATACACAGTGAAATAGGTCTGCGTGTTAACGTCACACTTGTGGAACCGGGAAGCCTTCCAAGAAGTGAGGGTAAAGCCATAAGGGTAATAGATAAGAGGAAATTTGACTAATGGAGGTGCCTTAAATGAAACTGAAGCAGATATCAGTCTTTCTTGAAAACAGGAAGGGCAGGCTGAAAAATGCCATTCACGCCCTTTCAGAGGAGGGTGTGAACATAAGGGCCCTTTCCATTGCGGACACATCCGAATTTGGGATACTGAGGATGATAGTTTCGGACCCTGAAGCTGCAAGGAAAGCCCTTGAGAAGAAGAACTTCGTGGTAAGGGTCAACGATGTTATAGCCGTTGAGGTACCTGATGAACCTGGAGGACTTGACGGTATACTGGGTGTGCTCACAGAAAGGGATATAAACGTGGAATACATCTACGCCTTCGTTGAGAAAAAGGGGGAAAAGGCAGTTGTTGTTATAAGGACAGAGGATGTTGATGAGGGTATAAGGGCACTTGAGGATGCTGGAATCCCCGTACTTTCATCTGAGGATATCTACATCCTCTAAACCCTTAACCATCAGTCACCATCAACGACCACACATCCGAGGATATCCACACCATCTAAATCCTTTAAAGTCACTCACAATTAACGGCTTCAAACCCCTCATGGAATGCCCTCAGGTTCACTTCCATCAACTTTGGGGGCAGGTTATTCTTCATGGACTCTATAAGTGTCTCTTTACCCAGTGGAAACCCAGTGGTGGCCGTTGCGGCGCCCAGCATAACCATGTTGAGTGATAGTATGTGACCTGCCTCCACAGCGATTTTCTCCCCATTGAAGCTCCTTACACTACCTGCATTCTCCTCAAGAGTTTTAATTATCTCTTCAAGTGGAGGATAGGGGTGTGGGCTTTTTATCAGGTTGAATGGTGGTATCTTTGATGTATTCACAATTACACAGGCGTCTTCGGACATTTTGGGAAGTGCCCTCAGGGCCTCAAGGGGTTCGAAGGCTATTACAAGGTCAGCCACACCCTGGGGTATGATGGAACCCCTCACATCACCGAACCTTATCTCTGTTGAGACAGCACCACCCCTCTGGGCCATCCCATGGATCTCACTCATGACAACATTCATTCCCTCATTCATGGCGGCCTCACCGATTATAACGGATGTCTTTATTATCCCCTGGCCGCCAACACCACACACATAAATGTTGTAGCTCATCTTTTTCCCTCCGGTTTTATGGCTCCTGCTGGACATATCTGGAGGCATATGGTACATCCCCTGCAGTAGAGAGGATCTATGAAGACCCTTCCATCCTCCTCAACCATCGCTGGACAGGCAAGTTCATTGAGGCATTCAAGACAGAGGTCACATTTCTCCTCATCAACCCTCACCGGTCTTCCGCGGACAGCGCCCTCAGATAGCATGCAGGGGTATCTGGATATAACCACGGCCACAGATTCGTGCTGAAGGGCCCTTCTGATGGTTTCAGAGGATCTCCTTATGTTCATTGGGTTAACGGTCTCCACAAATTCAACACCACAGGCCCTGGCGATATCCTCTATGGATATGGCTGGGGCCTCCTCCCCCATCCCATCAACCGGGAGCCCCGGGTGTGGCTGTCCACCGGTCATTGCGGTTGTCCTGTTATCCAGTATAACCAGAACGAATCTCTGCCTGTTGTGGACAGCATTTATGAGTGGCGGTATACCTGCATGGAAAAAGGTGGAATCCCCTATGAAGGAAACTATCCTCTGGGATGTTGCAGCCGAAAACCCGCAGGCGGTACCCACACTGGACCCCATGCTGAGGAGGTAATCTGCCGCAGAGTAGGGGGGCTCTATGCCGAGAGTGTAGCACCCGATATCGGTGGGGAATATGAGATCCTCCCCCCCAATACCGAGTTCAGAGGCGGCCCTCCTCACCGAATAGTACATGGCCCTGTGGGGACACCCCGGGCAGAGTGCAGGGGGTCTTTCAGGTAAATCAGGCGCTTTTATTCCCTTTTCATGGATTTTGATTCCTGTGAGTCCTGAAATTGCCCTTCTCACTATGTCCTCACTGTACTCATACATCTCAGGGAGTGTGCCGTCCAGTTTTCCATGGACCCCCACATCAAGGCCCTCAGAGGCTGCAACTGCAAGGACCTCCCTCTCCATTACTGGATCCACCTCCTCAACAACAAGCACCCTTTCAAGTCCAGAGAGAAAGTCGGCTACAAGTCCCGCAGGGAATGGGTAGGTGAATCCCAGTTTCAGGACCGGGACATCAAGTCCGAGTGTCTGGAGTGCATCGTATACATAGTTGAAGGCCCCTCCAGATGCAATTATTCCCAGATCCGATTCAGAGTCCTCATTGAGTACCCTGTTCAGTTCTGAGGTGTCTGCAACCCTCTTAAGTTTCTTCATCTTCTCAACAAGTTCACTGCGCATCACCCTTGCGGTTGCAGGTACAGGTACAAACTGCTCTGGATTCTTCCTGAAAAATCCATTCACAGGTTCTTTCCTTCTCTCGCCAGCCTCCACAACTCCCCTCATGTGTGAGACCCTGGTTGTGGTCCTTAAGAGTACCGGTATCCTGTATTCCTCAGAGAGTTCAAAGGCATGATTCATGTATTCAAGGATCTCCTGTGGATTTGAGGGTTCGAGGAGTGGAACCCATGCAAGGCGTGCGTAGTGCCTGTTATCCTGTTCATTCTGTGATGAAAACATCGAGGGGTCATCGGCAGATAGGACAACCATCCCTGCCCTCACACCGGTGTATGCTACACTCATGAATGAGTCTGATGCAACATTCAACCCCACATGCTTCATGAATGTGAATGAGCGGACTCCTGATGCGGCGGCGGCTGCTGCGACTTCAAGTGCCACCTTCTCATTTATCGAGAACTCAAAGTAGATCCCTGCCCTCTGTGCAATCTTTGATAGGACATTCCCTATCTCTGATGATGGTGTTCCAGGGTAGGTGCTTGCTACACCAACCCCCGACTCTATCGCAGCCCTCACCGCTGCCTCGTTACCAAGTAAGAATAATCTATCGCCCCTTCCGGCGTCAAGGATATCATCCAGTTCCATGAAATCACCTCGGAGTAATAATTTAAGTACTCTGCTGTGGATGGCCTGCAAGGCGATACATCCTGTCAGTACACATAGCAACCGTACTCAGAATACATATATTAACATTTTATAAAAAATTTATCAGTTGGAATCACAAACCTTAATATGGACCATGAACAATTAGGATTCAGTTAATTCTAAATAATTTCTTCACATGATTCGGTGCGGAGATAAAAATGATAAATGTTAAGGTTTTAAGGTTTGAACCAGGTGTAGATGAGAAACCACATCTTGAAAGTTATGATATACCTTCAAAGGAAAAAATGAAGGTTCTTGATGCCCTTCAGCTTATAAATAAAATGTATAATGCCAATATTGCCTTCAGAAGCTCATGCAGGGCAGGGCAGTGCGGTTCATGTGCTGTTAAGATGAACGGGGAGGTTGTCCTGGCATGCAGGGCCGAGGTGGAGGATGGTGCCGTTATTGAGCCGGTGGACCTCCCGGTTATAAAGGACCTCATGGTTGACAGAAGCGAAATAGAGGATAAGGTGAGGGCCATGGGCCTCTACCTCCAGTCAGAAGCCAGGGGCATCCAGAGGATCAGACCAGAGGACTACCAGGACACCAAGAAACTGAGGGGATGCATAGAGTGTTTCTCCTGCATAAGTTCATGCCCCGTTATAAAGGAGAGCACAGAGTATGCGGGACCCTACTTCATGAGGTACATATCAAAATTTGCCTTCGACCCCCGTGATGAGGCCGAAAGAGCCGCTGGGGGTGTGGAGGAAGGACTTTACTGCTGTACCACCTGCGGTAAATGTGCCGAGGTATGCCCCAAGGAACTCAATGTACCAGGGGATGCAATTGAAAAACTGAGGGCCATGGCATGCAGAGAGGGCGCAGGACCCCTCGATGCCCACAAAAAGATTAAAAAACTCATTTCAGAGACTGGTAGATCCGTTGACCGAATAAAAGAGGGTTTCATTGAATCAGTGGGGAGGAAACCAGGTTCAAGGATAGGGTTCTTCACAGGCTGCCTGGTCGACTACAGGATGCCTGAGGTTGGAATGGCACTTCTGAGGGTGCTGAGAGAACACGGCTTTGAAGTTGATGTACCTGATGGTCAGGTGTGCTGTGGATCACCCATGATAAGGACAGGGCAGCTCGATATTGTTGAGGATCTTGTTGAGAGAAACAGGAGGGCCCTTGAAGGGTATGACACCATAATAACAGTCTGTGCTGGCTGCGGAGCCACCCTCAAGAAGGACTATCCCCGTTATGGCGTTAAACTGAACGTACTTGACATCAGCCAATTCCTGGCGGATCGGATTGACGACATTAAAATGAAGCCGGTCAACATGAGGGTGACCTACCATGACCCCTGCCACCTTCTGAGGGGCCAGGGCGTTAAACTGGAACCAAGGAAGATACTTAACAGCATCCCGGGCCTTGAATTTGTTGAAATGGAAAAACAGGGGCAGTGCTGTGGATCAGGTGGGGGTGTGAAATCCGGTAAACCTGAGATAGCCGAAAGCCTGGGAAAGAAGAAGGCTGAGATGATACGCAAACTCAATGTTGACGCCGTGATAACAATATGCCCCTTCTGCCAGCTCCATATCAAGGATTCCCTTGAGAAAGAGGGTCTTGGGGACGTGAAGGTTATGAACATCCTTGAACTCCTCGACATGGCCTATTCTGATGACTGAGGGGGCTGGATATGGAAGTTTACGAGCTCCTCTCCAGAAACATTGGAGTCGTCTTTGTGGAACCTGAAACCCCTGGGAATGTGGGTTTCCTTGCGAGGGCCATGAAAAACTTCGGCCTTCAAAATCTCATCCTCATAAACCCCTGCAGCCTTGAGGATGAGGCCTATTACCAGGCAATGCATGCCAGGGACCTTGTTGAGGATGCCATCATCTACCAGACCCTTGACGAGATGATGGAAAACCTTGAACCTGACTTTCTTGTTGGGACAACCGGTGTGCCTGGAGGGAGCTACAACGTTGACAGAATACCCCTGAGACCATCCCAGCTCGCATCAGCCATCAACCCCATCTCAAGGACCTTCATCCTCTTTGGGCGTGAGGGTGACGGGCTCTCAAACAGGGAGCTCAGCCTATGCGACATGGTGGTGAGTATCCCCACAGATAGGGAATACCCCATAATGAATATAACCCACGCTGCCGCAATAATATTTTATGAGATATTCAAAAAAAGAGATTTTGACTGCGAAGGACTTGAGGAGGCCTCAGGAGTTGAAAAAAAACTTCTCGTGGATGAGATGGATGAGATACTGTCGATGATTGACCTTCCCCCACACAAGGAGAGGGTTGCCTCGAGGGTGTTCAGGAATATGACCGGGAGGGCCTTCATAACAGCAAGGGAGGCCCATACACTTAAGGGTGTCCTCCGGAGAATAAAAAACAGGATAAAAGAATAAGGTTCAGGAGGTCTTGGTCTGTTTTTCGGTTTACTGGATATGGTGGGTATCATTATCTTCATCGTGCTCATCATTTTCCTGCCTGTTATAATCAGGATGAGGATGTTCTCTGCGGTTGATGGTGCCATCAGGGAACTGGATGATATGGAGAAGAAAGCCAGAAAGATAATAATTGACCTCAGCGGCATCACAGATGAGGGGCTCCTGGAGGACTACCTGGAGTTCTTCATAGTACCCCCCTCAGATATTGATCCATCAGGACTTGCAGATAAATTCAGGAGGCTCCTGGAGATGGGAGACCTCCGTATCAGGGAGATGGTTGAAGAACTTTCCCCGGATGCGGACAGTGAAAAAAAGGCTAACATAATAATGTGCATAAAGGTGACGGCAGGTATCAGAGGTATCCTCAAATTTCTGAGGCATAACCTTGAACTGTCGAGGAAGACAGGAAACCTTCAGATCCTGGTTGCCCTTCAGATGAACCTTGAGCTGATCATGAGGACCGCCAGGGCATACCTGGATGGCTGCAGTGCAATCTCATCATCCCTACCCCTGGGTGACGGTGCCGGCCCCCTCACAGCAGGGATGTTAATAGATGAAGAGGACAGTAAAAAACACCTCCATGAAATGGTCTATGTAAGGAAAAGATTCATGGATAAGGATATTGGTATTCTGAAGCCACATGGCCCTGGTTCAAGGCTTGGAATGGTGGTGAAGGCCCTTGAGGAGATCCTCAGTGAGGATGAGTTCGACGAGGTTATAATGGTGGATGCTGCCGCTAAAATGGAGGGTGAAAAAACAGGTACAGTGGCTGAGGGGGTCGGGGTGGCCATAGGTGGCCCTGGGGTTGAAAAGTGGTTCATGGAGAACATGATACTTGAACACAGAACCCACGCCATCATAATAAAGATGTCCCCTGAGGAGGCGATGTCCCATATGACGAGGGAAATACTTGACGCCTGCAGCGTCGCCCGCTCAAGGATAGAGGATATAATATCCAGGTCAGATGCAGATTCAATTCTCATAATAGGTGTGGGTAACAGCAGCGGCATCCCTGACGCCGTTGAAAAGCCAGGGGAGATCCAGGTGAAGGAACAAGAATGATCCTGAGAATAAAGAGGAGATGCTTTGGCGAGAGCAAGGTGAAAGAAAAATACCCCAAAATAAAGAGGAGATGTTCTAATGGCAATACTCAGCGACCGTGACATAAAGAGGTACCTTGAGGAGGGACTGATAACCATAGACCCCCTTGATGACCCTGAAAGGCAGATACAGCCATCATCAGTTGACCTTAGAATAGGCGATGAATTCAGGGGATTCAGGGTTATAAGAAAACCCTGCATAGACCCCAAGGACCCCGCGGATATAGAGTCCTACATGGAGACCTTTCATGTCAAGGAGGGTCCATTCATAATACATCCAGGTGAATTTGCCCTTGCAACAACCTATGAATACATAGGGCTCCCAGATAACCTTGTTGCAAGGGTTGAGGGCCGTTCATCCATCGGGAGGCTCGGCATAACCATGCATGTAACTGCAGGATACGTGGACCCTGGCTTCCATGGGAGGATAACCCTTGAGATATCCAACATAGGTAAGATGCCGGTGGCCCTCTATCCGGGCCAGAGGGTCTGCCAGATAGTCTTCGAGACAATGACAAGTCCTGCGGAGAAACCGTATGGTCACCCATCACGTGACAGCAAATACATCGGCCAGACAAGGCCCCAGACAAGCAGGATAAAGGATGATTATGAAATAAGAACCTCAAGGATCTGATGAAAAGGAGTGATCATGTTGAATCATGAAAAGACAATGACCATTGCAAGGAAGAGAGGTTTCCTGTGGTCTTCATTTGAGATCTACTCAGGTGTGGCAGGTTTCGTGGATTACGGACCACTTGGAGCAACACTCAAGAACAAGGTAATGAACAGGTGGCGTGAATTCTATGTGGTCAGGGAGGGCTTCTATGAAATAGAGTCCCCCACCATAATGCCAGAGGAGGCCCTCAAGGCATCAGGACACGTTGACCACTTCAACGACCCAATGACCCAGTGCAAGGAGTGCATGGATGTCTACAGGGCCGACCACATAATTGAGGATGCAACAGGAAGGGATGTTGAGGGCCTCGAGAACCAGGAGCTTACAGAGATCATATCAGATGAGGCTATAAGGTGCCCGAGGTGTGGTGGACACCTGACCCATGTATGGAGCTACAACCTCATGTTCCAGACCCTGATAGGGGCTAAAGGCAAAAAAACAGGGTACCTCAGACCTGAAACTGCCCAGGGGATATTCATACCCTTCAAGAGGCTTCTGAGGTTCTTCAGAAACCGCCTGCCATTCGGCGTTGTTCAGCTGGGCAAATCATACCGCAATGAGATATCACCCAGGCAGGGTGTTATAAGGCTCCGTGAGTTCACACAGGCAGAGGCAGAGATATTCGTCAACCCTGAAGACAAGTCACACCCGGATTTTGATACTGTTAAAGGGGATAAACTCAGATTATATTCTGCAGATGACCAGCTTGATGGTTCAGAGCCCTCTGAGATGACCGCGGCTGAAGCGGTTGAAAAGGGGGTTGTATCAAGTGAAATACTGACATACCACCTCTGCCTTGCAAAGAGGTTCCTCACAGATATAGGCATACCCGAGGATGCCCTGAGGTTCAGGCAGCACCTTCCCTCTGAAATGGCCCACTATGCAATTGACTGCTGGGACGTTGAGGCATTCACAGATTCCTATGGCTGGATAGAGATTATAGGGATAGCCGACAGGACAGATTATGATCTAAAATCCCACAGCCAGTACAGCGGCGAGGACCTGAGGGTTTTCATAGAATACGAGAAACCAAGGAAGATCAAAAGGCGCGCTGTTAAACCTGACATGGGCAGACTCGGGCCAAGGTTCCGCAAGGACGCTGCGAGGATAGCCCAGGTCCTCAGTGAAACTGAAGCTGATGAAGTGGAAAAAGCACTCAGGGACGAGGGCAAATTCATCCTTGACGGTGAATTCGAAATACTGCCAGATGATGTCACCTTTGAGGATGTGGAGGAGGTTGTGACGGGTGAAAAGGTCTATCCACATGTCATAGAGCCGTCATTCGGTATAGACAGAATAATCTACACCCTTCTCCTCCATTCCCTTGTGGATGAGGATGATAGGACCTACTTCCGACTCCCACCCCATGTTGCGCCGGTGGAGGTCAACGTCTTCCCCCTCGTAAACAAGAAAGAAATGGTTGAGGTTGCCCTTGACATAAAAAGAAAGCTCAGAAAATCAGGGTTCATAGCTGAATTTGACTCCTCAGGGACCATAGGGAGAAGATATGCCCGTTCAGATGAGATAGGGGTTCCATTTGCGGTTACGGTGGACCATGAAACCCTTGAGGATGGAACAGTGACCCTCAGGAGCAGGGATGACTGCAGCCAGATAAGGTTGAATATTGAGGAACTGGATTCAAGGTTAGAGGAATTTATAAAATCCTGAAACTACTCCTCAAGAGGAAGAGGGGTCTCCCTGACGCTGCCCAGAGATTCGCTGTCCAGCACCGATGAGAGGCTCCAGTGGTAATCAAATAGCCTGTTCCCCCACTGGAGAATCTCCTCCCCATGACCCATCAGGATTTCCGTTTTTGATGAATCAAACCCATCCCTTTTAAAGAGGCTCATTGAGAAAAATGTGTCAGATATCAGGTATGAGATCTCCTGGTTCTCAGGGAGAACCCCAATTTTCAGTAAATCTGAATCCATGAGTTCATGGAGGTTCATTAAACCAGACTCCCCAAGAAAAACGTGATATGTATCAGGTGTCAGTATGAGCTCCACCCTTCCGCCAGTTTCAACGAACCCTGCTATTGATTCTGTGTGCCTGGGAAGGCAGCATGAAAGCATTGCCCTGAGGTGTGTGGCGTTATCCAGCATCTCAAGGTAGGTTGTGTATGGTCTCTGGAGGTCATCTGATGTTGCCTCAACAATGTAGGCGTCCCTGAAGACGTTTATATCCATGAGGAACTGCGCGGGAATTGATCCAATTGAATGTCTGTTCCAGAATTCCCTGTGAAGCCTCACAGCATCCATTGAGTTCATAAATTTTGATAGGGTGATTCCCATAAGCCTTCCCTTTGACGTTAATCTGCATGTGTCTGAGGACCTCTCCACCAGCCTCCTTTCCTCCAGCTCCATGAGTGCATGTGTGGTGGCTGAATTTGAGGTCCTTATGATGTCCCTGATCTCAGAAACCCTTTTTTCTCCGCCCATAAGATTGAGTATTACTCCTGATCGCACCCGGGACCCCGCTATAAATCTGATCTCAGCAAGCAAATCATGAATGTCATCTGAAAACCCTGAAAGTGGGTTAAAATCACTGTTAAGTTCCATTCTCTGCCCCCTACATTGATAACATTATTCCAGTCAGGTTTCTGATGCCAAGCTTTTCAGATCTCCCCCTGTAATGTTCATAGAGGCGGAAGCCCCACTCAATGGCTCTCCTGTCAGTACTCATGATATCCCGGTTCTGGTCATAAAATCCTCTGCTATCAAAAAGACCCAGTGAGAGGAACCTGTCGGTCACCGTGAACGCAACCTTCAATTGACCTGGGAATCGGAGAACCTTAAGGTTTCTGTTCTTAATTGCTGTCTTGAGGAGCCCGAAACTTGCATTTAAAACCATCTCCCGTATCACCCCATCTGTGAGGACAAGTTCAACATGAACCCCTCTTTCCAGGAGCCCCTCATAGATATCAACAAGGTCCCTGTGAGAGATGGGGGATACACCATAAACCTCCTCAGAATCCAATATAAGTTTTCTGTAGGTGTTGTGGGGCCTGTATATATCCTCAGGTGCTGACTTGATGAGTTCAGAATTTATGATCCAGTCAATATCCTCAATGAGGTACTCAGGAATCCCGCTGATATCATGATTCAGCCACATTTCATCAAATCCATTTATAACCCTCACAGAGTTCATTAATTTCAGTGCTGAGAGGGTTTTGAGGGTTGCCTCTGATGTGAGGCTGTAAGAGTCCCCCCTCCTGGTGATGGACCCCTCCTCAAGAAGTAATCTTATGTTACTGTAAAGTGCTGGAAGGCTCACCTTAACCTCCCCTTTAATCTCATCAAATGTTTTCGGTGACCTGAGAAGCGAAACCATTATCCTGAACCTTATGCTGGATTTGAGGATGAACTGAAGATCCTCATAGAGATATTCGTATACGTCAGTGAGCCTCTCTTCGTACATCAAACAGCCTCCTTATGTTTTTATATTCATCAGATTTTAAATATTTTATTGAGCAATTTACAGTTGTAGTGGTTTAAAGGAGGATTTGAACTGATAGATAGCCATATACATGCGGACACGAGACCCTTTGAAGATTTTGAACTTATGGCTGTGAGTGGTATAGAGGGGGCCATTACCTGTGCCCATGACCCGATGGAGATGACATCATCGGATGTTGTCATGGCGCATTTCAGGAGGCTGCTAACAGTGGACCCTGAGAGGGCCGCCCGCAACGGGTTAAAACTCTATACAGCACTGGGAATACACCCACGGGCAATACCCCGCGACCCTGAAAGGGTGATTGAAAAACTCCCAGATCTCCTCAAAAATCCGTCTGTGGTTGCTGTTGGTGAAGTGGGTCTTGACTCCGGTTCAGAAATTGAAAAGGATGTCTTTAAATCCCAGCTGAAAGTGGCTGAGGAACTTGGTTACCCTGTGATTGTCCACACTCCAAGGAGAGGAAAGGCCGATGTTACCCCCCAGATAATGGATGTAATCGATGGTACAATCGATGAGTCCATGGTGGTGGTGGAACATGTTAACATGGAGGTTCTCCCGGAGCTTGTGGAAACCGAGTGCATGCTGGGACTGACTGTGCAGCCTGAAAAGCTCACGCCAGAGGAAGCCGTTGAAATTCTGCGTGAATATGGAACAGAAAGGTTTGTACTTAACAGTGACATGAGCTCAGCGCCATCTGATCCCCTTTCAGTTCCAAGAACGGTTCAGAGAATGAAGATGGAGGGTTTCAGCCGCAGTGACATAAGGCGGGTTTCTGATGGAAACATAAGGGATCTCCTTAAAATCAGCCCAATCTAAAATGCGCCAATCCTTGAAATCACCCTGCATGCCACCCTGTGACCGTTTCTCAGGCACTCAGCTGGCTCTGAACCTCTGAGCCACATTGACATGAAACCCGCTGCAAAGGCGTCCCCTGCCCCGGTGGTATCCACCGCATCTTCAGCCTCAATTTCCAGGACCTCTGAGTGGTCCTCTGAAAAGAAGGATGCACCCTCAGATCCATGAGTTACAACAACGTTCCCAACCCCAGCCCCGAGAAGTCTTTCAATCCCTGACCTCCTGGAGCCAGTTAGCATCTCAAGCTCACCATCATTCAGGAATATTATGGTGGTTCTCTCAAGAACACCTGAAAGCCTTTCAATGCCATACGATGCCAGGAGTGTGCCTGGGCTGAAGGATACGTTCCTGATACCTGAAACCGCGCTGGCAACCTCAATGTAGCAGCCGCTGAGATGAACTGCATCTGCGGCCATTATATATTCTGATTCTGCCTCACCAATCTTTAGACTGGCGTTTGCACCCATGTAGGAATAAATGGACCTCCTTCCAGTATCATCCACTGATATGAAGGCCATACCAGTTTTTTCAGCCTGCCTTGATATGCAGGATGTATCAACGCCCCCGGATTCCAGAAGGGATGTTATCATGTCCCCGTAAACATCCCTGCCCACTGAAGACACAACTCCGGCCTTAAATCCAAGGTGGGAGATCCAGACGGCAAAGTTGAACGCAGAACCCCCTGGAACGACATTTAAATCTTCTATGTTCATCTCAGAGTCCGGTTCAACGAATCTGGGCACCCGAAAAATAAAATCCATGTTGCAGGTTCCAACACTGACAACACTCATCAAAATAAATCACCGGGGTGATCACCTTCGCCCCATCAAACCGCTTATGAGTTTGGCGATAACACCCTGCTTGTCTGGTTCTATTGGCTGGTATTCCTCACCGATGAGGTCCGCTGCAAGTTTCATCAGGGAATTGCTTGCAGGTGACTTTGGATTCTTAATGACTATGGGCTCACCAAAGGCTGCTGCCCTGCTCACCTCGGGATCATCAGGTATCACCGCAATAACAGGAACCTCAAGTATTGTCTCAACCTCCTCAACACTCAGGAAGGTTTTATCGTACTGCTCACGGTTTATGACAACACCTATTATGTTGATGCCAAGTTTACTTGCTACGATCTTTGTTTTGAGGGCGTCACTTATTGATGGCACTTCGGGTGTTGTGACAAGAAGAAGTTCATCTGCAGCTGCAAGTGCGGCAACAGCGTCCTTCTCAAGGCCTGCAGGAGCATCTATAAGGAGTATATCAGTATCCTCTATGAGGTATGCAAGGGCATCCTCAAGGCGGTCAAGTTTAACGTTTCTGAGCCCCTCAAGTGATATGCCAGCAGGTACCACCCTCACGCCATTGGGACCCTCATAAACCGCGTCCTCAATTGAAGCGTTACCTGCGAGAACATCATGAAGTGTGACGGATTTTCCCTCCATCCCCAGGATGAGTTCAAGGTTTGCCATTGCTATATCAGCGTCAAGCACAACAACCCTTTCACCATAGGTTGAGAGGGCAACACCCAGGTTAGCAGTGATGGTTGTCTTCCCCACACCTCCCTTACCTGATGCGACTGTAATCACTCTTGTCATTCCAATACCTCCACATAGATAATAACAGTTATCCTAATATAAATATTGATGTCCGGTACAGCAAAAGAATGTCACCGCACCTCAATACTCACCTCAAACTTATCCACTATCTCAGGAAAATCCCTGAAGGTTTTCCTGAGTTCCATCTCAACAATATCCATTATATGAAACTTGAGGTTTTCCTCCTCCTTTGAGTCCCCTATAATCCTTGAGAAGATACCCTTACCCTCATGTTCAACCATTATCTTGATCCTTCCACTGAGGTCGTATGTGTTGTCAAGGAAAACGATAACCTCGGCACCCTTTATACGGGGTATTCCAAGTATAGACATTTTTATTTTATTCATAAGGGTCAGTTCAACCCTTTCAGGATCGATATCTGTGATTGCGCCACCTTTATATGTTTCAAGGACCTTTTCGACCTCCTCTTCACCTATATCCCTGAGGCCATATTTTTTCATCAGCTCGTCTCTGCTGAGGGGTTTGGAGTCAGTCACATCCATGGATTCTGAAGCTTCATTCTCAAGTTCCTCTTCCTTTCTGGTGTCGGCATCAGTCGATTCATTAGCAGCGGGAATTTCAGGGGACTCTTCAGTCTCTGAAGTTTGGGGTTCCTGAGTAACTTCCCCTGTAACCTCGACTTGAGGCTTTGATTGGGTTTCAGTTGATTCTGCATCTTCACCTTCCAGAGCACCTGTGAATTCAGTATCTTCAATGTCAGGGGAAGCACCAACGGCTATTTCAGACGTTTCAGGCATCTTTTCATCTGTTATGGGCTGCCTGTAGCTTGCCTCCTTTGGATTGAAGTAGTCTTCCTCTTCCACCGCTTGAGGCTCGATTACCCTCTCATCTCTTTGCTCTATTGTATAAATTCTGTTTATATCCATGAGGTAATCCAGCTGTGATCTTTTAAGATCAAAGAGTTCTATGAGGGTATCTGTTTTATCTGCCACTTCCATTATCCTTTCAAGAGCTTCCTCCTTCATGTATCGGTCGTATGATGCTGCAACGTGTACCCCATCCCTGAATAGAATGTAGCCCTCATCGGATGCGTGGGTAATCCTTATGAATCCATTGTATTCATCTGATGCAAGTTTTTCAAGAAGTTCACTGAAATCTATCTCATCACCATAGGAAATCTTGGATGGCTTGGTTATAGGAAGCTCCATATGTCCACTACCCCTTTCTGATGAGTTTAATTTCCCGTGGAGTTATTATCACCACATTTTTCTCCTTATTGCAGAGGAGTATCGCCTCTGCACCATGATTCTCTCTGAGATCCTTTATGCGTTCCCCCACTGTCTTGAAATCCGATGGATTATCTCTCTGAATCTCGGTGAGATCAAGTATAACCGGATTCTTCTCATCGGTCACCTGGGAGAGGGCATCGTCCACATCCCCAATGGATTTTGCCTTCAGGAGAATGATCTCATAGAAGGAGTGCTCCGGCACTATTATGGTTTCTGTCTCCTCAGGTTCCTTAACTTCCTCATCAAGTCCCACACTTTTCTTCAGCATTTCGAGAATGTCCCTCAACTAAATCTCCCCTATGTGCTCCATGATCACATCCATTAATCTTGAAGCCCCCCCATTCTTAACATCAACAACAGGAAGCCCAAAGCGTGCTTCATACCTTTCTATTATTGATCTGTCATTCATGTTTCTTAAATTTAAGGAAATCCCTATAACCCTCGTTGGCTCGATTGCCTCTATGGCCCTTATCTCCTCCTTTATCCCCCTTGGTTTTCTGTAGGGGTGGTTTGGCCTGTGACAGAGCACCGTAACGTCGGGCATCGCTCCTATAAGTATTGATGCCGATAAACCCCTTGGGTGTGGGTTTTTCCTTTCAGTGAGGCTTGACTGGCCCTCTATGAATATTATATCCGGATCCTTCTCCTCCTCAAGGTACTTCACCGAACCCATAACCGCCGCTGCAACATCCATAACAGAGAGGCTACCTGCCCGGAAATTTATATCAACCGGCTGTTCAAGACCCATCTCATCGGTTGAGATAACTCCCGCCTCAAGGCCCCTTTCCTTTGCCTCCTTTCCCAGGAGCCTTGTGGTTGTACGTTTGCCGCACTCCTGTGAGGTGCCCCCAACAAATACCACAGGTGCCCTGTGCCTGTATTTTATCTTGGGGAGTACCTCTGTGCAGCGTGGGGGTGCAACCCCGAATATTTTCCTTACGTTGTCAAGGCGGGGGCTTATCTCCTTGATTGTTACATTCATCTGCTCTGCAAATTTTATGAGGGAAGTGTTATCTGCCAGTGGGAGTGATCTGAATGAGGTCACAACATTTTTACCCTCATTTATCGCCTGGACAGCATACTTGAGGGCGGTGCCCTCTGCACCTATGGGGAGCATTATTGCAACACTTCTTGCATCGGTCTCATGTATAAGCTTAAGGAGGCTTGATGATACCTTAAATCCACAGAAGTCCTTTCCATGCTTTCTGGGGTCATCGTCAACAAATCCTACAGGTTCGACTCCCTCAAAATTTGCAAATTTTTCTCCTCCACCACCACATCCAATGATTATAAACGGATTCAGCTCCCTCAGTTCCTCGACAGAAGATAATATGTGCAAATAATCACTCCTTTAATACTTGCTGGAATCAAATAGAAACTGTTAATTAGTTAGTCATACTCATTTAATTAATAAATGCTTAAAGCATATATATTTTGGGTAGAATACTCTGTTTATGGAGGCATAGTATGATAGCAAGAATACTTAAAGATTTAGGTAGGATCAATGGGGTAAATGGTTCCCTTGTTGTGGGTAAGGATGGTCTTGTAATCGAAAGTGAGGTTCCATCCGACATAGACGGGGAACTGGTCGCTGCAATGGCTTCAGCAGTTTTCGGTACTGCAGAAAGGTCCGCCGAGGAAATAAAGCATGAGCCCCTTGAACAGGTTATGATTGAGGGTACCAGGGGTAAGACCCTCATGATAGACGCCGGGGAGGGAATACTTGTACTGATAACCGATGTTGATATAAATCTTGGTCTTATTCGTATCGAGATGAGGAGAAGTGCCGAACGCGTTAAGGATCTCCTTACATAACCTCTATTTTAATTATGGGGCGTGAAAATTGAGAAAACCCTATGTGATACTTATAGGAAGTGCTTCAGGGATTGGAAAGTCCACCGTTGCATCGGAACTTGCCAGGGAGTTAAACATAAAGCACCTTATAGAAACAGATTTCATAAGGGAGATCGTAAGGGGCATAATCGGGCCAGATTATGCTCCCGCGCTCCATAAGTCCTCATTTGATGCCTACACCACACTGAGAGATAAAGAGCGCTTCCGTAACAACAACATTGAATCACTTATATGTGCGGGTTTTGAGGAGCACGCCTCATTCGTTATTCCTGCAGTTGAGAAGGTTATTGAAAGGGCTGTTGCTGACTCTGATGATGTGACCATAGAGGGCGTCCACCTCCTTCCTGGCCTCCTGGACATTGAGAAATTTGAGGAAAATGCATCAATTCATTTTTTTGTCCTGTCTGCCGAGGAGAATGTCCATAAGGAGCGTTTCGTTAAGAGGGCCATGGAGGTAAAGAGGGGTGGAAAACACCTTGAATACTTCCGTGAGAACCGTGTCATACATGACTACCTTGTAAGAAAGGCAAGGGAGCATGACGTGCCGGTGATCAACAACGACGACATAAGGTGCACCATCAAAAGGATGCTGTCATTCATAAGGGAAAACTGCGCCGAGGTAACGCTTCAGCACCCTGTTGAACGCCTCGGTGAGGTTATAGACATCATCATTAAGAGACATGGCGGAAGAATCGTTGACGTATCCTATCCAATACCTGGATTTTCACAGCCACTCAAACGTGAGGTCAACGTATACGATCCAGTTGAGGCTGAAAGGTTTCTCAAGCGGTTAAATGAAAGTCCAAAACGAAAAAGAGATCTTGAAAGGCTTTACACGCTTTCAGATAATATCCACAGCCACAGGATATGTGCACCGGATCCCGAAAGTCTTCAGGCAATACTGGATGAACTTGAGGAAAAGGGACTTATCTACCGGGAAGAGAACTGAACATCAGGACTTATCTACCAGGAAGAGAACTGAATATCACAGTGTAAATTTGATGATCCATTCACTTAATTTGCGTTCTGTAATCAGGAGTACAGGGGTGACAGATTGAACCAGCAGAATATGAAGATCGACTGCCCAGTCTGCAGTGGAGAGAAGTGTATGACCGCCATCAGTAGGGTTGAGAAGATCCCCTACTTCGGTGAGATAATGGAATCCGTACTCATCTGCAGCAGGTGTGGCTACAGAAGCACAGATATAATCTGCCTTGAGCAGAAGGAACCATCAAGGTACACAATCGAGGTGGGTGACAAAACACTCAACGCAAGGGTCGTTAAGTCCCAGTCAGCAACCATAAGGATACCTGAACTCGGACTCAAAGTTGAACCTGGCCCCAGGTCAACAGGTTACATCTCCAACATTGAGGGTGTTGTTGAGAGATTTGAAACCGCCGTTAAAACAGCCATCAACCTCTTTGAGGAGGATGAATCAAAGGAAAAGGTCTCAGAGATCCTTGAAATGCTCCGTGAAGTTCGCGGGGGAAAAAGGAATGTCACAGTTATAATTGAGGATCCATTCGGGCAGAGTTTTGTTGGCCACCCCAGTGCTGTGAGGGAAAAGCTCTCAGATGAAGAAATAAAGTCCCTCAAGACGGGATTTTTGGTTTTTGAGTCAGATAAGATTGATGAGGAGGATTAGTCCTCATCAACATCCCTTAGTTTGAGTGTGCGTTTTATATCCATACCCATTGCATCACAGTCGGCCTTTATTGCCTCAAGGTGTGCCAGGAGGCGTTCCTTTTCCTGATTTATCCTTTCAATGTTCTTGTAGGGATATATGCACTCCTTGAGCATCTCGTATTCCACTGTGGCATAGGGGTACTGGTTAAGCTGCTGGCATACCTTCTCAAGGATTTCTCCGAGGAACTTATTCATCTCAACCTTGACCCTTTCACGTATCATCTTGTCACTGTCAAGGTGCTGTTTCATGAGCCTGACAACCTCTGCCTTGGCAAAGGGTAATTCCTCGGTTTCCTCTTCAGCTTCCATATCAGCATTGTTATTCTGAATCTCTTCATTCTCCATAGGTTTCTACCTCCATGTGACTATATCAGGCTCAAGGTATATAAATGTATTCCATATAATCAAAGAAACACCGAATATAACAATAGAAAATATAGGCCCTCTTTAATTAAATTAAGTGTTCTGATTACCAGAATTAAAGGTCATTTCAGTTCCCTTATCTCAAGGCTGAGGTCAACTGGATGGGCGGATGTGGTTATAAACCCCATTGATATCACATCAACTCCAGTGGAAGCATATTTATCTACATTTTCAGGTTTTATACCCCCTGATGCCTCAACAATCACCCTGTCCCGGAGTCCGGCACTTTCAAGTTCTTCCAGTGCTTTCCTGACGTCCACGGGGTTCATATTATCAAGCAGGATGATGTCGGCCCCTGCATCTGCTGCAAGTACAGCGTCACCTGGCCTTTCAACCTCAACCTCAACCTTCTTTGTGAAACTCACATGTTCCTTAACCCGCCTCACCGCGTCCCCCACACTTCCAGCGATTGCTATGTGGTTGTCCTTGATCATTGCACAGTCATCAAGCCTGAAGCGATGGGTGTCCCCACCACCAATTTTAACTGCCTGCTTTTCAAACCACTGCAGTCCAGGAGTTGTCTTCCTGGTGGCGGCTATCCTCACATCAGGGTTCACTGCCCTCACCCGCTCCAGCATGCTTCGTGTGAGGGTGGCTATGCCGCTCATTCTCATCATGAGGTTCAGCATTGTCCTCTCGATCTTTAGGATATCTGAAGCTTCCCCCTCAAGGATTATAACCCTTTCACCGGCTTTAACCGGATCACCATCCATTTTCAGACTTTCTATTTCGATTCCGAATTCTGCGGCTATGAGCCATGCCACATCCACACCTGCAATTATGCCATCCTCTCCGGCTATGACATCCGCCAATGCCACTGTGCCCCTTTCAACAATTGCCTCTGTTGTTATATCCTCAAATCCCACGTCTGCCCTGATCATTTCCCTGAGAATGTCAATCATGAAGATCCCCTAAATTAATATAAAGGGAAGAATTATAAATTTTATGTCCATGAAGCAGAATCTCCAGCAGATATCCTCCAAGAACCTGAAAGAGTGATATGATGGAAGTTACATTTCTGGGTACATCATCAGCTGTCCCCTCAAAGAACAGGAACCACACATCAATAGCACTTCGAATCCCCGGTGAGGTATTCCTGTTTGACTGTGGTGAGGGGACCCAGAGACAGATGGCCCTTGCAGGAATCAGCCCCATGAAGGTTACAAGGATTTTCATAACACATCTACACGGGGACCATATCCTTGGGATACCCGGAATGATACAGTCAATGGGCTTCAGGGGGCGCCAGGAGCCCCTTGAAATATATGGGCCCCCAGGAATCCATGAACTCCACGAATCCATCATGAAGCTGGGCTACTTCACGCTCGATTTTGATATCCATGTGCATGAGGTTAAGGGCGGCACCGTCCTTGAGGAGGAAGACTACCGTATTACCTCGGCACCTGCCTCCCATTCGGTATTCAACCTCGCCTACTGTTTTGAGGAGAAGAAGAGGCCGAGGTTCCTCAGGGAGAAGGCAATTGAACTTGGACTCAAACCGGGTCCTGCCTTTGGAAAGCTGCACAGGGGCATGCCTGTGAGGGCTGGTGACAGGATCATAAAACCAGAGGAGGTCCTTGGAAGCCCACGGCGGGGTGTGAAGATATGCTACTCAGGGGACACCCGCCCCTGTGAGTCCGTTATAGATCTTGCCCGTGAAGCGGACCTTCTGATACACGAGTCAACCTTTGAGGCTGGAAGTGAGGATAAGGCGGCTGAAAGTGGGCATTCCACTGCAAGGGAAGCCGCGGAGGTTGCTGCATCTGCCTGCGTCAGGAGACTGATACTCACACATCTTAGCACCAGATACAAGCGGACCGAGGTTATTCTGAACGCCGCAAGGGAGGTTTTCCCTGAAACCTATGTTGCAGATGACCTCATGACCGTGGAGGTGAAGGCTGATGATTCCGGTTCCAGCGCCTGAAACCATCCTCATCATAATAGTCACGGTGATGGTCGCTGTTCTACTTGTTAAGTGGGCCTCCTATTTCCTCAAGAGGTCCACCAGAAAATGGGACCTGGACCTTACACTCATACAGGTCCTCAATGACATAATAAAATACAGCATATACATCATAGCCCTTAGCATAGTTCTGAGGGAACTTGGAATAGACGTAACCGCCATAACCGTGAGTCTGGGTATAGCGGGTGTCTCGGTGGGTTTTGCATCCAGGGACATCATATCCAACTTCATCTCCGGGATGTTCATACTGGCTGATAAGAGTTTCAGGGTTGGTGACACCATTGAGGTTGCCGGGCAGAAGGGTAAGGTTAAAAGGGTTGGTTTCAGGACAACAACAATAAAAACCCCTGACGCCAAAATAGTAACGGTGCCCAACTCAACCTTCTCCAAAACAGCCTACGTCAATTACAGTGCAGAGGAAAGTAGGAGGGTTGAACTCAGGGTCAACCTTGACTACAATGTTGATATTGAAAAGTTTGAATCTGAAGTTAAGGATGTTCTCATGGGAGTTCCAGGTATACTGAAGGACCCTGAGCCCGGGCTCATTGTCCTTGAATTTACAGATACCGGGATAAAGGCAAAGGTGACAGCCTGGGTCCCTGATCCAAAAAAGGTAACGAAATACCGTTACGTGATTGCGTCTCATGTGAAAAAGGTCCTTGAAGGTTATTCTAAACAGGATCAAATGCAGGGTTTTGAATGAGAAGAAACAGCATCTACGCAGCAATCATATGCCTTTTCTTCGTATCGATTACCTCAGGCATTATTATAAAGGCCTTTGAGGATTACCAGGCCCTGGAAAGGTCACGGGTTCACCTTGAAAATTACAGAAATGCCCCCAGAGAACTTTTTGACCCTCTCCCTTCAGACCCCAACACAGTTGCAGGCTCAAGCGGACCGGTAATTGGAAAGCTCATAATACCCTCAATAGGCGTCAGGTGCTGGATAAGGGAGGACACCGTGAATGCCTATGAATCGGTCTACCACTACCCTGAAAGTGTTATGCCAGGGTCTGCAGGCGACTGTGGGATCCTGGGGCATAGAACCACCTATTCGGGACCATTCAGGAGGATAGGTGCCCTAAGGAGGGGGATAGGGTTATAATAGAGGACCATCTCTCCTCAATGCGCTACGTATATGTGGTGACATCCAATGGTGATGATATAAGATGGGACTATAAGGTCAATCCCGTGCGATTCGCCCAGGGTGGGGAGGCCAGGCTCATGCTCATAACGTGTTATCCTCCAGGCAAGAAGAAGGCTGCCTGGATAACACACTGCAAACTTGTGCGTAAAGAGAACATGTGAGTGGGGGTTTTAGAATACTTGAAGAGATAGTTGGTGAAATCCTGGAAGGTGAAGGTGTTGAGGGGGTAATCGTAACTGACAGTTCAGGCAGCATCCTCTACAGCAGGGGAGCCTCCAGCGGAAACCTTGGATCCATGACCAGTGTAATGGCAGATGCTTCAGGTAAACTCCTCAAAAGGGCGGGGCAGGGAGACTATCAGTCTGCTGTTATTGAGTTTCCCGGCGGCAAGATGGTCCTGCTCAACGATGACCTTCATCTTCTTGTGCTTGCTGATAAAAGGTCAAACCTTGGCAAGGTGATGCTCCTTGCAAGAAGGGTTATGGAGAGACTTTCAGACCCTGAAATACTCCAAGAGCTGGAATATGTCAAGGAGGAATCATCAGCTGCAGGGATTAAATCAACCATGGAGCCTGAAGCAGGTATCACCCCTCAATCCAAAGGTTCTGAAGCAAGTATCACTTCCGAATCTGCAGGTTCAGACGTCAGTGGGATCCCTGAGGGTGATGAAATCAATGTTACGATTGCAGAACAGAAAGCTGAAGCCACTGGGCAGGAACAGGAACCTGTGCCTGAGACCAGCACCGATGTTTTGCGTGAACAGCGGGAAATACTCAAAAAACCTGAAATTGAAAAACCAGAGCCGCTGGAAGAGAAAATAGAAAAACCCGTGGTGGAAGACAAATTTAAAGGGTCCCTGCAGTCACAAGCCATCCCGGAGGTGAGGCCACCACTATCCCTCCCGGAACTCAAATCCATTGATGTCCCATCTGACCCCGAAGCCCAAAAGGAAACAGTACTTCTTATCTATGAGCATATCCTCCTTGCGATGTCAATCGGGGCCAGTAAAATTATGGGTGTAGCCCCAGCAGGAGGTATGCTCCGCAAATCCCTTCCACGCGACGAATGTCCAATAACCCTTGATGGGGTTGGTGTCCTCAGCAATGCATCAGTTGACTTCAAAAAATTGAGGGAAAACATCTCAGCTGCAAGATACGGCCTTGAGGAAATAAAGAGGGACATGGAAATAATAATCACATCAATAACAGAGAATTACGGGCGTGTTATGGGATATGGTGCATTCAGGGGCATGATAAGGCCAGAGTTTACAGCCATCTACAGGGCCTACAGGGATGCCATGGATGAACTTGGGATAACAGAAACCATCCACCCAGAGTTAAGGCAGATATGGGATTAAAGGATCCCAGAGTTCCAGAATAAAGGATGATTTCAGTTAAGGTGCCTGTTTTATGGAAATATTTATAAAACATTAACCCCTATAGATAGATTGCCTTAATTCTTGATTCTATCATAATTTTTCAGTAGGGACGCTTATGTTAAATCAGCTGCAAAGGGATATTCTGAACTTGAAGAAGGAGAAAAATGCTATCATACTTGCCCATAACTATCAGAAAAGGGAGATACAGGAAATTGCAGACTTTAAAGGGGACTCACTTGAACTCTGCATGAAGGCAAGTGAAATACATGATAGGGATATTGTTGTTTTCTGTGGCGTGGACTTCATGGCCGAGACAGCCTACATCCTCAACCCTGATAAGAAGATCCTGATACCCGACAGGGGTGCGGAGTGTCCCATGGCACACATGCTAAGTGCAGAGGACGTCAGGAAGGCCAGGAAAAGATACCCTGACGCTGCAGTTGTTTTATACGTTAACACCCTTGCAGAGGCAAAGGCAGAGGCGGATATCCTCTGCACATCTGCAAATGCCGTTAAGGTTGTTGAAAGTCTGGAGGAGGACCTCATACTCTTCGGTCCCGACAGAAACCTTGCATGGTATGTTCAGCAGCACACCGACAAGAGGATAATCCCCATCCCAGAGAACGGCTACTGCTATGTCCATAAGATGTTCACTGTCGCCGATGTGATGGCAAAGAGGGAGGAGTACCCCGACGCTGAACTACTCATACACCCTGAATGTGACCCTGAAGTTCAGGAACTGGCGGACCACATCCTGAGCACCGGTGGAATGTTACGTAGGGTTCTTGAGTCAGAGAGGAATCGCTTCATAATCGGTACAGAGGTTGACATGAAAACACGTATTGACCTTGAATCGGACAAGGAAACAATTCCCCTCCTCGCAGAGGCCATATGTGAGAACATGAAACTGCACACCCTTGAGAAGGTTAAAAATTCACTGGTCAATGAAGAATTCACTGTAACGGTTCCTGATGAGGTGGCTGAAAGGGCCAGGAGGGCTGTTGAGAGGATGATAGAGGTATCCCGTCAGTAACACCCAAACTTCACTCCTTATTCAGTCCCCTCCCTGTGCACTTATTATGGTATTTCAATCAGCCTGTAATCACGCACCCCTATACCGAGTTTCTCTGCATATACCAGCTGGTGGGTTCCATCAACGTCACCCCACACACCCCTGAACTTATCCCCACCGGTCTCATGGTTTTCCTCGAGCATTGACCCTCTGATTCCCTCCTCCTGATTCACAAGGTGGTAACTTGCTGTGTCCACTGCAACTGGATCCTCTGATGCCAGTATCCCTATGTCGGGAACTATGTTTCTGTCACTCCAGGGTACACAGTCACAGTCAGGGGTTATATCCATGAGGAAGTTCAGGTAGAATATCCTGTCAATGGTGGATGTTACCCCGAGGGCGTATTCCATCATCCGTTCAATGAACTCAGGTATGTCCCTCTCCCAGTCAAGGTCAAATACGCCGCTGGGACAGGTGTCAAGGCAGTTCATGCAGGCAATGCACCTATCGTATTCTATCATGACGCCATCATGGAGGGTCATGGCATCCACGGGACATTCAGAGATGCACTCCCCGCATTCAGTGCATTCTCCCCTCACCACGGGTTTTGCGCATTCGTGCTGTTCAATCTTTCCCTGGATGGTGGCGCATCCCATGGCAAGGTTCTTGAGGGCCCCTCCAAAGCCGCTCATCCCGTGACCCTTGAAGTGTGATATGACAACCATTGCCGATGCCTCGGCAATGTCACCCGCGATTTTAACCTCACTGAAGTGCCTTCCCTTCACAGGCACAGTTACCTCATTGTTTCCATGGAGCCCATCTGCAATTATAAGGGGTGCCCCGGCAACAGAATAGTCAAAGCCATTGAGTATGGCTGTTTCAATGTGATCAACCGAATTGTGCCTTGAACCATAGTAGAGGGTGTTGGTATCTGTGAGGAAAGGGGATGCCCCGCTCTCCCTTATCCTTTCAATGACGTGGCGCACCAGAACAGGGCTCACATAGGAGTCGTTGCCCCGTTCACCAAAGTGCACCTTAACAGCCACGATGTCATCCCCAGAGAAGGGTTCGCCAAAGGCCGCGTCAAATATCCTCTGTATCTTCATACCCCTGTTCTCGTTCCTGGACCTTGCCCTGAAATCTGAAAAATAAACCTCCGCTGGCATCCAATCACCATTACTCTATTTATTCCAGAGGGTATATGGACTTTTTCTAACGGTGAGAACCACTTATATATCCAGATGGACAGACATCACGTTGAGGTGGATTTTTATGGACAGTGAAAGGATAATAGAACTCCTGAATATCGACTTTCGCCATGAACTTGAGGCGACCATGATGTACACCTACAACGCATTTGTTATAGAGGACTGTGACCTCAGCAGGCTAACTGAAGGAATCGCGGCAGATGAGATGAGGCACATGTGGTGGCTCGCGGACCTCATAACAAAGAGAGGCGGCAGACCCTCCATGGAGATCGGCGAAGTGGATTACCTTGGTGAAGATATAATTGAGGGCCTTGAAAGGCAGATCCAGAAGGAAACAGAGGGTATTGAGGAGTACGAGAGGCAGATAGAGATAATTGACGATGATGAGGTCACCGGAGTTTTAAGGCATATAATTGATGAGGAAAAGAGGCACCGTAAGGAGTTCAGGGAGCGACTGGAACGTCTTCGATAAAAGCCGGTATGTTTACTCCACGCAGATCAAAAAATAAATTCTTTTAATCTTAAACCTTTATCCAAGGCATTATTTCAAATCATGATCCAGCTTCTCTACCCAGGCCTTCTGTATCCATTCCCACAATGATTCTACCTTTTTATCCAGGCCAGCATTTTATTCCTTATTTCCTGGAGAGTCTCCTCTGAGACATTCCTTGGGGGCCTTGGCCTCATGTAACCGAAGAAGGGGTCATCGAATATCTCCCCATTCACTACCACCTCATTTCTGTAGCGGGGGATGAAGTGCCAGTGCAGTTGTGGTGGAGGGGTGTTTTCACGGTAGAAGGAGTTAAGAAGGACGCCCCAGTTGAACATGGCGGCACCGAATGCCTTTCTCACTGCATTTTCAAGTTCAGATATTATAAGGAGCATTTCATCCCATTCATCCTTCTTTAGGTTTCCAAGAAACTCCTCCCTCCTTTTGAGGGCCACTACACAAGTTCCAAGGTTGCTCTGGTTTGGTGCGAGAAACACAGCCCACCTCTTTCTCTCATAGAGGTATTTGCCAAACCTGTAGTCATCAAATTTCACTCCGAAGCCCCCCACCAGTTATAAAGGAGAGAAGTTCCAGTGCTATGGACTCAGCCACATCCTCCGCCGGTTCATCCTCTCATGGTTCGAGAATCCTGAATGATGCCTCAACGGTTATATTTCTGCCATCTGCACGAAATGAGTAGTCTCTGAATCTTCTTTCAAGTTCATCCAGAATTTCTAAGAGTCCATGTCCTGGAATACGTAGTTCCAGGACCACCCTCCATTTATCACCGGATTTTTCGATTTTTTTAACTTCCACAGAAGGCTCCGAATGCATGTCCCCCTATCTCCACCTTAACCAGAAACTCATGTTACTAAATGACTTCAGTCCTCAAGGACACTGGAGAGGAACACAGCCATCTCAATTTCCTCCCTTGCAATGAAGTCGTCCATGCGCACCTTTGCCTCCTCTGAACCAAAGGGGAAGTACTCCGGCGCATAGAAAACTGTTATCAGAAGGTCTCCGTTATCCTCCTCTGTGTCCTCCTCAAGTCTCTCCATGAGTTTCCTTCTGACATCATCATCAATGTCTGAAACCCTGTAGAGTACATAGTTCATGCATTTATCCTCACTGAAGCCAAAATCCTCAACCTTCACCTGCAAATAAACACCTTCCTTCTTATTCACTATCACCTTTAATAAATGAAGCTATGAGTTCACCATATTTACCTATCTCATTTACTCCCAGATGTCCGCATTCAGAATCAAATAGAATCAACTCGGAGCCAGGTATGAGTTCGGCCATGGGGATCGTGTCAAGTTCCGGTGGGAAGTACTGGTCCTGGTTCACCCCGAATATGAGGGTCCTTGCCCTTATCCTGCCGAGCTTACCCTCCAGGTCATGGTTCATGGCGGCCCTGTTCCTCCACAGCACATCATGGGGGTCCATGAGTTCCCCCTCTGACCCCATATCCCTCATTGCTGACTCCAGCTCATGATTTTCAAGGCCACTGTAGTATTCCCTTGAGAGTCCATAGAGGTACATGAGCATGGATGAGAGTGACAGAGCCCTTCTGGGTTTTCTGCCGGCGGCAAAATCAGGGTCTGACTCAATGAGGTGGTTCATGTAACTGAAGAGTGCATAGTTAACTCCCCGTGTTCTCCAGGAGGTTACAAGGGGCATGAGGAATTCCATCTCATCAGGGTACTCTGCAGCCCACTGGAGGGCCTGAAATCCCCCCATTGATGTCCCTAGGACTCCCCTGACCTTTTTTATGCCAAATTTCTCATTGAGAAACTGTCTCTGGAAGTTCACCATGTCGAGTACTGTGTAGGAAGGAAATTCATCTCCAAGTGATGTTGTGGATGGGGAAGCCGAACCCGGAGACCCCAGTGAGCTCATTGATATTATAAAGAACCCTTCAAGGGCGCCTCCAGGTGCTGTGAGGTCAGCTATCCTTTTAACTGAAGAAAAGTCCCCACTCCACCCATGTATATAGACGACAGCATTATCTATCTCACCCTCATCATTCAGGGAGGGTTCTCCGATGGTCTTGTATTCAACCCTTACATCGCTGAGTTTTTCTCCTGATTCAAATCTGAATTCAGCAAGATTGAAGTATGATGGTTTGCCTTCCTCCATTTTACTGCTCCTTAATCAACCAATACTATGTGATCTCCTCACCATTCCTGTAAAGCTTTATGCACATGACAGGACAGTTGGCTGCCGCCTTTTCGCTGCATGCTGGGTCATCAAATTCCTTAACCTGGAGGTCAGATATTTCAACACCCACCAGGGATGAAATACCGTCATCCGCGAATTCAAAGAGTTCCGGGCAGTTTTCAATACAGTTTCCGCATGATATACACATGGTCCTATCGAGTTCAAGCCTGTACATGTTGTCACCCTGAAAATCAGAACTGTTTTATTGTATGGCGAAATTGATAAAAATAGTTAGTGATTGAATGGAGGGTTTCAGATTATCAGAAAGGGTGAAGCACGGGAAATGCAGGATAAACTCATAATCATCTACAAGGGCCTCCAGCAGAGAAGGTCATTTAAAAAATTCTTTGGGGAGGACCTTAAAAGAAACGATTTCCTTGACAGCCTCGCCAGTAAAAGGGGAATAGATGACCTCTTAAGGGAGGCCATAATTGAACTTGCGAAGGCCACACGTGAAGACCATGATTACAGTGAAGATGAGTACAGGGACCTCTTTGATTACCTTGTAAACCGTGAACCCGTTGAATCCATATGCATGAGGTATGGTATCCAGGGCCCCGATGAGATAAAACTTGATGATGTTGCAAAGGTCCTCTCGAGGTTTGAATGAAATCAGATGCTGGAGTTTTTCTGAGATAACCAACATGACCTAAAAGAACTGCCTTATAGAGTCCCTGAATCCCCTTACCACATCAACAGCTGATCTGATGAGGGGACTTTTCACGTTCTCATAATCCCTCAGAGTTTCAAGCCGCTTTATCCTGAAGTATATGGGGGGGTGGGGGTCCCAGGCCGTCCACCCGGATATCCTCTGGGAGCCTGACTTCTCAAGTGCCAGTTTCTGGTAACCTATTTTCCTGAGGGCCCTCGCAAGGACCTCAGGTTTTCCTATAACCATTGCAGAGAGGAGGTCAGCCCTTGCCTCAAAGAACTTGGCCACAAAGAATATTATACCCATTGCAATGATTATATAGAGAAGCGGGGAAACCAGCACAACCGGCAGTAATACCGTGAGTCTCATTACGAACTCGGCAGACACTATGCTGAAGAGTATTATGGGGTCCCGCCCAACAAGATGCCCCATTTCATGCCCTATAACCGCAAGCACCTCCTCGTCAGTCAACTGAACCAGTAGCCCCGTTGTTACAAGTACCAGGCCTCTTCGGGGGCTTGGGCCCGTTGCAGCGGCGTTTGCTATCATGGTGTTTGAGAGAACAATCCTGGGTACCGGTATCCCGAATGCCCCGGCAGCATCTTCAATTATTGAGTAAAGGTTAACGGTCCTTGACCTCTCATAGAGTGGATTGCACCTGAAGCCATACCTTTCAAGGACTCCCCGTGCATCTTCACATGTGGGGGGCCTCTTATCTGCAAGGGAAAGCCTGTAAATTTCACGTTTGATTTTCAGGATCGCTTCATTACCCATTTTATCTATGAAGAATTTGAATTCGTCTTCAGGGAGCTGGAACTGGATTATGTGCACGCTGGGGTTTTCTGGGGTTATAACCCATTCACCCATCCTGGCGTATATGCGGTCTGAGAGGAGTATTATACCGAGCTGCATGAGGAGGATCGCTATAACTGCATAGAATCCCAGGATGATGAATAGGATTATGTTGACACCAAAGAAGAGCACATAGACGAGGAGCATGCTGCTTCCGAATATGCCCTTTGATGCCATTCCCCTCCCCGTAGGGGGTCTTTCAGGGATTATATCCTCCCCCTCCACCCAGGCAAAGTACACGGTGTGCTGCCTCATCATATCCTCAAATGCCTGGATGGATGTGAATATGTCCTCATATATTGCCTCTGCCCATTCCCCGAGTTCCGCAGGGTATTCTAGGATCAGTTTGAGGTTTTCACCGGCGATTATCTCACCATATATTATCCCCTCATCCCTCCACGCCCTGAAAACAAGCCTCAGGCCATCTCTTCTTATTTCATTGAAGTCGCCGGGCATGAGATAGTAGCGCCGGATGAACTCAAGGAGATCCCCATAATATGCCGGTGCAAGCTCGGTTCCTATAACAAATTCCTTTATCATGTACAACCAACTTTCATTTCTCTTGTGTGGCACTGCCTCGCAGAGTATATATAACTTCAGCATTGATATTAAACCTTACAGCCAGATGAACAGAAATTACACCTCTCTAAGGTCAGAACTGTGAAAAATTGGGCCGCTGATAAACATGAAGTGCAGGGTATCTGAAAATCCATCCAGAACTGAAGCGTACCAGCTGCTAGAGGAGGGTATAAGGAAGCGCGCTCTTATAGTGATACTTGCCTGCTGCAGTGCATCCTATGAGGGGCGTGCCAGGAGCAGCCTTGGTGCCGGTGAGAGGCTCATCGTTATAAAACCGGATGGAACATTCATGGTCCACCAGGACCGGAAGGTGGACCCTGTTAACTGGCAGCCCCCCAGATCAAGGTGCAGGGTCTACATGAAGCGTGGAAGCCTCTTTCTTGAAAGTATCCGGAGGTCCCCTGAGGAGCGCCTTGAGGTTGAACTCCATGAGGTACACCTCATCTCCTTCTACCTTCCAAGGGATATGCATGAGCTCACCGTATCAGGCCATGAAAGCGACATGGGGGACATGATCATGATGCACCCCCACCTCATCGAGCCTGGCTTCAGACCCGTTTCCAGGGAATATGCCACCAGCTCCGGTTTCATTGATATTCTGGGTAAGGATGAGAATGGTTCGCTCATGATAATTGAACTTAAAAGCAGAAAGGCTGGTGTGAGTGCTGTTAAACAGCTCAGAAGATATGTGGATGAATTCAGGGATGACCAGGTGGGTGTGAGGGGCATTCTGGTGGCCCCATCAATAACCCATGATGCCCTGGAGATGCTGGAGGATGAGGGGCTGGAGTTCAGGGAGATCGAGCCCCCCAGGGAACTTAAATCAAACAGGGGGGTTACACTGGATAACTTCCTCTGAATCTCTGCATCCATTAAACTAACCCTATCAGCTGCTTAAAGTTCCGGTTTCATTATTAAATGTTTAAAATATTCATTGCCTCAACACCAATTTTGATGCAATGAAGATCATGGAAGTCTGGTTTTAAAATGAAACCGGATTTGAATACCTAATTTTCAAAGGCTCGGCAATATTAAATACTCTGAATCCCATATTAATACTATGACTCTAGGGGGGTTGAAATGATCGAAGTGGAAGGGATGATGAGCGAAGAGAGTCCAGTACTGATAACCTTCGATGGTAAATTTCTTGAATTTTCAGGTCTGGAATGAAATTCAAACACGAAAAATATCCCATAAAGTGGATCAAAAAAACTCTAAATAAGAGATGAAGGAAAATCCCGAACTTTGAATTACACCATGAATTTTTTTAGCTCCTGCTGGCTTTTTCCCCTTTGAAAGTGGCGGTGAAAATCTCCAGAACTCGTGGATGCAGTTAACAGAGCAGCTGGCGCATTTTAAAAACTGGACAGCTGATACGTAAAGAGAGGGTCACCCTTATCCTGAAGTAAGGTAAAAGGATAAAGGTTTAAGAGCATTTTTATATCCTCTTAAAAACAGTTATGCCCATCAGAGACCCTCTATAACCTCTGCCAGCTGCCTTAAGGTCCTGACCTCCTTCACAGCTGCACCGGAATCCCTGTAAATTGAAACACAGCTGTCAACAACGTCCCACTTCTTTTTTGGTTCAGGGTTCAGTATGAGGACCTTCCTTGCCTTCTCAGACATTTCAGCCACCAGTTCAGCGCTTTCAGGGACCCCATCCTTCCTTGGCCCTGCCCAGTCCCTGCAGTCTGAGAGAATAACTATACAGGACTTTCCTGTGAAATTAACATTTTCAAGAAAGTCGCTGAAGGCTGTGTACATGTTTGATGTCCCATGGAGCATGAGGTTCCTTATCCTGGACTCCCTGAGGTTCCTGAAGGCATCGTAGAGGTCATCCTCATCAAGGATGTGGGTCGTTTCAATGATCCTGCTGTCGAAGTCAAAGAAACGTGACCTGTAGAATGTCTTCTGGGCCGCGTAAACTATGCAGAAGAACCAGTTGCTTATCCAGTCACAGGAACCACTCACATCACTCAGGAATATGTGCTGGCTCTTTCTCTCCCTTGGCTCTGACCTCATGAGCTCAATTATTGTGCCCCCGTGCTTCATGTTTTTCCTTATGCTCCGCCTTATATCGGGTCGCATCTTCTTTGAACGGCGGAGCCTCCTGGATCTTCTATTGGCAATTTTCATTCCCAGTCTGCGGCAGAGATCAAATATCTCAGGGTCGAACGTATTGAGGGTGGACATATCCCTGTCAAGGATCTGGCTCTCATCAGTTCTGGAGTCAAAGATATCCAGGATTTCAGGTTGGATTTCCGCTAAATCCTCAATATTGATGCCCTCTGTGACTTCACCTAGGGTATGTTCCTCTGAAGACCTGATCCTCTCAACCTTCCCTGAACCGGATGATTCATCACTTTCTTCATCCACAACCCCGAAAACTTCATTGTATGCGTCCATGAAAGCTTCAGAGTGCCTCATGTCCTTAACATAAACTGAAAAGAGAGCATCCCTGAGTTCAGGTCTATTTTTGAATATTTTATAGGCTGAAAATGCGTCTTTAGTGCTCCTTATGCTAACGGGAAGTCCCTTATCCCTTAAAATGTTTGAAAGAAGAATTATTTTCTCCATGAAACATGTGCTCCAGTTTCACTGGCTGTTAACTTTCATCAAGGGATTCCACAAGACCCCGGACCTTGCCCTCGTCTGCCCTGTTTTTTATAACCACACCCAGGGTCTCCTCAGCCGTTTCCCTGTCAATGTGTTCCTTTCCAAGGGCCATGAGGGTCCGGAGCCAGTCAACCGTTGCCCTTATTGAGGGCTTCTTTATGACACCCAGTTCCCTTATCCGGTTTATGAACATGACTGTCTCCTGAACAAGAGTGGCAGGTGCAGAGGGGACGTGTGCCCTTACAATCTCCATTTCACGTTCAGGGTCAGGGTAGTCGATGTGGATGTAGAGGCACCTGTCCCTTGTCTCATCCAGCAGGTTTCGCTGGGAGTTGGATGTGAGGAAGACCAGTATATCATTTCTGAGGTCAAAGGTTCCGAGGTCATTGACTGTTATCTGTTTTTCTCCAAGTGCCTGAAGCAGGAAACTCTCAACCTCCTCATCGGCCTTATCTATTTCATCTATGAGGAGGACTGATGGTTTCCCATTGATGAATGCTGACATTAGGGGTCTCTTTATGAAGTACTCCTCGCTGAAGACGTCCTCCGGGGATCCGCTGATCCGGGACCTTTCAAGGCTCAGAAGCTGCTTCTGGTAGTTCCATTCCCCGACTATCTGTTCGAATGTTATGCCCTCATAGCACTGTATCCTAAAGAATTCCCTTCCCAGGGCCTCGGCTGCCTTTCTGGCCAGCATTGTCTTTCCTGTACCCGGGGGGCCCTCCACAAGGATGGGCTTTCCAAGTTCCAGCGCCAGGAAGAGTGTTATCAGGATCTCCCTGTCTGGTACGTAGCCCACCCCCCTCAGTGATGAGTCAATCTCATCCAGTTTTTCTGATGGTTTCATCTTACCACGGATAACCTATGGTTCTGTGCACCCATAAAAATTTTGGTGGGGAGTCACTGGAGCTCTGAGGGCCTTACCTGGACTTTACAGACCTCTGATCCCCTTATCACATCCACTTGGCATTCCACGTCGATCTTTTCCTCACCGAGTATCCTGTGGATGTCGTCAACTGTCTCCACCGGCTCATCATCGATTGCCACTATCACATCACCCCTCATTATTCCAGCGTCCCTTGCCGGGCCATCCTGGAGTGATGCTATCATCACGCCCCTCTCTGAGTTTAAGCCGAGTTTTTCCCTGAGTTCATCCCTGATGAGTATGTTCTGGCATGAAACTCCCATGTGGGCCCTCCTTATTTTGCCGTCCTTTATGAGTTTATCCGCAACCTCCCTGACTGTGTTTGATGGTATGGCGAAGCAGAGCCCCTGGGCTGGCCTTATGAGTGCTGTGTTTATTCCGAGTACCCTCCCCCGGTAGTCCACCAGTGGCCCGCCGGAGTTTCCAGGGTTGAGTGCCGCGTCGGTCTGTATGACCCCATCAACGAGTCTCCCTGTCATTGTCCTGAGGGATCTTCCTGTGGCACTCACCACCCCTGCTGTGACAGTGAACTGGAAGCCAAAGGGGTTGCCTATGGCAAGGGCGAGCTGACCAACCCTCACCCTGCTGGAGTCTGCGAATTCAGGTACCTGGAGTTCTGTTTCAGGTTCAATTTTTATGACTGCAATGTCAGTGTGGGGGTCATCACCCACAACCTCCGCTGTGTGGTGCTCCCCTGTGTGGAGGTTCACGTCTATCCTCTCTGCCCCGTGGATGACGTGGCTGTTGGTTATTATATGGCCTTTCTCTGTATAGATGACCCCTGAGCCCCCGCCTGCTGCTCTGATTCCTGATTTTGACTGTGTTGTTACCCTGACAACCGAGGGGCTCACCGCCGCGGAGGCATCCATGACGGCCCTTGAATATGCATCCATTATTTCTGATTCTTCTAACTCATTTTCCTCAAATTCATGATTTATGCTTTTATTTCTGGCTTTAAACATTTTCAAATTTCCTGAAATTTTTTAAACCCATATTAAAATCTTTTTAGGTGTTTTTCAGAACCCAAGAAATTTAGTTAACTTAAGTTATTAAAATGGTAGTATATAAACTTTTTGCATCTGCAGATGATTTTATAAGTAGCTTGTGAGAGAATTATATGGTTACTCAATGGTGATACCCATGGATCTTCTATCGATGGTTTTCGTTGGAATTGGCCTGGGAATGGACACATTCAGCATATCAGTGAGCCGGGGCCTTGTGAGCCATGAATCAGGAATCAACTACGCCCTCATAACTGCATTCTCATTCGGTGCATTCCAGGCGTTCATGCCCATCCTAGGATGGATATCCGGCCTTGAAATCCAGAGCATCGTATCAACCTTTGCGCCCTGGGTTGCATTTACACTCCTCCTTCTCATCGGGCTGAAAATGATATACGAGAGCACCATGCTTGAGGAGGAGGAATTCAAATTCAGTTACCGTGAACTCCTTCTGCTCTCGGTTGCAACCAGCATAGACGCCTTTGCTGTGGGTGTCAGCTTTGCACTCCTTAACATATCCATATGGCTGCCCATAATAATCATAGGAATCATCACATTCTTCCTCTCCCTTGGAGGGAGCTACCTTGGAGAGAAGATAGGTCACATATTTGAAAACCGTATAGAGGCGCTGGGTGGTGTCATCCTCATCCTCATTGGTTTAAGGATACTCCTGGAGAATAACGTCCTCTGAGGACCATGCTCACTGATATTAATTGGGGGGTGCCCGGTCTGAGGGTTGGAATCTGTCAGATGCAGGTAAATGAGAGAAAGGAAGAAAACATCAAAAAGGCCTCTGAGATGATAAGGGAAGCGTGCAGAGGGGGTGCTGAACTTGTGGTTCTTCCTGAGATGTTCACATGCCCCTACGACTCTGAACTCTTCCCTGAATATGCGGAAGATGAGAATGGAAAGACCATAACCACAATGAAATCCCTTGCAGTGGAACTGGGTATCCATCTGGTTGCAGGTTCAATTCCCGAGCGGACCCCGGAGGGGATATACAACACCTCCTTCATCATTGATGATGGTGGTGAAGTCGTGGCGAGGCACAGGAAGGTTCACCTCTTTGATATAGACGTGGAGGGTGAGATAACCTTCAGGGAATCCGACACTCTTATTGCGGGTAGCTCTGTGACCGTTACTGAAACAGGTTCTGCTGTGATCGGTGTTGGTATATGCTATGACATGCGCTTCCCTGAACTCTCAAGGATGATGGCCCTGGGGGGTGCGGAGGTTCTCATATTTCCCGGGGCATTCAACATGACAACCGGTCCAGCCCACTGGAAGCTCCTTGTGCGGTCGAGGGCCCTTGACAACCAGTGCTACTGTGTCGCAGTGTCCCCTGCAAGAAATCCCCGGGCATCCTATGTTGCATACGGTCACTCACTTGTCGCCGACCCATGGGGTTCGGTTATGGTTGATGCGGGTAGCTCAGAATGTGTTCTAACAGCCAACCTGAATATGGAAATGGTGGAGAAAGTGAGAAGGGAGCTTCCACTTCTAAGGAATCGGAGACCAGATGTTTACAGGTGGAGGGAGGGAGCTGATCATGAATAGACCCTCCAGGAAATCCATCATCATACTCCTTGTGGGTATCATCCTTGCGTTCTCATCATACTTTGTAGCCAACGTGGATATAGGGGGTTATTCCGCGGTATCGGTTGTTTTCATCATATCCATGGCCCTCCCATCATTTATTTCGGTGATAAGGGACCTCAGGGGTCGTGGTGTTATTCTGATACTTGTTCTGGGGGCCTATGCAATTCTGATCGAAACTTTGGCCATAGTAACGGGTTTTCCCTACTCGGAGTTCCACTACACCGGACTCATTGGACTGAAGATACTTGGACACACACCCTTCACGGTCCCATTCGCCTGGCTACCCCTCTTCCTTGGGTCGGCCTATCTTGCAAAGGAATCTGTTGGTGGGAAAGTGAAATTTCTGGGCCTCTCAACCCTCCTTGTGGGCCTCACAGATGTGGTGATTGACCCTGCAGCCGTGGCCCTCAACTTCTGGATCTGGAGTAATCCAGGAATATTCTATGGTGTGCCCCTGCAGAACTTCGCTGGATGGGTGCTCTCAGGTTTCATTGCATCCCTTATTCTGCTTGTGGTTCTGGGTGATTCTACGAAGGAAATGAAATCAGGGACCATCTCCAGCCTCTACCTGATAATGTGCTTCTGGACAGCGGCCTGCCTATTCCTTGGACTTGAGATCCCCTTCATAACCGGTTTAATCCTCCTGGCACTCATACTCATTAAAACAAAGGCAAACCTGTGGTAGGATCCGGAATAGTTAAATCCAGAAAACTACAGCAAAAAACCTTCAAGATCAAATCCAGTGAAAGATCTTGTGGTTTATGAGCGCAAGGAAGAGCAGACCCCCAAGGGCTGTGTTGACGTAGGGCAGGTACCAGTAAACCCTCTCTATCCTTATTCTTTCGAAAAAAAGTACAGAAAGGGGAAATGCAGGATACGCGAATACCAGAAAGCTTAGAGGATGTAGATCTGTAAGATAGACAGTGATGAAAGATAATATCAGCCAGAAGGCTGCTGAAAGTGCAAGTGCCGCCCTTTCACCCATAAATACTGGTGTTGTGTTGATCCCTGCCCTCCTATCATACTCTGTGTCAGGTACGGC
Organism: Methanothermobacter sp. KEPCO 2; assembly: GCF_041228365.1. NCBI lineage: Archaea > Methanobacteriati > Methanobacteriota > Methanobacteria > Methanobacteriales > Methanobacteriaceae > Methanothermobacter > Methanothermobacter sp. KEPCO 2. The sequence continues at coordinate 69,043 of NZ_CP166185.1, read as the reverse complement.
AGAGAATATGTGCATGGCAGCGATGTGGCAGTAGCCTGCAAGGAGGATTATGGGTTCAGGTAGGCTCCCTGATGCGAGACTGTAGGCAAATACACCGGGCATTATGTAGAGGTAATTGGATGAAAAATCCAGGAAGGGCCTCTCCTTGAATCTGAGTGGGGGTGCACTGTAGAAATAGGATAGGAATAAAAATCCGATGAAAAGAATGGCCTCCTGTGGTTTCTGTGAAAACATGAGCGCGACGCTGATACCTGTAACTGCAAGCAGTGAATTTCTGAGTTTCCTCCTCTCACTCTGCATCAGCATGTGCTCCCTTGAACCCTTCTTGGGGTTGAGTCTGTCTGTATCCTCATCCCAGTAGTCGTTGACACCGTAGATGAACACGTTAGCCGGGAAAAAGAAGTAGATGAGGTAGATGTAATAGGCTGGTGAGAGAAAATCAGTGAACCCCTTCGCTGCAAGGGTGTACCCAATTACATACGTCCCCCCGGTGTATATCCAGAACCTGAATCGGGATATGCCGACCAGAAAGCCCGTGTAATCTTTTATGGAATTAAAAAGGGATCCTGGGGTCATCTGAGACATTTGAAGGTCCCCTAAATACTCCCCTCATTAACGGCTGCCCTGGGTCTGATGAGCCTCAGCATGTTCAGGAGGGCCCCTGAGACCACCCTGCCCCTTGAGGGCTTCACCTTCCTCCGGTAGACTATGAGGGGGTCCCTTTCAATTATCCTGGACGTCCAGAGGTACATGTCGGCGGCGGTCTTTATGGGTACCAGGTAGCGGTAGGGGATGTACCTGTAACCCTCCTCTGCCCTCCTCTGCCAGTCCCTGTAAATATCAATCTGAGCCCTGAGGAAGGACCTGAAATTATCCTCCCTTCCCCTTATTTCACTTAAATCCAGTGACTCCAGATCAAATCTTTCAAGTTCAGTCAGCGGGAAGTAGAGCCTTCCAAGTTCAACATCCTCTGCTATGTCCCTTATGAAGTTGACGTACTGCATGGCCCTCCCCAGGTAGCGGGCGTGGGGGTATGAATCCGTGTCAAGGCCCATGATGGATGCCATGAAGAGGCCCACAACCTCAGATGAACCCAGGAGGTACTCCTCAAGGTCAGCCATTGTCCTGTAGGATGATACAGTTATATCCATCTCCATTGATCTTAGAAAGGCCTCTGTCTACTCTTTATTGAAAGATTTCCTGGCTGAAAGTTCCGCGAATGAATCAACAACCACGTCCCCTGTTTTTTCGCCTGATGATGCAGCCCGGTAGCGTTCAACAAAGTCGTAGAACCCCTCGGTATCCTGGGGTATTCTATCAACATAGTCATCCGCCTTTCTCAGGAAACTGTAGAGTATGAAAACGTCCCTCCTCACCTTCGGTGGGAAGAAGAGGGTGCTGTAGAAGTATGTTTTGCTTCCCCTTTTGAATATTGAATAGATTTTTTCATCAATCAAGAGCCTATCACCCATATAACCTTTTAAAGTTGCTTTGCATGGAGGATTCTGGACTATTCACCCATTTCTTCCAGTATTTCTCTGCAGACAATCTGGGAGGATATGAGTGTCATAGGCACCCCTATACCCGGATGGGTGTACTGTCCAGTGTAGTAAAGGTTTTTGACCTTCTTGCTTTTATGTGCCGGTCTCCAGAGGGCGGTCTGCCTGAGGGTATGGGATAGGCCAAGTGCTGTCCCCCTGTATGCATTGTAGCGTTCCCTGAAGTCATTTATGGCGAATATGCGCTTCACCACCACATGGCCCCTTATCCTCATACCGGTTTTCCCCTCAAGGTCATCCATGACCCTGCTGTAGAGACCCTCCCTCAGCTCATGGTTATCCTCCATACCCGGTGCCAGGGGGACCAGTATGAATAGGGTGTCTGATCCCTCAGGAGCAGCTGTTTTATCCGTCCTTGAGGGAACATTAACATAGTATGATGGCCTCTCAGGCCAGGATGCCTTTTCAGGGTCAAAGACCTGCTGGAACTTGTCTGCCCAGTCCCTCTCAAGGAAGAGGTTATGGTGGTCAAGGGCGTCTACTGTGCGGTCAACACCAACGTAGGCCACAAAGGCTGATGGTGCCAGTACCCTTGAATTCCAGTAGTTCTCATCATAGGTCCTGTGGTTGGCATCAACGAGTTCAAGTTCACTGTGGGGGTAATCTGCATTCACAAGAACTGCATCGGCATCGTGGATGTTCCTGTCGGTTACAACAGAGGTTGCCATCTTATCTGTAACCTCTATCCTCTTAACCTCCTCATTGAAATGGAATTCAGCCCCGTTCTCAAGTGCGAGTTCATATATGGACTCTGCAACCCTCCTTATGCCTCCCTCAGGGTAGAAAACCCCCAGTGTCATGTCAATGTGGGACATGATATGGTACATGGAGGGTGTATCCTGCGGTGCGCTTCCAAGGAATCCTATGGAGTACTGGAGTATCTTTCTTGCCTCATCACTCTCAAAACGTTTGTTAACAAAGTGCTCAAGGGATTCGAGTATGTTGAGTCTTATCCCCTGAAGAAGGAGTTTGCCATTGAGGAAGTCAAGGATGGAACGGTAGTCCCTGTAGAGCATCTCCTTTACAACAGAATCATAGAGTTCACCTGCTGAATGGAGGTATTCCCTGAGCTTCTCGCCCCCGTTTTCCTCGAAGCTGTCAAAGAGTTCATAGTTCCTTTCGATATCTGATGAGACATCTACAACCTTATCATCATCAAAAAATACCCTGTATGCAGGGTCAAGCTGTTTCAGGGAGTAGAAATCCTCAGGTTTCCTCCTGAACTCTGCAAAGAAGTTCTCAAATATGTCGGGCATGAGGTACCATGATGGGCCCATATCAAAGGTAAACCCCCCCTCACTGTAGACGCTTGCACGTCCACCTGGACCCTCATTTTTTTCAATAACAGTTACATCCATCCCATCCCTTGCAAGAAGCGCTGCTGCAGATAGACCTCCAAATCCAGCCCCCACGATCACTATCCTCATGAAACCACCGGCCCAAATATTGTATATAGTTATATAATGACACTCAAAAAATATAAAGGTTCATGAGGACTGCAATCAACAAAATATTACTGAATTGAGTGATTGATGAACACTTCACCCAATGAAAACTGCTCAGGGCCCCGTCAACCTCATCCCCGGGGAGTGGTGATTGATGAACACTTCACCCGATGAAAACCCGGGGCTATGACTGGATCTTTTTAAGTGATTTGTTGGCGGCCTTCTTGAAGTCCTTATCCCCCTTTCTTCTGGCCTTCTTGATTGGTTCTATGGCCCTTGGATCCCCCAGGTCACCAAGGGACCTTACAGCGGCAAGTTTAACACCCCAGTCCTCATCCTCAAGGGCGCCTATGAGTGGTTCCACGGCCCTCCTATCACCCAGTTCCCCAAGGGACCTTGCAGCGAATTTCCTCACCCCCCAGTCCTCATCCTCAAGGGCCTCAATGAAGTGATCCACAACTCCCGGATCCCCTATCTTCTTGAGGGCAAATGTGGCGTATCTCCTGACCTCCCCCTCTGCAGTGTCCATTATTTCAATGAGCCTTTCAAGGGACATTTTTCCAAATTCTGCAAGTTTTTCTGCGGCCTTAAATCTAACAGGGTGACTTTCATCCTCCAGAAGCCCTATAAGTATTTCAACAGATTCCTCTGATGGCTCAAGTTCATCCATTGCCTTCAGCTTTTCCTCTGAATCCATGAGGTCAATCCTATCCTTCAAAGTACTATCAGCCATGAGAATCACCCGATAAATTCACCTGATTGATTCAGTGATAATAAAGCGTGATGATAATCTTTTATTCCACAGCCGATATAAATGTTAATGGGCCCAATTCCCAGCTGGTAGGAGGATGTGGATGCATAAACTGGACGTCATGAAAAAAAACTCCTGGTGGTATTTCCTGTCTGAGGTTATCAAACTGGGTAGACTTCCATTTCTCGGGGCTGGCCTGATCCTCTATGCCACAGGGGCCGTTCTTGCAGGTATAGGGAAGGCACCAGCCCCAGCCCAGTTCATCATGGGATATGCGATCGTGCTGCCGGCCCATCTTTCTGTATCCTACAGCAACGACTACTATGACTTTGAACTGGACAACCCTGAGGCTGCAACAGCATATACCGGGGGAAGCGGGGTTCTCCAGAGACACCCTGAACTCAGAGGCTTTGCCTGGAAGTTCGCCGTCCTTCTCATATCAGTATCCCTGACACTTGCAGTTATCTACACCATCATCTACCGTAACCCTGCAGTTCTTCTCCTTGCAGTTGCCGGTAATCTGCTTGGATGGTTTTACAGTGCCCCACCAGCCAGACTATCATACAGGGGTTTTGGGGAGGTTGCAACAGCCCTGACAGGCTTCATATTCCCTGCCATGGGTTACTCTGTAATCATGGGCGTGATTGATACCTCTTTAATCCTCTTCTCCATCCCCATAATGCTTTTGCAGCTTGTTTTCATCATAAACGTTGAGATACCTGACCTCCGGGAGGACCTGCTGGGGGGCAAGATGACGTTTCCTGTCAGGATGGGTGTCAGAGCATCCAGAAGGGTTATGGCCTTAAGTGCGGCTGCTGCAACGGTTGCACTGGGGCTTCTTGAATTCTCCCTCCATTTTGATCCCGGGATCAGTTTCCCGCTGATTGCTCTGCTTTCACTCACAGTCACAGTTCCCTGCATCTATTATTACCTCCATGGCCCAGATGAAGTCAATGCAAGGGGATCTGAGGTTGTGATGAATTCACTGATAGCCTTCGGGGTCCTTGACCTCCTCTACCTCATCAGTGTCCTGGTGATGCAATGAACACGGTTAAACTGGTGGATGGACTGGAAATATGTGACCTGTCACTTCTCATTGAGGATTCAATGATAATAGCCGACCTCCACCTGGGGTACGAACAGTACCTCACCAGTGAGGGGGTGATGGTCCCGGGGTTCCAGTTCAGAAAGATAGTTGAGCGGATAGAATCCATAAGGGACGCATCGGGTGCCTCGGGTATCATCATAAATGGTGACCTCAAGCATGAATTCGGGAGGGTGAGCCATCAGGAGAACCGGGAAATCATGCGGATCATGGACTACCTCCAGGAAAACTTCAGGGAGATAACAGTGATCAGGGGTAACCATGACCCCATCATACCTCACATGTCCAGTATATCGGGTATTGCAATCCATGAAACCATGAAGGTGGCGGGTTTCCTCCTGACACATGGTCATGTGATACCTGAAAAACTTGACGCTGAAAACATCATCATAGGCCACGAACACCCCTGCGTGGGTCTCAGAAGCGGTGAAAGGGTTGAAAAGATCAAATGTTTCCTCCTGGGGCCCTTCAGGGATATGAATCTCGTTGTCATGCCATCCTTCAATTTCATAACCGAGGGCTCTGACATCCTCCATGAGGCTGTACTATCCCCCTTCCTCAGGGAGGCTGAACTTGAGGAATTCCATGTCTATGGTGTTGAGGACTTTGAGGTTTTCGATTTCGGGACGGTGGGTGCCCTCATGGAGTTCACCTCATCCACAGGATTCAGTGGTGGGTGGTGAGGACCATGATAGTCAGGCAGAAGAAGAAGTACTCAAGCAGCAGGATACATTCTGTCCTCCACCCGTGGGTCAGTGAATGGTTCAAGAGAACCTTTGATGACTTCACAGAGGCCCAGAAGTATGCAATAATGGATATACACATGGGGAGGAACGTCCTTGTATCGTCACCAACAGGTTCAGGTAAGACACTCACCGCGTTTCTTTCCATAATCAGTGAACTCACCACACTCGCGGATAGGGGTGAACTTGAGGACAGCGTCTACTGCATATACATTTCACCCCTTAAGGCCCTTGATAATGACATAGAAAGGAACCTTGAGGAACCCCTCCAGGGTATAAGGGAGATTGCAGGAGAGGATGGGAGGGACCTTGAGATAAGGAAGGCTGTACGAACCGGTGACACCACCAGCTATGAGCGCTCCAGGATGCTTAAAAATCCGCCTCACATCCTTATAACGACCCCCGAGACGCTCTCAATACTTCTTGTGGCCCCGAAGTTCCGTGAAAAGCTTTCAACTGTGCGCTATGTTATCGTGGATGAAATACACTCCCTTGCAGATAATAAGAGGGGTGTTCATCTTTCACTGAGCCTTGAGAGGCTGCAGCACCTTGTCGGTAACTTCACAAGGATCGGTTTATCTGCAACGGTGCATCCACTTGAGCGTGTTGCAAGATTCCTGGTGGGTTACAGTTATGGTAATGAAAGGGACTGCATCATAGTTGACGTCAGCTACCTGAAGGAGCTTGACATTGAACTCATCTGCCCGGTTGATGATATCGTGGCCGCTGACCCTGATGAAATCGGTAATGCCCTCTACGACATCCTCCACGACCTCATAATGGAACACCGGACAACCCTAATCTTCACCAACACGCGGAGCGGGACCGAGAGTGTGGTTTACAACCTGAAAAGTCGCTTCCCTGAGAGTTACACCGATGAAAACATCATGGCACACCACTCATCACTTTCAAGGGAGATAAGGCTTGAAACAGAGGAGAAACTCAAGAGGGGTGAGCTGAAGGCGGTTGTATCGTCAACGTCCCTTGAACTCGGGATAGACATCGGGTACATTGATCTGGTGGTTCTTCTGAGTTCACCAAAATCTGTTTCAAGGGCACTCCAGCGTATCGGAAGAAGCGGGCATCAGCTTCATGAGAAATCAAAGGGACGGATAGTTGTCGTGGACAGGGATGACCTTGTTGAGTGTTCACTCATACTCAAGAACGCCGTTGAGGGTAAAATAGATTCCATAAGGGTACCCGAGAACTGCCTGGATGTCCTGGCCCAGCACATATACGGGATGGCCATTGAGAACCCGTGGGACATTGACCATGCCCTTGAGGTTATAAGGAACAGCTACTGCTACAGGAACCTCAAAAGGGAGGATTACCTCTCTGTGCTCAGCTACCTTGCAGGGGAGTATGCTGAGCTTGAGGAAAGGTACGTCTATGCCAAGATCTGGGTTGACCACGACAAGAACATGTTCGGGAGGAGGGGTAAACTTGCCAGGATGCTCTACTCCACCAACATAGGGACCATACCCGATAGGAGCGCTGCGGTTGTTAAGTGCAATGGAAAGGTTGTGGGGAGGATAGAGGAGGACTTCATGGAGAAGCTAAGGAAGGGTGACACCTTTGTTCTCGGCGGGAAGATCTACAGATTCAACTATGCAAGGGGTATGACCGTCAATGTCAGCCCGGCCTCAGGGCCCCCCAACATTCCATCATGGTTCTCAGAGCAGCTGCCCCTTTCCTTTGACCTTGCAGTTGACATACAGCGATTCAGGGACATTATGGATGGTAAGTTCCAGTACGGGCGTTCAAAGGAAGAGATAACAGAGTTCATAATGGACTACCTCCACCTGGATGAGAGGGCCGCAAGTTCAATCTACGAGTATTTCCGTGAACAGTATCTCTACGCGGCAATACCCAGCATCAGGAGGATGCTTGTTGAGTACTACACTGGCTTCGGGGGCAGAAAATTCATAGTCTTCCACAGCCTCTTTGGAAGGAGGGTTAACGACGCCCTATCAAGGGCTGTTGCCTATGTCATAGCAAGGCGTTACCGGCGGGACGTTATGATATCTGTATCTGACAATGGATTCTATCTGAGTTCAGAGGGAAAGATGGGTGGTCTCGAGTCATTCATGGAACTTGAACCTGAGAACCTCAGGGAGATACTTAAGAAGGCCCTTGACAGGACAGAAACCCTTGCAAGCAGGTTCAGGCACTGCGCTGGCCGTGCCCTCATGATACTCCGCAGGTACAGGGGGGAGGAGAAGTCGGTTGGCAGGCAGCAGGTGAGGGGTAAGATACTCCTTAAATTTGTGAGTGAACTGGATGACAGGTTCCCCATACTCGAGGAGGCCCGCAGGGAGGTTATGGAGGACTACATGGACATCGAGAATGCCATCAGGGTCCTTGAATGGATCCGTGATGGTGAGATGGAGATCAAGCAGGTTGACACGAGGATACCCTCCCCATTTGCCTTTAACCTGGTTGCCCAGGGTTACCTGGATGTTCTCAAGTATGAGGACCGGATAGAATTCATCAGGAGGATGCATCAGGCTATATTAGATGAGATCAGATGATCTTCCAACGCAGAAAGAACAGAAAACTGATATCATCTTTTCTTCAAGGATGAAATCAGGTAATCATAAGTTATGAAAAAGGACCAGAAGCTGGTGTCATATTCCCTTAAGAACAAGCAAAGTCATGAAAAAGAACCAGAAGCTGGTGTCATATTCCCTTAAGAACAAGCAAAGTCATGAAAAAGAACCAGAAGCTGGTGTCATATTCCCTTAAGAACAAGCAAAGTCATGAAAAAGAACCAGAAACTGGTGTCATATTCCCTTAAGAACAAGCATCATGTTACCTCCCCTCCTGAACTCATAGTCCACCGAGACCGTGAATGCATCAAATTCATCTCTTTTATCCTCCAGTATGCCTTCTGCATAATCTGAGAGTTTTCCGTTCTCCTTGACAATCGGGTATATCCTCACCTCTGAGCTGACGCGTATCATCTCAGAAATGGCCCTTTCATGAAATTCCCTGTCAAGCCTGTGGTCATATATGAAGAGGAGATGGGATGAGAGAAGGAGATCAAACTCATCATCATCAAAGGGTAAATCCCTGAGGTCCCCCCTCACGTAAAGTTCAGGGTGTTCTCTGTAGCTTTCCTCAAAACACCCGCAGGCATTCAGGCGTTTTTCAAGCATCTCCTCAGGTGAAGAGTAGAACCTCCACACGAAATGGTTCCTGATCCTCTTAAGGGCATCTGTGAGTGCCATGAGGTGCTCCCTGCACATATTCCCAAGAGTATCTGCCTCCTCACCATACATGATGTCACAGGCCCTCACATCAAGGCCCCTCTTCGCCATGATTGGTGTGAATGAGCTGGCACCCGCTGGACAGTCAAGTATTCGCAACCCCTTAAGTTCGTTTATCCTGAGATCAAACATCTTCATGTATTCCTGGCATGTGCGGGCGGTGAAGAGGGGTCCCTCTATAACCTGCATAATGTCACCTGTCTATAGTTGTGTTGTATGTGATACTTTAGCATGCACCAGGGTGAAGAGGACCTGTGTGTAGACCTCCATCACTAATCTTTATGTGATGCCTTAGCTTGCAAACCATCCCACACAACCGAAATATTTATATACTAGAATTCTAACATATAGGTTTGTGTGTCTCATACACACATCACCCCCTTAAATTATTGCTTTCAACTTCCGGGATATTTTGTTCTGTTGAAAGCACCAAAAAATCAGCTTCCAGAGATAAAAAACGAAAAAGCACCTCCCCGTTTTTTCACTCCTAACAACCCCCCTTTAAATCTCTGGAAGCTACCCCCCATACTAAGGCAAGCAGATGATTCTGATTTTGAGAGTTCCTCCATGATATTCATGACTCCATTATCACCAGGTTCTTATAACCTCTGAGTATCACAAAGAGAACAGTATTTATGCGTCCATCAACATATCAGTAACCATGAGGGCACTTGTGGTATATTATTCAAGAACCGGGCGTACCAGGGATGTGGCATCTCAGATCGCCAGGGAACTCAAATGTGACATCGAGGAGATAAGGGACACCCAGAAGCGAACCGGTATCATAGGGTTTTTAAAATCAGGTTACCAGGCTGCGAGGGGCAAGGACACCGTACTTGAACCCTATGAAAGGGACCCCTCAGACTATGATCTTGTGATAGTTGGTACACCTGTCTGGGCAGGTAATCCATCGGTACCGGTGGGCACCTACCTCAGGGAAAACGCATCAAAGATAAAGAATGCTGCCTTCTTCTGTACATATGGTGGAAGCGGTGCAGAGGGAACATTCAGGCGTATGAGCGAGACCATAGGAAAGGAACCCATCCAGACAGTCGCCATAACCGAGAGGGAGATAAAGGAGAATACCTGTGACTGCAAGATAGAACCCTTTGTAAGGGACGTTGAAGCAGCATTCAGAACTGAGGAATAGTCCGGATCTTAAGCATCTTCCTCAATAACTGCCTGCTAATTGCAGTGAAAAGGCTTTCTGACCTTTCAGTCCCCGGGTGAATCGATATCCTCATGGTATGGCTTTATATCGATAACAGGTGAGCCATCCAGTGCATCAAGGCCCCTCACCCTGAGGAAATCACCTGACTCCAGCAGCTCCACCAGGCACAGCCCTATCGGGTTGGGCCTTGCAGGGGCCCTTGTTGAAAAAACACCCCTCTTCTTCTTTTTACCCCGCGGAACAACCTTAAGAACATCCCTTTCAGCCAGGTGCTGCCAGTAGAGAACAAAGAGGTACCTGAAAAGTTCAACTCCCTCCAGGGCGTCACGGTACTCCGGGAAGATGTGAATCTCGCTCTCCTCCATTGAGAGCCTCCCCTGGTGAGGTGCCTCCCCCCTCCCCATGAATGGGGATCTCACAAATCCAACAGGCCTTATCTTTATCTCCACAGATACCCTCCACAGATCCCTGAATAATTAAACCTTAAATTCCGCTATAACGGTACATGGTGCACTGTCAACCCCCTCAATGGTCCACGGAACCACAAAAACCCTCTCAATAACCTCCGGAGCACTCATCAGTTTCATATCCTCCAGGATGAGAACTGGCTCCCCATAATCAGGGTCCTCAGTGAAGGCCATTATGTGGGCCGTCTCGCCCTCAGATGGGTGTTCTGGATTTGATATTGATATGCAGTCCACCCCTATGGCCCTGATACCCCTGAAGTTCCTCCTTATGTTATCAATAAGTTCAGGGGTTATCCAGGGGTTATCCTGCAGGTAGGTGTCCCCACCCCTCACTGACTCGAAGCCCGTCCTTATGAGGAGGAGGTCGCAGTCGGGAATCTCAATGTCACCGCTCCCTATGGGGTCCCCTGGCCCCACATCAACGTCCACAGTGCAGACGTCATTGAATACAAGTTCTTCAATACTGTATTCACTTATCCTCTTTCCGCCCTCAATGAAATGGGCCGGGGCATCTACATGGGTCCCGGCATGGTTGGATGTGATGATGGTGTGGGTCTCATACCCATCCACAGGTATCATGTTCCTGATTGATATCCTCACATCGTCAAGTGCCGGGTGAACCGGTGAACCATCCTCCAGTGGATGCGAAAGAAGTTCATACATGGTATATCTCCTGTACTAAGGACATTTGCTCCTGCAGTTTTCTATAATATCCGCCACGCCCCTATCGGTGAGGTGGTAGCGTGCCATCTTACCATCCCTTTCATAGTCAACGATTCCCGCACTTCTCAGAATTCTGAGCTGGTGAGAAACCGCTGACTGGGTCATTTCAAGGAGGGATGCGAGTTCACAGACACACAGTGAATCCACGGTGAGTGCCTCGATTATCCTGAGCCTTGTGGGCTCGGATAATATTTTGAAGAGGTCACAGAGTCCTTTTATTTCATCGTCGTCAGGCATCGACTCCCTCACCATGAGCACCCGGGCCTCATTGGCATCATCGATTTCACAGACATCACTCTTCATAGAATAATTTATAGATGAAACTGCAGATAATAATAACGTCACCATGATGGTGAAGCAGGATTAAAGAACGGGTAAAGAACCATGGCAGTGGACTGGATAAGAATAATGGACATCCTGGGGGCTGAACACACCTACGCCACAGGTCCCCGTGGAAATGCAATTGACATACGGGTCAGTGAGAGGAAGATAACCGTCACCTACCTCAGGAATGGCAACCCTGCCCAGAGGGTCTTTCTGAAATCAAACATAGTTTACTATGAGTACAGCTCCGAACACCTCAGGAAAAAGTATGAGAGGCAGGTCTAAGATGAACACCATCATATTCGATATTGATAAAACGCTGCTTGTGGGATCCCACTGTCACTTCTACTCCTTCAGGCAGGCGTTCAGGGAACTTTTCAATGCTGATGTTGAAATAGACATCGAAAGAATCCAGGGGATGACCGATAAGGAGATAATATTCCAGACAGCATGGAAGTACGGTCTTGAAATCAGCGATGGGGACTTTGTGAGGATAGTGGATAGGATTTCCTATAACTACCGCCTGAACCTTGAGAGGGATAACATAAGAGCCCTGCATGGTGCAGAAATTATCCTTAAAAGGCTCAGTGAAGCCGGAACACCCCTCGGAGTTGTGACCGGAAACATTGAGCCTGTTGCATGGTTGAAGCTCAGAGAGGCCTCATTTGATGGATACTTCAACTTCGGGGGCTTTGGCAACGAGGGGTGCAGCAGGGCCTCGATACTGAGGCTTGCCCTTGAAAGGGCCTCCTCAATTTACGGGCGGCTACGGCGGGAAAATGTTATAACCGTAGGTGACACTCCACGGGATATTGAAGCCGGGAGGGAACTTGGCTTGAGGACCGTGGGGGTTGCCACAGGGGACTTCACGGTTGATGAACTGGAGGCAGCAGGTGCCGACCACGTCCTTGAGTGTCTCGGTGACGTTGATGCCTTCCTTGAGATAACAGGTTATGGTACTGCAGTGAGCGTTATGGGTGATTGAATGAAGGTTCTTGTAACCGGGGCCTCGGGTATGCTTGGAAGTGACCTCATTGATGTCCTGAAAGAAAGACATGAGGTTTTAACGTCAGGAGACCTTGACATCCGGGACCTTGAGGGTGTCATGGAACTTGCAGCCAAAAAGCGTCCGGATACCATCATACATGCAGCTGCATTCACAGACGTTGACTGTGCCGAATCGGAGCGTGAAACAGCCTATCAGGTGAACGTTCTCGGGACCCGGAACGTTGCTGCCGCTGCATCACAGACAGGCGCCAGTCTGGTTTACATATCCACCGATTATGTTTTTAATGGTAAGAAGGGTGAAGAATACTTTGAATTTGATGAACCGGATCCTATGAACTTTTACGGGAAAACCAAGTACCTGGGTGAACTTGCTGTGCGTGATCTGACAGATAAATTCTACATAGTAAGGACCTCCTGGCTATTTGGGAGGAACGGGAGAAACTTTGTAAGTACCATGGTGGAACTCGCAGAGAGGGGTCATGAGATAAGTGTTGTTGATGACCAGTATGGATCCCCAACATACACCCGTGACCTTGCAGGTGCAATCGGGAAGCTTATTGAAAGGCCCGCATATGGTGTTTATCATATAACAAACTCTGGCCACTGCTCATGGTATGATTTTGCCAGGGAGATATTCCATGCGCTGCAGATGGGTGTTAAGTTGAAACCTGTAAGGAGCCATGAATTCCCGAGACCCGCCCGCAGACCATCATTCTCTGTCCTCAAAAATTATAACTGGATCATGGAGGGCTTTAAGCCCCTCAGAAGCTACAGGGAAGCCCTTAAGGATTACCTTGAGGAAATGAAATCAATTAATGGAGGTGGACCATGAAGGGCATAGTGCTTGCAGGGGGTTCAGGAACCCGCCTCTACCCCATAACAAGGGCTGTTTCAAAGCAGCTTCTCCCGATATATGATAAGCCAATGATATATTATCCCCTATCTGTGCTGATGCTCGCGGGTATAAGGGATATCCTCGTGATATCAACCCCAAGGGATCTTCCACTCTACAGGGACCTCCTGGGGGACGGGTCACAGTTCGGTGTCAGGTTCTCCTATGAGGTGCAGGAGGAACCCCGCGGTATTGCCGATGCATTCCTTGTGGGAAGGGAGTTCATTGGAGATTCCAGGGTTGCCCTGGTGCTGGGTGATAACGTATTCTACGGGCACAGGTTCAGCGAAATACTCCAGAGGGCTGCGTCCATCAGGGAGGGTGCTGTCATATTCGGTTACTATGTAAAGGACCCGCGACCCTTCGGTGTTGTTGAGTTCGACGGGGAAGGAAGGGTTATATCAATAGAAGAAAAACCTGAAAGACCCAGATCCAACTACGTGGTTCCGGGCCTATACTTCTATGACAACCAGGTGGTTGAAATTGCCAGCAGGATAGAGCCATCAGAGAGGGGGGAGCTTGAGATAACATCCGTCAACGAGGAGTACCTGAAGATGAAGAAGCTCCGTGTGGAGCTCATGGGCCGTGGGATGGCCTGGCTTGACACCGGTACCCATGACGGCCTTCTGGAGGCAAGCAGTTTCATAGAGACCATACAGAAGAGGCAGGGATTCTACATCGCATGCCTTGAGGAGATAGCATACAACAATGGATGGATCACAAGGGATGATCTCCTTGAAATGGCAGAAAAACTTGAGAAGACAGAATACGGCAGATACCTCAGAGACCTTGCGGAGGGAAACTTCCATGGGTAACTCCAAGAAGACAGAATACGGCAGATACCTCAGAGACCTTGCGGAGGGAAACTTCCATGGGTAACTCCAAGAAGACAGAATACGGCAGATACCTCAGAGACCTTGCGGAGGGAAACTTCCATGGGTAACTCCAAGAAGACAGAATACGGCAGATACCTCAGAGACCTTGCGGAGGGAAACTTCCATGGGTAACTTCAGATTCCAGAGAACCAGGCTTGATGGTGCAATCATCATAGAACCGGAGGTCTACGGAGATGAACGTGGATACTTCATGGAGACCTTCAACCAGGCACTATTCAGGGACCATGGCCTTGATATCACATTTGTCCAGGACAACGAATCCATGTCCCGCAGGGGCGTCCTCAGGGGCCTTCACTTCCAGCTGAAGAGGCCCCAGGGAAAACTCATCAGGGCTGTGAAGGGTGAAATCTTTGATGTTGCAGTGGACCTTCGCAGGGACTCAGAGACTTACGGTGAATGGGTGGGTGTTCACCTTTCAGAGGAGAACAGGAGGGAATTCTTCATTCCCGAGGGATTTGCACACGGATTTCTGGCCCTCGCAGATGAGTGCATAGTTAACTACAAGTGCACAGAACTCTACCTCCCTGAATACGACTCTGGCATACCCTGGGACGACCCTGACATCGGTATAGAGTGGCCCCTGGAGCTGGTGGATGAACTCATAATTTCAGATAAGGACATGAACTGGAAGCCCCTCCGTGAAAGACCAGTTTACCTCTGAGGAGATTTAGATGGAAAGAATTCTAGTAACCGGTGGAGCCGGCTTCATAGGTAGCAACTTCATAAGGTACATGCTTGAGAACCACAGCTATGAGATAATCAACCTTGACGCTCTCACATACTGTGGAAACCTTGAAAACCTCGCCGGAGTGGAGGATGACCCACGGTACATATTTGTTAAGGGCAGCATAACTGATAAGGAACTTGTTAACGACCTCATAGCAGAATCCGATGTTGTTGTGAACTTCGCGGCAGAATCCCATGTCGACCGGAGTATTGAGGACCCGGGCATATTCATAAGGACAAATGTCATGGGCACTCAGACGCTCCTGGAGGCCTCTAGGAGGCAGGGTGTTGAGAGGTTCATACAGATCTCAACGGATGAGGTTTACGGCTCCACAGAGGAGGGCTATTTCACCGAAGAGACCCCGCTGGCACCAAACAGCCCCTACTCTGCCAGCAAGGCCTCTGCAGACCTCATAGCCAGGGCATACAACCGTACCTATGGTTTGCCGGTTAACATAACACGCTGCTCCAACAACTATGGACCCTACCAGTTCCCTGAGAAGCTAATACCCCTCATGATAACGAATGCCCTTGAGGATAAACCCCTCCCTGTCTACGGTGACGGCATGAATGTGAGGGACTGGATACATGTCCGGGACCACTGCAGGGCAATTGACCTCGTTCTGCACGGTGGACGTGCAGGTGAGGTCTACAATATAGGGAGTAACAGTGAGAGGAGGAATATAGAGATCGTTGAGCTCATACTCAGGGAGCTTGGCAAGGATGAATCCCTCATAAGGTTCGTTGAGGACCGCCCTGGCCATGACAGGAGATATGCAATCGATGCAAGTAAGATAAGGAGTGAACTTGGCTGGAAGCCCTGTTACTCCTTTGAGGAGGGTATCAGGGAGACCATAAAATGGTACATTGATAACAGAGAATGGTGGGAGAATATAAAAAGCGGAGAGTACCTGAGATACTATGAGCGAATGTACGACGAGAGGCTGCGGGATTAACTGTCCCTTTTTTCATTAGAGATGAGATTCCTGGTCTCTTCCAGGTTAATCTCTATGAATTTCCTGCTTGATGGATCTGAAAGTATTTTTAGCTGCTCTTTTCCTGTTTTCCTGTGGGCTTCCCCAAGTATATCCTGGATATCAGAGACATCCATTTCAAGTATGGCCCTCAACCTCTCCCTGTCATATTCTGAAAGCTGTGAATAGCCATCTATTATCTGTGATCTGAATTTTGATGCCAGGTTTATCTCTTTCCGAACCCAGCGTCTTAGTAGGAATGATGGTACCCTTGTGAAGAGTTCCAGTGATTCAATAACATCCTTCTCGGTTATTCTCATGGTACTATCTGTGGCGATAATGTTTATATAACACTAACCCCATAATGTTAGTAAGTACTTACATAAGTGGTATCATGGTATCCGCAGAGAAGAGGATAACCGAAGCCGCAAGGGAACTGTTCATAAAAAGGGGATACAGGGGTACAACAACCCGTGAAATTGCATCCCGGGCCGGTGTAAGTGAAGTAACGGTCTTCAGAAAATTTGGATCCAAGAAAAACCTTCTCAAAAGGATAATGGATGAGAGCAGCGAAAGGATATCAGGGGTCCTTGAAGTCCTCAGGAGAGATGGTGACCCGCGTGATGTGCTGAAGGAAGTCATCCAGAAACTGATCATGGTCATGGTCCAGGAGAAGATCGACCTTCTCTTTTTGATGATGGTTGAAAGGGAACTTGAAGAACACGGTTTTGATGGGTGGGAAATCCATGATTCAACTGCCAGATTGATATACGATTCAATTGAGCATTATCTCAGGGATAAGATCAGTGAGGGCTCCATAAGGGTCGTGGATCCGGGGACCGCTGCAGAGATGATAATCAGTTACATCTCCCATGCAAGCCTCAGTTCACACTTCCGCGGACATGAAACACCAGCAGCGGAGAGTTTCATAGACATATTATGGAGGGGTATAGAAGGAGGTGGTATGATTAAGGAATAGTTCCAGACGAGACCTCAGGGACCTTATAGGCACATTCAGAAGGGTCTCTGAAAACCCCGCTTCAAGGGTTCTTCTGAAACATATGATGGGGGAGTGCCGGAGGGATGGATCTCCAAGGATAGAGAACGCCCTTAGACACTACCTCCATGACGAAGAATGCTGCTTCGAGTGCAGGCTACTATCCAGCATCATTGGCCTCATATTGAGCAGTGGAGCAGATGCCTTTGGCGTGAATGAAGAGGATCTGAGGGAACAGATGCATGATCCGCACTGGATGAGGGGCCTCATCAGCGTCCTCAAGGGGATCGGGTTATTCGGTGTTAACAGACCATTCATACCCGGAGCCCCCTTCCAGGTGGTATGGAACATTACAGGGCGTTGCAACCTCAAATGCAAACACTGCTACGAATACAACAGTCAGAGGCCACATGAACTGGAAGCCCAGGAGGGCCTCAGGGTCATAGACATACTTACAGATGCAGGCGTAACATCCCTTGCCCTTTCAGGTGGAGAGCCAAGCATGCACCCCGCCATAATGGACTACATATCCAGGTCCCATGAGAACGGCATGTACACCGCCATGGCAACCAATGGGTACATCTTCAGGGACAGGGACGTCTGCAGGAAATTCGTCGATGCGGGCCTGCAGTTTGTACAGATAAGTATCGATTCCATGAAGCCAGAGGTCCATGACAGATTCCGGGGTGTTGATGGCTCATGGGAGAGGGCATGTGAGGCCGTTAAAAACTTCTCAGAGTATGACATCTTTGTGGAGGTTGCAACCACCGTGACCTCAGAGAACTTCATGCACCTTTCTGAAATGGCTGAATTCTTCCATAAGCTGGGCGCAGACTGGTTCATGCTCTACAATTTCATCCCCGCGGGTCGGGGAAAAGAGAACCCTGAACTGGACATAGGCCCCCCGGAAAGGTACAGGGTCCTCTGTGAAGCCTACCACAGCAACCTCCATGGTAAAATCCAGGTCCTCTCAACAGCACCACAGTTCGCACCCATCGCAGCAGGCCTCAGCAAGGATAAGAGGATGATACCCACCCACTTCTATAACCCCGAATACACAGATGAGACCCTCCATCTTGCCGAATTTATAGGTGGATGTGGCGCTGGAAGATTCTACCTGAGCATCGAACCGGACGGCGACATCTATCCCTGCGTATTCTTCCCGCACCTGGATGACCTCTGTGTGGGCAACATCCTAGAAGATGACTTTGAAGAGTTATGGAAGACCAGCAGGGTACTAAGGAACCTCAGGGATAGGGATAAACTCTCAGACCACTGCGGATCATGCAAATCCAGATACATCTGTGGCGGCTGCAGGGCACGTGCCCTCTCCTATCTGGGGGACATCCATTCGCCGGACCCTGGCTGTGTGAACAACATTGGAGAATGGCGAAGAATTTCTGGAGAAAAACAAACCGGTGGTGTTTAATTGGACGTTGTACTCATAAACCCCGAGGACAGGACAGCGGTTAAGAATAAACTGGGCTTTGTTCTGCCACCCCTCAATCTGATGTACCTTGGAGCCGCCCTTGAAAGGGCATCCTTCACTGTTCAGATAATCGATGATGATCTCCGGAGAATGGGAGCTGAAGGGGTTGCCAGAATAGTTGAAGGAATTAACCCCCTCATTGTGGGGATAACAGCAACCACTGCAACAATAAGAACATCCCTTGAGTACATAAGGGCGATAAAAAATCGATTACCTGACGTCCTGACGGTTATAGGGGGCCCACACCCCACATTTCTCCCTGTGGATACACTCCAGGAATGCAGGGACCTTGATGTTGTTGTCATGGGTGAGGGAGAGGCCACCATCATTGATCTTGCAGAGACCTATGAAAAGGGAGGCCCCGGGTCCCTTGATGATGTTGCAGGCATCACCTACCGTGAGGGTGACAGGATACGGACAAACAGGGCCCGGCCCCTCATAGAGGACCTTGATGAGATACCCTTCCCCGCGAGGCACCTTGTACCATTCAGGGATTATGAAACCTCCAGTCAGGATGCCGGTGGAATGATAACCAGCCGTGGCTGTGTCTACCCCTGCAGGTACTGCTCATCATCCCTCATAATGGGTAAGAAGTTCAGGTTCAGGAGCCCTGAGAACGTTGTCGATGAGGTTGAGGAGCTCGTGGATGTCTACGGCCTCCATGATATAGCATTCCTCGACGACACCTTCATGCTCCACCGGCGCCGGGCCAGGGAGATCGCTGAGGAGATCCAGAGGAGAAACATTGATGTGAGTTTTGTCACATCCTCAAGGGTGGACATGGTCCAGGAATCCCTTCTCAGGGACCTCAGGGCCGCGGGGATGAGAACAATATATTATGGTGTTGAATCCGGGTGTCAGCGCGTCCTTGATATGATGAAGAAGGGCATAACTGTTAAGCAGGCTGAAGATGCTGTGAGGGCTGCCAGGAAGGCTGGGGTGGAGGTAATAACCTCCTTCATCCTCGGGTATCCAGGTGAGAAACCCTCAGAGATGGACCGGACCATAGACTTTTCGATAAAACTTGACCCGGACTACAGCCAGTACTCCATACTTACACCATTCCCGGGAACCCCCCTCTACGCGGAGCTCAGGAGGCAGGGACTCATCGAGGATGACTGGGAAAATTACACCGTCATAAAGCCCGTTATCAAATACGAGAAGCTTGGTCTGAGCCGTGAACTCATCCAGAAAAAGCTTGTGAAGGCCTACCTCAGGTTCTACTCAAGGCCCTCCTATCTCCTGAGGCATAGTTACATGATACGCGTATTCCTTGAAACACTGTATAGGACATACATCGAGCCTAAAATTCCCTTCAAAAAAAATTAAGATGATTTATTGTGGTGTTACCGGCATCCTGAAGACACCCACGTTGATTCCGCCGAGTCCGACGCTGTTCATCATCTGAAGTCCGCCGGCTGATTTCCCATAGGATGGGCTTTCAATTTCAAGGTAACCGGTTGAATTTCTTATGACCCTGAATCCCTCTGGTTGGAATCCAACAGCCCCATAGTCCACTGATCCTGTGACCCTGATGGCGTATGCCGGAAACAGGGCTATTGATGTTCCCCCAACCGTAACCTGAGTGCTCATATTACCTTTGGGCCTCACACCCTGACCGAGGTCCGCTATGTAGAATCCTCCGGTATTCACATTGAATGATGCGTTCCTGAAGCTTGTGTTTCCCAGGAGAACGGTTCCGCCGCCGGCGTACTGGATGGTTGAATTGATGCTGTCGATCCTTGAGTTATTTGCAAGGACCAGTGTAACCCCTCCAACCTTGCTCCTCATGGTTATATTGTACTGGTACCTGTTTGATAGGAGTATCCTTGCACCGCCTTTATCCATCTTAATGTTGAGATTCAGGGTATCCCCCTCAACGGTATAGTTAACCTCTGGTTTTTCATCGCCAGGGTCAGTCTCTGTCTCGACCATGTAAACGCTATCTGCATTATCTGTGAATCCAATATAAGTCCCGCTTGTATTGGATTCCATGTTAACATTCACGTACTTAACGCCCGAGACATCTGCAGAGTTCAGAGTGAAATTTTCAACAATGGCAGCATCATCCTGAGTCCCGGGTAGAAGCGAGGCTGCTGATGCCACGATGAACCCAGCAATCAGCACTATGAGGATTATAGCCCCTGCAATGTCGGTTCTGTCCATTACAATACCCCCACAAGCATCACAAGAAGTGCTATTACAATGGCTGGAAGTGCAAATACTGATAGAAATGCCCTCCCATAACCCATTTCATGTTCAGCGGCCACTGCAGCGGCGGCAATCATTATCGTCCAGATGTACATCACCACAAACAGCATTGATGATGTGAAGAATGTCCCGAGAAGTGTCATTGTTAGGAGGGCGAATATTCCCACCACAAAGGGTGCCGCTGCGAACCCCATCATCTTCAGGGTGCCTGCGAATGTCCCCTTACCCTCAAATACCACAGCAGCAATTATATGGGATATGAGAGCCCATATTATCAGTTTTATGAAGGATACAATAAGGACAGCCACTGCAAATAGCACGGGAACCATTATACCGGCGCCTGTTGCAGCCGAGATTACCCCTCCCAGCATGTAGCCAAGAAATGCTGATAGGAACACGTAGAGGTAAAGGCCCTGGTTTTCAACCCCCCTGTCTTTCGCCCTGCTTAGGGCCTTCTCAGGTGATGCCAGAACCCCCACAAGGTCCCTGGAAAAGTTCATTATCCTGTTCAAACCGTTAACCTCCCCTTTAATTGTGAAAAGAATCCAGAAACGATATCATGTCTGATTTGATAGAATGCATCCAAATTCCCTAAACCACTAAAAAGGTGCCAGATTCTGCAATCACCCCCTAGATAATAACAATTACTATATTTCCATCCATTCTATAAAAAATTGCGGGTTTCATCTGGGAACCGTATCCATCGTCTTTCTGGTGTGATATCAGATTTATTTCTTGCTTGATTCTACAGACCTGTCCAGAAGCCCCAGGAATTTCATGAAATGACTTTAATGCGGACCCTATGTTCGCAATAGTATCCTATAACGAAGTCATGTACTTCCATGACTTATGGCTGTTATGTGGATTAACAGATTACATGAAAACACCGCAGTTAGTGTGGAACCTGTGCACTGCAAAGTATTTATGATGCCAGAAGACCAACTCTATAATGTGGTCCCCATGGAGTATGGAGAACTCATCAGGATCAAGGAACTCACTCTTCTAATACTCATAATCCTTGACATAGTGCTCTTAAGTTACATATCCTTCTACCCCTCAAATCCTGGGACCGTGAATGCCATCAACCAGTTTGACCTTTTCCTCTGCATCATACTCTTCCTGGAATTCTCCATCAACCTCAAAAGGGCCGATGACAGGAAAAGATTCCTAAGGGAGAACTGGATGGATATAGTGGCCTTCATGCCTGTGGATTTCTTCAGGGCCTTCAGATTCATAAGGATCATAAGGGTTGTGAAGGTCCTCGCCCTCTTCAGGAAGTACCTCAAGAAGTTCTTCACATTCCTTGTGGACACTCACCTTGACCAGGCACTGGGGATACTCCTCTTTGCAATAGTGGGGGGCACACTCTTCTTTTATATGATGGAATCAGGGGTCAACAGATCCCTCCACGGGCCGCTGGACTCCCTGTGGTACAGCATCACAACCACAATCGTGGGCGAGGTTGTTATCCCCCCAACAACACTCTACGGGAAGGCCATAACCAGCATGCTTATGCTTGTGGGGGTCACCTTCGTGGGTTTCCTCACAGCCTCCCTGGCCTCCTGGTTCGTTAAAAACCCTGAAGAAGAAAAGGAGATCCATGACAGAATAGAAAACATAGAAAAAAGTATAGAGGATCTTAAAAGGGAGATCAGGGAAATAAAGGACCTGCTGCAGGAGAAATGATGCAACTCTATTCTGAATATACACCGTTACTTTTATACAGAATGGGTCCTTAGCATAAATAAATAGATAAATCAAATGAGGATAACATGGCAAGATCATCCTATATAATCGTTGCAGCCATTCTCATATTTGGAGCATACCTCTACGGTGTAACTGCCCTGAGCCCTGTGGAGCCTGTTGGGCGTCTGGGTTTCGTAAAACTGGCAAACCCTGATATGTACCCCGGACACCCCCAGTCAAAGGTGCTTGCAGAGTACGCGGCCCAGAGGGGGTCCAAGTGTGCCCTTGTGGTCCACTACGCAGGGAGCTCAAACTACAGACACTACAGGGAGGGCAACGTCACCATAATAGAACTCGCATACATCAGTTCAGAGTACAGGACAGATATAGACTGGACCGAGGTCCTCGAATCCTTCATATTTGGAGTGCCTGATGGCAAATACCGTTACAGGGCCGATGGATACGAATTCGACACCCTAGATGAGGCCATGGACTACGTTGAAAGGCTGGCTGCCGAGAAAGGCCAGGAGGGCCCCATGCCCATGGTCTTCCATGGGACCGTCCGGGAGGGTAACGTATTCGTAAACCCCGGCTGTGGCTTCCCCCTCTACGTGCAGATAGCCTGGAAGCAGTACGGGAGACTGGGAGCCTACTATTACATCATAAAGGGCCTTGTCCACCCCTACCTCAACAATCCCTACACTGCATATGAGCTAACCCATGCATCTGACCTTCAGAGGCTCTACAACTCAGGTGCCCTGGACTACACAGGCTATGAGTAACCTATCAGGGGTCTCTGAGTTCCTCTAAAAATCTCCTTTTAACCCTCTGGAAGTCCTCAAGTTTTTCATCTGTCAGGTACCTGTAGAGGAGCCTCATGCGGGGATTTTCAGCTATATAAGTTCTCTTATCACTTAAGAATGTCCAGAAGAGGGAGTCCCAGACCCTGCACCAGTCACCCCTTGCATGGTCACTCATCCTCAGGATGTAGTTCGATGATGATATGTAGGGCTTGGTTGCCATGAGGCCCCCGTCAGCGTACTGGCTCATGCCATAGACATTAGGGACCATCACCCAGTCATAGGAGTCTATGAACATCTCCATGAACCAGCGATAAACCTCATCAGGGTCCGTGCCAAGGAGGAGCATGAGATTACCTATGACCATGAGGCGCTCGATGTGGTGGGTGTATCCACAGGTTAAAACCCTCCTTACTGCGTTATCATAGGGCTCAAGACCTGTTCTGCCATGGTAAAGTTTATCTGTCAGTCTTTCACTGTGGTTAAAGAAGTTCCTGGTCCTCTGATATGATCCCCTAAGGATGTAAACTGCCCTTATGAACTCCCTCCAGCCCATGACCTGCCTCACAAATCCCTCAACAGAATTGAGGGGGGCATCTGCAGACAGCGCTGCTTTCAGAACCTCCATGGGTGTTAGGAGGCAGATGTTGAGTGAGGAAGAGAGTACAGAGTGGAAGAGGAACGTCTCATCACGGGATATGAAGTCCTGGTAGCTTCCAAAGTTCCTGAGCCTTTTTTCTGTGAAATCCCCCAAAAATATCCGGGCCTCCCTGTGGGTTGTGGGGTAGTTGAAGTGTTCCATGGAGCCCGGGTTATCAGGAAAGCGCTCAGCCACGTAAATCCTGGCCTCACGCACATAACTGTTTTCAGGCAGTTCTATGGGCCTGGGAATATTCATTCCCCGCGGCAGCCTCCTCCTGTTTTCCCTATCAAATGTCCATTTACCGCCCTTGGGCTTGGAGTTTTCCATGAGAATGGAGAGCCTCTTCCTCTCCCTTATGTAGAATGATGTGAGAAAGAACCTGCCATCCCTGAAGTAACTGTTCATGAGCCTCCTTCTGAAGATGAATGGCCCCTCAATCTCAACGAGTTCTGTACCTGTTTCACTGCAGAGCCGCCTCAATCTCCTCTCAAGTTCATGGTCAAGGAGTTCCATTGTGTAGACCCTCTCATATCCCTCAAGGTGGTCCCTGAGGTACCCCATGTCAGGGTCCGGCGTGTAATCTATGTAGCTGACATTCAGGCCCCTTGATTTCAGGTGGTCATAATAGTAGCGCATGGATGCCCTGTGCAGCAGGAGTTTGTTCTTGTGGAACCTCAACCTGAATACAGGGTCTCCGAAGAAGAGCTGGTCCTCCACCACAATGAAGTCTGATGTTTTCTCTGCAGCAGGATGATTCTCCATGAGGTGATGTGGGAAGACAACTGCCATAGATTCCCCTGGCATGTATAATAATTATGTCAGGAGGTGTCTATAAATCTAAAAGTTTTTTAGGATGGCGTGACATAAACTGTTATGGTGTTTATATGGTTAAGTGGGGAGCTGTCATTACTGGATTCATACTTGCGGTTGTTTTTCCGATCATCCTTAGCCCGTTTATTGACCAGGCCTCTGTCCTTGGCTTGTTCCTTGCGGGTTTTGTTGTTGGCCTCATGGCGAGGGAAGGTGCCCCTGGTGGGTTCTGGAATGCCACTGTTGCCGGTGCCTTTGGCGGTATAGTCCTCGCGATTCTCTTAACAATCTTTGGTGCTGTCCTTGGAGGATTTGGGGGGTTATTCCTCGGGGCATTCGCAGGTATATTGCTTGTGTTGGTACTCCTCTTTGTTTCAATGATCTTCATGGGTATCGGTGGTGCCATAGGGGGTTTCCTTGCCGGTGACTGATTATTAATTTTTTATCCCACTTGATAATAATAAAACTTTAAATATTATGATATTCTTCTTATTAAAAGGTGATAGATATGTATGATGTCGGAGACCTTGTGGCTGAAAGACCATCCCTTGGTACCATGACAGATATAAAACTGTTCAGGATACTGAGGTTCATGCCCTACTCCATCATAGGGGATGGGGCCAACGGTATCCTTTACAAGAGCGGTAAGGACCTTGGAAGAAGCATAGGGCTGAAAAACGCTGATGAAGCCGTGAAATTCCTCCATGATAACCGGGTCGGTGAACTGGAGATTCTTGAAGAGAACCCCTACCGCCTTAGGGTTGATGAGTGTCTCAGCTGCGCCGGACTTCCTGCTTCAGGTAAGGCCCTCTGTCACTTTGAGGGGGGCCTCCTTGCAGGAATACTCGAATGAGCGGGAGACCGGTTGACCTCCGTGAGGTCAGGTGCTGGGGCCTCGGTGACCGTACCTGTGAATTTGAGGAGTTTGTGCGATAACCACCACCCCCTTATTTTTTCTCATAATACCTTCGGGTCTCGGTACAGGTCAGAAATACAGACACCACTGGAACCATAGGGCAGCCCAACAGGGTACAGTTTATTCCCGACCCAGATACAGATCCACCAGAAAACTTATTTTAAAAATAAAAAAGATATAGGACTGTGTAATCTTATTGCTTACCCGGATGATATCAACCAAGAATCCATCCCAGAACATCTACCCCATAAGGAGAGTGAGAATGCTAATAGGTGTTATATCAGATACGCACATCCCTGACAGGGCAGCTGAACTCCCTGAGGCAGTATTTGAGGCCTTCAGGGACGTTGAACTTATACTCCACGCCGGTGACCTGACCTCACCGGATGTTCTGAGTGACCTTGAAACCCTTGCACCTGTTGAGTGCGTTCAGGGAAACATGGACCGTCGATATGGCATAGACAACCCCAGATCAAGGGTATTTGAGATCGGAGCATACAGGGTGGGTCTCATACATGGGGAGGTCTACCCCCGTGGCGATACCCAGCAGCTGAGGTACCTTGGGCTTGAGCTGGGTGCAGATGTCCTCATAAGTGGACATACACATCAGCCCTTCATAACCGAACTTGAGGACATGCTCCTCCTCAACCCTGGAAGCCCTACAGTGCCCCGCCTAACAGATCCAAGCGTCATGATCCTTGAAATCGACGGTGAAAAACTTGATGCCAGGATCATCAGGACAGGGGCGCCTGTCTGCAGATCACTGAACTTCAGGAGGTGACCCCATGGGAAAACGATGGCAGGCTGAAAGGAAAAGGGACCACTACTACAAAAGTGCCAAGAGGGAGAACTACCGCTCAAGGGCATCCTACAAGTTACTGCAGCTCAACAACCGCTACAAACTGATAAGGAAGGGTGACAGGGTCCTTGACCTTGGGGCCGCCCCAGGGGGATGGTCACAGGTCGCCCTTGAGAAGGTAGGTGAGGAGGGACTTGTGGTTGCAGTTGACCTCCAGAGGATAAAGGGTTTCCCCGCCGAGAACTTCAGGGCCATAATGGGGGACTTCACAGACCCTGCGATAAAGGAGAGGATAATTGAGGAGCTTGGTGGAAGGGCAGATGTGATTATATCAGATGCTGCCCCATCCCTTTCAGGTATAAGGGACATTGACCATCTCCGCTCGGTGGATCTCGTTGAAAATGTCCTTGATATAGCATACAGGGTCCTTGAAAGGAAGGGAAACATCCTGATCAAGGCATTCCAGGGCCCTGAACTCGATAAAGTCATAAAGGAAATGAAGAAGGATTTCTGGAAACTCAAAACAACAAAACCAGCCTCATCAAGAAAGGCAAGCGCAGAGATGTACATTGTAGGGCGGGACTTCAAGGGTAGAAGGAAATGGGAGAGGATCATCCATTAGGTCGATGGGAACTTCAAGGAAAAATAAATGGTAGAGAACCTCATCACATGAGTGCCCTCAGATCATTCAGGGCCTGTGAGGCAACCTGAAGCTGATACCTGGCTGTTTTTATGCGATCATCAACCTCAGATTTTGGTTTGTTTGTCTCCAGGGCACTTTTAACATCATCAATCGCTGATTTGGCCTTCACAAGTTCTATCTCAGCATTCAGGTACGTCTTTGTCAGGTTATCGTTGTTCCTCTGGTAGACCTCCTTTTTAACCGAGTCATACTGGACCTTCAGTGACGAGTAATCGCTCTGGAGCTTTGCGAGTTCATCGTACTCAGCACCCTTCTCCACACTCCCAGATATGGCATCAGATACCGCATCGACGCCTATATATGCAAATATCAGTATGGTCCCTGCTATGAGAAGCACTCCCAGAATTGATATGGTCATTGATGTTACCTTAAAGAGGTTTATCCTTGATCTCTTCATGATCTCACCTTACATTCAGTGACTGTGAAAAAAATCTTCATGTTCATACACTTAGGGCTAGGTCACTCACTCAATTAAGGTTTTATAATGTCGTTATAATATACTTTCATGATGAAAACCGTGGATAAGAGCAAGACACTCACAAAATTCGAAGAATTCTTTTCACTCAAGGAGTACAAGGACAGGGTATTTGAGTCCATAGAGAAGTATCCCAACGTCAGATCCATTGAAGTCGACTACCTTGACCTTGAAATGTTCGACCCCGACCTTGCAGACCTTCTAATTGAAAAACCAGACGATGTGATAAGGGCCGCCCAGAAGGCCATAAGGAACATTGATCCCCTGAGGAAGAACGTGGACCTCAACATAAGGTTCAGTGGGGTCAGCAACGTCATACCCCTCCGGGAGCTCCGGAGTAAATTCATAGGTAAATTCGTTGCAGTTGACGGTATTGTTAGGAAGACTGATGAGATAAGACCCAGGATAGTTAAGGCCGTCTTTGAGTGCAGGGGCTGCATGAGGCTCCACGAGGTCAGTCAGTCCACAAATATGATCACAGAGCCATCACTCTGCTCAGAGTGTGGTGGCAGGTCCTTCAGGCTCCTGCAGGACGAATCAGAGTTCCTGGACACCCAGACACTGAAACTCCAGGAGCCACTCGAGAATCTCTCAGGTGGTGAGCAGCCCCGCCAGATAACCGTCGTCCTTGAGGATGACCTGGTTGACACCCTCACGCCAGGGGACATCGTGAGGGTCACAGGTACACTGAGGACAGTCCGCGATGAGAGGACCAGGCGGTTCAAGAACTTCATATATGGAAACTACACCGAGTTCCTTGAACAGGAGTTTGAGGAGCTCCAGATAAGTGAGGAGGACGAGGAAAAGATAAGGGAACTTGCAGCTGACCCCAACATATACGAGAAGATCATAAGGTCCACCGCACCATCAATACATGGTTACCGTGAGGTAAAGGAGGCCATAGCCCTTCAGTTATTCGGTGGGACCGGGAAGGAGCTCGATGATAAGACCCGTCTCCGTGGGGACATACACATCCTCATAGTCGGGGACCCGGGTATAGGTAAGTCCCAGATGCTCAAGTACGTGTCAAAGCTGGCCCCCCGTGGGATATACACAAGCGGTAAGGGTACCTCAGGGGTTGGGCTCACAGCTGCGGCTGTGAGGGATGAATTCGGTGGATGGTCCCTTGAGGCCGGTGCCCTTGTCCTTGGGGATAAGGGTAACGTCTGTGTGGATGAACTGGATAAGATGCGTGATGAGGACCGTTCAGCCATCCACGAGGCACTGGAGCAGCAGACCATAAGCATAGCCAAGGCAGGTATAATGGCAACCCTCAACTCAAGGTGCTCTGTCCTGGCGGCCGCAAACCCAAAATTCGGGAGATTCGACAGTTACAAATCAATTGCAGAACAGATAGATCTTCCATCGACCATACTGTCACGTTTCGACCTGATATTCGTTGTGGAGGATAAACCTGATGAGGAGAAGGATAGGGAACTTGCAAGGCACATCCTGAAAACACATAAGGAGGACCACACCCCCTTTGAAATAGATCCAGAACTGCTGAGGAAGTACATAGCCTATGCAAGGAAGAATGTGAGACCCGTACTGACAGATGAGGCGATGCAGGTCCTTGAGGACTTCTACGTATCAATGAGGGCCAGCGCAGCCGATGAGGACTCGCCTGTCCCCATAACAGCAAGGCAGCTGGAGGCCCTTGTGCGACTCTCAGAGGCCAGTGCAAAGATAAAACTCAAGGAACACGTGGAGGCAGAGGACGCCAGGAAGGCCATAAAGCTGTCCCAGGCATGCCTGAAACAGGTGGGGTACGACCCTGAGACAGGTAAGATAGACATCGACAAGGTTGAGGGGAGAACACCCAAATCCGAGAGGGACAAGTTCCGCCTTCTACTTGAACTCATAAAGGAATACGAGGAGGACTACGGTGGCAGGGCTCCCACCAATATTCTTATAACTGAGATGATGGATAGATATAACGTGAGTGAGGAAAAAGTTGAGGAACTGATAAGGATCCTCAAGGACAAGGGTGCAATATTTGAACCCGCCAGGGGATACCTTAAGGTGGTCTGAATTTTCCATTACACACTTTTTACCGGAGGTATAGATTATGGATGATTACGAAAAATTACTTGAAAGGGCCATAGAGCAGCTGCCCCCAGAGGTATTTGAAACAAAACGTTTCGAGGTTCCAAAGGCGTACTCAGTTATACAGGGAAACAGGACATTCATACAGAACTTCAGGGAGGTCGCAGATGCCCTCAACAGGGACCCCCAGCACCTTCTTAAATTCCTTCTGAGGGAACTGGGTACCGCAGGTAACCTTGAGGGTGGAAGGGCCATACTCCAGGGTAAATTCACCCACTTTCTCATAAACGAGAGGATAGAGGACTACGTCAACAAATTCGTCATATGCCACGAATGCAACAGACCCGATACAAGGATAATCAGGGAGGGGCGGATATCCCTTCTCAAGTGCGAGGCATGCGGTGCCAAGGCGCCCCTCAAAAATGTCTAGAGAATATAGAGGAGCAGCTATAGAAAATGTTCTGTGTCAGATGCGGTAATTCTGATTCTGAATTATATGATGGACTATGCAGGGACTGTTTCCTTGAGGACTACACCATCCTCAGCATTCCCTCCAGAATAGAGGTTTATGTGTGCAGCCACTGCCATGCGAAGCTGATAAGTGGCCAGTGGGTGGATGAGGGCCTCCCTGAGGAGGAAATAGTATACAGGGCCCTTGAGGAGAATATCAGCTGGGAAACCCCTGTTGAAAACCCTGAAATCGAACTGGAAATAATACAGCAGAGGGGCACCATCTACCAGTGCCTGGTGGAGGTGGATGCTGAGGTCCTTGGAAGGATGGTGAGCCAGGAGTACGGGGTGGAGGTCCGCCTCACAAACACTGCCTGCCCGGCCTGCAGCAAACAGGCATCAGGCTACTACGAGGCTGTGATACAGTTAAGGGCCGATGGAAGGGAACTGGATGAATCAGAAATAGAAAGGGCTGACCTCACAGTTAAAAGGACCCTCCTGAAGCTCTCAAGGAGGGATAAGCTGGCATACCTCCCCCAGAGGGTTGAGGTGAAGGAAGGGGTCGACTACTACATAGGATCCCATAAATCCGCCAGAAAGGTTGTAAGCGCCCTGAGGGAGGAACTCGGCGGTATTGCCAGTGAGTCACCACGGCTAATGGGGCAGGATAGGTCAAGCGGTAAGGGACTCTACAGGACATGGATATCACTCAGACTCCCTGATTTCAGAAGAGGAGACTTCCTCCTGCACCAGGACCGCATGCTCACGGTCCTCGACCTCAGAAAGCGTGGTGTGGCTGTGAAGGACCTTGAGACCCGTGACGTGAAGAACATACTCTGGGGAGAATACGAAAATATTGACCTCGTTGCGAGGGCCGGTGATGTTAAGACAACCACAGTGACTGCAAGATCCCCTGGAAGGATACAGGTGCTTCACCCTGAAACATTTGAACCCGTGGACCTTGAAGCTGACAGTTACACATCAAAACTTGAGATAGGAGAACAGGTTCCTGTTATAGAAATTAAGAAGAGACTCTACATCATTGAGGCGGAGGAATGATCTGATGGATGATACGCTCAACACCATAACCCGTGATGTTCTTGAGGTCATAACACCCGATGAACTGCTGGATGTCCTTAAGAAGGATGAACCTGTTGTCTACACAGGCTATGAGCCCTCAGGTAAGGTTCATCTGGGACACGCCATAACCATAAGGAAACTGAGGGAAATGCAGGATGCCGGCTTCAGGGTCAAGATACTCCTTGCCGACTACCATGCATACCTCAATGGTAAGGGCAGCATGGAGAGGATAAGGGAGATGGCCGATTACAACAGAAAATGCTTCCTGGCACTTGGACTCTCCCCTGATAGGACCGAGTTCATCCTGGGTTCATCCTTCCAGACGCAGCCAGAGTACACAGATCTGGTATACAGAATGGCCCTCATAACAACACTCCTTCGGGCCAGGAGGAGCATGGCCCAGATAACAAGGGAATCAGAGGACCACAAGGTTGCAGAGGTTATCTACCCCCTCATGCAGGTCATCGACATGGTCTACCTTGATGTGGATGTGGCTCTGGGGGGAATGGAGCAGCGAAAGATACATATGCTGGCACGTGAGAACCTCCCAAGGCTCGGTTTCGATGCACCGGTATGCATACACACCCCACTGCTCCACGGCACCGACGGTTCAGAGAAGATGTCCTCCAGCAAGGGTAACTTCATTGCAGTGGACGACTCCCCCGATGAGATAAGGGAAAAGGTGAAGGGGAGTTACTGTCCCATGGGGGACCTGGAGGGTAACCCCATCATCGAAATCGTGAAGTACTTTATAATGCCAGAATATGGCAGGATGACCATAAGGCGCCCAGAGAAATTCGGGGGCGACCTTGAACTGGACCTTGACGAACTCCTCAATACCTACTCCAGCGGCGACCTTCACCCGCTGGATCTAAAGAATGCGGTCTCAGATTACCTTATTGACATGCTGGGACCTGTAAGAGACTACATGGAAGGTGTTTAGATGCTGTACGACATGAGACTTCCGCCAGGCATAACACACACAACAATGGCTGAGATAATTGATGAATACGAGGTTGAACTGATACAGACAGACGATGGGCCCGTCTTGAGGGGTGAGCTGGAGGAACTTGAAAGGGCAAGGGAACGTATCCTTGAGTCCATCAGAAAGAGGATAGAGGAACTCGAGAATCCAGGGTCCCAGGAAAAATAAATGCATCCCCCCGAATCTATCTTATTCCATCAGGGCATATTCCAAGGTGGGGGGCGATTATCCTCCTTATATCCCTCTGGATGATGTTGAGCCCCCTTGCTGCATCAACAATGTAAAATTCATTTTTATCGGCGAGTTCAAGGTACCTCTCCCTGACACATGAAAGAAATGAGGGGTCCTCGAATTCATCGGTACCGCCACATCTCTCCATTGCCAGTTCAACATCAAGGTCAAGGAGTATGACTATATCAGGTTGTGGTGCAAACCTGTTTATCTCAGAAACCCATTCAGCGGGTTCCTGGTAAACCATGCTGGAATAGTAGCACCTGTCACTCACCACAACACTTCCACTCCACTCCCCCTCAATTTTACTTCTGAGAGTCAGGCGGTCCGCTGCAAAGAGTAGTGCCAGTATCCTCTGCCCATCGGGGGTCCTGGCATCGGGACTGGAAAGCATCTCCCTTATTAGGCCCCCTATCCTGGATTCTGTTGGTTCCCTAACAGTAAAGACCCTGTATCCGTTTTCCCTGAGCCACTCCGCGGTGAGGACGGAATGTGTCGTCTTACCTGACCCATCAATTCCCTCAAAGCATATGTACATAGAGATTAATCTATCGGCGAAGGTAAAATATCTTCCCCTATGGGTTGAAATCATGACACGAAATCATAACATAACTTTATAACGCTTTAGATACAGAATTATAGTATTAATTTTATTATAGAGGTGGAACATGTCAAAAGCCAAGGTCATGGTGGTTGAGGATGAGAGCATAGTTGCCATTGATATAAGCCAGCGCCTTGAATCCCTGGGTTACCAGGTTACAGCCACAGTTTCCACCGGTGAAAAGGCCGTTGAAATGGCTGAAAAAACAAGGCCAGACATCATACTGATGGATATTGTCCTCAAGGGGGACATGGATGGTATAGAGGCTGCCGGGGAGATAACCAAAAGGATGAAGGTTCCCATAATCTACATAACCGCCTATTCCGACGAGGAAACCCTCAAAAGGGCCAAGATAACAGGGCCCTTTGGATACATAATAAAGCCCTTCGAGGACCGGGAACTCCACAGCGTCATAGAGGTCGCACTCCACAAACACCAGCTGGAGAGGAGGCTTGCAGAGAACGATGAACTCTTCAGGGCCATACTCTCATCAATAAGGGATATACTGTTCACTGCCGACAGCGATGAAAGGCTAACCATGATATCACCCGGGCCGCTTGCAGAATACGGCCTTGATGCAGATGAAGTTCAGGGCGAAAAGGTCAGCGAGGTCTTCGGGGACAGGATTCACAGCGAAATGATTGAAAGGGCGCTCAATGGGGAAACCGTTAGCTATGAGTGGGTCTGGAAGCCCAAGGATAAATTTCATTTTGAAACAACCCTATCACCGCTCCGTGACTTTGAGGGCAATATAAATGGGGTTGTGGGTGTCCACAGGGACGTCACCGAAAAGGAACTTGCAAGAAGGGCGCTTGAAAGGGAGACAACAATAAACAAAAGCCTTGCAGAGATATCAAAGAAACTCCTATCCCCACTTTCACTCGAAGAGATATCGGAGAGCATAATTGAAAGGGCAAAAAAACTTACAGGCAGCAGATACTGCATGGCGGGCTTCTTTGAATCAGATGGCGGCCTGAGGAATTACTTCCCCTCAAAGGAGGTTGGGGAGGAATGTCATCCGGACGCCGAATCCACTGAGATGGGTGGTCTCTGGAACCTTGTGCTCAGGAAAAGGGAACCGGTTCTCGTAAATGACCCCTCCTCACACCCTGAATCCACTGGGGTCCCTGAGGGTCACATTGAAATAAAGAACTTCCTGGCATGCCCCGCTCTACTCAACGATGAACTTGTGGGAATACTCGCAGTTTCAGGGAAGGATGGGGACTACGATGAAAGGGATCTTGAGGTAATGGAGCGCCTTGCAGATATATATGCAATCGCGATTCACAGAAAAATTGAAGAGGACCGTGTCAGGGCCAGTGAGGAGAAGAACAGGGCCCTTGTACAGAAGTTCCTCAAGATAGTTACCGAGGTCCTTGAGGAGATAAAATAAATCCTTATTCTGTTTGGAGGTAACAGTACTTGGAAATCCCGGAACTCCTTGCACCTGCAGGTTCACCTGATTCCTTCAGGGTCGCCATCAATGCGGGGGCCGATGCCGTCTACCTCTCAGGTAAGGACTTCGGTGCACGGCACTATGCAGAGAACTTCGGCCTCCAGGAAATTCGGGAGGCAGTGGAATACGCCCACCTGCATGACAGAAATGTGTATGTAACTGTCAATACCCTCCTAATGGACTCTGAACTTTCAGATGTTGCTGAATACCTCCAGGAGCTCTCCAGTGCAGGTGCAGACGCTGTGATCATACAGGATCCGGCGCTCCTGGTTCTGAGGGATGAGTTATCCCTTGACATCCCATTCCATGCCTCAACCCAGATGACCATACACAACAGGGCGGGGATAAGATGGGCTGAGAAGATGGGCCTTGAGAGGGTTATACTTGCAAGGGAGCTCTCCATTGATGAGGTCAGGGCCCTGGCGGCTGAATCAGACGTGGAGCTTGAGGTTTTCATACATGGAGCGCTGTGCTACAGTTACTCTGGCCAGTGCCTTCTATCCTCATTTATAGGTGGTAGAAGCGGCAACAGGGGCCGGTGCGCCCAGCCATGCAGGAAGAGGTATGAACTCCTTCAGTTAAAACCCTCAAAGAGGAGGATGCCACTAAGGGAGGAGTACCTCCTATCCACGAGGGACATTTCAGCCTACATGCACCTCAGGGAACTGGTTGAAGCCGGAGTCCGATCCCTGAAGATAGAGGGGCGGATGAGGTCCCCTGAATACGTTGCCACAACAGTGAGCGTCTACAGAAGGGCCCTTGATGAGATAAAGAGGGGTGGGTGGAAGCCATCACAGGAGGAGTTTGAAAAGCTAAGGCTGACCTTCAACAGGACACTCACCGGAGGACACCTCTTCAGGGAGGACTTCATGGGACGGGAATACCCTGCTGACAGGGGCCTCCCGGTGGGCTATGTTGAGAAGTACGCAGGTGGCAGGGCCCATATAAGGATAACCTCCCGTATAAAACCAGAAGCGGGTGATGGACTCTTCTTCCAGGGAACAGGTAGAGGAATGTATGTCCATGACCACAGATATGATGGCAGCTTACTCTCCATTCCTTCAGGACCTGTAAAAGAGGGTACACGGGTTTACCTTACAGGGCGGAAGAGCCTCCAGAAATTCACTGAAAAACTTAAAAGATCATCTCCAGGAAAGTGCTGGGATATTGAACTGAAATTCACTGCAGATAAAGAGGGAATGGTTTATCTAACCGCAGAATGGATGATGAATGGGCTGAGGCTCAGGGAATCGGTTGAAACACAGTTTGAGAGGGCCCTCAAAAGGCCCCTCAATGAGGATACAATAAAGGATCACCTGCTGAGGGCCGGAGATAAACCATTCAGACTTACCTTAACCGAATTCAGGTACCCTGGGGGGCTATTTTACCCCATCAGCCGCCTCAACGCCCTCAGAAGGGAACTTCTGATGAGGGTCGAAAGAAGGATACTCAGAGAGAGAAGACCCCACCATCACCATCCAATGCTTGAATTTGATCACCCTGCCAGGAGACTTCCAGAGGAGCCCTGTATATCCGTCTATGTTGAGGACCTCAAGGCAATGAAATCTGCCCTGAGGGCCGGTGCAGGTAGGGTTTACCTGGAACCCCAGGTTCATGGTGACTTCAGGAGCTGTGACGGTGACGACATCATCGGTGTTCTGGAGAGGGCCTCTGAGGTTTCATCCAGATACGGTGCTGAAACTGTATGGAAGTGGCCTGACATAACCCATGACTGGCTCTTTGAAAGGCTCCTTGAAATTGAAGGGGACCTCTCCATGGACCTCATGGTGGGTGGTTACGGTATCCCTGACCTGATAAACTGTGATGTGAAGGTGTATGGATCACCCGCCCTCAACATTTTCAACAGCCGATCAGCGGCCCTCCTATCAGGCAAGTTCCACATACTGACCCTCTCACCTGAACTATCCTGGAAGGACCTTCAGAGGATTCAGGTACCATCTGAAATAATCGTCCATGGGAACCTCACCGCAATGGTGACCCGGGACAACCTCTGGAAACTTGCACCCCCTGACTTCGATACATCCACCGGTTCCAGGTGGGGTATCATGGATAGGAGGGGTGACGTCTTTCCCATAAATCAGCTCCTTGGCTGTGAAACGGTAATCATGAATTCAAGGGAGACCTGCCTCATTGACTTTTTACCCTCCCTTCTTGATGCAGGCTTCAGGAACTTCTCCATCGACTGCCGTATTCAATCCCCCAGGAGGACAGGTTTACTTGTTGAATCATATGTGAGTGCCCTTGAATCACCCGAAAGGATCCCTGATATCAAGGAGCGCATTGTAATGGAAAGTCCCTCAGGGGTAACGGCATCACACTTCAGGAGGGGTCTTGCAGAATAATGGTATTCTTGCCGATGCCCACCTGAATACTTTCCATGTGCACTCTGAATTCATATATATTCCAGTAACTCCACATAGTGGGCATGATGAAGTCCATCAATTCTGTCGGGGAAGCCCTCACAGATGTCAGCGGGATAGGGGAAAAGCTGGCGCAGAAGATAATAGACGAACTCGGGGGAGAAAAGGGGCTTTTAAAGGCGGTTGAAAACCTTGAAATTGACAGGATCGCATCAATTGAAGGTATAAGTCAGCGCAAGGCCATCGAAATAACCAGTGAGCTCCTGGGAAATCCTGTTCCATCCTTCCTGAAAACTGAAAGGGCGTTTCAGATTTACCAGGAAATAGTTGAGACCATCAGTTCATATGCCCATACCGACTATGCCCGTAACCGGCTAATGCTTCTCCACCCCTCAACAGATACTGATGCCATTAGGAGCCATATTGTAATGGTCATGGAATCAAAGAAAATGGTCTCTGAACTTCCTGTTGAAGATTTAAGGGATCTCCTGAAAAAAATTAAAAGGCCTGAAAACCCCCAGCCCCCATTCAATCCATCAAGGGCCATACTGGTGGAGACAAGAGAGGACTATGATCACATGATAGACATGGGCCTCAACCGTTACCATCCAGTGATAATGAACCCTGAACAGGGCGAACTCGATGAATACGAACTGATAATCTATGTCTACTCCGAGGGAATGATTGACCTGGAGGACACATTCAACACGGTAATGGTCACAGCAGATTCAGAAAGACATGAGATTGTGCCGGAGGATGTCCTTGGATATTTCAGGGCAAACATTGACCTCCTGCGTGGCGCCCTTGAAATCAAACGGATTCTCGGTATGGAAACCTGTCTTGATGAGGTCGTAGCAATAATGGAGGATCTGGGTAGCCTTGAAGATGAAGAAGTTGACATTGGTGAGGCCGTGAACTCTGTGAAGGCATGGGCTGATTCAGAATTAAGGGACCTCATAAAGGATATCGATCTTAAAGGCGAGGAGGTCCTGGCCCTCCTCAATCAGGGTATGACCGGTAAACTGGAGAGAATATTCGATGATGTCCTCAAAAAGGCCTGTGAGATGATAAAGAGAAAGACAGGCGTTGAGTTCGATCCCTTCATAAAATCGTACCCCCTCAAGATCGATCAGCGGGAACTTGAAAGGGTTAAACGTCTTGAATCAGCATCAAGAAATATAAGGAGGTTTGAAAGGAGGGTCAATGCGGCATCAAGGCTCAGTGAACTCAGAGAAGCTGTTGAAAATGAAATAAGGGAGCTGATGGAATTTGACTACCGCTTCGCCCTTGGCCTCTTCGCCCATGATTACGGGCTCGTTGAACCGGAATTCGGTGATGAGATCATCCTCAGGGGGGCACTGCACCTCAACCTGGTTGGATCAGAAAAACCGCAGCGAATTGACTATGAACTGGGTAACCCTGATAATGTTGTGCTCCTCACCGGTGCCAACAGTGGTGGAAAAACAACCCTTCTTGAGACACTTGCCCAGGTGACAATGATGGCCCAGATGGGGCTTCCGGTATGTGCACTTGAGGCCAGGATAAGGCCAGTTGAGGAGATTCACTTCATCTCAAAGAAGAGGTCCCTGGATGCCGGTGCCTTCGAGTCATTCATAAGGACCTTCACCCCTGTGACAATGAGTGGAAGCTCAAAGCTCATACTTCTCGATGAACTTGAGGCAATAACCGAACTTGATGCCGCAGTGAAGATCATAGCAACCTTCATAGAATTCATAATGGAATCTGAATCCATTGCAGTTATTGTGACCCACATGGCCCGTGAAATACTCAAGTACGTGGATGTGCGGGTTGATGGTATCGAGGCAAGGGGGCTTGATGAGAACTATAATCTCATTGTGGATAGAACACCCAGGATAAACTATCTTGCAAGGAGCACCCCTGAGCTGATCATAAGGATGATATATGAGAAATCAGGTGATGATGAGAGGATGGTTTACCGCAGGATACTTGAAAAGTTTCAGAAAAACGGATAAATCTGAATAATTATATCATTTACCATGATAACCCATCTCAAGGACCGTCTCCTGGATCTTAAAAGAGAGCAGAAGGACATCTATGAAATATTCAACCGCATATACGATGTTGAATGTGCTGAAGGACACCTTAAGGTGAGTGAAAGCCTCAAAGAGAGGTTTGGAATAAAATTTATTGAATCCGCTGAAAATCAAAGGATAATAAGCACATACAACCGCTGGACGGGTGAAGGATCACTTTTTAATTCCATGCGCCTTAAAAAGCCTGCCATGGATACTGAACCCGCCAGAAAGGTTCTTGATGAACTTATCGAGGATAAAAAGAGGTGTGACTTCTGCAAACCAGAACTGTACACACCTGAAGATGAATTCGGACGTGTTGTGGGAAGGCACTCCATTACAGCATCAAACATAGCCAAGTATGATGCATGGAGCGGCCTTCTGATATTCAGAAAACATGACCCCCTTGACTTCACCCTGGAGGAATTCTCAGATTACCTCATAACAGCCTCAGAATGGTTTAAAATGGCAGAGAAATCCTCAGGATTTCATTTTCCATTCCTGGTATGGAACTGCCTCCCACGGGCAGGGGCATCCCAGATCCACGGCCACATGCAGCTTCTCCTGGGCAGGAGACCCTATGCAAGGATTGCATTCCTTGATGATGTCTCCAGGAGATACAGAAAACGTTATGGTTCATCATACCATGATGATGTCTTCTCAGTCCACCAGGCCCTTGGACTTGGTGTTGAATCAGGAGAAGCATGTGTATATGCAAGTATAACCCCCCTGAAGGAAAAGGAGATCATCATAACATTTAAAACAGATGCCGCCAGGGATTCTGATCTCCAGAATCACCTCTTCAAGATATTAAGGTGCCTGATAGATGAATGTGGCGTCTACAGCTTCAACATGTCCATGCACCCATTTAATGCAGAAATGGAGATCCCTGGCATCATAAGAATCATAGACCGTGGAAACATTGCATCAGCATCGTCTGATATGGGCGGTATGGAACTCTTTGGAAGTTCAGTCATCGGAAGCGACCCCTACATCATATTCAACAGAATTAAAGGTGCCCTTGATGCCTGAGTATTTATTTGATTTTCTTCATGAACTCGAATACCTGAAGAATCCCGGCAGGACAGCTATAATCACTGATATCGACGGTACAATAAGTGAAATAGCACCAACACCCTCTGAAGCCCGCGTAGATGAAGAGATGAGGGAAGTTCTCAGGAAAATCTCAAAACGCTACAGTGTACTTGCCTTCATAAGTGGAAGGCCTGTGAATGAGGCACTCAGGATGGTGGGGGTCCCTGAGGCAATATATGTTGGAAACCATGGCCTTGAGTATATCATAAATGGGAGGTATGATCGCTTCAGAGAGGTTGAGGAGTACATTCCCATCATCAGAAAATGTGCCCTTGAGCTCAAGGAGAAATCCCCCGATGAGAATATCATATTTGAGGATAAGGGTATCTGCTATTCCATACATTACAGGCAGTGCACTGACCCTGAACTGACAGAGAAAAGGATAATGGATACCCTCAGAGGGATGCCTGAATCCCGGGGAATACGTGTGGATCACGGGAGAATGCTCGTTGAGCTCAAACCCCCAGTGGAGTACAATAAGGGCCTCATAGTCCGGAAAATCATAGAGGAATCAGACGTATCATCTGCAGTGTACCTTGGAGACGACGTCACCGATGCCGATGCCTTCAGGGAACTCAGAAAACTAGAATCTGAGAGAAAAATCAAAACTGCATCTGTAATTGTGATCTCAAAGGAGATACCCGATGAAATAAAGGATTCAGCCTCCTTTTATGTGTCAGGGGTCCCCGAGGTCCTCAAATTTCTTAAGTGGCTCTTAAAATAGGTTTATTTCTCCATACCTTATCTTTTTAAGTGAATCTTAAAATAAGTTTATTTATTCATAACATATTATATACTGGCTGAAAATACTTATTAGATGAGGGCAACATAATATTATCCATGACATCTGTGGTTGTCATGGCGGGGGGTAAGGGTACAAGGATAAGACCTTTAACATTTTCAAGACCCAAACCACTTGTACCTGTTGCAAATAGACCCATACTGGATTATATAATTCAGAGGGTCATTGATTCTTGTTACAGTAAGATTATAATGACGCTGGGGTATCTCGAGGACCAGATAAGTTCATATGTCTCATCAAGGTATCCTGACCTTGACTTCAGGTTTTCATCCGAGAAGAAGCTCCTTGGAACCGCAGGGGGTGTTAGGGCGGCGGCCAGTGATATTGATGAAACCTTTATCGTCCTCAGTGGAGATGTGCTCTTTAACCTTGACCTCCAGCAAATGGTCAGTTTCCACAGAAAGAAGGATGCACTTGTTACCGTGGCCCTCACACCAGTTGATGACCCTTCACATTACGGCATAGCGGTTCTCGATGATGATGGGAGAATAACACGTTTTCATGAGAAACCCCGTCCAGAGGAGGTCTTCAGCAAAATCGCAAATGCAGGCATATACGTCATGGAACCTGAGATCTTCGATTACATACCTGAAGGAAACTCTGACTTTTCAGCTGA
Source organism: Methanothermobacter sp. KEPCO 2 (assembly GCF_041228365.1). Taxonomy (NCBI): domain Archaea; kingdom Methanobacteriati; phylum Methanobacteriota; class Methanobacteria; order Methanobacteriales; family Methanobacteriaceae; genus Methanothermobacter; species Methanothermobacter sp. KEPCO 2. The sequence continues at coordinate 27,664 of NZ_CP166185.1, read as the reverse complement.
CATCTTTCCTGTTTTGATAGAGGAGAACAGGGAGGTATATGGATTCGTTTTCAGTGGTTACTGGAATGATGCGGGTAAACCAGATACATTCCTTAAGGCCAACCATGACGCCCTCAATGGTCAGATAACACCCCAGCCTGAAGGTGAACTTTTAAATGAGGTTCCAGGTCGATTTGGAGACATATGGGTGGGTCAGGATGTGGTTATAGGTGAGGGGGTTCGTATAGCTGGACCTGTGGTTATAGGTGATGGTGCAGAGATAGATGATGGTGCATTCGTAGGCAGGGAAACCGTGATTGGACCCGGAGTTTATGTGGGAAGTGACAGCTTCGTGAGGGGTTCTGTTATTTTTGATGGTAGCAGAATTGAGGAAGGCTCCCAGCTTGTAAACTGTGTTATTGATGAATTCTGCGATATCAGGGAGAACTGCATCGTTGAAAGGTGTGCCATTATAGGCCGTGGTGCCCTTCTGGAACCATCAACCATTATCAGGTCCCACTGCAGCGTCAGCAACAACCTCAGGATACTCTCAGGTTCCCTGCTTGACTCAGATTATCCCATCGTGGCTGAACAGTGATTCCAATGGCAAGGTACGTCCAGGATATAAGGGGCTCTGTTAACCGGGACATAGACTGCTCGTTTGCCCTCAACCTTGGGATGTTGATAGGTGACTACGTAAGCTGTAGGCGTGTCTTGATAGGTAGAGACGCGCATACACCGTCTCAGATGATAAAGAGAGCCATAGGAACCGGGTTGATGGCTGCTGGAGTGGATGTTATTGATTTTGGTGTTGCAACGGTCCCTGTTATACATCATCATATGGAGCGGTTTGACAGTCATCTGATGATAAATGTCTCGCGCTCCCCACTCAGAGCAGATGAAATAAACATAAAACTCCTCAGCAATCATGAAATTCCACTTGAACAACGCCCCACAGTTTATGCAGACTGGAATCAACTTGGAAAGCTTCGATATGTCAATAACTATCTTGACTCCTATATCAAATCAATACTTGAATTCATATCCCCCTCTGTAGGAAACCATGAATTTATGGTGGTCCTGGGGTACGACGAGGGGTCCCCATGGAACATTGAGGCAGATATACTCAACCGGCTCAACTGTCAGACCATAAACATAACATTCAGAGGGTCGCTATTTGGTAAAAACTTTCCCCTTGCGAATGCCTCCAGCATATCCATGATAGCAGATGTTGTGAAGGCAACCGGCGCAGATATGGGTGTCATACTGGATAACGATAGGGACACCATCTTCTTCATAGATGAGAGGGGTGAACTCATAAGGGACCAGACCATACTATCGATTTTCGCAGACCATTACCTGAAATCCTCTGATGGTCCCATTGTGTCCTCGGTGGTTGCATCAAAGGCGCTGGAGAATGTCACCGGAGGACGTCTTATAAGGACATCAGTAAATGATGTCCTCAACAGGGTTTACACAGAGAATGCTGTTTTTGGTGGTGATGAACCTGGAATGTACATATTCCCCGAATTCCAGCACTGCTATGATGCCACCTTCGCACTCTTGAAGATGCTGGAGATCATGGCAGATAGGAACATGACACTCCACAACCTTGCATCCGGAATGGAGAGGTACAGCAGGGTTGAATTCAGCATGGAGTGTCCCAACGAATTCAAGGACAGTTTAATTGAAAAGCTTGCTGAACACTTCAGTGGCAAAAAAATTGAACTTATAGATGGTATAAGGGTTGAAGAACCATCAGGAGTCGTCCTCATAAGGCCCTCAAGATTTGAACCGCTTATAAGGGTCTATATTGAATCAGAATCCTCTGAGGTAACTCAGAAGAAATCACGCCATATAATGAACCTTCTAAAAAGTAAGATGAGTGATCTTTATGGTGAGTGAACTTCAGGAACGCAGCATGAAGTTTCTTGAAGATAAAAACCCTGTTATCGTATCCAACAGGGGGCCGGTGGAATTTTTCAGAAAAGATGGAAAAATTGTTATGAAGAGAGGTGCTGGCGGTCTTGTTTCGACCCTGCTGCCTGTGGTTGAAAAGTTCAGCGGTGTCTGGGTCTCCAGCGCCATGACCGCTGAGGACGCTGAGGTGGCAGCAGGTTACCCTGAAAACAGGGTCCCCCTCCCTGAGGATGATCCAAGGTTCACGGTTTCCTTTGTTATAGTGGACCGTAAAAGGTATGAATCATACTACAGTGTCATAAGCAACCCGCTTCTCTGGTTCGTCCAGCACTACATGTGGAACACTCCCTACTCCCCTGAAATCGATGATAAAATCTATACTGCCTGGGATGAGGGTTATGTCCATGTTAACAGAAAATTTGCAGAGAAAGTTGTATCTGAAATTGAAAGAAATGAAAAGAATCCTCTGATTATGTTACAGGACTATCACCTCTACTTATGTCCTGGTTTCATAAAGAAGAAGGTTGGTGATGTCTTTCTGAGCCAGTTCATACATATCCCCTGGCCACAGAGGGATTATTTCAAAATACTCCCTGAAAAGATGAGGGAGAGTATAATAAATGGGCTTCTTTCAAATACTGTTCTCGGATTCCATATCAAGAGATACTGTTCCAACTTCATGGAATGCTGCGGGGATCTAGGCTACGATGTGGATGCTGAGAATGGAGTGGTGCTGAATGGGGATGAAAAAACAGTTGTGCGAAA
>NZ_CP166185.1:0-17500 GCF_041228365.1 Methanothermobacter sp. KEPCO 2 | reverse complement strand
TTGCATTCATTGCAGCAGGATCACCACCACCAGTATTTGAAAGACACGGCCTACCAGCAGACACAGGTAAAAAATTCGGTGAACTCCTCGGTAAAGGGGACTTTGGTGGAGCAATAGGTGCAGTTGACGACGCACTCATGGAAGCATTCTCAGTTGTAGGTACACCTGACGAATTCATACCAAAAATTGAAGCCCTCGGTGAAATGGGCGTAACCCAGTACGTCGCAGGATCACCAATAGGTCCAGACAAAGAAAAATCAATAAAACTCCTGGGAGAAGTTATAGCAAGCTTCTAATCCCAGAAACCTTTTATTTTACTAATTTTAAATTATTCTCTGCCTTAATTCTAAGCCACTGATCGGTTAATTCTAAGCTATTTGCTGGTCTGAATTAAATTTAAATAAAAAGTCCTACAATCCATCAACATAAACACTATTCAGTCACTCACTTAATTAAATAAAGTCAACAAAACCAAAAAACCAGTATAGATTAAAATGATCAGTAAATTAGCATCCAGGACAAGAAAAAATGCCCTGAAAAAAATAAAACCAAAAAGTCCAGATGAGCTCTCAGCAAGCTGGATCCAGGAAGATCTATTATACTCCGGCAAGGGAAGGACCCTTTTTATGATACTTCCCACCATAGGCTGCTCATGGGCCCTATCAGAAACCGGCGGCTGTACAATGTGCAGCTACATCTCTGACTCGTTTCTGGAACCTGTGGATGCAGGCAAGATCATCGAAATCTTCGATGGTATCATCTCCCGTTACGAACTTGAGGAAAAAACAGCTGTCAAGATATTCACCTCTGGAAGTTTCCTGAATCCTGAAGAGTTCCCCATGGAGGCAATGGAGCACATACTAAGCAGACTCGGCGCCATGGAAAATGTTGAGGAAATAATATTTGAATCCAGGCCCGAGTACATAAACAAGGAAGCTGTTGCAAGATGCTGTGAACTTGCAGGTGATAAGATAGTTGAGATAAGCATTGGGCTTGAAACCTGCGATGAAAAGACAAGGCTGATGAAGATAAACAAGGGTTTCAGTAAGAGTGACTTTGAAATGGCAGTTAACACCATCAGTGACCTTAAAGGGGATTTTAACGTCAGGTCGAAGGCGTATATCCTTGTAAAGCCGATTCTGGTCTCAGAAAAAAGGGCTGTGGAGGAAGCAATTTCCACAGCCATTTATGCTGAAAAAGTCGGTGTTGACCGCCTATCCTTCTGCCCATCAACAGTGCACCGGGGAACCATTATGGAGGATCTCTGGAGAAAGGGCTCCTACAGACCCCCATGGATATGGAGCCTCATTGAAATAATCAACAGGACAAGAGAAAAGGTTTCAGTACCTGCCATAATGGATACATCTGGTTTTGGGACATCCAGAGGCCCTTACAACTGCAAAAAATGTAACAGAGACCTAAAGAATCTCATAATCAGGGCAAACCTTGAGCAGACCCGGGTACCTGTCTATGAATGCGAATGCAGATCACAGTGGCTGGCTGAGTTGAAGTTTTCAGAGACCACCGCATCCACGGATATAAAATACAGTGAATACAGCTAAAAACTCATGGACTGATGAGCAATGATTGGCATAAGCGCTGATTTTGATCCAGTACACCTCGGCCATGTGAGACTCATAGAGAAGGGTCGCGAAATAGCAGATGAAACAGGTGATGAGGTTGTAATTTACCTCAACAGGGATTTCAGTGCAAACCACGCCCCCTTTTTTGTTCCATACGAAGCTAGGAAGGAAATGGCCCTTGCAGCAGGGGCTGACAGGGTTGTCCCCATTGATGGACTCCACTACCGCCTGACCCTTGCATACACGGTGCCAATAAGGATAGCAATGATGATAGAGGATGGTGTGGTTGACTATGTTGATGCTGCAAATGTCTCACCTGACCTCATAATCAAAAAGGCGAGGGAATTTGCATCAAGGGGCGTGTTCAGTGGTATACCACGCGACCTCCCCAACAGGAACGTAATACGGTGGTTTGCGGTTAATGAATTCCTTTACAGCAAGTACGGACGGAAAATGAAGTTCCACATAATCCCGGAACTTACCGTTGACGGCTCAAAAATTTCCGGGAGGGAGATACGGCAGGAAATAATTGATAATAATATGGAGATACCCCCCAGTGTCCAGAGGGTTCTGCCAGAATCAACCATCAGAATCCTTGAAAGGGAAATAGAAAAGGGAACCGTACCTGGCAGGAGAAACCTTGCTGCCATAATGGAAAGAATGAACAATTTATCCCGCGGGGAACTGATGAAAATAGCCTACCTCAATGCAGACGCCGTCAACTCCATCGTGAAAAACAGGAAATACTACAGGGAAGGCCAGATATGGGCCGCCTTCCGAAAGGCAGGGTATGGTCCCGTGCTGACGAGACTTGCCATGAGTTCAATAGAGATGAATGTGAGGAGGGAGGAGGTAAGGGACCTCATTGAACACTACACCGAGAAGGGGTGGATTCCACCGGATCAGCGGGTGGGTAACCTGATTGATAGGGCCTGGTTTGTCTCAGAGAAGGTCACTGAGGGTATGAGTTCAGGAAGGGCAAATGAAATGTTCCTCGAGGGCAGGCATGAAGTGAACGCCCCATCATCCTTTGAGGCAGGGTTGAGTCTGAGAAGGCATGAGGTAAGGAGCATCAGGGACGGAATGGATGCCCACATATACGTTGACCAGAACGATATTTTATCCTGCCAGATAAGGAATGGTGTCAAGATAAGGAGTCCTCTTCATCTTTCAGCCCAGATGGCAACCTATCTTCGACTCATAATAGATTCACATATAATACCGTTCCACGCGAAGGTAAGAAAAAGGAAGAAGGGCTTCAGAGTCCTTGTGAAAATCAATTAGCCTTCCTTGAATCTGGAAGATCTTTAACTTTATCTCTCTTCTCAACAACAGGGCATTTCCAGTCCCTGCAGAATGTCATCACTATCCTTCCAGAATCAGTGGTTATGTATATTCTCCAGCATTTATCATCATGGGCCCTGAATTCCACGTCAACAACCCTTTTTCCCACAAGTTCCATGAGGTTTGCGGCACATTCACTTTCAAGGTCTGAGTTCATTTCCCCACCAGTGGATATTATATTTCTACCTGTTTATATCTTCATCGTCACGTGGTGGCTGATATTTCCCTGCCACCAGCCTGAGGAGGTCACTGTAATCAGCATCGGGTGGGGCATCAATTTCATTGAGCCTTTCAAATACCCTCATGATGCATGATGGCATCGCGGGTTCAATAACCTCCTCAAGCATGCTCTGAACCTCCCTCATCTCCTCATATCTCCTTCCTGCATGGATTATGGAACTCCTCAACCTCGAAACCGTGGATTCCCTGAAATCCTTGCCCTCAGTGTACTCAAGCACCTCCATGACGTCCTCCTCAAGACCCATCATGTGTGCTGAAAGGAGTGTCTCCCAGAGAAGCGCTGAAACACCCTTCGTGTAGCTGCTTCTGAGCATCTTGATTGCCGATGCATCCCCCGGCCTCTGGCCGCGGACCTCAATATTCAAGCCATACCTGTTAAGTTTCATGAAATCCTCAGCGCCTTCACCTGCAGCTATTATAAGCACAGCGGCGCCCTTCCTCCGGACGCTCCCCATTATGGCGGCGTCAGCGAATCTGCCATTTTTTATGAAGGAGCCGGCCTTCCTTACTGTCTGGGGTGCGATGTTGTTTATATCAACGTACACCCCCCTTACATGTTCCCCTGCCTTCTTTGCCGCCTCAATAGCCACTGAAGGAGTAACAGCCGATATGACAATATCCGCTGAATATACCTCTTCCTGTGGCACATCAAGGACCCCTGCTTTTTCTGCAAGTTTCACCGTCCTGGTGCTCCTGCCCTCAAGGGAGGTTACAACATCAACACCCTCATCCCTGAGCCGCGAGGCGAGGGTGTATGCAACTTCCCCAAAACCTATGAATCCGACCCTCATGACCATCACCTCAAGATTTCTGTATATTATAAGTGTGCAGTTTTTCATCCAATCAACTGGTAAAGCATGTAGATACCTGCAGCTATTACCATGAAACCTCCAAATTTTCTCAGATCCCCTGTCCTTTCCGCGAGCCTTTTAAACGGCTGCTCTGCCATTAAAACAAGGGCAATGAGTACCGCTGATAAACCTCCGGTGTAGATGAGCAGGTTAAGGATAACCCTCCCTGTTTCCAAGGCGGAGTATGATATAACAGTTACCAGGTAGGGGCTGTAGCATGGTGACCAGGCAAGGGCCGTGAGGAACCCCAGAAGAAGGTGATTTTCGGTGACTGGAACCCTGAATGAAAGGAGGGGTTTCTCAGATAGAAGCCAGACGCCCATGACTATTATCACAAGGGATGCGGGTATGCGCAGATAGAGGAGGTAGTAATTCACGGCCGCTGTGAATACGGCTGTTAGCAGTATCACAGAGAGAAACACCGAGGCAAACCCAACTGAAAAAAATGCAATCTGTCTTTTATCCCCCACAATTGCCTCAGAGAACAGGATGGGTACAACAGGGATTATGCATGGGGATAGGGCTGAAAATATCCCTGCAGCAAATGACAGGATGTATTCATGCATGGCTTTACCCCAGATATGAGATGAACTCCTCAGGGGCCATGTATCCCTCTCTTCTTCCTATCTCATTTCCCGAGGAATCCAGTATGATGGTGGTTGGAATAACATAGATACCATAACTTGATGCTGCCGATGGGTTGGAATCAACGTCAATCTTTGCTGCAATGTAGTTCTCTGAAATCTTCCCTAAAACATCCTGGTTCTGTAGGGTTTCTTCTTCAAGTTTCCTGCAGGATGGACACCATGATGCTGAGAATATGAGGATAACCCTCTTATTCTGCTTTGATGCCTCATCTATGGCCTCCTGGGGACTGTTATACCACCTGAACTCCTTATCCTGGGTCTCATTTTTCACTTGGGTGTTGTGCGGCTGGGTTGAGTACATGAGAAGTATAACCATCAAACCCAGCAGAACACCCAAAATGGCCCATTTCTTAATCACATCCATCCTACCACCAGCATATTTAGCAGATAAGAGTTAATTACATCCACTAATATCAGACCACTAGAAACATACAGTTCAGAGTTTCACAGCCACGTTATCCCCTTTTTCAACACCCAGATCCCTTGCGATTGCATGACACTTTGCATTTAGAAGGCAGAAAACGTCTCCCTGAGCATCTATCTCTGTAAGGCCCTCATAGTTACCCATCCCCTTGGCTATAACAACCTCAGCCTCCTCGAAGATCCTCATGAAATCTTCCGATACATCACTTTGAACCATTCCAACGGAGTCTGTGCCCGTTGTTACGATTTCAGCCACCTCATGGAGGCCCGCTTCAATTGCATCCTCCATGCATGCGTCGTTGAGGATGGGCTTTCCCTTAACTGCAACCTTCACATCAACCCCGTACTCTCCAATCTTTTCAATTAGGGGCCTGTCAAAGAGTATCTCACCGGTGTTATCCAGGAGATACAGGACCTCTGAGGCATCCTCAAGTTTTTTCTCAAGTAAGGGCACATGGTTTATCCTGAGGGGGGCCTTCAGTGACTCCTCAATACCCTGATCATGGTTGAAGTCGAGTCCCAGGGCCCCGAAGTCTATTATGTTACCTGTTATTGCAACCTTAACATGGCTTTCCAAGTCGCCGTGTTTCTCTAGATACTCCTCAGCAAGTGGCAGGAACCTGGATGCTATCTCGTTGCACCGCCTCTTCTCCATGAGGTAGGGGTCCTCCGAGCCTGTCATCTCCTTTATGAGCCTGTGCATTGCTGTTCCGAGTTCATTTGATACCTGGCCCTTCCTGAATCTTTCATTCAGGAGTTCAAGTACCTTAACCATCACCTGGAGTTTGAGTTCCTCGTCATCCGTTGCAAGGTCAAGGGCCTCCCTTGCCTGCCTCAGGAAACATGGAGCGCATTCATAGTATACCTTCATCCACTACCCCACCTAACCCCCGTAGATTACCCGTATTATCTCAATAATATCCCCATCAGATATTTCCTCTTCCTCTATAACTATCTCGCTGTTCCTTTTAACAACGGCTGTCTCCAGTGGGATCTGGAGTTCCTGGAGGATGTCCTTAATCTTCTTTTTTTCTTCAGATTCCATTATCCTTTTTCCTTCATCTGTGATCACTGTGAACTTCATCTTCATTCACCCTTTAATTCGTTTATGAATGTGCATGCCTTACATAACCTGCCCGATGAGGGTTCACCGCAGCTTACACACGTCCCCGATTTCCTAGTGCCATCCATATCCCTTATAAGGATCTCCTTTATTTTATCAAAGCCCCTGAGTGTGGAGTACATTATGGTAGGGCGTTTCACGGATATCTGCTTGAGGAAGTCCCCTATTTCCCTCCTGAATGAGCCTGATGCATAGGGGCAGCCTGCAAGGTGGACATCAAGGCCCCTTGCAAGGACGTACACTCCAACCTCCCTTTCAGGTATCTCCCTGAGGGGTTTGATCTTTGGTATGAACTTCCCGCCGGCCGTGGATGTCATGGGGCCTATCCTTGTGAGGTTTTCCAGGTTCCCCTCCAGGTAATTCATGACTATGGCCTGGCACTCATCGTCCAGGTTGTGGCCTGTTGCTATCTTTGTTGCCCCACTCTTTCTGGCCTCCCTGTTGAGTATCCAGCGTCTGAAAACTCCGCAGTATGTGCATGCTCCCCTTGAGGGGTTTTTCATGATTTCATCCAGTGTTATGCCTGCATAATCCTTCAGCGTGACAACCCTGTGGGGTATGCCCCTCTCGGCACAGAATCTTCTGGCAATCTCTACACCATCCTCCCTGTAACCTGATATGCCCTCATCGATGGTTACAGCCTCAAGTTCTATTATGTTTCGGTTCCTGAGTTCATCGAGGATGTCGGTGACCATGACACTGTCCTTTCCGCCTGAAAGCCCCACAAGGACCCTGTCACCCCTTTCTATAAGTCCATACTTTCTTATATCCCTCATCACCTTCTTTCTGGTGGTCTCTATGAAGCATTCACTGCAGAGCATCTGTCCAGAGTATTTCCTGTTTATTATGACCCTTTCTGATCCACATCTGGTGCACTGCATCTAAACTCTCCCTTATGTGTAAAAACAAGGCATGAATCAATTTAATTAAGGCTGACCATTTTCAAATAGCGCTGACCTCTCAAAGAGTTCAAAATCCTGAACATACCCTTTGCCTGTCCTCAGGGCTATTTCTGCCTTCTGTAATTCTGCTCCAAGGTAGGCTGCATGTTCAAGTCTGCTTACAAGTTTTCTATTTATAATCTCCTCATATAACCTTTTGGCGCTATCTGATGTGAAGGCAATTACCGGCTCTGTTTTATCATAGAGTACCGCCTTTATCCTGCCATCCTCAACCATGATCTTGAAGCTGCCGCACCTGTCTCTGACGAACTTCATACCCCCCTTTGCCTCAATGGTGGGTACACTGATTTCCTCAACTATCCTGCTGGGTTTTCTCTTATCCTTGAAGACTACAAGATTTATTCCAAGGTCCTTGGGCACAGAACCCCTGTGTCTGGCCAGGAACATCATCTTTGATGCCACCGAGAGTTCATGAACACTTCCAAGTGCTTTTCCGCTCTCCTCTGGTGTGAAGAGTATGCTCACACCCAGTTCCATTCCAAAACCAGCAAGAAGCGCATTCACCCCTGTGGAGTCAGCGTCAAGGAGTTCAGTCACGTTCCCAACACCAAAGAACACAGGGTCGGGGTTTCTCTCTGTGTACATTCTGCATGCCATCACAGACTCCACTATGCTCCTGCTGTTTACCGGATCAAGTACAGGGTCTGCTATTACATCTATACCCCTGCATTTTCCCTTGAGTTTCTCCAGGGCCTCAACCCTCTCCTCAACCGTTTCAGGGACCCATCCCTCGCTGTAGTCTGTTGGTAGGATCACTGCAGGTACACTGTTTTTTCTGAGTGACTGTATAATGTCCCTGTAGTTTCCAAGGTCCAGGCTCAGGACCATGTCCACGCCGCAATCCACTGCAGCCTCAATTTCAGGGGGGTTGAGGCTATCCACACTGAGGGGTATGTTCGGGGCAGCTGAGCGTGCCGTCTCGATTATTTCAGGAAGCAAATCTGAGTTGTCCTCGCCGGCCAGCATTCCAAGGTCAATCATGTCCGCGCCACTTCTTATGAAGTATTCAATCCTTTCCCTGAGTTTCCCTTCCTTCAGAAGGAGAGGGGCATTGGCAACCTCTGCCAGGACCCTCATGGGGAAGTCCCTTCCCACTGGAAGGTTACCTATGAGTATGTTTTCATCCCTCTCAAGCAGCCCCTTTCTCTTTTCAGCATCGTTCTCAAATTCCTCTATGAACTGGAGGGCCCTCCGCCTCTGCTCCTCCTCAATGAGTCTGTCGGCTGGTTTCCTTGTTGAGAGTTCAAGTTCATCAAGCATGTCAAGAACTATGGGGAGGTCAGCGGCATCTGTTGGTCCCTTATAGGCAGGTATGCCTGTTTCTTCCCATACCACCTTTACGTCCTTGGGTATGAGGCCGGGTACGATTATCATGTCGGGTGCTCCATCCGAAAAGTTAATGTTATGGATTTCAGATATTATTCTGCGTGGTGTTAAAAAGGCCGCTATGGGAGTGTTAACCACGTGAACATGAATCTCATGGCTTGAAGCTGACACTGCCTCCCTCACAGTCCCTGATGCAAGTTTTCCTGTGATTATAAGGACTCTCATTTCATTACCCCTATTAATTTTAATTGACCAACATGTATATATATTAAAAATTTATAATGATTAACAATGAGAAATGGAGGTAGACTATGATCGAAATTCGCTTTCATGGACGCGGTGGCCAGGGCGCTGTTACAGCGGCAGAGATTCTAGCTAAAGCTGCCTTTGAAGACGGTAAATACTCACAGGCCTTTCCATTCTTCGGTGTTGAGCGTAGAGGCGCTCCAGTTATGGCTTTCACAAGGATTGATGATAAACCCATCAGGAGAAGGTATCAGGTTTACAATCCCGATTATGTTGTTGTTCTCGATGAGGGACTTGTTGATGTGGTTGACGTATTTTCAGGCTTGAAGGAGGATGGTGTGGTTGTACTCAATACTGCAGGTACCTTCACCTCAGAGAAAGCTGAGGTCCACACCATTGACGCCACAGGCATTGCCCTCGAGAACCTTGGAAGACCAATCGTTAACACCGTAATGCTCGGGGCATTTGCAGGTGTAACCGGTCTTGTAAGCATAGATTCACTCATAAAGATTATCAAAGAAACATTCCCCGGAAAGATTGGGGATAAAAACGCAGAGGCTGCAAGGATAGCCTATGAAAAAATGAAACACTCAGGGTGAACATAATGGAATCACTTGGAGCAACCGTCAGAGAACCAGGAAGCACCCGTAAAAACAAGACGGGGAGCTGGAGAACATTCAAACCATTCCTTGATAAGGATAAATGTATAGACTGTGATAACTGCATCCTTTTCTGTCCCGAAGGCTGCATAGATAAGGAGCATGAGATTGACTACGATTACTGTAAGGGATGCGGGATATGCGCAGAGGAATGCCCTGTTAAGGCAATTAAGATGGAGAGAGAAAAATAGGAGAGACTCTAAATGGTTCTTAAGGTTATATCCGCAAATCAGGCCGTTGCAGAAGCAGCAAAACTTGCAAAGCCAAAGGTCATCCCTGTTTACCCGATAACACCCCAGACCTCAATATCAGAGTACCTTGCAAAATTCGTGGCTGATGGTGAACTCGATGCCGAGTACATAAGGGTCGAGTCAGAGCACAGCGCCATGAGCGCATGTGTGGGTGCATCAGGTGCAGGTGTGAGGGTTTTCACAGCAACATCATCCCAGGGCCTTGCGCTCATGCATGAGATAGTATATGCTGCAGCCGGACTCAGGAACCCCATTGTCATGGCAAATGCCAACCGTGCCCTATCAGCCCCACTCAGCATATGGAATGACCACCAGGATTCGATAGCTGAAAGGGACTCTGGATGGATGCAGATATACGCAGAAAGTGGGCAGGAAGCCCTTGACTCAGTTCTGCTGTCCTACAGGGTTTCAGAGGACAGGGACGTTCTCCTTCCAAGCATGGTCTGTCTGGATGGTTTCATACTGACACACACCGTGGAGCCCGTGGACATCCCATCACAGGATGAGGTTGACACATTCCTGCCAGAATTCCAGCCACAGGCAATACTTGACCCTGACGAACCAATGTCACTCGGTACATTCACCGATCCAAACTATTACATGGAGGCCCGCTATGAGGTAGAAATGGCAATGGAGAGGTCAAGAAAGGTTATTGCAAAGGCCTGTCAGGAATTCAGTGAAATGTTCGGGCGAGAATACGGATTCGTTGAGGAGTACCGCTGCGAGGATGCCGAAATAATCCTGGTGGCCATGGGCTCAGTCTGCAGCACCCTCAGAGAGGTTATTGATGATATGAGGGAGGAAGGCAAATCTGTGGGGCTCCTGAAGGTGAGGGTACACAGGCCATTCCCTGCTGAGGAGATCAAAAAGGCAGTCAGCAATGCCCATAAGATTGCTGTTCTGGATAAAAATATAACTTTCAGTGTTGGTGGTGCTCTCCACACCGAGTTAAAGGCCCTGCTACCTGACAAGGAGGTCTACGGGTTCATTGTGGGCCTCGGTGGAAGAGACATAACACCTGAACACATCATGGAAATTGTCAGAAAGACAGAAAACCCAGAAAGGAGTGTCAGCTGGATCGGACTTAAGGAGGAATCACAATGAAAATACCTGAAGAAGAATTCCTGGCCCCTGGGCACCGTGGATGTGCCGGATGCGGTGCAACAGTGGGGGTCAGACTTGCTCTCAAGGTTCTCGGTAAGAACACCGTTGCGGTCTCATCAACAGGATGCCTCGAGGTTATCACAACCCCCTACCCTGAAACATCCTGGGAAATACCATGGATCCATGTTGCATTTGAAAACGCTGCCGCAGTTGCATCAGGCGTTGAAAGGGCCCTCAGGGCCAGAGGCAGGAGTGACGTTAACGTTGTGGCGTTCGCAGGTGATGGTGGGACAGCAGATATTGGAATGCAGGCCCTGTCCGGTGCAATGGAGAGGGGTCACAATATAATATACATCTGCTATGACAACGAGGCCTACATGAACACAGGTATACAGAGGAGTGCCTCAACACCCTACGGTGCATCCACCACCACATCACCACATGGAAAGGAGAGTTTCGGTGAGGACAGGCCAAAGAAAAACATGCCCCTCATAATGGCGGCTCATGGTGTCCCCTACGTTGCAACAGCATCAATATCATACCCTGAGGACTTCATGGAGAAGGTGAGAAAGGCAAGGGACATTGAGGGTCCAGCCTACATACACCTGCATCAGCCATGCACAACAGGGTGGGGCTTCGATCCCTCAAAGACCGTGGAACTCGGAAGACTTGCCGTTGAAACCGGTTCCTGGATACTCTACGAGATAGAGGATGGTGACTTCCGCGTAACCTACAGGCCAGTTCAGAGGAAACCCGTTGAAGAGTACCTGAACGCCCAGAAAAGGTTCAGGCACCTCACAGAGGAACAGAAGGCAAAGATCCAGGAATACGTTGACAGCGTGTGCCAGGAGCTCAGGATATAACGGGGGATTGAATTGCAGAAGATCATCATTCAACCGGAACTCTGTGACGGCTGCGGGGACTGTGAGGAGGCCTGCAAGAAACTCTACGGCGCCTCAAGAATAATGATAAGGGAACTTGAGGGCCTCTACTACCCCATCATATGCCAGCAGTGCGAGGACGCCCCCTGCAGGACAGTGTGCCCAACAGATGCCATCCAGGACGAGGTTGACCCTGAGAGGTGCATCGGCTGCGGACTTTGCATGCTGGTATGCCCCTTTGGAGCAGTTGTCATGGAGGATCGGAAGGCCCAGAAATGCAGCCAGTGCCCTGACCTTGACACGCCGGCATGCGTTAAGGCCTGCTCAAGGAGGGCTCTGAGTGTTGTTGACACTGAGAAACTGAAACTTGAAAGGCAGAAGGAGTTCGTATCCAGAATGTCAGGTATCGGCAAGGGCCAGAAAGGGACTGATATCCTCAGCATACTGACAGCGAAAAGGAAGGCCCGGCAGAAGCTTGAATAGGTGGAGTTTCATGAGAGAACTGGTTTCAAATCCGGAACTGTGCGATGAGTGCATGAAGTGTGAGAGGATATGCCCCAGGAACGCCATACGGGTCATTGATGGTGTCCCCATATTCTGCATGCACTGCGCACCTGAAAGGGCCCCCTGCCTCAACATCTGCCCGGAGGATGCCATAGTTGAGGTGGATGGTGCAGTCGTCATCCTTGAGGATAAATGCATTGGATGCGGTCTCTGCCGGGACGCTTGCCCCATTGGTGCCATAACCATCAATGAGAGGGGTGTTGCAGTGAAATGTGACCTCTGTGTTGATCGTGAGAAGCCCCTCTGCGTCATGGTATGCCCCAAAAAGGCCCTCAGTGAGAGTTCAGAGGATATGATGGCTGCCAAGAGGGACAAGATAACAGGGGAACTTAAACGTCTCAAAAATCTCATGAGATACTGACCAAACTATTTTTTGGGTGATTCCATGATCAGGCAGGAGATGGTTGAGGAGACAGTGTGCCGTCTGTTCAGGGAGGCCGTTATCAGAATCCCCGATGACGTCACCCTTGCACTGAAAAAGGCCTACCTCAACGAGGAGGACGAGATCGCCCTCCTGAACCTCAAGGCCATCCTTGATAACATTGAACTTGCAAGGAAGATGGAGGTACCTGTATGTCAGGATACAGGGCTCCCAATAGTGTTTGTGAGGATGGGGAACGTTGAGGTTGAAAACCTCTACGGGGGCATAGCCGCGGGGGTTGAGAGGGCCACACAGGAGGTCCCCCTCAGACCAAACGTTGTTGACCCCCTCACAAGGGAGAATACCGGGACAAATACAGGGAATCTTATTCCACAGGTGGATGTTGAAATTGCAGAGGACCTTGATGGACTTGAAATAACGGTATTCCCCAAGGGTTTTGGATCAGAGAACAACAATGCGCTCCTCATGGGGCTTCCAGGTGACGGTGTTGAAGGTGTCAGGGACTTTGTTGTTGAGACCGTCCTCAGAGCCGGTGGAAAACCCTGCCCACCCGTGATTGTGGGTGTGGGAATCGGCGGCTCATCAGACCTTGCAATGAAACTTGCAAAGAAGGCCCTCCTTGGAAGGGTGGGGGAGAGAAACCCTGTAAAAGAACTGGCATCCCTGGAAGAAGACATACTTGACTCAATAAATGAGGCAGGGAGTGGCCCCATGGGTATGGGTGGTAAAACAACGGCACTGGATGTTAAGATAAGGACAGCCCATACACACACCGCCGGCCTGCCAGTGGGTGTCTGCATACAGTGCTGGGCAGCAAGGAGAGCCACAGCCACCATCAGGGACGATTGATTACAGATGGAGGGCTTTTTCCTGGCAGATCGAGATGCACCTCATGCAGAGTATGCAGTCTGTTCCATTGGTTCTTCTTCTGCTATTTGACCTCATATCAACATCCATTGGGCATTCTGCAAGGCATTTCATGCAATTTCTGCATTTATTTTCATCAAATCTAACCCTCAGGACTGCAAGGTAGGATGATGCCTTAAGAAAAATGCTTACAGGGCATATGTACTTACAGAAGGCCCTGTTGTCACGAAGCGCAACTGCAAGGGCAATTCCGGTAACGTAATAGGCTACATTTCCTGCAATGAATGCCCAGAACATCACGGTATCAGGATTATCCGCCCTATTTAAAATCAGAAAAACGGTTACAGGGGCTATTAAAAACAGCATATATTTTACGTAGCCCAGAAAGCGTCTTCTTCTGCCACCAGACCTCCGGTATGGCAGTAGGTCAAGTATCATTGAGGTCCAGCACGCATATCCACACCATCCCCTTCCAAAGAGGATTGGTCCAGAAATCTTTGCAATCGCATAGTGTATCACAGCGCCCTGGAATACTCCAAGGAAGAGGTAGTACCAGAAGCCCTCAATCTGCATGTTTTCGGCTCTTAAAATTCCAAGATAGAGGAGCATGTAGCTTCCAACAGCCAGCTGAACCAGCGACCTGCCGTGCTGAAACTCTGCGCCCATAAGATAAATTCCGGCAGCCACCAGAGAGCCAATGTAAAGGAAATTGAAAAGATAGAATGGGTTGGCTGTCCATGAAAATAGGAAAAGTGCCAGTGCTAAAAATAAAAAGAAGATTATGGATGGAAGCAGCCATCTGGATTTGATCATGGCTTTTCACAGGTTATCATGAAAATTGTTCTATCCGCGATGCTAACAGCCCTGTCACCAACCCTCTCAAGGAACCTCGCTATGAACAGAAGGTTAACAAGGTAGGATATTGCCTCCTTATCCTCAAACATGCTTGCTGTTACATGCTCCAGTGTCTGGTCAAAGAGGTCATCCACCTTATCATCATCGTGCCTGAGCTCGCGTGCCATGTCCATGTTCTGGTCCAGGAATGCGTAGATACCCTTGGACAGCATCATCTGGACAAAGTCAGACATGTGTTTGAGGTCCTCCATTGGCTTTCTGGGTATCTCCTCATCCTTCAGTTTCTCAGCGGCCTCTGCTATATTGGCTGAGAGGTAACCTATCCTCTTAAGGTGGCTCCCAACCTTGATGCATGCCTCTATGAATCTCAGATCACGTGCAACTGGCTGTTCAGCCGCTATTAAACTTATTGATTTTCTTTCAAGGTTAAAGACCATTTCATCAATTATCTTACTGTTCCTGATGACCTTCTCCTTCTTCTCATCATCGTATTCCATCAGGAGGTCAATTGCAGTCTTGTGTGTCTTGAGGGTTTTCTGGGAA
Source organism: Methanothermobacter sp. KEPCO 2 (assembly GCF_041228365.1). NCBI lineage: Archaea > Methanobacteriati > Methanobacteriota > Methanobacteria > Methanobacteriales > Methanobacteriaceae > Methanothermobacter > Methanothermobacter sp. KEPCO 2. The sequence continues at coordinate 2,649 of NZ_CP166185.1, read as the reverse complement.
ACTTCCTCCATGTCCTTTCTGAGGTCCTTAAGCTTCTTGCGGAAGAGTATCCGCGGATATTTCTTCTCCATCTAAAAGTCCTCCTTGGATTTATAGTCACTGATAAGTCTTTCAATTGACTCATCACTTGGAACCCTTATCCTGTACCTTTCAAGGAGCTCATCCCTTGAGGAGACATCCATGAACATCTCATTGATTATTATATCTGCCTCAAGGGGTATTGAAAGTTTTGATTCATCGTTGAGTTCAATGAGTGTGCTGAAGAGGTCCTCGTCAGCCTCATAGACCTCAATGATTGAATCATCATTTATTTCTATCTTCTCCATTGCCTTGTGGCTGTGTGACTCCTCAAGTGTGCTGAGGTTGAGGTGCCAGGCCCCAACTATCATCTCCTTCATTATGAAGACTATGGCCTCACTTTCACCGCTTAAAATCCTGATATATGAAAACTCAGGGAGTGATGAACTCCTGAGGGCCCTGTAATCCATTTTTTTAGGGTTATCAAATGGCAGCCACATTAAATCCCCCCAAACTATTTCATGAGCACGCTGTAGAATACCTTGTGATGTATAACCCTCTTACCCACTATGAGGTATGCTATCCTGTCGTCCATCCCCATAACATGGTGTCCCATACTGAGAAGGTTCCTTGCAACCAGAACCAGGTTACCTGACTCCATGAACTCCCCCTGCGAATCATGGAGCTGGTTATAGAATTCCTGCAGCTGGAGATAATTCTTGGTGGACCTCTTGAGTAGCTGTATGTCCCTGTTCATGAGGGCTCCGAGGGCGTCATTTATCATGTCCTGGATGGTCTGTGACATGAACTCAATATGGGGTGGTATGACGGTGTCGGTGCTGTCAATGGCATACCTTGCAATGTAGGCTGAGAGTATGTTTATCCTTTCAAGTTCAATTGCTGTTCTGAGTATTGCAGAGGCGAGCCTGAGGTCCTTTGCTACAGGCTGGTGGAGTCCGATGATTTTGAGACAGTCATCCTCTATCCTGTAGCTCTCCTCATTAACACCTGATGTTTCCTCTATTATCCTTTCAGCGGTTTCAACATCCTTCCTAATATAGCTGGATACCGCGTTCCTGACCCTCTCAGATGTCACATTACCATATTCAACAGCCTCATTCAGCACCTTTGAAAGTTTGTTTTCAAGGATAACACCAATCAATTACTTCACCACTCAAGCTTTTCATCCAAACCTTCCTGTAATGTAGTCCTCGGTTCTCTTATCCCGGGGTTCTATGAATATCTCCTCAGTAAGGCCGCTTTCAACTATTTCACCGTGCAGGAAGAACGCCGTGTACTTTGAGACCCTGGTTGCCTGCTGCATGTTATGGGTGACTATGATTATGGTGTAATCCCTCTTCAGCTTGTGAATGAGGTCCTCTATCTTGGTGGTGGATATGGGGTCAAGGGCTGAGCATGGTTCGTCCATCAGTATGACCTCTGGCTCTATCGCTATGGTCCTTGCGATGCAGAGTCTCTGCTGCTGACCACCTGAGAGACCAAGGGCGGACTTATCAAGCTTATCCTTGACCTCGTCCCAGAGTGCCGCTGCCTTGAGGCTCTCCTCCACCCTTTCCTCTATGAAGTCCCTGTCATCGTAGCCGTGAACTCTGAGCCCGTAGGCCACGTTCTCAAATATTGACTTTGGGAAGGGGTTGGGCTTCTGAAAGACCATGCCAACCTTCTTCCTGAGCTCCACAACGTCCATCTGGGGGTCATAGATGTCCACGCCATCAAGGTATACATGTCCCTCGTGTCTGAATCCCGGGATGACGTCGTTCATTCTGTTGAGTGTCCTGATGAATGTGGACTTCCCACAACCTGAGGGCCCTATAAGGGCCGTGACGGTGTTTTTTGGAATCTTCAGGTTCACATCCTTGAGGATGTGTGCCTCGTCAAAGTAAACGTTGAGGTCTTCAACTTCAATTCTGTACATAAGATCACCTATCTTCCCATCATCTTCCTTCTGTATCTATCAACAAGAGTGTTCGTGAGAACCGTGATGAGGAGCACGATTATTACGAGGACCGCTGCGGTTCCATATGCATTTTTGAGTGAAAGCCCCTCTGTGGCTATTATATAGAGATGGAGTGGTAGGGGTCTTCCAGGGTCAAATATGGAGATGGGCATTGCAAGCGCCGATCCAACAACAAACATGACCGCTGCCGCCTCTGATATCGCCCTTGCCATCCCAAGTATAACTCCTGTGGTTATACCTGGCAGTGCTGCAGGTACAACGACACGGTAGATGGTCTCCCATTTTGTGGCACCCAGTGCCAGGCTCCCCTCCCTGTATGACTGTGGGACGGTCTCAATGGACACCTGGGAAACCTGGAAGATTGTTGGAAGGGCCATGAGTGCCAGTACAAGGCCCCCTGAAAGGATTGACCATCCGAGACCCAGGAATACAACGAAGAATGCCAGGCCAAAGAGACCGAATACTATTGATGGTATGGAGGCCAGTGTCTCTGCACCGAACTTTATGAGCTTCACTATCCTTTCCTCTGTGGCGTATTCCGCCATGTAAACAGCCGCCCCGACACCAAGTGGAGTCGCGATTATTCCCGCGATGAGGGTGACGTATATGCTTGATACGATCATCGGGGCTATCCCGCCTGCCCTTCCCGAGTC